>JADJOA010000001.1 GCA_016714005.1 Bacteroidota bacterium
TAACTCACAAATATACGAAAGTGTAAAATGCAAATGGTTGATAATCAAGTTTGGTTTTTGCGGCTATTGAATATCCGCAAAACGCTGCTACACAAAATGCGCAAGTGGTTACTCATCAAACGGGCTTTTTATTTTTCCTATTTGGCGTTGGCTTACGTGGGTATATATGCTGGTTGTTTTTATGCTGTTATGCCCAAGTAAATCTTGTATGTATTTAATATCAATACCGTTTTCGTGCAGGTGTGTAGCAAAGCTGTGGCGCAAACCATGTATGCCGGTTTTTTGGTGTATGCCTGCCATTTTTTTTGCTGTCAAAAACACACTTTGTATGGTTCGTGCGCTAATGGGTCCTCCGTATTGTCCTTCAAATAGGTAGGTTTTGGGTTTATACTCTTTTACATAAATACGCAATTGGGTTAGCAGGTTTTGGCTTAGCATTACTATGCGGTCTTTTTTTCCTTTACCCTGTTCAATAGTAATGGTCATGCGTTGGCTGTCAATATCACTTATTTTAAGATTTGCCACCTCGCTCACACGCAAGCCTGCCGCATAGGCACACATAAGCATGGTTTTATGTTTATCGTTATCAGGCACATTCAGCAGTTTTAAAACCTGTTGCTTGTCTATTACTTTAGGCAATACCTGCTTTTTGCGCGGGCGCGGCAGTGTAAAATTTATACGTGGTTTATGGCTTACTTTTTCGTAGTAAAATTTAAGTGCATTGGCTGCCATATTTAAATGGCTCTCACCATAATTTTTCTTTTTAGCCAGGTAAAGCAGGTAGCCGTTTAGCTGTTCGCTGGTTAATGTATCTATATCGGCTTTGCCATTTACGGTTTGCAAAAAAACCATAAACTCATTGCGGTAGCTACGCAAAGTGTTTGGGCTGTACTTGCGCACTTGCAACAGGTTTTCAAACCGTAAAAGTGTTTGTTGTTCTTTAATACCAAGGTTTATTATATTTTGTTTTTGAATGGCTATGTGGCTGTTTGTAATGTTACGCGCTGGCATTTTAAAGCGCTGCCTGTAAGTGTCGTTATCGGGCACATGCCAGCATTTATGTGTTTGGCTCCATTTTACACCCGGCAATTTTTTTTACGTGCCACATGTGCTGCATTGTATTTAAATTTTAATGCAATGCGGTTTTTGCAGTCATGTAATAAAGGTTCTGTAATTATAGTTGGTGTATTCTTTTCAGACATTAAGCAAATGTAGTTTACATTTTACAAACACTGCACAAATGTTTATTAAATTATTTAAGCCATGTGCATAACAATAACAATATCATCAATACATGTCTGGTATGTTTGCCGTGTATTATTAGTAATGGCTTAACTTTATCAATAAACATTACAGTTTGTGCATTTTTTTGCAAAATTTTATGGCGGTGCTGCACATTATTAGTACACATGCATATACATACCTTAAGTTATGCTATAATTACCTGAATGATGGTGAAGTTTTTATTGTTTAATGGCAACCTGTGTTGTGCACAGTACAATAATTATAAAAAGTGTAACACAATTTGCTGCATAATGTAAGCTGCTAAATGCAATGTAAAACAGGTTTGTAATGCAAAAAACATTTTTGAAAACAAAAAATCAATACAAACTGCAAAAATCTTTCACCGGTAATTTTGCATTTTTCTGCCTCAATTCTGCATTTTTTATAAGAGCCGTGCCCTGTGCAGGTTTGGCAGGTTTCTTACAATTGTAATGTAAGCCCTTTTGCTTTTACTTTTTTTAATAAAACACATGCACATTTGTTGAAGAAAAGAGAGGAAAGAAAAAAATTCAAAATTCAAAAGCTCTCAAACATACAGCAGCTCTAAAAAACAAACACATCCCGAAACTTCGGGGCACAAAAACAGAATAACATGAAAAAGAGAATTATTTCAGCGCTTTATCTTAGTAAGATGAACCGCAGCCAAAAAGTAACACAAGGTACAGCTACACATGATGATGCTGTTGACGCCAGTGCATTTTTTCCGGCAAGTGCGGAAAAAACAGCGCGCCTGAATGCATTAAAAGAGGCTACCACAGGGCTTGCCGCAGCCGATGCAGCCACTGCCAGCGGTTCGCACGAGAGCTATGCGCAGGCAGATACAGCAGAGCTGCAGTTTGATACCGAACTGCGTAACATGAGTTACTATGTTCAAACCATTGCCGATGCCGACCCGGTAAATGCCGAAGAAATTATATTGGCAGCAGCATTAAAAATTAAAAAGTCGAGCAGCAAAATGAAACCACCCATGCCGGTAGATGATGTATCGGTAAAGGTTACAGGGTTGGGCAATGCCGTTAAAATGCATATTTTTTCGGATAACCCGCGCAGTACACATTTTGAAATTCAGATGACCACTACCCCTAACGATGAAAATAGCTGGGATTCTATTGCCGATATAACGGCACGTAAATACTTAGTGCAGGATTTGGTTAACGGGGTGCGCTATTACTTTCGTGTGCGTGCCATCAACAGCATGGGGAGGAGTATTTACTCCGACATCGTTTCAAGTAGCCGCATAAAAAATAAGGCAACCCGTTGTGCGATTGAATTTAAAGTAAAAAGCGAGTTGTTTAAACACAGATTTACAGATTTTAAAAAGAAATTAAAGCGCTTTGCTTAAAAAATTTTCACAGATTGCGTGCTGCGAAGCAGAATCGGTGAAAATCAATCAATCAATTTTTATTTAATCTGTTAATCTGTGTTTAAAAAGTAATGGGTTGTGTTACAATCAGACCTTTTTTAATCGCACAACGGGTTAAGGTAATTTATTTTTAAATTGGCAATACCTTGCTATCCTTTTATCAGGTCTTCAACTTTGCGCATCTTGCTTTATTACTTCCCACTCGTAAAAATTGTGCAGTGTATCCTTTTTAAATTCTGCTGATAAATACAGTTGATTTCCGATAATATTTTCTTTTTCTGTTTCTAAAATTAATGCACACGCATTTGTTGATACACAAAGTTCTTTGGATTTATCAATTAATAATTTAGCCAAGCCAAAGCCCCTGAAATTCACTTCCACATACAGGTCATTCAACAGCCAGACTCTTTTCATTCGGGTAGAAGAAAAAAGGGGATACAACTGTACAAATCCTACTAACTTATTTATTTCATTTTCTGCGACAAAAATTTCAGACTCTTTACTGCTTATTCTTTCCAGCAAAAATTGTTTTGAACCTGCAATATCTGATTCTTTTTTATAGAAAATGCGATACTCATTAAAAAGTGTAGATAGTTGTTCTAAATCAGCAATAGAAGCTTTCTTCACAAAATAATTATTCATTTAACAAAGGATAATATTTGTCTTCAATTACTTTAAAGTGCCAACGTTGGTGCCCCGGAAAAATAAATCCAATTGCCAAAACAGAATATTCTCCTTTAAAACCAATACCAACTTTTTTGAGCATTTCAGTTGTAAAAGTTTCATAAAGTTTCATTGTTGATTTTCTTACAATTACTGCCTCCTCCAATAAATCTTCTAAAGTTCTGTTATTAGCATTGGCTTGCCTTCCATAATTTTCTTCGTCAAAAGAAGTTACTGTCTTTTCTCCACGCGCAAAAGACAATGCCCTGTAACTAAACACGCGCTCGGTGTCGGTCAAATGTTGTAAAATATCTTTTACTGTCCATTTACCCGGGGCATAAGTTTTATTGCCAAATGCTTTCCATTTTTCAATGGGTGCATTTTCAAGTTCATGCAGGCTGATTTTAAATGCAGTTGCTAAATCTACATCATCTGTCATATTGATGTACCTGTCAAAATATTCAGGCATTGGATTAATTTGTGATCGAATCATATTTAATATTTATTTAGAGTTTTTTGTAGGTAATTACCAAGGGTAGTTTCACTCAATTCTTTTTTTAAGACTTCTTCTACCCACGCATTTCTTTCAAACCAGAGTATTTCCATCTCCCATACACAGCTTACCATTCCTTTATCAGAATACAGTTTGAAGTTTAAAGGAGTTTTATTTTCTGCCGGTAAACAAAAAGTTGCATCATGTTTTTATCTGTCCACCAGTTAATAACAACAAAATGTCCACCTGACCATTTGTGAATAATAAGCGTGGCAATTTTGTAAGTTGGTAAACTATATGCTTGTGATTCTAAAAGCCATTTACTTAAATCAGATTTTACAGTATGTATGATGGTTTCATTTACCGGGCTTGAATCAAAGGAAATTGAATAGCACTTTATTTTCCAGTTGTCACACTCAAAAAGTTCTATAAAGCGTATGGGTCTTGGTTCAAAAAACATTTTCCTTTTTGTTTATTTTTTAACGCACTTTTAAATTGTTCTTCGTACATATTTACTGCATTCATCGCATTCTTATCGTTTTTATACTTTGCTTTTAAAATTTCAAACACTTCCGTTCCTCTTGAATCTGCCAGTATTGAAATTAATAAGGTATTGCTAAATACATCATTTATATCTTCATGCAGTAAGGCTTGATTTAACCTTTCCAAAATTATTTCGTAACCCAAGTGTCCTTTGTTAAATGACGCTAATGTTGTGGCTGCATAAACCGGATAATCCCAACCACTTGCACCCAAAAACCAGCGCGGAGATTGATTGTCTTTCAGTATGTCCAAGGCAATAGGTACAGCTCTTTCATCGCCTAATAATTGAAAGCCTGTTAGCGCAGCCATTTTACTTTGCCCTTTCCACGAAGGTTTGCTCACTAATTTTTGAAGAGCTTCAAAAGCTTTATCACTTTTTGTTTTGCCCAAAGCAACCGCAGCATTAAAAATTACCCTATCGCTACTATCATTTAGTTGGTGTATAAACAATTCTGCATTACCTGCATTGTTTTCAGCCCCTAAAACTGAAATAGCATTGGCTTTAGGCCAGGCCTTTTCAGTTTGTATGATTTTTAGTAAAACCGTTTTCATTCTTACATCAAATGGTTTGGGTAATAAAGTGTTTAATGTACTCAGCACGTTTATTCTAAAACGCCAATACGCTTTACTATCAGCCACTTTTAACATAGATTGATAGATTACCTCCTTATTGGTTAAGGATGAAGTTGAGTCTTTATAAATGTTTGCTAATTCATTAAGTGCATTTATCCGGGCTAAAATATCTTTACTGTTTTCAAACTGATGTAAATACTCTTGCAGGCTTTTCTGCATTTCAATTTCTGCCACCCAGGTATTTTCATAATTTACATTGATGAATGCAGGCTTTTGCGGTAATGGGATAGTAAAACTATTTTCGGATATTGCTTTCAAATCAACACTATGTAAGTTGCCATCAATTTCTAATTGCAATTTACCACGGAAATAGTTCACTTGCTGATATGCCGAACCGCTGTCCTCCTGTTGTGTTTGCACAAATTTCAATAGCAGCAATTTTTTTGTGTCATCATAGTTTTGAGTAACAACAAATTTTGGTTGTCCCATTTTATAAATCCACTGATCAAAAAACCAATTCATATTTCTTTTGGAAACCAATTCTATGGCGTTTTGAAAGTCTTTGGTTGTTACAGTTTTGTTTGAATGATGATTTACGAAATACTGAATACTTTTTTGAAAGTCTCTGCCCCAATTTCCATTTCTAATAATCGTAAAACAAATGTTCCCCTGGAACGTAAATAATTATCTCCTGTCAAAAAGGAATTTAAATCTTCTATCTTTTCAACTGCAACAGGATGATGAATACCTGCGCTCCAATCACCCAAAGTTGCTCTCATATCAAAACTCTGATACCACATCAGGTACTCATCATTTCCATTTTTTTGTGCTGCATATTTGCCTTCAATAAAATGAGCCAATGCTTTTGTTAACCAAACATGATTCCAATTTTCGGAAGCTACTAAATTGCCAAACCATTGTGCAGCCAAAGCTTCGGATTCTACGCCATCCCACAAATAGAGGAAATCATTATGTGTTCTTTCATCATCTATAAAATTATCCGAAATGGTACTAACCGTATGTTGCCCTGTTAAACCAGGAAATGGACAATCTTGCACCATTACTTGCGAATAATTAGGGTAGGGGTATGCAGTGCCAATATATTCTGAAAAGTATGCAGCCATATCCACCAATCTGTTGGAACTTGCAATGGCAGCCTCTTTTTCGTCCGGGTAACAAAATGTGATAAATGGAATTTGGTTATGAAGCCTCAAAACAGAAACGTATTCACCAACAATTATAGTCGTCAAATAATTAGGATATGCAGTTTCAGATTTATAGTGATAAGTTTTTGTTCCATTTGAACTTGGTTTTGTTTCAATTAATTTTCCGTTGGATATTAAAGTCAAGTTGCCTTCAACTGTTGCAATAAGTTCTGTAGTTCTCAAATCATTTAAAGACTCTATACAAGGATACCAGTATTTATTTCCTTCGGGTTCGCCATTGCTCCAAAGTTGTTTTCGTTTAACAGGATTGCTTTTTGTTGGCTGAAAAAAGCGAATTCCCTTGCCGTAACTTCCTCCTAAATTATTGGGATCGCTTTCGTTTATATAGTTGGTGTGGTAATCAATCATGAAAGTTATTTCGGAGTTAACGGAATAAATTTTATTCAAATGAACAATTAATCCAAGGGGTTTATCACCACCATCATAGGTAAATTGTAAAGGAAGGTTGTTGTTCAATTTTATAGAATTAATAGTTAAAAAACCAGCATCTAATCGAATAGAGTCTGTTGGTCTTAAAACAACTAAACTAATTGTTGCGCTACCTTTTACCTGTTTTTTTTGCCAGTTAAAGTCATACAAATTAAGTACGGTGTGCATGACATCAACTTCATTACCTGAAGCAATAAGGTTAGTCGTTTGCGCTTTGCTGACACCAAATGAAAGAAGCAATAAAAAAGTAAAGAATTTTGACATTTACAGTGATAATTTTGGATATATTTTCACCTCAAAATTAGAGCGTGTCTATCACTAAAAAAGGTCAACTGCCGGACATTTTCAGCCAATATTGTTTTTTAATATTCTGATAAGCTGTTTTTCGCTTGTTAGTCCAACTTGGTTTGCTATTTGAAGCTTAGAAAGGTCAGGATTATTTAATAAGGATTTTGCTTTTTCAATTCTAATTCTTGTTTTAAAGTCATTAACTGTGCAACCTGTTTCTTTCCTGAAAATTCGTGTAAAATTTCTTTCACTCATATTGGCAATGTTTGCCAAGTCAGTTATTTTGAGTGATGAATTAAGATTTTCAATGGTATAATCCTGCACTTTGTGAATACCATTGTGCACATGATTTCTAAATTGAAGAAAAATATTGTTTTGCGGACTAACATCTTCCCTCCGTCTATAAATTACCAATTCACGGGCAACCTTGTGGGCAAAATAACCAGAGGTTAGTGTTTCAATAATATGCAACATCAAATCTATACCTGAAGCTATACCGGCACTTGAGTAAATATGTTTATCTTCTTGGTATAAAACAGTTTCTTTGACATCAGCTTTAGGAAATGTTTTTTTTAATTCTGTAGTTAATTGAAAATGGGTAGTGCAAATGGTACCATCTAACAAACCGCTGTAGCCCAACACAAAAGCGCCCACACAAATGCTAACAATGTTTACGTTTGATTGATAAAGGCTGCTAATCCAGTTGAAGAGTTCGTTATTATTTTTAAATTCTTTTGACCGAATATATTTCATACTTGCCCCGGGTATTATTAAAAAGTCACCTTCTGATAAAATTATTTTGGTAAAATGTTTTTGTTTACCAATGGCTAATCCTGCCGAAGTATGAACTGTAGAATCAATTCCACAATATTCAAGCGTGAAATCTGCACCAAAATCAATAGCCTCATGAATTGCTTGGTCTGGTCCTGCTAAATCCAGCAAATGCAGATGTGGTAGTATTAAAAAAACAAATTTTTTAGGCATGGTTACAAAAATTACTGGCTAATAAAGTTCTTAATTATCCAACAAATTTAGTGTTCTTCATTTTGTTGTGTTATATCAAATCAAGATTCGCCAGCGGTTTCGGGTTTTGCATTAGGGCAGGTTTCTAAGAACTAAGCTACAAGGTTACATCTCAGCCCGGCTGCAATATGGTTTGTTCAGAAGCAATGCCTGAGATAAAAAGTAATACAAATAGTAAAAAAGGTTTCGCCATAATTTTGATATTTATTAAATGAGTAATAACCTGTAAGAACAAGGTTTGTTTAGTCAATTATAAAATCTAATCTACAGCCTGCAAGGTTATTTCCACATTAAAACTACCATCCTGCCATGCTTTAAAATTGGTATGCCAGTAGTTGTTCAATACGTAAAGAAACAGGGTAGATAAATCACCGGTTTTTGTTTTCCACTTTTTGGCTCCGTTAACAGGCACTTCGTTTATGATATTATCCAATTCAAAAATATTATAGGATGGAGAATTTATTTTAAGTGCATAATTTTTACTGCGAATAAGTAATTCGCCCTCGGTGCAAATAAAATCTTTGTTAGAGCCAGGCAACTGATCTCTATTAATAGTTATTTGTTCTATACCTGAGTTGTAAGATACATTGGCGTTACCGGCATTAAAAGGAAATGCAAAATGCAACGATTCTTTATTTTTTTCTATTTGCTTTTTAAATTGTGCCCGACACACCAGCGCTCCGGTAAGTTTATTTAATTGATAAGTGATATTAAAATCTGTAAAATTATTTAACTCTAATTGTACAGTTGTTTCCGCCAATTGTGCTGTTTGTTTGCCGGCAGTAACCTTTACATTTTTTATTTCGGCAAAAGCAGGATTAGTACTACCCGTTACATACACAGGTTCAAAAAAACGATAAGAGCCATTTTGCGGAACTATATTTTTTCCGTTGAGCATTATTTCTTTAAGACCCCCGGTTTTTTCGTCAACGGTAAAGCTGTTTATTTTTTGAGAAGAGGATATTGCTGTATTGGAGTATTGATATTTAAAACCCAGTTGCTTTGCAAGTGATTGGTATTGCACCAGCCCGCTGTCTAAAAATGCTTTTTTATTTGCCATTGTTCTGTGGTAAAGTGGCTTTCGGGGTCGCTTATACTGCACCATGCACCCCATGTGTGTTCATGAAACATAATGATGTTGCGGTGCAGTTGATAGAATTCTGTTTTATAATTGTTATATAAATTTTTCTTGCGCGCATATTTTTCCAGCGCCACCGTTTTTTG
The DNA here is from genome assembly GCA_016714005.1 of Bacteroidota bacterium. Classification (GTDB taxonomy): domain Bacteria; phylum Bacteroidota; class Bacteroidia; order AKYH767-A; family OLB10; genus JADJOA01. The sequence goes on from JADJOA010000001.1 coordinate 9,110, forward strand.
AGATAGCTCCCTGTTAGCTGCTTCTTCGGCAGCGGTAGAGTATGCCCCATCTTCCCAATATGGTGATATTTCTCCGGTAAGTTCTTTTAAAGTGCTTCCGTATTTTTTCAAATGCTTCAAACAACGCAGGCACGCTTGCAATTTTTAAAGTTGGACTTTGGTAAAGTTTATTCCAGTTATCTGCAAATGTGCATAGCGTTGTATCCACAGGCCCGTTATCACTTCTTTTAGTGTAGCGCAGTTGAACCATGTCGTAGGGATAATTTTTGTTATACAACTCATTGCAGTAAGCCGATATCCTGTTCTCCCATTGTTTTTGTTTGTCGTCATCGGCAATGCCATGAAAATAAGAGTAGCCTTTGCCGGCAGTCCACACCATCAGCTTTTCTTTATCTGTTGGTTTATTCTTCCAGTAAAATACCTTATCGCCCTGCTCATCTATTAAACTTCCTACTCTATCTCCTCTGTCCTGAAAAGTTTCTATGTAGTTAGGACCAAACGATAAATACTTTACGCCATTGTTTAATTGTGTTCTCAAACCCGAGGCGGTAATGCCGGGTATATCTGTTACCATAGAGGAATTAATGGTGGTTAACTCCGGTTCTATCATACGGGCATATTCTGTAAGCCAGTTAAGCTCATACTCGCTGCATAGCCCTGTAAGTATATTGATGTAGTTGGCGCTTAATACAATATTGCCGTTTTTTACTGCTTGCTTAAAATTAAGGGTTTGTTGTGGCGTTGCAATCTTGTAAAAATTTTCTACCGCCCATAAACTCTCAATATGCCATATTGGTTTTTCTGATGTTGAACGGTTGTTTGTAATCCAATTTAATGCATCTGTAATATTGTTGTTTTGTATCTGCTCAACTTCTGTTTGTATGTGCGAGTAGCCAATATCGTTATGCGAATGGTGAATAATATAAAAGGTAAAATCCTTAACAGGAAAACATTCTACCGTTCTTTTCATTTCAACATGATTAAGCAAAATGGTAAGCGTGTCTTTACCCGTAAAATCTTTTGGATAGGATGATATGCTAAACCGGTTGTATCCATTTTTTATCTGACGGGTTTGCTCAAAATGTTTGCTCATAATTTTGAGCATAGTTCCGTCTGCAAAAGGATTATCAACCAAAACCGTTAACTCACGCGTGCTGTCGTTTCTGCGAATTAAACTTTGCACCATTACTATAGCATCAGCTTTTTCGCTGTATTGAAAAATCATCAGCCAGTCGCGGCTGTTTTCATTCTTGCCTTTTATTTTAAAGTTTGCATTACCAGTTACAAGCATTGCCGGAACTGTTATGTAAGCAGTACCAAAGGCATCATCATTGGCATCTAAAATTTCTTTTCTAAAGTAAAATGTGGCACCATTCTCTGCCTTTGTTTTTATTTCAAAAGCATTCTTTTTATGCATGGGTGTTTCAATGGTAAATAAAAGTGTATCATTTAAAAGCACATCAAAATGGCGGTTGGCTTTGCTCGTGCCTGTTGAATGCCCCATCAATAACTTATAAGTAATCAACCCGGTTTTAGTTTTGCTTACAGGTGCTTGCCACTCAATTGCCGATTCTCCATTGCAGCGTGTAAGCAATGCAGTTTTGGCAAACTCAAGTTTGGGAGAAAAATAATTGATGTCTTCTCCCGTAATTTTTTGATGATAGCCATTAAGTGTATCTGCGGGCTGAGACAACAAAGTAGTATAAAAAAGAAACAATTGGCTGAATACTAAACAGTACAATTTCATGTTTGCAGTGATTTATATATTGACAAAAATCGGAATTTCTCTGTCACTGCTTTTGTGCCAGTAAAAACAGGTAATCAGCCAAAAGTTTGAGTTGACTCTGACTTTTTTAATGGCTTGATTTTTTTTGAATCAAATAAGTAATGGAGATAAAATTTAAAGGCAATACTTTTTTCCGGCTTTGTTTAAAGGGAGTATTAAAGTGTATTAGGACGTTTAATAAAAGTTTAAAGATTTTAAGAGAGTAATTACTCTTTTGCAAATTTTATATTACTACCGTTTAATTGCACTATATAAATGCCTGCCGGCAATGCCGAAACATCAATAGATTGTTGCGCACTGTTAACGGTTTGGCATAAAACAATTTTGCCTGTTGAATTGTAAATGCATGCAATGGCATTTTTATCAATTGATGTGCCTGAATTAATGTAAAGCAGTTGTGCAACAGGATTGGGGTAAATGTGTATAAAGTTACTGGTAACTGTTAAGGGGTTAACAGCAGTGGTGCTGCCAAAAATATTTTGAAAATTTTGCGCAAACTGGTTAGCGGTTGTATTGCAGGAAGCAACAGCATCCCAGTTAACAGACCATGTCATCATTCCCGTAATGCAGGGTAACCACCTGTTTGTGCAAGGGTATAGCTACCCGGTTGTGCACCGCTGCCCCTTAGGTAATCAATAAGCGGCTTTTACAGTGGCAGTATCTGTAAATCCGCCACCGGCAGCGCTTACACATGCGGGTAATCCAACGGCTACCTTATATGCAGGCAACCCTGCAAACATACCACCCGATGTGTTGAAGCCTTGTATCACCGCTTCCGTCATGGCTACAATAAAATCAGCAGTGCCTTGTGTGTAAATGCCGCCATCTATACCATACATGCTGCCGCTGTTATATAGCTGCACATGCAGTATTTCAATTGAATCGCGCAAGGCATGTATTGCAGGTAAATATGCGCCCCATATACCTCCGAAGGCGGACATGCCTCCCTGCACAAATGCGGTTTCGGGAGCTATGGTTAACATTAATCGCTTGCCATGTGTTGAATAATAATTACTCATTATTTGTTTAATGGCATATATAAGGTTTATAATTTTTGCATCAGTAGGCGCGGCAATGGTCCCACCTGTGGTGGTTACCGAGCTTCCTTCCAAGTCTATATCCATACCATCAAAACCATAAGTGTTTATAATGTTGCTCATGGTAGAAATAAAGGTATCGCGCTCGGTAATGTTATCTAACGAAACGGGAGCAGTGGCGCCCCCCACGCTTATTATTATTTTTTTTCCCTGTGCCTGTAGCGCTTGCATTTGCGAAATAAAAACAGCAGGCGTAACCTGGTCAGGAATAAATTCCATTTGGTAATCGGTACCAAATTGCGGTATGGCAAACGATACATCAATAATGTTATAACGCGCATCAACACCAGTTAGTGGTATATAGGGGGCGCTAACATCGTTCCAGTTATGCCAGTAGCCAACTAATGCAGGGTTGGGCAATTGGGCTTTGGCAATTGTTGTTAATGCAAAGGCCAATACAAGAAGTTTAATAAAGTGTTTCATAAACTATTTTTTGCTAAGCGATTTTTTTCTTGTGTAAAAAAAATCAACTCCTTTATCCATGGAATTAGAGAAGTTTACTTTTAAAGTATCATCAGCAATTAAACTTAAATAACAGGATGGAGGTACTACATAGGATAATAGCCGCTTGAAGAAATATTTCCCAAAGAATCCTTTGATAAATGATAAGGGTGATTTCCTGCACTACCGGTTAGCATAAATCCTGCTGCTGAATCTACAAACTGAATAACGCTTGCATTGGTATCTGTAGGATACCACTTGCCCGTAATTTTTTAGCGCTGATGATTTGAATATTCGCTAAAAAATTATTTGACTGCGAATTAGCCTGAGTACTGTACAACCAACAAAAGAGAAAAAGTAAAATTGAAAAAAAGACGTTTGCTCATACGGTTGATTTACGAAAGGTTAAACTATATGAGCAATTGAACCATAGCCCTTAAAAAGTAATGCTGATGGTGCCTTTCGTTTCAAGCGGGCACTTGGGGCATTTGTCAAAGGCTGCGCTTTGTGCAGCCTGTTGTGCTTTGGTTAAAAGATACTGATCTGTGGTAGTGGTTCCTTCGGCACCGGGGCTTGCTTTCATTACGCGCCCGTCTTTGTCAATGGTAATTTCTACTACCACCACTCCTTTTTTCATGGTAAGGTTTTCGTATTTGGGTTGCGTTACCAGTTTACGCCCTGCCATAACAAACTCTACACCTTTGCTGCCACCATCGGCAGGCGCGGCTGAGGAAGATGCTGCTGTTGTTGCGCTGAACTGAATAGTACTTACTTCATCAACTTTAAAAGTCATTGTGTTTCCTTTAAATAAAAAACTGATAGAACCATTACTTAATGATTGCACAGTGCCCTGCATTTTTTCACCGGTTTTTAAAATGAGAGTGTGCTGTGCCTGCAACGAAACACTTACTATACTTAATGCAGCTAAAGCAATAAATTTTGCAACTGAATATTTTAAACTATGCATGATGGTTCTATTTTTTTATTGAATGCCACTAAAGTAAAAGCAAACACAGTAAGGAGAATTAGTTATGAGTGAAATTCTTACACAATTATTAACAAGTGATTATGTAATTGACTTACCTCTTACTTTTGACTTTATACCAAAGCCATGAAAAAAAAATAACAGAGATTAACAATATGGTAGCAATCTCTATTGATGTAAACCCATGGTTACTGTCATAAGGTTTGGCAAATTTCTCCTTTGTTGGATTAAAATCTGGCACTGCAAGAATTGTTTAAAAGCTATTAATCATCCGTATGCTCATGCCAGTGGAAGTTGCCGCTGCTCTTTCCATTCTCCCAATAAAATTTAGTGCGCTTAATGTTATAATTACCCATTTCATTCATGGTTTCGGCATCATACAATCTGCCGTTAACCATTACGTTAGTTATGCTTTCGGTGTTGCGTATATCTTCCAACGGGTTTTTTTCCATTACCACTAAGTCAGCCAGTTTACCTTTTTCAAGAGAACCTATCTGGTTACCCATGCCAATATAATCGGCACCGTTTTGTGTTGCACAGCGCAAAGCCTGCAACGGGGTTAACCCACCCATTTGCAGCATCCACAATTCCCAGTGTGCGCCTATGCCTTGTATTTGCCCGTGCGAACCCATGTTTACTTTTACACCTGCATCGGTTAGCTTCTTGCACGATTTGCTTACCAATACAAACCCATTTTCATATTCATTGTCAGGTATCATAACGCGGTGGCGCGCACGTGCATCTATTATGCTGCGTGGTGTAAAATTAAGCAGGCGATTGTTTTCCCCACACATTGGTTTTTTGGTACCAGTAGTATTCGCCATTAACTGCACCATAAGTAACAATAAGTGTAGGTGTATAGCCGTTTTGCTTGCTCTCCAGAGTTGAACAACATCATTACTAATATCAGCAATAGGTATGTTGTGTTCAATGCCAGTATGCCCGTCTAAAATCATGCTCATGTTATGAAAGAATGTGGAACCGCCCTCAGGCACTACTTCAATTTTTAAATCGCGCGCTGCTGCAATTACCTGCTGCCTTTGTTCTCTGCGGGGCTGGTTGTAACTCTTTACAGAAAATGCACCAAAAGCTTTTGTGCGTGCAATAGCTGAGCGTGCATCATCGTAATTATTTATCACTGCTTTAAAATCCCCTCGGCACCATACAAAATTGTTCCGGTACTGAATATGCGCGGACCAACCATGTAACCCGCTTTTACCATCTCGCTTTGCGAAAAAACCATTTCGGAATTGGATGAAGGATCGTGGGTGGTGGTTACTCCATAAGCCAGATTGGCATAGTAGCTCCATTGCTTTTTGCGGACTGGGTCCAGCGCGCCATGAGTTTAAATGTGCATGCACATCTATTAAGCCCGGTATAATTGTTTTGCCGCTGCAATCAATAATTTTTGCATTGGCAGGAACAGAAACCTCAGCGCCACCAATGGCTTCAATTTTATTTTCATTAATAACAATGGTTCCATTTTCAATTACTTCATCACCTTTCATGGTAATAATTCTTGCGCCTTTTAATGCAAGCATTCCTTTGGGTTTGTCTGATGCAAATTCCAATCCTATTTTTATTCCAACGGTATCTACAGGCGGCACACTGTCAGGCGAGCCTTCTAAAAAGTAAAGCGATCTTTTAGATTGTTTGAAAAAATTCATCGCTGTATGTCCAGTGTATTTTTTTGCTGTCGGCACTCCAGCCTAAGCTGAGCCCTGCATCTTTTGTTATTTGCGAAACAGGTATGGCTTTGGTGCCTGCCGAAAGTTCTATGGCTTTACCTGTGGGCGGAAATGCTGCAACGTAAGCTTTAAATAATTCAATAAATCCAATCCATTTTCCATCGGGGCTTGGCACAACGGAGGTGGCATACTTTGATGTAAAATTTGTTGCAATGGTCTTTTTATTGAGGTCGTAACTTTTATATGTTTTAGTTTCACCACCATCTTCGGTAAAAAATATTTTATCGTTACCCATAAACATGGCATCGGTCCCTTTATCACTTATCAATTCAGGTTTTGCTCCCGCTGCATTATTCATTAAATAAATACCCGGCTCTACACAAAAAGAAAACCCAAAGTGATCATTACCTTCTTCTTTTACATACACAATTTTTTTGCCATCAGCAGAAAAACGCGGTGTGCGGTAAATTCTTTTTCGGCAGTTAGCTTTATTGCTTTTTTATCCTTCAGGTTCATTTTCCAAACAGCGCCCATGTCTTCATCATTCCATGTTGTGTAAAGCAACTCGGTACCCGATAATGCAAATGAAGGTTCAAATTCAAAGCTTGAAGAGTTAGTTAAGCGTGCCGAGTTACCGTTTGGCAATTCTTTCACCCACAAATAACCAACAGCATTAAACACTAAGTACTTTTCATCAGCCGATACGGTTGCATTACGAATAACTTTTGAGGTAAACTTTTCGGGAGCAACTTCCTGCTGAAAATACAACGCATCGGTTATACGGTGTTTAGCAGTTGCATTAAAAGGAATATCGAGCGCAGTTGTTTTTTCAATGTCAACCTTTACTATTTTTCCATTTGCCCATATAATGATATGCTTATTGTCAAGCCAGTTAAAGTTGGTGTAAACGCCAAATATTGCCCAAGCTTCCTGCTGGTCTTTGCTCAGTTTATCATACACGGGCATGTCTTCACCGGTTTCTAAATTATGTATGTACAGTACGGTTGCTTCGCGCACACGTTTTACATAAGCCAAATGTTTACCATCACGCGAAACCTGCGGACGAAATGCACCACCCGGTCCACCGCAAATTTCTTTGGTTCCTCCCGTTTGCCTGTCATAGCGCTTTATGGCATAAATCTGTTTATTGGGATCTTTATTGTATAAAAACATTCCACCGGGGTAGGTGTCTTCGCTGTAATAAACATAACGCCCGTCAGGCGAAACGCAAGGTTCACCCGCATCCTGCTGTGCATTTTTTTAACGGTTAGCTGCAATCCTTCTCCACCAGATATATGATACAACCACATTTCGCCTGCGCCCAGCGAGCGAGCCGATGTAAAGTGTTTTCTTGCAATAATGTATTGCCCATCGGGAGTCCATACGGCATTGTTCAGCAGCCTGAAACTTTCTTTGGTAATCTGTTTGGCATTGCTGCCATCAGTATTCATTATCCAAATGTTATCACCACCACCCGCATCAGATGTAAAGAAATTTTCTTTCCATCAGGACTAAATCTTGGTTGCAATTCATAAGCAAACCCTTCTCTTATGCACTTTGCCGTGCCGCCTGTGATGGGCATGGTGTATATATCACCCAGCATGTCAAATACAATAGTTTTTCCATCGGGGCTCACGTCTAAATTCATCCATGTGCCTTCGCTGGTGGTAATGGTTACTTCTTTATAGGTGCCGGGTGGGTTGGTTACATCCCATTTTTTTTCTTCTTCTTTCTTTTTGGTTTATCTGTTTGTGAAAAACAAAAACCGGAAATGAGGAGTAGGGCAATAGTTGGTTTTAGCTGCATAGTGTATTTTGTTGGAATAGAATATTGAAAGGTTGTTGCTATGTGAGGCAAATATATGTTTTGCAATAGTTTTAAATTGCTAATGAAAAGTTAGTGCCCGTTTAAATTAATAAAGTAACCGCTTCCTGTTTTCTGTTAGTCTGTATCTTCACCCCCTCAAATAATTATAACAAGTGCAGCTTAAAGCCAAACTGCTTGATGTTTACATCATCAAAAATTTTTAGGGACATTTATTTTTTCACTCGCACTTATTATTTCTATTGCCGTAATTTTGATGTAAGCGAAAGCTCGATGACTTTTTGGAACGCCAGGCTCCGCTTAAAGCCATTGTGTTTGATTACTACCTCAACTTCATACCTTACTTTGCCAACCTGTTTAGCCCGCTGTTTATTTTTATTTCGGTAATTTATTTTACATCGCGCATGGCAAGCCAAACGGAGATTATTGCCATACTTAACAGCGGCATCAGCTTTAACAGGTTTTTTGCGCCCGTATATTATTGTTGCCACATTTTTGGCTGTTGTTTCTTTTTATTTTAACGGATGGGTTATACCCCATAGCAGAGATAAACAGCTGAGCTTTGAAAATCAATACATCAAAAGCCCGTATAAGTTCAGCAGCAGAAATATTCACCGCCAGATTAAACCCGGTGAGTATATTTACTTTGAAAGTTACGATAACAAAACCAACAACGGGTATTTATTCAGTTTAGAAAAATTTGAAAACCAAAAGTTGGTTTATAAAATGCTTGCTGACCGAATATCATGGGATTCCACACAACAGAAATGGAGTATAGAAACATACACCATCAGGCACATTAATGGAATGCAGGAGCGCCTGGAATCGGGAGCACGGTTAGATACTGCCTTAAATTTTAATCCGCGTGAGTTTAGCAGGCGCATTAATTTTATTGAGGCAATGGATCAAAACGAAATAACCCGGTTTATTGCTGATGAAAAACTGCGCGGATCGGAGCTTATTCCGTTTTATGAAGTAGAGAAATATAAACGTATATCATACCCGTTTGCCACTTTTATTTTAACCATTATTGGTGTATCGCTATCAAGCCGCAAGGTAAGGGGCGGCACTCGGTTTGCAATTAGGAGCAGGTATTCTTTTAATTTTTTAAACGAGTTTGATCAAATGTTTAGCAAAAAGGTGGAGTTTAGGATTGCGGAAACGCCTGTGTTTGTTGACAAAAGGCTGAAGCAAAAACTGATTGATGCAGGCGAACAGATTTTAAAGTGTGTTCTTACTGAAAATTACCTCAAGCAATCTGATAAAGGCATACCACAAAATTTATTTGCTCCAACGAACCCTACCGCCCGCAGGTACTGGCAGTTGACTTTGCGGTTTGCAAAGATGATAAGGGTGAGTTTACCCCGCAGTTGATAGAGTTGCAGGCGTTTCCTTCTCTGTTTTTTTGGCAGGATATATTGGCGAAGCAATACAAAAAATATTTTAGTGTGCCCGATGGCTTTTCGCAACTGATGAGCGGGCTTACAGATGAAACTTACTGGCAGTTGATGAAAAAACACTGTTAGGCAATCATCATCCGGATAATGTTATACTTTTAGAAATAGAGCCTGATAAACAAAAACATGGATTGATTTTTATGGCACGCGGTTAATGACAGGCATTGAACCTGTTTGCATAAGTAGGGTAACGCTACGGGACAAAAAACTTTACTATTTAAAAAACGGAAAAGAAACTCAGGTTAAAAGAATTTACAACCGCGTAATTTTTGATGAGTTGTTGCAACGCAATGATTTGCAACGCCAGTTTAATTTAACTGAAGATACTGATGTGGAGTGGGTAGGGCACCTAAACTGGTTTTTTAGAGTAAGCAAATACGCCATGCCATTTATAAAAAGTGAATATGCGCCACAAGTTACTTTCTTAGCCAGATAAAAACTTATCCTGACGATTTGGAGAATTATGTATTAAAGCCCTTGTTCTCTTTTGCAGGCAGCGGTGTGGTAATAGATGTTAGAAGAGAAATTTTGGATGCAATAGGGGATAAAGAAAATTATATCCTGCAAAAAAAGGTGGAGTATGCCCCTGCTTTTGAATCACCTACCGGACCTGTTAAGGTTGAAATACGGTTACTCTATGTTTGGAGGGAAGAAGATGCCATGCCGACACCCGTAATAACAATGGGACGCTTAAGCAAAGGCGCCATGATTGGCGTGAGCCATAATAAAAATAAGGATTGGGTAGGAGGTAGTTCGGCTTTGCTGGAGGGGTAAAGGTTTTAAATACAATCATTTCCTGTGTAAAACTATCTTACCCCAACCCCTTTGACTTTTGGTTAATTCTGCTACTTTCGCGCACGAATTTTTTAAAAGCATTTAAAGTCTTATTTTATATCATGAACAAAGGAAAAATAACACAGGTAATTGGTCCCGTGGTTGACATCAGTTTTGATGTAGAAGGCAGCACATTGCATAATATTATGGAAGCTTTGGAGATTAACCGCACTGATGGTACCAAGCTTGTTTTAGAATGTCAGCAACATATTGGAGAAGACACCGTGCGTGCCATCTCTATGGATAGTACCGATGGTTTGGTGCGCGGCACCGGAAGTGGTTGCCACAGGGTCGGCTATAAAAATGCCTACTGGCGATGCTATTAAAGGACGTTTGTTTAACGTAATAGGAACTGCTATTGATGGTATTGGCGAAGTAAGCAATGCAAACGGGCGCCCTATACACAACGAGCCTCCACGCTACGAAGATTTAAGTACCGAAACCGAAGTGCTTTTTACAGGTATTAAAGTTATTGACCTTTTGGAGCCATACAGTAAAGGTGGTAAATTGGTTTGTTTGGTGGTGCCGGTGTAGGCAAAACCGTATTAATTATGGAATTGATTAACAACATTGCCAAAGGATATGCCGGTCTTTCAGTATTTGCAGGTGTGGGGAGCGTACGCGTGAAGGGAACGATTTATTGAGAGAGATGATTGAATCAGGCGTAATAAAATATGGTGATGCATTTAAACACAGTATGGAAAACGGTGGATGGGATTTAAGCAAGGTTGATATGACTGAACTGGCAAAATCACAAGCTACACTGGTATTCGGTCAAATGAACGAACCTCCTGGTGCACGTGCGCGTGTGGCATTATCAGGACTGTCGGTTGCTGAATATTTCCGCGATGGCGATGAGAAGAGTGGCGGACGCGATATATTATTCTTTATCGATAACATTTTCCGTTTCACCCAGGCAGGCTCTGAGGTATCGGCACTTTTAGGTCGTATGCCATCGGCAGTAGGTTACCAGCCTACGCTTGCTACCGAAATGGGATTAATGCAAGAGCGTATCACTTCAACCAAGCGTGGTTCTATTACATCGGTACAGGCAGTATATGTACCTGCCGATGATTTAACAGATCCGGCTCCTGCTACCACGTTTGCTCACTTAGATGCTACAACAGTATTGAGCCGTAAAATTGCTGAGTTAGGAATTTACCCTGCTGTAGATCCTTTAGATTCTACCTCACGCATTCTTTCTGCCGCAGTACTTGGCGATGAGCACTACAATACCGCACAGCGCGTAAAAGAAATATTACAGCGTTACAAAGAGTTGCAGGATATCATTGCCATACTTGGTATGGACGAGTTGAGCGATGAAGATAAATTAGTAGTACACCGTGCAAGACGTGTGCAACGCTTCTTATCACAACCATTCCACGTGGCCGAGCAGTTTACCGGATTAAAAGGTGTATTGGTTCCAATTGAAGAAACTATCAAAGGCTTTAACATGATATTAAATGGCGAAGTGGATCAATACCCCGAAGCAGCATTTAACCTTGTAGGTACTATTGATGATGCAATAGAAAAAGGTAAAAAGCTATTGGCAGAAGCAAAATAATAAATCAGTACTAAGTACCAGGTGCCGGGTGTTAATAAGCGGTACTTCGTACTTAATACATAATACTTTGTACTAAAAAATGTTTCTCGAAATAATAACCCCCGATAAAAAAGTTTTTTCCGGCAATGTTACATCCGTTTCAGTGCCCGGTACAAACGGAAAATTTCAAATGCTTAACCGCCATGCACCCATCATATCTACATTGGTAAATGGAAATGTAAAGGTTAACACCGGCAAAGAAACCCTTACCTACTTTGTAAAAGGCGGAGTGGTAGAAATGCTCGATAATAAAGTAACCCTCCTTGCCGAAGGCATAGACAACAACAAGAAATAATTGATTTAAATTTTGTTTTAAAAGGCTGCTTGATAAAGGCAGCCTTTTTTTGGTTAAAAAAGGAAACAAATCTGCATTTCAAAATTTCTTTTATTTGCTTTAACAAACCAAAGCACTATTTATCATTTTAAAGCCTAACCCGCCTTTTATATGAAATCAATTTCAACAACCGAATTTAAGTACACCTTAAAAGACATAAACGAAAACACAGAAAACCGCAGGTAGGGCGCCATTTACCGCAGACGCTTTCAAAACGATAAAACTTCCGGCTACGAATTTTTGGTTAATGCCATGAAAGAAGCCAAGCCTTCTTTCGGGCATTTTGTTTTGGCACAAATTCTTAGCCGTTATACCGGACATTGCGTGCTCACTACCAATTTTGATAGCCTGGTAGAATCTTCCGTTTACCAGTTTACAAACAAAACACCATTGGTGTGCGGACACGAATCATTGAGCGGTTATGCACGCCCATCCAATACACATCCGCTTGTCATTAAAATTCACCGCGATTTATTACTTAACCCAAAAGCGACCCCGATGAAATAAATAAATTGGATGACGGATGGGTTCAACCGTTAAATCACATCTTTAGCACGCACATTCCAATTATAATTGGTTATGGAGGTAACGATGGAAGCCTTATGACCTATTTCCAAAACATGTCAAAACCCTCCAACTTTTTTTGGTGCGGATTATCAAATGAAAAGGATTTGCCTCATAAAATTAAAACCTTAATTAAAAAACACGATGGAAGTTATGTAAACATCAGTGGATTTGATGAACTAATGTACCAACTATTAGCGGTATTTGATGAAATTGGACCGGTAGAAAAAGAACTTGCCACCATAACAAACCAGCGTGTTACCCTTGCCACCACTCAGCTAAACGAAATTATTAAAGCATCAACTTCAAGGTTAACTACTGATAAAAGTGGCAAAAAGAAAGAAAAAATTCTTTCAGCTTTTGAATATTATAATTTAAGCGAAAAAGAGCCCGATCTTGAAAAGCGCAAACAAATTTATTTAGAAGCACTTGAAAAATACCCTTCAGCAGGTTGGCTGTGGTGGAGCTTTACACACTTTATGCATTTTAATAAACGTGATTATGATGGTTTAGAGAAACATTACGAGACAGCCTTACCTTTAAATAAGGAAGAGGCTGGTTTTTTAGGCAACTATGCCAGTTTCTTAAAAAACATTAAAAAAGATTACACAAAGGCAGAAGCATATTATTTAAAAGCACTTTCCCTTGCTCCTGATCATGCTAATAACAATGGCAACTATGCCATTTTCTTAAAAGACATCAAAAAAGATTACACAAAGGCAGAAGAATATTATTTAAAAGCACTTTCCCTTGCTCCTGATGATGCACATTACAATGACAACTATGCCATTTTCTTAAAAGCCATAAAGAAAGATTACACAAAGGCAGAAGAATATTATTTAAAAGCACTTTCCCTTGCTCCTGATCATGCTAATAACAATGGCAACTATGCCAATTTCTTAGAAGAAATTAAAAAAGATTACACAAAGGCAGAAGCATATTATTTAAAAGCACTTTCCCTTGCTCCTGATCATGCTAATAACAATGGCAACTATGCCAATTTCTTAAAAAACATTAAAAAAGATTACACAAAGGCAAAAGCATATTATTTAAAAGCACTTTCCCTTGCTCCTGATCATGCTAATAACAATGGCAACTATGCCAATTTCTTAAAAAACATTAAAAAAGATTACACAAAGGCAGAAGCATATTATTTAAAAGCACTTTCCCTTGCTCCTGATGATGCAGATTTCAATGGCAACTATGCACAACTACTTTTTTCATTGGGTAGAAAAAGAAGCCATTGGATACTTAAATAAAGCGTTTGAAAACAACCATCAGCAAAATGATTTAACCATTGAGTTATGGTTTTATCGCTATGCCCATTTGCCTGAGTATTTAAAAGAAGCGGAGAAAAAAATAGAAGAACTCCTTTCGCAGTCAATCAGAAGCATACATTGGAATTTTGATGGTAACATTGCTCAGGCTATTAAAGACAAACACCCCAATCCGGAAAAATTAAAAGAATTTGCAAAAGAATTTCTACAGAGTAAATCAATTATTCAAAATAAAGCATCTTACTTTTTCCATTTTTTTCTTTTAACTTTTCCCTTTCCTGTCTTAATCCCTTCCCTCGCACTCACCCTTGTCTGAAGCCAGGCATTGTGCGTTTTCTGACACAAGGATGCCTCTTGCCTTTTCACCCCTTTAGCTTACAGCTAAATTACTTCGTATTTTCTTCTGGCTTTTGAATTTAATCTCTTAAGCACTTAACATCTAATACATAACCCCCACCCCATACGGGTCAACACTCCTCACTCGAAAAACCCGGTACTAAGTTTAAAGTATTTAAATCAATGGCAACCACACTGCCATTTTGCCCACACAAACCGATGAGTGGTGCGGGCAGGACCACCTGTGGTGACATTTCTGTTAGCTACAAACACCAATCCATTGGCATCATCAATGCAATGCCATGTGGCTGGTGTCCGGTATAAATAGATCTTACAACCGTGTTAGTATTGTAATCAATTACATACACCGAGCCTCTTTTGCCCGGAAAAGTTGTTGGGTCTTCAACACACGTAACAAACAAATAGGGCTTTGTGGTACTTATTGCCATCTCTTGCGGAAATGTGCCAACAGGTATTTGCGCTACCACGCTGTTGTTGTTTGCATTCACTACCAAAATCTGGTGGTTGTAATCATCGGTGAGGTAATAAAAGTTTTTGTTTGGCGAAAAAACTATCTCATGAAAACGGCTGGTAACATAACCCGGAAAATAAATTGTTTGTGGCGAAAACAAATCGTTGGTGGCAACCTCCAAATATTACCTCCGCTCTGGTTTGTAATAAAAAGGGTATCAGCAGCAGTGTTTAAAAAAGTGCCATGTGGTTGCCCTAATACTCCCGGGTAAGCAATCTTGGTCATCGTTTGCAAATTAATTTCAACTATTATTCCTGAAAATAAATCAACAGTATAAGCCTTTTTGCTATCGGGCGAAATGGCAAACGTATTCCATGATCCCAAACCAATATTTACCTCGCCAAGCAAACTGTTATCAGCGGTAGAGAATTTTTGAAAATAACTTCCTCCAATAAAAGATACACACCAAAATTGATTGTTAGGTGCTACTTTTACTGAGTGTGGCGATTCAATAGCGGCAATTTTCCCTACATCTTTCATTCGCATCACTAACTTTGTTTGCGCATCAAAAACCGAAACCACATCACACCCCGGGTTGGTTACATATACTTTTTTTCTGGTGGCATAATCACTTCTCCACACCGTTCCGTTACAATCGGGCGCTCCGTTTATAATCCAGTTTCTTAAAGTTTCATACTCGCTATTGGATAATGGATTGGCATTGTATGGCATAGTTGGCTGTAGTACCAATCCTTGCGCGGTGTCGGTATTTGTATAATACAGCAGCGTGCTATAATCAGGTCTGTATGGAATAACCGAACTGCCTAAGTTACCACCTTCAAAAAGTGTTGCCCATGTTTCCATATTTAATCCTCCTGCACCTGCTTTACTTAGCGCATTATGGCATCCTGCCGTAGCACATTTATTTACAATAATTGCTTCCACATCCGCAGGATAACAAGTTGCAATTTTTTCGGGCTCTGGCTTTTCCCACGTGCAACTAACAGTAATAGTTAGTGCTGCAAGCGCTATGAAGAAAAATATTTTTTTATCATTTTTTTAAGCTAAAACTTTTACAAAAAGGTTCCCCTTTAGGGGGGCAGGGGTTATAGAAGAAATTTTCACAAATTACTTTTAATCCATTATTCTTTAATCTCAACGCATAAAAATACAAAGTGTTTGCATAACTATAAAAGTGCTTTGTAATAATTACTACCAACTTTTTACTTTATTCGCACACAACTATATGATGAGGTTAATTTACAAATTCTTTTTCAGGCTTGCCGGATGGAAAATTAGTGGGGATATTTCACACGATATTAAAAAATATGTAATGATAGTTGCGCCACACACGAGCAACTGGGATTTTTTAGTGGGGCTTGCCGCACGCAGTATTTTAAGGTTAGATACAAAATATTTAGCAAAAAAGGAGTTATTTAAACCTCCCTTTGGCTGGTTGTTTTATGCTCTGGGCGGGTATCCGGTAGATCGTAGCAAACACAACAACTTAACCGATGCCGTTGTAAATATTTTTAACAGTAAACAACGTTTTTCTATTTGCATAACACCCGAAGGCACCCGCAAATATTCCGAAAAATGGAAAACCGGTTTTCACAGCATTGCCCAAAAAGCAAACGTGCCTGTTGTAATGGTAGCTTTTGATTATGGCACTAAAACTGTTTTTGCCGAAAGACCCTTTTACCCGTCTGCTAATTTAGAAGCCGATATTGAAAAAATTAAAAACTACTACCGCCAGTTTAAAGGTAAAATTCCTGAGTATGGGGTTAGATAAACCACAACCACATTTGCTCTTTTCAACTTTGCAATTAATTTCTCTGCGCTCCCCGCGCCTCTGCGTGCAACCAATCTCTTTTGCTCATTCAACCTATAAAAGTTACTTTCGCCCGCTCTTTAAAATAAGGGGATTGTTTTTTAATGGTTAAACACGATAATATAGTTATAGGAGCAGGGTTGGCTGGACTCAGCTTTGCTTATCACTTCAACAAAAATGTTCCGGTTTTAGAGGCGCTTGATACGGTTGGCGGGCTTGTGCGCACTGTTGATTACAATAACTGTAAGTTTGATTTAGCCCCGCACTTACTGCATTTAAAAAACCCTTATGTACGCGAGCTTGTTTTCAATACACTTGGTTTAAAAGTAGAATCGCACGTTCGCAAAGCGCATATTTATTACGACAAGGTAATTATCCCTTACCCTTTTGAATTAAATCTTTTAAACCTGAGTGAGCAAACTAAAAAAGATTGTATTAACGGATTAAATGAAGTAAGTCATTTTTCAAAAGAAGAAGAAACCGAAATACGCAAAGGCTCTTATAAAGATTATGTACTAAAAGCATTTGGCAGTGGCATTGCTAATCATTACCTGTTGCCTTATAACCGTAAAATTTGGGATACTGATCCGGCTGATATGACTTGCGAATTTATGTCGCATTTAATTACTGCCGATAAGGACCAGATTATTAAAAACGCTACCGAAGCCAATAACGATAAGTATGGCTACAACGCCGAGTTTTATTATCTGGTCATAAAAGGTATTCAGGATTTGGCTGATGTGTTTGCTACACAGCTTACCAATATTCAACTCAATACACGTGTTGAATATTTTGAAACAAAAATAAAACACTTCACTTAAATACGGGTGAGAAAATAAAATATGAGCGCTTAATCAGCTCGGCTCCATTACAACACATTGTAAAAAATTCCGATTTAGATGAGTTAAAGCCATTGGCTGATGAATTGGTTTATACATCTGTTTACACCGTAAACATTGTTATCAAAGGCACTGTGCCCGATACACACTGGATGTATTTCCCCGATAAGGATTTATCTTTTTACAGGATTAGTTTTCCAAAAAACTATTTTAAAAAAGCTACGCCAAACAATGAGCAGATTATTGCAGTAGAAGTTGGCAGCAGGGATCATAGCCGCAAAATAGAAGACATTGAAAAAACTGTGGTGGAAGAAATAAAGCGGATGTCCATTTTTAATATTGAAGAAATTGTGTTTGTTCATTGCATTAAAATACCCGTTGCCTATTGCATTTACGAACACAAGCGCCCTCCAATAGTTCAAAAATTAATGGGCAGCCTTTTAGAAAAAGATATACATCAGATTGGGCGCTATGGCAGGTGGGAATATAATGCAATGCAGGATGCAATTATTGACGGAAAAATTTATCAGATAAACTAACAGCAGTTCATGCGTAAGAATATTTCAATTGTAATACCCATTTTTAACGAGGAGGAAATTCTTGAGAAGAGAATTAAATGGCTGCATCCTGAATTAAAAAAACTTTTTTCTGAATTTGAAATTATCCTTACCGAAAATGGCAGTAAGGATAATACCAAAGAAATTGCGCGTAGAGTAGCATCTCAAATACCTGATACCATTGCAGTAATTGACGAAGGCGCACCTGATTACGGACAGGCGCTAATTAATGGCATTAACGCAGCAAAGTTTAACGACATTACCATTTTTGAATTAGACTATATGGACATGGGCTTTCTGCAAAACTCCAATCCGCTATTAGAGAAATACGATTTAATAATTGGTTCTAAAACCATTGCTAAAGGAATGGATCAGCGTCCGTTTAAAAGAAGAATGTTTACCATGCTTTATAACTTTGGTATTCGTTTAATCTTCAATATTTCTTTAAGTGAAACACATGGTCTTAAAACTTTTAAGAAAGATTCGCTCAATTATATTACCAATGGCTGTGTTACCAAACATGCCGTATGGCCCAGTGAGTTTTGCATACGCGCTGTAAAGGATAAAAACTTAAAAGTTACCGAAATACCCGTAACCATACCGTTGGTTGAAATAAGAGCCACGCGCATTAAGGCAATGAAACGTTTAAAGAAAACTATTGACGATTTAATGTTGCTGCGCAGAGCTATCAAATAAACTGATAGAAAATGTTTCGCAAAATTTCTTTGTTTAAAACACTTATTGTTGTTTTACTGATTTGCTTTACTGCCAAAATTTTTGCAGGCTACAAGTTACAAAACACTTTTTTACAGAGAGGCAATAGCAAAACATTTTTAAACCTTATTGCTTACAATTTGGTTTTGCACGATGAGTTTAGTGTAGCTACCGGCATTCCGTCTGTAGATTACGAACCATTGTATCCAATGTTAATGAGCGCTGCTTACAAAATAACCGGCAACGATTGGATAGCACTAACATTCATACAAGCGCTCTTGCATTTATTAACTTCATTGCTCGTTTTTTTTCTCACAAAAAGAATCTGGAATGAAATTGCAGGCTTTATTGCAGCACTTTATCACGCTTTCTATCCATATCTTTTTACTTACTCACTTTCCATTTACGACACTACCATGTTTGTGTTTCTATTGGTATCATTAGTATTTCTTACCATTAGAACTAATTTTAAAATTTCTCATTTAGCAGGTATTGGAATTTGTTTAGGACTTGGGCTACTAACCAGGGGAACTACGTTAACTTTTATTCCTCCGGTTTTAATGTACGTTGCATACATAGCTTATAAAAATGGCGGTTTTATTAAAATGATAAAACAGCCTGCCTTAATAATTCTGGTAATGTTTCTTACGCTTTCTCCTTGGTTAATGCGTAATTATAATTACACCAAACGCATTGCAATTTCAACACACGGCCCATTTGGCTTATGGCAAGGCAACAATTCTTATACAGAGCATTATCTTAGTAATAATATTAGCCTTGATGAAATTTATCGTTTAAAACCACCACCTGATATTTATGCAAAGTATCCTATGCAACAGCGTATGCCTGAGGATGCGGTTTTAGTTGCTGATGCTTATAAAGAAGAAGCCCGGAATTGGATAACAGAAAACCCCGAAACTTTTATAAGGCTTGCATTCATTAAAGCTCAAAAATTATGGACTTGGAACAGAAACCCCTTTAGCAGCAACCCTGTTTATGGAAGTAATGAGGGAAGGAGTACTACCTACTTAATTTCCTATTTACCTTTATTACTTACATTGCCCTTTGGGCTGTTTTTATTGGTAAAAGGAAAATGGGAGTATGCTGTTTTAATCATCCTTATTTTATTTTCGTTTACTGCTGCACACATGATAGCTATGGGATTTACCCGTGCTCGCATACCTATTGATTTTTTGTTAATGATTTGTTTTGGGATAGCGGTTTCGTGGGTTCTTAAAAAAGTTTTTTTTGAAAAATTCAAGAGGTAAATCATAAACTGATGCAACAGTTTTCATGTAACATATTTTTTAGTTTTGCGTTCCGCTACATCAAACAATAAAAAATATTTGTATGACCAAACTTGCAGGCAGGATAGAAAGGCTGACGGAATCACAAACAATTGCAATGGCAAAGCTAAGCCGCGAGTTGCAGGAGCAGGGGCATGATATCATATCACTCAGTTTAGGTGAGCCCGATTTTATTACGCCAGAATATATACGAGAAGGCGCAAAAAAGGCTATTGACGAAGGCTATACGCATTATCCTCCTATATCTGGTTATGCAGATGTTCGAAAAGCCATTTCAGAAAAATTTAAAAAAGAAAACAGCCTTAATTTTTCGCCCGAGCAAATTGTTGTTTCAACAGGCGCCAAGCAAGCCATTGCAAATGTGGTTTTATGTTTAATAGATCCGGGTGATGAAGTGCTTGTGCCCGCACCTTATTGGGTAAGTTACACACAGTTAATTCAATTGGCTGGAGGTGTTCCGGTTTTTTTAGATGCAGGTATCGAAAACGATTTTAAGGTTACCCCAGCACAAGTAGAAAAAGCAATAACTTCTAAAACCAAGATGTTTATTTTTTCATCGCCATGTAATCCTACGGGAACTGTTTATTCAAAAGAAGAATTGGGTGCTTTAGCGCAGGTTTTTACAAAACATAAAAGCATTACCGTTTTAAGTGATGAAATATATGAGCACATAAATTTTATAGGTAAACACGAAAGTATTGCACAGTTTACTGAAATGAAAGATAATGTTGTAGTTGTAAACGGAGTAAGTAAAGGATATGCAATGACTGGCTGGAGAATTGGTTACATAGGAGCACCGCTTGCAATAGCAAAAGCATGTGATAAAATGCAAGGGCAGTTTACTTCTGCCGCATCATCCATTGCGCAAAAGGCAGCCATGATTGCGCTTACACAAAACACTGATGATATGAATACAATGGTTGAATCTTTTAAAAGAAGAAGAGACTTTGTTTTAAATATGCTGAAAGAAATCAAAGGTTTGAAACTTAATACGCCTAATGGCGCATTTTATGTTTTTCCTGATGCGAGTTATTATTTTGGTAAAACAGATGGCAAAATGGTAATAAAAAATCCATCGGATTTATGTATGTATTTATTGAATGATGCCAAGGTTTCTTTAGTCACCGGTGAAGCATTTGGCGACAACAATTGTGTTCGTTTTTCATACGCAACCAGCGATAAACTTTTGGTGGAGGCTTGTAAAAGATTGAAGCAAAGCCTTGATAAACTACATTAATTTTACTCATAGTTTCTTTTATTTTTGCCACGCAATTTTTAAGCGTGAAAAACAGTAAAGAAGTATTCAATAAATTTAATCAGATAACAGCGTTTGTCATAGGTGATGTTATGATTGATGCCTACTTATGGGGAAAAGTTGATCGTATTTCTCCTGAAGCACCTGTTCCTGTTGTGGCAGTTACAAAAAAAGAAAGCAGACCCGGTGGCGCAGCCAACGTTGCCATAAATATTCAGGCACTTGGCGCAAAAGCATTTTTGTTTGCCACAATTGGTAATGATAAAACGGCAACTGAATGTATAGACGTACTAAAAGAATTTAATCTTTCGGTAGATGGTATTTTAAAAAGCAATAACAGAACCACCACTGTTAAAACGCGTGTTATCGGTAACAACCATCATCTTATGCGAGTTGACGAAGAACATACCGATGATTTAAACAAAGATGATTCAGAAAATCTTGCAAAACATATTTGCGAAAACATTAAGAACATTAAACCAGATGTAATCATTTTTGAAGACTATGATAAAGGCTGTATCACAAAATATTTAATTGACAGAGTAGTGGAAGAGGCCGCAAAAAATAATATTCCCGTAACGGTTGATCCTAAAAAGAAAAATTTTTTCAATTACAAAACGTTACACTCTTTAAACCTAACCTGAAAGAACTAAGGGAAGGATTAAAGTTAGATTTGGAAAATGTAAATGTTTCTTCATTGCAGGAACAAACCAAATCGTTTAAGGAAAAGCAAAGCATCAAATCACTGATGGTAACACTTTCCGAAAAAGGGGTTTATTATTCTGATAATACCAATGCGGAAATTTTGCCGGCTCATATTCGCAATATTAGTGACGTGAGTGGTGCGGGCGATACTGTTATTAGTGTTGCTTCACTTGCACTTGCAGCGGGCTTAAATTTGCATGATGCTTCATGGGTGGCGAACATAGCCGGAGGAATGTGCGAAAAAGTGGGCGTTGTATCTGTTGATAAAGAAGAACTGGAGAAAGAAGTTATACGATTAAGTCAATGACTGTAAAGCCATACACACACTCTGCTACGGGAAAAAGGAGCAGGTCAAAACCATGTTTGACAGCATTGCACTTAAATACGATTTGTTGAACAAAATTTTGTCGGCTGGAATTGATAAAGCGTGGAGAAAAAAATTAGTTAAGCTGCTTTCAAAAAATAATCCGCAACTTATACTTGATGTAGCAACAGGCACTGCTGATTTAGCTATTGCAGTTTCTTCTTTAAAACCTCAAAAAATTACAGGCATTGATATTTCTCCTAAAATGTTGCAGATAGGTGAGAAGAAAATAAAAAAAATGCATTTGGAAGAAATGATTGATTTAAAAGTTGGCGATGCTGAAAATCTTCCTTTCACAGAAAATATGTTTGACGCTGTTTGTGTTGCATTTGGTGTTCGCAATTATGAAAATCTTGAGGTTGGGTTAAAAGAAATAAACAGGGTGCTGAAGCCAGGTGGAGAAGTTTTTATTCTTGAATTTTCTCGTCCCCAGTTGTTCCCTGTAAAACAGATATATAATTTTATTCAAAAGAATTTTGCCGGTTATTGGAAAAAAAAATTTCAGGTGATGATTCCGCATACAAGTATCTACCCGATTCGGTAAATGCTTTTCCTTATGGCAACAGTTTTTTAAATATTCTTTCAGGATGTGGTTTTAAACAGAATAAATTAAAGTCTTTAACGTTTGGTATTGCTTCTATTTATACGGGGAAGAAAAGTTAAAATGACTAAGAAATTTTTTTTGATGCTTTATTTTTTTGCGTTTTCACTTGCCGCAACAGCGCAGGAAAAAAAGGTATTGAATCTGCCCAAATATGATAAGCAACCATATCACTTTGGGTTTTTGCTCGGAATTAATAAAACCGATTTTTTTATTAAACGAGTTGGAGAGTTTAATCTCATTGATACATTAATGACAGTGGAATCAAAAGGACTAACTGGATTTAATTTGCAAATTGTAACTGATTTACGAATAGGCGAGCATTTTGATTTGAGATTTTTACCCGGACTCGCATTTGCAAACCGCAACCTTGATTATACCTTTAATTACTCAAATGGAAAAGAAGGTGTTGTTACAAAAAAAATTGAATCAACTTTTGCGGAACTTCCTTTGGATTTAAAATTTAAAATCATCCAGATTAAATAATTTCAGAGCTTATGTTGTGGGCGGAGTTAAGTATAGCATTGACATGGTTTCGCAGGCAAAGGTTGAATCCAAGGACAAGGAGTTTGTAAAGTTGAGGAGAAACGATTTTGGGTATACCATAGGGTTAGGTATGGATTTTTATTTGCCTATGTTCAAGTTTTCGCCCGAAATAAAAATGTACCATGGGTTAAAAAATCTATTAGTTAAAGATGATTTAATTTACTCCCGATCAATTGATGCACTGCAAACTAAAATGTTTATGCTGTCTTTAACATTCGAATAAAATATGAAACTGTCAGAGCTTTTTCTTCTGCCCGAAGAGGCGGCAAACGAGCTTGAAATAAAAAAGCAAATTGGACTTAAGATTGGTTTTGCCGATTTTACTTTTCGTGTGCTTAAGCGCTCAATAGATGCAAGATCAAAGCAGGTAAAAATTCGCTTGTTGGTTGAAGTTCTAGAAAAAGGAGAAGTTTTTACTCCACTTTTTGAAGAAAGAAAATTTCAAAACGTTAGCACTAAAAAAGAAGTGCATATAATTGGCGCAGGTCCTGCAGGGTTATTTGCTGCTTTGCGTTTAGTTGAACTTGGATATAAACCTGTAATTATAGAACGCGGAAAAGATGTGCGGATGCGCAGGCGCGATTTAGCAGCACTCAATAAAGACAAAGTAGTTAATCCAAATTCAAATTATTGTTTTGGCGAAGGGGGTGCCGGCACATATTCAGATGGCAAACTTTATACGCGCTCGGGTAAAAGAGGCAATATACAACGCATACTCAATACGTTTATTGAATTTGGTGCAAGTGATGAAATAGGAATTGATGCCCATCCTCATATTGGTACAAATAAATTGCCAGGAATTATTTCATCAATGCGCGAGAGAATTATTGAATGTGGGGGTGAGGTGTTATTTAACTCTCGGTTGAAGGATTTTTTTACAACACTTCAGGAATTACTGCAGTTGAAATTGAGGATGTACAAACAAATAATCCTACAAGAATAAATACATCTGCTTTAATTCCTGCAACAGGTCATTCTGCACGAGATATTTTTGAATTATTGTATAACCGTAAAATTTTAATTGAAGGAAAACCTTTTGCACTTGGTGTTAGGGTTGAACATCGGCAAAATATCATTGATAGTTCACAGTATCATTGTGAAATGCGGAGTGAGTTTCTACCTCCTGCATCTTACTCGTTGGTTCATCAGGCAGAAAACAATAAAGGTGTTTATTCATTTTGCATGTGCCCCGGAGGTATAATTGCTGCCGCAGCCACCAGCGCAAATGAAGTTGTTGTAAATGGTTGGAGCCCTTCAAAACGGAATAACAAGTTTGCCAATTCCGGCATTGTTGTAACCATTGATGAACAGGATGTTAAAAAATATGGGCCAGAAAGTCCATTGCGGTATCTAAAATTTCAATCGGCAATAGAGCAATTGGCTTTTGTGCATGGGGGCAAAAATTTAAGTGCCCCAGCCCAACGTATGATTGATTTTGCAAACAATAAAATATCAACTAACCTCCCCGATTGTTCTTACATACCGGGTATTAATTCAGTT
The DNA here is from genome assembly GCA_016714005.1 of Bacteroidota bacterium. Classification (GTDB taxonomy): domain Bacteria; phylum Bacteroidota; class Bacteroidia; order AKYH767-A; family OLB10; genus JADJOA01. Next base: position 34,027 of record JADJOA010000001.1, read on the forward strand.
CAATTAAAAGAGGTCTTACCTTCTAATATCATTACAGCTTTAAAATCGGGGTTTAGAGATTTTGGAAAAAGATCAAGAATTACTATACAAACGATGCGGTGTTGGTTGGTGTTGAATCCGTACATCATCACCCGTAAAATTCCGCGCGATAAAGAAACAGCGATGCATACGCAGGTTTCAGGACTTTTCCGTGTGGTGAAGGTGCCGGTTATGCCGGTGGTATAATGAGTGCTGCCATTGATGGCGAGCATTGCGCTAACAAGTGTGTTGAATATCTTAGCCAACGCAAATGAACCAGCCACTAATCTTCCCCATTTTAATTATAGCATACATTCTATCATTAGTGTTGTGCATTGTTTCGGCATCCGTTTCAAAAAAAATAAATTCTACAGTAATACGATTGATTATTGTTTTCCATCTAATTTTAATTTTAACCTCTTTACTATTTAACTTTACTGGTTCAAAAATAAATGCTGCTGTTTTTTTTGCATTTTACTTTTGCTCGGGCAATATTTTATTTGGTATGGTTAGCAGAAGAGTTTTTCCTTTACCGGCAAAAATTTATTTCGGAATTTTTGTCTTATCATTTCCTGTTTTTCTCTTTTCCCCTTCAATGGTATTATCCGTAATTAGTTTAGGAGAGTTTAAAAAGGATTTTAATAGTAAGGTGCCTCTTGGTAATAGTTATTTTTTAGAGAAGCAAGAATCCATGTTTACAGACCGCAGTTTTGTTATGCAATATAAAGTAATTAAGCGAATAGGATATTTTAATAAAACAATTGCACGCGATTTGTATTTTAGCGCCTCGGCAGTTGATTCTGCAAAGTTGCTTGATGTGCAAGAAGGTAATGGAGTATATGTAAGAGGATATTTTTTGAACAAAAAAATACAAGATAGTGCTGATGTTTTTGCACCGGAAATTAAAAATGCAAGAGATACATTGATACAAATTAAAAAACATAAAAAATGAAAAATATATTTTTTTTGACTTTAACTATTTTTACTTCGTTTGTTACGTATGCCCAACAGGTTGATTCTGATATTTATTTAGTGGAATACAATATTGGAAAGGATGGAAAATATTATTTTGCCCCCCCATTTAACTTTACCAATAGAAAAGGATACGATAACCAGCCCGCATTTTCTGCAAATGGTGAGCATATTTACTTTGTAGCTTATAAAGACACAGTACAAAGTGATGTTTACGACTATAGTATTTACGATAGCACAACTGTAGCCATAACTAACACTCCTGAAAGTGAGTTTTCGCCAACGGTTAGCCCGGATGGAAATCATTTATCAGTAATAAGAATTGATAGCGATAAGGGGCAGCGCATGTATAATATTTTATTAGATGGCACCGACCCGGAGCCCGTAATTCTTACAACAGACTCGGCCGCTTACTACGAATGGATAAATCCTAAAACGGTTGCAATGGTTGTGCTTGATAAGTCAACCATGCTTAATATTTATGATGGAGCAGGTGAGCAGTTTACCCAGCTTGCACAAAATGTAGGCAGATGCGTAAAAAAAATTCCTGGTAAGGATGAGGTAAGTTATGTTGCATTGGGCGATACAAATGGATTTTCATTGCTTACTTTTAATATAACCTCTGGCGAAATGGGTGGAATTGGTCAGTTACCCAAAGGCGTTGAAGATTACGCGTGGACCAATGAAGGGAAAATTATTTGCGGAGACAACGGGAAGCTGAAAATTTTGGATCCTGCAAAACCTGAAATCGGTTGGCAGGAAATTGCCGATTTTTCAAAATCTATTGGAACATTTTATCGCATTGCAATTTCACCTGTAGGAAACAAGTGGGCTATTGTAGGTTACAAGGGTAAGAAACCTTAAAACTTTATAGAGAGAGGCGGTTTGTATTTTCAAACCGCCTCGAAAAAATAATTAACCTCAACAATTTTTTATATTACATTTTAGGCATAAGCACTTTGTCTAAAACATGTATTATTCCGTTTGACTGCATTACATCGTAAGTGGAAATATTTGACATATTACCAATTTCATCTTTTACAGTTATGTTGTGCATACCGTTCATCATAAAAGTTAACGATTGCCCATTAACGGTTTTCATTGAAGCCAGACCATTTCCTTTTTTTATTGCCAATGCAATATCGCTGTAAGAGTATTTACCAGCTAATACATGATAGGTAAGAACACCACTGAGTGCTGCTTTGTTCTCAGGTTTCAAAAGATTTTCAACAGTGCCGGCAGGTAAATCTTCAAAAGCATTGTTAACCGGAGCAAACACTGTAAAGGGGCCTTTGCTTTGTAAAGTTTCAACCAGACCTGCCGTTTTAACTGCGGCTACCAAGGTGGTGTGATCTTTTGAATTAACTGCATTTGATACAATGTCTTTCATTGGGTACATGGCTTCGCCACCAACCATTACAATGTTGTCCATTTTGCTTTCTTTAGTTTGTGCAATTACACTATTTAAAGAAATACCTGCAAGGACAATGGCAGTTGCGAGAATTGATTTTGTTTTAATCATAATTTATGTGGGTTTCTAAATAATTTTAAAATATAGCCACGGTTACTGATGCAAATTTCATCAGACCATGGCTAAGCGGCTTTGACGTTTTTTCTGATTTGATGTTTGAAAAAATTTACGATGATTTCTGGTTAGTGGATTTCTGAAAAACCAATTTTTTTTAAAAAATTAGTGAAGCAAAAAAGGCTGTCAAAAATTTGACAGCCTTTTGGGTGAAAGACGGGGCTCGAACCCGCGACCCTCAGAACCACAATCTGATGCTCTAACCAACTGAGCTACATCCACCGTGTAATATGGTGCAAAACTAAAATTATTTTTTTCAAATAATAATGGTTGAGTTGTTTTTGGCTTTCTGTTAAACCCTTATCATCAAAAACATATTTTTATCAGGTTTTAATACTATTGTTTATTTGTGCAACTAAATAAAAGAAACATTTTTGATCCGATTATAGGGTTTCAACTTTTTAGTCTAATAAGATATTCACTGTTATTGCTTACGGCAATTTTTCTCGCTCATTCCAACTTATCACTGAATCAAATTGGGATGTATGAAACTATGCTCCTTTTTTCAGGCATGTTTAGTTTCTTTTACGTGGGGGCACTTACTACAAAACTACTTTCGTCTAAGCCCGATGAAAAAGAGAAAAACTATAAATTAGTACTTATTGCTTTACTCTTAACTAGTTTAAGCATAGCCGTAATTTTATTGATTCTTAAAGATAGTGTAGCAAATGTTTTTAATGTCTCAAATACCACCCACATAAAGTTTTTTGCCTGTTACCTTATTTTTAATACTCAAGGATTTTTGTTGGAATTTTTTTTCTGCTCGAAAAAGAATAAAAGCGCTAATTATTTATGCAATTACTTACGGAACAATTTATTTTTTGTAGTAGCTTATTCATCTTTCAATAACTTTGGTATTGAAACTATTTTAACAGGATTAATACTACTTGCGGTTTTAAGATTTATCACACTTATAATTTTGGTTTTTTCAAAAAATACTGATACAATTTCATGGGCAGATTTAACTCAGTTTTGCTCTTCTTCTTTTCCGTTATTGCTAAGCCTTCTACTAAGCGGTAGCGCAGATTATATAGATTCCTTTTTAGCGGTTAATTATTTTGGACAAGAACAATTGGCAATTTTTAAATATGGTGCTAAAGAACTTCCGTTATCTCTTTTAATGGCAAATGCACTAAGTAATGCTATGATTCCTGTTCTATCCGGGCAAAATGATTTTGCTCGATCTATTTTAGAACTAAAAAAAAGAACAACACACCTTATAAGAATTGTGTTTCCCGTTTCTATTATTCTGATGTTAACGGCTCAATGGATTTATCCTTTAGTATTTTCCTCGAAATTTAAAGACAGCGCAATTATATTTTGCATTTATCTTTTACTGGTTTGTAGTAGAGTTATGTTTCCTCAAACCTTATTACTAGCAAAAGGACATTTCAAAAAAATTGCAATAGCATCTTCAATAGAACTGGTGATTAATATTTTTGCAAGCATTTTGCTTATGCGATACTATGGAATAATAGGAATTGCAATGGCAACGGTTATAGCATTTATGTGTGACAAATTAATTCTTTTCTACTTTGTAAAAAGTACTTTAGCGATTAGACCGTCTAACATCATACCATTTAAAGAGTATTTAATATTTACTTTTTTGCTACTCGCATCTTGTTATTTTGTAATCCTTTATTGAAATGATGCAATAAAAAACTACATGTAAAAATTTTTTAGTTTAATTTTTTTTTATTTTTACGCCACCAAACAAAATATAAAATCAATTTATCATGAAGAAACAATTACTATTAGCATCGGCAGTTCTGTTATGCGGCAGCATAGTAGCTCAAAATGCCAAAAAATTAACAAGAGAGCAAGTGCAGGCACGCGTTCCTGCAACAGTAGCTTTAAAGAAAGCGCAACTTGTAAAACCTCGTACTACTGAAGCAGCTCCTTACAAGCAAAGTTCACAACCTGCATCTTCAGCGCAGCGTGTAGCTGTAGGTACAGCTCTAGGAACCACTATTTATGATTTGCAATCAAACTACGGTGGTTGCGACAGAAGACTTAAAAACTGGAATGACGGTACTTTTTCAGCAACATGGACTATGACACAGGATCCTGCTGGTGGCAGTTCTCCTGACCGCGGTACTGGTTATGTTTATTTTGATGGGACTAATTGGAGTCCTGCACCAACAGCTAGTATTCAGGCACCCACTAAAACTGGTTGGACAAACATTGATGGCAACTCAACAATTGGTGAAATAAACGTTGCACACAATTCTAATTTGTGGATGGATAAGCGTGCAACCAAAGGATCCGGAGCATGGACTTCAGGAGTACAAGCTTCCGGAAGTTTTACTTGGCCGCGCATGGCTACAGGTGGTGCAAACAACACCTCTATTCACACTATCATTCATAATGGGGCGGATGGAGATGGTTCACTAACAACACTTCTCTATTTCCGTTCACAGGACGGTGGAGCTACTTGGGATATTCAAAGTGGCAGAATCAGTGCTGCCGATTCTTCAAATGTTGCTGATCCAACAGCAGACGGCTATGCTATTGCTTGTAAAGGTGATGTGGTTGCTGTTGTTTGTGGTGGCTTTGCCAATGACCTTGTTTTAGCCAAATCTACCGATAATGGAAATACATGGACAAAAACCATTATTAACCAATTTCCTGTTGCAGGTGCTGGTGGAGCTGGTACTCCTTACAATGCTTTTGCACAAATTTCTGATATTGATGGCGATGGAATTGCTGATACCTGTAACACTATGGATAGCTCCCCAAGCATTGTAATTGATGCCAATAACATTGTTCACGTAGTATGTGGTGGAATGAGGGTTCTTGATGATGATCCAGTAGCCGCAGCAAGTTATTTCCAGAACCGATGGGTTATTTTACTGTAACGAATCTTGTGGACCAAATACAATATCCAACTATCTAATTGCTGCCACTGAGGATGTAGATGGTGACGGAGTAATAACTACTCAATCTAATGACCCCGCAATCTACCAATGCTCCCTTACAAGCATGGGTACAATTAGTTATGATGGTGCCACAGGTATCACAGTTGTTTATAGTTCATTAGTAGAAAACACTGTTAATGCCAATGGCGATCAGTCTTACCGAAATGTTTATTATATGTCATCTCAGGATGGCGGAACTACATGGAGTACTCCGGTGCGTTTTGATTCTGACGATTTTAGCGAGCAGGTTTTCCCAAGCAGTTCTTATGATATGTCTATTTCAGGCTCAAATCACATCGCTCATGTAATTTATCACGTTGACGAAGAACCAGGAACACAAATGGGAACTGATGCTGATTTGCCAACAGTAAATACTGTTACTTACAATAATGTTAGTTTTACAGTTGGTTTAAACGAAGCCAATGCAATTGGATTTACAGTTGGTGTTCAACCTAATCCTGCTTCTACCACCACTAATTTAGTTTTTACTACATTGTCTTCTCAAAATGTTAATATTGAAATATCTAACATTTACGGTCAAGTTGTAAAGTCTATGAATGTTGATATGACTTCAGGAGAAAATGTGTTACCCCTTAATGTTAAACAATTTGCTGCCGGTGTTTATACTGTTAACTTTATAACAGGAAAGCAAACAGCAACAGCTAAATTTGTTGTAAAATAATATTTTGTTTAATTCATAAAAGAGGCTGCCCTTCTCAGAAGGGTAGCCTCTTTTTTTTCTGTTAATAATTCCTTAAACTTACAAGACTCCATTTTCTGCATATTTGCGCTCCCAATTTCATATTGAACATGAGTTTAAGAAACTGCACTATTACTTTGCTATTTATACTATGCTTGAGCATTGCATCAAAAGCCCAAAACTGTTTTGAAATAAACAGAATTTTAGTGGATGCCTGCGGCTCTCCCGAAGGTGAGAACGAAATGGTTTTTTTTAGCGTAGGAAATGGATCGTTAAACATATCTGCATTAACTGTTGCATGGGCAAATACAAATGCAAACTGGTTAGGAGTCTCTCAAAATCAGCAAACGCAAGTAACCACCGCTGCACTTAATGCTACCGTACAGGCATGCGGTTATTTGGTTGAACCTATTGGTGGGGTTTTGCCCGCTTTTAGCAAGGTTATATTAATTACCAGCGAAAACATGAACCCGGCTTTTAACTCCTTTGCCGGACTTACTGATACGGTTTACATTATATACCAAACAGCAGGAAATACAGCAGGACACTTTAAAACTTTCAAGCCCTAATCCCAGAACTTTAACAATGAATTTTGGAGCTTGTTCTGATGTGGTTTCATATATACCTGATTCGCTAATTGACCAAACTGGGCTGCACATTGCTGCTGATGGTGCAACGGTTGAGTTTGATGCTGCCGGATACCCATCATACACCAACACCGGATGCCGGGCTCCTATTAATGTTTTAGGTGCAACAATTACAGTATCAGATTCTCTACAGTTTTTGCCCTGGAACAAGCGTAAACTTTATGCAAACAATATTACCGGAAAACTATTCAGGATATTTTTGGAGCGGAGGTAATGGCGTTATTATAACACCGGCAGATACTGTAACACAATACCAAACCAATGGAACATTTACCGGAACAGATGTTATTTATTTTGATTGATAGGTACGTGCCTTGATACAGTTTATGCCCATTACAAATACAAGTTGGCGCTGGATCTTCACCTGTAATTGCAGCAAGTGGTCCAACCACATTTTGTGTTGGTGATTCAGTAACACTTACAGTAAACGGTGGGTCAAGTTACTTATGGTCGACCGGAGATACTACTGCATCTATAACTGTTAATCAAACAGGTAATTATTTTGTTACAGTTACAGGTGCTTGTGGAACAAGTACAGTTAGCCAGCAGGTAACTGTTGTTACGGGTGCTACTACAGCTATTTCAGCCAGTGGACCGGTAACTTTTTGCCAGGGAGACAGTGTTACACTAACTGCAAGCGGAGCAGGAAATTTTTTATGGAGTAATGGTTCAACTACCAGTTCAATTACAGTTTTCCAAACGGGAAATTATTCGGTTATTTTAACAAGCAGTTGCGGAAGCGATACAGCATATCAGCAAGTAAACGTTACAACAGGAACTCCTATTAGTATTGCAGCAAACGGACCCACCACTTTTTGTTTAGGCAGTTCAGTTACATTAACAGCAAGTGGCGGTGCTCCTTATCTTTGGTCAACCGGAGCAACTACCGCAACTATTACCGTGAACTCTAATGGAACTTATTCAGTTACCGGAAACAGTGTTTGCGGAAATAATGTTGACTCAGTTGTTGTAACCGTTCTTGTGCCTCCAACTGCGACCATAACAGCAAACGGACCAACCACTTTTTGCCAGGGAGGTTCAGTGGCACTTACTGCTAATGGCGGGTCATCTTATTTATGGTCAGGCGGACAAACAACATCTACTATTACTGTTAGCTCAGGAACAGCCTATACTGTTACCGTTACCAATCTATGCGGGAGTTCTGTTGCCACTCAAAATATAACTGTAAATCCTTTGCCAGTTGCGTCAATATCTGCAAGCGGTTCAACAAATTTTTGCCAGGGAGGCTCTGTTACATTAGCAGCAAATGGTGGCAGCAGTTATTTGTGGTCTAATGGCTCTGTTTCAAATAGCATAACAGTATCACAAAGCGGAAATTATATTGTTACGGCAACCAACTCATGTGGTAATGATACGGCATCTGTAAGTGTTGTAAGTGTGGCAGCACCTCAATCACAAATAATATCCTCAACAAATCCATTGGTACTTTGCCCTGATGAAAGTTTGCAGCTGCAAGCCGTTGTAAACAATAGCTATAATTATCAATGGTCAACCGGGGATACAACATCAACCATCGTTGTAAATCATGGGGGCTTATACTCTTTAACTGTAACCAACATTTGTGGAAGCAGTGTTTCAAGTGTAACAGTTGTTCAAAGTAATTTGCAGGTTGCTGCAACTGCAAGCCCACAGGCAGGTATTGCACCACTCAATGTTTCATTTGCCAACGGGAGCTTAAACTATAATGCATTGCAATGGAATTTTGGAGATGGCTCAGCTTCATCATCTGCCTCATCACCTCAACACACATATTCAAGCTATGGAAATTATACAGCTACAGTTACCGTAACCGATACACTTGGGTGCAGCGAGGTATTATCGATTAATATTTTTGTTGATGAAATTGTAAACTTTTCACTTCCCAATATTATAACTGCCAATGGCGATAGCAGAAACGATAACTTTGAATTTATAACTTATGTTGGAGTTAAAGAATACGCCATTACTATTTATAATCGCTGGGGAAAAGAGGTGAGGAAGATTAACTCCTCTGACATTAAAATTTGGGATGGTAAAAATGATGACGGTAATGAATGTTCAGCAGGTAGTTATTTTTAACATTGAAATTACAACAGTAAAAATGAAGTTGTAAAAAAAGAAAGGATTATTGAAATAGTGAAGTAAAACTATTTCAGTTTTTCGCACTTGCATTTTTTCTTTTTATAAAAGGATTCGCAGTAATGCGGATCATCTTTATCAGGCGGTGTTACGTATTCAAACAAATCTTTTTTTGCATTAAACCTGTATTCGGTTCCTTCAATCATCCATGCTGCGTCAGAATTTTTATGGGTATATAAATCATAAATGTCATCTTCAATGGTATGCACTGAGCCATTTGTTTTGTAAGCAAGATTGAGAAACTGAGGGTTTATTCCTGCATACGTACCGCATAAAATAATCTTTACAGGCACATTAATTTCGTGTATCAAACAAAAATCGCGTATGCAGGAGTTGTTGTCGGCTATCAAAATAACCTCGCTGAAGTCAGGGTATTTCTGTATGCCTTTAATAATAGCTTCTAAGTTATTTTCTTCAGTATCGCCACCGTTTCCCTTAAGTTTAACTTTATTAAGCAGGTTTACAAGCTTTTTTAATATTCTCCGCCCTTTCAAAATAAATTCCTCCGGTGCGGCCTATTTTTTTTCTCGTTTCGTTGTTGCCATCATTAAAAAAAACAAAATATTTTAACCCACTTGTTTTAAGATTAAGTGAGTGCCACAGCACAGCCTGCCCGCCATATGGATACATACTACCCGTCCAGTCCATCACCACTAAAGCCTTTTTCCATTCTTTATGGCGTTCTAAAATTTTTATCACTGTACTATCTGTAATGCCTCCATTGCTATTAATAAATCCCGAAATGCGTTTAGCTTCAGCATTGGGTGGAGCTATTGGTTCCGTAGTTTTATTAGGATTGGTTATTAGTGAATCGGTTACTAATTCATTTCTTTTAACCGGAATTGGGTAATGAAAAACTATTTCAATGCCATGAAACATATTACGCGCTTCGCTGTCTGTTTTGCATTGCGTTTGTAACAAAAGCTGATATGCAATTTGTGTAGTATTTAAAGTGTGGTCCACTGTAAACAATGCCTTTAATCTTTCAGCAAGCAACTGGTGATAATCCGTTAACCAAAAATTTTTGTCAGCGGGATAGTTCGTGAAAATAATTTTAATGCTATCAACTTTTTTACCTGCACCATTCCATAGTTCTTTGTTTTTTATTTCCGATTCGGCATATCCATTTGTTAAAACAATAGAGTGTGGGTTTTTATTATGGTTGTACACAGGAAGTTTTATAACGCTAAAAGCATTTTCCAACTCCTTAGAGAATTTTTGAGGGCTATTTAACTGCTCAACAGTAAATTTTTGCTGCGCATTAGCAACTCTTGTAAGAGATAATAGAAAAGTAAAAGCAGTAGCCCCCTCATTGCAACGGACGAATGTAACATAAAGCCCATATATTTTTTAAAGCGCTAAAACATTTTTGACTTTATTTGTTTAGTAATTTGAAAAACGATTCAAAAACCACCATTCAAAATGATGACCAACGTAATTTTAGTTAACGAAAATGATGAACCATTAGGGTTAATGGAAAAAATGGAAGCTCATCAAAAGGGTTTTTTGCACCGTGCATTTTCTGTAATGATTTTTAATCCGCACGGGCAAGTGTTGCTGCAGCAGCGCGCTGCTGCAAAATATCATTCGCCCCGGTTGTGGACCAATGCCTGTTGCAGCCATCAACACCCACAGGTAAATGACATTAAGTGGATTAAGGAAAGAATGAACTATGAAATGGGATTAGAATGCGATATTAGACTAAAGAACAAATTTATCTATAAAGCCCATTTTCAAAACGGCCTTACAGAGCATGAACTTGATTATTTGTATGAAGGAATATTTAACGGTTACCCTATTCCCAACCCTGCCGAAGTAGCCTCATGGCGGTGTGTTAACTTGCCTGAGCTAAAACAAGAAATGAAAGTTGTTCCCGATAACTTTACTTTTTGGTTTAAAGAAATTATTTCGCGCTTTTATTAGTTGTGTCAAGCACAACGGTAAAAGGAAGATTTAAAAATTCCTTCAAATGATAATTTGTAAAATGATTGCTGTCGGCTGTAATTTCGCTTGAATGTAAAATGCCTGATGTTGGCAGAGGTCTGACATAAACACATTCCGTGTATTTTTTTTGCGCAAGTTGGTTCAGGTAACTTATCCTGTAATCGTAAGCCATAGCATAAGCCGGCAAAAGTTTTGATTGCCACATCGTAAAAAGAATAAGGCTCGATATTGTTATTATTTGCAATGAACGCATATTGTTGTTTAACCAATCAAACTTCTTTTTAACCCCTGCAAAAAATGCAAGCACAACTATAGTTATGCCCATATAAAATGAAATAACTGTCCATGCTCTTTCAGGACCGGCTTCTGCCATTTTATATACTATTATGTAAAACGATGCAGATACAATTATCAGAAACGTAATAGCTGACCACACTGCAATTTGCTTAAGTGATAACTGTATTTTAAACGAATCAGAAAGTGATCTTCCAAACAAATAAAACGGAATGGAAAGGATAAAAGCAATGGCAACTCTAATCGGAAAATAAAAAACAAAAAACTTTACCATTGATTTTAAAAAGATAAACTGCTTTTGTAAAAAACCTGGGTCGGGTAGGGCAGAAGAGCGCAATTCCATACCCTTACCCATGCAACTGATTAAAAACCCCAAAAGTATTGCTACAGCAAGCAACATAAAACCAAATGCAACTGTTTTCTGATTCTTTAAACTAAAAAAAATCCCACTCATAGTTGCAAGTAAAAACAAACTGATTAAAGCAAACGGCTCACTGCTGCCACCAACATATATTCCACAAACCCAAATCATTAAACCATTTAACAAGTTTAGTTTAGGGTTTAATGCAAACGAAACACCCAACAATAAAAAACAAACATTCCACAAATACATGCACGAGGCGTTAATCCAAAACCAAACATCGCCTATACTAAAAGTGCAGGCAAAAAAAACAATACAGAAATAAATTGCCAGCAGGTGAATTTGCAGGGCCGTAGTTGAAATAGAAAATTTTATAAGTACTTTTTGCAAAAAAAAACTTGCAGACAAAAACAAAAATACCAACGACAAAACATGAAACCACAAAAGATTAGAATCAATAGTTACAAAAGAAAAAACAGTATTAGCCATTAGCACACCTGCCCAGCGAGTATTCCATGAGTTATAATTTTTAATGGTTGCATTAACAATCCCATCGGTATTTACGCCTTGCAGGTAAGCAAGGTCATCGTGCGAAAGGCGATTATAAAAACCAATCAGGCAATAACAAATCAAAAAAAGAAAGCAGGTTAGATAAACCAACCTGCTTTCTTTCAAAATATTTTTTTCAGTCATTACTGAATTCGGTAGTAAACATCTGTTTGGAATTTAGCAGGGTCTTTAACCACCATTGGGTCGTTTGCATACACTTCCATGCATTGCCAATAGGGGTTAATCCTTTCTCTTTCATATAAGCATCAACGGCTTCATGTGCTTTTGCAGTTCCTTCATAAGGACCAAAATATGTTGCAACCACTGCCTTGCCTGCTTTCAACTCACCGGCTTTAACTTCGCCATCATCTTTACCCGCACCCGATGATGGTATGCCCGCATCAAATTCAAAATTATTGTTCTCCCATTTATAATAAATACAAAAAGGAGCACCCGCTTGCGTTAGTTTTTGTTTGCCCATTGCTTCTCCAACCTTGCCATAGCTTTCGCCAATAACATTAGAAATATTTTCACCTGTTGAAGTTGCTTTTACAAACATATAGGGTGTTGCTGCAATATCTTTTTCTTCAATTTTAATATTGGCTGCCGCTTCTGGTTTTGGCGCTGCCTCTGCCGATTTTTTTAAATCATCCAATCCTTCCGTCATTTTCTTCTGCATTTCACCATCCATCATCAAGGTCATATACTTGCCAATGGGATTCCAGCCAACGGGGAAATTAAAATCCCACGTAACCTTTGTGCCTTCTGCAACCTCTTCAAAATTAAAACCGCCATACGCATCACCCCCAGGTCCAAAGTTCAAAGCTGTCTTTACATTTTTATTTGCAGTGCTTTCAGTAATGGTCATTGTACCATTTCCCATTTTTTCGCTTACCCACGAGTACTTTGCATTGGCTCCGCTTTCAGGTCCTTCATAAGAAATTTTCATAGAAGGATCTTCCTTACGCCATGGCTCCCACGATTGCCAGTTTTTCAGATTGTTTACCTGGTCGTAAACTACCGATGCTGGTGCATTAATTACAATTGATTTTTCGGTTTTGTATTCCTTGGAAATAAATAACGAACCGATAAGGAGCACTAATATTAGTATCCCCAAAAATTTAAGAATCTTTTTTAGCATGATTTTTTGTGTTTAAGTTGGTTGAACGCGTAAAAGTAAATATTAAGTACAAAGTACCAAGTACAAAGAACACCAAAGAAAAAAGCCCGGGTCTAACCCCCCAAAATCTGAACTTTTAATCCATTTGCTCCCTATCCTTATTCTTTTATCTTTGCGCTCCCTTTTTAAAAAAGGTATATAAATATTGTCTAACTATTTAAATTTTATCACAAACAAAAAATGAGTAACGAGTTAAATTTTGCAACACCCCCAACAGATTTTGATTGGGACAACACGGGTAAAACCACCGACATTTACAAGTCGGACGAAAAAACCCAGATGGAAGCCATGTACGATGGCACCCTCAACCAAATTGCCGAACATGTAACCATGGACGGAACGGTAATATCGCTTACCGACAAAGAAGCCATCATTAATGTTGGTTTCAAAAGCGATGGAATGGTTCCGCTTAGCGAATTCCGCCACATGCCCGATTTAAAACCTGGCGATAAAGTGGAAGTGTATGTAGAGACCAAAGAAGACAAAAACGGACAACTTATTCTCTCTCACAAAAAAGCGCGCGCACTTAAATCGTGGGAGCGTGTTAACAATGCCCTCGAGAGCGATGAAATTATACAGGGTTATATTAAATGCCGTACCAAAGGCGGATTAATTGTAGATATTTTTGGTATTGAAGCATTCTTACCAGGTTCGCAAATTGATGTTAAACCTATACGCGATTACGATCAGTTCGTAGGAAAGACAATGGAATTTAAAGTAGTAAAAATCAACAACGAATTTAAAAACGTAGTAGTATCTCATAAAGTCCTGATTGAAGAAGAGTTAGAGAGCCAGAAGGTGGAGATTATGAGCAAACTTGAAAAAGGACAAGTATTGGAAGGAACCGTTAAGAACATTACCTCTTACGGAGTGTTTATGGATTTAGGTGGTGTTGATGGCTTATTGCACATTACCGATATTTCATGGGGACGTATCAATCATCCTGAAGAAGTATTGAAATTGGATGACAAAATCAATGTAGTAATTCTTGATTTTGATGAAGATAAAAAACGTATAGCCTTAGGGTTAAAACAACTTACCCCTCAGCCTTGGGAAGCTTTAGATCCAAACTTAAAAGAAGGCGATAAAGTAAAAGGCAAAGTGGTGGTGTTAACAGATTACGGTGCGTTTATAGAACTGTTGCCCGGTGTTGAAGGATTAATACATGTAAGCGAAATGAGCTGGAGCCAGCACTTACGCAGCCCACAGGATTTCCTAAAAGCGGGTGACGAAATTGAAGCATTGGTATTGACCATAGACCGCGAAGAGCGCAAAATTTCTCTGGGCTTAAAACAACTTACGCCCGATCCTTGGGGTAATATTGATGAGAAATATCCTGTTGGCTCTAAGCACACATCTAAGGTGCGCAACTTTACAACGTTTGGCGTATTCGTAGAGTTAGAAGAAGGCATTGACGGATTAATACACATCAGCGATTTATCCTGGAGCAAAAAAATAAAACACCCAAGCGAGTTTACCAAAGTGGGCGAAACCATTGAGGTAGTTGTGCTTGATGTTGACAAAGAACACCGCAGACTTTCACTTGGGCACAAACAGTTAGAGGATAACCCTTGGGAAACCTACGAAAGCATATTTACTCTTGACTCTGTGCATGAGGGTGTAGTAGGTAAAGTAACCGATAAAGGTGCCAACGTTACCTTCCCAACCTACGGTGTAGAAGGTTTTGCACACTACAAACAACTTACAAAAGAAAATGGCTCGCCTGCAAAACAGGACGAAACACTTCCTTTTAAAGTTACCGAGTTTAGCAAAGACACCAAACGCATAGTAGTATCACACATTCGCACTTACGATGACAAACGCAGAGAAGAAAAAGCAGGTAAAGAAAAAGCCGAAGGCCGTGAGCGCGATGAAACATCTAAAGCAGTTAAAAAGCTTAAAGACACACAGGAAAAATCAACCCTTGGCGATTTAGATGTACTATCAGCATTAAAAGACAGCATGGAAAGCAAAGAGAAAAAAGCAAACCCTGCTGCCGATGCTTCCGATGCTAACGCATAACAGCAACAAATAAACTTTAAGTTTAAAATAATATGCAACACACCCGCCTCTCCTTTGGAGGGGCGGGTTTTTTTTATGCCCGATTAATTTAAAAATGTGTTAATGCCACATAATAAAAAGAACATGCACTCCGCCAATCCCCTCTGTGTGTTAGCCTGCACATTAGCTAGAGGGGTAGGGGTGTGTCAATACGCAACCAGAATCTAATTCTTTCTATTACCTGGTTCGTTAATCCGCCTTCTTGTTATGTGGAATGCTAACTGCTCCGAACAACCGTCTGTGCTAACCCGAAACTTTTCTCATCTTGCAACCAAAATCTTTAACTAAATTCCCGTTATTTGTAACTGAATGAACAGGGTAGAAATCAATATTAATCCGCAAGTTTTGCGTTGGGCAAGAGAGGAAGCTGGCTATGACCCTGCTGAGGTTGCTGACAAGGTTGACATTGAGACAGAACGCTACAAACTTTGGGAGAAGCACGGTAAGAGCATTCCTTTAGGTAAACTTAAAGTTCTTGCTAACACTTATAAGCGGCAACTTGCAGTTTTTCTTTTACCGACTGTTCCTGACAAACTCAAAAAGCCAAAAGACTTCCGTAACCTTAGTCCTGCTGATAGCAAACTTTCCAAAAAAGTTTTGGAAGTAATTCGTGATGTAACCTACTTCAGAGAAACTGCTTATGAATTGCAAGGTGAAGCCTATTGGAAAGCTCGTTACTCTTGGTTGGACAGGACAAAAAACAACATCACAGACAGCAAAGCTTCAACTCAAAACTTCGTGAACTTTTAGACATCACAATTGACGACCAACTCAATTGGAAATCCGACAATGAAGCATATCGTAAATGGCGGTTGGCAGTTGAAGACCGACTTGGAATTTTTTGTTTTCAGTTTTCAATGCCGATGAATGAAGTGCAGGGCTTTTGTGTGACTGACAATTTCCCTTACGCAATCGTAACCAATTCCAATCACAGTTACGCAGGTAGAATTTTTACAATCTTCCATGAGTTGGCTCACATACTTCGGCATCAATCAGGTATGTGCTTATGGGATAAAGCAACCGAACGACAAAAAGAAGAATGGGAGTGTAATTCTTTCGCAGGAAAATTTTTAGCTCCTACTGCTCTGATAGAAAAAACCGAAAGTTTGGACGAGATTAAACAATACTCTTTCAAATTGAACATAAGCAGAGAGGTTTATTTAAGACGAATGAAAGAAGAAGGAAAAATTTCAGACATGAGATTTTACAGTCTTCTTGACCAGATAAAAGCAACATACAAAACCGATAAGAAAAAAGGCGGTGGCTTTGTAACACCCGAAGTTCAGAGCAGAGCAAGCAGAGGAGAAACATTTTTCAATTTGATTTTGGATGCTATGTATCGTAACCAAATTTCTTACACCGAAGCATCAAGTGCTTTGAACTTAAACATTCCAACTCTGCTTCGTGAAGTCTAATAAACCAAACATATATTTCATTGACAGTAGTGCCCTCATAACTGTAAACAGGTTTTACCCTTCAAAAGTATTCCCTGATTTATGGAAGCACATGGAAGAACTTTTCAAACACAAGAAAATGTTCTCTCATGAAATGGTTTACGATGAAATCATTCCAAGTTCAGGTGCGAAAGATGAGATAGGAAAACTCATTGCGAAATATAAATCTTCATTCTACCCAATTACGAACAAGCAAGGACAGTTAGCATTACAAATTCTTGCAAACTTTCCACGACTGATTGATGCAAGAGCAAAAAAAGACGAAGCAGACCCTTGGATTATTTCTCTCGTAATTGAGAAGATGGAGGAAGAAAGTCTGTTTGGTAAAGATTCGGATTTTGTTGTAGTAAGTGCTGAAAGCGAAAAGAGCGACACAAAAATTCCAGCAGCGTGCAAACACTTTAAAGTAAGACACATGAACCTGTTTCAATTTTTTGAGGACAACGGATGGGAATTCTCAGTGAGTAAACGACCTTGAACAAACTGTACCACTAAGTCAAACAACATGGCAACAAACAAACTTCTATTCATCGTTTTGATACCATTTGTGTTTGAAACAAAAGCCCAAACAGCTCAATTTGATATGAAGAAACTTGACTACAATTATGCGGTACTTTCAGATACAGTATTTAAGTCAAGTAAAAATTTTACTAAGCAAGGCAATGAGGCTGTTCAATTGACTTTTTATCCTGACTCTATTATTTCCAGCAGCTTTTTAGTAACAAAAACAGACCACGTTTATGCATCATCCTTCAACGGTGGAACATCATATGATAGCGTAGTAGTTAGTAACCCATGGATAAAAGAATTTCCAGTTACAGAGTATAGATTATTGTCTATACAAAATACTTCAAACACTTTTCAGAAAGTTTTCTTTTATGGAAATGGTTATGTGCCACTGGAAATTGCAGACCCTTCTTCGTGAATAAAGTTTTGGTTTTTATGCAAGCTATGGATGAAAGTGGCAATTGGAAAGATGTTAATACAGTTGATAATTTAAAAAATAAAACCAAAGCATCAAAAGGGGGTTTGAATTCTTACGAGCAAATAAACGTAATTGTAAAAAAACCAGATGGAGATTTTGAAACAGATATTCGTTTTAAACTTTTAATAAACGCACCACCGGACTTCCCGATGGAAAAATATGTTTACTCGAATGTCTTTAAAGGAAAGGTTAATAAATCTCTTATAGGGAAGAAGTAAGAACGCGGACAACAAAACATGAGCATAACACAAAGATTAACGAAGTAAAAAAAGGGCTTTATCCACGCTTTTATTACTTTTGAAGGTGTGAATGAATCTTACAATTTGAGAGGTAAACAAACAGTAGAGCTTCTAACAAACAGTGCAGGTAAACTAACAGTAGTGCTTCTAAGCCCTTCTTTTTTTTATTTCTTTTAATCCCTTCTTCGTTATGCGTCACCCGTTGCGGCAGTACGACCTCAAACATTAGGAATTCTAACAAACTTCAATAAGTGCAAACTGAAACTATAAGAACAAAACCAAACTTGCAGAAAAGGTTTTTATCTGGACTTGTGGACTATGGGATAGTGGCTTGTGTGGCTTTTGTTCTTTTCCATTTCTACGGTACGCCTAATGATGAAGGCGGATATTCTTTAAATGGTATTCCCGGATTTTCTCTTATTATGATTTGGGCAATTTATATTATTGGAGCAGAACACATTTTCGGTGTGACATTTGGAAATTATACTCAAAATTTAAAAGCAATTTCAATTCGCAACTCTAATGAAAGAGATTTAACTTTTGGACAATCATTTAAAAGGCATCTGGTTGACGTAGTTGATTTATGGCCTTTTGGCATTTTAGGAATACTGTTTATTAGGAATACAAAATACAATCAACGACTTGGCGACCTTTGGGCAAAAACAATTGTTGTTGACACGACCGATAAGGAGCAAGGAATATTTTATGAAACAGCAGAACACATAAACAAATAATTATCTCCTTGAATGGACAGTATAACAAAATTCAAACAACACGAATTCCAATGAGTAGCTTGGCTTCTGATAACAATAAAATTTCTTTAATCCCTTCTTAGTTATCTGCCATTATTGCGCTTCGAACAAACGGTATCACTAACTTGAAACACTCGAGCATTAATGAAACGAATATTTAAAATACTGACCAAGATAATTTTAGGGCTACTTGTTCTTGTTGTTTTATTTATGCTTAGCTCTTACTGGTATATTACAACCGAATGGAAAAAATTTTATACAGAAGATGAAATAATGTCATTTGTGAAAGAAATTGATAAAGCACCAAAACTATCCGATACATTTTATGGAGTTTATAACAAGCTGCATAATAATGACCGACACAAATCTATAACCTCAATATACTCTGCTGCTTTTTGGAATGAGATTATCATGGACAATCATCAATATCAAACTTCATGGTTTGTGAGGGCTGCTTCTTTTTTTCCAAAGAAGAAAGGCATGAGTGATTATGCTGACTTTAAACTTGCATGGGGATTGGAGAAATTTACAACACCTGAAAAATGTTTTGATTTTGCTATGAGTGTAGAAAATAAACAAATGATGAGTTATGATACGACATTAAATGATGTTACTCAAATAAACGACACGACAGAGATTTTAGAATAACTTGTAAAGGCAAGTGCACCTTCTCTATACAGGAGAAATCCCGAAAGATTAAATCAGAAAATATTTGAGTTAAGAACGAAATTAAACTAATGAACTTCGATTGAGCAGCTTGGTATGCGCATAACACAAAGATTAAAAGAAGTAAAAAAAAGAAGGGATTTGATAGGTAAACAAAGAGTTGTGCTTCTAATAAACAGTGTAGGTAAACAAACAGTAGTGCTTCTAAACCCGTCTTTTTTTTACTTCTTTAATTCCTTCTTCGCTACCAGCCATTATTGGGCGACCTGCAATATTTGAACTGATTGCAAGAAAATGACAACAGAACAATCAACACTTTGGGAAAAGATTAAGACGTTTGAACTGGACGACCAGGACATTTCTTTGACTTTTACAGACAGACTTGCTCGGGAAAACGGATGGACAATTGAATTTACTGTCAGGGCAATTGATGAATACAAAAAGTTTATGTTTCTGCTTTGCATCACAAGCCATCCATTAACACCATCCGACCAAGTTGACCAGGTTTGGCATTTACACTTGCTTTATACTCAATCCTACTGGGTGGAATTTTGTAAAGATGTTTTAGGCAGACAAATTCATCACGGACCGACAAAAGGAGGTGAAAAGGAAAACAGCAAGTTCACTGATTGGTATGAGAAAACTAAACAATTGTATGCAGAAACTTTTGGTTATAAACCTCCGGAAGATATATGGCAACCAAGTTCAATTCGTTTTTCAGAAATTAATTTTCAACGTGTAAACCTTGACAGAAATTGGTTAATCAAAAAACCATCAATTTTTAAGAAATGAAATACCTGTCAAAATTTTCACCTGCCGAATCAGTTTTGATTTTACAAGACAGGAATTCTAATATTAAAGAGTTGCTGAAAGTTACATTCATGGATTTGTTACTAAAGCAGGTTGTAAGAACATTTGATGTTCAGCGACAGACAAGCAGGCGAGAGGGTGTGAGAATTTATAAATATGTGGAAGCCGGAAAAAACTTTCTTTCTTATGAGCCATTGCCACATGAGATTCCTGTCTTAGCGCCATTCCAAAAGAGTAACAGCGTTCAAATTTTATTTCGACATATAGTGAAAATGAGTTATCAAAACTCTAAATCTGAGACTGCATATCGTAAAATACTTTTAGATAGTCCAAATCTTGACAGATGTTTTTCAAAAATATATATCAAAGTTTGTTTGGTGGTTTCTCAGTTACAGCAGATGGGCAGGAACTCCGTAAAAAAGTTCGAGACGAGATTGAGACACTTGAAAAACTTTACTGGCTACATCAGTAGCAATCATCAAAAGGCACTTGATATACTAAAAGAAATTAAGGGAAATATTTTTCTCTTAACCAATATTCAATTTGATTTGCTTCAGCAACTTGATAGAGAACTTATAAGCGAAATGAATCGCTACGACAGAGATGATGGTAGAGGTGGCTGTTCAGGTTCATGGGGTGGTTTCGGAGATTATTCTCATACATTTGACAGCAGTTGTAGCGGACATAGTGGTGGAGGTGGCTGTTCAAGTTGTGGAAGCGGATGTTCTTCTGGTTGTTCAGGGTGTGGTGGAGGTTGTAGTAGTTAATTATGATATATCAAAAGTATAACTGCAGATAACACAAAGTAACCGTTGCACAACCCCTATCAAAAACCGGCTAATTTTTTTAGCGCTGTAATTATATCTATCCCGTCAGTTCGCACTCACTGCCTGTGTGTAAGCGCCCCTTTATGGTTCAGTATTTAATAGCATTCTATTTCACCTCTCCGGTCTTCAACCTTACCACCTCCATACCCCAACAGGCTAAGCATTAAACCACTCACCCCCAAAAACAAAAACACCCCATGCCTCCTCAAGAGGCACAGAGCGTTAAAACCTATTTTAATTTAAAACCTACTCCTTCAATTTATAATTCATAATTCAGCATTCATTATTTCACCGCCAACTTCTCCTTCACTTCCTTACTGCTTCTGCTTCCTACAGGCACCTCATCCATATTTGCAGTTAAAGTAGTACTCTTTCCTTTTCTAAAATCAACGTCTTCTATAACCGTTCTTTCATAACCTGTTTTCATTAATGCAATAGCATGTTTGCCGGCAGGCACCATCGTTACAGTGCATTTGCCTTTCATATCAGTTACACCTTGCAAACCGGTGCCCTCAATGTCAACTATCGCCCCGGTTAATGGTAATTCTGTCCTGCTATCCTTTGCAGTTATGCGCAACTTACAGTGTATATTGCTGCTTATAACCTTGGCATTAGCTACCAGCCCAAAATAAAAATCGGGGTGCGAAGCTTTAAACTGCCTTCCTATCTTCAGCAAATCTTTTCTCATAATATCATTTCCTTCGCTTACCAACTGCTTACAGTTCTTTGTGAGCGCTTCTTTTCTTGTTTTAACATTACGCGTAGTTGGACGCACTGCTGCAAACACATCAATGGCATCACTTAGCGTATCAAGCACCGCTTCCGTTATCCCAAATTTTTCTAAATCCTCCTTAGGTAATGCGTTAACAATATTGTAAACGCGTTGAGATGTTACAAGTGCCTCTTGGTCCTTAGCACCAAGTATGCCACTATAGTTTACAGCAAGTTCGCTATACAACTCATTGTCGTTTTTGCTTCTGGCATAAGACTGTGCCGTAAGTGCCACCGCATCTGCCTGGCTTGCCATAGCCGTTTTCTTCTGGCGCTTAGTAAGTGTTACACCTTTCTTGTTTGCTTCCTGGGCTTCCTCAGTAGAGTCTATACTCTCTATTTTCAACTCAAGGCCTGCAAGCATAGTTACGAAGGCCTCCACATTCTGCCATACTATGTTGTTGTCTTTACAAAACTTTACAAACGCTACAAAAGCGTCAACTTGTTCTTTCAATTTTTTCTGCATGTTATTTTTTTGTTAAAGGGTTAAATAAATTTTTAATTAATACTAACTTTGTTAAATCAATCATAAATGTTTTGATTGATTTTAATATTTAAACTAAACTCCCAAAAAAAGGTTACAAAATGTTTTGAGATAATGCATATTTCTGTAAAATAAATTTTTACAAACCTTGTTTTTAATCCCTTTGGTGCTTATTTTCAGTTACATACAAAGGGCTGGGGAGTGTTCAACCAACTGTGCTTTTAAAAAATTCTTTTGAAGAGAAAGAAGCCAGCGGGCTCCTTCCCCTTCTCCAGATTTGTTGATTTGTCCATTACAAACATACTTTTTTTATTGTTGATTAATACGTTCTTCAAATAAGATTTGCATTTGAGCAGAGATGAGTTTCCATCCTTGTATTTGTGATTTCCATCTGCCGTTGATGTTATGATGCACTAAGTAAAGTACTTTGAGCAATGCCATATCAGAGCTGAACACGCGTTTGGATTTGGTTACTTTCCGGAGTTGACTGTGGAAACGACTCTATGATGTTGGTAGTGTAAATTACTCGCCTTATTTCCTGCGGATATTTAAAATAATTACTCAGCCGTTCCCAGTTAGCAAACCAACTTTTTATCATAGACGGATATTTTGTTTTCCATTCTTTTTCTAATTCATCTAATGCTGTTTGTGCCTGTTCTTTGGTGCTGGCTGTGTAAACTTTTTTCAGTGATGCCATTACCGGTTTTAAATCTTTATAGGCAACATATTTAGTGCTGTTGCGGAGTTGATGCACCACGCAAAGCTGCACTTCAGTTTGTGGAAAAACACTTTCAATGGCTTCGGCAAATCCTTTCAGGTTATCAATGCAGGCAATAAGTATATCCGTTACACCTCTGTTCTGCAAATCACTCAATACCTGCAACCAAAATTTTGCACCTTCGGTTTCATTGATATAAAGACCCAGCAAATCTTTCGTTCCATCTCTGCCTACGCCCAGTAAGCAATGAACGGCTTTGGTTTTTATGCTGCCTGCTTCTTTACTTTGTAATGAATAGCATCCAGCCATACAAATGGATACACACTCTCTAACGGGCGGCTTTGCCAGGCTTTACATCTTCTATAATACTATCGGTAATGGCCGTTAATGTGGATGGAGCTACCGTTAATCCATACAACTCATCTAAGTGTTTGGCAATGTCGTTATAGCTCATGCCATAGCTGTATAGCGATATAACTTTGTGGTCTAACGCTTCGCCTAATACGGTTTTTCGCTTGGGTAAAATCTGCGGCTCAAAGGTACTGTTGCGGTCCCGCGGTGTTTCTATCACCACTTTGCCAAAGGAGGTTTTTACGCCTTTGCTCATTTTACCGTTTCTTCTGTTAGCACTTTCATCGCTATCCAAATGGGCTTGCAGTTCGCCTTGCATTCCGGCTTCCAAAATGCGTTTGAGCAGCGGTGCCAATACACCGTCTTTGCCTTCTAATTTTTTGCCCGAACGCAAGCCTTCTATCGCCTCGCGTTCAAACAATTCGTAATTGAATTTTTCTTCTACCATTGTGTGTCAAATTTATTTGTTTCTTTTTTGTTTGACACAGTTGGTTGAATAGACTCAAGGGCTGTGTGCTATCACCCAAATCGCAATTATCATCAGCCAAATCACAATTGTCATCAGCCAAATCGCAATTGGCATCAGTCAAATCGCAATTGGCATCAGCCAAATCATAATTGGCATTAGCCAAATCACAATTGGCATCAGCCAAATCACAATTGGCATCAGCCAAATCATAATTGGCATTAGCCAAATCACAATTGGCATCAGCCAAATCACAATTGGCATCAGCCAAATCATAATCACTATTCAATAAATCACAATTACTAAACAACATATTTCTATAACCAAGGGCTTGCCGTCCAAAATTTATAATCGCTTTTCTCCCTTTAGGCGTTTTTCTGTTTTTTACCTTTTAATTATCTTCATCAAATACAATTTCCTGTCCTTTCAAACCGCCAATTTTGGTAATAACAAAAACACCTTTATATTTGAAACCCACAACAACATAACTAAGTCCATAACTCCTTGTCAATCAGATGAACAAAAAACTGCTACGCTTAAGCTTTTTATTGCTCTTAATTCCATTTGTTGCCAATTCGCAAATTTCGCGTAAGCGCTGGAAAGCCTACCGCATTGAGTTTGACTTTGGCGTAGGCGCAAGCAACTTCCTTGGCGAGTTAGGCGGTGCCAATCAGGTAGGCACACATGCCCTCAGAGATTTAGAACTTTCACAAAGCAGGCTTGCATTTTCAGGAGGCATGCGTTATCGTATAGCACAGTGGTTTGCACTTCATCCGCGCATTACCTATGGCAAAGTAGCGGGCGATGATAAACTCACAACCGAGTTTTTCCGTAACTACCGTAACCTTAACTTTAAATCAAACATTCTCGAGTTGGCCGTAACAGGCGAATTATCTTTTATTAAAGAACAAATGGGCAGGCGCTATCGTTTACGGGGCGTAAGAGGTATCCGTAACATAGAAATTTCGGCTTATGGTTTTGCAGGCATAGGCGCTTTTTATTTTAACCCCAAAGGTGAGTTAAACGGAAAATTTTATGCCTTGCAGCCGCTTGGCACCGAAGGGCAGGGCGCTATCGAAACACGTAAAAAATACAAACGCATTCAGGTTTGCGTTCCTCTCGGTCTTGGTTTTAAATATGCCATTGACAGAAACTGGTCCGTAGGCTTAGAACTCGGTTTGCGCCACACATTTACCGATTATATTGATGATGTAAGCAAAACCTATGTTGATCCATCCCTCCTTCAAAGAGAAAACGGACAACTGTCACCGCTATTGGCAGATAAATCGCGCCCCGAAGAATATATTCCCGATTATACATACATAACCGAAGCCGGTCAGCAGCGCGGAGACCCACGTCATAACGATTCGTATTTGTTCGCTATTTTCAGTTTGAACTATCGCCTCAAAACAGGCAGGGTTAATTACCCTATGTTCTAAGCAACATTTTAACACATTGTTCGTTTGTTCAGTTTTGCAGTTTACAAATGCGTAAAACTTACTTAGCGCTTTTAGTTTTTATATTATTCATTAATCAGGGCTTTGCTCAAAGTTCAGAGTTGGGCTTGCTCTTAGGTGTATCCTCATACAAAGGAGAAATAAACCGTAGCCTCTACAACCCACGGGCATATAACCTTGCAGCAGGTATTTTTTTTAAACGATGCATGAACAGCCACTGGTCCCTGCGTCTTGGCGCTAACTATGGAAAAATAGATGGCGATGATGCCGGTAGTGATGATGCTTTTCAGCAATTCCGCAATCTTCAGTTCAAATCAACCATATTAGAAGCGCATGCCATGTTTGAGTTCAACTTCTTCCAGTTTCAAACAGCCAGCGAAAACTCCTCGCGCGCCACACCTTTTTTGTATGGAGGTTTTGGGGTATATCGCTTTAACCCCAAAGGTTTATTGGGCGATGATTGGGTAAAACTTCAACCCCTGGGTACCGAAGGGCAGGGCACATCTCAATTTCCCGACAGAAAAAAATACAAACGCACACAACTTTGCATTCCTTTTGGCGGAGGATTTAAATTTAAACTCAGCAATCGTTTCTCCTTAACCGTAGAGTCGGGCGCACGCAGAATTTTTACCGATTATTTAGATGATGTAAGCACAACCTACCCCGACAAAAATCTTTTTAGCAGCTGCCAATGGATTAGATGCAGTGGCCATGAGCGATAAAACAGTTTTAAGTAATACCAATTACAATACCGAGAGGCAACGCGGAAATGCTTCAGACAAAGACTGGTATATGTTTACTGGTGTAACCATTAACTGGACGCTTTCAAAAAAATATACCGACAAGTGCAAGCCATTCAGGAGTAAACTGCGGTAAGTATTTTTTGCTTCACACTTAGTTAATACTCGTACTCCTAAAATTTTAACTTTGCGCCTCTTAAAAAAATAATGAGTTTTAAGGATAAAATTAATTTGCAGCAATTGCCCAAACACATTGCCATAATTATGGATGGCAACGGTAGGTGGGCAAAACAAAAAGGCAAGTTGCGCACCTTCGGTCATCAAAATGGTGTTGCTGCTGTGCGCGATACCGTTGAAGCTGCTGCCGAACTTGGCATTAATTTTATTACCCTATACGCATTCTCTACCGAAAACTGGAACCGCCCTGCATTTGAAGTAAATGCATTAATGGAACTTTTAGTAAGCACCATTCATAAAGAAACAAAAACACTAATGGATAATGACATTAAGCTCTTGTCCATTGGCGATATCGAATCACTTCCTAAAAGTTGTAAAAAACAATTGGCAGAAACTATTGAGAAAACTTCTGGCAATAAACGTATGGCGCTGGTGCTTGCACTCAGCTACAGCTCGCGTTGGGAAATTGTAAATGCTGTAAAACAAATTGCGCAAAAGGTTCAGGAAGGAAAATTAAAAAGTACAGATGTAGATGATAAACTAATCGAGCAGCATCTTACCACATCCCAAATTACTGATCCCGAATTACTCATAAGAACAAGTGGCGAATACCGCATCAGCAATTTTCTGCTGTGGCAAATAGCCTATTCCGAATTATATTTTACCGACAAACTTTGGCCCGATTTCAGGCGCGAAGATTTATACCAAGCCATTGTTGACTTTCAAAAACGCGAGAGGCGTTTTGGCGGAGTTACTTCAGTGAAACCACAAAAACAACATGCTTAAAAAACTTTTATTTCTCCTTTTTTCAATTTCTTTTTCCACTTCGCTATTTGCACAAATTCAGTTAGGCAACGATAGTCTTTTAATTGACTATTCTAATCCAACCGAATACGAAATTGCAGGCATTACTGTAACTGGCATTCGCTTTTTAGATGAAAGCGCTTTAAAAACTTTATCAGGCTTAAAGGTGGGCGATAAGGTAAAGATACCCGGTGATAAAATGCAGAAAGCCATCGAAAACCTTTGGAAGCAGGGCATACTTACCGATGTAAAAATTGTTGCAAATAGAATTGAAGGCAAACTCATTTTTATTGAATAAATTGCAGGAGCGCCCTCGCTTATCAAAGTTTGCTTTTAACGGTGTGCGAAAAGACGAGCCGATAAACTGCGCGAAACCATTCAGTTGCAAAAAGGAAAAGTGCTATCCGAAAACCTTGTTATTACAATTACCAATCAGGTAAATAATTTTTTCAAGGAAAAGGGTTTTTTAAATGTTTCAACCAGCATTCGCCAGCAAAAAGATTCGGCAGAAGCCAACAGCAATATTGTTTTTATTGAAGTTAATAAAGGCAGTAAAGTAAAAATCAAAAAAATAAATATTGACGGCAACTCTGCACTTACCGATGGTAAACTAAAGCGCTCGCTAAAAAACACCAAAGAAAAGTATGGTGGAAAATATTTACATCTTCAAAATTCAGGAAGAAGAGTTTGTTACCGATAAAGAAAAACTTATTTCAAAATACAACGAAAAAGGCTACCGCGATGCAAAAATTATTTCCGACACGGTTTATTCCATTAACAGCCGCAGGATAAACATTGATATAAAAGTTGACGAAGGCAACCAGTACTTTTTCCGTAACATTACTTTTTTGGGTAACACTAAATATACATCTGAAGAGTTAAAAAAAATTGTTGGAATAAACCCGGGCGATGTTTACAACGCCAAAAGGTTAGAGAGCGCGTTGTACATGAGCGAAGCGGGTAGAGACGTTACATCACTTTATATGGATGATGGTTATCTGTTCTTTAATATTGATCCTGTGGAGGTGCTCGTTGAAGGCGATAGCATTGATTTGGAGATGCGCATTTACGAAGGCAAACAAGCCACCATCAATAAAGTTATTGTCAAAGGCAATACCAAAACCAACGATCGTGTTATAATGCGTGAAATACGTACCAAACCAGGACAGTTATTCAGCCGAACAGATATCATTAGAACGCAGCGCGAACTTTCGCAGTTAGGATATTTTAACCCCGAAAAGTTAGGAGTTAACCCTAAACCCAACCCCGAAACCGGAACTGTTGATATAGAATACGAAGTTGAAGAAAAACCAAGCGATCAGTTAGAACTTAGCGGTGGTTATGGTGCTAATCAATTGGTAGGTACGTTAGGTGTTACCTTCAATAATTTTTCTGCACGCAATATTTCAAACTGGAAATCATACTCACCGCTTCCTTCTGGTGATGGGCAACGTATTTCTGTGCGTGCAACGTCTAACGGAAGGTATTATCAATCATACAATGCATCTTTTACCGAGCCTTGGCTTGGAGGTAAAAAACCAAATGCTCTTACTGTTTCTTTTTATCGTTCAATACAAACCAACGGGCGCAAAAAAAGTGATGAATTAAGACAGGCCATTTTTATTTCGGGCGTATCAGTTGGATTGCAACGCAGGCTCAAATGGCCCGATGACTATTTTACCTACTACAGCGGAGTAAATTTTCAGATTTATAATTTGAAAAATTACCGCTCTACATTTTTGTTTAGCGATGGCACATCAAACAACTTTTCGTTTGAACAACAAATAGGAAGAAACTCTATTGACCAACCCATTTATCCGCGCAAGGGAAGTGAAATTTCTTTAACACTGCAATTAACCCCTCCTTACTCTTTACTAAATAATAAGGACTACAGCACTGCCGAAGACAAAGAAAAATACAAATGGATTGAATACCATAAATGGAAGTTTAACACAACCACTTACACCAAACTTATTGGCAATTTGGTTTTATATAATCGTGCACAATTTGGTTTCCTGGGTTTGTATAACAGAACCATTGGTCAATCTCCTTTCGAAAGATTTTACTTGGGTGGCGATGGCTTATCAGGCTTTTCTTTAGATGGAAGAGAAATTGTTTCATTGCGAGGCTACGATAACAACTCAATTACTCCCGAGGATATTTCAGGTAATAACATAGGCGGAACTATTTTTAATAAGTTTACCATGGAGTTGCGCTACCCAATGAGCTTAAACCCAAGTGCAACTATTTACGGACTTGCATTTGTTGAAGGTGGGAACAACTGGCTTAAGTTCAAAGAGTATTCGCCATTTAATATCAAGCGCTCTGCAGGCGTGGGTATTCGCATTTTCTTACCCATGTTTGGATTGCTTGGTTTAGATTATGGATGGCCATTTGATACACAACCCGGCAGTACAGAGGTTAGTAAAACAGGCCAGTTTCATTTTACAATTGGGCAACAGTTTTAAGTCTCACATTAAGATATTCAGCTCCATTACCTCTCAATTAATTTAGCTTCCTTTCATATCAACTTCACCGCACAAAACGTTGTTTGGTATAATCTTTAATAATGGTATGGTTACATAGTAAATTGATTTCCTTACTATCAATAAAAAATTAATTTTGCACACCCTTAAATTAAAATGATCATGCGTAAAGTATTGTTATTCACAGCAGCAGTTTTATTTAACATGGCTGCAATTGCACAAAAGTATGCTTATGTAAACACAGAGTACATTATGGAAAATATTCCTGAGTACAAAGCAGCTCAACAGCAGTTAGACCAAATTAGCGTTAACTGGCAAAAAGAAATTGAAGCTAAGTATGCACAAATAGATAAGTTGTATAAAGATTACCAGGCTGAACAAATTTTACTTACTGATGATATGAAACGCAAACGCGAAGCAGAAATTACAGCTAAAGAAAAAGAGGTAAAGAATTTCAGAAATCAAAATTTGGGTACGAAGGAGAATTGTTTAAAAAGAAACAGGAATTAGTAAAGCCCATTCAGGATAAAATATACAATGCCGTAAAAACAATGGCAACAGAACAGAGCTATGCTGTTATATTTGATAAGTCAAGCGATTTAATATTTCTTTACTCTAATCCTAAGTATGATAAAAGTGATGACATTTTAATTAAGCTTGGTTATAAGGCAAAAGGGTCAGCTGGAAGCAAAACAGGCGGTGCCAAAACATCTAACCCATCTGGTGGTGAAAGCAAGCCCGATGGTGGAAGCGATGCTAAACCGGGCGGCAAATAAATTTTTAATTAATCTCAACTAAATAATACACAATTACACATTATGACAATTTCAAAAAAATTATTTCTTGCTACAGCATTTTTAGTTTGTGCAACAGTGGTTAATGCACAGGTAAAATTAGGGCACATTAACTCAACTCAACTCCTAAGTTCAATGCCCGAAACAAAGGTTGCCGATTCTACATTACAAAAATTTGGCGAATCACTTCAGGCGCAATTAAAAACTATGTCGGCAGAGTACGATGCAAAGGTTGCCGATTACCAGTCAAAAGCCGAATCAATGGCTGAACCAGTTAGGACAACAAAAGAAAAAGAAATACGCGATTTAGGTCAGCGCATTCAGGATTTTCAGGAATCTGCTCAACAGTCGGTACAAAAGAAAAAGGAAGATGTTTATTCTCCTATAATCAAAAAGGCTGAAGATGCTATTAAAGCAGTTGGTAAAGACAAAGGCTACACCTACATTTTTGATGCAAGCATTGGCGCTTTGCTTTACAGTAGTGATAGTGATGATATAATGGCTTTAGTAAAAGCTAAATTAGGTTTAAAATAATTTCTGTTAAAAGATATAAACGCCATTCTCTTAAAAAAGAATGGCGTTTTTTAGTTTATAAATTGTTGTAAGTAGTAGTTTTGAATTAATGAATAGCGGAGCATCTATAGGTGTTTTTGATTCGGGTATTGGTGGCTTAACAGTTCTTAAAGAGTTTGTTAAACTAATGCCTGATTACAATTATATTTATTTAGGTGATAATGCAAGAGCACCCTATGGCAATCGCTCTTTCGAAACCGTATATATGAATATACTTTGCAGTGCGTAAAAAACTATTTGAAATGAATTGCCCTCTGGTAATTCTTGCTTGCAACACCGCTTCTGCAAAAGCACTAAGAAATATTCAGCAGAAGGATTTAAGCAACATAGATACTTCAAAAAGAGTGTTAGGTGTAATCAGACCCACAAGTGAAATGGTTGGCAAACTATCTAAAACAAAAAAAGTGGGAGTTTTTGCCACAGCCGGAACCGTAAGCAGCGAAACGTATCCTATTGAAATAAAAAAGTTTTTCCCCGCTGTGGAAGTTTTTCAACAAGCATGCCCAATGCTTGTTCCATTAATTGAGAATAATGAATCTGATAAGCCTGGTGCCGATTATTTTGTAAAGAAGTATTGCGGGGAGCTAATGCAAAAAGATAAGGACATTGATACCGTTGTTTTAGGTTGTACACATTACCCAATATTAATTGATAAGATTAAAGCAGCATTGCCACTAGGTGTAAATGTTGTTTCACAAGGCGAAATTGTTGCTCAAAGCCTAAAGGATTACCTACATCGTCATCCCGAGATGGACAGAAGGCTTGGAAAAAGCGCTAACCTTAGTTTTTTTACTACAGACTCTCCGCATCAGTTTGATAAACTTGCTGGATTATTTTTTGGGAAGGAAGTAAGCAGTAATCAAATTAATTTATAAAATTTAAAAACAATGAATAAGTATTCAGCCGAACTCAATTACGTAATTGATAAAATAAACGAACTTCATAAAAAGGTTTGTGAAAACGCTCAGCCTTCGTTTATTGATTTGCATTTGTTGTGCGATTATACTCGGAAGTACTACGATTTGTTAATTGCTACAAATGCGATTGCTAGTGCTGCGCCTGTAACAAATGTTTCAACTTTTGAAATCAAACAAATTGCAAAGGAACCAATTCCTGCTTCTGAAATCGCATTAAAATCTGCTCCTGATTACCCTCCATTGATTGCAACTGAATCGAAAATAAAAGTTGAAGAGCCTGAAGTAAATGCCCTTCCATTAACAGAGCAAGAGAAGCCATCATTTACTTCACCGGAAAAATTTAAAGAATACACAAGCATAGGCGATAAGTTTCCTGAATCTCAAACAGTGGCGCATAAATTTAGTGGTGACCAAAGCAATGTGGTATCAGAAAATATTAAAGCAAAAACGCTTTCCGATTTAAACGATGCTATAGGCATTAACGAGCGCTTTGCATTTGCCAATGTATTTATGAATGGAGATATCAACTCTTTTTATTCGGCATTAGCCAAAATAAATAGCAAAGCAAATTTTGAAGAAGCGTTTAACCACTTTAGAACAGAGGTGGTTGAAAAATTTAATGTGGACAAGAACAACAAGTTGTATAGAGAGTTTATTGAGTTGTTACAAAGAAGATTTATGAAATGAGAATTTTGGAAAAACTGATTTTATTTTCTTTAATTTTTCTTAGCGAATTCCATTCCTTAGCACAGGACACTGCTTATGCAAGGCGGGTTATAAATAAGCTTTGCGCAAAGGAATTAGCCGGAAGGGGTTATGTAGCAGATGGCGATAAACTGGCGGCTCAGTATATTGCAAAAAGAATTTGAAGGACTTAAAGTTTCAAAACTTGCCGCTGATTATTTTCAGCCTTTTTCTTTTCGGTAAATACTTTTCCATCTAAAATGGAGGTAAAGATAAACAAGAAAATACTTGTGCCCGGAAAAGATTTTATTGTCAACCAATCTTCTGCATCAGCAAAGGGAAATTCAGTGCAAAGATTTTAAAAAATTACAATAGTATAATTAACTTGGCAAATCCCCATAAAACTTGTTTTGTAATTTATAAGGATAGTATTTCTAACGATGATTTTTAAAACTACAAAGTGATTTGCGAGCGAACGAAATAAAAAAAGGAGCATTTATTTTTGTTGAACCTAAGAAACTAACATGGAGTGTCGCTACAAATACCTATAGTGTACCGGTAATTACTTTAATGCAAAGCGTTGCTCCACTTGAGGGTGAGACTGTTTGTTTGAATATTAAGGCAGCTTATAATCCAAAGCATAAAACCCAAAATGTAATTGGCATAATTAACTCACCTGTTAAAACGGATACAACCATTGTGTTTACAGCCCACTACGATCATTTGGGAATGATGGGGAAAAACACCTGTTTCCCGGGTGCAAATGATAATGCAAGCGGAATAAGTATATTGTTGAATCTAGCAAAGTATTATTCTGTTAACAGAGACTATCTTTCGTATAATATGATGTTTATTGCTTTTGCGGGTGAGGAGGCTGGGCTTATTGGTTCAAAGTTTTATACAGAAAACCTTTACTGCCTTTAAATAAAATTAAGTTTTTAATAAATATGGATTTGATGGGCACAGGTGATGACGGAATGATGGTGGTGAATGCCACAGAATATAAAGCGCAATTTGAATTGCTGAAAAATATTAATGAACGTAGAAATTACGTGGTAAAAATAGGGGAGAGGGGCAAAGCAAAAAATAGCGATCATTATTACTTTTCTGAAAAAGGCGTGCCATGTTTTTTCTTTTATACAATGGGTGGTATAGCAGCTTATCATGATGTGTATGACATTTCAGAAACTCTTCCTTTAACCGATTATACTGATGTGTTTAAACTGATAACCGAATTTGTTTCTGAACTTTGAGTGTTTACAAACAAAAAAGCGCTGGAAATTTCCAGCGCTTTTTTTATAACGACATAAAAATTACTTTTTACACTCTGCGTAATATTTATCGGCAGTTTCTTTTCCCCAATCAGGCATTATAGTGCTTGATGGTTTAAAAGTTTTGTATTTTTCTATTGCCGTTTCAAAAACAGGGATGGCTTTATCTTTTCCACCGCCATATTGTTCGGGAGTGTACATAAGGTTCATTGCTTTCATTAAATAAGCACGTGGGTTTTCGGTATCAAAACTCATTGCCTTTTGTAAATACATGCCCGACATCATTCCCATTTCCATTCCACGGTTTTGCGGGTCAATACCAATTTTCATAGATACTAACCACGATTTTAGAACGTAAATTTCGCTATTGTCTTTTGCAATTACATCAGCTTTATCAAGCATGGCTAATGCCTTATCGTAGTATTCATCTTTTAAAGCGTTGTTTGTTTGCTGCATTCCGGTCATGAGGTTTGCATAAGCCTGGTAGTAAAGCGGCAGCCACTCTTTAGTTTCTGTTTGTGCAATTCTTTCAAATGCGTTTGCAGCATTTAAATATTGATCTACAGTTTTTGATTCGTTAAGCGCTTTAATGTTTTTTTCCATGGCGGCAACAAACTTTGCATTGTTGCTTGCAATTGCATTGAATACTAACAGTGTTAAAATTGATAGGATGATTTTTTTCATTGTTTTAATATTTATGATTTTATGTTTAAAATTAAATTTCTTCTGCGCGGTCTTCGCCAATAGTAATAAACATGCCCACAAAGAACATACGCAATGAGGTGGGACCAACTTCTTCGCGCCTTAAGCCATCTGATGAATAATGGTACGAAAATACATTTTTAACACCAGGTACATTTCCTACTGAAAATACAACAACGGTAAAGTGTTTGCCAATAGATGTAAGCCAGCTACCGGTAAAGCTCAGGTTGTGGTAATCCTTTGTGCGGTCGGTAAGAAAATTTTCTTCATTTGTTTTGTTGGGATTAAAGTAAGGTCTGCCGCTGGCATAAGAATAAGTAAAGCCCATTGAGGTGTTAATTTTTGGAATCCACCTTTTGTAAACAACGCTTACCACGTGCTTAGCAGCATAAGTTGGTTGCGTGCTTATGGGGTAATAAAGATATTCGCGTTTGGTGTCTAAGTAAGAATAAGAAATCCAGTAATCGGTGTATTTAAATGTTTTTTTATCGCGCCAAAAAATATCAAAACCTTGCGCAAAGCCTTTGCCATTGTTATTGATAGAGGGTTCGGTTTTTACTAATTTATTGTACTCTTTAAAATAGCCTTCGATGCGGAATGTTCTTTTATCATCAACCTTTTGGAAGTTGAGCATATAATGTGTGGCTTTGCTGAAAGTTATATTGTATTGCTGTAAAATATATTCGTCATTTGGTTTCTGATAAAAATCGCCATAGGCAAAGCTAAATTGCGAGTACTTGCCTGTTTGTAAGCGAGCGAAACACGCGGAGCAATATTATGATCACGCAGGATGTAAGATTGCTCGGCTCTTGCACCTGCACGTGCTACAAACTTTTTGGTGAGATAAAAATCTCCTTCAATGTATCCGGCATTGTAAATTTCGTTTGTATCAATTCTAAAGTTATTGTAAAGGTTATTATAAATACCTATTTCGCTTTCGGCACCGGCTTTAATGCTGCTGAGTGCGCCAAGCTGTTTGGTGAGCGTAAGTCTTCCATTCATATTATTATTTACAAACACAAGTCTTTCAGCGGCAGGTTGAATGCGTTTATTGTTTTTGCTGTAAGATACTGCTGCGTATAGAGTCCATGTGTCGGAAAAAAAATCTTTGTAAGAGGCATTGCCAAAAAAGTTGTAGCTGTTCATGCCAAAGTGTGTTATGTCTTTGCCTTCGGGGTCTTCAATATCAGGATAATTCAACGAGAGATCACCATAATCGAAATTGGCAAAAGCTTTAAGGATGCCTGTTTTGTTTGGCTTGTGCCTAAATATTAATGACGAGCTGAATGAGGATGGCTCTCTTTCCCAATCCCTATCTTGCTTTGCCAAAGTCATGTATGGTTTAAGATTGAAGTAACTTACAAAACCGCCTAAAGATGTTTCGCTTTTAAATTTTTTTATATGACCAATGCCTGCGCCCACACTCATTAAGCTGATGTTGGTTATACTACGTTTGGAAACTCCTTCGCTTTCTAAAATTAATGCCGATGACATGGCGCCACCATATTGTGCTGAGTAGCCGCCAGTGCTAAAGTTGGTGCCTTTAAAAGGAAAGGTGAAAACCTGCCGCGTTGTGGCACATCGGGCACACTATTAAAGTAAGGGTTGGCAACGGCTAATCCATCAATAAATGTTTTGGCTTCGGAGGCATCGCCACCGCGCACAAATAAACCTTCTTGCTCAAACTGCGGTTGGGCACCGGGCAATGTTTGTATGGCTCCGTAAATATCTCCGGCAGCACCTGCAGTGGTAACAATATCGAGCGGGCGAAGCATTACCATTTTTTTTTCATCGCTGGCTTCAAAACTGCCTGCGGTTATGGTTACCGTGTTAAGCTCGTTTGATTTTTCTGTTAATGTACAGTTGACGGTTTGATCTTGCCCTACAAGAATTATTTTTTTGTCTTGTGGTTCAAATCCAATAAAACTAACAGATAAAATTTGTTCTTCATTTTCGGTTGTAGTAAAAGAATAGTTTCCGGAGGCATCGGTACTGGTGCCATCATAACTTCCTTTTATAAAAACATTTACACCAGGTATGGCAATGCCTTTAATATCTTTTACATTGCCCGAGAGTTTTGTTTGTGCATTGGCAATATATGAGGAAAGTAGAAAAAGAGGAGGAGAGAAAACGGGATGCCATAGTACATTAATTATGCGGCAAACATAAGGGTTTTGAGTTCGAAATTTCAGGATGGGTTAAAAGCAACACATGGAACAGGGACAGGGAGTAACACAGTGGTTTTTATTGGTTATATAGGGGCGGTGAGGTGAAGGAAGATGCCGTGTTCTTTGAGTTTGTTAAAAGAATAATCTATACGGATAACTAAATCGTAATAGGTAACAAAATCTAACCCTAAGCCATAACTATGCAACCATTGGTTGGCAAGGGGATTGGTGGATGGAAATCTTTTGTCTTTAACATATCCGGCATCTGAAAATAAATTTACGTATAGGGAGTACGGTATTTTGTTGAATTTTTGGAGTGGTATTTTTTCTATGTTGAAAATTTTAGGTTTAATGATGGTAAATTTTATGCCTGATTTAAAGAGTGCGTAGTTTTCGCCATTAATAACATAGTACTCGTAACCGCGCAGTAAATCGCCACCATAGCCGAGGGCATTTTGATAGAAGTAGGGTACCGGTTTGTTATCACTTAATTTAAACTTGCCACTAACGGCGGTATGCCAACGGCTGGCGAGTTTAAAAACTTTTGCGTGAAGGATGGAGTAAAAAGATTAGGTCGGATTTGAAGTTGCTCAAAGCCATCTTTCTTTAATTCTATATTAAAAAGTAGCCGGTGAGGGATATGATTTATAATCGCGGTGGTCATCTTTATACTCGGCTGCTACATGGAAATATTCTGAAATAGCAGAGCCTGTGTTAAAATAATTAGGATTAAGTTGGAGGACGGGTTGCTTATTTCGTAATTAAGATATTCGGTAGTAATTGAAACGTTTTTATAGATGCCATGCCTATAATTCCAGCGGGTGCCGCCAATAAATTCTTTGCGTATGTAGTTTTTGGGCTCTTTGTAAAAAACGGTTTTGCTTTCGTTTAACGTGTAATTAACTTCTTTGCTGCGCGAGTATTGCAGTAGAAACGATAAACCGTTTTTTTGTTTTTTATCGATATAAGGAATAGAATAATTGAGTGAGAGGCGCTGCGAGTAACCAAAGCGAAGTAGCAGACGAACGTTTTCTTTTCTGCCACGGAAATTATCCCAGTTAAGGAAGAAGCCGTAGTTGGTGCGCGAAAAATCTTTGCGAAGCCACCATTCGTTAAAGTTGCGATCTACTACTTCGAAGATGGGAACGGGGAAGATGTACCAGCGCTCGGTTACTTCTATGAGGAGGTAAACTTTGTTGCTGTCAATAATTTGTTTGTTGATGTTGATGAAGTTGAAGAGGGATGTGTTGTTGAGGTTTTGGCGGGTAAGTTCTATGGCATTATCGAGGGCGGGAGAGGATAAGGTATCTCCTTCTTTAAAGGCAAACTCGCGGCTTATGATGTTGTATTTGGTAACTTTATTGCCAATGACAATTACACGTTCGATAATAAGGTTTTGGGCAACGGATGAGGTATGGGTTAAAAGCAACACAGAGAAACAGAGAAAGGGAGTAACACGGGGTTTTTTGACGAAGGAAGAGTTAGATGTGAATGGTTTAAATTTTTTTTTGACAAAGACAAAAAGAAACACAAAGGCATAATAGCCCCACCCTAACCCTCCCCGAAGGGGAGGGGATTGCAGTCTGTAAATTCTATACTTTGTAGCCTTGCTACCCCGAACTCCGAACTCCGAACTCCGGACTCCGAACAAATCATTATTATACATTAAGGTAACTCATAAAAGAATCGTAGCGGTTTTGTATATCACCACTGCCATCGGTATGGTTGTAGTATGCTACTACATGAATATCGTGCCGGTAGAAGCCGGCAAGTATGCGTGTTAGATCAACTTTGTTGATTTTTATGGTAATACCGTATTGGGACATATCGGGCATTTGCTCTACGGTAATGTTAAGTATAGTGCCTTCGTTAGATTCTACTATGTTAGCTAAATGCGAAATGCTAAAAAGTCTTTACGGGCACTTGTAATTCTATTACTCCGCCCGGTGTTTTTACTGATTTGCTATGGGCTATGGCTTCAATAATATCGAGTGGTTAGCATACCCGTGTATTCGCCTTTGGAGTTGAGCACGGGCAAAATTTCAATTTTATAGTTGCTCATTAGCTGCAAGGCATCATTGATATACTGATTGTAAAACACAAAGTAATTTTGGTTTGTAAATGCCAGTGTGCTTAGCAGGGCTTGTGTATCGCGGATGTTTTGTAAGCCTTGTTCATCTATCAACCCTAAATATTTTTTGCCACTAAGCACTGGCAGGCTGCCGGTTTTAAAAGCGCGCAGCCACTCTTTGGCAGTGGCAATGGTGTCGGTTTCTTTAAGGGGCGGTATTTGGTGTTTTATGTAATCTTGGAGAAACATTTTGGGAATTATGAATGATGAATTATGAGCTATGGATTGCTCTGAACTGACGGCAAACATACTACATTTGCATCTATAAAAATGATGGTGTATGGCTAAGTTGAGCGTTAATATTAACAAGATAGCTACGTTGCGGAATGCACGGGGCGGTGGGGTTCCGAGTGTGGTGCATGCAGCGATTAACATACAGCAGTTTGGAGCTGATGGTATAACGGTGCACCCACGACCAGATGAGCGACACATTAAGTATGCCGATGTGTATGAGTTGAAGCCGGTGGTGTTTACTGAATTTAATATTGAGGGATACCCCGATGAGCGTTTTTTAAAGCTGGTGGAGGATGTGCTACCTACACAGGTAACGTTGGTGCCGGATGCGCCCGATGTGCTTACGAGTAATGCCGGGTGGGATACTGTTAAGCATAAGCAGTTTTTAACCGATGTGGTAACACGATTGAAGGAAAGGGGTATGCGGGTATCGTTATTTATGGAAACGGATGTGAAGCAGATAGATATTGCCAGGGAAACGGGTGCCGACCGTATTGAACTTTATACTGAAAGTTATGCTGCGCAGTATGTTGCTGACAGGAAAAGGCTATTGCCCCTTTGTGGCTGCCGCCAATCATGCAGCGGATATTGGCATTGGTTTAAATGCGGGGCACGATTTAAGTTTGCAGAACTTAGCCTTTTTTCATCAAAGATTAAAAATTTGCTGGAGGTAAGCATAGGGCATGCGTTGGTGGCTGATGCTTTGTATTTTGGGTTGGCTAATGTGGTGGGGATGTATAGGAGGGAGCTGGGGCTTAGGGTTTAGGGTTTTTAGTTGCAAGATTTTGGGATAGGGGTTTGAGGTTAAAAGCAACACAGGGCTGAAGATGGAGTAGGGGGCATTTTTTTTTCTTTTTGTTACTAAATACACAAAGGTACACTAAGGCGCGGCATTTATTTTTAATTGAAGTAGCGGCATTACCCTAAAAAAACTACCCCCTAATGAGAGGGGTAGAAAAGCAAAAATGGTACTACACAAAAAATATTTTAAGCTTCAATTAAAACATTGGTAATTTCTTTTTGTTTGAAAGGGAGAAAAGTAACCACGCGGTTTTCGCAAAGGGCGGGGTTTTATAAATTAAAAACTATAAAATGGAAAATCAACTATTTTTTTACATAAGCCTGTGGCTGATGTTCGGGGATATTAAATGTGGCAGCTACGGAAAAGGTTTCGGTAAATTCTTTGCCATGCTGGAATTTGAATGGGCCAAAGGTTTTGCTAACTACATTGCTGCCTGAAACGGTAACGGTGCGGTAGCCGGGTTCGAAGGTGGAAACAATGGTTTGTCCTTGTAGGTTGGTGGTGTTGGATACGGCTTTGAATGTTTTGCCGTCTTTTTGGAGTGGGTTAACGGTAACAGTAGCACCAAAGATGGGTTGCCCGGCATCGTTGGTAACGGTGGCTGCAAGGCGGGTGTGGTAGCCTTGTTTGTTGACCTGGCGTTTTATTGCGTAGAGGTTATAAAAATCGGGGTGTGTGTTTTTGAAGGAGATGATGTTTTCGTCAAGTATTTGGTGGCAAATGTGATTGGCATCTTTTATTAATGTATTTATTTGTTGGTTAATGCCTTTGCGATTGCCAATTGAATTTTTTGGTGATTGTGCCACTGCTTCAAATGCATTGATGGCTTGGAGGAGAGATTCTAAATCCTGCTCATTTATTTCAAAACCTTGTTCTTGCATGCTTGGTATAAGCGGAAGTATTAGGTTGTGAATTGCGTGTGCTTTGTTTATTAGTGTGTTGGTGCCCAAGTTAAGAAATGTGCTAATGGGCAGTTTAATTTCCTGGAACAGGGTGTTGTTTTTGGTGATAACAGCAAATGATTTGGTGGGGTAGGTGATGCTTACCAGGATTTGGCAGAGCAAGGTTTTTGATTGTTTTTTGTCTTGCGCAATGCCGGTGAGGCTGAGCATTTGGTTGAGGAGTGTTGCCTGGTTTATTTTTGTTTTTACATCATCTATACCTTTTTTAAATACCGGGATTGAGCTGGTGGTGGTTAGGTTAGCCGCATCTAAAGCCCAGTTGGTAAGTATTTGCATCATTGTAACTAAACTATTGTAATAAGAAGTCATGTGCATTGTGGCAGTTTTATGCTCTCGCCTTGAGTTTTGTTTTTATGCTTTTACTGTAAAGGTTTTAAAAAAGGTTTCGTGAAATGGGAAAAATATTTTTTTATGGGAGTAAGGATTGAGGGGTGGGTTAAGGGAGGGAGGGAGGATGGCACGCAGAGGCGCGGAGGGCGCAGAGGGGATTTTTACCCCTGACCCCTAAAGGGGAACCTGCTATTGTAACGGGGTGGGTATGGCACGCAGAGGCGCGGAGGGCGCAGAGGGGATTTTTTACCCCTGACCCCTATAGGGGAACCTGCTATTGTAACGGGGTGGGTATGGCACGCAGAGGCGCGGAGGGCGTAGAGGGGATTTTTTACCCCTGACCCTAAAGGGGAACGCTTTGTTTTAACGGGGTGGGGGTACGTAGTGGGGCGCAACCTGGCGGCTATACGTTTATTCGCGCCTTGGTTTTTCTCGTTTAGGGAAATGAAATGTAATGGGCTCGTATTTTTGAATTTGAGAGTTGATGTAATCAATTATTACTTTTTCTATTCCTGATTTTCTAAAATCCCAGTTAATTTGCCTGGTATCGCCCCTGGGGTTGGTAACCGCAACGGTATATATATACGTATTTGATGCGCCTACATTAAAAGTTTGTACTGTGTATTTATATTTTCGGTTCATGTAAATAAGAAACCTTTTGATGATTGCCATAATGTCAGAATTAAAAAGCATAAAATAGGAAAAAACCTTGCACTTGTTTAAACGGAAATATTGGGTTGATAATTTGGTAAACTTTTGATTTACAGTATAATGCCATTTTTTATTGTTGAAAAAGGGTAAAATCTTGCATTATTAAAGGGCTAGGAGCAGGGCACTATT
Organism: Bacteroidota bacterium; assembly: GCA_016714005.1. Taxonomy (GTDB): domain Bacteria; phylum Bacteroidota; class Bacteroidia; order AKYH767-A; family OLB10; genus JADJOA01. The sequence goes on from JADJOA010000001.1 coordinate 75,990, forward strand.
GCCTTGGTGGAGGGCACTATTGCCTTGGAGTATGACACTATTGTTACGGAGGAGGGCACTATTGTTACGGAGGAGGGCACTATTGGTACAGAGGAGGGTGCTATTGGTTTAGAGTAGGGCACTATTGTTTTGGAGTAGGGCACTATTGTTATGGAGCAGGGCACTATTGTTACAGAGGAGGGTGCTATTGGCCTGGAGATGGCTGTAAATGCCAATTAGCCGTGTAAGAATTGGGTTAAGCAACGCAGTAATAAGGCAGAGAGGGGTACGAGAGCCCTTGCACACATAAGTAATTGGGCCCGGGGGCGGCAGCGGTTATGTACAGAAGCCTATAGGCGAGAGGTAAGGCAAGATGAATATGTTTTGAAATTTAATTTTGGTTGAAAGAAATAACATTTTATTAATTTTTTTTTACAAAAAAACTTGTTTTTGAAATTTGAGCTTAATATATTTGCATAACTATTTGAGGTGAGATTAAAAGAGAATAACTGAGCCAACAGGGATTAAACCAAACAAAAAAACGAGTAAAAGTTGAATTTTTCATTCTTACATCACTTTTTCCTTCATCGTAAATTTTATGATTTATGATCAAATAAGTTTTATTAATTCTGCTAAATAATATACATTAACTAAAATCAAATCAAACAAAAAATCAAACAAATTAAATTAAACTAAAATCCAACACATGACAAAAATCAACAAAATGAGTACGTCAGGCACATTGTTTACAAGGTGGCTGATTTGTCTATTGTTCTTGACAGGACTATGGACGAGTAATGTGAATGCGCAGGTAGCTACTTACACGTTTGCGCAAACCAGTGGGACTTATACTCCTATTACCGGAGGTACATCTCATTGGGGTATAACAAGTACCACCCGACCAGATGATAATACAGCGTTAGGCGTTGCTATACCCTGGACGTTTACCTATGCCGGCTCTCCATTTACAACTGTTAGCATTAGTAATAACGGTAACTTGACATTTGGGGGAACCGCAAATACGTCATACGAAGGGTTAAATGGAACAGTTAACAATACCGTTACCCCATTGGGAGATGATTTGTCAAGTGGTTACCGTATAGCATGTACAAGAACGTCAGGATCGCCAACATTGACTGCTACCAGTGCAACAACAAGAGTGGATATAGGCGATAATGTTTATGGAACAGGCATCCCGGCAGGAACAACAGTTTTAAGTAAAACAGCCAATACTGTTACCATGAGCGCTAATGCAACATCAACAAGCTCTTTTGCAACCGCACTCTTCAGCGGAGGCGGAGTGCGTAGCGAAACTTGGAAGTACTCCTAACCGAATTTTTGTAGTACAGTGGACTGAGGCTTGTTCTTTTGGAGGAAACGGCACCTCCTTAACTTTCAGGTGCGCTTATATGAAAGTAATAATGCGGTGCAATTTGTTTATGGAGAATGTTTTTATCCTACAGGCGGAGCAAATGATGATGCCACAATAGGGTTAAGAGGAGCCAGCGCTACGGATTTTAATAACCGTGTAGAAGCAAGCGGAAACTTTCCGGCCACCACGCAGGGCGGAGCTATATCAGCACTTGTGTTATATAATAACCCAACATCACATATAGCACCTACCAATGGATTAACATTGACATGGACTCCTGTAGTAGTATCTTGCGGTAACCCAACAGCTCTTTCAGGAACAGCCACCAGCACCACCACAGCCAACCTTAGCTGGACAGCACCCGGTTTAGGTACCCCGTTGGATACCAGTGGGAAGTTCGTTCAAGCGGAATTGGAGGAAGCGGAGCAATAGGTTTAGCTGCCAGCGGTAGCACAACAGCACCTACAACAGCAGCATCAGCCTCAGGCCTAACCGCAAATACCACTTATACACTATGGGTGCGTACAGATTGTGGAGGCTCGGGTTTTAGTATTTGGTCATCTTCTGCTGCAACATTTAACACTCCGTGTAATGTTTTTAGCTTACCATGGTCAGAAGGTTTTGAAAGCATGGCTACAGTAGGAACCAACCTTTATCCTTCGTGCTGGAGTTATTCCAACGTTACATCCAGCAACTATTCCTGCAACGGAACCTGTAATTCTAACACCGCACATGCAGGCACTAAATTTATAGGCGGAAGCTGGTCATTTAACGTATGGTACTTTACCCCTTCATTTAACCTTACAGCAGGTACCTCCTACGACTTTTCTTACTGGGTAAAAACGACAGATGCTGTAGTAGGATATAACCTTAGTACATTCTACGGAACCTCACAAACAATAGGTGCCATGACTAATTCAATAGGCACGCCAGTAACAGGCTATAATGTAGCAACATGGACTAAAGTAACAGCTACCTTTACACCTGCCACATCGGGCACCTACTATTTTGGATTAAATAACAACTGCCCAACAAGCGCACCCAACGGAATAGGTTTTGATGACTTTGCATTAGATGTTACCCCATCTTGTGTTCCTCCAACCCTTCCAACAGGTACTGCCACAGGCACTACCACAGCTAACATTAGCTGGACTGCAGCATCTCCTACACCTTCTAACGGCTACCAGTATGCTGTTACAACCAGTGTCACACCTCCAGGGTCAGGTACTGCCTTTGCAGGCACCAGCACCAGTGTATCAGGCTTATCAGCCAATACAACTTATTATGTACATGTAAGGTCAGATTGTGGCGGAACTTTTAGCCCTTGGGCAACCTCTGCAGCTACATTTACAACCCCATGTAATGCAATTACTTCACTTATTTCCGAAAGCTTTAACACCATGGGTAGCATACCTCCATGCTGGAGTACAGCAATACAAAATGGTACTGTAAACTGGACTTTTGCTTCTGCTGATGGTGATGCGCAATTTACCCCACACAGCGGTGCTGCTATGGCTGTAAAACTGGACAAGCGCTGCTAACTCAGATGCTTTATTAATATCTCCTAATTTAGATTACAGCGGTACATACCCAAGCACAACGCTAAGGGTTAATGTTTGGATTTATAGAAATGCCACCAACGGACTTTCAACAGACAGGGTAGCGTTTTTTGCCAACACCACTAATGACCTTAGCGGAAGCCCAACTACATTAATAGATATACCATACGCTGCATCAGCAGCACCTGCTGTAGGCTCATCGGGCTGGTACAACTATACAGCAATAATTCCATTAAGCTACAACAGTGCACCATTTTATGTTATAGCTAAAGGAAGCACTACAACAAGTTTCTCGTCTTATAGCGTAGGCTTTGATGATTTTGCCATAGAGGTAGCACCAAGCTGCTTAAACCCAACAGGTTTAACAGCGGGTAACTATACAACTACCACAGCAGATGTATCGTGGGGTAGTGTTGCCGGTGCTGTTAATTATGTATGGGAATTAAGAACAAGTGGCGCTTGTGGAAGCGGTTCGCCTTTACAATCAGGTACCACTGCATCTACATCGGTTAGCTTATCAGGCTTAAGCGTAGGTCCAAACTATACTTTCTGCGTTTATACAGATTGTGGTGGAGGTAACTTAAGCTCTACATCTTCATTTACATTTGCTTTACCACTTCCGGGTGATGATTTTTGCAATGCCATTAACCTAACATTAGGAGGTGCGCAAGATTGTAAAAACACAACCAACTATACTTCAGTAGGCGATCCCGGTTTCACATGTAGTGGCATGAACAATACCGTATGGTACACATATACTCCTGCGGTAACAGGTCAGGTATTTGTTCGTACAGAAATTCCAATTTCAGCCGGAGACCCGCTTGATGGTTGGTTGCAATTTTATACAGCCACAGGCACATGCCCTTCATTAACATTAACTGAAGTAGGAACATGTACTAATTTTGGCTTTGGAACTAATGGGCAGGTTGACAACACCTTGTCCCCAACATTAACTGGAGGTGTTACTTATTATATTTTGATAGATGGTTTTAGTGGTGATGTTGGTGAGTACTGCATAGAAATTGATGCCCCACCAACATGTTTTCCACCAACATTTCCATTCGCAACTACTTCTAGTAACAATGCAACGCTTTCATGGACTTGTACTGGCTGTACTGGTACTTACGAAGTTGAATATGGCTTAACAGGATTTTACACAAGGTACTGGAATAACTATTGACCCGGCAACAAACCCTACAAACCTTACTGGTTTGGCTTACAACAACATATGATTATTATGTTAGACAAGATTGCGGTTTAGGCGATTTTAGCACATGGACTGGTCCAATCTCATTTACTACAGGTGGTCCGCCTCCGGCTAATGATTTATGCTCTGGCGCAATTACACTTACCTGCGGTTCTACCGTATCAGGTACATTAGTAGATGCTACACTTGATGCTGGATTACCTGCCGGTTGCGGTGGTGGTAACGGAGCCTACGTATCTGCAAGCGTATGGTATCAAATTGTAGGTAACGGTCAAAATTATGAGGTTTCACTTTGTAATGCTAATACAACAATTGATACAAAACTTAGTGTATTCTCTGGTACCTGCGGAAGCCTTGTTTGTGAAGATAATAACGATGATGATGGATCATGTGGAGTTAATACTTTAGCATCAACAGTATCCTTCCCAACACAAAATGGTGTAACTTACTATATTTTAGTACACAGATTTTCAGACGTTGCCGGTGGTACGTTTGATATAAGCGTTACATGCACAACTTGTACACCAGCTGCTGGTAACGATAACTGTGCTGGTGCTGCTACCTTAACGAATGGAGTTTTGCTTGCAACAAATAATACTTGTGCCGGTGGCGCTCCTGCAAACCCATCTTGTAATGGTTTCCAAAGCGCATTTGATGTTTGGTATAAAATCAACTCTGGTTTAAGTACCAACATGCAAATTGACCTTGCTGCTGTAACAGCCTCTGGTTTGCGTTATGCGGTTTATTATGGTTCATGCGGTTCTTTAACTTCAGTTTATTGCAATACTACTCCTCCAGCTTCAAATACAATTACCCTGTTAGGCACCCCAACTGATTATTATATTCAGGTATGGAGCACCTCAGTTTCAACAAGAGGAGATTTTGACATTACAGCAACCCTAAGTGGAGGTCCATGTATGGCAGCAAATGCAAACTTTGTCTCGCCTGCATGTGATGGTCTTCCTCTTGGTTTAACCAGCAATGTAACATTTGGTACTGGTCCATATTCTTACCAGTGGTCTGGTACTGGTACGTTCTCACCAAGTTCTACATCACAAAACCCAACAGTTACCGGTGCTGCTACAGGAAACTATACAGTAACAATTACAGATACTGGTAATCCACCTTGCAGCATTACACTTACTGTTGCTGTAACAGTTAACCCTGTTCCAGTACCCGTAGTTCAGGGTGGTAACCCAACAGTAGAGGCTTGCGAAGGCACATCATTAACACTAAGTGCAAACAATGCAGCCGGTGGTCAGACAACTACATATAGCTGGACAACCACTGCATCAATACCATTTACCAGCAGCCAGCAAACACCAACGGTAACAAGCAGCGCAGCAGGTAATGCAGGGTTATATACAGTAGTATTAACCAACCAGTACTTATGTGCACAGCAAGCGGCAGTGTTACAGCCATAATAAATGCCAACCCAACACTTGGCGGCACGGTAACGAACGTAAGCTGCTGGGCAGCAAACATCTGCGATGGAGCGATAGCAGCCACAGCTACAGGCGGCACCGGAGCAGGCACATATTTATGTGACGATGGCACAAACTTTAACACCGATGGGGACTTCAGCTTAAACCAGGGTTTTAGGCCCGATAGCGGTATGCTTTGGCCCGTATGCCATAACAGTAACAGATGGTAATGGATGTTCAACAACCAATACATTTAACGTAGGGGGCCATAAGCACATCTCCGCCAGCATCAAGCGTAGTAGTGCCACCGATAAACAATTTGCCGCAGTTTGCGTGCAATGGCACATCGGTAAGCAATATAAATGTACCTGTAGTATCAGGCGGACACAAAGTATATATGGGATGGTCCAAGCGGCACAGACTTTAACGGAGCTGGCAATACGTATACCAACAGCACACCAAATGCCAATATTACCTTTGGATCCTTGCCGGGGGAGCCTCTGGTTATTACATAGGCGTACAGGCGGCCAATGGCTGCGGAGGTTCAACGCGTAAAGTACAGTGGGTGAGAGGCGTTATCGAGCCCGACACTAAGCGGATCAACAGAAGTACGTGCAGGGGGCAGCAGTGTATACAGTTACAAATGCACCAATAGTAGGTGCACAGAACTACACCTGGACAGGTCCTGTGGGCACCACGTTTAACGGTAATGCGAGTCCATATACGACCACAGCACGAGCGTAACGGCAGTATTGCCTGTTGGTTATACAAGCGGCAGCATATGCGTAACGGCCAATGCCAGTTGCGTAAGCAACGCGCCCAAATGTTTGGCAGTAAGCACGAGTCCATCGGCCATAGGCGTAATGAGCGGAGTGTTCAGCGTATGTCCAAACACGAGCCAAACGTACAGCGTACCTAATGCAGGAGCCGGCACATACAACTGGACACTGCCAGCCAATGCCAGCGGGTCAAGCACGAGCAACAGCATAACAGTAACCTTTAACAGTGGGTTCTTAAACGGTAATATAAGCGTAACATACACCAACGTATGCGGAGTAACCTCAGCAGCGCGCACTAAAACGATAGCTATAGGCAGCCCGGGCGTACCATCGAGCATAACAGGAATAAGCAATGGCGTGTGTGGTCAAACGGTAAGCTACCAGTGCCCACCGCAGGCAGGTGCTACGTTTACGTGGAGTGCAAGCAATGGCACAGTAGTATCAGGCCAGGGCAGCAATAGCGTAAGCATATCGTTTGGTACGTTTAGTACGGGAACGGTGAGTGTAACAGCTAGCAATGGATGTGGTACAAGCACAGCCAGAACAATAACAGTAAAAGGGTCTCCCAACACGCCAAGCGTAATAACAGCGAACCCTGCAGTATGGTGCAACAACGAAGCGGGCATACAATTCAGCTCGAGCTTAACGGGCGTAACAGGCGTTTACAGCTTAAACTGGACAGTGTTACCGTCAGCAGCGGCAGTGTATGTAAGCGGACAAGGTACGGGTACCTATACGGTAGACTGGAACACAGGCAATGCAACAGTAAGCTTAACAGCGAGCAATGCCTGCGGAGTGGCAACAAGAACATACAGTGCGAGTCCAAGCTGCAGAGAGGCAGTAGAAATAACAGAAACAGCACCTACCGCCCAAATCCACCTGTACCCTAACCCTGCAGATGACAAAGTAACGGTAAGCTATCATGCAGAGCAGGCAGAAGAAGTGAGCATAGAGATGAAAGATGTAAGCGGTAGAATAGTTTACAGCAGCGGGATGAATGCACAAGAAGGCGAGAACCAAAGCGTGATAGAAGTAAGCCAACTCAGCAAAGGGGTTTTACATGGTAGAGGTAAGGTCAAACAGTGCCAAACAACAGGTAAGACTGGTGGTGCAGTAGTAAAAGCAACATCAAAATAGTACCCACCAACATTAAAACAAGGTTGGTAAATAAACAAAGAGAGCACCCCAATGGGGTGCTCTCTTTGTTTATTTACAATCAGCCTCTCATTTATAACTCATCTTTATCATCTCTCCAAACATATTTTTTAAAATACATTTGCCGTTCAACTTTTATTTGTGGAGCTAATCACTTCTTTTCCCTTATGGTTTATTATTTTTTGTTTTGCATTGGGCTTTGCATACGCATGGGTGCTTTATAAAAAAGACAATCATTTTACAGAAGCAAAGGCTTGGCTTATTAGACTAATGGCTACGTCAAGATTTATACTTGTATCGCTGCTTTCATTTTTTCTTTTATCTCCTCTGATAAAAACCGCTTTTAGAGAAATTGAAAAACCAATAATTGTAATTGCTGCCGATAATTCCTCGTCCATTAATTATAGTGATACTTTGAAATACCCACTCACTGCTTACAAGGAAGACCTGAATCAATTAAAACAATCGTTGTCAAAAGATTTTGATGTTAGGTTTGTTGGGTTTGGAAATAATGTTTACGAAAATCCTGATTTAAAATTCAACGATAAAATTTCTGATTACTCTGAGTTGGTAAATGACTTAATGTTGAAATATTCAGGAAGAAATCTAGGCGCAGTTATAGTTGCAGGCGATGGTATCTATAATAATGGAAGCAACCCGGTTTATTCTGCAGAGAAATTGAGAGTACCTTTTTATACGATAGCACTGGGGGATACAACAGTTAAAAAAGACTTGGTTGTTTCTAAAGTTAATCACAATCGTATTGCATTTCTTGGTAATAATTTTCCATTAGAAATAATTGTTGATGCGAAACAATGTGCGGGTGCAAACACAATATTAACTGTTAAGCATGATTCAATTATAGTGTTTAGCCGTAACATAAGTGTTACTGAAACAGGTACCATTTCACTGTTCCTATGATTATTGAAGCAAAGAAAAAGGAATTCAAAAATATAGTATCAGACTTTCATCAATTGAAGGAGAAATTAATTTAGCAAATAATGCATCGGATGTTTTTATTGAAGTATTAGAGAGTAAACAAAAAGTGCTGATAGTTGCTAATAGTCCTCATCCTGATTTATCGGCATTTAAAACAGCAATTGAAAACAACCTAAATTATTCGGCTACAGTTAAGTATGCAGAAAACTTTGCTGAAAATTTAAGCGATTACCAGATTGTAATTATTCATCAATTACCCTCTGATAATACTTCTTCAAAAAATATTCTTTACAGGATTAAGGAGGCAGGTGTTCCAGCATTTTATGTTTTAGGTGCACAAACCAATAGCCGTACTTTTAATTCGCTTAGTTTAGGAGTTACCATATCATCAAACATTAATCGGAATAATGAAATTCTTCCTTACTCAAATAAAAATTTCACACTGTTTACTGCCAATGATGAATTGTTGACTTTTATTAATCAACTTCCTCCTTTAATTGCCCCTTTCGGTACTTACAGCATTAACGGGCAAGTAAATGTATTGTTACAACAAAGAATTGGACCTGTAACTACCGAACAACCACTACTTTATTTTGCTGATGTTAACGGAGCTAAAAGTGCTGTGTTATGTGGTGAGGGGTTTTGGAAGTGGCGCTTAAATGAGTTTGAAGAAAAAGGAAATAATAATTATACCAATGAACTTGTATCTAAAATAGTTCAGTATTTATTGGTTAAAGAAAAGAAAACACCTTTTCGCGTTTCTGGAAAAACACACTATAACGAAAATGAGCCTCTCACTTTTGAAGCTCAGTTAGTAAACCCTGCCGGACAAATTGTAAATGATCCTGATGCACAAATGACGATTTATTCATCATCAAAAAAAGAATATAAATATACATTCAGTAAAACTTCCAATGCCTACACGCTTAATGCCGGAATATTTCCTGCCGGTAAGTATAATTATGTAGCACAAGTTAAGCTTGGTAACACTAATTATAAAGATGAGGGCGAGTTTACCATTAATACACTGCAAATGGAAAATACTGAGCTAACAGCAAATCATCAAATGCTTTTTGCAATGGCGCAACGCACGGGTGGTAAAATGTTTTATTCCGAGCAAATGATTGCAATTACGGAGGAAATAAAATCTAAGGAGGACATAAAGCCTGTTTCATACTATCATAAAAAGCTACGCGATTTTATTTCCTTAAAATGGATTTTTGCCTTGCTCGTAACTCTATTGGCATTAGAGTGGTTTTTAAGAAAAAGAAGTGGCGCTTATTAAAATTTGTTTTATCGCTTGGCTCCATAATTTGATAGTAGTAATTTATTTTATTAGTTATGAATTAGCTGCATCAATTATTTTTTTTTCTTTGCAGACTCAATAAAAAGGGGATGTAGCTCAGTTGGCTAGAGCGCTTGCATGGCATGCAAGAGGTCGTGGGTTCGAGTCCCATCTTCTCCACCAAAGGCTACCTTAACAGTTAGCCTTTTTTATTTACTGTGTAAAGGAAGTTAGCCGTTTTACCAATAGGTTGTTGAAAGACGCTTTTCGGCATTTTAACTTCAGAAATTATTTCTGCTACTTTTAGCAAATCAAAAGAAATAAATATGCGTAATAAACAACTTATCTTTTACTTGCTGTAGTTCTTTCACTTTCATCTTGCTTTTAAAAGGAATGAAGTGAGTAATAATGATGTTAATGAAGTAAGTGATTCAGTTTTGTTTACACACTACCAGGATGCACCATACTTTAAACCTGAGTGGAGCAAGGAAAATACGCTTGTTTACCACGTAATTGCTGAAGCTGATAACCTTCACCCTACTAACGGCACTTCTTATATGCGAAGTGAAATAATGCTTTATACCCAAAAATTCCTTGTGCAGACAGATATGTTTCACTACAACTAAGACCGATTTGGTAAAATCACTTCCTTTAATTTCTAAGGATGGATTGAGCTATACCTACGAATTGCGCGATGAACCTAAATGGGACGATGGTTCACCATTAAGTGTTGATGATGTAATTTTTACTATGAAAGCGCATAAATGCCCATTGGTAAACAACCCGACACTAAAGCCATACATTTCAGATATTGCGATATAAAGCCGATGAAAAGAACAACGAATGTTTACTGTGCGAATGAAAAAAGAATTATTTGCTTAACGTAGCTCTTTGGGGTGATTTCGGGATCATGCAAAGATCTTTTTTTGATGCTGAAAATGTTTTATCCCGGTTTTCTTTTCAGCAATTTGATGATACAACTTTTGATGCAAAAAGGAATTCTGAGCTTATTGCATGGGCTGATAAGTTTAATTCACCTGAAAACGGCACTGACCCACAATTGTTTAACGGATTGGGAATGTATAAAGTAAGTGTGTGGGAACCCGGAGTGCAATTGGTATTAATTAAAAAGAAAAATCATTGGACTTCAACATCTGCTTCTCTTTACGAACAGGCAGGACCGGAAAAAATTGTATTTAAGCTGAACAGAGAAACAGCATCACAAATTCTTGAGTTTAAATCTCAGAATTACGATGCCTCTGCAACTCTTTCTGCCAAAACACTTATTGAACTAAAGTCAGATTCGGTTTTTAATACCAACTACAATGCAAACTTTACCGACCAATATACTTTTACTTACGCTGCATTTAACATGAAACCGGATGGCATCAATCATAAAAAGTGTTTTACCGATGTAAGCGTTAGAAAAGCACTCGCAATGCTTGTTCCTTACGATGAAATTAACGATGTAGTTAATAAGGGCAAGTATAAGAGACAAATTGGACCCTACGCTTATTTAAAGAAAGATTTTAATACCGATTTGCAGGCAGTTTTTTATAATGAAAAGCAGGCGATTAAATTATTGGACGATGCAGGATGGAAAGATACGGATGCTGATGGCATTAGAGATAAGATTATTGACGGACAAAAACTTCAACTTGCCTTTAAGTTGAATTATTTTGTTGAAGTACCTGATTGGAAAGATTTTGCTGTAATGATTTCTCAATCGTTTGAAAAAGTTGGTGTAAGAGCTGAACCAAATCCATTGGACCGTGTAACGTTATTTGCAGATGCTCGAAACCATAATTTTGATATGATGCTTAGCGCATGGTCGCAAGGAAATTTTCCCGAGGACCCTTCTCAACTTTGGCATACGGAGAGTTGGCTTAATAATGGAAGTAATTACACCGGTTTTGGAAATGCTCAGACCGATGCACTCATTGATTCTATACGCTATCAGGTTGATGATGATATGCGCGCACCTTTGTCAAAGAGATTTCAGCAAATTGTGGTTGATGAGCAGCCGTATATTTTCCTTTTTGCTTCAATGCGCAGAATTGCATGCCACAAGCGGTGGTCCAACACTTATTTCTTTTTTGATAAACCCGGCTTGCTTTTAAATACTTTGCAATTGCCAAACGTTGTTGGAAAACAGGATAATACTTCAATGTAAGAACTTATGTTGAGGTTTCTGCTTAAAAGAATTTTTTTCTTTTTACCTGTTCTTGCAGTTGTCGTCCTTTTGGCATTTGGTTTAAGTTCACTGGCACCTTTTAATCCACTGGACAAAATATTAGAAAGCGAAAAGTCAACTTCAGGCGGAAGTGTGCCTGTAGGTCAGCTTCAAAAAAAATTTTGGATAGAAAAACTGGGACTGGATTTGCCGCTTTTTTATTTTGCTGTTAAACCCTTGTCTTATTCTTCTTCTTTAGAAAAAATTTATAATAAAGAAGACAAAGAATTTGTGCAGAGACTAATCAATGAATACGGCAACACTACTTCAGCTGTTTCATTTTGTGAAAAGCTAAATCAGCTTTTAGTAAATGCGAGAATCGAAAAAAATATTGAGGTGATTGAGTTGGCTGGCGAATTGAAATATTTTTTTAATAAAGATAAGGTGAGTAGAAATATTTATCAAATGCAAGTTTTTTCAAAAACAACTTCACTTCATAATGATGTAAAAGATATTGATGATGCTTACTTAAAGAGATTTTATTCTGAAAAAAATCGTTTTCATCAATGGTTGTTTGGAACAACGAAACAGATGATTTTAAAACACGTGGCATCTTTCGCGGAGATTTTGGTGTTTCTTAGTGCAACGCGCGAACCTGTTATTGAAATTGTAAAAGACGAAACTACCCCGGACATTGTTTTCAGTTGCGCGTCTATACTTCTTGCGTTTGTTGTTGGAGTTCCGCTTGGTGTTGTTTCATTTTTTAAAGAAGGAGAGACAAGCAGGAAAAATTTATTGACAGGTGTTCTTTTCTGTTAATATCAATTCCTGTTTTTGTTATTGCCATTTGTTTGATTTACACATTTGCCAATCCCAGTTTTATTCACTTACTACCAGCTTCAGGAATTAAACCTCCTTCTGGATTTGAGGCAGATGATGGATGGGTTTATAAAATCAAAAAACAATTCCTTACATAATTATTCCACTCATTTGTTATACTTTATTCCTCCGTTATTTATAAATCTGTATACAAAAGGTTTGTTAAACAGTAATGCTAAGCAACAATACATGTTAACTGCGCGTGCAAAAGGGTTAAACGAAAGAAACGCTGTCATTAAACATGCTTTAAAAAACGCACTCATTCCACTGATAACGCTATTCGGAAATGTTTTTCCTTCTGTGCTTGCAGGCAGTATTGTGCTTGAAACAATTTTTACAATACCGGGGATGGGCTTTCAAACATGGTATGCTATCCAAAATCAAGATTACCCATTTATAACTTGTATAGTATTGCTAACCGGAGCGTTAACCGTAGTTGGTTTTTTAATCTCAGATATACTAAATTATTTTATTGACCCTCGTATTTCATTATCGGAAGAAAAATGAAAAACATATTTAAGTGGTATAAAAAATTATCTAAGAAAGGTAAAGTCTATTTATGTTTTTTACTTTTTGTTTTACTGATGGCTTTATTCGCACCATTTATTGCAGGAAACGAAAGCGGTTTTTCATTAATTAAATACAAGCCCTATACTCCAGATTATGCCAACAGCAATTACATTTCTCCTTTACAGGAACAATTTGAATTTAAAGATGGAAACAAAATAATGCTTGTGGAGCAAATGGCATTGGTTAGGAACAAATAAATTAGGAGAAGATGTGTTATCGGGAATTGTGCATGGTGCAAGGGTAAGTATGATTGTAGGATTTTTTCTCTATGTTTTTAGCTGTTACCATCGGATTGATAATTGGATTATTTGCAGGTTATTTTGGGAATGAAGCACTTACTCTTAAAGCAGGAGAAATTATCTTTTTAATTATCGCGTTAATTCCCGCCTTTTTCTATTCGGCTGTAATTTCTGATGTATTTATCAGTTCTTCTTCAAAGTCATCAACATTATTTTTTTTGTTTCAGGGTTTATTGGCTGCTCTTGTTTTTTTAATAATCATGTGTTTATTTTTTAAAATTGGTAGGCTCATTTCTGGGTTTAAAATATTTTCTCATAAATATTTTATTCCAATAGATCATTTATTGATGCGAGCAACTGAAGTTGTTATTTCTTTACCTTTCTCATAATCATATTTGCATTTGCAGCGGTAATGAATCCTTCGGTCTTTAATTTGATAATTATAATTGGATTTATATCGTGGACAGAAGTGGCACGAATTGTTCGGGCGGAAACTTTAAAGATCAAATCATCAGGCTATGCAGATGCAGCCCGTGCTCTCGGATTTAATGATTCTAAAATAATTTTCAAACATCTTCTCCCAAATATTTTACCAATGGTTAGTTCTATAGCGCTTTTGATTTTTGCTTCAGCCATTTTATCTGAGGCATCACTTTCTTTCCTTGGCATAGGCATACCATATCAAACTGTTACGTGGGGAACATTGCTTGCTTCGGCTCGTGACCAAATTTCCGCATGGTGGCTTATTGTTTTTCCTGGATTTATGCTTGCTGCAACATTAATGAGCTTGCACCAGCTTAGAGAAGAACTGAGCGTAAAATAGAAAAATTTATTCCTCAGTGTAATTCAAATCTTTGGCATAAGTTTCTTTAATACCAAACAAAGATGCAAGCGCAATTGAAAAAGCAAACACGCCAACCAGCATGGTTGCATCCAGGGTGTTTAACCCCCAACTGTCTTTAAACCATGCCAGCAATGCTGTAAGAAAGGCTAATGACCCACGTACCATATTCGGAACGGTGGTGGTAACCGTTGCACGTAAATTGGTTCCAAATTTTTCAGAAGCTACTGTAACAAACACTGCCCAATAACCCGATGCGAAACCAAGCACAGCACAAACACAATAAAACAAAAAAGGAGTAGCGCCATGTAATCCATATAAATAAATTGGGGTTGATATGATGGAGAGAACTAAAAACAACAACAAAACCTTTCTCCTGCTTTTCCATACCTGGCTCCAGTATGCCGATAAAAAATCCCCTCCACTTGTTGAAGCATAAAAATACATGATAGCATCACCACCTTTTACACCTTCAATGCCATGCGCCTTGGCGATTTCAGGAGAAAATACTACCAGTACACCAATCATATACCAGATGGGAACACCCACTGCAATACAACTCAGGTACTTGATAAAGCGCTTGCCATCTGTAAACAGCATTAAAAATTTCCTCGTGTTTTCTTTTCTTCCTTTACCTGCGCATACATGCCTGATTCATAAACACCAATGCGTAAAAATAAAAGAACCAATCCCATAACACCACCAATAATGTATGAATGCTGCCATGTAACATACTTGCCTAAAATATTTGCAAACACAGCTCCCAATACACCAAACGAAACTACTACCATTGTTCCATAACCACGATGTTCTTTAGTCATCGTTTCGTTTACCAACGTAATTCCTGCACCCAATTCACCTGCAAGACCAACACCGGCAATAAAACGCAACCAACTATATGTATCAATAATAGAGGTACCGAAAAAATTGGCTATTTCAAGTACATAAGCATTGGCAATATTTGCCAATGAATAGAGCAGGATGGAGCCAAACAAAACTGATACCCTTCCCTTTTTATCACCCATTACACCCCACAAAATTCCGCCAACCAGCATGCCTATCATTTGAATGCTTATTAGGTGGTGACCATATTCGGTAACTAAGTTGGGGTCTGTAATACCTAAACCGTTTAAACTTGGTATACGAACAATCCCAAATAGTATTAAATCATAAATATCAACAAAGTAGCCAAGTGCAGCTACAATTACAATGATGTTTAGCGCCTTGGTATTGGCAATGTGTTTAGTCATTTAAGGTGGCAAAAGAGTTTGCTATTTTATTGAATAGTTGGCTGATATAAAAATAATCTCATAAAACTTAACCATACTCCTAATATAACCACACCACTTCCCAATCTCTCATTCCTATCCACTATTTTAGCACCTCCAATATGCACCGTTATTTTTTAGAGCTTAGTTACAACGGAGCCAACTACAGCGGTTGGCAAATTCAAAAAAATGCAGTTTCTGTTCAAGAAAAAGTAAATGAGGCATTATCGGCATACACCAATTCAAATATTGAAACCACAGGATGTGGAAGAACTGATACCGGAGTGCATGCCTCTCAGTTTTTTTTGCATTTCGATTGGAGTAAGGAAGACATAAATGAATACAATGCACTGCACAGCTTAAACGGCATGTTGCCTTACGATATTTCATTATTTTCAATTCGAAAAGTAAGTGATGATGCTCATGCACGGTTTGATGCAACAGAAAGAACGTATCATTATTTTTTATGTAGTGGAAAAAATGTTTTTATGCAAGATTATGCAATGCCTGTTTTTAAACCACTTAATATTGATTTATTGAATGAGTGCTGCAATATAATGATGGCGCATGTTGACTTTGAATGTTTTTGCAAATCAAATTCGCAAAGCAAAACCACAATTTGTAAAATAATCGAAGCGGAATGGAAGTCAGAAAACGGTTATACGGTTTTTGAAATTTCTGCTGATCGTTTTTTGCGTGGCATGGTAAGAGCAATTGTAGGAACGTTGCTAAATGTTTCTTCGGGGAAAATTTCTGTTAATGATTTCAGAAAAATACTTGAATCAAAAGACAGAAAACTTGCCGGGGCATCAGCACCCCCACACGCTTTATATCTTACCAGTGTTAAATATCCATATTTAAAAATTGAGAGACCTGTAGTTTTCCCTTTTAGCATTAAGTAATGAGCAGCGTTAGCGGAAAAGCATTTGATCTGAATTTACTGCGCAGGACAATGGTGTATGTTCGTCCATTTAAAAAAACTTTCTGGACAACCACTATTGTTGCCGTTGCCATATCTGTATTTGCGCCTGTAAGACCCTGGATTACACAATATGCACTTGATAATTATGTTCTAAAAAAGGACTTGAATGGACTGGCTCTTATTACAGCCATTCTTGTTGGTGTGCTAATTATACAATTTATACTTCAGTTTATTTATACCACGCTTACCAATTTTTTAGGACAGGAAGTAATTCTCCAATTAAGAAAAGATTTATACAACAGGCTGCTTGAATTTAAACTTTCTTTTTTTGATAAAACTGCGGTAGGCACTATGGTGACCCGCCTTGTTTCTGATATGGAAACCATTGCCGATATTTTTTCTGACGGGCTAATACTTATCATCAGTGATTTGTTGCAGGTGATTATAATTGTCGCAGTAATGCTTTTCATCAGCCCAAAGCTTGCATTAATAAGTTTAGTAACAATTCCTGTTTTACTATATGCAACAAGAATTTTTCAAATAAAAATAAAAGATGTTTTTAAGGATGTACGCACACAAGTTGCCCGCCTCAACGAATTTGTTCAATAACATTTAACAGGAATCCGCATCATCCAGGTTTTTAATCGAGAGAAAGAAGAGTACAAAAAATTTGATGAGATAAACCTAACTCACCGAAAAGCAAACATTGATTCGGTGTGGTACTACAGTATTTTTTTTCCCTATTGTAGAAATACTTTCTGCTACCTCCATTGCACTTATTGCTTGGTATGGTGGTGGCGAGGTCTTACGAAGTGAGGTTACATTTGGTGTGCTGGTAGCTTTTATTCAATACATTAATATGCTGTTCAGACCCATTAGAGAATTGGCGGATAAATTTAATACGCTCCAAATGGGAATGGTTAGCAGTGAGCGCATTTTTAAATTAATGGATGAAGGCCAGAAGCAGGATAATAGAGGAAAGATAGTAGCCCAGAAAATAAAAGGAGATATAGTTTTTGAAAACGTATGGTTTGCTTATAAAGAAAATGAGTGGGTGCTGAAAAATATTTCTTTCAAAATTGAAAGTGGGAAAATGATAGCATTGGTTGGTGTTACGGGCTCGGGCAAAACAACTATCATTAGTTTACTTAACCGCTTTTACGAAATTCAAAAAGGACGTATATTAATTGATGGTATTGATATAAATGATTACGAGTTATATTCTTTAAGAAGCCAGATTGCCGTTGTGCTACAGGATGTGTTTCTTTTTCTGACTCTATACACAATAACATTACTTTATATGATACAAGTATAGCTGTAAACGATGTTGAAGAAGCCGGAAAGCAGGTTGGTATACACAATTTTATAGAAAATCTTCCGAAATCTTACAACTTTAATGTGATGGAAAGAGGCACACTTTTATCCGCAGGACAGCGGCAATTAATTTCGTTTGCACGTGCTTATGCACATAAACCATCAATACTTATTTTAGACGAGGCAACCTCAAATATTGACTCCACACATGAAGCCCTTATCAATAAAGCCACAGAGGCAATTACCCAAAACAGAACCAGCATTGTTATAGCACACAGGCTTGCTACAGTTAAGCGTGCAGATGTTATCTTTGTTTTGCAAAATGGAGAAATTGCGGAGGCTGGAAATCATAACGAACTCATTCAAAAAAACGGCATTTACAGCCAACTTTATTACATACAGTTTAAAAAGCATGAAAACACTTTGGCATAGATATTTGATAGTGGTAGTCAAACAACAATTTACTGCCATGCTCTCATTAATTCTTTCAGTTAGCTTATTAAGCGTTAACGCACAAACAGGAACAGATGCTGATTATCTTAAAAGAACAAATAATTTTTCCCCGATTAAAGATGGCGTGTATTATTCGTTCTCAGATATTAAGGCGAATAAACCATCATTAGATAAAGAGCAATTGGTAAAATCGTACGACCATAATATTGAATTTACACTTTCTCAGTGGGCAAATACAGAAAGTCTTTATTACTTAGATGCACAAAACATAAAAAGAAAAATAAACCGCGATAGCTTGTGGGGATATGTAGAAAACGGAACACCATTTATTTATCTGAATGGAAAGTTTCATAAGTTCTCAACAATAGGAAGCATTTCGGTTTTTACCGAAAGTTACCCAACCGTTCAAACCATGTCACCGGTAATGACAGATTTCCATAGTGGAACTTTTCAAAGATTGTTTGATTTTAACACCGGACAAATTGCAGATTATGATGCTGATAATTTAGCTATGATGATAGCAAAAGACCAAAATATGTTCAATGAATTTAACGAACTCAAAACATTAAAGGCAAAAAGAAAAAAAATGTATCGCTTTATCGAAAAATATAATGACAACCATAGGCTTATACCCTAGTAAAAAACTGGAGCCGTGTGAGCAGCGGCTTCATTCATGGTTGGTTGTTGGGGCTACTCTAAAATGAGTAGCCCTTTTTTTGTTTATTAAGGCTCAAACTGATTGTGTTAGCAGTATGCTGACATCACCTTCTGAGAAGGTTGGCTGGGGCTTTCATTGTTAGTAAAAATGATTTCAAATCATAATCATCATAAATCAACTTTTATTTTTGCCAACTCAATAAAATACCGTGGCGGCAAAATTTTTAGTAAAAAGAAAATCAAATCTTTATTCGAAATATCTCCATCGAAGTGTACATTTTGAATACATATACCCGGTGCAATGGAAAACAAGTAAGCAAAAAAGAATTTTATTGTTGAATGACGGGCAGGATGCGGACGCAATCAACTTATATGCTTCTTTAGAAAAATGCTATTTACAACACCACGAGCAACCTTTAATGGTACTTGCTATTCACTCTAACGAAGAAAGGCTAAACGAGTACGGTACAAGTGGAAAACCCGATTATTTAAAACGTGGTGCTAAAGCGCATTTATATGAATGGTTTATCTTGAATGAACTAATACCACACACTGAAAAAGAATTTTCGTTTGAAGCGGAAAAAGCATTGACCTACTTTGCAGGTTTTTCGCTTGGTGGACTTTCAGCTTTTAACATTGTATGGAATAACCACGATACTTTTAGTAAGGTCGGTGTTTTTTCAGGCTCTTTTTGGTGGCGAAGCAAACCGTTAGGCAAAGGTTATAAAGATACGGACCGCATTATGCACGCGCTTATAAAAGAAGCAAAACCAAAAGAGCGTTAAAATTTTGGTTGCAGACAGGTACTGCTGATGAAACAAATGACAGAAACAGTAATGGTATTATAGATTCAATAGATGATACGCTTGATATTGTTGAGGAACTGACAGAAGCAGGCGTCAGCAGAAAAAATGATATTGAATATATTGAAATGAAAGATGGAAAACATCATCCCTCAACATGGGCAAAAGTTTTTCCGCAGTTTTGAACTGGGTTTTGAAGGATTGAGACTTCTTTAGGCTCACTATTAAATAGACTATTATTGTGTAATGAGTTACACCAATAGTTTAATTAGTGAAACAAGTCCTTACTTATTGCAACATGCACACAATCCTGTAAACTGGTTGCCATGGGGCAGTGCAGCTTTTGAAAAGGCAACTACAGAAAACAAACTTGTATTGATAAGCATTGGATATTCTTCGTGCCATTGGTGCCATGTAATGGAGCATGAGAGTTTTAAAGATGAGTCAATTGCTCAACTAATGAACGAAAGTTTTATTTGCATAAAAGTTGACAGGGAGGAAAGACCTGATGTTGATAGTGTTTATATGCATGCAGTACAATTAATGACGGGCAGGGGCGGTTGGCCACTCAATTGTTTTACATTGCCAAATGCAAAACCAATTTATGGTGGCACTTATTTCAATAAAGTACAATGGCAAAATATATTAAAGCAACTTGCCGCTATGTACAAAGTTGAGAGAAACAAATGCGAGCAATATGCTGAAGAATTAACTTCTGGAATTAAACAGAATGAATTGATAAAACTGGAAGGAGAAAAGGAAAAATTCAATAAAAAAACCTTAGAAGATTGTGTTGCCAATTGGAAATTGCGATTAGATAATGTGGAAGGCGGTCCACAGAAAGCACCAAAATTTTCTTTGCCAAACAACTATGTGTTTTTGTTGCGCTACGGTTTTTTAAGTAATGATGCTGAATTGTTAAAACATGTTGAACTTACATTGGATAAAATGGCAATGGGTGGAATTTACGATCAGGTAGGAGGAGGATTTGCGCGGTATTCAACAGATACTGACTGGAAAGTTCCGCATTTTGAAAAAATGCTTTACGATAATGCACAACTCATATCATTATACACCGAAGCATTTTCTCTGTTTAAAAAACCGTTGTATAAAAAAGTGGTAGAAGAAACTTTAGAATTTTTAAATAGAGAAATGAGAAGTGATGAAGGTTTTTATTTTTCTGCGCTTGATGCCGACAGTGAAGGTGAAGAAGGGAAATATTATACCTGGTCTAAAGAAGAAATTTTAGCAATAATTGATAAAAACACTTTTGTAATTGATGATAAAGAAAAAGTAGTTGAACTTGCATCAGACTATTTCTCTTTAAACCAAAACGGCTTTTGGGAAAATTACCAATACATTTTATTGAGAAAAGAATCAGATGAAGCAATTTGTAAAAAATATAACCTACATCCTGATCAACTAAACAAACTCATTGAGCAATTAAAAAATGTTTTATTACAGGAAAGAGAAAAGAGAGTAAAACCCGGACTTGATGATAAATCACTTACATCATGGAATGCAATTATGTTATCAGCATTATGTGATGCTGCGTATTTTCTAAACCGCAATGATTTGAAGGAGCGAGCGATTGAATTGGCTGAACTTATACTTGAAAAACAGTTTCGGGATAATGGCTTGCTTTTTCATTCTTATAAAAATAATGTTTCAACAGTACGGGGGTTTTTGGAAGATTATTCTTTTGTAATTGAGTCATTCATAAGGCTATATGAGATTACATTTGAAGATAGGTGGCTGATAAAGTCAAAAGAAATGATGGTCTACGTCTTGGAAAATTTTGTCAATCATGAGACCTGTATTTTTTATTTCAATGCAAATGATGATGATAATTTAATTGTGCGTAAATCAGAAGTGCAGGATAATGTTATACCTGCATCCAATTCCTCCATTGCAAAATCTCTTTTTTATTTAGGAAAGCACTTTGGTGAAACTAAGTTTACTGATCATGCTAAAAGATTACTGAATTACTTTACAGAAGAAATAATTCATTATGGTTCGGCTTATTCTAACTGGGGTTTGCTGGGCTTGCATATTGTCTTTCCTTATCACGAAATTGTCTTTACCGGTAAAAATGCAAAAAATTTATTACGCGAATTTTCTCAAAGCTATTGTACCAACTTTACAGTTGCAGGTTCAGAAAAGGATTCACGGCTTCCTTTACTCAAAGGAAGATTTCTTGAGGATAAGAACTTGATTTATCTATGTTACAATAATACTTGTAGTTTACCTGTAGAAAATATTCAGGCACTGAATTTCAATTAGCTAATTGTTTATTTTAGCAGAACTATAAAACAAAAATTATGGCAATACTTAAAGTTATTGAAATTATGGCATCATCAGAAAAAAGCTGGGAAGATGCCGCTAACAATGCTGTTAAAGAAGCAAGCAAAACAATTAAGAATATTAAATCTGTTTATGTGCAGGATCAAAACGCAGTTGTTGAAAAAGGAAAAATAGTTGAATTCCGAATTAACACTAAAATTACTTTTGAAGTAAAACGCTAAGTGATGTAAAGTATTTTTTACTTCACCTTTCCGCTGAACAAACCTCCCAATTCTCCCTGAACACGCTGAACAATCATTCCTAAATGTTCTTTGTTTTCGGCAAAGTTTATTTCGTCTATATCTATGATTAAAAGTTTGCCATGCTCATAGGTACTTATCCATGCTTCGTATCGCTCATTCAATCTGCGCAAATAATCTATACGAATATTGTTTTCGTAAACCCTTCCACGCTTTTCAATTTGCTTAACCAATGCAGGAACTGTACCGCGTAAATAAATTAATAAGTCAGGTGGTGAAACAAAAGTGTTCATCAACTCAAATAACTGCTGGTAGTTTTGAAAATCGCGGGTGGTCATTAAACCCATTGCATGCAGGTTGGGCGCAAAGATGTATGCATCCTCGTAAATGGTTCTGTCCTGAATTATAGTTTTTGGGTTCTTCTTTATTTTTAAAACCTGGTTAAACCTGCTATTCAAAAAATAAACCTGAAGGTTAAAACTCCAGCGTTGCATGTCATCGTAAAAATCGTTCAGGTAAGGATTATCGTTTACATCTTCATACTGTGGCTCCCATTTAAACTGTTTAGAAAGTAAAGTTGTTAAAGTAGTTTTTCCGGATCCTATGTTTCCTGCTATTGCAACGTGCATAAATTAACTTTAAGTAATAATTAAGTATTGGTTAAAATGAAAAGGGTTTCTCTTGAGAGCGCCAAATTATAAAATAATGTATAGGTGTATGAGCGAAGTTAACAGTTGTTGAAAAGTTGCCTTTGGTTAAAAGCATTTAGTTTGGTGTTCATAATCACGAACCAAGTACTCTTCCCGGAACTGCTGGGCTCTAAACTAAATTATACTAACTAACCACTACATTCGCAGAATGATAACAGTAAAGACAACATACCTAGGTGAACTAAGATCGGTTTCTCGGCACGTTTACTCTGGCACTGAAATTTTAACTGATGCGCCCATAGATAATAGAGGTAAGGGTCAGGCGTTTTCACCAACTGATTTGCTGGCTACTTCATTAGGCACTTGTATGCTTACCACAATGGCTATTGGTGCTCAAACGCATGGGTATAACATTGATGGAACAAAAATGGAAATTATTAAAGTGATGGCTTCAGATCCACGCAGAGTTGCCGAAGTGCATGTAACATTTTTCTTTCCTCCAAATAATTATACTGATAAGGCGAAAAAATAATGGAACGTATTGCACATACCTGTCCGGTAGGAATAAGTTTACACCAGATGTAAAGCAGGTTGTAACGTTTAATTATTGATTTTTGAAATTATATCTTCTGCACCAGTAATCCAGTTTATATCTTTTACTTTTTTAAACCAGGTAACCTGCCGTTTAGCGTAATTGCGTGTATGCTGTTTTATTTTTTCTACGGCATCTGTTAATGATACTTTGCTTTCTAAAAAGTCAAACAGCTCGGTATAGCCAACTGTTTGCAAAGCATTAAGATTTTTAAAAGGATAAAGTTGTTCGGCTTCTTTCAATAAACCTTGTTGCATCATATCATCCACACGGTTGTTAATTGTTTTGTACAACTCCTCACGGTTTCTTTCTACACCAAACATTTTTGCAGTAAAATTTCTTTCGGTCTTTTTACTATTAAGAAAGGAGGAATAGGGCTTGCCTGTAATCATATAAACTTCCAATGCGCGAATGAGCCTGTTGGGATTCTGCAAATCAATTTTAGAATAAGTTTTTAAATCAATTTCCTTTAGTTGATCCTGAAGCGATTCTATTCCGTTTTTTTCAAGTTGTTGTTGCAATTGGTTTCTAGCTTCGGCACTTGCTTCGGGTAAATTATCCATTCCATTAACAACAGCATTTATATAAAGTCCGGTTCCGCCTACCATTACTACTGTTTTATTTTTTTTAAAAAGGGCAGTCAATAAATCAATGCATTGCGTTTCGTAAATACCTGTATTCATTTCATTGTGTATAGAGTGTGAGCTGATGAAATGATGTTTTACCTCTGTTAATTGTTGTGTGGATGGTTTGGCAGTACCAATATTCATTTCGCGAAAAAGCTGACGGGAATCGGCAGATACTATTTCTGTATTAAAACATCTTGCTACTTCAATTGCAATTGAAGTTTTGCCGGAGGCTGTAGGCCCGCCAATGATGATTAGAGTATTTTGTTGTGCTTTCAGTTTCCTTAATGTCTCGCAAGGTCGCAAAGTTCGCAAAGAAAAAATTAAATAATCCCAATCTCCTTTTTAATTTTTGGCGGAAGTTTTTTTGCAATGAGTTGATAAGATGTACTGATCATTAGCTCCCATTCTTTTTTGCTCATGCGTTTAATATCATTAACAAAAACCCATTTATAGCGCGCAAGATAGGGGGCAGGCATAAATCCGTTACGGCTACTAATTTCTTCAAAATCTTCATCACTTACTTTAAAAGACGCAGTAAAAGGAACAGAATCGGGAGAAGTAACTAAAAACATTTTACCACCAATATTGAAACACAAATGGTCTTCCCATTTGATATCCTGGGTAACACCGTTTAGTTTTTTGCAAATGGCTTGTATTTCGGCAATGATCATTTACTTTTCTTTAGATTTTTCTCGTACAATGCAATCCATTCTTTTACCGTCATTTTTGAAGCAAGCTCACCAATCAGTTTTACCGGTACATCCTCGGGTTTTTTAAAGCGGATGCAACTCTTGCCCATATCTAATTTTTTTTGAGAATGTTTTTTCCATTCTTTCTGAAACCAGGCTAACAATTTTGGGTCGGCATAAATACCCATGTGGTAAAGTGCAATAAAATTTTTTTGCGATGCCATTCCCATAAATGGCAGCGGGTCTTTGGGGTTGCAATGATAACCGGCAGGATAAATTTTATGTGGAACTGCGTATCCCATCATTCCATATCCCATCATTTCTTCAAAACCTTTTGGAATATTTTTAATGATGGCATTTCGCATTTCATTCATTACTTTTTTTCTGTCGGCAGGTATTTCTGCCATATAATCATCGGGGGTTTGTGCTTTACTTTGCATTTCAAGTAGTTTTAGTTGATGAGATTCAAAAGTATGTAATTGATTTGGTAATAAATTTATAAACAAAAAGGTTAATTTGGTGTTTCTTAATCCAGTTCAATATTTTTTCAGGTAGTGAATATTATTATTGCATCCGTAAACACAACATTAACAAATTTAAATTAAAAAAACTATGACAAAATTATTTTCATCTGCAACTGTTGTTGCTGTCGCATTTATGTTTTCATTTACTGCAAAGGCTCCGCACTCTACTAATTATAAGTTAGATGCTAAAGCCAGTAACGTACAATGGTTTGCCGAAAAGGTAACAGTTAAGCACAATGGTACGGTTAACCTTTCAAGCGGAGTATTGACCGATAACCACGGACAGTGGACCGGAACATTTGAAATGGACATGACCTCCATTACTGTATCAGATTTGGAAGCCGGAAAAGGGAAAGAAAAATTAGAGGGGCACTTAAAGTCTCCCGATTTTTTTGATGTTGAAAAACACAAAACTGCAAAACTTGTAATTTCTTCCATTACGCCAATGGCAGAAGCTAAAGATGGCATGACACACTCGGTTAAGGGATTTTTAACCATAAAAGAAAAGAGTAACCCAGTTAGTTTTGATGTGGCATTAAAAAATGAAGGTGGAAAAATGAATTGCAGCGGTTCAATTGTTATTGACAGAAGTAAATACGATGTTCGCTATGGTTCAAAGACATTTTTTTCTGATATTGGCGATAAAGCCATTATGGATGACTTTACTTTAAAGTTTACTGTGGCTTTAGGTATGTAAAAAAAGTTTTTTTGTTTTTGCAGAAAGCATGTTTCGGGAATAACTGAAACATGCTTTTTTTGTTTTGAGAGGAGAATGAACTATACGGTTTTTTTGTATTGGTAAAAACTTAAAAAAAAAACGTGGGTTTATTTTCTCTTTAAATGTTCATTTCTCTGTGAAAATGAACCATACGGTTTTTTTATTTGGGCATAAATTCGTTTAAAAAAAACACGTAGGTTTGTCAGCCTTGTAATTAATGAAATTCTCTGCTAAACAAATTGCCGACCTTTTGGGTGGCACCATTGAAGGTGACGCTACTATAGAAGTTTCTTCCCTTTCTAAAATTGAAGAAGGTAAACCCGGCACATTATCGTTTTTGGCTAACCCCAAATATGTGCAATATATTTACGATACCAAGGCTTCATTGGTAATTGTAGGGAAAGATTTTGTTGCCGAGCAGCCTGTTAAAACCAACCTGCTTCGTGTTGATGATGCTTATAAGAGTTTTGCAAAGTTGCTGGAAATGTATAACCAGATTAGGCGCGATAAAAAAGGCATTGAAGAAATGTCGCACGTATCTAAAAGTGCAACCATTGGTAAAGATGTTTATGTAGGTGCATTTGCGTATGTAGGCGATAATTGTACTATTGGCAACAATGTAAAAATTTACTCCCAATTGTTTTATTGGCGACAATGTTTCCATCGGTAATAACACCACAGTATTTGCAGGTGTAAAAATTTATAGTGATTGTGTTGTTGGTAAAGATTGTACATTGCATTCAGGAGTAATTATTGGTGGTGATGGTTTTGGTTTTGCCCCAAACAGCGAAAACAATTACAACAAGGTTCCGCAAATAGGCAATGTTATTTTAGAAGACCATGTAGAAGTTGGTAGTGGCACTACCATTGACCGTGCAACACTTGGTTCAACCATTATACGCAAAGGAGTTAAGTTAGATAATTTGATACAGGTTGCACACAATGTTGAAATAGGTGAGAACACCGTAATAGCTGCGCAAACAGGCATTGCCGGTTCTGCTAAAATTGGTAAAAACTGTATGATAGGCGGGCAGGTAGGAATTGTAGGGCACATTACAATTGCCGAAGGTGTTAAAATTGCGGCACAGTCGGGTATTGGTGCAAGCATTACCACACCCAACGAAATTGTGCAGGGATCACCCGCATTTAATATCAGCGATTACAAACGCACTTATGTGCTATTCCGCAAACTTCCTCTACTCGAAAAACGAATAATAGAACTTGAAGAAAAACTTGCAGAGAAAAAAATGTGAATGGTCAATGATGCCCTGAAGTTTCGGGGTATGAATATAAGCACAACGCACAACGCAAAACCCAAAACTCTCAACTCAAAACTCCGAATCGCAACTCCCAACTAGAAAGAATGAGCATTAACCAGGTAACTATTAAAGAAGAAATAAGCGTAACAGGAGTAGGGCTGCATACAGGCAAACCATCTACACTTACTTTTAAACCTGCACTGGATAATTCCGGCTATCGGTTTAAAAGAATTGATGTAAGCGGTTCGCCCGAAGTTGTTGCTGATGTTGATAATGTTACCGATACAGCACGTGGTACCACCATTTCGCAAAACGGTGTAAAGGTTAACACTACCGAACATGCGCTTGCTGCTTTGGCAGGTATGGAGGTTGACAATATTTTAATTGAATTAGATGGACCCGAAGTGCCGATTATGGATGGCAGTTCATCTGAATTTGTGGCTGCAATTGCAAAAGCAGGTTTGCAGGAACAAAAAGAAAAAAGATTTTATTATGAGTTAAAAGAAAACTTAACTTACGAAGAACCTGCACGCAATGTTGAAATGCTTGCAGTGCCAAGCCCCGATTATCGCATAACGGTAATGGTAGATTACAACCCACCACTGCTTGGCACGCAACATGCACAAATTCATAAACTAACAGAGTTTAAAGATGAGATAAGCAAGTGCCGGACTTTTGTTTTTTTACATGAGTTAGAAGCATTGCTTAAACACGATTTAATTAAAGGTGGAGATTTGAACAATGCCATTGTTTTGGTAGACCGCGAGGTATCACAGCAAAGTTAGACGAAATGGCAACGCTGTTTAACAAACCCAAAATGGAAGTTAAAGGCAAGGGCATTTTAAATAATACAGAGTTGCATTTTCAGAACGAGCCTGCCCGACATAAGTTGTTGGATATAGTTGGTGATATGGCGTTGATAGGAACGCATCTAAAAGGACACATACTTGCTGCCCGCCCGGGTCATGCCGCCAATGTAGCTTTTGGTAAACAAATAAAACAACTGATTAAGCGTGATAGAGCAAACCTAAAAGTGCCGTTGTATGATGTAAACAAACCTTCTTTGTTTGATATAAACCAGATATCGGCATTTCTCCTCATCGCTTTCCGTTTTTGCTGGTTGATAAAATAATTGAACTGTCAGAAAACCATGTGGTAGGCGTTAAAAACGTAACCATGAATGAATGGTTCTTCCAGGGACATTTTCCCGGCAACCCTGTTATGCCTGGTGTATTGTTGATAGAAGCCATTGCACAAACAGGCGGCATACTTGTTTTAAATACCGTGCCCGATCCGCAGAACTATTGGACTTATTTTATGAAAATAGACAATGCACGTTTTAAGAATAAAGTAATACCGGGTGATACGGTTGTGTTTAAATTAGAATTAATGTCACCAATAAGACGTGGACTTTGCCAGATGAGCGGCACCGCTTTTGTTGGTAATAAAGTAGTAATGGAAGCTGAAATGCTTGCACAAATTGTAAAAAAGAGCTGATATGATTTCTTCGTTGGCAAGCGTACATCCCAAAGCAAAAATTGGTAATAACGTTACTATCGAACCTTTTGCAATGATTTATGCCGATGTGGTTATTGGCGACAACTGCTGGATTGGAAGCAACGTTGTAATTTTTGATGGAGCAAGAATTGGTAACGATTGTAAGTTTTTTCCGGGTGCTGTTATTTCTGCCGTTCCGCAAGATTTAAAATACAATGGTGAACCCACAACAACAGAGATTGGCAACGGTAACATTATACGCGAATGTGTTACTATTAATAAGGGAACTGTTGCATCGGGCAAAACAGTTATTGGCGATAAAAATTTGCTAATGGCTTATGTGCATGTTGCGCACGATTGCTTTATTGGCAACCACTGTATTCTTGCCAATGGTGTAACCCTTGCAGGACATATAGAGATTGAAGACCATGCCATTATTGGCGGACTTTCTGCTATACACCAGTTTGTACGAATAGGCAAGCATGTAATGATTTCGGGAGGATCGCTTGTGCGTAAAGATGTGCCCCCATTTACAAAATGCGCACACGAGCCTCTTTCTTATGTAGGTGTTAATGCAGTAGGATTGCGCAGGAGAGGATATACTAACGACCAGATTAATGTCGTGCAAAGCATCTATCGCCTGTTGTTTGTACAAAACCACAGCGTAAAAAAAGGTGTTGAAGAAATTGAAGCCGGCATTGAGGCCACAACAGAAAGAGATGAGGTGCTTTCTTTTATTTCCAAATCGCAGCGTGGTTTAATGAAGGGGTATGTTAAAGAGGAAGAAGAATAATTTTTTCAGCAAGTCAGTAACAAACACTTTTAAATCACTTGCAAATTGACTTCCATCAAGCCCCAGTCAGTAGGAAAAAATTTAATAAAATATGGATTTGTAAAAACCTTTCGCTCGAACTTATCCTTGGTGATTGTGTTGCTGTAACCGGTGCCAATGGTTCAGGCAAATCAACGCTACTGCAAATGCTGAGTGGTTATCTTTCTCCTTCATCAGGAGAAATAAAATGGAATGTAAATGACAACGATATTCCTGCTACAGAAATTTATAACTACATTGGTTTTTCTTCTCCTTACATGGATTTACCTGAGGAATATACCTTGTACGAAACCCTTGAATTATATTTTCAGCACAAACAAAAAATAACAGACATATCTTTTGAGCAAATGGCAGAAATAGCGTGGCTCACTGATTCATTACATAAGCCGATAAAAGAATTTTCTTCGGGTATGAAACAGCGCGTTAAACTGTTGTTATGCTTTTATAGCAATGCACCGCTTTTGTTTTTAGATGAACCAGTTGCCAACCTTGATGCACGAGGTGCGGAATGGTTTAATAATCTTATATTACAAAACAAACAAAACCGCATCATTATTATTTGCTCAAACAATCTTAAAGACGAAACTGTCCATTGCAATAAGTTTATTGCTGTAGAAAATTTTAAATAGTTATCAGGGTTAAGAATTTTTTACTTTTCAAGTGTGATTTTTTGTGATGACCTGCGAATAATTACCCAAACAGCATTTTAAAGTTAACAGATGAGAGCCAAATATGGGGAAGAAGTTTTTTTGGAGGTAATAAATTCCCATAAGGGTATTATCTATAAAATATCAAATTCGTACTGTAAGGATGCAGAAGACAGAAAAGATATTATACAGGAAATTGTAATACAACTTTGGAAATCGTTTGATCAATATAACAATGAGTATAAATACTCAACCTGGATTTACAGGATTGCATTAAACGTTGCTATTTCATGGTACAGGAAACAAACAGTCAGAAGCAGAATGGCTTATCCACTTACAAGTAATATTTTTAATTTTTCTGAAATCAATCAGAATGAAGAGTCTGAGGAGAATTTTAATTTGCTACAGCGGTTTATCAATGAATTGAAAGAACTTGACCGGGGATTGATGTTGCTGTACCTTGAAGAAAAAAGTTATAAAGAAATTGCTGATATAATTGGGATTACTGAAACCAATGTGGCAACAAAAATCAGCAGGATAAAAATAGCACTCAGGCAAAAATTTGAAGCAATTAAACAATCATAATATGAAAGAAATTGAAATTTTAAACCTTTGGAAGTCTTATGATAAAAAACTTGACGAAACACTACACCTTAACCGTAAGAATGCAGAAGATATTTTACATCTTAAAATTCGCTCTGCCGTTTTTTCAATGAAACCCATTAAGATTTTTACCATTATCTGTGGTATTTTGTGGGTTATTTTGGTTGACGGTATTCTATTGATGAGTTTTTCTTTTGCAAGCCCTTTCTTTATTGTTTCAATGGGACTACAGGTATTGCTAACCAAGGCGGCAATATTTATTTATCTCTATCAACTTATCATTATTCACCAGATTGACGTAAGTCAACCGGTTTTGCAAACCCAGGAAAAATTAGCAAGGTTACAATCTTCTACACTATGGGTTACACGTTTGCTGTTTCTGCAATTGCCTTTATGGACTACTTTTTATCTTAGTAAAGGAATGCTGCTTGGTAGTAATTTTTATGCACTTTTCTTTCAACTGTTAATCACGTTTAGTTTTTTGTACTTGGCATTGTGGCTGTTCATTAACATTAAAGCGGAGAATATGCACAAAAAGTGGTTTAAGTTTATTTTCAATGGTAAAGAATGGACACCGGTAATTAAATCTCTCGAAATGCTTAATGAAACTGCGGCTTTTAAAAATGAGGGACGATAAATACTACCTGATCAATTTATGTTATTGTAGTTGTTAACGAGTACATGAAAGTATTTTTCAATATCAGTTTCCGGTAAATGCAGGTGAGAGTGTATACCAGTTAGTGTTGCTCCTAAAATGTTCTGTTCGTTATCATCAACAAAAATAGTTTCGTGAGGGTTGAGAAAATTTTCTTCTAATACCAATTCGTAAATTTCCATATCAGGCTTTCGCATACCTGTTTCAAAAGAATAATAAACTCCTTCAAAAAGGTTTTCAAAATTTCCAGTGCCATACGTCTCATCAAAATATTTGATAAAAGCCTGCCAGTGTATAATGTTGGTATTGCTAAGCAGGAACAACTTATATTTTTCTTTAAGTTGTTTTAAAAACTCAAAACGATGAACAGGCATTTGCCCCAGCATTGCATTCCAGGCATTATCTATTTGCAAATCGGTTAAGTTTATTCCGCTGGCATCTCTTATTGCCTGGCGGAATTTTTTGCGCGGTGAGGTATCCTTTTTCAAACTCATCAAAAAAAGTGCTGTTGTTTTTTTAATGTGTAGTAAGCATCAAAATCTATTATGCCTAAGTTTTAAATGCTGAAATAGTTTTTGTTGTGTCAACATGCAGAAGCACAACACCCAAATCGAGAATGATATTTTTAACTGCCACTATCTTTTGTTTGTAAATGGCAAAAGTATATTTTCGCCACGCTTTTTAAAGCAGGGCCTTTAGCTCATTCGGTTAGAGCAACAGACTCATAATCTGTGGGTGGTTGGTTCGATTCCAACAAGGCCCATCAAAAAAAAAAATCCCTTAGCAAAACGCTAGGGATTTTTTTATTTGAGCCCATGCTATAACTACGCAACTTTTAGCTTGTTAAGATTGCTCTTGTTAAGTTTTTCCATTGCATAATCAAGGGTAACTGTAAATTCTTTAACGGATTTTTGCGATGGCAAATCAAACATAATATCAATCATTATTGCTTCGCAGATAGAACGCAAACCGCGTGCCCCAAGTTTAAATTCATTGGCTTTATCAACAATAAAGTCAAGCACATCATCATCAAAAGAAAGCTTTATTCCTTCTAAGTCAAACAGCTTTTCATATTGCTTGGTTAAAGCGTTTTTGGGCTCGGTTAATATTCTGCGTAATGAGGTTTTATCTAACGCATTTAAGAAAGTAAGCGCAGGAAGCCTTCCGATTAATTCTGGAATTAATCCGAATGACTTTAAATCGGTAGGAGCAACGTACTGCATCATGTTGTCTTTGTCAATACCTGCAGCGCGGTCTTTGGCAGAGTAGCCAATGGCTTTGGTGTGTAATCTGCGGGCAATAACTTTTTCAATTCCATCAAATGCTCCTCCACATATAAATAAAATATGCTGAGTATTAACAGGAGTCATTTTCTGCTCGGGGTGCTTTCTGCCTCCCTGTGGGGGAACATTTATTACCGTGCTTTCCAGCATTTTTAATAAACCTTGCTGAACACCTTCGCCACTTACATCGCGCGTAATTGAAGGATTATCACCTTTACGTGCAATCTTATCAATCTCATCAATATAAACAATTCCTTTTTCGGCAGCGGCTACATCGTAATCGGCAGATTGGAGCAAGCGTGTAAGAACACTCTCTACGTCTTCGCCTACATAACCGGCTTCGGTTAAAACAGTTGCATCAGCAATACAGAAAGGAACATTTAAAATTTTAGCAATGGTGCGCGCAAGTAATGTTTTGCCTGTACCCGTTTCGCCAACCATTATAATGTTGGATTTTTCAATCTCTACATCTTTATCTTTTTCGGGTTTGCCCTTGTGCAATAATCTTTTGTAATGATTGTAAACAGCAACAGACATTACCTTTTTAGCTTCGTCTTGCCCGATGATATACTCATCTAAAAACTTTTTTTATTTCGGCAGGCTTTAAAAGGGTCAGAGGTGAGTTGAATTTTTTTGAACGTTCTCCCGTGGTTTCCTGTTTTATAATTTGTTGAGCCTGTTCAATGCAGGTATCGCAAATATGACCTTGCATGCCCGCAATTAAAACATTGGTTTCGCTTTTATCTCTTCCGCAAAACGAACATTTTATTTCTTGTTGTTTCTTCAAAGTGGTTGCTAAAATTTTATGCTAAGTTATAAATCGTATTTCTTAAACCTGAAACAATTTTGGAAAAACATTTCAAATTTATAACACGCTTACAGCAGTTACCCTTTTTTCCTGGTTAAAACTTCATCCACCATACCATAAGCCTTAGCTTCTTCGGCTACCATCCAGTAATCGCGGTCGCTGTCTTTCCACACCTGCTCATAATCTTTGCCCGAATGTTGAGCAATAATTTCGTACAGTTCTTTTTTAAGTTTTTGTATTTCGCGTGCTGTAATTTCAATATCGCTTGCTTGTCCTTCAGCACCACCCATTGGCTGGTGGATCATTACTCGTGCATGTTTAAGTGCAGAGCGTTTTCCTTTTGTTCCGGCACATAGTAATACAGCCGCCATAGACGCAGCCATGCCTGTGCAAATAGTTGCCACATCTGGATTGATGTACTGCATTGTATCGTATATTCCTAAACCTGCATACACGCTTCCGCCTGGGCTGTTCATGTAAATTTGAATATCTTTTTTTGCATCGGCACTTTCTAAAAATAAAAGTTGTGCCTGCACTATATTAGCTACGTAATCGTTAATACCTACGCCAAGAAAAATAATCCTGTCCATCATCAAGCGCGAAAAAACATCCATAGATGCCACGTTCATTTGCCTTTCTTCTATAATGGTGGGAGAGATATATCCTTCGGCACGTGCAGCCGACTGAATGTATTGATCTATTTGTATTGTTTGCAATTATTTCCTGCGCTTTTTGAGCCATTACCTGTTCGGTTGCCTTGCGCAGGTTTTCTTCTTTGTCCAGATAACGTTTAGCAAAGTCGTTTATTAGTTCTTCGCCAAGGTTTTGACCATAGCCGCTAAACTGTTGCAGAATTAACTGACGGGCATATCCGTTTAAATCATCTTTGGTTATTTCTATTTTATGATCTCCGGCAATTTTTTGCTCAATAAGTTTCAACTTCATTTCGCGCGAGTAGCTTGGATACTCCCGGGTTAATTGCTCATCGGTTATTGGTTTTTCGTTTACGGTTTTAATCCAGCGCTTTAAAAACTCATCGGGCAATTCAAATTTTATTTCGTGCAATAAAACATCTTCCAAATCATGATTGAATTTGTGGCGGCTTTCGTTGGCAAACATATTTGCAATATCATTTTTAACACGCTCGTTAAATTCCGCTTCGGTGGTAACGGTGCCGGGTCCGTAAACTTTATCAAAAAACTCTGGCGTTAAATCCGCTTTCTCTACCTGGTTGATTGAAGAAATTTTGTACGAAAAATCAGATGTTAAATTTTCTGCCTGCGCTTTTTCTATTTTAAGCATGTAGCCAACTTCGGTTGCATCCTGCATTGCTTTCATGGGATTAAAAACAATTACATCGTCTTTTTTTAAAGCAAGCATCTGTTGTTTTATAGCAGCATCCTTAACCAATTCAATAGAAATGGTTGAGGTGTTTTTTAAGCCTCCCTCTTTTTCAGTTCCATCGGCATTCAACTCTGTTAAATCGCCATACAGAATACATTTTTCGTTGGCAACATCGGGGTTTGAGAATTTACCGTAGCGCCTTCTTAAATCATTACTGTAATCTTGCATACGTTTTTCATCAACCTCTATTTCGTAATATTTTACTTTATGTTTTAGAGGCAAAGTAATTTCTACGTTGGGTGCAAGTCCTAATTCAAACAAAAATTCAAAATCGCCTTGCAGATCAAAATTATTTTGGTGAGCGGTATTTTCTTTTGGCAAAGGGTCGCCCAAAACAGATAGATTGTTCTCTTGTATATATTGATTGATTTGGTTTCCCACAATCTTATTTATTTCATCAACCAAAAAAGATTTGCCATACATTTTTTTTATAACACCGGCTGGCACCTGACCTGTTCTAAAACCTTTTAATGTGGCGGTTTTAGAGAATTTTTTAATGGCTGACTCTACATCCTTTTGATAATCGGCAGGTGAGAGTTTAATTCTTAAAAGTTTGTTTAAATCGGAAATATTTTCCTGTGAAATGTTCATTTAAATTATTGTTTTGATATTTTAGAGATTGACTATTGCTGTATGAAGCTGTTTAAATTTCTTTTGTAAGTCTATTCTGAACTAAATTTTTTGTGAGAAGTACGGAGTTGGACTTATTTTTTTGACACAGATTTACAGATTAAAAAGGCAATTAAAAACGCTTCGCTTTAAAATTTTCACAGATTTCGTGCTGCGAAGCAGAATCGGTGAAAATCAACAAATCAATTTTAATTAATCTGTAAATCTGTGTCAAAAAAATATGCGTAACAAATTTTTATATAAATCTTAAAGAGTTTTTTATTAATGATACGGGTTTAAAAAATTCGGAGTTTGAGTGAGATACTTTCAACTACAAACTCCGAACTTGATTAAGTGCGCATGGAGGGACTCGAACCCCCACGGATCGCTCCGCCAGATCCTAAGTCTGGTGCGGCTACCAATTACGCCACATGCGCGAGAAGGGCGGCAAATGTATTAAAATATTTAAAAAAGGAAAGTTGGGTAATGTGTTTAAGTTTCTAATTATTGGGTTAAGTCAGTATTATCCTTACAAAAACAAAACTCTAAACCTAACTATCCTATGCCGGTTTATCTAAACCAACCATAAAATCGTAAACAGCTTTAGAAAGAGTGCTTATAACAGGGGGCAAATCTTCTAACCTGTTGCCACCTGTAAAAATTGTAATTAAGTAAGGGTAGTTATTTAAATATATAATGCCCGATTCATGCAATTGCTTTTGAAAAACTGTTGACTGAAAACCGTATTCGCCAAACTTATGTGCCACAGTTATTTCTTTAGGAATGTATTTTGATAATCCATCATTAAAAGTAGATTTAGATAATAAGTCTAAAGCATACTCCGAATTTTTTCTCGACAAATAAGATGAGTTAAAAAGTATGCGTATAAACTTAGAGTAGTCGGCAGAAGTAATCTGGTAATTATTATCGCTTAGGTTTGGGGTAGGAAAACCAAGGTCGGCAAAGAGTTTGTAAAACGCAGGTATATTCATATTTGCATTTAGCAGGTAGGTGGAGTGGTTATCGGAATTAACAATAGTGTGGTACAACAACTCGCGTATAGTATAACTTTTGCCCGGTTTTATTTCGGTGGTGTTATAGCTTTGAGGGGGCATGTCCTTTACGGCAGATGGATCTAAATAAATAGTGTCTCGTCCTAAAACCATTTTACCCCTTACCCCTAAAGGGCAATTTAGTTTAGTTAAGATCCTCACTGTTCGGAATGACAGATTATACATTTAATTTGAAAGAGAGATTGAGATGGCGCGG
This sequence comes from Bacteroidota bacterium, assembly GCA_016714005.1. Lineage (GTDB taxonomy): Bacteria > Bacteroidota > Bacteroidia > AKYH767-A > OLB10 > JADJOA01. The sequence goes on from JADJOA010000001.1 coordinate 113,019, forward strand.
CAAAGCCGCGCCATCTCAATCTCTCTTCCTTGGTTGTTTTCAGTCAGTGTCATTCCAAACGCAGTGAGGAATCTAATTCTAACAGCAACCATTTTCTTAACAAAACTACATTGCCCTGAAAGGGAACCTGCTTCTGTGACGTACTGTCGTTTCAGGCGTTGGTTCCCCTTTAGGGGTCAGGTTTAATTACTTAAACCTTTAAGGGTTTTCTCAAAGCCCTTTAATACATTTGCTTCTCACAAAAAATAAAAACATGCTAACTTCTTTTTTTAAAAAACTTGCCGATGGTAAATTTTTGGTTTTGATTGTTGCTGGTTGTTTAGTGCTTAGTGCTAAATTAAATGCGCAGGAGATTGAGTGGCAGAATACGATTGGGGGGAGTGGATATGATCGGCTCTTCTCCAGTCAACAAACTAATGACGGTGGATATATTACAGGTGGAATATCCTACTCTAATATTTCGGGTGATAAAACGGAAAACTGTATTGGCAATTGGGATTACTGGATAGTTAAAACCGATGCCACAGGTAATATTCAGTGGCAGAATACAATAGGAGGAAATGGTAATGATTTTTTACTCTCCATACAACAAACTGTAGATGGGGGATATATTTTGGGTGGTTCGTCTGCTTCAAATATTTCGGGCGATAAAACCGAAAACAGTAATGGATGGGACGATTATTGGCTTGTAAAAACCGATGCCACAGGAAACATACAATGGCAGAATACAATTGGGGGAAACGACTGGGATGAGCTTATACTCCATTCAACAAACTACTGACGGGGGTTATATTTTGGGTGGATTTTCAGATTCAAATATTTCAGGGGATAAAACAGAAAACAGCAATGGAGTTGAGGATTACTGGATAATAAAAACAGATGCCGCAGGAAACATACAATGGCAGAATACCATTGAGGGAATCATGTTGATCGGCTACACTCCATTCAACAAACTACAGACGGGGGATATATTTTGGTGGATATTCATTATCAAATATTTCAGGTGATAAAACGGAAAACAGTAATGGGGCTAATGATTATTGGATAGTAAAAATCGATGCCGCAGGGAACATACAATGGCAGAGTACCATTGGAGGGAATTATACTGATGAGCTGAATTCCATTCAACAAACTACTGACGGGGGATATATTTTAGGTGGATATTCCAATTCAAATATTTCTGGCGATAAAACTGAAAACTGTATTGGATTTGATGATTACTGGATAGTAAAAACAGATGCCACAGGAAACATAGAATGGCAGAATACCATTGGAGGAAATGGCGATGATGAGCTACTGTCCCTTCAGCAAACTGCTGAAGGGAGCTATATTTTAGGAGGAATGTCCAATTCAAATATTTCAGGCGATAAAACGGAAAACAGCAATGGGGATTATGATTATTGGATAGTAAAATCCGATTCAACAGGAAATATACAATGGCAGAATACCATTGGGGGTAATGGTGATGATTGGCTAAACTCAATTGTGCAAACTTCTGATGAGGAATATATTCTTGGTGGATCTTCCAATTCAAATATTTCAGGCGATAAAACAGAAAACAGCAATGGAGATTATGACTACTGGATAGTAAAAATCTGTGATTCTTTATCCACAGCAAGTTTATGCAGTGCTGTTTCCGTTAATGAGTTGGTAATTGATTATAAGGAGGTGGAGGTATTTCCAAATCCGGTAATTGATGAATTAACCATTCAACTCAATTACACAATTACCTCAATCAACCTATTACCATTTCAATAATTGATGTATTAGGCAATGTTGTGAGAAAAGAAACAACCACAAATCCCAAATCCCCAATCCGAAATCTCAAATCTTTTCTCCGGGAATTTATTTTGTAGAAGTAAAAACCGGTAAGGAAGTTTATAGGGCTAAGTTTGTGAAAGAATAGTTTTTTTTACCGCAGAGATTGGGGGGGGCCTCGCGGAGTTCCGCAAAGATTAGTGCTGTGTTTCGCAGAAAGGAGTCGTTGAAGCAGCGCCTCCCCTCTGTGCGCAGGCTCGTGCAAAAGCGAGTGGGGGCAGGGGATGTGTTAATTCTCTGCGCAAACCTTATGTTTCTCTTCGGTTAATATTTTGAAACCAAACCCCACTTCGGCAATCCCGTACTTCAATAATTTGTTTAAAAAACCTCTTAAATGGGAGCATCTCACCAGCTCAGTCGCATTCTGCATTACCTGTCAAAAAAATATTTTCCTCACCCCTTGCATTTTTAAAAACAATATTTACTTTTGCGAGCCCAAAAATTGGGTATAGACATATACAGTCAACATTATCAGAGAGAAAAACGAATGCCAACTATTCAGCAGTTAGTCAGAAAAGGTCGCGAGGTGCTTAAGTTTAAGAGCAAATCACCGGCTTTAGCCTCTTGCCCACAGCGCAGGGGTGTATGTACACGTGTTTACACCACCACACCTAAAAAGCCAAACTCGGCTTTGCGTAAAGTGGCGCGTGTGCGTCTCACCAATAAATTTGAGGTAACTGCTTATATCCCTGGCGAAGGTCATAACTTACAGGAGCACTCTATAGTGTTGATTCGTGGCGGAAGGGTAAAAGATTTACCGGGTGTTCGTTACCATATTGTACGTGGTGCATTAGATACATCGGGTGTAGAAGCACGCAGGCAGCGCAGAAGTAAATATGGTGCTAAAAAACCAAAAGCAGGCGCACCGGCTGCACCGGCAAAAAAATAAATATATATAGTATAAAGTACCAAGATTAGAGTACCAAGGATAAAAAAAAGAAGACACTCAATTTCGTAGTTCAATACAATGAGAAAATCCAAACCAAAAAAAAGAATTCTACTTCCAGACCCAAAGTTTGGCGATACATTAGTAACACGTTTTGTTAATTCATTAATGTACGATGGTAAAAAGAGTACAGCTTACGCGACTTTTTACGATGCATTGGCAAAGGTTGAGGACAGAACTAAAGAGAATGGTTTAGATCAGTGGAAAAAAGCTTTAACCAACGTAATGCCTGCTGTAGAAGTAAAAAGCCGCAGGGTTGGTGGTGCCACTTTCCAAATTCCATCTGAAGTACGTCCTGAAAGAAAGACGGCTTTAGGCATAAAATGGTTGATTTCTTATGCACGTGTAAGAAACGAAAAATCAATGGCTGATAAATTATCATCAGAAATTATAGCAGCCGCAAAAGGGGAAGGTGCTGCAGTAAAAAAACGTGACGATGTTCACCGTATGGCAGAAGCTAACAAAGCATTCTCACACTTTAGAGTTTAACAAAGAATAAAAAGAACAGAATAACAAACCAAGAATCAGTTCCGAAATAAAATGGCAGATCTCAGATATACACGTAACATAGGAATTTCAGCACACATCGATGCCGGTAAAACTACAACTACCGAGCGTATACTTTACTATACCGGTAAGGTGCACAAAATTGGTGAAGTGCATGAAGGAGCTGCTACTATGGACTGGATGGTTCAGGAGCAGGAGCGTGGTATCACTATTACCTCAGCTGCTACCACCTGTTTTTGGAATTACCCAACTGTAAACGGAAAAGAAGATTCAAATACAAAAAAATATAAAATCAATATTATTGATACTCCCGGTCACGTTGACTTTACTGTTGAAGTAGAGCGTTCTTTACGTGTATTGGATGGTGCTGTTGCTTTGTTCTGTGCAGTGGGTGGTGTTGAGCCTCAATCTGAAACAGTATGGCGCCAAATGAATAAATACCATGTACCGCGTATCGGTTTCGTTAATAAAATGGATCGTGCCGGTGCTGATTTTTTTACAGTTGTTGACCAGGTGCGCGAGCGTTTAGCAGGTAACCCAATTCCATTGCAGGTTCCGATAGGTGCTGAAGAGAATTTTAAAGGTGTAGTTGATTTAATTCGTAACCGTGCTATTGTATGGGATGACTCAACACAAGGAATGACTTACACTGAAATTCCTATTCCTGCTGAGTTAAAAGAAGAAGTTGCCAAGTGGAGAGAAAAATTAGTGGAGGCTATAGCTGAATACGATGATAAGTTGATGGAGAAGTTTTTTGACAATCCTGATTCTATCACCGTTGAAGAAATGGAAGTGGCTATACGCAAAGCAGTTTGCGATATGAAATTTACACCAATGATGTGTGGTTCATCTTTTAAAAACAAAGGTGTTCAAACCATGTTGGATGCAGTAATGGCTTTCTTACCAAGTCCGCTTGATATTCCTCCTGTAAAAGGAACAAATCCTGATACCAATGCTGAAGAGCTTCGCAAGCCCGATGCAAAAGATAAGTTTGCTGCATTAGCATTTAAAATTGCTACCGATCCTTTTGTAGGTCGTTTGGCTTTCTTCCGTGCCTATTCTGGTAAATTAGAGTCAGGTTCTTATGTATTAAATACCCGCAGTGGAAACAAAGAGCGTATTTCTCGTTTGTTCCAGATGCATGCCAATAAGCAAAATCCTATTACCGAAATTGAAGCAGGAGATATTGGTGCAGCAGTAGGTTTTAAGGATATTAAAACAGGTGATACTTTATGTGATGAAAATGCTCCTATTATTTTAGAAGCCATCACTTTCCCTGAGCCTGTAATTGGTTTGGCTATTGAGCCAAAAACACAAGCCGACATGGATAAACTTGGAATGGCTTTGGGCAAATTAGCAGAAGAGGATCCAACTTTCCGTGTTAAAACTGACGAAGATTCTGGTCAGACTATCATTAGCGGAATGGGTGAGTTGCACTTAGAGATTATTGTTGACCGTTTAAAACGCGAGTTTAAAGTAGAATGTAACCAGGGTGCTCCACAAGTTTCTTATAAAGAAGCTATAACAGGTTCTGTTAATCATCGCGAGCTATACAAAAAGCAGTCGGGTGGTTGTGGTAAATTCGCTGATATTGTTGTTGAAATTTCTCCTGTTGATGAGGACTTCGACATTACTACAGCAAAATCAGGCTTACAGTTTGTAAATGAAATTACCGGTGGTAACATTCCTCGCGAATTTATTCCTGCTGTAGAAAAAGGATTTAAAGCTGCAATGGTAAATGGTGTGTTGGCAGGTTATCCGCTTGATACCATGAAGGTGAGATTGATTGATGGTTCTTACCACAACGTTGACTCCGACTCTTTATCATTTGAATTGGCTGCTAAACTTGCATATCGCGAGGCTTTACCAAAAGCAAAACCGGTATTGTTGGAGCCTATCATGAAAGTAGAAGTTGTTACTCCTGATGAGTACATGGGAGATGTAATGGGAGATTTGAACAAGAGACGCGGACAAATGGAGGGCATGGATACCCGTGCAGGAGCACAGGTTATTAAAGCAAAAGTGCCATTGGGAGAAATGTTTGGTTACGTAACATCTTTACGTACCATCACATCCGGTCGTGCATCTTCAACAATGGAATTTTCTCACTATGCCGAAACACCTAAAAATATTGCTGAAGAAGTAATAGCCAAGGTAAAAGGTAAATTAGAAAAAGTATAATTACTATCTTAATAAACATCGTTCTTTAAAATATTATAGTAAACAAAATGAGCCAGCGAATAAGAATTAAACTAAAGTCTTACGATTTTAACTTAGTAGATAAGTCAGCAGAAAAAATTGTAAAGACTGTAAAAACAACAGGAGCTGTTATCAGCGGACCTATTCCGTTGCCAACAGAAAAGAAAATCTTTACTGTATTGCGTTCACCTCACGTTAACAAAAAGGCACGCGAGCAATTCCAGTTGTGTTCTTATAAAAGGCTGCTCGATATTTACAGTTCTACTTCAAAAACTGTAGATGCTTTAATGAAACTTGAACTCCCAAGCGGTGTTGAAGTTGAAATTAAAGTTTAGTTGGAAGCAGGAATAGCTTAGCTGTTCGCTTGTTTCAACATAAATAAAATTAGTATTAACTATCCCATGTTTCCAACTTGACAGGAAACCTCCGGGAATAAAATATAAGCAAAAATGTCAGGTATATTAGGTAAAAAAATCGGCATGACCAGCATGTTCGATACAGAGGGAAAAAATGTTCCTTGCACTGTAATAGAGGCTGGACCATGTGTAGTAACCCAGGTAAAAACAGTTGAAACCGATGGGTATAATGCTATTCAGTTAGCATTTAGCGAGCGCAGAGAAAAATCAGCAACCAATGCTCTTAAAGGGCACTTTTCTAAAGCCAATACTTCTCCAAAAAGAAAAGTGGGCGAATTCAAAGATTTTTCTGTTGAGGTAAAATTGGGCGATGTTGTTAAATGCGATATAGTTTCAGAAGGTATTTTCTGCGATGTTATTGGAACATCAAAAGGTAAAGGATTTCAGGGTGTAGTAAAACGTCATGGCTTTAGCGGTGTAGGCGGTGCTACTCATGGTCAGCATAACCGTTTGCGTGCCCCAGGTTCTATGGGTGCATCATCTTGGCCTTCGCGTGTATTCAAAGGCAAACGCCTTGGCGGACGCATGGGTGGCGACAGGGTAAAACTTCAAAATCTTCAGGTATTAAAAGTAATGCCGGATCAAAACCTTTTAATTATTAAAGGTGCTGTTCCGGGTCATAATGGTTCATTTGTAAAGGTTGAATTCTAATGGAAGTACAAGTTAAAAACATAAGCGGACAGACCACAGGTCGCTCTGCAAAACTCAATGAGAGTATTTTTGGTGCTGAGCCAAATGACCATGCAATTTGGTTAGATGTTAAAAGCATTATGGCTAACAAGAGGCAGGGTACGCACAAATCAAAAGAACGTAACGAAGTTTCTGGCTCAACCAAAAAAATTAAAAAACAAAAGGGTACAGGTGGTGCGCGTGCAGGTAGTATGAAATCTCCTGTGTTTGTTGGTGGTGGTCGTGTGTTTGGTCCTCGTCCTAAAGATTATTCTTTCAAATTAAATAAGAAAGTAAAAGTTCTTGCGCGTATTTCTGCGCTTAGCTATAAGGCAAAAGAAAACAACATTACCGTAGTTGAGAATTTTTCAATGGATACACCTAAAACAAAACAAGTTGCGGAAATAATTTCAAAACTTGATTTGAAAGGTAAGAAGGTTTTGTTTGTAGTTCAGGGAAGTGAGAAGAATGTATTTCTTTCAACAAGAAACCTTGAGCGCGGTTCAGCACTTGCAGCTACTGATATCAACACTTACGATATCCTTAAAGCATCTAACTTAGTTATAACAGAGGGCGCATTGCCGGTAATTGAAAATACATTATTAAAATGAGCGTAATTAAAAAGCCAATCATTACAGAGAAAATGACTGCCATGGGCGAAAAGCATGGACGTTATGCATTTGTAGTTGACAAAAATGCCAACAAGATTGAAATAAAAAAGGCTGTTAAAAAGATGTACAATGTAAATGTAGCATCAGTTAACACCATCAATACTCCGGGTAAAAGCTTAAGCCGTTTTACTACCACAGGTGTATTGTCAGGTCATAAAGGAAAATACAAAAAAGCAATTATTACCCTTGCAAAAGGCGAAACAATTGATTTTTACAGCAGCATATAATTTTAAAGAAAATGCCAGTAAGAAAATTAAATCCGGTAACACCAGGTCAGAGACATAAAATTGCCCCTGACTATTCAGATATTACTACCAACGTACCAGAGAAATCTTTAACAGAGAGAATCACACGTACAGGTGGTCGTAACAGTTCAGGAAAAATGACCATGCGTTACATTGGTGGTGGTCATAGAAAATATACCGCATAATAGACTTTAAAAGAAATAAGTTTGATGTACCCGGTAAGGTTGCTTCTATAGAATACGATCCTAACCGTACAGGTCGTATTGCACTTGTGCATTATGCCGATGGTGAAAAACGTTACATACTTGCTCCAAACGGATTAAAAGTTGGTCAGGTAATTTTCTCTGGAAGTAAGGCTACACCAGAGGTTGGCAATGCTATGAAGTTGAAAGATATGCCGCTTGGTACCATCGTTCACAACATTGAATTGCGCCCTGGCCAGGGTGGTAAAATGGCACGCAGTGCAGGTACTTATGCTCAGCTTACGGCAAGAGATGGTAAGTATGCAACAATGAAAATGCCATCAGGTGAAACAAGAATGATATTGGTGGAATGCTTAGCTACTATTGGTGTTGTTTCAAATGTTGATCACAATAAAGAGAGTGCTGGTAAAGCAGGCGTTAACCGCTGGAAAGGCAGACGCCCTCGTGTAAGAGGTGTAGCTATGAACCCGGTTGATCACCCAATGGGTGGAGGTGAAGGACGTGCATCTGGCGGTCATCCACGCTCACGCAAAGGTTTATTAGCTAAAGGATACAAAACCCGCAAGCTGAAAAACAAATCAAATAAATACATCATAGAAAGAAGAAAAAAATAATGTAAGTATGGAGTAAGTAGTTCAGAGTTTAGGCTCGCTACTCAAAGCTCCGAACTAATAACTCAAAACTCAAATGGCTCGTTCACTAAAAAAAGGTCCTTTCATTGATCCAGTTCTTGATAAGAAAGTGGTTGTAATGAATGAATCAAAAAAGAAAAGCGCAATAAAAACCTGGTCACGCAGAAGCATGATTTCTCCTGAATTTGTGGGACACACGTTTGCAGTGCATAATGGAAATAAATTTATTCCTGTTTATGTAACTGAAAATATGGTAGGGCATAAATTAGGTGAATTTGCGCCTACACGGGTGTTCAGAGGACATGCCGGTAATAAAGATAAAGCTACTGATAAAAAATAATTAAGAAATGGGAGCACGCAAACGTAAAGCAGCAGATGCACGCAAGGAAGAAATGAAAACAACATTTCTTGCCAAATTAAATAACTGCCCAACCTCTCCTCGTAAAATGAGATTGGTAGCTGATATGATCCGTGGCAAAAAGTAGATTTAGCATTAAATCTGCTTCGCTTCTCAAAAAGGAAGCAGCCGGAAGAGTGGAAAAACTTTTACTTACTGCTTTAGCTAACTGGCAAAGTAAAAACGAAGGGTCAAGAATTGATGACCAGGAGTTAGTGGTAAAATCAATTTTTGTTGACAGCGCAAGACAGTTAAAAAAGATTAAGCCCTGCACCACAAGGAAGAGGATATAGAATTCGTAAACGTTCAAACCACGTTACATTAATATTAGATTCAAAAAACAACAAAGCAGTTACAGCAGAAGCAACTACTGAAACAAAGAATAATAAATGGGACAAAAAAGCACACCGATAGGTAATCGTCTTGGTATCATCCGCGGATGGGACTCAAACTGGTATGGAGGTAAACTATTCTGATAGATTAGTTGAGGATGAAAAATCCGTGAGTATTTGTATGCTCGTCTTGCAAAGGGCGGTATATCTCGTATCGTTATTGAGCGCACTTTAAAATTAATCACAGTTACCATTCACACTGCCCGTCCTGGTATTGTAATTGGTAAAGGCGGTAGCGAAGTAGATAAATTAAAAGAAGAGCTTAAGAAGATTACCAAAAAGGAAGTTCAGATAAACATCTTTGAAGTAAAAAGACCTGAACTTGATGCAATGTTGGTAGCTGATGGCGTTGCCCGTCAGTTAGAAGCACGTATCTCTTACCGCAGGGCCATTAAAACTGCTATTGCTTCTACCATGAGAATGGGTGCAGAAGGAATTAAAGTGATGGTTGCCGGTCGTATTGGAGGAGCTGAGATTGCCCGTACCGAACAGTACAAAGAAGGACGTATTCCATTACATACTTTCCGTGCCGATATTGATTTTGCTATTGCAGAGGCACAAACATCTTACGGAAAATTAGGAGTGAAAGTGTGGATTTGCAAAGGCGAAGTTTTCGGTAAAAGATTTATCTCCAAACATTGGTTCTGCCGCACAAGGCAAGCCGGGCAAGCCTGATGGAATGAGAGGCGAAAGAAACGAAAGAGGAGATAGAAGAGACAACCGTGGTGGCGATAGGAGAGGTGGTGGCGACAGAAGAGGCGGAAACAGAAGCGGTGGTGACGGTGGCCAGAGAAGAAATAACAACAGATAAAAAATACTACGAGTAAAAGAATTTAAAGAGTAGAAAATAATTTGAGCAATGTTACAGCCAAAAAAGACTAAATTCAGGAAGCGGCAGAAAATGCGCAACAGGGGAAATGCCACTCGTGGTCATGAAATTTCCTTTGGCTCATTCGCACTAAAAAGTCTGGAAAATTCTTTCCTTACTTCACGTCAGATTGAAGCAGCACGTGTTGCACTTACAAGATATTTAAAAAGAGAAGGACAAACATGGATCAGAGTGTTTCCTGATAAGCCTGTAACCCGCAAACCTGCAGAGGTACGTATGGGTAAAGGTAAAGGTGCCCCTGAGTTTTGGGTGGCTCCTGTTAAGCCGGGTACTATCATATTTGAAGCTGATGGTGTTCCGTTGGAAACAGCCAAAGAGGCAATGCGTCTGGCTTCTCAGAAACTTCCTGTTAACAGCAAATTTATTACCCGCAGAGATTACGCTGCTTAATCCAAGTTATAAATTAAAGAAATGAAAAACTCAGAATTAAGAGACTTAACCACTGATGAAATCAGGGTAAGAATAAGCGAAGAAAAAGAGAGCTTACAGAAAATGAAAATGAGCCACGCTGTTTCTCCAATTGATAATCCGTTAAAAATGAGAACCACGCGCAAACTTATTGCCCGTTTAAAAACAGAATTCAACCAAAGACAAAAGTCAACAGTAAAGCATAATACAATGACAGAAGTAACACGCTCGCTGCGTAAAACCAAAATAGGTGTAATTACCAGCAGTAAAATGAACAAGACAATTACCGTTGCCGAAGAGCGTAAGGTGAAGCACGAAAAGTATGGTAAGTTCATTAAAAAGACCAGCAAGTTTAAAGCCCATGACGAAAACAATACAGGTAACGTGGGTGATAAAGTTTTAATTATGGAAACACGTCCGTTGAGTAAAACAAAACGCTGGAGATTGGTTGAAGTATTGGAAAAAGCAAAATAAGAATGTTAGTCGTTTATGGTTGAGGTTTCAAATTAACACTTAACTATAAATAATAAACTCAAAACAAAATGATACAGTCAGAATCAAGATTAATAAGTTGCTGATAACAGCGGAGCAAAAGAAGTTCTGTGCATTCGTGTGTTAGGTGGAACAAAAAAGCGTTATGCATCACTGGGTGATAAAATAGTTGTTACCGTAAAGCATGCATTGCCTGCAGGTAACGTAAAAAAGGGAACTGTTTCTAAAGCTGTAGTAGTTCGCACCTCAAAAAGAAGTAAGACGTAATGATGGATCTTACATCAGGTTTGATGATAACGCAGTGGTGTTATTAACTGCACAGGACGAATTAAGAGGTACGCGTATTTTCGGACCCGTTGCACGTGAGCTACGCGAAAAACAATACATGAAAATTGTATCACTTGCCCCCCGAAGTATTATAATCAATAAGATTAAAAAAAATGATAAAGCTTAAAATAAAAAAGGCGACATGGTTCAGGTAATGTCTGGTGAGTCAAAAGGCAAGCAGGGACGTGTACTAGAAGTTATATTGGAAAAAAGCCGCGTATTGGTTGAAGGCGTTAACGTTGTTTCTAAACACTCAAAACCAAATGCAAAAAACACACAGGGCGGAATTGTAAAAAAGGAAGCACCTGTTCATATTTCAAACTTAATGTTGATAGACCCAAAGAATGGTAAACCAACACGTGTGGGTCGTAAAATAGAAGACGGTAAAATTGTACGTTACGCAAAAAAATCAGGGAGGTAATTAAATAATGAAAACTGCACCACGTTTAAAAACAAAGTATAAAGCAGAGGTAACAGTTGCTTTGCAAAAACGCTTCAATTACAAAAGCGCTATGCAGGTTCCTCGTTTAACAAAAATTTGTATTAACCAGGGAGTTGGCGATGCTACTGCCGATAAAAAAATTATTGATGCAGTAATGGCAGAAATGTCAACCATTTCTGGACAAAAAGCTGTTGCTACTTTCTCCAAGAAAGATATATCTAACTTTAAATTACGTAAAGGAGTTCCAATAGGAGTTAAGGTTACTTTGCGTGATGACAGAATGTTTGAATTTTTGGATCGTCTAATTTCAGTTGCTTTACCCCGTATCCGCGATTTCCGTGGAATCAGCGATAAAGGTTTTGACGGAAGAGGTAATTATACGCTGGGTATAACTGAGCAAATCATCTTTCCTGAAATAGATATTGATAAGGTTACCAAAATAAGAGGTATGGATATAACATTTGTTACATCGGCACCTACCGATAATGAAGCAATGGAATTACTTAAAGAATTTGGTTTCCCTTTTAAAACAAACAATAATTAAAAATCACTTCCAATAAATAAAAAATGGCTAAAGAGTGTATTAAAGCAAGAGACAGAAAGAAGCAAAAATTAGTTGCTAAGTATGCTGCTAAACGTGCGGAACTAAAAGCAGCCGGAGATTACGAAGGATTGGCAAAACTGCCTAAGAGTTCTTCACCGGTTCGTTTGCACAACCGTTGCATGATTACCGGTCGTCCTCGTGGTTACATACGCACGTTCGGCATATCTCGTAACCTTTTCCGCAAAATGGCTTTGGAAGGAAAAATTGCCGGTGTAACAAAATCAAGCTGGTAACAATTCATAATTCATAACTCACAATTCATAATTCATAATTAGGAAAATGACGGATCCGATTTCAGATTATTTAACCCGGACTTCGCAATGCGATAAAAGCAAATCATCGCATTGTTGATGTTCCGGCTTCAAATCTTAAAAAAGAAATAACAAAAATTCTTTACGATAAAGGGTATATAGCAAACTATAAGTTTGAAGCCACTGCAAACAAACAGGGCTTAATCAAAGTTGCTTTAAAATATCATCCTGTATCAAAGCAATCAGCTATCACCTCTTTATCAAGAATAAGCAAACCACGTTTGCGTAAGTATGTAAATCACACAAAATTACCGTGTGTATTAAATGGTTTAGGTGTTGCTATCATCTCTACTTCTAAAGGAGTAATGACGGATAAAGAAGCAAAAACGCTGAACGTGGGAGGTGAAGTACTTTGTTATGTTTATTAATCAATAAAAGTAAAATCAGTAAATAGAATGTCACGAATAGGAAAACTTCCAATATCAATTCCAAGCGGAGTTACTGTTAGCGTTAGCGGAAATGTTGTTACTGTAAAAGGAGCAAAAGGAGAGTTGAAGCAACAACTTGCCAATGGTGTAACTGTTGAAGTTGACGGAAACACAATAAACGTTAACCGCAAATCGGAAATGAAACAGCACCGTGCATTGCATGGATTGTATCGTTCATTAATCAACAACATGGTAATAGGTGTATCTAAAGGATATACTATCAATCAGGAGTTGGTTGGTGTAGGCTACCGTGCTTCAAATCAAGGGCAAATGTTGGATTTGGTTTTAGGACACTCTCACCATGTAGTGTTTGAATTGCCAAAAGAAATTAAAGTTGCTACAAAAACAGAAAGAGGTAGTAATCCTACCATCACACTTGAGAGCCACGATAAGCAATTGATTGGCGCTGATGCGGCAAAAAACCGTTCGCTGCGTGCACCTGAACCATATAAAGGAAAAGGTATTAAGTTTACAGGAGAAGTATTAAGAAAGAAAGCAGGAAAATCTGCAGCTAAAAAATAAATAAGTAATCATGCAAAGCGATAAATCTTTAAGAAGAAGAAAAATACGCTACCGTATCCGCAAAAATGTAAAAGGTACGGCAGAGCGCCCACGGCTTTCGGTATTTCGCAGTAATTCCGAAATATATGTTCAGATCATTGATGATTTAAAAGGCAACACCCTTGCCGCAGCATCATCAAAAGAGCAGGGAGTAGGTGGAAAAACTAAAAGTGAAAAATCTGTTTCTGTTGGTAAACTAATTGCTGAAAGAGCAAAAGAAAAAGGTATAGACAAAGTGATTTTTGACCGTGGCGGTTACCTTTATCATGGCAGAGTTAAAGCTTTAGCCGAAGGTGCAAGAGAAGCAGGATTGGTATTTTAAAAAAAGAAAAAATTAAAAATGTTAGCAACAAACACAAAGAAAGTTAGATCATCCGAAACGGAATTAAAAGACCGCTTGGTAGCCGTTAACCGTGTTACCAAAGTAACCAAAGGAGGTCGTGCATTTACATTTTCTGCCATAGTAGTAGTAGGTGATGAAAAGGGGGTGGTAGGTTACGGATTGGGTAAAGCCAAAGAGGTAACCGATGCTATTGCAAAAGGTATTGATGATGCAAAAAAGAACCTGGTAAAAGTTCCTGTAAGCAAAACTACAGTACCGCACGAGCAGGTTGGAAAATTTGGTGGATCAACCGTGTTCTTAAAGCCTGCTGCGCCTGGTACAGGTGTAATTGCCGGAGGTGCTATGCGTGCTGTATTGGAGAGTGTAGGAATACATGATGTATTGGCTAAATCTAAAGGATCTTCAAATCCTCACAATGTGGTTAAAGCAACTATTGATGCATTAAGCAACATGCGCGATGCCATTGCTGTTGCTCAGCAAAGAAGTGTAAAACTTTCAAAAGTATTTAACGGATAATAAACAACTGTTTCCAAATGGGAAAGATAAAAGTAAAATTAGTAAAGAGCGGAATTGACCAAAGTAAGCGCCAGAAAAATACACTGGAGGCAATGGGATTCCGAAAGCTACACCAGGTTGTTGAAATGAACGATAACCCGGCCATGCGTGGCATGATTGAAAAAGTAAAACATTTAGTTACCGTACAAGAATAAGCTATTAAAAGATGAACTTAAGTAATTTAAAACCTGCACAAGGTTCTACAAAAAACAGGAAGCGAATTGGTCGCGGAACAGGTTCCGGGCATGGTGGTACGTCTACTCGCGGACACAAAGGTGCCGGATCACGTTCAGGTAACTCACGCAAAATTGGATTTGAAGGTGGGCAGATGCCGTTGCAAAGACGTTTACCTAAATTCGGTTTTAAAAACATTAACCGTGTTGAGTATAAATCTATCAACGTGGATACACTGGAGGCGTTGTCATCAAAAAAAGGAATTACTGAATTTACACATGAAGTAATGTGCAGTAACGGGCTTGCTTCTAAGAACGATTTAGTAAAAGTATTAGGCAGAGGCGAAGTAAAAAGCAGATTAAACGTAAGCGCTCATGCATTTAGCGCCACAGCAAAAAGTGCAATTGAAAATGCAGGCGGTTCGGTTAACATCATAAAATAATATGAAGGACTTTGTCAAGACATTAAAAAATATTTTTTCTATTGAAGAGCTTCGCAACAAGCTGCTCAATACATTGTTGATTATTGCCATCTATCGTTTGGCATCTCACATTGTATTGCCCGGTATTGACCCTGATCAGTTGGGTGGCTTAAAAGTCAGGCATCGGGCGGAATATTTGGCTTGCTTGATATGTTTGCAGGTGGCGCGTTCTCTCAGGCTTCGATTGTTGCATTGGGAATTATGCCATACATCTCTGCATCTATTATAGTGCAGCTCTTGGGAATAGCAGTACCTTATTTCAAAAAATGCAAAAAGAGGGAGAGAGCGGAAGAAAACGTTTGAACCAGATCACAAGATTTTTAACTGTGCTGGTTACATTAGGTCAGGCACCGGGTTATTTGGTTAATCTGCGCGCGCAATCTCAATCAGCAATTGTTGCTTATAACCAACCCGATTTAATTTCTCCCGCCTTTTGGTGGACAACATCCATCATCATACTTATTGCCGGAACTTTGTTTGTAATGTGGCTGGGTGAAAGAATACAGGAAAAAGGAATTGGCAATGGTATTTCTATCATCATCATGATTGGAATCATTGCCCGCTTACCATTTGCTTTAAAGGACGAGTTTCTTGCCCGCTTAAACCAAAATGCTGGTGGATTAATTGCTTTCCTTGTTGAGATTGTTGCATTGTTTATAATAGTTGTAATAAGCATAATGTTGGTACAAGGCACCAGAAAAATTCCTGTACAGTTTGCCAAGAAAATTGTTGGCAACAAACAGTATGGTGGCGTTCGTCAGTACATCCCATTAAAGGTTAATGCTGCCGGTGTAATGCCAATCATTTTTGCTCAGGCAATTATGTTTATACCTGCAACCATTGCACAGTTTTTTCCTGAGTCAGAAGGTATGCAGGGTTTTTTCTCCCACTTCACACGTTATGAATCATTCTGGTATAATTTCACATTTGCATTACTTATTATAATATTTACATATTTCTATACTGCTATTTCTGTTAACCCAAATCAAATGGCTGATGATATGAAAAAGAATGGCGGATTTATTCCGGGAGTAAAACCCGGCAAACAAACCGCAGGTTTTATTGATGATGTTATGTCAAGAATTACCTTGCCAGGATCTATATTCCTTGCATTTGTAGCCATTCTTCCTGCTATTGCAACGTTGGGCGGAGTAAGTACAAACTTTGCGCAGTTTTATGGCGGTACATCATTGCTGATTTTAGTGGGTGTAGTATTAGATACATTACAACAAATAGAAAGTCATTTATTGATGAGACACTACGATGGGTTGATGAAGTCGGGAAGAATTAAAGGTCGCTCATCAATTAATGCACCTGTACAATAAAAAGCGGGAGGGAGAAAGTGGGCATTAATATTCGCTCAAAAGAGGAGATTGAATTAATAAGAGTTAGTTCTTTACTTGTTGGGAAAACGATAGCTGAAGTTGCAGCGCATATCAAACCAGGTGTTACTACGCTTGAGTTAGATAAAATTGCTGAAGACTTTATCCTTTCGCACAATGCAAAACCTGCGTTTAAAGGTTATGATGGATTTCCTTCATCACTTTGCATTTCGGTTAATTCCGAGGTTGTGCATGGCTTACCTTCACTGCGTGAGTTGAAAGACGGAGACATCATTACAATTGATTGTGGAGTTCTTAAAGACAAATACTATGGAGATTCTGCTTACACATTTGCAGTTGGTAATGTAGATGATGATGTGTTGCAATTGCTAAAGATTACCAAGGAAAGTTTGTACTTGGGAATTCAGAAGGCAATTGCAGGAAACAGGGGTAGGAGATGTAAGCAATGTCATTCAAAAATATTGCGAAGCAAACGGATACGGTGTGGTAAAGAGAATTAATTGGCCATGGAATAGGAACAGAGTTGCACGAAAAACCTGAAGTACCAAACTTTGGCAAAGCAGGAACAGGGCCTTTATTAAAACCTGGAATGGTAATAGCCATTGAACCCATGATTAATAAAGGAACAAAAATGTGAGGCAGCTTAAAGATGGCTGGACAATAATTACAAATGACGGGGAGTGTTCAGCACATTTTGAACATACAGTGGCGATAGATAATTTAAAGCCAAACATTCTTTCATCGTTTGAACTGATAGAAGCAGAGGAATTGAAAAACGAAAATTTAAATAAACATTTAATAATAAAAATATAAGTGGCAAAACAAAATTCGATAGAACAGGACGGCACCATTGCCGAGGCATTATCAAATGCCATGTTTCGAGTTGAGTTGGAAAATGGTCACGAAATTATTGCCCACATAAGCGGAAAATGAGAATGAATTATATAAAGATTTTGCCGGGCGATAAAGTGAAAGTTGAATTATCACCTTACGATTTAACAAAAGGAAGAATAACATATAGGTATAAATAAGTTTGAAGCTAAAGGTTTGATGTTGGCAATATGGCTAATCTCAAACTTTAGATAACAAACCATAAACAAAAGGAAAATGAAAGTTAAACCATCATTAAAAAAGAGAAGTGCCGAGTGCAAAATTGTAAGACGCAAAGGCAGACTTTATGTGATTAACAAAAAGAACCCCCGTTTTAAACAACGTCAGGGATAAGCAATGCGAATTGAGAATAGGATTAATTTTATTATTCAAATCAAACTCAATTCATAACTCAAAATCATAATTTATAATTATAAAATAAATGGCTCGTATAGCAGGAGTAGATTTACCAAAAAACAAAAGAGGCGAAATAGGATTGACCTATATTACTGGTATTGGTCGTTCTACCGCTCAACAAATTTTAACCACTTGCGAAATTGACTGGAACAAAAAGGTTCAGGAGTGGAATGATGATGAATTGAACAAAATCCGTTCGTTCATTAATGATAACCTGAAAGTAGAAGGCTCTTTACGCAGTGAAGTACAGTTAAACATTAAGCGTCTAATGGATATTGGTGCATATCGTGGAGTGCGCCATCGTATTGGATTACCTGTGCGCGGACAACGTACAAAAAACAACACCCGCACACGTAAAGGAAAGAGAAAGACAGTAGCAAACAAAAAGAAAGTAACCAAGTAAAAAATAGCAATTAAGGTAATTGAGGTAATTAAGTTATTCTGGAAAAGAATTAAGAGTTCAACACCTGATTACCCAATATCTCAAATACCCCATCTCTTAAAATAAAAAATGGCAAAACAACAACAGTCTGCAGCACAGGCAGCAAAAGCTACCAGCAAAAAGCGTGTAGTAAAAGTTGAAGCAAATGGCGAAGCACACATTAATGCTACGTTCAACAACATTATCATTAGTCTTACCAATATGAACGGGCAGGTTATAAGCTGGGCAAGTGCAGGTAAAATGGGTTTTAAAGGCTCAAAGAAAAATACCCCTTATGCTGCGCAGCTTGCGGCAACAGATTGTGCTAAAGTGGCTTTTGATTTAGGATTACGTAAAGTAAAGGTTTATGTAAAAGGACCAGGTGCGGGTCGCGAGTCGGCAATAAGAACTTTGAATGGAGCAGGAATAGAAGTTTCAGAAATTGTTGATATAACACCCATGCCGCACAACGGATGCCGCCCACCTAAAAAGAGAAGAATATAATTTAGTAAGGAGTAGTAGTTCTTAGTTTAGATCAACAATTCCATCAATAAAAAATAATAATAAAATAATGGCACGATATATAGGACCAAAAACAAAAGTTGCAAGAAAATTCCGTGAGCCAATCTTCGGACCCGATAAATATTTTGAAAAGCGTAATTACCCACCGGGGCAACATGGCTTGACAAAAAAGCGTGGCACAAAACAAAGTGAGTACGGAATTCAGTTGGCTGAAAAGCAAAAGGTGAAATACACTTACGGAATTCTTGAAAGACAGTTTGCCAAAATATTTGATTTGGCTTCGCGTAAAGATGGAATTACCGGTGAAAACCTTTTAAAATTTATTGAATCAAGACTTGATAACGTAGTTTTCAGAATGGGTATTGCCCCATCGCGCCAGGCGGCCAGGCAGTTGGTTTCTCACTGCCACATTACAGTTAATGGTCAGGTTGTAAACGTATCATCATATCTATTAAGATCTGGAGATATTATTGGAGTACGTGAAAGAGCAAAATCCTTGGAGGTTATAGCCAATTCATTAAGTAGCCGTGCAAACAAATATGCATGGTTAGAGTGGGATAGCACTTCACTTACCGGCAAATTTTTAAATGCACCTTCTCGCGATGAAATTCCTGAGAATATAAAAGAGCAATTGATTGTGGAATTGTATTCTAAGTAAAAAATTAGGGACAGAGTTATCGAGAGATTGAATTATTGAGTGTTTGCTACTCAGATAATAACCATTGAAATAATCAGAAATAAAATCATAAAACAAAAAAAATAAACATGGCTATATTAGCATTTCAAAGACCGGACAAAGTAATAATGAACCACTCTACCGAAACATTCGGTCAGTTTGAGTTTCGCCCGCTTGAGCCCGGTTATGGAATTACAATAGGTAATGCGCTTCGCAGAATACTTTTAAATTCTTTAGAAGGATATGCAATTACCAATGTGAAAATTGCTGGCGTTGACCACGAATTTTCTACCATTAAAGGAGTAGTTGAAGATGTAACGGAAATTCTTTTAAATTTAAAGCAAGTTCGTTTTAAAAGACAATTGGAAGGAACAGAAACAGAAAAGGTTTCTTTATTGGTAAACGGAAAAGAAACAGTTACAGCCGGTGATATTGCAAAGCACACATCGGCCTTTCAGGTGTTGAATCCTGATTTGGTTATTTGCACAATGGACGGTAACGTAAAAATTCAAATGGATATAACCATTGAAAAAGGACGTGGTTATGTTCCGGCAGAAGAAAATAAATCAAATGCACATAGTGTAGGCACCATTCCTATGGATGCTATTTACACGCCAATAAAAAATGTAAAATATTTTATAGAAAACTATCGTGTTGAACAAAAAACTGATTACGAAAAATTGGTTTTGGAAGTAACTACCGATGGCTCTATTCATCCTAAAGATGCATTGAAAGAAGCGGCTGAAATTTTAATTCACCACTTTATGTTGTTTTCTGATGAGAAAATGACTTTTGATACAAAACCAAAAACTCCAACAGAAGAGTTTGATGAGAACACATTGCATATGCGTCAGTTATTAAATACCAAATTAATTGACATGGATTTGAGCGTGCGTGCATTAAACTGTTTAAAGGCTGCCGATGTTGATACGCTGGGTGATTTGGTATCATTCACTAAAAACGATTTATTAAAATTCCGCAACTTTGGTAAAAAATCTTTAACCGAATTGGAGGAACTTGTACGAAGCAAGAACCTTACATTTGGAATGAATATAGCAAAATACGGAATAGTAAAAGAAAATTAATTAATACCATTGCTGCTGAAGCAATACAATAAAGCATAAGATATGCGTCACGGAAAAACAGTAAATCACTTAGGAAGAACAGCAAGCCACAGGGCTGCAATGTTATCTAACATGGCATCTTCTCTTATATTGGAGAAACGTATAAACACAACAGTTGCCAAGGCAAAAGCTTTGCGTAAATATGTGGAGCCGCTTATTACTAAATCAAAATCAGATACCACCGCATCAAGACGTGTGGTTTTTAGCTACCTGCAAAATAAATATGCAGTAAGCGAATTGTTTAAAACAGTAGCACCAAAAATTGCTGACAGACCAGGCGGTTACACACGTTTGATCAAAACCGGTTTCAGACCGGGCGATGCTGCTGAAACATGTATGTTTGAGTTGGTTGACTTTAACGAGTTGTATGGTAATGAAAAGAAAGCCGGTGCAGCTAAAAAAGGCAAAGCAACAACACGCAGAGGCGCAAGAAAAAAAGCTGCACCTAAAGCAAAAGCTGCCGATACAACAGAAACAAAAACAGAGGAAGGCGTAGCAGAATAAAGCAATTGAAATTGAATTCAGTTAATAAAAATAAAAAGGGACACTACGAAAAGTATTGTCCCTTTTTTTTAATGTTGTAATTATAAACAAGAGCTTAAGAGTTAATTCAAAATTCAAAACGGTAATATAAAATGAAATACTACAGGAAATCACCGGCAATTTTAATGCTCGCAGATGGCACCGTTTTTCACGGAAAATCAGAAGGAAAAATTGGGACTGCTACAGGAGAAATTTGTTTTAACACAGGCATGACAGGATACCAGGAAGTATTTACCGACCCATCTTATAAAAACCAATTAATGGTAATGACCAATGTACACGTTGGTAATTACGGAATAAAAGCCGAAGAGCGCGAATCATCATCAATAAAAATTGCAGGATTAATTTGCAGGAATTTTTCATCACACTACTCACGCAAGCAAGCCACCCAAAGCATCAGCGATTATTTCATTGAACAAAGCATGGTTGTTATTTCAGAGATTGACACACGTGCTTTGGTAAAACACATTAGAGATAAAGGTGCAATGAATGCAGTTATATCATCAGAAGAAACCGATTTAAACAAACTGCAAACTGTTTTAAAATCTATTCCTTCAATGGAAGGATTGGAATTGTCATCAACTGTTTCTGCCACTAAAGATTACACTTACGGCAACGCAAATGATATACGCATAGCAGTGCTCGATTTGGGCGTAAAAGAAAATACATTAAGATGCCTGAGCGACAGGGGATGTGCCGTAAAAGTTTTTCCGTGGGATACAACATTTGCCGAAATGGAAAAATGGAACCCGCATGGTTATTTAATAAGCAACGGACCTGGCGACCCTGCCGTAATGCCAAAAGTGGTAAACACCGTAAAAGAAATTGTTGACGCTAACAAAGCATTGTTTGGAATATGTCTCGGGCACCAAATGCTTGCCGAAGCCTGTGGCATTAAAACTTTTAAAATGTTTAACGGGCACAGAGGAATTAATCATCCTGTTAAAAATTTATTTGCAAAACACTGCGAAGTAACATCTCAAAACCACGGCTTTGGGGTAATACCAAACGATACTTTTGATAACGATAAGGTAGAAATAACACACATTAATCTTAACGACAATTCAATTGAAGGTATAAGAGTAAAAAACAAAAGGGCTTTTTCGGTTCAGTATCATCCCGAATCTGCTCCCGGCCCTAACGACTCGCGTTATTTGTTTGACGATTTTGTAAAGCTTGCTTCAGAGGTAAAAAACGAATTAGTGGTTATTTAATTCATTATTTTTTTGATGGAATAAATCTTGTAAACTAAAAAGGTTGATTCTTTTTCCGCATCAAATTATTCAATAACTAATTTTTGCGTTTGAGTTGAGTTGCCATCAGTTATAGTTGCAAAGTAGATTCCCGACTTAAAAATTGCCGGGTCAATTTTTAGACTCAATGAACCAATGGCAAGATTGTCGGAATAGATTTTTTTTCCGGACATATCTGAAATTGCAATACACATAGAGATGAAAGATGTAAGCGGTAGAATAGTTTACAGCAGCGAGATGAATGCACAAGAAGGTGAGAACCAAAGCGTGATAGAAGTAAGCCAACTCAGCAAAGGGGTTTACATGGTAGAGGTAAGGTCAAACAGTGCCAAACAACAGGTAAGACTGGTGGTACAGTAGTAAAAGCAATATCAAAATAGTACCCACCAATATTAAAAACAAGGTTGGTATTAATGAGCTTAATTAAGTATATTATTATTGGATTAATGGAAAGTTATTTGAATTTTACTGTAGAGTAGTGTTAAATTTTTTTACAAAAAATTTGTTTACTAAAATTAATTAATATACTTGCATAACTATTTGGGTGAGATTAATAACGAATAACTGAGGAGGGGTAGTTATTTGATACGTTTCCATTTTAAATATTTCTGAAAACTGTAAACTGGGTTACAAGGAATTGAATCATTAAATTTATTATCGGGGGGCTTAGCTTAGTATGTAGTGGCGAAGATTTAGTCCTTTGTTATGTTTAGGAATAAAAAGTCTATTTTAACTATATAACTTAAAACCAAAATCAAATGAACAAAATCAAACTTTACAAAAAGGCGTTTATCAATCGCTGGCTGTTTTCCATGGCTTTATTGATTCTTAGTTTATCAAGAATTGAACTTTGTGCACAGTCTGAAAGCTATAACATAAGTTTTCAGGCTAACGTTACAGCTCACCCTGGAGGATTAAATACCGAAACAGATGCTACAACTACCGGATGGACATCTATTGCCGGTTCAGTTGGCGGTTTAAGCGCTAATCAATGGTCAAGTAATGTTACGGTACCTTTTTCTTTTACATTATTTGGGTCTTCAGTAAGTGCTTTTAAAGTCAGCCAAAATGGAGTATTAACATTTACTACCGGTGCAGCTTCATTGCCGGGTGATAATGCAGCATTGCCTTCATCAGCCTTGCCTGATCAAAGTATAGCTTTAATGTGGGATGCATTTACAAATGCCCCACCAACCGGAACGGGAGATCAGGTTTATTATAAAGTATTTGGCACTGCACCCAACCGACAGTTATGGATCAAGTATTATTCTTTTGAATATGGAAATCCTAATCTGTCTTTTGCATATTTTGCTACAGTATTGGAGGAAACAACCAATAATGTATATGTTATTGATATGTATAATATTAATGCCACGGGCACAACAACAGTTGGTTTACAATACAGCACCACTTTTGCAGTACAAGATGCAGCTTCGCCCAATATAACACATGGTTCACCTACAAATGGAACTGCAGTTACGGATAATGATGTTTGGACTTTTACTCCTTTCTCCTTATTAGTTTGTAGTTCTCCCCCAACACCTGGCACAGCAACCGCAAATCCAGCTTCAGGACTATGTGTGTCACAAAATATTTCTTTGGGATTATCAGGCAACTCTGTAGGATCCGGACAAACATATCAATGGCAAGAGTCAACTTTAATTGGCGGCCCTTACACCAATCTTGGTTCGTCATCTACAAGCTCTTCATTAAACACTCCTGCAACTTCAACAAAATACTATCGTTGCGAGGTAACATGCAGTGGTAACTCACAAAATAGTACTCCTGTTTTAGTATCAGTAAACCCTCCATTTCCTGGCGGTAACTATACCATTAACTCAGGGGCTATAACAGGAGGTACAAATTTTCAAACATTCAATGATTTTAAAAACGCATTAACTTGCGGCATTGGCGGAGCCATAGTGGTAGATGTAGTTAGCGGAAGCGGTCCATACACAGAACAAGTAGAGTTTCCAGCAGTTACAGGTGTTTCATCAACTAACACAATTACTATTAATGGAAATAACAATACATTAACTTTTGCAGCATCAGTAAGTACAGCACCTGGCACACTTATATTAAATGGAAGCGATTATTTTGTTATTAATAACCTGAATGTAACCGGAACAGGTACTACTTATGCATTAAGCTGCCATTTATGGAATGGTGCGGATAACAATACCTTTAACAATTGCACATTTACAGCCCCAACAGGAGTAACGGGAAGTACGGTTTGTCCGTTTTCTATTAGTGGTTCTGCAACATCTGCCACCACTACCGGAACAGGCGGCAGTAACAATACTGCTAGCAACTGTAATACAAGCGGTGGTTATTATGGATTAACCTTTGTTTCGGGGTCTAACAACCAATCGTTAAACTGTAATATAAGGGAATTTTACCTATATGGTATGTATAATGCCAACCAAATCGGCTCCATAAACCGTGGGTGTGTTATTGAAAGACCCACACGAACTGATTTGAGTACTTTTTATGGAATTTATGTTGCTTCTTGTACCAATCATTTAGCCGAGCGCAATCGCATCAGAAAATCGTTTAGCGGAAATACGGCAAGCACTTCTACAAACTATGGAATTTATATTACAGGTGATGCAAGTGTGGGCAATGAAAATAAATTTATTAATAACCTTATTACCGAAATGAATGGTAATGGGATATTGTATGGTATATATTCAACTGGTGCTGATTACTGGCAGGCATGGCATAATACCATTTCATTGGATCATACAGCTGCCACTACAACAAGTACCACCAATGGAATTTATTCATCTGGCACGCTTGCTTATGATGTACGAAACAATAATATAACCATAACCAGAGGCGGTGCCGGAACCAACAAGCATTGCTTGTATTTTACTACTGCAGCAGTTGCCACCTGTAATTATAATAACCTTTATATAAGTGCTCCGGGCACCATAAATGTTGGATATAACGGAACATCTTATGCAACGCTTGGTGCATGGCAAGGTGCATCGGGCTACGATGCCAATAGCCTAAGTGTTGATCCGATTTATGCAGCACCTGGAGCTGAAGACTACTCGCCTACATCAGGTGCAATGAATGATTTGGCGCTTAACCTTGGAGTAGCAGTAGATATTGAAAATACTTCAAGAAGCGCTACTCCTGATATGGGTGCGTATGAGTTTTCACCACCATCATCTGATGCTGCCATTTCATGGGTTGCTCCGCTTCCTCCGGTAAGTGCTGGACTGCAAACTATTACAGTAAATATTTTTAACAATACCGCTAATACCATTACCGATTTAAATCTTTCTTACACCGATGGGGGTACACCGGTTACAGAAGCCTTTAGCGGATTAAACATTGCAGGATTAACATCTCAGCAAATCAGCTTTACAGTGCAGTATAACCTAACCGGAACAACTTCATTAGAGGCATACATTAATACAGTTAACGGTGCGCAGGATGCGAATCAGAATAACGATACAACAGCAACACAAAACCTGTGTTTGGCATTGGCTGGCGGAACATACACTATTAATTCCGGTTTACCTACAGGGGGTACCAACTACCAAACATTTAATGATGCCGTAGCTGCAATGGCATGTGGTATAACCGGACCTGTTGTGTTTAATGTAAACGCAGCAAGCGGTCCATACAACGAACAAGTTACCATTACACAAATTGCCGGAGCAAGTGCTGTTAATACCATAACTATTAATGGTAACGGAAGAACTTTAACCTTTGCAGGCACAGCAGTTTTACCCTATACTTTAGGATATAACGGTGCCGATTTTATTACTGTAAACAATCTTGTTGTTACAGGAACTGATGCAACCAATGCACTTACAGTTCACTTGTGGAATGATGCAAATAACAATACCTTTAGTGGTTGCACCATGAATGCCAGCCTCAGCGCCACCGGCTCGTTGCATTGTCCGTTTTCTATATCGGGAACAGCCACATCTGCTACTACTACAGGAATAGCAGGAAGTAATAATACCATTAGTAATTGCACACTTAATGGCGGATATTATGGTTTAGCGCTTAGTGGATCAATTGCAAGCACTGGAACGCAGGTATTAAATAACACCATAAGAGACTTTTATTTTTATGGGATATATCATTATTACCACCAGGGTTCGATAGTAAGAGGAAATATTATTGAAAGAACTGCCGCACGAACAAATGCTACTACCACGTATGGTATTTATGTAGGTACAAGTACATTAAATCTTCTTTTTGAGAAAAACAGGATAAGAAATTCATTTTCGTTTATAACCGGCAGCGCAAGCTCTTCTTACGGAATTTACAATGCAGTATCAGCAACAGCCGGAAATGAAAATAAATATTATAATAACCTGATTACAAGAATTGAATCAGCAACAGGAACCTGCTATGGTATGTATGCATTAGGATATAATTATTGCCTGTTTTATCACAATACTGTAGTGCTTGATAATCCTGCATCCACATCAGGAACTACAGCCGGATTTTACGGCTACGGTACAGGTACAGAGGTTAGAAATAACATACTTGACATTCGCAGAGCGGGTAGTGGTATTAAATACTGTGTTTACTTTTCATCAACTGCCACTGCTGCATCCAATAACAATAATTTATATATGGCAGCACCAGCAGGTACTAATTATATCGGATGGTATGTTTCTGGATTTTCTACTCTTACTGCGTGGCAAGGGGCTAATTCAGGTTCATGGGATCAGCAAAGCACAGATGTTAACCCATTGTATGTTAATCCAACAGGTGGAAATTACAAACCTTCTGCAGTTGCACTGGATAATATAGGTACCCCGGTAGGAGTTTTGGATGATATTTTAAACTTATCAAGAAGTTTAACAACACCTGATGCTGGAGCCTATGAGTTTGCCGTTTCGCCTTATGATGTTGGTGCAGAAGCATTAATTACACCTGATGGCGATGGCTGTTATACCTTTGGTGAAACAATTACTGTTTCTATACGCAACTACGGTACACAAGCAATAGATTTTAGTGTTAACCCGGTAACGGTAACCTGTAATATTACGGGCGCTATAACAACAACTGTTAGTACAACACTAACAACCGGAACCCTTGCAAGCGGAACTGTAACCAATGTAGCATTATCTCCTAATGTAAACATGTCTCCTAACGGAGTATATACCTTTAATGCATCAACCTCTATGGGTGTGGATGGAGATAACTCCAACGATGCGATGTTGCCCGACACCCGTACTGTAGGGGTAGTAGCCGGTTCAATATCAACTTCTGCAACTGATGTATGTGTTTCCGGATCAAGAACAATAACTTTAACCGGCAATTATGGTGGCGATATATTATGGCAGGTTTCTACTGTAAGTGCTACCGGTCCGTGGACTTTAGTACAAACAGGAGGACAGAGTTATACCGCAACAATTTCGCAAAACTCATATTATCAGGTAGAAGTAGTTTGCAATGGTAATACAGCGCAAACCAATGTTATTACATTTAATGTAAATAATCCGCAGATATTAACAACAGCACCCGGAACGCGATGTGGATTTGGAACAGTTACTCTTGGTGCTACTGCCGATGGCAGCAATAATGTTAACTGGTACAACTCGCTTATAAGTACCACACCTCTTGCTACTGGTAACACTTACACAACACCAGCAATTAATTCAACAACTACATATTATGCCGAGCCTGCATCAGGCACTGGTGGTACAGGAGATTTATCTGTACCAATAACCGGTACAACTACACCAGTGTATCACCACATGTATTTGGTTAACTCAAGTACTGGCATGACACTAACCGGATTAGGTTTAAATGTAAACAATACAGTAGGTACGCTTACTGATTGGGATATTTATTATCGCCCAGATAACTATCAGCTTGTTTCCGGTGCTAATACATCTTCAGCCGGATGGACATTACTTACATCTGTAACAGGTGTATCATCTTTGGGTGCCGGTAATTATACCGTTCTTACTTCAATCTTAAATCTTAATATCCCTGCAGGTGCTACCTATTCATTTTATATTGCGCCTGTTGGAACTTCAACTCATGCTTACCGAACTGATGCTATTGGAACAACCACAGCCACCAATGCTGTTGCAAGCATTATTGCCGGAAACCGTGGTAGCAGTTTGTTTAATTGTAGTTCTAGCGGAGGTCAAGCTGTAGTCAAATTGTTTTATTCTTTGGGATGCGCAGGGGTGAGAGTTCCTGTAACAGCTACTGTAACACCACCGCCTTCAATGAATATTGTGCCAACAGATGTAACGCTATGTCCGGGTGGTACAACATCTATTATTGTAAACAGCAGTAACGATCCTGATTATACCTATTCATGGACAAGCAACCCGGCAGGGTTTACCGCTACAGGTGCCGGTCCTCATTCTATTAGCCCAACAGTAAGTACATGGTATATTGTCACAGCAACTGATAATACAGCAGGGCCTAATGCAGGTTGCGTAAATAAAGACAGTGTACAGGTTATAACAGGATCCACCCCGGCAGCAGGAACAGTTTCTGCATCCATACAAGAAATATGTATCTCAGGTACACCTACACTTAGTGTATCTGGTTCGGATGGCGGAGTTATTCAATGGCAAAGTTCAACCACAAGTAACACCGGACCATGGAACAATGTGGGTACAACATCAACAGTGTATGTTCCTGGTACTGTAACCCAAACAACATGGTACCAGGTAAGAGTGCAGTGCCAAAGCACACAGGTATTTTCGAATGTGGTAGAAGTTACAGTTAACAACCCACAGATTACTGGTACAACAGGAGCAACACGGTGTGGACCCGGTACTTTAACGTTACAGGCTACAGCATTAGCAGGTAACACATTAAAATGGTATAATAGTGCAACAGGAGGTGCTTCTGTGGGTACAGGAACTTCGTTTACCACACCTACAATTAGCAGCACCACGGATTATTATGTAGCTGCTTCGCAAGGAAGTGGCGGCACTGGTTTACCTTTGTTAATTACAGAGTTTGACATTAATGATCCTGACAGGCTTGAAATACAAAATGTATCACCAAACTCTGTTGATGTAACAGGGTGGAGGGTTGCAGTAAGTAATAATTATACGGGTTTTTCAAGCGTTAATGCAAATATTCAGGTTCTAAGCGGAACGTTAGCTTCTGGAGCAGTTCTAAGTTGGACTGATGCTTCAGCCGGTCCCAATTATTGGGGTAGTAACATACTGTGGAATCCTGGCTCATTTCCAAGCTTTTCAGGTTGGGCCATTATTATTGACGACCTTGGTAACATAATTGATTTTGTTGCCTTAAACTGGGATGCAACAACTATTGCATCTACCAATTTAACAATTGGACCATTTACCGTTTCACCTGGGACAAAATGGACTGGCGCGGGAATTAATCAAACAACTGTAACCGCAGGGAATAGTGTTTCGCGAATTGGAACATCTGATAACAACGACCTCAGCGATTTTAACATTCAGGCTTCTTCTATCGGTACTATTAATTCAGGTATGTCAATTCCTTTCACGGGTTTCGGTTGCGAATCTGTCCGTACACTTGTACAAGCTACCGTAACTCCATCGCCTACAGTAAACATAGCTGTAGAATATCCTACAATTTGTACGGGTCAGAGTGCAACATTAACAGCCACCAGTACAAACCCTGGTTACATATACGTGGACACCAGGCGGCAGTGGTGCAAGCATTACCGTATCACCATCATCCACTACCACATATAACTTAGAAGCGCTTGATATATCAGGCGGCATATATGACCAATGTACAGCGGTAGGATCTACCACCGTTACAGCAGTAAACCAACTACCACCCACCCCAGTAGTTCAGGGTGGCAATCCAACGGAGACGGTATGCGAAGGCTTACCATTAACACTAAGTGCAAACAATGCAGCCGGTGGTCAGACAACCACATATAGCTGGACAACCACTGCATCAATACCATTTACCAGCAGCCAGCAAACACCAACGGTAACGAGCAGCGCAGCGGCAGGTAATGCAGGGTTATATACAGTGGTGTTAACCAACCAGTACTTATGTACAGCCAGTGGCAGCGTAACGGCCATAGTAAATGCCAACCCAACATTAGGCGGCACAGTAACAAACGTAAGCTGCTGGGGCACGAGCAACATCTGCGATGGAGCGATACTGGCATCAGCCACAGGCGGCACCGGAGCAGGCACATATTTATATGACGATGGCTCAAACTTTAACACCGATGGGGACTTCAGCTTAAACCAGGGTTTAGGCCCCATAGCAGTATGCTTTGGCCCGTATGCCATAACAGTAACAGATGGTAATGGATGTTCAACAACCAATACATTTAACGTAGGGGCCATAAGCACATCTCCGCCAACATCAAGCGTAGTAGTGCCACCGATAAACAATTTGCCGCAGTTTGCGTGCAATGGCACAGTAGTAAATAATATAAATGTACCTGTAGTATCAGGCGGAACGACAAAGTATATATGGGATGGTCCAAGCGGCACAGACTTTAACGGAGCTGGCAATACGTATACCAACAGCACACCAAATGCTAATATTACCTTTGGATCCTTGTCAGGGGGAGCCTCTGGTTATTACATAGGCGTACAGGCGGCCAATGGCTGCGGAGGTTCAACGCGTAAAGTACAATGGGTGAGAGGCACGTTATCGAGCCCGACACTAAGCGGATCAACAGAAGTATGTGCAGGGGGCAGTGCAGTGTATACAGTTACAAATGCACCCATAGTAGGTGCACAGAACTACACCTGGACAGGTCCTGTGGGCACCACGTTTAACGGTAATGCGAGTCCATATACGACCACAAGCACGAGCGTAACGGCAGTATTGCCTGTTGGTTATACAAGCGGCAGCATATGCGTAACGGCCAATGCCAGTTGCGTAAGCAGCGCGCCCAAATGTTTGGCAGTAAGCACGAGTCCATCGGCCATAGGCGTAATGAGCGGAGTGTTCAGCGTATGTCCAAACACGAGCCAAACGTACAGCGTACCTAATGCAGGAGCCGGCACATACAACTGGACACTGCCAGCCAATGCCAGCGGGTCAAGCACGAGCAACAGCATAACAGTAACCTTTAACAGTGGGTTCTTAAACGGTAATATAAGCGTAACATACACCAACGTATGCGGAGTAACCTCAGCAGCGCGCACTAAAACGATAGCTATAGGCAGCCCGGGCGTACCATCGAGCATAACAGGTATAAGCAATGGCGTGTGCGGACAAACAGTAAGCTACCAGTGTCCGCCACAGGCAGGCGCTACGTTTACGTGGAGTGCAAGCAATGGCACAGTAGTATCAGGCCAGGGCAGCAATAGCGTAAGCATATCGTTTGGTACGTTTAGTACGGGTACTGTAAGTGTAACAGCTAGCAATGGATGTGGTACAAGCACAGCCAGAACAATAACAGTAAAAGGCACGCCCAACACGCCAAGCGTAATAACAGCGAACCCTGCAGTATGGTGCAACAACGAAGCGGGCATACAATTCAGCTCGAGCTTAACGGGCGTAACAGGCGTATACAGCTTAAACTGGACAGTGTTACCGTCAGCAGCGGCAGTGTATGTAAGCGGACAAGGTACGGGTACCTATACGGTTGACTGGAACACAGGCAATGCAACAGTAAGCTTAACAGCGAGCAATGCCTGCGGAGCGGCAACAAGAACATACAGTGCGAGTCCAAGCTGCAGAGAGGCAGTAGAAATAACAGAAACAGCACCTACCGCCCAAATCCACCTGTACCCTAACCCTGCAGATGACAAAGTAACGGTAAGCTATCATGCAGAGCAGGCAGAAGAAGTGAGCATAGAGATGAAAGATGTAAGCGGCAGAATAGTTTACAGCAGCGGGATGAATGCACAAGAAGGCGAGAACCAAAGCGTGATAGAAGTAAGCCAACTCAGCAAAGGGGTTTACATGGTAGAGGTAAGGTCAAACAGTGCCAAACAACAGGTAAGACTGGTGGTGCAGTAGTAAAAGCAACATCAAAATAGTATCCACCAATATTAAAAACAAGGTTGGTAAATAAACAAAGAGAGACCCCATTCGGGGGTGCTCTCTTTGTTTATCAAAATAAGACGAAAAACCAAACTGTATTATCCCAGAAAGTGCAGGCGGATTGCCAAGTAAATCTGTTTGCCGTTGGTAACGGTAATTGAAACGGATAACAGTGGAGCCAACAGGGCGAAAGGCAAGAGCTGGAACTATAGCCCAAACATGATCAGCAATGTTTTGATTTGTTTCAGCGAATTTGCCCACGTTGTAGTCAACATACTCCAATCGCGCGCCAATATTTAGTTTGGCTTTTCCCAGTCAAACATTTTTTTGCAAAAGAGTAGTTGTAATATCAATAAACCCACCATACTGTTGCGTACCGTATTGCTGGCTGTAAGTTGAGGGAACATCTACAAACACTTTTGATGCCTCAGCTGTAATATTAAGCCTGCTATTAAATAGTGAAGTGTTAAAGTCAATGGCTACAACACTTGCGGTTCTCTTATTGTCAAGGACCAGCCCGTCCTCTTTCCATTTATTATATACACCTGTAAGATAAGATAAGCCAATTTCACCCACTTGCCTGTTGCGAAGAGCAAGCTTTCCGGTAAACATTGGCAATCCGCTATTGTTTTCCTCAAACCGTTCGGGACTTGATTTAGCGGCAGCTAACGATGTTCTGTTACCCCCATTGGAAATTATCCTGTCGTCAAAACCATTTGTAACGTATGCCTCATACCCTAAAACCCAATTACCCCAAAAATGTTTCCCATGTAATCCAAAACCGGCACTTGATAATGTTGCAGGAATAATAGTGGTGGTGCTAAGAGGCCTGTCAATAAAATCCCATAAAGGTGAATCGTGGTTTTGGTTAAAGGCTCCAATTGGGTTCATTATTATGCCGCCACGTAGGTTGAACATAGGATGAAATTCTATTTCAAGGGCAGCAAATTCAATATTAATTTCCTTAGCACCATCTTCAAATTCTATTTCTGAAAGAAACTTTATTCTTCTTGCAATGGTGGAGGACATAAATATGGTGAACCGTCTGAATTGAAATGAAATACCTTCGTTGATACCATCAGTTTGCTGAAACTGCGAGTTAGCCTCCAAGTAACCGCCAATAGCAATGGGCAACTTAGCGCTTGTAAGAAACGGGCGGCTATAAACGGCATCCATATTTAATTTTTTTGTGGATGTGTCAGCAGCAGTCCGCTGAAAAAACTTTGTGGTATCGTTTTGTGCATTTGCAGAGTGAAACGCGAAGAATAAAATAATGGTAAAAGCGAGTTGATTATAGGTGAAGGTAAATATTTTCATTGTCGGAAGTAATATGAAGAGTTTGCAGATTTTTTTCGGCAGGAGGATTTTGCACTATACCCGTATTGCTAAATTCACTGCCATGACAGGGGCATACTACGTAATTTCCTTGCGGACGCAGTTCGCAACTGTTATGCGTACACTCCATAAGTATAGCAGAATACTTTTGCTGATCTAAATTGTAGATGCAAATGGGGAAGTTGAATTTATCAACTTTTACCAAAACATACTTGCGTAGAATGGTTTTATCTTTTTTTACCTGCACAAATTCAGATTTACCAATGGTGATAACATTATTTGCTGCAATGGTTTTGGCATAATAGTTAGAAGCGGCACAACCTTGTAATACGGCTGATAATGCCGTTGTACCTAAGCCTGCTAGGCAACAGGTTTTTATAAATTCTTTTCTGTCCACTACAAAGATTCTAAAAATTTAAGTAATGCGTCTCTTTCGCTTTGCGAAAGGTTTTGATATTGAAGTTTGCTGCTCTGCGCTTCGCCACCGTGCAGCAAAAATGGCTTCTTCAATGCTTTGCGCTTTTCCATCATGCATCAGGAAATATTGCCCCCTTGTGAATTTGGCGAAAGCCCAAGGTTCCCATAGTGGCGGAGTCCGCCATTCACTTGTCAAAGCATTTCCTTCAGTATAACCATCGTCCAATGTGGTACCCATGTCATGCAAAAGCATATCGGTGTAAGGATAAAATTCTTTAAATGATAAAGGCTCAATAGGAGAGTAGCCTGTTGTAAGCGCTGGTTTATGACACGAAGAGCAATTGATCTGACTAAAAATATTCTTCCCCATTACAACCTGCGCATCATTTTGATTTCGCTGAATAGGGGCTTTTAGCGTTTTAAGATAAAATACTATATCGTTAACTGTTTGGGTTGAAACTTCAGGGTCAATTTCAAGTCCGCTATACACATCCACGGGGTTGTAAACTGAGTTAATTCCCATATCCTGGGCAAAGGCATCAGAAGTTTGCTGCAACAAATCGTAAGCCCCGGCTTTTCTGCCAAAGCGCCCAATGTATTTGCCGCCTTGCGTAATTGCATTTTGATTAACTGTTGAATAGGCAGGAATGTTTATCCAGTTAGGAGTGCCGGAAATACCATCGCCATCAGCATCGGTAGGATCGGACATTGCCATAATATCAGCATCGGTAACGCTGTATAAAAATCCTAAGCCGCTTACTGCAGGGGGAGTAAATTTTGAAAACGTAGCGCCCGTGGGAATTTGATCGGGTGCGTAGCCTGGCAAAGCCCTATTTTGAAGCTGGGGTCCTCCCAAATGCAAAAACTGGTTACCTGTTTGATTAGTTTGCCCAAAGCGGGTAAGAGTTGTAAAAGGATGCCCCTTTCCGTCACCTGCATGGCAGCTTCCGCAACTCGTGGTTACAAAGGTGGGGCCAAGACCTGTTTCAGCAGTAAAAATCATATCGTTAAATCCCACATCGCCTTTTATAAACAGCGCATGTTGCTCGTTTGTAAGTCCTTCAAGTGGACCGTCAAGTATTTCATCATCTGAAGGAGCCTGTGGAGCAAGTTTTTCGCAGGAAGCGATAACTGCCACTGCAAATGCAACAATTGAAATGAGCGGCAATTTTTTATATCTCATTTTAATTTAAAATAATAGTTTGATGTGCAAATGTAATAAGTTAGATTAAACTAACTAATTTATTAGATATATATTATTTTATGGATAAGATGAGGTTAAGTTCAATTTTTATATTTGCGAAATGAATTCACTTGCAGAAGAAAATTACCTGAAAGCGATGCTCAGTCTTTCGAATGATAAAGGGGAAGTAAATGTGAATGAGCTTTCTAAACGGTTGGAGATAAAAATGCCTACCGTTACCAGCATGATGAAAAAACTTTCGGCAAAAAAATTGGTATATTACCAGAGTTACAAACCCTTGCGGTTAACAGAGAAAGGAAGAAAGGAAGCCGCATTTATTATACGCAAGCACAGGCTTACCGAAATGTTTTTAGTGGAGAAGATGGGCTTTGGCTGGGAGGAAGTGCATAGTATTGCCGAGCAGGTTGAACATATACAGTCGGCTGAGTTTTTTGAAAAAATGGATAAGCTTCTTGGTTACCCGAAATTAGATCCACATGGTTCACCAATACCTGATAAAAATGGGAAAATGGTATGGAAGCAGTATAGAAAGCTGAGTGAATGTGAGGCGGATGAAGTGGTTAAGCTATCGGCAGTAATAAACACATCAAAAGATTTTTTAAAATTCCTTAACAGTCGCCATTTAAGTTTGGGTATGAAGTTGAAGGTAAAGTTTATAGAACAGTTTGACCAAACAATGTTAGTTAGCTATGGTAAGTATGATAAGGAAGCATTGAGTCATATAGTTTGTGAAAGGCTGCTGGTAGAGAAAGTGTAGGTTTGAACTGCTACTGCTGTTTTGTTGTTTTTTCTGACAATATCAAAGTATATTTTAGCTTCCGGCAGTGGTCAATTCACTTACAACAGGTTTAATTACCATGTTAAGCTTTAAGGTTGCTAGTGTGTCAACAACCTCTTTTGACGCATTATAGAAATGTGCATCGCCACCGGCAATTCTTGCTTTGGTAAGTATGTTAACAAGCAGTTGGATGCCATTGCTGTTTGTATTAAGGTCGTTTAAATAAATATGAAACACGGCATAGTTCTGAGCAAGTAAGGCATTTAATTCATCCATAAAATCAATTGTCTGATTTAGCTGCAATAAATTTCCTTTTAGAGAAATTACAACATGGTCTTTCTTTTCTTCAATTTTAAATTCAAAAGTCATTATGGTTTTGATTTTTTAATATACCGCCAAAGTTATTTAATAATCTGTTACTTTTATTTCCGTAAAATTATAGGATGGAAAAAATTGAAACATGCTCGGCTTATGAACTTTATGCTTCTGTTGAAGAGCTAAATGCTGAAGATAAAAACTTATTGATGCGGGCGCAAAAAGCAACACAAACTGCTTATGCACCTTACTCTGATTATCATGTTGGCGCTGCCGTATTGTTGGAGAATGGGGTGGTGGTTACCGGCAGTAACCAGGAGAATGCTGCATACCCAAGCGGATTGTGTGCAGAGCGTGTAGCAGTTTTTGCAGCAGGAGCGCATAACCCCGATGTAAAAATTAAATCAATAGCTATAGCTGCTTATGCAGGCGGCAATCCGGTGCCACGCCCTGTAAGCCCATGTGGTGATTGCAGGCAGGTAATGGCAGAATATGAACACAGATACAAACATGCCATACGGTTAATTATGCAAGGCGAAAACGGTAAGGTTATTATTATTGATAATGTAAAGGCACTACTGCCGTTTATGTTTAGTGCGGATAATTTGTAAGCAACTAACCGTTTTACCATTAAAGCCTAAACCTCAAACCACTTATTATTATTGGCCACCGCCAATACTTTTCCAATAAATGTAGTTCCAATAAAAGGTGTGTTGTTTGATTTGGAGTAAATGTTTTCTTTGGTAAAAGTCCATTCAAGCTCAGGGTTAAAAAGTGTTAGGTTGGCATCGGCACCAGTTT
Organism: Bacteroidota bacterium; assembly: GCA_016714005.1. GTDB lineage: Bacteria > Bacteroidota > Bacteroidia > AKYH767-A > OLB10 > JADJOA01. The sequence goes on from JADJOA010000001.1 coordinate 150,117, forward strand.
CAATTTTTAAAGGTGTTAATGCAAGAACTTTTCGGGTCCGGTTGTAAATTTTTCAATAATTTCTTCGCTGCTCATGCTGTTGCGCAATGCTGTATTTGCCACAGCATAGCATGTTTCAAAGCCAATAACACCATGCGCTGCAAAATCGTACTCCTACCTCTTTGCTTTCAATATCTTGTGGTGAGTGGTCGCTGCAAATAGCATCTATTGTTCCATCAGCCACAGCTTTTTTTAAGGAACTAATGTCAATCTTGCTGCGTAACACAGGTTTCACTTTGTAGTTGCTGTTAAAGGATTCTACATTGCTTTCGTCAAGCAATAAAATTGTGCAGCTACTTCCGGCAGTAATGTTGGTGCCTTTTATTTTTGCCTGCTTAACAAGTTGCGCGGCCTGCGGAGTTGATACAGTAGAAAGTGCATGCGCCCTTCGGCATAATTGCAAAGTTTAATGTTACGTGATGTTATCAGTTCTTCAGCAATGACAGGTGAGCCTTTTATTCCTGTTTTTACGCTTGAAGGGCTTTCGTTTATTAATGCACCATTGTTGATTGAATCATCATCGGCAAAAACAATTACCGGTGCATTAAAAGTTTTGCAATATTGTAATGCACGAATAATGAAACCTGATGAATGGTTGCATTTTTTGTCATCGGTAAATGCAACTGCACCTGCTTTGTACATATCATACAGTTCAGCCATTTCAGTTTGGTTACCATTTACACTTAACGAACCAGCCACTAAAACGGTTACTAAATTGAGCTTTGTTTTGCTCTGTATAAATTCAACATCAGCTTTGCTTTGTATAGGCGGCTTGGTTGACGGCATTATTAGTACCGTGGTAAAACCACCGGCAGCGGCAGCTTTAAGTCCTGTGGTTAAGTCTTCTTTGTGCTCTAACCCTGGTTCGCCAAGGTTGCACTTTAAATCAATCCAGCCGGTTGAAACATGCAAATTTTTAGAGCTGTATTTTTTTATTTCAGCCCATTCATCACCACTAATATTTGACGCAATAGATTTTATCTTTCCGTTAACAATTAAAATATCTCTTGTTTTAAGATGATGTTCGGAAGCTGGGTTTATAATTTTTGCTGACTTAATAAGTATATCCATAGCCTTAAAGCGGTGGCGAATTTAACAAGTGCTTTTATACTTTGCGGAGGTTACTAAGGAATTCTTCTTTTTTGCGCTGAGAAACTGTAATGGTACTTCCATCGTTCATTATCACATAGCCGCCTCTGCCGCTCTGGTATTTTTTTATATAATCTAAATTAACTAGGTGGGAATGGTGTATTCTGAAAAAATTAAATTCAATTAGTAAATCTTCAAACTCCTTTAAATTCTTACTCACCAATAATTTTTTTTCATTGTTTAAAAAAACAGACGTGTATTTGCCATCAGCCTCACAGCGCATAATGTTCTTTATTTCAATAAAGTCAAGCCCATCGGTAGTTGTCAAACCAATCTTTGCATTTTCACTGTGCTTTTTCGTATTGTTTAAAAGATTGGCAACGGCATTGTTATGCGTTTTACGCACATAATTGTTCTCCACTTTTTTTACAATGGCAATTAACTCTTCCTCATCAACCGGTTTTAACAAATAATCTAATGCCGAAAATTTTATGGCTTTAATTGCATATTGATCAAATGCTGTTATAAACACCACATCAAAATTTATTTCGTTTATGCGAGCAAGCAAATCAAAGCCGCTGCCTCCGGGCATTTCAATATCTAAAAAAACAAGATGCGGCTCAGTTCGCATAATTAACTCGTAGCCTTCTTTAATGTTAGATGCTTCACCGGCAATTTTTACACCGGGGCAATTGGCGGTTATAATCATTTTAATGAGTTCACGTCCTTTTGCTTCATCGTCAATAATTACTGCTTGCAACATGATATTAATTTTTTTGTAAAGGTATCTTAATTATTATTTGTGTGCCAATCGGCTTGTTATCTTTATCACGTTTATCAATTATTTGGGTTTCAATAGTACTGTTTTTAATAAAATTTATGGTTTTAATTCTGTCCTCAATCAATTTCATGCCATGCGATGTATGATTTAAGGTACTCTGGCTTTTTAATTTTTTGGACTCATCACGTCCAATGCCGTCATCATCTATGGTGCCTATTAAAACGCTGTTTTCTTCTTTAAAAGTAATGCTAAGGTTTCCTTTTCGCTTTAAATTTATCAAGCCATGATTAATGGCATTTTCTACATAAGGCTGAAAGAGTGTGCCGGGGAGTTCAATATTTCGATAATCTAAGTCTGATTCCACTTGCAGGTGAAAGTTAAACCCTTCGCTAAAGCGCATTTGCTCGAGTTCAATATACAAACGCAAAAGATTTATTTCCTGATCTAAAGTTATGGTTACAGATTTAGATTGGTCTAAGAACATACGCAACAGTTTAGAAAATTTACCTAGGTATTTATTTGCGCTTTGGTGATTATTGGTTGTGATAAAATATTTGATGGTGTTAAGGCAGTTAAAAATAAAATGCGGATTCATTTGACTCCTGAAGTGCCTTGAGTTCAAGCTCAGCAAAATTTTTATTCACCTCTGCACGTGCTATTTCTCTTTGCGAACATGCCTTATGCGCAAGTACATTAAAAGTGAAAGCAACAATATAAATCCTGCATAGGTCGAAACTATGAACCATTGCTCTTTGCCAGATAGGAATTGGTATAGAAATTTTAATTTTCTTTTCTGTTTCTGGTTTTGAAAACAATCGCACTTTAAAAAATAGTTACCAGGTTTTATGGTGGCAAACCGTGCAAACCTACTGTTTGTTGCAGGACTCCATTCATTGTTTAGTCCTTCAAGTTTAAATTCAAAAAAAACTTTATCGGGCTGATGAAAACGCGGTGCAGTAAAAAAGAACTCCAAAGATTTTACATCGCGTGACAATGACAAAGTACTATCTGATATCTTTTCTTCGTTATCAACTAAAATTCTTTCAATAAAAATTTCAGGTGTGTATTCGTTTTTAGTGTATCGATATTTGTTCAGTATGGCAACTCCTTTTATGGTAGGAAACCATATTTGTTTATCAGTTTCGTTTAAAACGTTTGGTTGAAAGCCAGAGTTAAATTCATTTGTCTTTAGTCCATCGCGCCTTCCATAAAAATTAAAATTTAAACTCACTTGCTGGTTGCCGGCATGCTCAATCAATTCCTTCCGGCTAACCTCATACATTCCCTTGTTAGAAGTTATCCAAAAACGATCCTCATCATCTAATGTAAGGCAAAAAATATCCGGTCCCAATACATTTATTAAGTTGCTATATAAATGCAGTTGATTGTTTTTAAACCTGCACAATCCTCCACCAACTGTTCCAATCCAAATATTTTCATCAGCATCTTCAAAAATTGTTCTGATAGTATTTGATGGCAAACCATTGTAAGTATTAAATGCTTCTATTTCTGTGCCCGAAATTTTATATAAGCCATTGTTTGTTCCTACCCAAATTATATTTTTAGAATCCAGTAAAAAATAATTGATTTTAGAGTTAAAAATTTCAGATTTAAACTTTGTAACCGCATAATTATTTTTATTGATGATAAACAAGCCGATGTCAGTACCAACCCATACGTTATTGTTTTTGTCAGAAAGCAATGCAAAAACTGATTCGGCAGGAAAATTATTTCTTCTGTCAAATCGATAAATTTCTTTATCGGAATTATAAATGTAAAGACCTCCCCCATAAGTTCCAATCCAGATGTTCTTTTTCTCATCCTCCATTAAACTCCACACACAGTTGTTTTCAGGAATTTTGCTCTTAAATATTTTGCCGTAGATAAACCGGTTAATCCCTCCGCAGTTGTTACCCGCTAAAATGGTTTGGTCTGATAGTTTTAAAAGTGGTGCTACCCCGTCAGCGAGCAAACCATCTTCTTGTGAAATACACCTAAAAAGTTTGTAACGAAGTTTATTTAAACCGTTGTTGTTTGTACCAACCCAGAGGTTTTTTTCTTTGTCTTCAAACAGCACTCTAATGTTTGTGGACGATAATCCATGCTCTTCGTTAAGTTGCGTAAAATCACTTTGAGCCGAGTATAAAATTCCGATATCATTATAAATCCAAATGGTATTTCTGTGGTCAATAAAAATTTTAGTATCGCTCTTAAATGAAAAGTCAGGAACGTTTACAAGTTCAGTTTCATCATCCTTAACTTTATACAGCCCTGTAGATGTGCTTACCCATAAGTTATTGTCCAAATCGCTTTTAATATCGTACACTGTCATCTCATCAAACTCTAAAACGGGGGTAAGCAGTCCATCATTGTATGTAAATAATCCCTTGCTGCATTTGAGATAAATGTCTCCATTTTTTGAAGAGATAAGTCCCAAAAGGTTTTGTTGGTTTACTTTCAAAATAAAGTTAAAATCCTCTCCTTTCACTTCAAACACTTCGTTTTTGCTGGTAGAAACGAGTAACTTACCGTTTGTTGAAGAGCAAATAGAGTTAACTTTTATCTTAGAAATTGTTTTACTTAAAACGTGAAACCTTGTTCCGTCAAACTTTAGTAATCTTCCGGCATCATCAATTGTGTAGAGAATCTTATCAGCCGATTCAAGTAATTTTAAGGAGATGTTTGACAGTAAACCTTTATTACTTTGGACATTGTAAACAATAAACTTAACTCCATCAAACTTAACTAAGCCCGCAAAAGTTGATACCCACAAAAACCATCACTCGTTTGCAAAATATCTATTACTGAATTTTGCGGTAAACCATTTTCTGTGTTGAAAATTTCAATGGCATATTCAGCATCAAGCGAAAGGCTTTTTTCTGAAATATAAGATTGTATTTGCCCCTGCGCGATCTGTAAGAGGCAAAACGTAAAAGCTATCGTATATTTTAAATGCTTGTAAATACCAAACTAATTTTGACCAAATTACAAAATAGGATTTACTTGTGGCAGGAAAATTAAAGGCAAGAAAAAATCCCGCATGTGCGGGATGCTGTTTTATTTAGATTTTTGCGATTGATTTCGCATTTGCGATTTGTTGTAGCTTGCAGGCTTAATGGTCTTTCTGTTGTCGTTTTTATTTGAAGAAGAATTAGGCGACATTTTATGCTGCACTTTTTTTTCAATTACTGGGACATTAGTGTTATTTATTTGCCTGGTGTTTCCGTTTCCCGAAGTTTGAATGACACGAACATTTTGTTGAGCCACACAGTTTAATGAAACAGCACTTAAAAAAAATAAAGTAGTTGCAAGCCTTAACATTTTAGTATTGAATTATGTGTTCAAAAATAGTACGCGCGCTGTGAATTGAAAATGAAATAAAATCTTTAAAACTATGACTCGTTTTATATGGTAAAAAAACATATTTGTTTTAATTCTCATTTAAAAACAAGCCTGAAGGTAGTACCTTTTAATTCTTTCGATTCTACCTGTATTTCAATATGGTGAAACCCTGCAATTGTTTTTACAATGGCTAAACCTAGCCCGTAGCTGGGCTCATCGGCATTATTAAACTTGCGGAAACGTTCAAAAATATGTGGTATGTTTTCTTCGGCTATTCCCTTGCCTGTATCTGTTATTTCAATTGAATATTTGTCGTTAACAGAAGTGTTTCTAAGCGTAATAGTTCCATTAGGCACATTGTATTTAATGGCATTGCCTATTAAATTATAGAGCAAAGTGTAAATTAAAGATTTGTTTGCAGGAGATACAATATGAGTTTGTTGTATGTTATTATAAAATGTAATGTTCTTGTCATTCAACCTTTCATGAATATCCTCGTAAATTTCATCAGTAATTTCTTTTATATCGGCAGTTTCATTTTTTAGGTATTGCTCATTTTCTATTCGTGAAATCATTAACAAGGCTTTTACAATTTTGCTGAGCCTGTTTAGCGTTTTTATGGAGTCATCAATTTTCACTGCAACATCTTCCGGCACGTTTTCGTCCACCAGCATGTTTTCAAAACGAGATTTTAAAATGGTGATTGGGGTTTGTAATTCGTGGCTTACATTGGTAATAAATTCTTTTTCAATAAGGAAAGATTTTTTTACACGCTGCATCATTTCATTGATGCTGTTATCTAAATGCCTGAATTCATAAGTGGTGCTTTTAACTGGGGTAACATCAAAATGAACAGCATCGTGGGTACGAGTCAATTTGTTTTCTATTATTTTGTTGAAAGGCTTAAGCATTAACCGCACAAAACCAATATCAATAAATATGGAAATAAAAATAAGTATGATGGTGGCTACAAGGCAAAACTTTGCAATAGTCGATTTTAAATGCTCAACAGCCTCAACACCCTCACCAATTGTTAAAAGATAAATCTGATTATCATAAACAAAGGGTTGTTTGATTAAGCGATGTTTTAAAGTTTCGCCTTCAATAATGTAATCTTCTGTTCTTACCTCTGCAGGTTTTACTTCTTTTGGGTCTTGTATAGGTTCAATTAAAATAAACTCTTCCTTTAAAATATTAAAACTTTCAAAAGTACAATCACTTTCACGCGAAATATCATTAATGCCTCCGCGCTCAATAATTTTAAAACTTTTTCTGTGCGCGCATACAATTTATTATCGGTGTGGTTGTAAACAACTCGCTCTACAATCATTGGCAATACAGCGCCAAACACAAGCACAATAAGCGCTTTTGACAGTGCATTATATATTGCAAGTTTGAGTTGTAGTTTCAAATTAATTTTGCTTTTATTGATGGATAATTAAAACAGAAACGCAAAGACGACAGCCAAAATAAATAATCGATTGCTGACTTCTTTGCGTTAAAATTTCAGATGCAAGTACTATTTCATATTTAACCGATAACCAATACCTCTTACGGTTTCAATCCAATCGCAAGGTGCATGTGCTGACAGTTTTTTACGTAAATTTTTCATATGTACGTCAATGTAATTAGAGTCATAATCATCATCTGCCACATCGCCCCAAATGTGCTCTGTGAGTTGAGAGCGTGTTAATACTCTTCCTTTATGCAAAGCAAGATAGTTAAGCAAATCAAATTCTTTTTTTGTAAGAATAACAGGCTTATTGTCGTAATCTAAGGTGCGGTTTTGGTAATCCATTATAAAACCATTTATATCCATTGTTTGCACCTTAATTCCATGCTTGCGTCTTAAAATAGCCTGCATACGTGCTTGCAATTCGGGCAACGAAAATGGTTTTGCCAAATAATCATCCGCGCCTAAATCAAGTCCCTGAATTTTATCATCCACCTCGCTGCGGGCAGTTAGAACAATAAATGCACTATCAACACTATTTTTCTTGGCTTCGCGCAAAATGTCAAATCCACTCATATCAGGCAAGCCTAAATCGAGCAACACAAAATCATAAGTGTTTACAAACAAATTTTCTGTTGCTTTTTTTCCTGTAAACGCAGAGTCGCAGTGGTAACCTTGTTTGGTCAAAAAATATTTCTATTTCATGCGACAAACCTTTTTCATCTTCAATAATAAGTACATTCATATATTTTTAGTTTGATGTTGTAATGCGTATTTCAATCTTCGTGCTAAAGTAGTTTTTGACACATTAAGTTTGTCTGAATGGTTTTTTTTATTTTTCTTGAGTAACTCTCCTTATGGACTGAGTAATTATACTGCAAGCTTCTAATAAAACGCTATTGGCAATATTTAACGGTGGTGTAATTCTCATCTTATTTTCAGCAAACAAAAACCAATCGGTAAATAATCCGTTTGTAATGCATTGTTTTATTATTTCAAGGTTTGTTTCTTTTGATTCAAATTCCAATGACAACATTAAACCACAACCAGAAATATTTTTTATTGCAGTGTGCGTTAGCTGATTTCTTATAATTGATTCTTTTTCTTCAATGCCTGATAAAATATTTTTCTCAATTAGCGATTCTATTGCAGCTAACGATGCCGCGCAACAAACCGGATGTCCACCAAAAGTCGTAATGTGCCCAAGTACCGGATTGTTAGATAAACTTTGCATTACTTCTGTAGAAGTGATAAATGCGCCAAGTGGCATACCTCCGCCCAATGCTTTTGATAACACAAGTACATCAGGCACAACATTATATTTTTCAAACGCGAACATTTTGCCAGTGCGCCCCATTCCGGTTTGACTTTCGTCAAAAATCAAAAGTGTTCCGGTTTGTGTACATCGCTTGCTCAATTCTTCTAAGAAATTTTCGGAAGGTAGTTTATACCCTTCTTCCGATTTAATTACTTCAGCAACTACACATGCCGTTTGCGTTGTAATATTTTCAAGTTGATTAACTTTATTAAAGTCTAAAAATTTTACACCGGGCAATAAAGGTTTGAATGGAGAAGTGAAATACTCATCACTCATTAAACTTAACGGGCCTGTAGAACTACCGTGATAGGAATTTTTAAACGCAACAATTTCGTATTTACCTGTAAATCTTCTCGAAAGTTTTAAAGCACCATCAATAGCCTCTGCACCTGAGTTGGTAAAATAAGTACAATTTAAGTTTTGAGGAAGCAGTGAGCTTAACTTTTGCGCAAGCAATGTTTGTGGAGATTGTATTAACTCTCCATAAACCATTATGTGTGTGTAAGTATCAACCTGTTTTTTTATTGCTGCATTAATTTTTGGATGATTATGACCAAGGCTGCAAACTGTAATTCCGGAAATAAGGTCGATATATTTTTTTCCGGCAGCATCAAATAAAAATGAGCCTTCGGCTTTTGTTATTTCAATTCCAATAGGAGCAGGGCTTGTTTGCGCCATGTATTGCAAAAACAAACTGCGGTGGTTAATCATGCCAGAAAATATTTTTTATACCAACGTTGAAAGACTATAAGCCCCCATATTTGTGCATGTATTTCACCAGGGTTGTTGGAAAAAAGTTGTAGCTTAAGTTTTCTAATAGAACTCACATCAAAAATATTTTGTTCTTCAATAAATTTATCGTTGAGCAAATCGGCAATAATAAATTCTTTTAACTCCGTACGAAACCATCTTAGCAACGGAACTTCAAAACCTTGTTTGCCACGTTTGAAAATGTCTACCGGCAACAATTCTCTAGAAGCATCTTTAATAATTTTTTTTCTGATTTTGCCGGTCTATTTTATATGCAGAGGGCAAACCAAAAGCATAATTAACCATTTCAAAATCTAAGAATGGAGTTCTTACTTCCAAGCTGTTTGCCATACTCATTAAATCAACCTTAACGAGCATATCGCCCTGCAAGACTAAATTTACATCAGCCTCAAAAACATCATTCATATCACTTCCTCCGGTAACAGAGTTGGTAAAATAATTTTTAGGGTGATTAACATCATCACTATCATGTTTTTGCTTGAGCAATGACTGTGCATGATGCTCGTCTATAAAACTGCACCAGCGCCAATAACGGTTAGCAGCATTTTGCTTTGCACCATTTGCAAAGCGGTGCAACTGGCGTAATTTATTTTCGTATTTAGAATTACGCGAACCTGAAATACCACTTAAAAGTGGTGAAAATAATTTAACTGTATTTGTAAACAAATGGTTGTTTCTTATGAGCCACTCAGCACGGTGCTTATTATAGCCGCCAAAAATTTCATCGGCACCATCACCACTTAATGCCACGGTTACATGCTTACGCGTTTGCCTGCTTAAAATAAAAACATTTAATGCCGATGAATCTGCAAAAGGCTCATCAATATAATTGAGCACATCATGCAGCACTTCATACAAATCGCTATTGCTCAATTTAAAAACCGTATGCTCTGTCTTATGCTTTTTAGCAACAAGTTGCGCATACTTTGTTTCATCAAACATGGGCTCATCTTTAAAACCAATGCTAAAAGTTTTTAAATGTTTTGTATGGCGTGCTGCCAATGCAGATATCACCGATGAATCTATACCACCACTTAAAAAGAACCCAGTGGCACATCACTTATCATTCTTTTTGCACCGATTCTTCCAGCAAGGTGTAAAGTTTTTGCTTGGCCTCCTCATAAGATGGTGTGTGGTGCAAATGCTGATGAACAGGAAGATGATAAAACTTTTTCTCCTCTGATATTTCATTTTTTTTGCAATCGTAAAAAATATAAGAGCCCGGCAACAACTTGCGCACATTGTTTAAAATAGAGTAGGGGCTGGGTATATAATTTAACTGCAAATAAGTTAACAGGCTCTGGCGGTTTATTTCCTTTTTAATGCCCAACGACATCAATGATTTCATTTCTGACGAAAAAGCAAAACTTTTTCATCACTAAAAATCAATAGTGGTTTTACGCCATACCTGTCGCGGGCAATAAATAAAAGTTTCATCTTCTTTATCATAAATGGCAAGAGAAAAAAAGCCATTTATTCGATCTAAACATTTTTCTTTTTCAATAATGTAAAGATAGAGTAGCACCTCTGTATCGCTATGCGATTTAAGCTTGTAGCCTTTCGATTCAACAAAACTTTTGTGATGATTAAAATTAAAAAATTCGCCATTAAAAATTATTACATAACGGTTGCTTGCATCCGTCATGGGTTGTGCGCCCAAATTGCTGGTATCTATAATAGAAAGCCGTCTATGCCCTAATAAAACTTTTGAATTGTGGTATATGCCTTCGCTATCAGGACCACGTTTCTGCAGGCAATTTAAAGCCGCTTTAAAATTTTTTGAAAGCGATTGATCTGTTTCATCTTTGTTTATCAATCCTAAAATGCCGCACATACTGCACAAAGGTATTAAGATTGAAATAAATAAACCTACCTTCTAACATTCAAGTGTAATTAAAACAAAAAGCATTGGTAAATACCAATGCTTTTTGTTTAACACTTATAAACTGTTAAAAAGTCACTTGATTTTCTTAAAATTAAAGAAGTCTAACTTGTATGCTATTTCCATGCTAATATAAGTATATCCATCAGTTTTAATTTTATTACCACGTTTGCTGGTTTGCTCTCCATTAAAACCGTTGGTGCCTTTACCGGTAGGGTCACTTATGTATTTTGCAAGTTCTTGTTTTTCGGCATCGCCAGGGTAGTTGGCTGCAATTTCTTCGTAAGTGGCATAGCGTTCACTCACATCATCTAAATAATCTGTTACAAATTTATAATAGCTAAACTCTGCTGAAAGCGTAATGTTTTTTGCAATTCCCCATCTCCAGCCAAAACCCATAGGAATGCCTATGTGAAGGAGGTTGTAAGGAGGCTTTTGTCCAAGTTCGCTAGTAAAGCCTTGTCCTTCTGTTTTCCAGTCGTGCAAATCGGTTTCGTATTTGCCATCCTTTTTGATAACATTTGCGTTTGGGTTGGCATGTTCACCTTCCTGAGGAGCATCGCGCACAGTGCCATCATTCCAAAAATAATAACGGTTGTTAATGTCGATATCACCTAAAAATAAATCGGCTTTCGGGTTTGCATAAAAAATACCCAAACCTATATATCCAAACATAACAGCACCTTGCTTATCTAAAGGTTTGCGTTTGTTGGGGTACCATGTATAACTAAGGTGAGAAGAAAACCCAAGAACATCAGTCCTGAAACTTAAGCCACGACCGTAGTTCCTTAAATCATAACCCTCCCTCGAGCCGATTGGCTTTGTTTCATCGTAACCTATGCGCTGCCACGAAAGTCGTGTCTCCACGTCAAACGATTGATACTGCATACCTGTTTTAGCAGGGTTGTTTAAAAAGTTGCGGAAGGTTAAAGAGGCTCCCGGGCGTGTTGACGAGCCTTGGTAAAACTCATCATTTCCCAAATCTCCAAAATAATTGGTAAAGCCTGTTGCAACTCCAATGTTCATTGCGCGTTGCGCATCTATTCGAGCAGAATAAAGAGTTGCTGTGAGTAAGAAGAGGAATAGTAAAAATGTTTTGTTCATGTGATGGAGGATTTCTGGATTAGACACATGTGATTTGATACCGTCTAAAGTACAAATAAGGTTTTAAAAACGTATGCACTTTAGAAACTTTTTTTCAAGGGGTTAATGTGGGGTTCAATGTTCTCGTTAAGTTTAAATACCAAAAGCAAAAAAGCCTGCTTCATTCCGAAGCAGGCCTTTAAATAAGTTATAAAATCGTCATTGAAGAATTACTCCAGCAGCAATAAAAACCACTTCTTCAGTTGGCTCTTTAATAGCATCAATCTCTGCCTGACTTTTACCTTCGTCTTCGGCATAATGCTTTAACTCCTCAACTGTTCTTTTTTTAACAGAAGCCACACCTTCAATTGTTGCCGTTTTTCCTTCGCAGTCTTTTGGAAGATAAAATTTGTGGTCTTTCATTTTTACCATCATAGCCTCACCGCCTTCTCTTTCCATTTTCATCCAACAGCCCATTGCTTTGCAAATAGCACTTACCTTGCCAGTAACTTTTGCTTCAACTTTTTCTTTGTCTTTAAGCTGGGCATCTAATTCAGCCATAGTTATGGCGCCATCAGCAGTAATTTTTTTTCCGAAGTGTTCTTGTGCAAACAACTGCGTTGAAGCGGCAACTACAATACATAATGCAATTAATTTTCTCATTTTGTTTTTGGTTTTAAGTTAAACTTATTTATTGTTTTTGGTTAAGTCAATAAGTACAGGTGTAGCAACACATAAAGATGAGTAGGTTCCTACTACTATTCCTACCAATAATGCAAATGTAAAACCTCTAATTACATCTCCTCCAAAAATAAAAATGGCAAGCAGTGTAAAAAAGGTTGTTAATGAGGTGTTCATAGTACGACTAAGGGTTGCATTTAAGGCGTTATTAATTACAGGTTTCATATCGCTGGTTCTGTGCATACCCAAAAATTCTCTTATGCGGTCAAAAACCACTACGGTATCTGTCATTGAGTAACCCATTACAGTTAATACTGCTGCAATAAATGCCTGGTCGACTTCAAGTGTGAAAGGAACTATGCCGTTGCATATTGTGTAAATTGCCATTACTACCAAGGCATCATGAAATAAAGCAATGGTTGCACCTATTCCAAATTGCCATTTTTTAAACCTTATCCAAATATAAATAAACATAAGTAAGCACGAAATTAAAATAGACCACACAGCTGAGGATTTAATATCATCGGCAACTGTTGCGCCTACTTTAGCTGAGGTAATTATATTTTTGGCTTTAAAAGTTTCTAAATCAGTATTAGGGAAATAGGATTTTAGTCCATTGTAAAGCGCCTCTGTAACTTGTGCCTCCGCATCTGATGAATTGGATTCAATAAGATAAGTTGTCGTAATCTTTAAGCGGTTGTCCGTGCCAAACGTTTTTACCTCTGGGGCTGATATAAATGGAGTTGAAAGCTGTTCGCGCACTTTGTCGCTTTGTACGTTTTCAGCAAACTGAACTACATAGGATCTTCCTCCCTTGAAATCAACGCCAAAGTTGAAGCCTTTGGTAACAAGAGAAGTTATACCTGCAACAATAATAATAGATGAAATGATGTAGTATTTTTTACGGTTGCCAACAAAGTTGAAGTTAAAGTTGCGGAAAGCATTTATGGTCATACTGTTCCCAAAACTTATCTCTTTGTTTTTGCCTAATAACCATTCCAGTATTAAACGTGTAATAAATAATGCCGAGAACATTGAGGTTAAGATACCAATGATTAAGGTGGTGGCAAAACCCTGTATTGGACCGGAACCGAAAACAAATAAGATAATACCAAGAATTAATGTGGTAAGGTTGGAGTCAACAATAGATGAAAGTGCATGTTTAAATCCATCACTTATAGCAAGCCTCATTCCTTTGCCTGCCGCAAGTTCTTCACGCACACGTTCAAAAATTAGAATATTGGCATCTACACTCATACCAATTACAAGCACTATACCTGCAATGCCGGGTAGGGTAAGAACTGCACCGTAAGCTGATAAAACTCCTATGATAAAAAACATGTTGCAAAGCAATGCAACGTTAGCAACCAACCCCGCTTTGTTATAATAAAATGCCATGTAAGCAAGTACAATTAGAAAGGCAATTACAAAAGACATTAATCCACTGTTAATTGCTTCCTGACCTAATGAGGGGCCAACAACAGCTTCAGAAACAATGTGAGCAGGAGCAGGTAGTTTACCTGCTTTTAAGATGTTTGCCAAATCCTGTGCTTCACTAATTTCAAAATTACCGGTAATAGACGAGCGACCACCTGCAATTTCACCAATAACATTTGGATATGAGTAAACTAAATTGTCTAGTACAATGGCAATTGATTTATTTACGTTTTCGCCAGTTAAGCGCTTCCATGTTTTAGCACCTTCTGGGTTCATGGTCATGCTTATTTCCGGTGAACTGTTAAACTGACCAAAATCCTGACGTGCATCGGCAATGGCACCACCATCTAAGGAGCCGATCCATCGCGACTTTTTACTTTAACTGCAATAAGCTCTAAAATTTTAGCATCTTTAGTTGGACCTTTGGCGCTCCATAGAAATTTCAAATCGCGCGGTAATATTGATTTCACTTCGGGGCGAGAAAGAATTTCGTTCACCTTTCCTGTGTCTTTAAATGCCACGTAACCAACAACAGGGCCTTTTCGGTATTCGCTTTGATTGTTTTGGTTTTGGAAAATTGCAGGAGTAACTAAAGAGAAGAAAGGATTTTCTTTGCTGAACTTTGCAAATTGCGCTTCGGCAGAAGTGTCAGATGGCGCTTTATTGGTATCACTTTCAATTTTATCAAGTAATGACGGCTTTTTGTTAGCAGAATCAATTGTTGCCAATGCTGTTGAATCAGGAATAGCTGCAGAAGCAATATTGGTTGTATCACCATTAAGAGAATTCAATAATGAATCTTTTGTTTCCGAAGTTTTAATAGCGGTATTAATTTTCTCCAGAAATGGAAATGCTTCAGCGTTATCGTAAGTTTCCCAAAACTCAAGCTTAGCAGTACCCTGCAAAAGTTTGCGCACACGCTCTGGCTCTTTAACACCGGGCAATTCTATTAAAATACGTCCGGCACCTAATTGTTGAATGTTTGGTTGTGTTACTCCAAATTTATCAATACGCGTTCTTAAAATATTGTAGGTACGACTTATGGCGGCATCTGCTTCTTGTTTAATAACTTTTACTACCTCAGGATTTGTAGAGTTAAAATTAACCCTGCTCTGTAAATCCATAGTAGTGTAAAGTGCGGCAAGTTTCTGTCCCGGAGCAATCTGGTCAAAAGCTCTACCAAAAGTGTAACAAAATCTTCCTGGCTGTTTTGCTGCATTTGCATTGCAGTTTCTACGGCTTTGTTTAAAGTTACATCGTTAGGATTGTTGCTCATATTGCGAACCAAGTCCTGAACGCCTACTTCCATTGTAACGTTCATTCCGCCTTTTAAATCCAAACCCAGATTTATTTCTTTTTTCTTTACACTCCTGGTAAAGTGTATTTTTTTACCCCAAGATTGTAAACAGTTTGCGTGCTTAACGAATCTAAATAAGCTTTGTATTTAACAGGGTCTCCACCGGTGGCTTCTAACGCAGCTTTTCCTGCCTCCACGTTACTAAGGTAAACGAGAGATGGTAGAGACAGATGATTGCGAATAAAATTGCCAAAAATTTAACAGCACCTTTGCTTTGCATTACTATACGTATTTAATGGTTATTTTTTAGAGGCGGCAAACTTACACGAATTTTTGAAAAATATGTGCTAAAACCAAAAATTGTGTATAGTTCAATAATACCTCTGTTTAAAATAAAAATGAATTTTTAAACCTACATTATTTTTTTAAACTATAAAGCCCCATTTAAAAATATGTATGGTTCATTATTATGGTTGAATCTATCAAAAAAACATTAATAAATCTGCACGAATTTTTTTAAAATAAATGCCTAAACAAGAAATTCTGTATCGATCAATAATCCCTTTGCTTTAATTAAAAATAGGTTAGACCAAAGTTATTTTTAAGTCTATTAAGCTTCTTTTTAAAAACATTCTTGGCGCTGCCAAGAATTAAAGATTTCTTTGGAGATTTAGTGTGAAATTACCTCTTGAGAAACTGGTCCCGTACCTCAAAATTTTTGTTAGTAATGATTATATTATAGGTGCCAGCTAAGAGGTTTTTTATATTGGTACTAAATTCGTTTTTGCCCTTGTTTAAGATAACTGATTTTTCTAAAACGATTTTACCTGATGCATCTGTAATTAGCATTAAGGATGTTGAGTTTGTATGAGAATCAATTTTGATGTTAAGAATGTTTTGCGCAGGGTTTGGATAAATTTTTTGCAGCACAACTCCATTGTTGGTTAGCATTTGAATACCTGTAGTTGTATCGGTAAGAAATGTGTATTTGAGAGAATAAAAACCTTGTGAGCCATTGGTAGCACTTCTCACACGCCAATAATACCTGAAGTTGGCATTGAGCCCGAATACTTGTTGGGTAGTGTCAACAATGCTATCGGTATTATAAATGATATTGCCTGTAGAAAACACACTACCCTTACTTACCTGCAAGGTATAATCAGTTGCACCTTGTGCAGTATTCCAAACAAACACAGGATTTGTTGAAATACCCGTAGAGCTGTCGGCAGGATAAATAAGATTTGCAGCAGCAGTTGCACTGTTAAATTTAAATGGAATTGAATAGGCGCTTTCTTTTCCGCCATTATTGGCTTTTACCCGCCACCAATAGGTCTGTGAGCCCTGTATTTGCAGAAAAGTTTTAGAGGTAATGCCTGCATTGCCTGAAAACGCAATTGAAGTGAATAGCGAATCGCTACTAAATTCAACGGTGTACATTACCGCCCCAGCCACGCTACTCCACTGAAAGGACTGTGTGTTAGTAATTCCGGTGGCGTTATCTACAGGGACTGATAATGTAGGTGGAGCAGGTACCGTAGAATCTATTCCTGTATAAGTAACAAACATTTCAATTTTTTGCAGAGGCACATCGTTGGCATCCCGGGGCTCAGAAACTATTGTGTCAACTATGGCAATGCCATTGGTAACTTGTCCATAAACGGTGTATTGACCATCAAGAAATAATGCAGGTGCAACACATATATAAAACTGAGAGTTGGCGCTGTTGGTATCGGTATCGCGTGCAGCGCCAAGTCTGCCACGTTCATGCCGTACCACATTAAACTCTGCATTTACAGTAGGCTGCCAGGGTTGTCCTTGTCCCCAGGTTGAAATAGGTCCGTTAATGGAATTAGGGTCTCCGCCTTGAATTACAAAGCCCGGCACCACACGATGAAATGCAGTGCTGTCAAAAAACTGTACGCTAACCAAGCTATCAAAATTTCTTGTATGCAAAGGCGCTATTAAAGGAAACAATTCTATATTGAATGTGCCGAGGTAAGTACCAGCCCTATGTGTTTCAATCTGGTACTGTGGTTTGCCATTGTATTGCGCAAACGATTGATAAATGTTTAGAATGAAAAGAAGAGTTAAAAAAGTTTTGGTACAGCATTTTATTGAACGCATAGTTTTAAGGAATTTTAGAGGCATAAAGATAATTTTTTTAAACTCATGCTATCTTTAAAACTTTCCTTATATTTTGGATATTTGAAACAAGGACATTTTTAAAGGATATTAATTTGAGTGACAATAAACTTAGCTTACCAGTTTCTGGAATCTAAGCCCCAGTTAAGTTTGGAGCGTAAGGTTCCTAAAAATTTTCATCATTAAGCCTTATGATGTTAAACGTAAATTCTTCTTTTCTCACCGCAAGTTGAACGTTGTTATCTATGGTAACAGAACGCGAGTCAAGTGTTGCTAAAAAATATTGACTTCGTCCTTCAATCTCTAAGGAAATAACATTTTTGTCGGGCACCACAAAGGGCCTTACATTCAGGTTATGTGGTGCAATGGGCGTAATAACAAAGTTACCCGACTGTGGCATTATAATAGGTCCGCCACAACTTAAAGAATAGCCCGTTGAACCCGTAGGTGTGGCAATTATAAGCCCATCTGCCCAATACGAGTTCAGGTATTCTCCATTTAAAAAAGCATTGATGATGATCATGCTTGAACTATCTTTTTTATGTATGGTAAGTTCATTAAGTGCATAATTAACATCCCCAAAAACATTAACGTTGGTTTCTAATCTTAAAAGTGCACGTTTATCAAGTACAAAATGCCCTTTATTAAGTGAGTCTATAGAAGTTGCAATTTGATTGTTTCCTACACTTGATAAAAAACCAAGTCTACCGGTATTTATACCAAGCACAGGTATTTGCGAATCCTGAACCAACTGTAATGTGTCAAGTATGGTACCATCGCCACCAATACTTATAAGGTAATCTACTTTACCTTTAAGCTCGCTGGCGGTACTGTACATATTATACTTATAAGCAGTAAGTTTTTTGCCTGTGGTGTAATGTAAAGGCCCATATAAACTTATTTCAGCTTTTATATTATGTAGCTCATCAAGAACTTTAGAGAAGTAAGAAAAATTCTTGTCGTGTATTTGGCGGGCGTAAACAGCAACCTTCATTGTGGTAGGCAGATTTGGCAAATTTAATTTAAAATAGAGATAGAAAATATCATTCAGAGACTTGAGTGCTTATACAAGAACAATTATTAAAAGAACCATTATTTAAAAAAGAACGGCAACTCAATTAAGAGTTGCCGTTCATGGTTTCAGATTTACTCAGCTTAATTAATTATTGTGCTAAAAGTTTTTCTATTTCTGCATCTAATGCCGGGCCCCTTAAATTGCGGGCTATTACGATTCCATTTTGATCAATTAACCAACTTGCAGGTATAGAGTTTACACCATATATCTGAGCCCCTTTTGAGTACCATCCGCCTAAATCACTTACATGCCAGGGCCAGTTTAATTTATCTTGCTTAATAGCTTGCACCCAACGGTCTTTGTTCTGATCTAACGAAACATTAAACACTTCAAAGCCTTTTGCATTTTTACATTTTGCTTTGTTGTATTTGTTGTATGCAGCCACCACGTTAGGGTTTTCCATACGGCAAGGTCCGCACCACGATGCCCAAAAGTCAATTAAAACTATTTTGCCTTTTAATTGCGAAAGTTTTAATGTTTTTCCTTCAGGTGAAGTAAATGCTAACTCTGGAGCTTTGTTTCCTATGCCTACTCCTTCAGTTGGTTTTTGTATGTAGAAACCAAAAGAAAAAACAGAAACTAAAATTAAGATAAGTGTTTTGTTAAGGGCTTTCATATATTTTAAAATTACATTGCCCGTTTTGCCAACTATTGTACCAGTCATTTTTTTGTTCATTTTTAATTAATATTTTAAATTAATGATTTAAAGATTTATGCGTCAATTTTTACAGGCTCGCCTGATTTTATTTTTTGTTTAATCCAATCTGTTGTTACAGAACTTGGTCTTTCTATTGGCGTACCAATTACTCTATCCCACAATAAAGAAGTAAGAACTCCCAATGCGCGGGACACACCAAACAGTACAGTATAAAAATCGTACTCAACCAAACCGTAATGCATCAATAATATTCCGCTATGAGCATCAACGTTAGGCCATGGGTTTTTAATTTTTCCTGTTGATTTCAATATTTCAGGGGTAACCTCGTAAAGTAGTTGTACTATTTTAAACAACTCATCATCTGCCATGTATTTTTTAGCAAATTCTTGTTGGGCTGTATAACGTGGATCTGTTTTACGCAAAACTGCATGTCCATAACCAGGAACAACTTTTCCTTCTGCTAAAGTATTTTTAATGTATTCGGCTAATTGTTCTTTTGTAGGAACGCCTTTGTATTTCTCTCTTAATTCAATAATCCAACGTGCTACTTCCTGTGCTGCCAATCCGTGCAATGGTCCTGCAAGTCCGTTCATACCAGCTGCAAGCGATAAATAAGGATCGCTTAAAGCAGAACCTACCAAGTGTGTTGCATGTGCAGATACATTTCCACCCTCATGGTCGGCATGTATGGTTAAATATAAGCGCATCAGTTTGCGAAAATCCAATGCTTCAAAGCCAAGCATGTGTGCAAAGTTGCCGGCCCAGTCTAATTTAGGATTGGGTTCAATGTGTTTTCCTTCCTTGTAAGTTTTTCTGTAGATGTAAGCGGCAATGCGTGGTAAACGTGCAATCAAATTCATCACGTCTTCGTACATCGGATCCCAATAATCTTTTTTGTTCATACCCTCGCGATAGCGTTGTGCAAAAACAGATTCGGTTTGCAATGCCATTATAGCCATACTGAACTGCGTCATTGGGTGAGTTCTCTCCGGCAACATGTCCAACATATCTAAAACATATTTTGGAACAATGGCGCGCTTCATCCACTCATTATTTACTTCAATAACATTTTCCAATGTTGGCATCTCGCCTGTAAGTAACAAATAGAAAATTCCTTCGGGTAATGGTTCGGGTCCTTCTTTGCTCACCGGTAATTTTTCTCTTAATTCAGGAATAGAATAACCTCTAAAAGCGAATCCCTTCTTCAGAATCTAATTTAGATGTTTCGGTAACCATGCCTACCATACCTTTCATCCCTTGGTAAACCTGCTCAACAGTGTATTGACCTAAAACAAATGTGCCGTTATTCTTTATAAGGTCCTTTATTTCTACTGCAACCGGTGCCGATTTTTCTTTAAATTTTTCTTTTATGCGATCCATAGCCTGAATACAAAAATGTAAGAGTGAAAATTAATATAGAAGCTGTTTAAATATATATGATAAGAATGTTTATAGTGTATTTTTTAGTGAGACAACGAGTCGTTTCGTAGCTATAGTGGAGCAACTACAGCAAGAAACGATGAAGAAGTCGTAACAAAAAATACGCATAAACAAATTTTTAAACGTTGCTAAGTTAAATATGTTTTGAATTTAAAATTAATTTGAGCCCGGAAATTTATTGACCCGATGCCGCTCCCTGAACCTTGCCTCCTTTATATTGCACATCTGATGTTCTGAACACAGTTACTATCGTAAAAACAAAAGCTATAAGCACAATTCCCCAAAGCATAAACTTTATAATCTTATTTAAAAGTTTTTTGGGGCTTTCTTTCTTTTTTGTTTTTACTCGCTTCCTGATTTTAACTCTGTGTCGTATGCGGTGTCTGCGCTCACCTTCAGTTCCTTCCTTGTTCAGTTCAATAATTTCTGCCATGTTTTTATATTTAAAATTTATCGGGCGTACTTAAAATTTGTGCCGGGATAAACTGCGGTTTCGCCAAGCATTTCTTCTATACGAATTAACTGGTTGTATTTTGCTATCCTGTCGCTACGCGATGCCGACCCGGTTTTAATCTGCCCGCAATTAAGCGCCACAGCTAAATCAGCAATCGTGCTGTCTTCTGTTTCACCACTCCTATGGCTCATTACACTTGTATAACTGTTTGTCTTTGCCATATCCACAGCCTGTATAGTTTCAGATAAAGAACCAATTTGGTTTACCTTTACCAAAATAGAATTGGCAATGCTTTCATTAATTCCTTTTGACAAACGCTTTACATTGGTAACAAATAAATCATCTCCCACCAACTGGCATTTACTTCCAATTTCTTTCGTAAGCATTTCCCATCCTTTCCAGTCATCTTCTGCTAAACCATCTTCTATTGATATGATTGGATATTTTCCAACCCAATCTTTCCAGAATGCAACCATTTGTGCTGACGTTAATTTTTCACCAGTTGACTTTTTGAAAACATACATGCCTGTTTTCTCATCGTAAAATTCTGTAGATGCGGCATCCATAGCAATGTAAATATCTTTCCCTGCTTTATATCCGGCTTTTTCTATCGCTTCCAAAACCACTTCAATTGCTTCAGTGTTTGATTTTATGTTGGGAGCAAAGCCACCTTCATCGCCCACGTTGGTACTAAATCCTTTCCCTTTTAAAACTCCTTTAAGGCTATGAAAAATTTCAGTGCCCATACGCAGCGCTTCACTAAAACTTGTAGCATTAACAGGCATTACCATAAATTCCTGGAAGTCTATGCTGTTATCGGCATGTGCACCTCCATTTAAAATATTCATCATGGGTATGGGTAACACGTGTGCATTAACGCCACCAACGTATCTGAACAATGGCATTCCCATTTCATTGGCTGCCGCTTTGGCTGCTGCAAGCGAAACACCAAGTATGGCATTGGCGCCAAGTTTAGATTTATTGTCAGAGCCATCCAATGCAATCATTTTTGCATCAATAGCTTGTTGTTCAAAAATGTTAAACCCCCTTAGCTCTTCGTTAATGGCAGTGTTTACATTGTTTACTGCTTTGGTAACGCCTTTGCCTAAGTAGCGGCTTTTATCATTGTCTCTTAACTCGGCTGCTTCATGTGCTCCGGTGCTTGCTCCTGAAGGAACGGCTGCTCTGCCTACCACTCCGTTTGTGGTTATTACATCTACTTCTACAGTTGGGTTTCCTCGCGAATCCAATATTTGTCGTGCTGTTACTGCTGCTATCTGGCTCATAAATTTTAGTTATGTTTATTGTAGGCAAACCTAATAAATTTTGTCAAATTTTAACTCTAAAGGTAAGCTGAAAAAATAAAAAAGACCTTAAAAACCTTTTTCAGTTTTGTATTTTCTTTGCACGAAGCCAATAGGTAAAATTTTATGACGGATGAAATAAAAACATTTACACACTCTTTTTAAAAAGCACAGGGGTAAGTACTGATACACGTAAAATTGATGAGGGTAAAATTTATTTCGCCCTAAAAGGACCAAACTTTAATGGAAACACCTTTGCTCTAAAAGCACTTGAGCAAGGCGCATTATGCTGTGTAATTGACGAGCCGCAACAACCCACTTCAGATAAATTTATTTTAGTTGACGATGTGTTATCGGCACGTGCAATCGTTAGCCAATTATGACCTTAAACATTTGAATATTCCGGTGCTGGGCATAACAGGCAGTAATGGTAAAACAACCTCTAAAGAATTGTGCGCCGCAGTTCTTTCAAAAAAATATAAAACACTCTTTACACAAGGCAATTTAAATAACCACATTGGTGTGCCGCTTACCTTATTGCAAATAAACAAACAACACGAGTTTGCAGTTATTGAAATGGGCGCCAACCACCAGGGCGAAATAGATTTTTTAAGCAGCATTTGCGAGCCTACGCACGGGTTTATTACCAATGTTGGTAAAGCGCATTTAGAAGGTTTTGGCGGATTTGAAGGAGTGATAAAAGGCAAAACAGAATTGTATCGTTTTTTAATGCAAAGCGGAGGAACTATTTTTTGTAATAGCGATAATCCTTTTTTGTTCCCCCTTTGTAAAGATTATGGTAAACTAATTACGTATGGAGCAACCAACAATGCATCAGTTTTTGGCGAGGCACATGAAGGAGAATTTTTAACTGTAAACTGGAAGGATTCAAAAGGCAACCTCATCAAAAAAATTAAAACACAACTTACAGGCTCGTATAATCTTGAAAACGTTTTAGTGGCAATTTGCATTGGCAAAAATTTTGGAGTAAGTAATGATGATATTCAATCTGCCATTCAAGCATATACACCCTCTAACCAGCGTTCGCAGGTCATGCAAAAGGGCAGCAATACTCTAATAATTGATGCTTACAATGCCAACCCAACCAGCATGATTGCCGCATTAAAAAATTTAGCTGTTGCCTATAAAGGTAAAAAAGTAATTGTACTTGGCGATATGTTTGAGTTAGGTGATGAAAGTTACGGAGAGCATAAACAGGTTTTGCACGAAGCCATTAATCTTAATCCTCATTTATTGTTGCTTGTAGGCAAATGGTTTAACGAGGTCGACAAAGAGAAAAAAGGAATTCACTTTACCAATTCTGTTGAAGCAAAAGATTATTTAAAGAGTAACCTTCCGGCAAACAGCACCGTTTTAATTAAAGGTTCCCGTAGTTCTAAGATGGAAGAAGTCTTGGGAGCTTTTTGAGATAAGAAACCTGATAAAAACTTATCTTTAATATTTTCTTCTTTAATTTGAAACCCACCAGCATGTTTTTTCGTAAAAACAATATTACCTTTATGGGTAGGAGCACTATTTTATGAGTTCAGCCGCAATAGCAGAAGCAGAAAAAATTTTATATAGAGCCGGTCTTGCATTAGAGCAGGGGCAGGTTGATACTGCTGTTGACATACTTGAAGAGTTGCTTGGCATTTATCCCGATTTTGGAAAGGCGTTTAGTATGCTAGGAAGTATTTACTTTCTAAAGTTTAACGACTTTTTAAATGCTGAAATCAATTTAAAGAAAGCTATCGAGTTTGCCCCTGAGTATGCTGCCAGCTATATCCTGTATGCCGAATTATTAATTGCCCAGGAAAAATTTACCGATGCAATTGCCAAGCTCAATAAGGCATCTACTTTAGCCGGTGTGAAACGAGACAGGATCAATTATCTTTTTGGAATGATAAACGAACTGCAATCAAAACACGATGAAGCTATTGCTTATTATAAAAAGGCCATTGCAGTAACTTTATCTGATGATGATTTTGTAAAGTTTGAAAAAGCTATAGCTCGTTGCATTACTAAAAAAAAATACGCTTCGTAATTTTTTTACGAAAAAGGTTAAACACAGATTTACAGATTTTTAAAAATTTATTTTAAAATTTTCGCTAATACTGCCTCGCAGCAACCAATCAGTGATAATTTTAAAGCGAAGCGCTTTAATTTATTTAAAAATCTGTAAATCTGTGTTAAAAAAATAAAAGGCTATCAATATTACTCCACCAAAACATCATAAAAAATTCTTGCCTGAATTCCTTTTGAATTTTTAATTGATTGAAAAGCTTTTACGTATTTATATTCTTCGCCTAAAGTTTTTTCCAAAATTTTTGTTTCATTATCGCCCTTTAGGTCATCAATAATTTGTTGAAGCGGCTCTTTCTTCTCAGGATATTCTTTCACCTTATAGTCTGTAATTTTTGCTTTAGCGGCAGCAATTGCAATTGCATCATTTAAACCTCAAGCACATCCACCAAACCAATTTCTTTTGCATCATCGCTGCTCCAAACCCTGCCCTGTCCAATGCTATCAACATCAGCAACGGAAATTTGCCTGCCATCTGACACACGTTTTGTAAATGTTCCGTAAATACGCTCAACGCTGTTTTGCATAATATTTCTTTCAGATGCAGTAAGCGGGCGCGATATGGTTCCTAAATCGGCATAAGGAGAGGTTTTATAAGTATCGGTAGTGATGCCAACCTTATTATTCAGAAAGTTCTTAGCGTTATACAACAATCCAAAAACACCTATGCTTCCTGTAATAGTTCCCTTTTGTGCAACAATAGTGTCGGCAGCACATGCAATATAGTAACCGCCTGATGCTGCATAATTACCCATGCTAACAATAAATGGCTTTTCTTTTTTGGCAAGCATGGTTTCACGCCAAATAACTTCACTTGCAAGTGCATCGCCACCTGGAGAGTTAATACGAAGTACAATAGCCTTTACTTTATCATCCTCTCTCGCTTTTTTAATCAAGTTGCAAAGAGCAGTAGAGCCTATCTCATCATTTTTCATTTGCCGCCAACTATTGTCCCTGAGGCATAGATCACAGCCACTTTATCTTTTCCAAATGTTGATTCTTTAGGATGTGAATCGTAATACTCATTAACTGATACAAAACTTATTTTATCCTTTTCCTCAATGCCAGATTTTTTTCTGAGTTCTGCTTCTACTTCATCGTAATACGCGATTTGGTCAATAAGCCTTAAGTCTTTTGCTTGTTGTGCTGTTTGTGCAGATAAACTATCTGCTATCATTTTTAAACTTTCATAGCCAATTTTCCGCGAATGCGAAACATTATCCAGCACATTGTGCCATAAATCATCAATAAGCGATGCAAGCTGAGCGCGGTTTTCATCACTCATTTTATCAAGAATAAACGGCTCAACGGCACTTTTAAATTTACCATGCCTAATCACTTCAGGTTCTATTTCTAATTTTTCTAATGTGCCTTTAAAAAACATGAGTTCGGCATGCAAGCCCTTTAAATCTACTTCTCCCGTAGGGTTTAAGTAAATTTTATCAGCAGCGCTGGCAAGATAGTATGCACCTGTGCTGTAGCTTTCACCATAGGCAATTACAAACTTTTTCGATTTTTTAAAATCAACCACAGCGTTTCTTAATTCCTGCAAGTTGGCAAACCCTGAAGAAACTGACGACATATCTATAAACACCCCTTTTATATTATTGTCAGATTCCGCCTTTTCTAGTAGTTGTATTATTTCAAATAGCCCTGGTTGCTCTTTTGCAATACCTTTAAAATCTAAATTTGAGAAAGGGTCGTTTTCAACCCTGTCTTCCAAGCCTTGCTTTAATTTTAAATGCAGTATGGAATTTGCCTTTACTTCAACAACCTCTTTCTGCATTGACGCAGAAATTAATCCTCCAATTAAAAAGACAAATAATATGATAAGTATTAAAAAGCCCAGCATAGAGGCAAACATCATTTTAAAAAACTGACCCATAATTTTTGTTGTGTTTTATTTATTGCTTTGCAAAAGTAAAATTTGTTTGAAGGATTGAAGAGTTTTAAGGGATATCAGGGGTTGAAATGTTAGTAGAACTAAAAACAGAAGTTAATTTTGATAAGTAGAAATGAGTTTGCAAAAGGTGATATTGTTGTTGGGTAGTAACATGGGCGAAAGGAAGTATCAAATTGCAAAGGCGCTTGAGTTGCTTGAACGCAAGGTTGGGGAAATTATTTTACAATCAGGGCTGTATGAAACTGATGCATGGGGTAAAACAGACCAACCACCATTTTTAAATTTATGCGTTGTTATAGAAACAAAATTTAGCCCGAAAGATGTGCTTGCAAAAAACTTATTGATTGAAGCAGATATGGGGCGAGTGAGGGGGTGACAAATGGGGAGCACGCGTTATAGATATAGATATTTTGTTTTACGGGAATGAAATTGTGGAGGAACGTAATTTGAGAATACCTCATCCTGAATTTGAAAATAGAAAGTTTGCAATTGTGCCATTAATGGAAATACAACCTGCGTTTATTCATCCTGTATCTTCCAAAACTATTCAGGAAGTTTATGCTAATTGCAATGACTCACTAAAAGTCAGACTTATCAAACCGGAATTGTAAAAACCATTTGAGTATTTTTATGCAGCACCGATACTTAATTATTGAGGGAAATATTGGCAGTGGAAAAACTACTCTTGCAAAGTATATTGCCGAAAACTATAACTATGGTATATTATTAGAGGAATTTGCCGAGAATACATTTTTACCTCAATTTTACGAAAACCCGGAGCAATTTGCGTTTCCGTTAGAAATGTCATTTATGGCAGCACGATATAAACAGCTAAAGGCGTTTTTTACAAAGCAAACACTTCCATTTCCGGTTGTGGCGGATTATATGTTTGAAAAGTGTTTGCTGTTTGCCAAAACCAATTTGCGTAAAGAGGAATTTAAACTTTACGAACAGTTTTTCTCATTGCTGAAACCACAAATACCCAATCCACAACTAATTGTTTATTTGCACAAGGATGTTAGCAAACTCCAAAAAAATATACGTAACCGAGGAAGGAGTTATGAGCAGCAAATAAAGGATGAGTACTTGGAGAAAATTAATAACGCTTACTTGACTTTTATGAAAAAGAATAAAAAAGCCAAAATTCTTTTTTTAGAAACAAACGAACTTGATTTTGTTGCCAACCACAAGCACTTCAATTTAATAGTAGAGAAGATAGTTAATTTTAAGTAGGCTGAAGTTTTATTGCAGAAGATGTTAAAAAAAAACAGGATCAATTTTTTTTATTTTAAAACATTGTACTATACTTGCATCCGATTAAGGATAAAGCTAACAATCAACCACTACAATAATGAAATTAAAAAATTTACTATTAGCATTTGCTTTCGTTGCATTTGGCAACTCGGTTATGGCTCAGGGTTCAGGAACTTATGGGCTGCCTAAGAAAAAAGATTTTGACCGCCTTTCACTTGGGCTAGGTTTAGGAGTTAACTGGTTTCAGGGCGATGTTCAGTCAGGCTCAGAAAACAACAGTGGAATTTGGGATAATATTAAGAACCCTGTATTGGGGCTTAAAGTAGGATACCAAATTAGTCACTCTGTCCAACTGAATCTTAGAGGTCAATATACAAAGTTTTCTGGTGAGAAAAGAGACAGGATAAATTACCCCAATGCTGTAACCGGACCAATTAAAACATCCGGGTTTGTGGAGTTTGAATCTCAAATTATGCAAGGAACCTTTAATTTGAATTATACTTTCGGGAACATAAGTTTCTTGCAAAGGAATAAAAGGTTTCACATGTATGGTGAAATAGGTGCAGGGGTTTTTACTTTCGCCACCAAAGTTGATTTGTCAGACTATGACAGTGATAAAAAGGGCGCAGTTCCGGGCACAACTGTTGAAATCGTTGATCACAGTCCGGTTATGGAAGGACTGGTAGCCGCTGGTTTAGGCTTTAAGTACCAGATTAAACGTTTCGATGTTGGCATGTTATTTACATTTCATAAAACACTTACCGATAATATTGACCAGGTGTATAAAGAAGACACAGAGTCAGATAATTTCTCATACGTTACTGCTAATGTTAATTACACGTTTGGGAAAAAATCGGCCATGATGGAGTGGGTTAACCCAATGGAGGTTGTTTACAGTGATATGGCTGACTTAAAAGATAAGATGGATGTAATGAGTGGTGATAAGGATAAAGATGGTGTTTCTGATTTGTTTGATAAGGATAATTCTACTTCTGAAGGCGTAAAAGTATATGGTGATGGAACTTCTGTAGATTCAGATGGTGACGGTATAGCCGATACAAAAGATACCGATCCTTTTTCTGCTAAAGGCGCAAAAGTTGATGCAAGTGGTGTTGAGACAGATACTGATGGTGACGGGGTACCCGATAGCCGTGATCTTGAGCCGGTACAGCCAAAGGAAATCTTGTAAACTTTCAGGGTGTATCTTTAGCAGGTGGACCTAATAGTGCAAGTGCTTCTGCTTCTGCTGCTGCATGGTTGCCTTCAGTTTATTTTGATGTGGACAAATCAGCAGTTAAGAAAGTGTATCACGACAGGTTAAATACTGTTGCACGTGTTATGAAAAGCAACCCCTCATTAAATATTAAAGTTGTAGGGAATACAGATGCTGATGCCGGTGAACAATACAATGAAAAACTTGGTTTGCGCAGAGCAGAAGCATGCCGCGACCATCTTGTAAAAATTTATGGTATTGATGCCGCTCGTTTAACTGTTGAAACCAAAGGTGAAGTTGAACAAATGGCTACAAAAAATAAGCCGATGAACAGAAGAGTTGACTTTTTGCCTAACAAGTAAAGGCATACTCAGTAATAATATTTTAAGACCCGGTAACCCCGGGTCTTTTTATTTTCTGTAAAGTCCTGAAAAATGGTAAAGAACAATTCCGGCACAGACGGAAATGTTTAATGAATGCTTCGTTCCGAATTGTTCTACTTCAATACATCCATCACAAAGGTTTATTGTTTCCTGGCTAACTCCACCTACTTCATTCCCAAAAATTATTGCTACAGGGTTGATGTTTAGTTTAATGTTATTAAGCTTTAAACTATTAACTACCTGCTCAATTGCATAAACAGAATAATTCTTGTCTCTTAGTAGTTTTATTACAGAATGTGACTCTGGAATATATTCCCAATCGACCGATTCAGTAGCACCTAAAGCTGTTTTTAAAACCTCTTTGTGAGGAGGAGTCGCTGTAAAACCGGTTAAAATTATTTTTTCAATCAGGAAAGAATCTGCTGAACGAAATACCGAACCAACATTTAAAGCACTCCTTACATTTTCCAAAATAACTGTTACCGGAATTTTTTGTGATTGTTTATAATCTTCAATGGTTTTTCTACCTAATTCTTCGTTTCTTAGCTTCTGCATTATTCTGCAAATTTTCAATTTGAAAACGAAAGATACAAACAAGACTGAAACACCGCTCATGAAGCAGTACAATGCTATTAAGGCTAAGCACCCAGATGCGTTGTTGCTTTTTAGAGTTGGAGATTTTTACGAAACGTTTCATGACGATGCTGTAAAGACTGCCAATATCTTAGGAATTGTTTTAACCAAACGTGCTAATGGTGCTGCTTCTGAAATGCACCTTGCGGGCTTTCCTTACCATGCGCTTGATACCTATTTGCCCAAGTTGGTAAGAGCTGGGCAGCGAGTTGCAATATGCAAGCAGTTAGAAGACCCCAAAAGAGTTAAAACAATAGTAAAGCGTGGTGTAACTGAAATGGTTACACCTGGCGTTGCATTTACAGATAAAATACTTGAACATAAATCAAATAATTTTCTTGCTGCGGTTTATCTGGCCGACAAGGAGCATGCTATAGCATTTGCTGATGTATCCACAGGTGAGTTTTTGGTTGGTCATGGTAACTTAGATTATATTGAAAAACTATTGCAAAATTTTTCTCCAACAGAAGTAATTTATCAACGTGGCAAAAGAAAGGATTTTGAAAATAATTTTGGTGCTCAGTTTTATTCATATCCGGTTGATGATTGGGTTTTTGCTTATGATTATACTTATGAAACACTTACCCGTCATTTTCAAACAAACTCCTTAAAAGGTTTTGGTATTGATGAAATGCAGGAAGATATAATTGCTGCTGGTGCTGTGTTGCATTACCTGCAACAAATGCAACAGGAAAATTTAAAGCACATAAATTCTGTTGCGCGCATTGAGGAAGAAAAGTACTTATGGTTAGATAGGTTTACAATTCGTAATCTTGAGTTGGTGAGTTCTCCTCACGAAAAAGCCAAAACGCTGTTAGAAGTTATTGACAGAACTATTACACCAATGGGGTCGCGGCTTTTAAAGAGGTGGATATTGCTTCCACTTAAATTATTGAAACCTATTGAGGAAAGGCATGATGTGGTTGATTATTTTATTAAACATACAGAACTTACCGATGCGTTAATTAAAATATTAAAACTGATTGGCGACCTGGAAAGGCTGGTATCCCGTCTTGCTATAAAAAAAGTTTCACCACGGGAATTGGTTCAGTTAAAAAAATCTCTTTCGCAAATTGCTCCGTTAAAAAAAATTCTTTCATCACTTTCAAATAAAAATTTAATTGCATTAGGCGCAGCCTTAAATGATTGTGAACAAGCTATAAATTTAATTGAAGCTACACTAAGTGATGATGCTGGTGTTGCACTCAATAAAGGTAATTTTATTAAATCAGGATTTAATCAGGAACTGGATGATTTAAGGAGTATTTCTACTTCGGGCAAAGATTATCTTTTAAAAATTCAGGCACGTGAAAGTGAAAGAACAGGTATATCTTCCTTAAAGGTTGCATACAATAATGTGTTTGGTTATTACATAGAAGTTACTCATACACATAAAGATAAAGTGCCTGTAGAATGGCAACGCAAGCAAACACTCGCCAATGCTGAGCGCTACATCACACCTGAATTGAAAGAATATGAAGAGAAAATTTTAGGAGCCGAAGAAAAAATTCTAGCCATAGAACTTCAACTTTTTAACGAATTGATAAATGATGTTTCAACGTTTATACACCCTGTTCAAAGTAATGCAAACATAATTGCACGTATTGATTGTTTGCTTTCTTATGCTGCCATAGCAGTAAGCAATAATTATGTAAAGCCGCAAGTAACTGACTCGTTTAACCTTAGCATTAAAGATGGAAGGCATCCTGTACTTGAAAAACAAATGCCTTTGGGAGAAGAATATGTTGCCAATGATGTTTACTTAGATAGCTCAACTCAACAAATAATTATGATTACAGGTCCTAACATGTCAGGTAAATCGGCACTGTTAAGGCAAACTGCGTTAATTGTTTTGCTTGCTCAAATAGGTTGCTTTGTTCCTGCAAAGTCAGCCGAAATAGGATTGGTTGATAAAATATTTACGCGTGTGGGTGCATCAGATAATATTTCATCGGGCGAGTCCACTTTTATGGTTGAAATGAATGAAACGGCAAGCATCCTTAACAATATTTCAGAAAGAAGTTTAATTCTATTAGACGAGATTGGGCGAGGAACAAGTACGTATGATGGTATAAGCATTGCCTGGGCTATTGCAGAATTTTTGCATGGGCACACATCTCGCCCCAAAACCTTATTTGCAACACATTACCACGAATTGAATGAGATGGAAGGGTCCTTTGCAAGAATCAAAAATTATAGTGTATCAATAAAAAGAAGCCGGGAGCAGAATTTTGTTTTTAAGAAAGCTGGTGAAAGGTGGAAGCGAGCATAGTTTTGGCATACACGTAGCTAAACTTGCAGGTATGCCATCACAGGTTGTACATAAAGCAGAAAAAATGCTTAACCTTTTAGAAAATGCACACAGCAATACCGAACTTGTAAAAGGTGCACAAACACAAGCTGTAAAAGATGCTTTTCAGCTAAGTTTTTTTCAGTTAGATGACCCTGCTTTAGAAAGTATAAGAGACGAAATTCTTAAAACTGACATTAATACACTTACACCTGTGGAAGCATTGATTAAACTTAACTCAATAAAAAATCTCTTATCTAAAAAGTGAGGAAAACTTTGGTGGAAATAAAATTTTTATAGATTTGCGCACTCTTTAAAGGTGTTTAGCACCATCGTTCTTATAAAGTAAAAATTTAACAAGCGGAAGTAGCTCATTTGGTAGAGCACGACCTTGCCAAGGTCGGGGTGGCCGGTTCGAGCCCGGTCTTCCGCTCTCTAAAAAAGTTATTAGTTAAATGTTATTGAGTTAGTAAAGGTATCTTTTGATACACTGCTAACTTAGTTTACAATAACCAATAACTTTTTTTATTGCCCAGGTGGTGGAACTGGTAGACACGCAGGACTTAAAATCCTGTGACCCTAAACGGTCGTGCGGGTTCGATTCCCGCCCCGGGTACTCTCAAAAGTCGCTTTAGTAGCGACTTTTCTTTTCAAGACCTTTGACGGGTACAACATAGGTACAACAGTTCGTTACCTTAAGGAACTTTTCAACACTGCTACACTGAGTTTGGAGATAAAATTAGATTTGTTTGAAACATCCGTTTCATCATGAAATCTATTGTAACCGCTTGTGGCTTGCACGTTTGTGTGAACCAGTTTTGCTCTAACCCTGCTTTTTATAAACTGCTGATTTTCCAAAATGATATTGGATTTATATTGATTAATCAAAAAGCAATACCGATAGCTCATAACAGTGTGGTTTTAGTAAGACCCCAACAGCAAGTCAAAATACTAAAAGCAGATTCATTAAGTTATTATTGCTTTGGTTATGGTGATTTAAGCAAAGAAAGCTTAACAAAATCCACCAAAAATAAAATTCAATTTATTGAAGAATATCTTGCACTAATTGAATCAACAAAATTACCTACAGATTGGATTGAAAATGTAAAAAAACAAATAGATGACTTAGATCAATTATATGATTACTACTTTAACTTGGTTCCTGATGATATTGAATGTAAAGAAGCGTTTGAAAAAACTTGTAATCTAGTTTACCAGTCGATAAAGAAATCTACCAAGTACATTTATTTTGAGAACATAAAGTCATTGGTGGAAAAAATGTAGTTCATTCACACAACCCCACATACTATTCTGACTTATTAGGAATCTCAGGGCATCATTTTAATTTACTGTGCAAGAAGTATTTTGGTAAAACTGCTAAAGAATATATTGAAGGCAGGTTGGTTAATAAAGCAAAAGATTTATTAATCAGGAAGAACAACTCAATAAAAGAGGTCTCCTATTTGTTGGGTTTTAAAACATCTTCACAGTTTGTTAAGTTTTTCAAAAAGCACTTTCAAATTTCACCAAAAAATTTTCAAAAAAGAAAGGCATTTTAGGAGGATTTGAAAAAACTCTCATTTTTAGTCCGTTTTTGACAACTAATGTCCGTTTTTGACAACTAATTTCTCTTGGTTATTGATTTTAAGCCTATAATCTTTATAGCTAAAAATAATCAATAACCAAATGATTCAAAAAAACCTTAGTAGAAAACTTACCTATAAAGTAAGTGCTGCACTTGTATTTGTTATGTTCCTACTGCTTAGCAGTAGCAGTTATTCCCAATCAGCATCCGATGCTTATCTCAATATGGACGATGCTGCTGCACCCGGCACTTTATATGCTGGAACTTATATTGTATTCCTGACTGATACCAGCAACGTTAGTCAAATTGAAATTGCATTGGGCACAGGCACCGGGCTATCCGATGTAATGACACAAATCTACAACTATGATGTTACATCAGGGTTGCCTTCAGGCTACACCTATACAAGAGAAGGTAACAAACTTACGCTCGGTATTGGTAATTACACCGAATACAACACCTACTTCGGCAGTGTCCGCATCAAAAATGTCTCTGGAACATGGTCATCATCATTCAACTTCATAACCAACTAAAATCGCAGCATCATGAAAAAAATATTTAGCACACCAACTGTACCATTTGCTATCAGTACAATCAAAATTTTTCTTTGTACTTTGTACCTAATAATTGGTACTTTTTCTTTACATGCAACAAACTATTCATGGAATGGCTCTTCATCCACTGCTTGGGGAACATCTGCGAACTGGACACCAAGCGGAGTGCCCGGCAGCAGTGATAACGTAACCATCACCAACCAAACCAACAATCCTCAATTAACGGCTGATGTTACCATTGCCTCACTCACACTAACAAGTGGAACATTCGACTTAAATGGGTACAGCCTTACCGTTAACGGAAATGCCACATTTACTGCAGGCGCATTAAATGGCACAGCAAGCACCCTCATACTAAGAGGCGGGCAAGCCCTGTTTGGCGGCACAGAAATTAACCCGGTTGTAGATGCCGTTGTAAACACACTAAAATTTAACGGCAGCACCTTTAACAGCGCAGGTTATTTCGAAGCCACCACCAATGTACCCGGCACAAGCAATGGAGGCTGCACATTTAACGATGAAGTAACCATTAAAAGAAGTTACACCGGAAGTGGAATAATGTATTTGGGCTATTATGCAGGAAATGTTTACAACGCCAACGTTACATTCATTAATAATGGCACCAAAGAAATAAACATTACCACAGCAGGGTATTCTAAATTTAACCAAAACGTTATTCTCGAAAGCACTGCCTCTGGCGGAATCATATTTGGCAGCACCACCGGAGGCGTAGATTCACTCGCTTCTGGTAAAGCAATTTCCATCGGCAACGGAGGCTTTAGCGCAGGCACATTGGTATTGCGCAACTTTGTGCAGCAAGGTAGCACCACACAAACTCTAACACTTACAAGCAGCGGAGTATGCAATGTAATTGATTCAAAATTTGACGGGCAATTAAATGCAACAGCCCCATCTGTAATAATAAAAGGCTCCACATTTAACGGCACTGTGCATGTAACACAAAACGGAAACCTAAATGCCACATGGGATGGCGGCAACACTTTTAACACCAGCGCATACATCACCAACACAGGCACCGGAATATTAAGGCTCGATAACACCACGCCCAACACATTCTACAACTTACTTTACCTCAACTCCACCCAAAATGAAATAAAACTGTGTATGAGTGGTGAAACAAATCTATATGGCGATTTAGATGCACAAACCTCTTGGGTAAACCTCCTTTCAGGAACCGGTAAATTAGTAATGAAAGGCAACTACCCGCAAAACTTAAAATCGCCTAATGGCATCAAAAATTTTAAAATTGATATGTCCGGATCACTAAGCAACCGCTATGTCTCCTTACAAGGCAACACAACTATATCGGGCACGCTCGAATTTGTAAAGGGAAAAATCACCACCTCCTCCACCAACCTCCTCACCCTCTCCGCAACGGCATCCGTAACCGGAGCAAGTGACACAGGCTTTGTAAACGGACCAATTAAAAAAATAGGCAACACCGCATTTGTATTTCCTACAGGCAAAGGAACAGATTACCGCGCAATAGAAATTAGTGCGCCAAGCGGAAGCAGTGATGCATTTACGGAGAATACTTTAACACAGCGCAAACTTTAGGCACTGCTATGGATACTTCCTTAAATTATATTAGCGAATGTGGTTATTGGAATCTTACAAAAAACAACGGAACATCAAACGTAAATGTTAATTTATGTTGGTCTGCACCTAACTGCGGGGCTTTCGAGATAAGTAGCATGAAAGTTGGAAAATGGAATGGAACAAAATGGACAGACCAAGGGAATGGTGGCATTACAGGTAACTTAAGTAATGGTAAAATAGCCAGTGCAGCGAGCCAAAGCGCAGTAGGTTATTTTACTTGGGCTTATAAATTAATTCCTATATTAGATTTCAGTGCAAGTACACACTCGCCTTCAGTTGGTTCCGCAGTTACCTTTACAAATCTTTCTACGGGTTTCTCACCTTTTACAAATTTTATATGGTTTTTTGATGATGCTGTTGGAAAAGTAAATTTAGACTCAATTTTTACGCCTCAAATGTTGAATGATACGACTATTGGAAGTACAACCATCAATCACACTTTTACTTCAAATCGCACCTATCACTTAATCTTGTATGCCTTTGATTTTAAAAATGAACAACAATTATCTCAAAAAATCCTTTCAACTTTAGATGTTTGCCAGTGCAGTTCCTGGAACTTGTAACCTGATTTGCAACTCCAATTTTAATTCTGTTGATTTTTGCCCTCAACAAGTGCCAAATTTAGGAAGAGATTTAATAAACGGAGTATGGCAGAGCGAAGCATCTACATGTTGGTACAATCCTATTGCAACTTCTACCGATTTAATATTTACATTTAATTGTAATTCAGCAAATGGTACAAGCCCTAATTACGTGCCAAACAGCCAGTTAGGCTGCGAAAACGACCACTCTACACCTGTAACTTCAGATCAAGCCTATGCCGGGATATCTACAATACATAACCCTGTTTCGATTACATATAGAGAATATTTACAACAACAACTTTCCACTCCACTAATTGCAGGCACAATTTACAGAGTGAGTTTTTGGGTAAGTCTGTCGGAATTTGGCTCATCTTATGCAAATAACTTAGGAATTGATATTTCTCCCACAGCTCCATTGCTTATACCAAATACTTGGGTGTTAAATGCAGTTCCTGAAATATCATCTGTAGGGAACGGATTTGGGCAAATAACCAATAGAACCGGATGGACACAAATTTGGGGATTATATACTGCAACGGGTGTAGAGCGTTTTATTACAATAGGAAGCTTTGAGAATAACTCTATGGCAACATATTTGGGTTTTTCTTCTAATCCTCCTTGCGGAGTTACAACTCAGAGTTTTGATGCGTACTATTTTATTGATGATATTTCTATAATCCCTAATATCATAACTTCAACTATAAGCAGCCAACCAAACTGTGGCACCACAAGTAATGGTAGTTTAACAGTTACGGTTTCTGGTGGAGCATCACCTTATGACTACCTATGGTCAAACGGTACAACCATTTCCAATACAGCCTCAACTACAAGCACTATATCAAATCTTACCAATGGCATATACACTGTTACTATTACAGATGCAAACAATTGCACAATTGCTGTATCAGGAACAGTACTTGGCTCATCTACACCGCTTAGCGTAACCATCACCCCAACGGGTACCCTAAACCCTGCCTGCGGCAGTACTGGCAGCATGACCCTTACCGCCAACCCTGCCGGGAGCACCGCTCCTTACACCTATCAGTGGAGTACAGGTGCAACAACCCAAACCATATCAGTAACCACAATGGGGACAAGAACCGTTACCGTAACAAGTAATGTTGGGTGTGTTGCTAACGCATCTTATACAGTACCTGAACCGGGCACTGCACCTCTCACACCTACCATTGTAGGACCTATAAGCAGGTGTAGTGGTATTGATAATAATCCGGCACAATATACCCTTTCTCCTTTTCAATCATCCTTGTTAGCGAATTATACTATAACCGTCACAGGAGGAAGTGTGACTACTGCACTTAATTCAAGCGGACAGTTTTCTGTAACATGGGCAGGAACAAACACAGGCGGCACTATAAATGTATCCGTTACCGATAACGGATGTACGAGCACAAATAATTTATTTGTTGCAGATTGCTGCCGTCCAACAGGTGCTACAGTAATTAGTAATACAACTTCTAATAATCTTGTATTCTCTGGTGGTACTTATAGCTCTAACACTACACTTGCCATTAATGGTACCCTGACTTTAACCGGTCCTTTAACTTTCTTAAATAGTGCTAATATAGTTTTTGGTGCAGGCGCACGCATTATTAACAATGGTTATACACTAACTATCAGCGATTGCAATTTGCGGTCAGGTTGCAATAATTTAATGTGGCAGGGAATAGTTTTAGGTGGCACAGGTCAATTAATAATTCCAACCAACCAAGCCACAGGCACTACCATTGCTGATGCAGTTTATGCAATTAGTGCAAGCCGTTCATCTATCGTTAGGGCTGATCGTGTAACATTTAACAGAAATTACATTGGAATAACAATTAACGATGCAGTTACTCTAACACGAGCCATTACCAGGTGTACTTTTAATGGAAATAGCGGAGCATTGCTCGCTGCTGCACCGTTTACAACATTCGTAGGTTCATCACCTACTTCAAGAGGATTTGCCGGTATTTATACCCAAATACCTACTTATGTTGATTTAACTAATCCAACTGGAATCAACGGAAATAATTTATTTAATGAGTTATGTTATGGTTTAGTTGCCACTGGTGGCACTGTTGCTGTTCGCAATTCTGTTTTTCAAAATATCCAGTTAAATACCTATCCTGCTGTAGCTAATATTAGCAGTGGCATATTCTACAATTCAAGCCTTTATCCCAGTGGTAGCATTAGCAATGTTTTAACGCAGGTTGGCTTTGGCAGAACTTCCACACCATCTTTCAACAACTGCGAACGCGGTATAACCATGAGCGGTGGATTTCCAAACATTACAGATAACAACATGGTAGCCATGCAAACAGGTATTGAATTGGGTGGTGTTTATGGAGGTGGTAACACTGAAATTACCAGGAACAATATTTCCTGTAGCCGCTTTGGTCTCCGCGATTTAAGTAGTGGCGCCAACTCAATTGCACAGGTTAATTATGAAGATAACCTCATTTCTTTCCATGCAAATGTGGCGGGCGTTACCACAGGTATTGCCATAAGCAACGTTATTCCTTTACAACCTGCACCGCAATTAGCTCGCGACAACTCTATAAACATGGTTAATGCCGTTAACGGCATTACAGTAGTAAACAGCAACACGGCTCAGATATATGAAAATACAATAACCATGAACGGGGCAACAAACATTAATGGAATAGCCATAAGTCGCAGTACCGGTGTACAGGTAGTTGATAACACCATTACAGCATCCACACTTTATAACGCTGCCAATGGCATCAATCTGATTACTTCAAGCACAAGCCTTGTTCAATGTAATGATATTGATAATGTTGGCTCTAACGTAAGAGTTACTTCTACATCTTCAGGTACCGTTTTTCGTGCCAATACCATGAGAAGAGGGCAATTTGGTTTATTCCTTAATGCGCCTATGGGATTGCAAAGAGCGCAGGGAAATTTATGGAGTACTTCATCAGGTAACTATACATCACTACTTGCCGCAAATGCAAATGCCGCTGCTGTAGCAGGTACACGGTTTGAGGTTAAGACTGCTAGTCCTAGTCCGGCTCCTCCTAGTGGGTTTACGTATTCTCCACCAACACTTTCTCCTTCTTCAGGATGGTTTTTTTCCACCGGAGTTAATCCCCAACATTGCTCTGCATTATCCAGCAGAACTATTCAGGAATATATTATAAACCCCGATAGTTTGTATAAAGATAATTTTGATACGCTTACTGCTGCCGATTCGCTAATTGATTACAGCTTTGAACCGGAAGTGGATTGGACTGTTAAAAAGAAATTGTACGAAAAGCTGACTTATAACAGCTACCTGCTTACTTCCGATTCTTTAATGCAGGCATTTAAAACTACGCAAACTTCTCTTTCAATAGGTCGGCTTGTTAACCTGCAATTAAATATTGATTCTTTACCCAATGCCACAATTACCAACGACACCACAGCTTCCAATCTGTTGGCTGATATTCAAATTAACGCAACCATGCTGGATAGTATGGTAAGCATGTTAAGGTCTGATACATTAAGCAGTGCTGATAGCCTTACGCTGGTTAACGCTATTGATTCTGTCTATAATCTTGTAACCATAAACAGAAATTTATGCGACAGCCTTTCTGCTAACAGTAACAGTATTCTTGATAGCTAAGCAATATATTTATTGCCGATAATGCAACGGTGCCTGTAGCCGAAATTTACGAATACAATTACCAGTCGCTCTACAACATTTATCTCAGCACCATGGCAAGGCGAAGAAATCAATTTACTGATACTGATAAAACCGTTATTGAAGCCATTGCACAACAATGCCCTAAATACGGAGGCGATGCTGTTTATATGGCAAGGGCTATGGTATTTACGTATAACGATAGCATGATTTATAACGATACTGCTGCCTGCTTCGGAAACTTGCGCCAGCTAAATTCAACTACACCGAAAAACCAAACAACTGTTGAACAACCTACTCAAATTTATTTTTATCCCGTCCCCGCCCAGGATAAAATAACATTCAGATACATGGTCAATGAAGGTAAAGTTTTTCAATTAACGATTTATGACACTTTCGGAAAAATTTATTTCACTAAAAAATATATTTCTAATGGGGAAATTAATGAAGATATAATAGATACTAAAGAGTTACCCAATGGTATTTATTATTATTCAACCGATACAGGTAAGAACGGTAAAATTTCAATTTTAAAATAGAAACTGTAAAGGCAGTGTTGTTAGCAACACTGCCTTTATTTATATTTGAGCATGAAAAAAATTATAATACTATGTATTCTCTTTTTTCCGTTAAAAAGCTTTTCACAATATCATAATAATGTTTGGGTTTTTGGTAATCCATCTTCGTATCCTAATACTATTATAAATTTTAATAATGGTTCTGGTAGTTTATCAAAATCTACTGACAGCTCTTTTAACCACTTTACCGCAACTAATGCAACAATTTGCGATGCTAGTGGCAATCTTCTATTTTATTCCAATGGAGTAAACATTTACAACAGCGTACATCAGATAATGCAAAATGGGGATAATTTAAATCCTTGTTTTGTAACTACGCAGGATTCTTCATCGGGGTTATCTATGCCACAAGGTGCAATTGCGTTACCCTTCCCCGGTAAGGACAGTTTATTTTATTTATTTCACGAGTCATCAGATTTAGCCACACTTGCTAATTGGTATATAGTACCCGGTAAAATTCTCTACAGCATTGTAAATAAAAACCTCAATAATGGCTTGGGGGCTGTTGTAGCAAAAAACATAGTGTTGCATACCGATACATTTGTTGTAGGACAACTATCAGCATGCAAACATGCCAATGGGCGCGACTGGTGGCTTTTAACCCATGTGAACGAGTCAGATTTGTATTACAAATGGCTTATAACACCTGACACTATTATGGGTCCATACACACAGGCAATAGGTTCTTTTATTGCTTACAATAATAATGGGCAAACGGTTTTTTCACCCGATGGCTCTAAGTATGTCAACTATATTTCACTTTCTGATTCAAGCACCAACCAGCATATAAACGTATTTGATTTTGACAGGTGTACAGGATTATTATCAAATTTAGATACAATAGTTTTATCAGATTCATCTATAGTTGGATTTGGATGCGCTATATCCTCCAACAGCCGGTTGTTATATTTATCTAATGAATATTTTGTTTACCAGTTTGATTTATTTAGCGCTAATATACCAAGCAGCAAAACTAAAGTAGCAACCTATGATGGATTCACTTCTCCTTTTTATAACGTGTTTTATATGATGCAATTGGCATTGGATGAAAAAATATACATGACATGTGGCAATGGCACAGAATATTTGCATATAATAGATAATCCTAATGCATTGGGATTGTCGTGCAATGTTTTACAACATAATTTGCAGTTACTATATTATCATGCTATTGAAATCCCTAATCAGCCTTATTATAACTTAGGTGCACTAACCAACAGTGTGTGCGATACGTTAACTTCTGTTATTAACCACAATGCAAATTTTGATTTTTCTTTTATCCCGTTCCTGCTCAAAATGAAATTACTTTTAGGTACTTGGTTAACGAAGGAAAAGCGTTTCAACTAACCATTTATGATACTTACGGAAAAAATTGGTTCACTAAAAATATATTTCAAAAGGAGGCATTAACCAGAATGTAATTGATATCAAAAAGTTGCCTAATGGCATTTATTATTATTCAACCGATATGGGGAAGAATGGTAAAAATTTCAATACTAAGATAGCAAACACAAAAAGTGTAGTAGTATAAACCTTGATCCTGTGCGTGAGTCAGTAGAGAAGGCAACGCAGTCTATGCTAGGAATATATTAACATCAAATAATGGTATTGTTATTTTCCAAATGATTGGTCAAAAAGTCACGCTATATATTTTTCTATTTATATTCGTGGGTTCAAGTTTAATGTATTTCAAATTTAGGCAATAAGATGCTATTAGGTGATGGAAATAAATTTGTAATTGTAGAGGAAACGACATCTACAAATGATGAATTAGCGTCATTAATTAAACAAAATTCTTCAGAAGAGGGTACAGTAATATTTGCCCTCAAGCAAACTAATGCCCGTGGAATGCGTGGGAATTCATGGAATTCTAAGCCTGGTGAAAACATTACGATGAGCATCTTGCTTACTCCGAATGCAGATGTTCAGTCGCAGTTTGAACTTGATTTTGCAATTGCTGTTGGGGTTTGCAAATTCGCACGTAATATCTTAGGAAATGGAGTGTATATTAAATGGCCCAATGACATCTATAATATTGGAAGTGACTTTGGAAAAATTTCTGGTATTTTAATAGAAAATTCCATTGAAAGTAGGACTATAACTCATTCAATTATTGGCATCGGCTTTAATGTAAATCAAACAGAATTTGAACCTATGCCGACTAATCCTAAATCTTTAAGGATGTTGACCCAAGTAAAGTTTGATGTAATTGCTCTGGCAAAACAACTTTGTAATTTTATAGAGATTGAATATCTTAAATACAAAAGTGGGATACTTCTTAAAAGTGAATATTTAGGGATGTTATACAGGAATGATTCAGCTTTTACAAGTACAGGCTCTTGATTCATAAGAAAGGTTTACCACTAGTTCCTAATGACGAGTTTTTGCTATCATCGAAGATGTTACTAAAGAAGGATTTCTTAAACTATTTATTAAAGATTTTGATCAGTCTTATTTTTTTGATGTCAAGGAAATAGAGCAAGTTCATCAAACATAGGTATACCTGCTTCTTACGCTTTTTCTAGTTGTGATTAGAGGGAAATTAGAATAAACTTATTTTTATGCTTCTTCTCGCTTCATTAAGCGCAACTGCTAAAGATAGTGGATTTGAATGATCGTAATCTACCAAGATTATTTACACAGCACAGCGGCAATATATAAAACACTTTGCCGAAAGTATGGCCATCATAAAATCTCTTACATTGATGCAGTCGGTATTTGTAATGGAGAGTTAGATCAAACAGAAATAAACATTCTAGTCGTCCCAGGAGGTGCGTCTCGTTATCTACATGGAAAATTAGATGGTATTGGCAACTCTTTGATAAAAAGGTATGTGGCAAACGGTGGGAGCTACATTGGTATTTGTTCTGGAGCCTATTATGCTTCAAAAACAACTTTGTGGAACTACAATAACCAGATTCTTGATTTTGAAGGTGAGCTATCTTTTTATAATGGTGTGGCAGAGGGCCCCATTAAAAATTTCATTAGAGATAGTATCTATACGTCTTCCATTATCAGAGTTAAAGACAAGAGCAATAATATTTTCAATTGTTTGTATTGGGGAGGACCAAGATTTATACCAGTTGGAAAAACAAATATAAATACTCATGCTACATTTTGTGATTTATCTAGCAATGCCGATGCCGTAATCTCAGGTAATTTTGAGCAAGGGAAATACCTTCTATTTAGCCCACATCTTGAGATTGACAGCGAAATCCTAC
Source organism: Bacteroidota bacterium (assembly GCA_016714005.1). Classification (GTDB taxonomy): domain Bacteria; phylum Bacteroidota; class Bacteroidia; order AKYH767-A; family OLB10; genus JADJOA01. The sequence goes on from JADJOA010000001.1 coordinate 193,906, forward strand.
AATTAATGACGATGAACATTCAAGATAATGATTTAGAAGAGTTTGTTTCTCTTAATAAAAATTCGAATATTACTACTGACTTTTTTTATTCTGTTCTTGACGAGTTTCAACAATAAGGCTCTAACTTTATAGATTACTTCATAATAATATTCTAATACAGAAGGCATTTATCATTTTCCTCCGTGCCAAAATATTTAGATGAGTATTGTACAAGAGATGCTGCTTCTAAATACATTTGTGACAATAGTTTTGCAAAGTACTTAATGATCTCAAATAGCCCTTAAATTTAAGTGATCTCGTATAGGGCCAACTCTCACCTTTGCAGGAAGTTGCATTGATTTCTGTGTGGTCTAAATTTTAATTTGATTGAGAAAATGGAGCGGGCGAAGGGGATCGAACCCTCGACTTCAACCTTGGCAATCTTTTATTTGGAAATCCTATAATACCCTTCATTCACCGCAAAAAGGACTATTCCAGTTCGAGATTTTAATTCTAATTTCAAGAAAACGGATTCCCTATACCCATCAACGGTTCGTGGAGTAATATTCATTTTATCAGCAATTTCCTTGTAAGTTAATTCAGAGCAACAGAGTTTAATAAATTCAATTTCTCTTTGTGTAAGTTCCGTTTTAGGGTCAATGGCAAAACGGCTTTGCCTGTCTTTCTTTTCTTGCTTTTTACTTTCAATAAAACTTTCAATCACTAACTGACTATAAAAATATCCCTCACTTTGCACTTTTAGCAAAGTGCTTTTTTACCAATTCAGGAGAAGAGTCTTTCAAGAGATAGGCATTAGCCCCGCTCTCTATCATCGTATTTACAGCCTTTAAATCATTGTGAACAGATAATGCAACAACTTTAATTGAAGGAAATTGTTCATTAAGTTTTTTGGTTGTTTCATAACCATCCATTACCGGCATGGAAACATCTATCAATGCAATATGAGGCAACTGCTTAGCCGAATTAATCTTCTCTAGAAACTGAGCACCATTAGATGCCTCTAAAATTACTTTAATCCCTGGAATTTTTTCTAACAGCAATTTTATCCCTCCACGTACCAAATGATGGTCATCTACCAAGGCTAGTTTAATATTGAGGTCTGGAGATTTCATGCGCTATGTATTTTCAAATACAATGTTAAGATTAAAACCCGTTTTATTACTATCTAACTCAATCCTTCCTTTCATTAGCTCCACTCTTTTAAAAATATTCGTGAGTCCTAAACTTTTTTCTGTTTTAAGTTCATGCAATGATATTCCAGAAATGCCCTTGCCATTGTCAGAGTAAAGAAGATGAATAGAGTTATCTTCTTTTTTAACATTAAACTTATTTCTGTTGCGTGAGCATGTTTAAGAGGTATTAGTAAAAAGCTCTTGTAATATTCTAAAACAAAAAACTTCGTTAGACATTGTATTAAACACAATGTTCTGATCTATATTAGTGTGAACAATCAAACCGGAGGTTTTTTGAACACTGTCAACCAATCTTTTCAAAGATTCAAAAATGCCAAATGATTTGAGATAATCAGTACTTAATGTTTTTGATATTTCTCTTAACGAATGCATGGAGCCTTGAACAGATTCACGGATTGTTGCAATTTCTTTTCGCAATGATGTATCGTTTGTTTCAAGGTTATTAAGTTGAACAATAGAAAAAGCAATCATTTGACCAACATCATCATGTAGTTGCTGTGATATATCATTGAGCGTACTGTCTATAACTTCTATTTGTGTTTTTGCAAGTTCTTTTTGATAGTCGGCAGAAAGTTTCAACAACTCATTGCCGTGCTTTAATTTTCTGTTACGCCCAATCAACAAAAGATTTATTACCAATACGGCAAGGAGAAGCAGAATGATTACTGTAGCAACTACGAAGAAGATGATGTCCGAAGTTTTGTCCATATTATTCCGAAACTAATAAGGGTAAACCAACTGCAATAAATTAAATTACTCAAATAATACACTTTATTCCAAACAGGCTCACTAAGCCCAGACCATGTAAAGCAAAGCAATAAACGGAACCAGAGCCGTATAGTTGAAAGTGTTGCACAGCCAAACCAAAAGAAGAAATTTTTGTAAGGCGATTCGGTATGATTCTCCATTGCATTTTTAAATAGATGAATGAAACAAATGCAATGCACAGGTAAGCAGGAATAAAAACATACGTATTAAAGACATTAAATTTTTGAATGAACAACAAGTCAACGCAAAGGAGAATAAAAAATACAAAATAGCCTATACGCAGATATTTCTTAAAAATAGTTGATGCAAGTAATTGATGATAAATAATCACAATCAGCAAAAGTTGAATAGGTACACCAAGATTATAAATCCAAAGGTTGGGTTCATCTTTATAAGCGAAACTTGCTGCAAACAAATCAAGAAAGAAACAACCGAAGAGTAACAGCCCAACCCATGATTCGATTTTTGTAAGGCGATTCCACAAAACCAAGAATACAACACATGCTGCAAATGCAAAATCATGGATGATGTATTTGATAGTAAAGGTAATGCAGGAAATCAATCATAGCGTGTATTGACTTCCCTGCAAAAGAAATTAATTATTTAACTCGATTACCAACTTAATGATCCGCATTGCGGAGGGCACGGGTGTCCGATGTCAAGAGTTTTGCAATAGGTGTATTTGTCGCGTAATCATGGACAGTTAGCATACAAGTATATCCGACATGATATTTTGAAATTTCTGTTGCCGATAATCCATCTGGAAATTCTGTTGAGTTTGTTACCGCAAAATTATCATTGCTTGTTTGAGTTATATATCCTATTTCCAGTTTAATGTAGTAATTTTGAAGTGGCAGTGGTAAATCTCTAATATAATTATCAATTTCTGCACTAAAGTAAAAGCGCGACTTTTTAGGATTAATAATTTCGGATTGCGGATGCGTTTCAATTTTGATAAAGTCATAGTAAGATTTAAGAAAAGCTTTAGCCACACTAGCCTCTTCTAACTTAGGTAGGTTGTTAACATTGTAGTCCGTTTCTCGAAAAAGAAAATACTTTGTAACCTCATTTGGATCATCAGAATATTTAGCAGAGCCAAGCATTAAAAAAATTTTAGGACTTTCCGTTTTGTCTAAACCTGGGTAAAGCCTGAATCCACCTGACCCACGCGTGATGTTAATGAATGCTTGAAGATTAATTTTTGAATCGACAAACTGGAGATTCTGCCCATCAAACGAGAATGCAGACCGATCTTCAAAAAGTATATTGCGGACATCTCGTGGAAATTCGGCACCGCAAATCATCTGAATTTCCTTTACACTTAATCCTGTTTCCTTAAGGAAAGAAACAAACCTATTAAATAGTTGCTTGGTCATAAATTTTACTTTTTAGTTATTAATAATTTTTGATGGGGCAAAGAAGGATTAAATCTTGGTTTAAGACAAGAGTGAAAATACCCCGTGAAAAATACCCCTTTGATTTGATAAAAACCCCGTTGTACGCACTTCTCAAAGAATACACCTTTGTCCATGTTAATTAAAAATAACGGAAAGAGCCGAAAATCCGATCAAAGAGTAGGCAAAAAAAATTAAACAAAATGAAAAAAATTGAATTAAGCGCCATAGAAAAAGAGATGGCTAATTTTGATTTCAATGAGTTAACGAATCATGTTGAAGGAACAAAATCATCTATTGCAACAGCAAGAAGTGCTGAAGATGTTAAAGCAAAGATTTGCGCAGTTTGGAAAAAAATAAGGAGGTTCGTAATACTTGCGGAAGCGGTGCCTATAGTAGGTAAATTTATAAAAATTCTGGCAGATTTATTAGACTCACTTTGTTCAGTTGAGTAATTGGTTGCAAAGGTAAGAAAAGGGTTTTACCCTTTTCTTACCACTGATGCCCTCGAATAAATATAAATCCCAATCCAATTCATTAATAATCACTCTTAAACAATAATAAAATGGAATCAATACTAGCTTTGAACCCACAGCTATCAACAATAATTGATGAATATACTTTGGAATATGTTCCAACGGAGTTGGGATCTTCTATAACACTAGGGCGAGGAATAAATCTGACCAGTTTGTATGACCCCAAAATTTCAATTGTGTCTCCTTTTCTTGAGGAAGAGCCAATATTGCCAAAATCAACAGATCTGGTTTCAGTCAACGCACTTAGAGATATTTCTACACTGTATATTGAAGACGTAAGCGATGAAAGAAAGGCAATCTCACTTTACGCAAATTTCAAAGCTAGTTTTGCATTTGCAAATTTTAGTGCAGCGCTTTTCAAAACAAAAAGTGAAAGAACTACTTCAAGAAGTATTTTATTCATCATGAGCAATAAGCAATCTGGGAAATATATTCAGAGTGATAATATCAATTGGGAAACAGAACCTGAATCGGAATCAATATCTGATATTAACGAGAGGAGAGAAGATTTCTTTTCGAAGTATGGATCTCACTTTATTGCAACAATACAATATGGGTTCCATATTGAAATTTTAGCAACTTGCCATTCAACGGAGGAATCTGAGTTATTGTCGTTTCAAGCTGCATTTAAGGCATGGCGTTTAAATGGGGAATTTAATGGGGATTTCAAAACGGAGTTAAAAAAATCTCATACCGAAATACTTTGCAAAATAAGGTGCGGAAAGGTTGTTGGTAGCGGTGTGGTTTTAACAAGTTTTCAAGAAGTTGATATTTTCCTTGATAAATTGAATTCTGAAGAGATCAAAATTTATAATGGTCCTATTTCCTGTATTGTAAAAAGCTATAAAGCAACTCTTTTAAAGTATCCCAAATGCCGTCAAATTTTTAGTACAGATGAAGTTAATTCTGTAGTAAACGGCTTACCTGTTGGGACAATTATAGCATGGCACCCAACGAATCTTCCTTTGCCAGCACCGGAACTAAATATTTTAGAGTTTATTCCGACAGGTTGGCTGCTTTGTGATGGTAAAAACGGAACCCCAGACCTTTCAAATAGGTTTATACGTGGCACATCGTCTCATAAATATTTTAAAACCTCAGGTGGAAACGAGAAGCACGACCATGGTAAAAAAACAAAGGGGTTGCCGACTGATGATGGATATGATTGTAGTGGGAGCAGAGCTAGACCTCCTCAAACTACCGGCTTTAATCATGTACATGGAATCGAAGAGGATTCACACATACCTCCATATACTAATTTGTACTATTTAATGAAAGCTTAGAAAAAATGGACAATGCCAATCAATCAAAAATTCAAAAAATTATCAAACTTGACTACTCAACTAATACTGATATTTGGTTGACTAAGCAAGATTCACTTAGAAAACTTATTGGAATATTGGGGATAATGCTACCTTTTTTACTCGTAGGCTTTTTGTGTCTTGCAACTAATTTAAGATACATAACCCCATTAGAATCCATCAGCCATTATTTTTATACGAGAATAGGAAGCATTTTTATAATAGTGGTGAGCTTACTTGCTATATTTCTTTTGATTTACAAAGGAGATGAACCTAAAGACTTTATCATCTCTTCAGTGGCAGGTATATTTGCACTTTGCGTTCTTTTATTTCCAACGAGTAATCTAACTGATAAATGCTGCGATTGCAGTAAATATTATGCTGTTACTTTTCTGAGTGATACTACTAAGTTTAGAGTTGCTTTTCATTTTATATCAGCTGGAATTTTTTTAACGTGTCTCGCTTATATGTCGTTATTCCTATTTACTAAAAGTAAGCCTGGTATTAAAATGACAAGAGAAAATATGGAGAAATGTAATCTACAAAATTTGTGGTATGTTTATGATTTCAGCAATGTTGATTATATTTTTGGGATTTATAAAGGTAATCCCAGCCAACATTTATGATCCGATTCATTTAACTTTTGGATGGAGTCACTGGCAGTGGTGAGTTTCGGAATATCGGGGTTAGTGAAAGGCGAAGCTATTTTAAAGGATGGTTCTTTAATAAAGAAAAATAAAGGAAAATAAATGAAATCAATAATCTTTTTTTCCCAATCACAATAAATAAGTAGGTTAGAAGTAGACATGATTCTTTCCGTTTGTAAATTAAATTGTGAAAATCGAATAGCCCTTCAACATTTTTTAATTTACTTTAACCGCTATTGCGACAAGGGAAGAACGGGTCTGAAAATTACTGATAGCTCTGATTGTCTTCATTAAGAGCAACCAGAAGCACGAAACTCATTAGACAAATATTGCGGTACTTAAAGGCTTGAGTTCCACATTTTATTAATTCCAGTAAAATTAATCACCAAATATTTCTTGAAAACTAATTCAGAGCATGATAAAATCAGGTAAATGGAAAATGAGGCAATGTGGTTTTTAGCAATACAAAAATTGCATTTAAGTAATGGAGGGCGAAGGAGTTCGAGCCCACGACTTCCACTGGCATTAACAGATTAGAAGCGCCACTGCTTTTTGGAGGCTCTTTACTTACAATATTCTTGGAGAGGATTAAGGACTAGAATCTGTTTCAAGTATTTCTCCATTATCTGCCCTGATTACAACATTAAATTCAAACATAATGTAGTCATCTTTCTTTTGTGGTGCTGTAAATTTCACAAGCCAAGTAGAAACACCATATTTAGTGTCCTTGCTATTTTGAAAAAGAACCATTGTTGATGGAATTTTCAATCCCTTCTTTTTGCTGATGCATCAGCGATTTTAAGAATTTGGTTCATGTCAAGATATATGTCATTAATCGGATTGGCATTTGCATATGTGCACAAAAATTTATTAGTACCATCGATAGTTTCATTCTTTATTTTATTTAATGAATCACAGGAAGCTAAATTTAAAACAGAGTACTCAAGATTCCTTTCTATTTTATTATCCTCATTAATTTCCAATCTAACAATTGCATTAATCATTTCATTGTTGAAATTGTCTTTGAATACTAATTCCCAAGATTCGATTAAAACACCATTGTTTGTTTCTAGCCAATCCCTTGGATTAAGCCCTACTAGAATTGTTCTTTTACCTTCCTTTAAAAATTTATTTTCTGCGATTTTCTTCGCATCAAAAAAGGAGAGCGAAAGCTTTTCATCTACAAATCGTTTAGAGTCTTCTAATTTTTTAAGCTCCCGTTTTAATGAATCTAGATTATTGACTGCTTTTGATGAATCGCTGATTATCTTTTGGGTTTGCAAAACTGTATTTGAATCATCAGCTTTTGATTTATCCTTACTGTCACCACAAGAAATAAGTGATAGTAAGATCAAAAATGTTGCAATGTGAACTACATTATTTGAAAGTTTCATATCGTTTAAATGTTTGTTCAAAGCTCGTTTGTTTTAAGTTAGCAATGTTTAAAAGCATTGAAGCTAACATTACATTATCAACAGATTTTGGTTGCTACCTCTCTGTAATTAACCCAAAAATAATGGAATTGTAGCAGATTTGAAATACCAAACAAAGGATTACATCATGTAACCATTTGACCCCAACATCCATTACCTTACAATTCTACATAATCTGCACTATTTGAGAGTATTGAGGATGTACGAAATATAATACTTAAGCAGGGATTAGAGTAATGACTGCATGTTTAGCTTCATCGGTTGGGCAATTATTTTTCATTTGTTATTATCCATTCTTAACATTTATTGCGGAACCAGCGCGGAACCGGCCTAAAAGTCGATTATTTTATTTTCTGATAATCTTGATTTAAGTGATTGATTTAATTGGTTGCGGGGGCAGGATTTGAACCTGCGGCCTTCAGGTTATGAGTTTTAAAAAGCAATCTTATGCTGTTATATACTGTAATTATCATTCGTTATTTTATATATATGAATCAAATAGTTATTGCATCATGCAAGCTTTTTTGATATACTCAAAAAGTATCGTTTATTAATGCTCAATGCGGAACCAGCGCGGAACCAGAAATGAGGAGGTTGAATGAAGAGAATACGATTTACCCAAGATTTCATTGATAAAATCCCTGTTCCTCTTAAAGGAAGAATACACTTTAAAGATGATTCAAATACGGGTCTGGCAGTTTATAAAACAATTAATGGAGTAACCACTTTCTACACAAGAAAGAGAATAAACGGGCGTGACCGAAAATTAATCATTGGTAATTATCCAGATATAAAATTGGAAGCCGCCCGAAAGCAATCAACAATACTTCGAGGAAAAGCTGAATTAGGGGGCGATCCAATAATTGAAAAGCAGAGGGAAAGAAAAAATAACATCACCTTCAAAGAGCTATTTGATCGATACATTGAACGACATAGCAAACTTGTAAAAAAATCATGGATATATGATAAAAGGGAAATTGAACTTCACCTTTCACACTTATACAATAAAAAACTATCAGAGATTCAAAAGCCTGATGTGCTAAAGATTCATGAGGATTTAAAAGTTAACAGTGGATTGTACCAGGCAAATCGAATTTTGGAGAGAATTCGTGCAATGTATAACAAAGCCATCGAATGGGGTATGAGGGTATTAACCCTGCCGTTGGTATTAAAAAATATCGAGAAAAAAGCAGAGATAGGTTTATTCAGCCAAATGAAATGTCACATTTGATTAATTCAGTTAATGTTGATGAAAACGAAACTCTGCGAGATATTTTCATGTTCCTGCTTTTGACAGGAGTAAGAAAAATGAACGCCCAGACAATGCGTTGGGAAGATATTATTTGGGAGCGTAATGAATGGCGTATTCCTGATACTAAGAACGGAGAAGCACTTACAATACCACTTTCGTTAAAGGCAATTGAAATCTTGAAAAACCGTGATTCAAGGGCTAAAAGTCGTTGGGTTTTTCCACAAGAGAATGATCCTGACAAACACATTATTAATCTAAAACGCGGATGGAAAAGGATTCTTGAAAGAGCATCATTGAATCTTATTCGGAATGATGTTCTCTTAGGTGATTGGATTTGTGAACGTGAAAAGAAACTAATTTTTCTCAAAAGCGAAGAACTATACAGAGAGTTGAAGCGACAAGCTGAAAAAAAGAAAATAGAATGGCCAAATGATATGATGGACATCCGAATTCATGACATTCAGGAGAACTTTTTGGTAGTTACCAGGCGTTGACTGGTGCAAGCCTTCAAATAATTGGTAAGAGTTTGGGGCATAAATCACAACAAGCGACTCAAGTGTATGCGAGATTAAATCTTGATCCGGTTCGCGCATCAATAGAAAGAGCTACAGCAGTGATGTTTACACATCTATCTGAAAGTAAGAAAAATTAACAACCACAAAACTTACAACTTAACGAGAACTAAAATGCTTGAATGATGGTCCGGTTGAGGAATGCCCTTATATAAAAATTAAATCAGAAAACTGTCTCCTGAATTCCCTAAATTTGCGCTCACAGAAAATAAATTGTTGATAAAGAGTTGGCAATTTTGACTGGAGTGAGTTGAATATTTTGTTTATTTATATGAACTAATTTTGACAGTGATACAAGCAAAAAATACTTTCTCAGGTCATGATTCCTTTGAGTGCCGCCACTTTTGGTTGAAGAAAGGATTTGACCATGTAAACAGCGGTGGTAAATTTGATGATGCTGCGGTTGTCCCGTTGGGTGTTGGTCGCAATATGGTAACAGCAATTCGTTACTGGATGCGTGCATTTGGTTTGCTTGACGAAAAAGATTCATTGACTTTATTTGCGGAAAATATTTTTTCAAACAGGGGATTTGACCCTTACCTTGAAGATGAATCTTCGCTGTGGCTGCTGCATTATCAACTGGTAACAAAAAGTTTTGCCTCCATTTTTGATATTACCTTTAATGATTTCCGCAGACAGAAACCTGAGTTTACCAAAGAACATTTTATTTCATTTATCAGAAATAAAAAAATTGAAGTGAATGAAAACACATTGAGTAAAGATTTTGATGCACTGCTGAAAACATACATTTCAAAAGGTGGCAATGCAGAAGATAATTACGAAGGGATTTTAACTGACCTGAATCTGATTGAAGAAGTGAGGCGTGAAAATAAAACTGCTTACCTCATTCGTACAGATGACAGAGAGCGGTTACCCGAAGAAATTATTTTGCATTGCATTCTTGATAAACACAAAAGCAAGTCAATAGATTTTGAAACATTGCTGTTTGATAAAAACAGTGTGGGGTTATGTTTGCCATGACAAAAAACGGATTGGCAAATAAGCTAAGTGCTATTGCTGCCAAGTATAAAAAAGAAGGAATTGTTTTTAGCGACAATGCAGGAATAAAGGAATTACAATTCAAAAAATTATTGCCTGACGCAAACGAAATTTTAAGAGATTATTACACACAAGTATATGCCGGTTAAATTTTCTACATCAGTAAATATTATCAGAGATGTTGAAAGGCGTTTCAATTATATTGTTACTCCCAATGCTGTGAACACTGTTCAGCAAATCATTTCTGATTTTAATACCGGAATTCACAGCGTAATTATTATTGGCAGTTATGGCTCCGGAAAATCTTCTTTGCTGTGGGCTTTGGAACAATCTTTAAGAGGTGAAGCAAAATATTTTAATGTTTCAGATTTTGAATGTAAACCCAATCAAACAAAGTTTCTGCGTTTTGTTGGTGAATACGAATCAATCATAAATTCATTTGCCGAACAATTAAACGTAAAAAAACTTAATGCCGGAAACCAACAAATATTTGATGCCATTTACCAACTATATGAACCGATTAAGAAAAAACGGTTTGCTTGTTTTAGCCATTGATGAGTTCGGAAAATATTTGGAGTATGCAGCAAAGCATGATGCGGAAAAAGAATTGTATTTCATTCAGCAATTAGCTGAGTTCTGCAACCATCCTGACAGGAATATTCTTTTACTGACTACTCTGCACCAAAATTTTGATGCGTACTCCTTTGGTTTAACAGACAGGCAGCGCAACGAATGGACAAAAGTAAAAGGGCGTTTGAAAGAAATTACTTTCAATGAACCGATTGAACAACTGTTGTCGTTAGCTGCAAGTTTTAACAATGGAAATCCTGACAAAGAAACACAGAAGCAACTTTTAAAAATAAATAATTTGGTTACCGAGTATAAATTATTCCGAACCAATAAAGAGTTTATCAATGCTTTCAGTTTTAAACTTTATCCAATTGATTTTATTTCCGGTTACTGCCTTACTTCGGCTTTGCAGCGTTACGGACAAAATGAAAGGTCGCTGTTTACTTTTCTTGAATCAAGGGAATACAAACAACTAAGGGAACGTAAAACAGATTATGCAAGCGTTGCTTGGCTGCATGATTACCTCTGGTCAAATTTTTATTCATTCCTTCATTCAAAAAATAATCCTCACTTTAATTCATGGTCTGACATTGAATATTGTATTGAACGTGCCGAAGCCTTGTTGACTGAAAGAATTGAAGATGCCGTTGTTGTTTTAAAAATTATTGGAATCTTAAATACATTTGGAAGTAAAGGTGCGCGTGTCAATAAAGATTTTCTTACCACCTATCTTGAAACTGCATGTGGTATCAGCAAACCCGAAAAAGTAATTGACAAACTTGCAAGCCATAAAATTATCATTTACGCCAAGTACAATGATTCCTTCCATTTGTTTAAGGGAACCAATATTGACATTGACCAGGCGTTGCTTGATGCAGAAGATAAAGTTGATGAAATAATTGATGTTGCTTCATATCTCAATAAACACTTTGGCAATCTCCCGATTATTACTGCAAAGGAAGTTACTTACAGAACCGGAACGCCAAGAAATTTTGCATTTGTTGTTTCTGAATCTCCTAAGAAACTAAAAGCCGAAGGTGAAATTGATGGTTATGTAAATTTAATTATCAATGAAAAACTGGATGTATCAATTTTAACCGAACATTCAAGAAAGGATACTGAGGCAAACGTTTACGGACATTTTAAAAACTCAAAAGATAAAATCAATTTTACTTGACATTGAGAAAGCATTGAAAGTAAAATCTGAAAACGAAGATGACAAGGTTGTACTTACTGAGATGGACAAGCAAATAAACAGTAACAAAGTTTTGCTTCGTCATTATTTTATTGATGCCGTTTATACCGATGATGTTGTTTGGTATGACAGCGGAAGACCAGTTAGGATAAACAATAAAAAGGAATTCAATCAACTGCTGTCAAGTGTAATTGACAGGGTTTATCCTGACACGCCTGTATTTAAAAATGAGTTAGTGAACCGAAATAAAATTTCTCCAACTATTCATACTGCTCGTAAAGAATTCTACTTGCGTTTGGTAAATAATTGGAGTGAAAATGATTTCGGTTATGATGATAATTTTCCGGCTGATAAAACAATTTACATTTCATTGTTGCGCGAAAATGGAATTCACAGGCGAATAAGAAATAACTATTCTCTTGCTGAGCCGAATGCCAATTCAACTTTTGCAACTGTTTGGAATGCCTGTGAACAATTCCTTGCTTCAACCAAATCAGAAAAAGATTGGTGTCAGAACTGTATGACTTGTTGTTAAGCAAACCATACAAATTGAAAATGGGATTGGCAGAATTTTTCATTCCTGTTTTTCTGTTTGCAAAAAGAGATGACTATGCGTTGTTTGGGGAAGGCGGTTACATGCCTGATGTAAATGAAACAACTTTGGTTTTGCTTGCGCGAAATGCAGATGAATACAGCATAAAAGCGTTTGACTTTGAAGGTGTGCGAATTGATTTGTTCAACTGGTATCGTGAATTTTTAAATCAGAAGACAGAAGATACACCAAACAAAAAGAATTTTATTGAGAGCATAAAACCATTTTTGGTTTTTTACAGGCAACTGAATGAGTATTCAAAGAAAACAAAACAACTGTCAAGTGAAGCATTGGCAATAAGAGATGCCATTGCAAATTCCGTTGACCCTGAAAAAACTTTCTTTGAAGATTTTCCGAAAGCATTGCGGACTTCGGTTAAGGAAATTGATAAATCAAAAACAGGTTTAAAAGATTATGCTGCTAAACTCAAAAGGTGTATCACTGAAATAAGAACCAGTTATGAGGAACTTCTAAACCGATATGAAAAATTTATCTGCAAAGAAATTGTCGGTGGCACAATGCCTTTTGATGAATACAAAGAACAACTGCAATCGCGTTTTGAAAACATTAAAGAGTACATGATGCTGAATCATCAGTCGGTTTTTCATCAACGTATTTGCTCTCCGCTTGATGACAGGAAATCTTGGCTTTCATCTGTTGCGCAATCACTTCTCAATAAATCATTGGAATCAATTGCAGATACAGATGTAAAAATACTGTTTGAAAAATTTAAGACAGTTGTGCATGAATTGGATAACTTGGTGGAAATTTCAACCACTAAATCCGATACAACCAAAGAAAAAGTGTTTAAGTTTGAAGTGACCGGTGAAAAGTTATCGCAAAAAACTATTGTGAAAATTCCTAAGACAAAGTTTGCTGAATTGGATGAAACCGAAAGGCAAATAAAAAAGATTTTAAAAAAGGATAAACAAATTAATATTGCAGTGCTCACCAAATTGATTCAGGAACAATTAAAGAATGAATAAGGCAAAACACGTTTTGGGAATATCAGGCGGCAAAGACAGCGCTGCTTTGGCTATTTACCTCAATGATAAATACCCGCAACTTAATATTGAGTATTACTTCTGTGATACGGGAAAAGAGTTGGATGAAACGTATGAGATTCTTCAACGGCTTGAAAGTTATTTGGGAAAAACAATTCAGAAACTGATTGCAGAAGAAGCAAAGAATAATCCGAATGACCATCCATTTGACCACTTCCTTAAAATGTATCGCGGCTATTTGCCTTCGTCTGCTGCGCGTTGGTGTACAAAAAAATTAAAACTTGAACCGTTTGAAAAATATGTTGGCAATGTACCAACAATTTCATACGTGGGAATTCGTGGGGATGAAAACAGAGAGGGTTACATTTCAAAGAAGGCAAACATTCAATCTATTTTTCCTTTTCGTAAAAATATTTGGAGCGAAGATGTTGTAAACAAAGTGTTGAGTTCAGACAACAATTCTTTTCTGGCTGAAACATACACACAGTATTTCAAAGGAAATAAGTTAGACAAAGTTACCTCTGTAATTTTTGAAGCCATTACTCCAAAGTACACTCAGCAAAAAAGATTTGAAGATTTGCTGAACGCTGGTGTGGTTGAATTCAACAAAGTAGTTTTCGCTTTTCTTAAATCAACTCAATATCCTTTGGCAACAGAAGATATTTTTCCGCTGATTGAAAATGATGATGTGTTGGTTCGTGATGATATTTTTAATCTGTTGCGCAAAAGCGGTGTTGGTGTGCCTGATTATTATGAGAAAAAAGTTTACACTGTTGAAAATAAGCAAGGCGATTATGCCCGTAGCCGTTCCGGTTGTTACTTCTGTTTTTTCCAGCAAAAGATTGAATGGATTTGGTTATATGAACAACACCCTGACCTTTTCTTTAAAGCCGTGCAATACGAAGACCCAGCAAAAGGATTTACATGGAATCAGCATGAAAGTTTGGACGATTTGATTGAGCCAAGGCGCATGGAACAAATAAAGAGTGACCACCTTTTAAGAAAGAACAAAGAAAAATCTTTTAAGTCGCCTTACCTTTTGGATATTTTGGACGATACCGAAAGTGATGGGTGCGCGGCTTGTTTTATTTAAAAATTAATAATTTATTGCCCATATGAAAATAACACCGAAGGTGTATACAATAGCCGAATTGTATAAACTAAAGGATAAAATTAATCCTAAGCCACAGTATCAAAGAACGGCAGTATGGCAACCACCCAAAAGAAACTCTTAATAGATTCTATTTTACGTGGATATGATATACCCAAATTTTATTTGAGGGAGACGCCCAAAGACCTTCATTATAAGTATGAAGTGACTGATGGTCAACAGCGTATCAGAGCGATTTGGGAATTCATAGAGAATCAATACAAACTTGATGACGCTTTAATTGGAGATTTTAGTACAAAGTTATTGGATTATGAAAAGTTGAAAACGAATAGGTCTAAATTAAAAGAGTTTAATGAATACGAAATAAATATCTCACTAATTAAAGAAGCAAGTCAAGAAGAAATAAGGACACTCTTTGCTCGTCTTCAAATGGGTGAAAGATTGAACCCTGCTGAGCTGAGACATGCGCTTTCAAGTAATATTGGAAATGCTATTGCATCAATAGTTGAGAATCATAATTTCTTTGATAAGGATTGTAAAATCCCTGATGTCAGGTATAAGCATCAGGACTATTTGGATAATGCAATAACACTTGCTTATTATGATACCAACAGAAATATTAAAGCAACGGACATGAAGTTTTTATATGTTGAGTTTGCAAATTCAAAATTGGGTGACATGCAGCCAATGATGAAAAAAAACAAACACAGTTCTTGATATGATGCGTAAAATAAACTCTCATAGAAAAGGAATTTTTAAAAACAAGTGGGCATTTGTAGATGTTTTTTATTTGCTATACAAAAACCTAGAGAAATTAAAAGATGTTAAGCCGAAAGTTTTCGCGGATAATTTTTGGAGATTTGAAAGTACAAGAAAAGACAATAATTCAAATCCAGAAGTACTTATTGATGACAAAACAAGTTTGAATTATGATAAAGACCTCTATGATTATATTATAGCATTTAAAACATCTGGTGCTGATAAGAACAATACTAAAATCAGGTATAGAGTATTGTTCAATAAATTTTATAATAAAACAAATTTAGAATTAAAGCCATGATTAAAATACCACCTAAACTTATTGAATCATACAAAAATAATTCCTTCGGAATTTATGTGGGTGCAGGCATGTCTCGTGCGTCAGGGCTACCAGATTGGGAAACCTTTTTGGATAATCTTATAGATTATGCAAGGTCAAATAATTGCATTAATGACAACAAGAGGGATGAATTAAAGTCCTTAAATAAGAACGCTTCAAATTATTTGTTACTTGCAGAAGAGCTAAAAGACATATTAGCATCTGATTTACCAAAATACATAAAACAAAAATTTGATGACAAAGGATTAAATCCATCGGATACTCTTTGTAAGATAATAAAACTTCGTTATAAATTTATTATTACAACGAATTATGATACATTAATTGAAAAGGCATATGCAAAGGTTTTTTCAGATATACCAAACCCTTTGTCATATAAAAATGCAAGTGCTATTAACTATAATATTTTAACCAACGAACCATTCATTTTAAAAGCACATGGGGATGCAAAAAGCGCAGCGAATGAAATAATTCTTACAGAAAAAGATTATCGCAATATTATCTTCAAAGAAAAGGGTTATCAGAGTGTTTTGCATGTTTTGTTTTCTACTTGTAATGTCATATTCTTCGGTGCTTCTTTGAAAGACCCTGAGCTCAAATTAATGTTGAGTTATATTCATAATATTTTTCATGGTGGTTCTCCTGACCACTTTGCTTTGGTTAATCAAACGGATATAACTCAAACTGAAACGGACAGATGGAGAAAGGATTTTAATATTAATATTATCACTTATGACCCTGTGAATAATCATAAAGAAGTTGAGGATTTCGTGGATGAATTATTGAAATATTGATGCAATACATTTCTACTGAATATTATTCTTCCAAAACTCCCATCAACTGTTCCATTCCAAAGTTTAAAAGGAAATCGGAATAGTAGCTGTCAAAAACATCGCCAATAACATTAAGCTTTAATTATTCTTAAGAAAATAAACATCGGCATCTTTTCTGTTCTTCAAAATTTAGCAAGCCAAGTTAACCTAGAAAAGCGCTAAAAAAAATCAAGTATTAGTACCTGATTTTTATCGAAGCGTTCCCATTGTTATTCCTTATTAATTCAAACAAAAACAAATCACGTTAAGTCATTTTACTTTCTATCCTCTCGTCTCCGTCTTTTTATTTTTCAGAGGTGTTCATGCTACAACAGTCCACAAATCTTTTTTCCGTCACCGAAGTAGAACTAACATACCGCAACAAAACAAAGGCAAACGAGCGAAAACAAATCATTACATCAAAAGATGCGTATGATTTGCTCATTCAATCATGGGACATGAACAAGATAGATTTAGTAGAGCAGTTTAAAATTATTCTGCTCGATAGAAGAAACTCCTGCATGGGTGTTTCAACTATTTCCACAGGAGGGATAACGGGTGTTGTTGTTGACCCTAAAATAATTTTTGCCACAGCATTAAAAGCAAGAGCAACGGGATTGGTATTGGCACACAACCACCCAAGCGGAAACCTTAAACCATCCAACGAAGATTTAAGCCTGACTAAGAAACTCAAACAAGGTGGAGGGTTTTTAGATATTTCCATTTTAGATCATCTGATTGTAACCACTGAAAATTACTTCTCCTTTGCCGATGAAGGGCTCATGCCATAGTATGTTTCACCTACGCTGTAGTAATCTTTCAACCTGATTCGCCTGTTTTTTATTACCTAAATAATTGATTCCTATTTAGATTTTCACTTCTTTGTTACTTGTTATTAACGTAACGATTTTTCTTGCAGTTTTTTCTTTGAGTTGGTTACAAGCATCCTTTCGCTGCAACAGTGATTCGGAATGTTGCTTATCACAAAAACTTTTTTGCAACTTCAAAAAGGAAAATCTCCAATGAAAGAAACCAATCATGATCCGTTGATGGATAGAAAAACAGCAGCCAGCTATTTAAAACTTTCGCCCGGCACATTGGCAGTGTGGGATTGCACCAAGCGCTATAACTTGAATCCGATAAAAAGTAGGGCGGGCAGTTCGCTACAGAAAATCTTCGCTTGATGATTTTCTATTACAGCGTTTGCAAAAATTCTGAAGGGGCTGCATTCTTTTTTGCTTTCTCTTTTTCTCTTTCTTTCCTTTTTCCAAACCTTTAACCAAGGAGTAACCTATGAATATTGAACAAGCGCGTGCTGTGATTATTACAGAACTATTAAATCGAATGGACGCCAAAATGGATAGCTTTAATTCCAAAGAAGCATTTTACTTTTCACCTTTCCGCGATGAAAAAACCGCCAGCCTGCATGTCAATTTAATCAAAAACATCTGGTATGACTTTGGAGAAGAGAAGGGGGGTGATGGAATTGATTTGGTGCGGTACTTTCTCAAAAACAAAAACCTGTCTTCTGAAGTTTCCGATGCACTGAAATGGATGCGTGAGTTTTCAGACTCCATCACACAAATAAATCCAATCCATCAAAAACAAAAAGAGGAAATTGAAACCACACCGAATATTGTCGTTGAACGTATCCGTAAACTCAATGACCAAGGACTGATTAATTACCTTAAGAGCCGAGGAATTCCTGTTGAGATTGCAACCCGATATGTTCAGGAAGTCTATATCCGCAATCACAAGAGTGGAGCAAAATACTGTGTTCTTGGCTTTGAAAACATGGATAATGGCTGGGAGTTTCGCAGCCCGTTTTTCAAAGGATCAGCTTCGCCAAAGAATATCAGCTTTATCCGAGGCAGCATCGTAAAACCTGATACATTGCACATCTTTGAAGGCTTTATGGATTTTTTGTCATTGCTTGCCCATCATAACAAGAAGCAGCTATTAGCCGATGCCATCGTACTTAATTCTACTTCCTGCATAAAGGGTGCTTATCCGTATTTATATCAGTATGGCTACAAGAAAGTCTATAGCTGGTTTGATAATGACACTTCCGGCAATCGTGCTACAGAAAAATTGTCGGAGTACATTAAAACGCAAAGCGGCATGATGCATCACAACATGCAATCACACTATTCCAATCGCAAGGATTTGAACGATTCGCATATGCACAATCTTGGCTTAAAACAATAACGGTATCTACATGCTCTGTCTTGTAGGCTCTTGCTGTTTTTTTTCTGTTGCCAATTTTTTTCAAAGAAAGGATGTTCCAATGTTTTAATGATTGCCATCTGTCCGTCATGAAGTGTTTTCTTTTGTGTGGAAGATAACCCTTCGTGCATCGTTTATTCCTGCCACAACTTGCCGCCTGTCGTGTCAACCAAAAAATCGGTTCCCCCTGAAGGTCTCCCCCCAATTTTCAAGTGGACACTGCGTCAATGTTGTGGCTTTGCGGGAATCACGCCCGAAAGGGTAACTTAAACCAAAAGGAGTAATACATGACTACCGAAACCGACAACAAAATAAAACACCAGACTTTTACATTTTCGTAAAAGATCCTGAAGGCAACAGCACCCGTATCGGTGCAGCTTTCCGCCACAACAAAGGGCAAGGCATGAACATCCTTATCAATGAAGAGCGTTATGTTGCATTTCCTCCCAAGAAGAAAGACGAATCGCCTACACCTTAACACTTGAATTGGAGAGTGCAATTGCACTCTCCTTTTTCTCCAACTTTTCTTTCAAAGGATTACAGATGACAGCCGAAGTTCTTGAACCAACCAAGAGTGATGTTTACTCACGCATTACCGATAAAATTATTGCCGATTTGGAGCAGGGCAAATTAACATGGCGCAAGCCCTGGAACAGTGAGCATTTGAAAAGCCACGTTATGCGTCCGCTTCGGTGGAATGACCAACCCTATACAGGGATTAATACCCTTGTTCTTTGGGCAATTGCTGCTGACAAGGGCTATCAATCTCCCTATTGGATGACCTACCAACAAGCAACAGGCATGAAAGCCAACGTGCGCAAGGGTGAGAAAAGCACCACTGTTGTTTATGCCGATAAATTCTCTAAACAAGAAGAAAATGAAAAGGGCGATTTGGAAACAAAACAAATCCCTTTTCTAAAAGCCTATCATGTTTTTAATGCTGATCAGATTGAAGGGCTATCGGATGCTTATTACAAAAAACCTGAAGTAAAAAGTTTCAATCCTGAATTACGCAGAGAAGAATTAGAAACCTACTTTAAAAATACAAAAGCAAAAATCACAACAGGCACCAAAGCATGTTATGCTCCATTTAAAGATGCCATTGAAATGCCGCCCTTTGAAAGCTTCAAAGATGCTGTCAGTTATTATTCCGTATTGGGTCATGAAACAATCCATTGGACAAAACACATTAACCGCCTTGACCGTGACTTTGGAAAGAAGCGATTTGGTGATGAAGGTTACGCCAAGGAAGAACTTGTTGCTGAAATCGGTTCCTGTTTTTTAGGTGCTGACTTAAACTTCGAACCGGAATTGCGCCCTGACCATGTTGCTTATATTCAAAACTGGTTGGAAGTTTTAAAGAACGACAAGAAATTTATTTTCTCAGCAGCATCACATGCGCAAAAGGCTGTGGAGTATTTGCATCAACTTCAACCAATCAATTAAATTTTTCTTTCACCCACGATTTTTTTCTCAACACAAAAGGAGACTAACATGGAACTATTTACCAAAGAACAACAAGAGCAACTTGTCCGTAACGGTTCGCCTCAACACTCAGGTAAAGACCATAATCCGGTTGTAAAACTTTTTACTCCAGATGCGCAATGCACATGGCTTATTACTGAAATGATAGATGATAAAACATTATTTGGTTTGTGTGATTTAGGAATGGGATTTCCTGAACTCGGATATATCAACATTGAAGAATTAAAATCAGTGCGAGGGCTTTTGTCTTTACCGATTGAACGTGATTTGTTTTTTGAAGCTAAATATCCAATCAGTGTTTATGCAGAAGCTGCAAGATGGAATCAGTGTGTGTTGTATAATGAAAGGGAGTTGATTGCAGCAGAAATGCGATTAAAACCTAAGAGAGTGAAAAAAGAAGTCTTTAGACTTTAAATGTGATCGTAGTTTTTATTTTGTAATAATTTTTTTAAAAAAAGAAGGCTGGAAATTTTAAATTAAAACTCCAAATTGAAAGAAGTCATATTTATTAGAAAAGCAAAAATGTATCGTTGCAATGTGCAGAACTCTGATTTGATTTAGCTTATTAAGTTACGATTTCTATAAGCGTATTAAATCAGTCCAAAATAGTTCTAACTTAGCACTTAAATTTAAAAACATATGAAATATTACTATAGTATCTTTTTCCTGTTTGTAATATTAAATTATTCACAAGCGCAACCTGCTTTAACCTTAAAGGCTCCTGTTGGTCATCATGGAAGCATTGAAGCACTTGCTTGGTCTAACAATGAACGATTACTTGCTTCAGGTGGCAATGATTTTAAAGTGATAGTTTGGGATATTAAATCAGGAGAAGTTTTATTTTCCTTCGACTGTAAAGAAACAATACAACAAATTGAATTTTCACCCGATGCATCAAAATTATATGTACTAGCTGGTTCTGATCCAATCGGAATGCTAAAAGAAGGATCTCACAAGATTTTCAAATTTGATTTAAGGAGCGGGCGACAAATTGATTCGTTTGATGTTTCTAAATTCCCTAAAATGAACTTGTCACCTGATGGAAAAATAATTTTAGTAAGAGACTTATTTTCAAGTGAATTTAAGGGGATTGATGCTATTAGCGGAAATAATATTGGAGGTTTTAGTGCTGGAGCATCTTTGAAAAAAACTCTTTTTACTGCTGATTCAAAACATATAGTGAGAATACAGCAAAATCCCCTGCCTAATTCTGCAATATCTAAGTACCAGGTTGATTTTTTTAGTGTTAATTCACTAGAAAAAGGCAAAAAATTAGTTAAGCCAGAAAAAACTTTTCAGTTAACTAATAACGAAATCAAAGACTATCAATTTTCAAAAGATGGAAAGTTTTTTGTTTTTGTTGATGATAAAGAGCTGAAAATTTTGGACGCTACTTCAGGTTTAACAATTAGCACTGTTAATATGAGAGGAATATTAGTTAACTTAGTTTCGTTTAATTCGAACAGTACTAAAGTCTTTTGCTATTCGCCCGATGAGAAAAAGATTATTAGCTTCTCAACATCGGATTTAAATGCTGGTTATTCTGTTGTTGAATTAAAAGACAAAGAATATACTAGGTCTACCTACAAGCTTTTTTCCCCAAACTCAAAATACTTAGCTGTTGCTTCCAACAAATTGGTTAAAGTAATACATACAGTCTCAGGAAATATAATAAACGAACTTAGAGGTTATGCGCAAGAAATGAATGCAACCTTCTTTACTAAAGATAACAACTCTGTGATTACTGCTACGAATCCAGACTTAACCGTTAGCGATTTAAAACAAAGAGTTGAGTCTGTAAACAGTGCTTTCTCATTGGGATCAGTAAAAGTTACTTTGAAGCCTAAAGAGAATGCCGGTACAAATACTTCAAATCTTGTAAACAACTTCCGGTTATTTAATTTTAAAACAGGAGAAGTTTTAACAGAAGTGCTTGATACATCTGAGTTTGCTAACAAAAATGTTTTATCAACTGAAAAATATTCTCTGTTTAATGGACAAAAAGAGTTTGCAAGCGCGAAACTTGGAAAAAGAATGGGGTTATTGAATAGTATGGGCGGTAGTGACAATAGTAAAAACATTTTTAAGAGAGGATCAGAAGTCACATACCTGATAAGCAACATTTCCAAAGACACATTTTCAATTTATCACATCGATTCGATTGATTGGGTAATTGTAAATAAAAATGGCTACTTCTCGTCATCAAAAAATGGAGCGTCAAAATTGCATTACCTTAAGGGAGCTAAAGTTTATTCTTTTGATCAATTTGACATTCAATTTAACCGACCTGATAAAATTCTTAAAGAAATTGGGCTATCCTCCGACAAGGTAATAAGAAGTAAGGAAAATCAAGTTAAACAAAGATGGGTGCTTAATGGCGTTGATACTTCATTTTTTGATAAAGAAATTAATTTGAATGTTCCACAAGTAGCAGTTATTAATGAAGCATCTATCGAGAATCCTACTAAATCTGATCAACTAAATTTAACAGTTAAAGCGACTGACGAAAGTGTTTTGATTTCAAGCCTACACGTTTGGATTAATGGAGTTCCTCTCTATGGAGAGAAGGGATTAATTGTATTATCGGAGAATAAAAATAGTGTCAACAGAAACGTGTCGCTTCAGTTGACTCCAGGTAATAATATAATTGAAGTTGAAGCTTGGAATATTAAATCAGTTAAGAGTTTAAAGGAAAGAATTGATATCGAATATTTGCCAGGAAAAAGTTCCAAGCCTAATTTATATTTAGTTTCACTAGGAGTTTCCAATTATTTAGACCCGAAATGGAATGATTTAAAATTTGCAGCAAAAGATGCCGAAGATTTGACAATAATGTTTAAGAGAGTTGCAATTGATCCTAAAGGTCCCTTTCAGAATGTAGTTATTAAAAAATTACTTAATGAACAAGTTACTACAGAAGCAGTATTAAGTTTGAAAAGTGAATTACAAAAGTCAAAGCCTGAAGACTGTGTGATTATTTTTTATTCAGGTCATGGATTAAGAGATGAGGAAAAAAAGCACTTTATCTTGGAACTGCTAACATAAGTTATTCCAATCCATCCCAAGGCGGACTCCCTGATAAAATTGTATCTGAGCTCTTAACAGGTATTCAGGCTAGACAAAAACTATATTTAATTGATGCTTGCCAAAGCGGTGAAATTCCATTCAATTGATCTACAACCTCAACTAATACTACTTCTTCTATCAATAGTAAAGGCTCTACTAGGAACGTGCCTAGAGAAGAAACAGAAGCATCAGTTAGCTTTGAAAAAATGGTGAATGAGTTTGAAAACCTGAAACGTGGTAACGGTACTACCATTATTTCAGCTGCAATGGGCTACAATTTGGCAGGGGAAGGAAAAATAGAGATTGAGGGAAAAGAAGTTGAAATACAAAATGGAGTATTTACTTATTGCCTAAAGGATGGCTTGTTTAATTATAAAGCTGATTTGAATGGAGACAAACATGTTTCGATTAGCGAATTGAAGCAATACTTAATTTTAAATGTTCCAAAATTAAATAAGGGACAAATCCCCATGACAAGGCAAGAAAATTTGATAAATGACTGGCTACTTAATTAGACTCTTGAATTTAATGCCGTTCGTTATTAGATTTAATGAATGTGATAAATTTTTGGTACGACTCTTTGCAAAATTCTGAGTTCGGGAATTGTGTGAGTGCTAACAGGTATTTCTTATTTGCTTCAGAATACAGCTTATATTTCTGGTACAATGCTGCTTCTAATATTATCCTTACCTCATCATCTAAACTTTCATTTTTAAACTCATTAAATTTCTCGGCAATTGAATCTAATTTGTTTTTAGAGGCAAAAGAAAAGTTAATAAAATAAGAATTTTTTGAGTTGAGTGGTGCGATTGTCCAAGAATAAACGTTACCAATTTTAAGGTTCTTGAGAGAAGGACAATTTGCTGATTTTGATGAAAGGAAAGTATCTTTAATCTGCTTAATTAAACACATCCAGTCATTTTCCGAAGAATTTACATCTTGTAAAAGAAAATAGTACGAACTTCTATTATCCTTTTGCCATTGAAACATAAAATCTGTTGAAACGAGAATATCATTGTCAGCTGGAAATAGCATTGGAAGCTATTTCATTACCTTTATTTGATATTGGTGCCCCTAAATTTTCTTCCTCTTTAAAAACTGACAGAATTAAATCCCACCATTTTTCTTCTTTTTTGTAGCTTTTATTTGAGTTAAATCAACCGTCAATGGAGTTTTGTATTTTGACGATTGAATATAGTTAAAAACCATGCCTTCAGACTCTAAATGAACAGAAGCTCAGGGGAAACTCTTATCATTCCGTTTTGTGAAAGTGATTGACCTTTTTTTACCTGTTGCCAAATGTTGGAACTTAAAGGAGCAAACTTAACTTCCCCCTTAAAATCGTATATTTTTAAAGTTTGTCCTGTGCTGTTTAACGGTAAAAGAAGATAGAAAAAAAATATACAATACAGTAAGTGGTATCTATTCATTTTTTTGTTAGAATTTTAGTGATCAAATGGGATGTTTTTTGCCAAGTTAAATCAATAGAGTCCTTAAACAATAAACAAAAGTATGCAGGCAAAATAAATTCGACAGGCTCTATTTTTATTCTGTTAGAGTTCTCAAATCCTAAGTACATTATTACGATTAAAAAGATTGAATACAATAAAATAAATCCATGTAACCACAAATGCTTCATTTTGGATTTTGAAATTTTTGTCTGTAGATAGAAAACAAAATTAAATAAGCCGCACCCTAAGAAAACAAAAAAATATTTTAGACACCAATTCAGTTGATTTATATATTCATTATTAGCAACCATAGAAATAACTTGCGCATTGTATACTACACCTGGCATGTCTGCGTGGGAGATTCCAGAGAATTTATTTAATGGTGTAAAGTGCTGGTCGTTTAAATCATTGACTGAACCAAATAAAACGATTTTGTTTTTAATTGCTTCAGGTTTAATAGGAATTTCTTTATAGATTTTAAAAAGTCCATCAATATCCTCAGCAGAGCGATAATTTATAATTTCACTTTTATTAGCCCGATCAATAATATTTTTAATGGCATGTTCGCCAAATGCGGTTTTAATAATCTTTACAGCAAAACTTGTGTCAACAATCGAATTAATTTCTTTAAGTGGTTTAAAGTAGCGTTTATGTTTGTTTCTTTTCTCTGTCTCTACATATCCAGAATGGCGCGACAAAGCGGTTTCACTGTTTAGGAGAAGGGAATAAAGTCCGGTATCAGGCAAAAAATTACCTATAGTATCTACTCTTGCAAACACGATTGAGTCATTGTGTATATTGATAACGTTAACCAAATCGTTTGAAATAGCCATATCTTCCTCTTTAAGAAACCAAAAGTCTAGACCTACAACTTTTGGGTGTAATAAAAATACCGAGTCTATTTTCTGAGCTATTCTTCCTCTGTTATCTTCGGTACAATCAATAACTACAATCAAAGAATCAGCCTCCCTTTTTTCTTTTTAGTTTTGAAAAATACAGATCGGATAATTCAAAGTCTTCAATTGGATTTTCAATCGGATTAATTTTATTTATAGAATGCAATATAGACGAAAGTCCACAACTTATAATATAATAAATTACTAAAGACCGAACGGTAAAAGATAAAACAATAAAAGCACTTTTCATTACTTATTAAATGTCATTTTTAAAATGAATATTTACGAAAATATATAAAAATCGTTTTTATTAAGCAATGATTGATTTTATATTTAATCACATACTAAACATGTGATGAACATTCAAAACTGGCTGGAAGTTTTAAAGAACGACAAGAAATTTATTTTCTCAGCAGCATCACATGCACAAAAGGCTGTTGAGTATTTACATGGGTTGCAACCAACCTCGTAATTCTTCTTTTCATCAGCAACAACCTAACTCAAAGGAGAGAAAAAAGATGGAACTATTTACCAAAGAACAGCTTGATCAGCTTTACCGAAATGGTTCGCCTATGCACACAGGAAAAGATCATTTTCCAGTTATAAAGCTCTTTATACCGGATGCGCAATGCACCTGGCTCATAACTGAAATGATAGATGACGAAACGCTTTTTGGTTTATGCGATTTAGGAATGGGGGTTCCTGAATTGGGCTACGTCAATATCGAAGAACTCAAATCAATTCGAGGTCCATTAAAATTGAAGATCGAACGCGATTTATTTTTTGAGGCGAAGCATCCATTAAGTGTTTACACAGAAGCTGCTCGTTGGAATCAACTTATTGTTTGCAATGAAAAAGAGCTATTAACAGCTAAAAATAGAACTTCGAAAAAATCAAACTCATTAAATTTAAAACTAAATAATACTTTTTAAGAACAAACTGGGAGAATACCAATAATGGTAATTAATTAAATTGTAGAAAGTTAGATCAATTTTGTAATACTGATTTCTTTTTGCATTAATGATGCAAAATTCACATCATGCGTAATAAATAAAACCGTCTTCCCAGCTAAATAATCAGTAATTTCCTTTACCAGTTTATTTGCTGTCGTCTTATCCAAAGCACTTGTCATTTCATCAAAAATAAAAATTGTTGCTCCATGCTTTAAAATGGTTCTTGCAATACCAATTCGTTGCTTTTGACCATTACTTAAATTCACCCCATTTTCTCTTATCAAACTATTATAACCTTCATCCAATCCTGAAATAAAATCATGAATATGTGCACACTTACATGCAGCAATAACCTTTTCCATTGAAGCAGTCGGATCAAAAAGAATAAGATTTTCTAATATAGTTGTATTGAATAACTGAAGTTCGGATGGCATGTATGAAATTTTATCTTTTCTTAGTTGCTCTAAGCTATATTCCGATATCTCTTTTCCATCGATATATATACTACCAGATTCTATATCATACAACTTAAGAAGCAAATACCCTAATGTACTTTTTCCGACCCCACTCTCACCTACTAAAGCACAATGACAACCTGCTTCAATTTCTATATTTAAGTCTTGAAAGACCTTTATTTTTCTGCCCTTATTATCTTCGTAAGAAAAATAAACATTTTCAAATTTTATACTTGAAGCTTGTTGAGAATACTCGGTATGAAAAAACTTAGTTTCAAGACTTCCATGCTCAGAAAAGTTCTCGGAATTTATTACAGTCAAAGATTTATATACTTTATCAAGACGTTCCTGTATTTTTTTAAAAGTATCAGAGAAATTATTAACGGCAAAGTTTATTTGCAACATATACAAGATGGTTATGGTTGTAATCTCAATGTTTTCGAGGGTATTGTTACCTCTTAAGTTTATCTCAAAAAGAATCAGAATAAAGCCAAATGAAATCATTATAGCATTTAGGAATTCATATATAGCTTCTTTTCTATGGCGAGACGAAAACTGCATTTCTTCTTGGGAAGCAAGATTATTTATACAATGCCTAAAATGATTTTCACGACCACTTGCTTTTAAAAGCTTTATATTGAAAAACTGATCAATTATTGTAGAGGTAAGTTGGTCGTATACTTGGTCTGCCTTTTTACGGTTCAGTTTTACTCGTCTTGAAATCCAATTGTTAACTCCCCACTCTGAAAGAGCAAAAATTATCATGAGGATTGAAATTATTGGATCATAGAATGCTAAAGTTATTATTGGGAAAATAAAAGAGCTCAATAATGAAAGTCCGTCACCTCTCAAAAACCGTATTATTCCTATAGTCCCATTTAAATGATCTCTAAATAAATTATTTATACTTCCGGCTGTTTCTTTATTAAAAAAACTAATTCTCTTCGAAATAAGATTAGAATGAAATTCTTCAACTAAGACTCTATATTGCTTATCCGAATATTTAACAAAGAAATATTCACCAATAAGTCCAATAAGAGGAACACAAATCAAGGATATACTAGTTAAGATTAGTAACGAAATTGTAGCTGAATTATTACCTTGAATATATGAAGCAAGTATTTTCCCGAAAAGAATTACTAATACACATTTTCCAAAAAAATTCTCTATCAATTTAGATAAAAATCCCAACCAAATTGCAGGAACCTGTTTATAAGAAGAAAATACATATTTCAACACTATCAGGGTTTCCCTAATAGCCTTTGATTTATCTTCATGTGAAGTATTCATCAAGACTTTCTATGATATAATTTCAAGTCTGGCAAGTTAAATTTTAAAGTTAGAGATATTGAATATTTAATTATTATCACTTACACACTTTTCAATAGCATCAATTGCCTTGTATATCTCTACTTCGTCATGAAATGATGGATGCACAATGTTTGTCTTTTCTAAGGGGTATTCAATTGCCCGAAAAAATGATTCAAGTTCGGTCTGGTAACCCGCAAAACTATATCCTGTTTCCAGTGTACGTGGCTTCCATTGTTTATGCCAACGCTTTCTTAAATCAGAAGAACCAGTCATATTTATTTCTCTCAAACCATTCATTTCAGCAAGAACACCTTTGTTGCTAAGTACTGATAGATTGACTTGAAAATATGGAGCATATGAAGAAGCAAGTAAATTTCCTACCGCACCGGATTCAAATATAAACTGTACGGTAATTGCAACGCCCCCATTGATATCAGGCCATACTCTTGCTGCAACGGTATTTTTAATTTTCCCCATTTGGTAAATCATTAAATCAATCGCGTGATTGGCATGGGAAAGGAGAAAACTACGTAATGGGCTTGAAAGTCCCCACCTGGTTCCTCGAGGCTTAGATGCCATATATCGCATTTCCATGGCTACAGGAACTCCAAAATCTTCATCTCTAATTGCATTCTGAAGTTCAAGAGCAGAAGTAGAATGCCGTAAATTATGACCCACGCAGGTTACAACATTTTTTTTGGTTGCCAAATCAGCTAAGTATTGCAAAGTTTCGGTATTAACAGTTGGAGGCTTCTCTACAAAAACAGGAATTCCATTCTCAATTGAAATTCGACTAATTTCTTCGTGTAATTGGGGAGGCCCCGCTACTATTACTGCAGTATGACCTTTTAAATCTTTGATGGTGTACTTTTCCTTTATTATAAATTTTGCTAAAGGGCACCAACTTTTAGCCTTTTCAATATTTTCTTGAAGATTATCGCAGACTGTCTTTATCTCCACCGAAGCTATTGCGTTTAGGCTAGGAATCAGATTCTCCAAAGCATGCTCACCACAACCAATTAATATTACCCGATGTTTTTTCATATAAACCACCTTATCATTTAGCGTTATCAGTAAATCCATTCAGCTCACTATCAAACCACTTAAATACATCATTTGCAACACTTCGATAATAAATTGTCACGGGGGTGTTTCTTAAATTCCAACGAGTATGAGAATACGGTGAAAGAACTATAACATCAGACTTATGGGGGACTTTTGATATAAAACGAAAACAACAATACCAATTTATTTCTTTTAAAAAATGAATTTTAACATCTCTATCAAATGTTTTGCAGCCCGAATCATTATACACCCTTCTAATATTCGTAATCGTTTTTTCAATCTCCAATCTTACTGCGTCTGAATTCTTATCTAACCTTTTTCCATTAATTGTCTTACAAAATTAGTTTCCTCTGCTGCAGGGTCTATTATATAAAGATTAAACTTACCCTTATCTTTAAAAACATTGTTAAAGATTGCGCATTATCACGAATCCAACCATCCCATCCTTGAACGACAAAATCTATAATATTTGAGTGTGAAATCAAATCCTCCCACTTTATTTGCTGCAATACAAATGGCTGATCGAACTTTTTAATAAGATCATGAACACTATTATTTAAATTACCTTCTTCCAAAATTAGGTTATCGATCTTTTCAGAATTCATCTGAAAATTCGAATTTATTCTATTAAAATTTGCAGTAACGTTTTCTATACTCTCTTGAAGACAGATTATTGTCGAACTTTGGCTTGCAATAGTTTTTTGAATTCCTATAAAATCTAGTGCTCTTTCTGCGCCTAACACAAGGCATAGAAGGCCCAAGCAAGTTAATCCAAATTCAATTCTTAGTTCTATCAAGTGTTCAATCTTTATATTCAACGATTCAACGATTAAATTTTGCAACCCTTTATTTTCAAGAAGTACAATCAATATTAAAATGAAACCAAACAAAAACAAGGAAACCGTAAGTGCGTGTTTTATGATTTTCTTAAAGATAGATTCGCTTTTCACCTCCATTTATTTTTATTAAACAAATAAGCACTGTTTTAAAAATTAATAGTGGAACAAAAATAATTTTATTTTAATTGCGCAATCTACTATTTCGATCTCTAGCTACGTTTAATAGTAATTGAATAAAGTAGATAATTTTTTGCTCTTCTAAACCTTCATAGCGTTTGTCTTCTTCATAGAGGATCATTATTGAATTAAAAAAAGATACTCAAATAGTATCTCCAATTTCTCCCCATGCAACTCCACGCTATGTGTTGTAAACTGCATCACAATTTTTGCTCCTCAGGAAAAAACTCGCAAGAGATAAGATACGAATAACTTAAAAAAACTTTCTTGCCGTCTTTTAATGTAAAGCAGATATTGCGGTTACTGCTGGCATGAGGATAAAAAGCATTATCGGAATCTTTTTGTGATTCCGCTTCAGGTTGACTATTCTCTTTAGAAGAATAGTTTCTTTTTATCTCATCAAACCTGAGTTTGAACTTACCATCCTGGCTCATAGTCTCTTTCTGTTTTTTGTTTTACATGTTTTGTTTTTTCAGGAGCTATCATTTGCTTTTGTATTGTTGGCTCCAAATTCTTTTCTCTTATTTTTGTTCCACCATTTTCTGATGTTTGTTTTGTGTGAGTTCTAATGCCGATTGACGGTCACCCAATTGTGAAGCGTATTCCAGCAAGGCTTCTTTATCATCGGTATAGATATGTGCCTTGTCCTTTGCGCGTGATGCTGACACATAAAATTGCTTGGCATTGGTAGCGTTAAATGTAGAGGAGGGCTGAGAGATAAATACCTCATCCACCGTTTTACCTTGCGAAGCATGAGAGGTCATGCAATAAGCATAGCTGATGTGCCCAAAATTTTTTGGCAGATTGTAAATATTCCGGCTCTGGTAGTTTCGTGCTGTTATGATGCCGTCTTTGTCTATTGACACCACTTCCAGATTTTGTCCGTTGGAGAGGCGCCTTTTGTCTATATCATAGCCGTTGCGTGTGATAACAATTTTATCGCCTTTTGATAATCCCATTTCCGATTTTTTCAAACACATCAAACTTCTTGATTTTAGAAAAAGGCAGATTGCGTTTGTTGCCAATAGTGTCCTTTAATGTTAATTGATTTTGATTAATGGAGTCAATCTGCCACTGACTGCCGCGTTTTATCTGTGGTGTATTCTGGTTAAACTGCAATACCATGCCCTCCTGAAAATTCCTGATGTCTTTTTTTTTGCGCTTCTGTGTGATTAAGGTTGCTGAGTTTGGTTGCCTTTTTATCATGGCTGTCAATCAAATCTTCTTCCTTTAATTTTTGCCTGAGTGCGGCATTAATTTTATTTCCCTGTTCATGCGTAGGGGATACGATCAACGCTGATTTATTCCGCTTGATGCATTGCATGTAATCTTCTATTAGTTGTTCATTGGGTTTAAGAGGATCAATGTTTTTGATAAAGCCTATGGAGTCCAAAGTTTCAAAACCTTGTTTGATGTTTCCCTTTGATAAATGCTCCATTGCCTTTTTATATTCTTCGTTTTTCTGCCGATAAATTTTAGATACCTCTGCCGTTTTAATTCCAGCAACAGTGTTGAGTATGCGTAAAGCATCGCCTCTTATCACAGAAGCATGTTGCCGTGTATCGCCTCCTAAAATCAGTCGTGCATTTTTTTCTTTAGCAATTTGAAGCATGGCTTTCATGTCTTTTGTTCCAAGCAGTCCCGCTTCATCCACCCATAAAAACTGATGGGTTATTCTTTCCTGCATGGAACGGTCATTGATAAATTTTGCAACGGTTTCAGCATCCTTAAATCCTTCTTCTCTCAAAACTCCCCGTGAGGCTTGAGCAGTCGGAGCAATCGTTATTACTTGTTTGCCTGCCTTTTCAATGTGATGAATAGCTTCTTTCATCAAGGTGGTTTTACCTGTGCCGGCAGCACCGCGTATGATAGAGATTTGATTGCGCGTTGTTAAAACATGCTCAATAGCTTCCTTCTGCTGACCATCTAAATTTATTTCAGGCAATGTTTTATAAAGTGGCGTAAACTTTCCCTTTCCTGATTTAGCCAGCTCCACCATTTGTTTTTCTTCCAATAGAACTTCTTTGGTGGTGCAAAGTGTTTTGTATTTTTCTTTTACGTGAACGATTTTCTTGTTTTGATAAAACTCGCTTTTGATTTCATCAAGTGTTACGGTTGCATCTCCTATGCTATGCTTGTATGCTTCTTGCAGAAGTTTTCTTTCACTTACCACCGATGCACGTTCAAAGCTGTGAGAAAGTGTATGCTCGACACAATCTTTTGCTTTTACTTTTCTGGGAGTTTGCTTTATCTGATTGTGGGTTGTTTCTTTTTCCTTTTCTTCTTTTGTAAGTTCATTAATTTGCCTTTTCCAATCTTCCTTTAATTGCGACATGGTTAGTCCTTTCTGTTTTTTGGAACGTGTTTTAGCGCCAAGCTCTCCGCGCTTTTTAGGATCATGTATGGCTTTGTCATCGGCAATTTTTTCAATTTCTTTTGTTCGTTTAGAAAACAGGTCAATCATTTTTGCGATACCCCTTCAATCTCAAAAGCGTTTTTTGTTTTTCGTATGGTGTAACCCTGTTTAATCAACTCATCGGATAATCGTTTGTGATAGATGGATTGATAGAAAGATAAATCACGCATTATATCCCTGAACTGTCCGGCTTTGTAGCGTTGCTCTTTTTGGTCGTAAGTCAGGTTAAGTACAAAGCAGTGGATGTGCATATGCGGATCAGGAACGGAACCTTTAACAGGTCGTGAAGTATGGTGTAGAAAGTCAGCATACAAGAGTTCGCCTGTTAATCGGTCATCATAGGTTTTGTTTTTTACGTACCCTTGTCTTTTGCATCACGTTCAATATCTTTCATGGTTTCATGGACTGATTTCTCAAAGGCTTTTTGAATGGAATTATCTTTATTAAGAAATGCCAGAATGGATGCTGATTTTGGAAGATGGAAGTTAATATCGTAACCGATGGTCCGGTTATCCTTGGTTCGTGGTGTTAATGGTTTGCCAGTTTCGGGATGTCGGTTTTCGCAAAGGGCGAAGAAGTCTTCTTTGGTTACCTTTCCATTGAGCCCCTAAACGCTCCGCCAGCTTACCATTAAACTTGCCGCCTACTTCCTGCCCTCAAATAATAATCCGAGCGCGAGCGCATCCGTGTAATAGGACTTTGCTTGCCGTCCCGACTTGGCTTTGTATCATGCGAATCATGCCTGAGAGGATAGGGGGAGTTCTTCGTTAAAGGGCTTTTTCTAAAATTGTTAGTGATAAATAATGCTGCCCTAGGGTGGGCTGTGCAAGCTTTTCGAGAGCTCCAAATCGTGAGCAGTGCTAAGTTGTTTAACAGTGCGATATTTGCTTACAGACCTATTCCCGTAGCGTAGCTATGGGCGTTATTGCATGCTGCTATCCCAATCTGTTTGGCTCTTTTCACCACTGAACAAACGTTCACTTTCTGGCTTTTTTTCTTTATCTGCCTGCTTATAGACTGCCCTTGTATTTACTACAGATTCACCAAGGCTGCAAGCATCAACAGAAAACCTAAATATTCTCCCATTAAGGCAAGTACTAATCCTGATACTAGAAAAATCATTGGCTCAAGATTCGTTTCAAATTTTCTCCACGGTTGTTTGGGGTCCATGTTTCTAATAACCAAGGATGATAGTCTCCTCCATAAGCACTGGACTTTCGTAGTATGTCAGATGATTGGGCATTTCCATGTGCCGCTTTATAACAGCGATCAAATAAGCAATAGAAAACAAATACCATGAAATGAACCCAAAGCCGGATAAAGTTCTGGTAAGTAAAAACAGGAGGAGATTCATGCCAAACCGCTGGATTCTTGTACCGCATATACAACAGGTAAGCTGCGGTAATAAGCAGTGGAAACAAAGTCAGCTTAAGCCAGATGAGTAATGCTTTTGCCCCTAAGGAAAATAATTTTACCAAAATTTTTCGGATAAATACTTCCAGCAATAAAATACTCCAATTAGGTGCTATGGAGTGACGTATGTGTGAGATCTTGTATCATATTGTGAAATTTTGATTGAATTCCTTTTTAATAAAGTTATTGCAATTTGAAAGCAGATTACCTTGCACATGCACAACAGCCTGTGCGATAAAATTATTTTCCTTACCTCCGGTTTTAAATCGTGTAAATTCTTCGGGCTTAATGAGCCGATCAACTTTTATTTCCTTTTTTAGAAAAGGAGCACCATAGGCATCTGTAGATTTTATCAGTACTTCAAATTCAGCATCGCCAATCAATTCGGAAGCGTAACGGTTGGTCTCAATGTCTGAGTTGGCAAAAAAAATATTTTGGTGCCTAAAACACCAAGCAGGCTCTTAACGCGATGCTCTGATTTGGCACCGCCTAAACTTACTGATAGTTGCTGATGCTTTGGGTGATATACACACATGCCACACGCGAAGAGCGAGCAGTAAGTTGAAAGTCAATGTCGCTTTTTCAGAAAAGTTTCACGGGTGCTCATCGGAGATTAAAAACAATGGACGAGGATAATGCCTACATCCCTTTTTTTACTGCAAGTTGATAAATGACCTTAAACATACACTGATTCGCTTTCCTATGCCATGATAAATTTTGTTGGAAAATTCAGTACAATTATCTTTTGTTTTTGTAGCAGTCATCAGGTGTATGTTGGAAGGATTTTTACAAAAATAGAATAGATGGGATCACGTTCAAGTTTTAGCAGAAAATTAGAAAAACTAAGTGATAATCGACCGTGTTTTTTCCGACAATGAATAGTAAACAGAGTTAAAGAACCGATCAAGATGTTTAAATATTCGGTAGTTCTCCACTTGTTTTTCCGCTGCCTCCTCCATGAGGTTTTCGTCTGATAATTTTAGCAGTTGTTCTTCGTCAAGCGAAGCCTTCCACTTTTTATAGGCTGCCTCAACTTTGTCAGCAGCTTTGTTAAAGTAGGTTTCATATAATATTGTCTTTTCTTTTCCCTTATAAGCACCATTACTGTCATCTCCTTCTTTAACAGGAGCTTGATTGTACAATTTCCAGCACATCACGAACCTGAAAGTACCATTTGCAATCAGCGCAAGGTCAATTACTGATGTTATGGAAGGTGTTGCGCGTGATTCAGACTCAGAAGGGGTCAATAGTTTTTATCAGATGATTTTCATCGCTTACGTCTAAAACTGTGGAGAGAATTTCCACGAGCGTATCTGTGAGGTTTGTATCGGGGGAAGAGTTTTGCAAAATGTAATCAATGATATTGAAGTAGTATTCTCCGTTGGGACGAAGATAACCAAAATCTTCCAAACGACCAGCAGCCTTGCAGCAACATTCAATAAAATCTTCGCAGTCTTTTGGCTTTACCGTTGTAACCTAAACCGGAATATCCTTTTCAAAAAACGCAACGTAATTTGCCTTAGGGCAGAGGAACTTTTTCCGCTGCCATTTTGAACCAGCGATAAATACACCCTGGAAACGATTTATTTATAGTCCAGTCATGACATTTCCCATCACGAGTATGAAATTTGAGCAGAGGCTCTTCCAAATCTACATTGTACATCCTGTTGGGAGTTATATTTTTTATTGAGTATTCTTAAACTGAGGTTGCCGCATTGATTGCAATGCAAGTCATTTCCGATTTTGGTGAAAGAAATGTCACTTTTATATTGGCAATTGTAAGGGCATACCGATCTGATAAAGGTTGTGCAGGGTCTGTTTGGACTCAAAATGTTTTTCAAGTTCGGTGAGTTGATGTATTGAAGAATTCGGTTCTTTCGTATTCCGCTTTTCCTTGGATTCTTTTGAGTGTAAATTTTCTTTCATTCAGTAATTTTTATTTTGTTGGTTTTAAATTCTATTCGTAACAAAGCCTGCCAGAAATTCTTCCGGCAGGCTCATTGAATCATTCAATCACTTGTTGATAAAACACAACAGTGATTCAATGCTTTGGAGGAATGTGTAGTGTTCCCCTTGTTATCCGAGCTCGTATTGGCTCGGGATAAATTTTGCGCCCGCTGTTATTAATAAGATAATCACCGTAAGTACCCCTTGTTAAATCCCTCACCGTTTTGGAGCGGATTTAACTTTTTTGTTTGACCAGTTGTTTGACATTGTATTTGTTTTTTTAAAATTGTTTTGTACAATACAATTAAGAAAATCCATGCCAATCAAAAAGGAAATTGTTGTTTGCACAGGCTATATGGCTGAAACCAATATCAGACAATGGTTTTAGGCCATTAAGTATTTTTTTTTTTTGCTCCTTTTTGTCAATTGTCAACTAAAAATAATTGACAATTTTTTGTCAATTATTTTTGACTTGACATCTAATTTAATAAGGAAGGAGCATTGGGCTCTGCTTCACTCCATTTTTTCAGAAATCTCTTAAAAAGAATTTTTATTTCAGATTTTCTTGCAGGGACAATTCGTATTTTTCAAACGCTTGTTTCGAAATACCTACTTTCTCCTTTTGTGAAGAAGTAAAGTATTTGGCAACTTTTTCCATGGATATTTTTGGTTACTTAAATAGGGTATTTTTCTAGAATGATTTCTCAATCACATCCAAAAATGTTTGCGTGGTTCTTAAATCATCCGTTTTAGTTTCTTTTGTTTTGCAAACTTTAGGTAACTCTGCTCCTGAATTGACTATTCCCCCAATGAGATGTTTTTTGAAATTAGCAAATAACCTTCCTTAATAACCCTTACTTTCTTTTGCACGAGCCATAGAAAAAATCAAAGCATTCTTAAGTTGTCGTACGTTTTCACGAAACGTAACCTCTTTGAGCGAATGATGGCAATTATCTTCAAACTTAAACTTTATATTCATTCTGGAAACAATGTTGCAAAATGTCTTTTCTTTGAATCAGGTTTTCAGCGATAAGTATTACATCATCTCCCATTTCTTTTTAATGAAGGAAGATAGATTGTTATTTGAGCTAACCTTGGCACAAGGTCTCTCTTAAATTTTCCTGTTTTTACTAAGTAATAAATATTCTCATTGACTGTGTTATATAACGAATATCAACTTTTTCATCCCTTTGTCCTTCCTAATGGCCTCTATTCCACCATTTTCTGATGCCCTTAAGAGTTTTGCCTGTACATCTTTGTGCAAGTCTTGAGCGTCATCTATTATTGCTGTTCCTCCATCAGCATACTGTAACTTCCCAATCCTCTTTTTATCATCCCCGGTAAAGCACCTTTTCATGCCCAAATATCTCCGATTGAGCGTGCTCTGAGTTTTCAGTACTTTGCCGGCATTTATAACCACTAAAGGTTTATCTCTTTCGTAAACTTTCGTTATATACAATCTGGGCAATTTCTTCTTTGCCTGTTCCGGTTTCACCAATAATTATTACGTTAGCCAAAGTTTCTCTAACTATTTCTAGCATCTTTGTACCTTTCTTGCTGCAAGTGAGTTACCAATGTAACGATATTTGCCTGTGTTCTCAGGCAGCACTTCATCATTACCAATTTCGAAATCAGTTAGGCTGCGAATTTTGTTTTCATCTGGTGTAGCTGGTATTGATACTTCCTTCTTCTTGTAATTTCTTCTGTGGTATTTCTTTGATGTTAGTTCACTAGAATCAAAAACTGAGGATAAATCAACACGCAGTGAACCCAAAAACCATGCAAGCTTTATTATAAGATTCCTCATCTGAAGTTTTGTAGTCTTTCATTTTTATTGATGCTTTATATCAAATTGACTTTAGTTTGCTGTTGCACTAAGGAGTAAGGCTTGAAATAATATTGCTACCGATTCGCTTATTGAGCAGGTAATTTATTTGACCCCAAAGGGTAAATTGATTGCGTTGCTTTTTTTGCTTTGTTTTTAAGGGTTTTAATAGCCCTCATTTATTCTTGCATGAACACAAGGATTATGGTAGATTTAGCTGACAAGGAGGCGATTATGACATTCGTTGATAATATTTCTGAGCATTTTGAGCTGCCTACTGATAAGAATATTCTTAATCGTTATTCTATTGATGAGAAGAAGTTAGCAATTGAGGATACACGGATGTTACTTAGATATTGTCAATGCCTTAGAAGGAGCAACAAATCCCGATCCAGAGATTTGCTACAACTAAGGGCGAGATTCTATTCTTTATCAAAGACCGCAAGGAATTTGTTTCAAAGACAAGAAATACTATTTTTTAGATATAAGTAGATTATCTGTAAATCTACAGGTAACCCTCTACTGCGTAAGCACTTTTTTCTTTAGCCGCTTTCTCAATTCCTCATCAGTTATTGAGTGGACTTGGCCTCCTGTGTTAGGAAAACTTGTCCAGGTCCTGAGAATTTGACTGTCTTACCTGTTCCATATTAACATAGGTATTTCGCCTCATAACTTGAAGGGCGACAATCCAGATCCTTCAAGGTGTTTTGTTTGTTGTTGAACATATAATTAATTTTTTTAAATTTGTGAGGCAAACATGGAGACAGGGAAGGCAAAACCTCACCCTAGCTGATATCTTTCACTAGTTCCTCCAGTTTGTTGGTAGCACTACATTTTGCGGCAATTTGCCGCAAAAAGCAAACAATTTTATATATGAGTACTGATAGAATTTTATTCCAACATCCTGATGCCCTTGAATTATTTTGCCGGATTGTTTGCAAATTTGATTCAACGCGGAAAAGATGACAGAGATAAATTTTCAGAAGAGAGTATTACCTTAAATTCATTGACATCCAACGACACGTTTAGCGCGTTATTACGTTTTATTCAAGTGAAGAAAGATGCGATAGAGTTTCTGATGCCATTTATAATGTCGACCAATCAAAGAAAGTGGGAACATCTGGCGCAAAAGTGATTTACACTCTTAGGTAAGGCTGTTCGTTTTAAAGAGCCTTTTCTTTTTTGTTGAAGGTGCTTTAAGCCCAATCTTAAAGTATTTAAACGATGGTTCTGAGCAGAAAGAAACGTATAAACGAAGTACTCTAAATAGGAAGTCTGGAAACCTGAATTCAAAGAGAGATTATACGAAAACAGTTTGGAATTTGTTTATAGAGATACCCCAAATTGCAGAAAATCAAAATCTGAGGAAGATATTCATGGTATTGTTAATGCTTATTTGCATCTACAACAATTTAGCAAGGCAGAGATTTACAATTTTAACGTTAACCAGGATATAACATTAAAAGACCAAAAAAGTACAGCAAGAATATGAGGGATATTAAGTGAATTCTATAACAGCATAAAAACTATATACTCTTCAACTTGAAGACAAAATCGGTAAAGAAAAAACCTTCGAATGGAAGTTTACGGGCGTTGAAGGTCTTGTTAGTTTTGCTTAGGGCAATGGCACAACATTAATAATTCTATTTATTCGGGTACAATGATTTTAACCCGCATTGAAGATCAAAATTTCCAGCCTTTAACCCAAATTTATTTCTTTTGATGATAAAGAAAAACTCAAAGCAATACCTGAAGAAGTAGTAAAGTATTTTAAAGATAAACGGCTAAGGTTATGGTGTGGAAACCAATAAATAAGCTAGCTTCTTTAGTTAAATGGTTTCAAGAAAAAGAACTTTTGCGGGAAAGAAAATAAAGACCTAGAGGGAAAATGGAGTAGCATTAGAATTGTTAATGATTCTATTTTTTTGTTTATTACTATATGAATTGTATGTCGATTTGCTTACCAAACCCAACTCATCCGCAACCTTTTCTCCTTTTTCAAACAACACCTCCTCATACTTTATCAAGACAAATATTTGTAATCAAACTTCTGCCATTGCGCTGATTTAAAATCTTCATGGTGGGCGAACTCGCGCAAAAGTTCAGCTTAATAAGAAGCAACAATGGCGAAAAACCAAGCAATCGTTCTACTCTTTGTCTGATGATACCTTTCTGTTGAGAAAGATAAGTTTCTGTTGCTTGTATTCTTCAATGGTATAATTTCTTTCCCTTGCCCAACCACTACGTTTGTATTCTTCATTGCGGATTTGTTTAACGTGATAATGTACTTGGACAATAAATTCTTCGGGTGCTATTTCATTGAAATGAATTTGTTTGCTAATTCTCGGATAAATAGTTCATGAGGCATGCAATGCATGTGCAACATGCGGTACATACCCTAATGCGTTATGAATGATTCTTGCGCTTGCATAGCAAATTCAATCAAGACGCGGCTTGATTGTTCCACATCTTTCCAACTCATCGCATGTGCGTTTGCGTGTAATATTTCTTCTGTTGAAAAAGATTCTTCGTCCGGCATTTCCGCTCACCATGCTAATCAGCTATTTTTGCATGACAAAAAAATTATCAATTAAAATGGAGCAAAACCGCAATGGCTCAAAGACATTCATAAATGGTGAGTGAATCGAATTTGAAAATTCAGGAATTAGAAGAAGCCATCAAGAATATTAATTACGATAAGGGTATGCAGTTGACGTTGAATCCACCCGGTATGGTAATAGGTAAGTCGTTTCGTGGTAATCAGATGGAGCATTTTACAGGCAGCAGATAAAAGATATTCGCAGTAATACTTGGGAAAGGTGGGAGCCTAAAGGAGCAAGTAAATGTTCAGGACTTAGAAAAGTATAGGGAAGAATTAAACGAGCGATTGCATTTGTATGAACCGAAAGATAAAGAGCCCGGCATTTGAAAAACCAAAAAAAGCCTTGATAATTCCGCAAGCAAAAATGGAAAAGCAGGTGGAAGAGCATAAAAAGTAGTGCGGGTGAAAAGAAAAGTTAGCAAAGAAGGAGCAGAAGCCGTTGAGCCTTGAAAAACCGAAAGAAGAGAACCCTATCGGCAGTTTCAGGAAAAATCTTTTGTTCACAAAGATGCAGGAGAATAAAGAAGATTACTGAGAAAGAGATAACAGATGTTAAGTCCCAATCCGCCCGGCACATCAATAGATATAGACAGGGAATAATTTTTAAGACACCGGGACTACCTTCACGCTCTATGTCTTTTCCTTTTGATTTTACGGGTGCACGATTTCCCAGTTTTCTTTTGGTTTCAAAAAGACGGCTGATATTCTTTTGCTCTTTCAAGTTTTGCTTGTTTTACTCCTTCGCTAAATCCGTTTGAGCGTGAGCTATCATTAAACCTTCCACAAGTTTATTGGCTAATTCAGGTTCATGCTTACTGATAAGATAACCGTGATTATAGGCTTTGATAAATTCCTGTTCCTGATTTTAGTGTCGCTCATGATTAAAATGTTTTCTCTGGCATGTTTTTCTAAATACTCATTGATGGAATCTGTCGTAAGGATAATTTTCTTTTGCGGTTGAGTGAATCTGATTTTTCCTTGGTCTCTTAATTTTTTGCATGGTGGTTTTGATGTGATATTCAAGCTGGCCCATGGCATCTTCGTCTGAATCCATTTGTCTTCTTTGGTTGAAGTTTTGTCCTTGATACGGGCAACAACTTGCTCAACTAACTCATAAATGCTTCTTCTTCCAAACAAATAACTTTCATATTGATTCCACAACTTTAGAAAAAACAATAAATATCTTGATGAGTCAAGGTGCAATTTATTTACATTTGAAACATCTAAAATAAATATTCACTGAAGGAAAAGAAATTATAAAAAATAAATAGCATTTAGCTTTTATACCTGTTTCCGAAAAGTCGAAGTTTCAATGTACACAGGGAAGTAAAGTTGAATGCCTACGGAAAGCGTGGGCGTTCCTTTATTCTGTGCAAAGGGCTTCGACTCCCTCGAAACAAATATCGGAATCTTTAGCCCACGCTATTTTGTTTTCACGCAAGCCATGATATATTTTTTCAATAGTATTTTTTTAAGAGTCATCCGTTTCACTTGACCACCGTGATTAAAACGATTGACTTTTTTCTAAACGCCTTTTGTGCGGGACGCATCCGAAAACCTCACGAGTAGGAACTTAATTTAATCAATCTTAATTATATGACAGTCATTCAAGCCACACATGGTTTTCATCACCGAACAAGATGGTGATAAGATTCACTTCATCTATGAAATGGAAAAGTATAAATTGAAAGATGTATTGCCATCATTATTTGGGGCTGCCTTTCTTGCAATTATTCCGCTCATATTTATTCAACCTAAAAAGCAATTACATGGAATTATCCTTTGGTTGGTTTTTTACATTCTCTATTGTTTATCTGATAAATGCCTCGTCAATCTCAATCGTAAGCAAAGAAGTTTCAGCACATGACACCGGAAGCATTTATCGTAAATGATAAGACCTACTTGCGAAAGGATGTTACTGAATTTTTATCAGCAAGGAAAAAGAAGTAATGCCTTCGCCTTACTCGAACGGTTCAACCGTAATAGTAGGTGGCTCTGTTGTTAAAAGCATGATGGCATCAAGTGCCGCAAATCTTGCCGGAGCAACAGGAAGGCAATTGGATATTGCAGGCGCTAAATTCAAAAACAACCTGGCAAGGCTCAATGCAAAGTAATTAACGGTATGGCAATAAAAACATTGTTCTGGCGAAAGGGATTAGCATTGATACAGCAGAACTTATTTTAAACAAGATTGCACACACAGTAACAGCTAAATCATAAATCAAAACCGCATCAATTCTATTATTCACCATTAAAATTCAAAAAATGAAAAACACAATACTCAACTATTTACTCACTGGTTCTTCTTTTTTGCAGGCTGCAAAAGAATGACGATTAATTCAAGTTCCTCAAACGGAAATTCTTCGTCTTACATTTCTACAAGCTTGGTTTCTAAAACAGATTCAAGCGCTAGTATTAAAGCAAGCATACAGCTTTTTTTAAGCACAACTATTTTAAAACTTGGTATTTGCTGGGGCACAAATACAGAGCCTGTAATAGTCAGCAACGATACGACTATTGTGCAGACAGGCGATTTAACTTTTACAGGATGATTTCAAACTTACTGCCTTCAATACTACTGATTACGCAAGAGGGTATATCGTTACAACTTCCGCAACGGAGTATGGCAACGTAGTAAGCTTTCGACTAACTTTGCTTTGCCTGTTGTAACGACATTAGTAATTTCAAATCTTACCTACACAAATGTTACATGCAGTGGCGAAGTTCTGAGTACAGGAGTGGGTCCTTTTTTTAAAGAGGTATTTGTTACAATATAATACCCAACCCTACCATAGGAGGTGGCTATAATTATGCAGATGAATGTAGTTCCGGTGTAGGTGTTTTTACAATTGACATCCCGAACTTGTCATTGGGTACTACATTTTATATGAGAGCCTATGGAACTAATTTATCTGTAACAT
This sequence comes from Bacteroidota bacterium, assembly GCA_016714005.1. GTDB lineage: Bacteria > Bacteroidota > Bacteroidia > AKYH767-A > OLB10 > JADJOA01. The sequence goes on from JADJOA010000001.1 coordinate 237,432, forward strand.
CCTATGGCGAAGAAGTTGTTTTTTACTACGCCTGAAAGCCCTTGCACGATTGGTCAAAATGACGGAGGTGGAATAATTTTCCACATAGATTACACCGGATTGAATGGGTTAATAGCTGCACCAACCGATCAGGGTAGTTCCTTGGGCACCCCCAAGGGGTTTGGTAATTTAAGTTTAGGAGTTTCAGGACAGAGCAACACCTCTATACTTGCAAATGCGATAGGTTTGGGGAATCAAACTTTGCAGCGACTTATTGCGAGAGTCTTACTTTGAAATGGATATTCAGACTGGTTTCTTTGTCAAGCATTTCCGAGTTGTTTTTTCGCTCTACATAACAAAGTGGTGGTAGGCGGTTTTAGTGGTCCTGATTATTATTGGACTTCTAATGATGTTGCGTGATGCTACAAAAGCAACTATAGTTGATTTTTCATTCCAAATTGTAAACACATTGGAAGAACCGAAAACTACTCCTCATCGGTGAGGGCGGTGAGGGCGTTTTGATTTACTATAACAAAATAGGCGGTTTTAAAACCGCCTATTTTGTTACCACCATAAGATTTTTTTTTAGTCATCAAACATAGTTGAGGGTAGTGACTTTAAATATACTTGAGTAGTTTTTAAACTCCTGTGACCTAACATGGTGCTGATTGCATTTAGAGGAACCTCTTTAACATTGCCCGAGTTGCAAAAGGAATGTCGGCTGACATAGCTTGTTAAATTCTTTTCTATTCCACATTCTTCAGCTAGTAGTTTAAAGTTTCTTGTTGCAACGTTTTCGAGCCCATAAAATATCCTTTTCTTGTAGTGCAGCCTTTCCTTTTTTATAATTGGAAAAATAAATTCACTTTTTTGATTTTGTTCTAAATAAAATCAAGCCTCTTTTTAAGTTGAGGTATAATCTTAATGTCGTAAATCTTGCTTGTTTTTTTCTTCGATACAATAACCGACCATCCTTAATGTCTGTTCTCTTTAGCAAAAGCTACTTATCTTTAAGTTACTCCATACATCCTTATAACTTGCAATAAAATAGTTCCGGGCATGAAAACAAACATGGTCAGGCTTAATCTTTAATTTAAATATTTTCAAGATAAGACCAATCAAGCGCTCCTTTTCAGTTGGAGAAGATTTTATTTTATATGAAGAAAAGGGTACAGCTCTTTCTCAACAATTCCTGATTTTATTGCCTTGTTATATATAGAACGAATCGTTCACAAGATAAACAACTAACCCATTGGCAGAATTTCCTTTTGCAAAATGATTCGTTTTCATAACTTGTCAAAAAATGATATGTGATATCTTTGAATAACAAATCTTTTCCCTTTACTAAATTTCTTAAGTCCATTTATTACTTGCTGAGTATGCGGGTTAGCCGTCCCAAATCTATTTGCCCTCTTTAATTCTTCAACAATTTCGGCTGCAAAAAGAAAAGGACTGTTGCGTTACCGGACGATGAATTTTATTTTTAAATCCAGAATAGATAGAAGTGTCCAACTCATTTGTTTCAGATAGTTTAACTATAACTGATAATGCATCCGCTTTTCTTTTTTGGATTAAATTGTTGAGGCGAGCAACAGTTTCCTTACCTATAGCTCTTTTTAATTATTCTTTTCTGCTCATCCCAATCGCTCTCCTTAGGCTAAGCCCAATTAAAATAGGAATAGTTTTTCTATGGTGACCCAAACGCAAAACAAGTGGATAAGTACCATCTTGTTTTTTTCTGCCGTGTATCAGTGATATTACTACATTAGTGTTCATAGCATAAAGATAAAATAAATTTGCACACCATTTGCACACAAATGTTGTATTATTCTAGTTTAATTTGGACCTGTAAAAGTGTTAAACAACTGATTTTAGTCAATAATTCAAAAATAAAATCAGATTAAATCAAAAAAATCTCGTGCCTGTTAATCATGGGGTCCCTGGTTCCCGGAGCCCGGGAGGGGAGCAACCCCGCAGTTTCTGCAGGGTTTTATTTTCATTCCTCAAACTCAAAAGTTTATGCTCTTGTTTAGAGATACTCTTTCAAGATTTAAAACTCGCTTATTATTTTCATCATCCGCCTTCTTTCCTCGGAAGTTTGTTTACCGAATAAAATCTTATTGATGCGTTCAGTCAATTCATGCCGCCCCTAATTCATAATTCTGCATTCATAATTCTTAATTTCTTTACCACCCCAATATCCATGCAAAAACAAGCGGAGCAACAATACTTGCGTCACTTTCAAGTGTAAATTTGGGCGTATTGATGTGAAGCTTTCCCCGAGATAATTTTTTCGTTAGGAACAGCGCCACTGTATGAACCAAAAGATGTGGTGCTATCGCTAATCTGGCAGAAGTAAACTCTCCAGAAAGAACATCGTGTACTCTAAATCACAATGGTACATCTTGAGAACCACACAAATTGGAAAATCACCGGCAAATACCACCACCAATCCTGAAAAAACCTACGCCTTTTGCCCGAAGAGTTATTGCGAGTCGCAATCACAACTCCAGCCAAACCATGTATTCAATTCCGCTTTTTCATGGTTGAGGCATTGAGGATTTCAAATTTTTAATAACGTACGATGCAAATATGTTTCCCATGGTACTGTCTTCCCAGCCCAAACTCACTATCGGAATATTTTTTGTGCAGCGGCAAGCATCCGCTATTCTTCGGATCTATTTCATAGTACTGTTCCAAATCTCCACTCAACAACATTTGTACATGTACTCATGCGGGAAATAACGCTCACCTTTCTCGGCAGCACTCCACACACCATGTATGTGTTTTGCAATCTGCGGAAAGCCTCTTCTTCGGGTATGCATGTATCTGTTTACCCTGTTGTAATGATTTTCTAATAAATCCCACTCATCCTGTGGAGTTAAATCGCGATAGTTAGGCACACGCTTGTAGCTGTTATGCGCAACAAGGTTCATTATATCCTCTTCAAGATTTGCACCTGTGCGAAATAATAAAACTTTATCGTTACGTATCATTTCTGCCAGCTGATATACCCAACTCAGCAGTGCTCCTTAGCACCGGCAAGTGTTACCATGTTTTTACCGCCTTCGTTCATGTATGTAACATATCCTTTGGCAGCATCCATCATTGCAGCAGCATTAAAGTGGAGATAATGCTTCTCCATAAATTTTGAGAAACAGGACCCATAATTATTTTTGTTTGGTTTTATTGTTTTAGAGTGGGCAAAAATAGAAAAAGGAGGGTTAGCTAACCCTCCTACAAATCATTCGCTTTAAATTATTCTTTGGTCTTAATATTGCTATTCCATATTTCGCGATACATTTTTAATGTGTCGTTCTCAAACTTTCCATAATGCAATAAATTTTCCTTTGTCTAAGACTACACCGACAGAATCCATAAAATCATAAATGCCTTCCTCAACAATAATTTCCCTTGCTTCCAAAAATATTTTCAGCAACTATTTTCAATTTAAAGATTTATTCAACCCATTATAGTAGTATTGTTTAAGAATATTTTCAATGCCACCAAATTTTGTCCCGTTTTTCAGGCATTACGCATGCATCCCTACAATACATTTTATTGTAATGGGCTGTATCTCCATTAGTAAAACGACTATCGTAAGTTTTATTGGCGTTTTCTATGTATGATTTTACTTTAGCTAAATCAAATACGCTTTGATCAACATTTGTCTTTGGTTGTTTACATGATGCTGTTAATGCAAATACGAATAACATGATTATATTTCTCATTTTTGGGGTTTATCATTCGATTTTTCTTCGATACTTTTACCTTTATTATACTCAATGCCAGCTGAATCCAATAGTTCAACTTTTTTTCTGTACTTAATGCTTCAATGTCAACAAACACACCTTTCATAACCTTGCCTGTAAAGTCCATTGGCTTGCATCACTTCTTTATCAATTACCTCATCGCCACTTTGCGAGGTCAAGTCTTACCATCAGTCTTTCTTTTTCAACGCCTACGCACATTTTGCCGTTAACCATGAAACACAAACCGCCAAACATTTTTCTTTTCTTCTATCTTTTATGAGTGAGTGAAATAATTTCGCGGGTGCGATCAGCTAATTTTTCGTTGTATGCCACTTTAGTTTTGTATGCTAAAAGTAGCCTTTTTATGTTTTGAAAAAATGGAAATAAAGTAACTACCTTTTTTTATAGCACTTAAATTTACTTTATGACTTGCTCCCGTTAATGACACACGCCCGCTTTCGTCAAACACCATCCATTGTTCAATTTTGTTTTGTGATTTTATTTGTTAAAAGAATCGGTTGGATTTGGAGAAACGGCTATGTGCCAGTTAAATTCTGTTGTTGATTTATAGGTGATTAAACATAAACTATTGCTACCTTCTCATGACAATAAAATTATTTACAGCAATATTGGTAAGTGTAAAGTTTGTCCGCCTGAATAGCTTACAATAACTGAATCAATAATT
>JADJOA010000002.1 GCA_016714005.1 Bacteroidota bacterium
TTCATTTACTACTCCTGCTTTGAGGATAATTGAAGATTCTTTATCAGTTTATAGTACTACCGGATTTGAACCAATGTATTTGGCTTACGGTAGTGACGAAACCACAAATCTTTTAAATATTTCTTCGGAGGATGAGTTTAAACTTTATCCAAATCCGGCAACAGATATAAGTCAACTTGTTTTCAAAACAGAAAAAACAGCGGAACTCTTCAGATTAAGCTAACAGATTTGAGCGGTAGGTTAGTACAACAAATAAATGAAGTTTATATGGGTGGATTGAATGTATATGATTTAAGATTAGATAATTTGCCTAAAGGCTTATACTTAGTAAATATAACTACCGAAAACGGAAACACTAAGAGCATAAGACTTTCTGTTCAATAGAATTTTAGTTATGTTATACACAGGCTGATTTTTTAGCCGGCAAAAAGCCCGCAGATGAGACATCTCCGGGCTTTTGTCTTTTATACTTTTGAAAAACGTGTTTTGTATCTGCAATTATTTAGAATAAATGATTCAGAATTTATTATGATTATGCAGTGATAGTTAAAAACTCTTTCTTAAAATTTTTTAAAAAACCTTTCCCCGAAATGCTTAGTATTCCGGTAAACTAAACTCAAAAAGCTTTCCGCTCTCTCCTATTGCCAAACCTTTTTTATTTGATAAAAGAGCTACAGAATTAATATTGGTTCCGCCAAACGTTTCTCCTTTTTCAAAACTGTTCCCACCATTAGTGCTGTATGCACACATCCCACTAATACCTGCACAAAAAACTATATTATCCATAGCTTCAATACAATTGTAGTGTTGTCTTGCGGAATAACTTTTGTTGGCTTTATTAATACAACTCAGTTTACTCCATTATCCGACTTATAAATCCCTCCGTTAAAACCGCAGATAAAAAAAGAACTATTGTAAATAACGCCTGTGTAAAATTCACCTGAAACTACATTAAGCAAATTCCACTCATTTGCATAATTATAAATAGCTCCATAGCCCGCGCATACTCCATTGCCGTTTTGGTTAAATTCCAAAGAACGCATTTCATGGTCAGTTAAAATTTTTGTCCAACTGTTTCCTCCATCATTTGTTTGATAAATAATTCCTTTTCCAAAACCTTTACCCCCGCATACAAATCCTGTTGTTTCATTTAAAAAGCTAAACTTCCTTAATGGTACCTTGTGTAACTGGGGTACGCCATCATAATCCGTAAACTGCTGCCAGGTTATTCCACCATCAATAGTTTTTAAAATTACAGACGAATCGCATCCAACAAAACCCTTTTTTTCATTTATAAAAAATACGCTATAAACATTTCGTTCAAACTCCGCTAATGTATTCCAACTTTTGCCCGCATTTACAGACTTTAATATAATTCCCTTTTCATTTCTCCCACCGCATAAAAACAAAGTATCACTACTTAATGCCTGTAATTGATTTAAGTCTAAACTTGTTCGGGTATCTATTTCGTTAAAAAAGGAATATTCAACTTTTCCTTTTTGCAGCCAATTAAAAAAAAGAATAGCAACAAAAAGAAAACAAAACCCCTCATAAAAAATTAAAATGTAAATAGAAACATTAAAAAAAGGCATAACCAAACCACATCAATAAAATGCCAGAAAATACCAAGCAATTCTAATTTAATATATTCCATTTTGTTGCTGAAAAAAAGCAACAGGTCAACCATATCCAAAGATTTATTACTAACATTTGTAGGTTGTGTAAACAAGCACTCCCAATCCGCCTAACACATGCAGCAAATGTAGCCCACTTATAATGTACAAGTAAGAAACTCCAAGGTTTGTTGAAATAAAAAAACCGCCATCATACATTTCCTTCCAGCCAAAAAACTGGCTCACACAAAACAAAAGGGTAAGGGTAAGAGTAATGACTAAAGACTTGACTACTCCGTTAAAGGAATCGTTGTTAAACGCTTTTAATGAAAGTGAAACAGAATAACTGCTGAATAGCATAAGTATGGTGCTCAATGTAAATGCCTTGGGTAAACGAAAATTCTGCAAATCAGGTATTTTTGAAACCGTAGTAATGTATAGAAAAGAAATAGCTAAAAAAATAACAGAAGAACCAAGCAAGGCGAAAAACAAAAAGGTTTTATAGGGGTGAAAGCGTTGTGCTTTCTCCTGATACATCAACTTTTCGGACGATTTGGTTTTATTGGTTTTCATAACTGTGCATCAAAACTAATTTTTTTTATTAAAGCAAACAAGGTGTTTAAATAAAAAACCCGTCCTTCCTTTGGAGAGAACGGGTTCAATCTAACCTAAACTAACTAAACTTAATCCTTATCCAATTTTTATTTCGCGCGCAGGTTTCGGTTTGGCTTCTTCACGTTTTGGAAGAACCAAAATCATTACTCCATTTTCATAACCTGCTGTTACTTTTTCTGCATCAACATGTTCAGGCAAACTAAAACTTCTTTTAAAACTGGAGAAAGAAAATTCCTTACGGGTAAATTTTTCTCCTGACGAATTTTTCTCTTCTTTCTTTTCTGCGCTTATACTTAATAAATCATTGTCAATACTGATTTTAAAATCCTCTTTAGCAAGCCCTGGAGCAGCAAGCGAAAGTTTAAAGTTGTCGTCTGTTTCAGTAATGTTTACTGCAGGAGAGGTAAAACGTTGCACGTTGTTGTTTAACACATTATCAAAGAAATCATTAAACAATTCGTTGAACATGAGGGGTGAGCGGTCCATCATTCTTGATGCCGGTTCGTTTTTTAATTTTAATAGTGTCATGGCTTAACTTCTTTTAATTGTTTGATTATTGTTTTAATTTAATTGGTTTGTTAATCAACATTTGTCAAATGGCATACCATTACTTTTTTACTGACATAATTTATTTTCTCTGCTGATTTTTCTGACATCATGTACCTAATCTAATCCTATCGTTTGAAAAAATGACAGGCGTTTTGATAAAAAACATAGATTTACATTTTCAAGACCTTACCTATACGATGATAAATTTCTCAGAACTTCCTATGGGTAGAATTTTACTCCTTTTTTGTACAGGAATAGTTGCTTCAATTTTCTTCCGTGTTTTGCCCATAGTTTCAATAACTACCGGGTTATGTGCATTAGCGCTTGTTACACTTTTTACCCTTGTTCCGTTTTTTATAAAAATACAAATGGCGATGGGTTTGCAGGTATTCCTTTGTTTACTTATGTGGTCAGTAACTCAGACTTATGTATTTCTTTATTCCTCAATAAATGCTCCTGATCATTTTTTAAAACATGAAAAGCCATCAGCCATATACTTGATAAGGATTAGCGAGTCCTGTCATCAAAAAACTAATTCTTACAGAGTAAATGCAGAGGTTAAGGGAGTTCTTGCAAATAAAACTTTTATAAAAACCTCAGGTGAAGTACTGCTTACTATTATGGCAAGCGACTCTACTCAGATTCCTGTTTATGGAGATTACATTTTAACCAATGCACAACCCGAAGAAATTCCTCCACCTCAAAATCCTTCTCAATTCGATTACAAAGAGTACTTATCCTTTCATAATATTTCAAGTCGCTTTACACTAACCAAATACAATTATTACATAACAGACTTTAATGATGCAAAATGGCTCTTAAAAATATCCTACTCTCTCCGCGATAAGTTAGTTGAGCAGCTAAAAGATTTTTTTATAACCCGAGATGAATTAGCAGTTGCTTCGGCATTACTGGTGGGTTTTGAAGATTATCTCGATCCTGAAATAATACAAGCGTTTTCTTCGACCGGTGCCCTACATGTTTTATCGGTTAGCGGTATGCACGTTGGGCTTGTTTTTATTTGCCTTTCGTGGCTTCTGTCATTTATGGATAAAAAGAAAATGATGCTTATTATTAAATACATCATACTCGTTTCTTTCATTTGGTTTTACGCATTAATGACAGGTTTTTCTCCATCGGTTTTGCGCTCGGTGGTAATGGTAAGTTTGGTAATTTTTTCAAAAGTGAGAAAACGCGAATCGGATACACTCAACGCAATGTTGGGCTCCGCATTTCTTTTGCTTTGCTACAATCCGTTTTACATTACTGAAGTGGGTTTTCAATTGAGTTACCTTGCTGTGTTTGGCATAGTTTATTTGCATCCTATGCTGGCACAACAATATGTTGCTCCAAATAAAATTATGCACTGGATATGGCAACTTACATCTGTATCTCTTACAGCACAGCTTATGACCTTTCCATTGGGCTTGCTATACTTTCATCAGTTTCCGTTGCTGTTTTTAATTTCCAACCTTATTATTATTCCAATAACCACCATAATTATTTATATAGGCATTGGAGCATTGATTTTGTTTTTTATTCCTTTTGTTTCTGATTTTTTATGGCAGGCAGGATACCACCTAACACGATTCCTAAATTTGATTGTAAAATACATTGATTCTTTAAAATCTCTTACATTAAACGGGCTTTCAATTACTGTTTTTGAAACGTGGCTTATTTATGCATTGATTGCAACCATGCTTGGTTTTATTATTTACAGAAACCGTAAACTCATTTTTGCTTCTTTGTTGCTTTCAATTATTTTATGTGTACTTCAAATAAACGAAAAGATAGTTCAAAAGCAGCAACAAAAACTAATTGTCTACAGCGTTCCTCGTAAAACTGCTATTGATTTTATTTCCGGTAATGATCATGTGTTTGTTGCTGATAAAAATCTAGTGAAAATGCAAGTCAGTTGCGGTTTTTCGTACAACATAATTGGGATGACTTAGGATTAAATACTGCAATAAATGTTTACCCCGAAAACATTTTGGATAATCGCCCCAACCTGCAATTCTATTATAAAAAAAAAGGATTTGTATTGTTTGAAAACAAAACAGTTTTTATTGCAGATAAATACTTTGCACCAGCTAAAAATATTATAAAACAGCAAGTTGATTTTTTGATTATTACCGGAAACTATAAAGGAAAAGCTACAAACATTTTAGACAGGCTAAACCCAAAGGAAATTATTTTTGACTCTTCGGTACCGGTTTACAAAATGAAAAAATATGCTGAGGAATTAGTTACACTAAAAATAAAATACAAAAACGTATTAAAGGATGGAGCTGTAGTTATTGATTTATAATGTCAATATCTTTATCACAACGAAAACAAATCAGTCATAAAGTGATTGAAATCAATTCTCTCACTAAGCATCCTCTCTCTTCGTGCTTTCCCGTTTGTTTTGCAGCATTTAAATCAAAGCAAGTTCAGTAATTTTATCAATCATTCCTTGGCGGTTGTTTGTTTTAAATCCGAAAGTAAGTTGGTATAAATGCTCAAGCTCTTCAAGGTAGCTTATCTCACCAACAAAATCGTTATAGCGAATGGAAGGTGTACCAAGCACAGCCGCTTCCGCAGCCATCGTCTGACTATCGCCAATGTACATATGTGCAAAGTACATGGCGTGATGCATGTCAAGCGGGTTTATTTTAATTCGAAATGGTTCAAACTGTGGCTCTAACTCTCTCTCGCTTGTAATGTAAACGTTTCCTTTATGTTAAAGAATTTCAATAATTTGACTTGCAATTCCTGCATTAATTCCTGTTCTTCCTTCATCGTGATGGGCAGTAAGTTTGGCAAAGCGAAGTATGAAATACGGTTTGGTAGAATCAATGCCTTTAAGGCGATTAACATCAGGCACAAAATGATTGGGATGCAAGTATGCAAGTTCGTGATAGCTTTTATAAGCAATTTTTTTTTGCTTCCACTTTCCTACACTACAACATTCAGGTGCAAGAATATATGTAGCAAATGGATAAGCGAGTTTTGCAAACAACGGCACAATTTCCGCATCGTCTTCATTCACAACAATGCTTGGTATGGAAAGTAATTTTCCTACATGCGCAATTTCTGCCGAGGTACCAATCATTAATTGAGGTTTAAATGCACGGCATACTTTATAAAACTCCACATCTCTTTTAAGCAAGCTCCATGCTATCGCAATTTTATTGTCGGCTCTACCTTTCGGGTTAATGTTTAAATATTGCCAGCCTGCATTTTGAAGTAACTCTTCAAGAATCTCTTTCTTCTTGATTAGAATCTCCACCTCATGCCCAAGATTTTTTTAACCCGGCAACAGTGTTTTTAAAAGATGAAAATGAGCAGGATGCCCGAAGTAAAAAAGATAACGCATAATGGTATTAAAGCCTGCAAAAATAAAATTATAAACCCTGTTATGATTCCTTTTTAAACGGATCGCGAGGTGTCCATTCTTCAGTTTTACTGCGGCTTATCAGTGGTTTAATCATACTGTTTAACAAGGAATTATTTAGCCTGAAATAAGTATAGAGCGGATATGGCTTGGCGCCAACCGTTGTCTTAATCTCTAATGCCGTCCTCCCAAAAAACAAACGTGAAGATTTCATTGCTATAGCATCCGTTATAAATGAATACAAAGAGGTTTTGATAAATAAGCAATGGTTTATTAAGCGCATAATCCATTCCAATTAAATGCGCTTCATGATTTGGAGTGATAATATATTCCGCTCTTAAACGCAATTAACTTATCATCAAGAAAAAAAGCTTTGATGTAAAAATTATCCTCTAAATTTTTTTCAGATTTATAAAGTAGTCAATATTAGCTCTTACCAATCTTACCGATGCATTTTCCTGCACTTGTTTATACAATGCTAAAATCTCATCGCCATGCTTTTCAATTTCTTTTAGCGTGAGAAATTTAACTTTTACAGATTCCAGTCTCTTTAAAGAGTTATTGGCTCTTAGCCTGTACTTGGCAGCCAACGCTCCTAAATAATCGTCAAAATTATTCCACCCTTTGTGAACATGAAAAATCATTTCAGGGTCCATAGGTAATGACGAGTAACCCTCATCCATCAAAATATTATCAATTGAACTTGCATCAAAAAAATCTTTTACAATCAATGCGCATACATCATCACCATTTTTTCTTTTCTTTCTTTTACCTTATCAATTATTTGAATCAGTGCGGTAAACAAGCTGCGATTTTGTTTCTATCGCGAAAAGAAATACCATACTCCCCGCTTACAAAAAACTTCCACAACAAAGAATATAATTTGCATGCCCGTTTTTCTTTTGAAAACAACCTTATCAATGCTGAAGTTACCTTCCCGGCAAGCCAACCATATTTTTCAAGATTGAGTATGCTGCCCAATTCATTGCTTGCAACATTTAATAACTGAAAACAAAAACAGGCAATGGGTAAATTACCTTCATGCAAAATAGCGTAATTGAAATTTAACGCTACAGGCTTAAGAATCTTCAAGCGATTTTAAATAATTAAGATTAAAAAATACCTTGTCAGTTTCAGCAGTAATACTCCATTCATTGGCAGGAATATCAATTACACTATCATAAACAGTAAAATTAAGTTTGGATGGCTGGTTACCCGAATATCTTTTTAATATGCAATTATGTTTCAAGTGGTTTTTTTGAAAAGTGCTTGCAAAACTAAAACTTAAAACCACTTTTAGAATTAAAGTAGCGGCAGCGCAGACCGCCTAAACCTCAAACAATTCATCAAGCTTAATATTCTCTAAATAAGGAGCTAGTAAGGCAGTAGAATCAAAAGCTTTTATCTTTTTTATCTGATTTTCATAAACACTGTACCAAAGTTCAATGTAGTAATCGTTGTAAGAAAACAGGTTAACCCTGTAGCCATAAACTTCTCTAACATTTAAATGAATGGCACCATTCCAAATATACCATGCCTGTTCATCATGTGTAAGTTTATTAAAATCTGTTGCGGTTTGTACTGACATATTTTTTCGATTAGGGGTTTATTATTTCTTTTTCTAAATTATTATCAATTTTCTTTAAGCTAATTGTAAGCACAAGTATTGAAATTAAAACTGCTGAAGCTGTTATCATTTTGTTGTTTTTAATGATTCAAAGATGCGTGCGAAGCCGGGTGAGCATGACTTATTTTGGGCAAACAAATCCATTTTTTGGGTGAAATATGCCGTATAAAGCCCGCTCATACCCAATTACACTCTGTAATTGAAAAAATGCTTGCAGAACTACTCTAAAAAACTAAATTTACCATCCCTTAAAAAAACCACTTAAAATTAAATCTACTGAAGTGAAGAGGTTTATTGCCTTTGTTGCAATTTTATTTTTTACAGTTGATGTAGTCGCACAGGTGTATACCATGCAAAGCACCGTGGAAAGTACATGCAGCGGTTTTTTTTACGATAGCGGAAAAGATACTGCCACTTATCAAGCAAATGAAAATGCAGTAATGACATTTTGCAGTGATGTGCCGGGCATGTGTAAGCATTCAGTTTACGCAGTTTGATTTAGAAAATGGATTTGATTTTTTTGTATGCCTATAACGGACCATCCTCCAATAGTCCTTTAATAGGAACATACACCGGCAGCACCTCGCCCGGAACTATAACGGCTACAAGCGGCTGCCTTACCGTAAAATTTGTAAGTGATTATACGGTAAGCAAAAACGGCTGGAGCGGAATTATTAATTGCGCCCCTTGCCCGGTTAACGGATGCCCAACTTGCACAGGCGGTTTACCTCCTGTAAACGATGCCTGCAGCGGGGCACAAAATTTAGGCGTGCTGCCTATACCGGTTGCATGTCCTGTAGGAACAGGAGCAGTTGCCAGTTTTAACACAACAAACATTTGCGCCACTGCCGAAATTCCATACAACGCACTTCAGAACTGCGACCCTGTTGGTAATATGGCAACACCTTCCAGTGATGTATGGTACAGATTTACGCTAACTGCGCCAATACTAAATGTTACTATTAATGGAATGATTACACCGCAAGTGGGTTTATACAGCGGAAGCGGTTGTAATAATTTGGTTCCTCGCGGTTGCGCTATTGGAGGGGGTGGTTTGCTTAATGCATCTTTCAGCGGGCTGGCTGCAGGTACGTATTACTTGCGCGTTAGTGGTGGTACTTTAACCGATCAATGTAATTATACTTTATCACTTCAAAATAATTTTGACTGCCAGGGTTGTGTTTTGCAAAGTGCTCTTAACGTAAACCCACCACCACAAAATGGAATATATCTTGCCGGGCAACAGGTGCAATTTTGTTTAAGCATTTCTGATTTTAGTCCAGCATCTGCCAATTGGCTACATGCTGTTATTCCAACTTTTGGTGATGGATGGGATACCACCACTCTTACTTTTTCTTCTCCGGTCTCATGTAGTGGTAACGGTACATGGAATTGGTACAACCAGCAAATTACTTCATCGGGTAATGCAGGATTTAGTGTAGGACCCGGATTTTTTTATGAAACGGCTGCAGGTAATCCACTTGGTGTTGTTGATTTAAACCCAGGAAACAATTTTGGAGATAATATCGCAAATGGCTGCAACCTCAACTTCTGTTTTACTATTAAAACGAAAGAGCAAATAGATTGTATTCATGGCGAAAACCTAAATGTATTTATTGACACATACAGTGATGGTGAGAGCGGTGCATGGACAAGCATAGCCTGCTCAAGCGACCCTGTAAACGATTTCTATGCAAGCATAGCGTGTTGCATTCCTCCAACTATTTCAGTTACCAATGCTTTATGCAATGGGCAAACAGGAAGCGCTGTTGGCACCGGGCTAGGCAATTCTCCCTGGACTTTTATCTGGAAAGATGCTGCGGGAATAATTATCAGGCAGCACTCAAGTTTTACAAAAGATTCAATACTTAATGCTCAGCCGGGTCAATATACCCTCATAACTGTTGATGCATTTGGATGCGAATCACAAACTGTTTTTGTAATTACAGAACCACAAATATTAAATGCAACAATTATTGTTAATGATACCAAGTGCGCTGTAAACAATGGAGTGATTACTGTAAATGTAACCGGTGGAACTGCGCCTTACATTTACAGCAAAAACAACGGCACAACTTTTCAGGGTGCAAATTACTTTTCTACCCTTGCTCCCGGCAATTACGATATTCTTGTTGAAGATATTAATGGATGTACATTTTCCTCCACAGTAACTGTTGACCCATCAACCCTGCCTGCGATTAACTCTGTTAATATTGTAGATGTAACTGGTTTTAATGGTACTGATGGAAGCATTACCATAAATGCTTCCGGAGGAATTGCCCCTTATACCTATAGTGTTGGAGCAGGCTTTCAGGCATCCAATCTGTTTTCAAATCTTGAATCAGAGAATTACACAATTGTCGTGAGCGATGTTTTTGGCTGTACAACTTCTACAAGTGTAAATGTAGGACAACCGCCTCCTGTAAACATTAATTCACTTGTAATTGCGGCTGATTGCGGATTAAACAACGGAGCTATAACTATTAATGTTGTATCAGGCGGAGTTGGGTCATTACTTTACAGCATTAATGGCGGGCAGGCGTTTCAATCATCAAACCAGTTTAATGGTTTATTACCCGGACTTTACACAATAGTAATTCAGGATGCAAACGGCTGTCTTGCTTATGATACTGCCACGGTTAATAATCTTAATGCTCCTGTTATCAATAATATTGTTCTTACAAATTCTACTTGCTATGGAAGTAACAATGGTTCAATTACAATCAATGCAAGTGGTGGTTTAGGTGTTATTCAATACAGCATTAATAACGGAACAACTTTTTTTGCCACTAACTTCTTTAACAATTTGCCTGACGCCAATTATAAAGTTGTAGTTAAAGATGCCAATGGCTGCATTAGTTCCACCAATGTAAACATAACTGAACCTGCGCCAATAAGTCTTAGCGCTGACCTGGTTCATACCCAATGCGGATTGAGTAACGGTACAATAAATATTAATCTTACCAACGGTATTGCACCATTTCAATATTCTATTGATAACGGTGCAACATTTTTTCCAACCGACTTGTTTCAGAATCTTGGTGCCGGAAATTATACTGTAGTAATTACCGATGCCACAGGGTGTACTCGCACAAGAGTCTTCAATATAACCAGTTCATCAGCGCCATCTGTTTCCTCAAGCACTATAGTTGATGCAACTTGTTTTGGTGCCGTTACAGGTTCTATATCGGTAAACACAACCGGGGGAACCCCTCCAATAAAATTTAGTATTGATGGAGGAATAACTTTTGTAAACTCCGGAACATTTAACGGATTGGTTGCAGGCAACTATAATATAATTGTTCAGGATGTGGGGGGATGTAGTTCCACTACTCCATTTGTAATAAACCAACCTTCACAACTTGTTCTTAATGTAAATTCAACTGATGCAATTTGTGGTTTACCAAATGGCACATTGTCTCTGTCAGGCTCAGGTGGAACGGTTCCCTACACATATAGTAACGATGGAGGATTAAGTTTTGGTGTTACCAATAATTTTAATTCTTTACCTGCCGGTAACTATAAAGTTGTTGTAATGGATGACAACGGTTGTGTGGAAGCCTCAACTGTAACCATTTTGGATGCAGTGGGACCAAGAATAACAGCATTTACAACTTCTCCGCAAATTTGTACAGGTTTAACCAATGCATCCATTAACCTTACTGCTGTTAGTGGCACTGGTGTGTTACAATTTAGTATTGATAGCGGAATAACCCAACAAACATCAAACGTTTTTAACAACCTTAGCGGTGGAACTTACTACGCTTATGTAGAAGATGTAAACGGTTGCAAAGATAGTGTTGTAGTTCCCGTTAGTATCTTTGCTTCTCCGCAAATCAATTTAATAAATGCCACCAACCTTTCATGCTATCAATCTGCCAACGGCACAATTCAAATTGCAGCAAGCGGTGGCAATGGCGCGCTTTTGTACAGCATAAATAACGGTGGTATTTTTTCTACCGATACGTATTACGATTCTCTTGCTGCGGGTAGTTACATTGTAATTACTGAAGATACTAATCAGTGTGAAGCAAGAGACACCATTTTACTTACACAACCCACTCAGTTGAATGTAACATCAACTACAATTCCTGAAAGATGTTTTAGAGGCGATGGCGAAATATTCTTGTATGGCAGTGGTGGCACACCGGGATATTTATTTTCTCTAAATAACAATTCATTAATTAATGATTCTGTTTTCAGTTCACTTGATTCAGGAACATACAACCTTCATATAGTTGATTTAAATGGTTGTGAAGATTCTGTTTCTGTTTTGGTGTCCTTTTTATCAGTCCCAACAATCAATTCTGTTTTATTGAGTGATGAAACATGCAGACTAAGTGATAATGGAATCATTACCATATCATCCTCAGGCAATGGAAATTTGCAATATACTATTGATGGCGGTTTTAATAACCAAACTTTAAATGTATTTGACAGCCTAGCCGCAGGCAATTACATTGTATCTGTAATTGATACCAATAATTGCAAAACCGATTCCGTTGTTGTTATTAATGAGCCTGCGGGTTTTAACTTTTCTTTTATTTCTACAGATGCAAACTGTAACTTCTCCAATGGGTCTTTTACAGTTAATGTAACAGGCGGAACAGGTGTTTTAACTTACAGCATAAATGGAATTAATTTTACTTCAAATCCAACATTTAACAATTTGGCATCAGGCAATTATACCGTAACAGTTAAAGATGCCAATGGCTGCACTGAAGATTTTGTTGCATCGGTAAATACCCTGAACGGACCGGTAATTCAAAACATAAACAACACTACATTATTTTGTAATGCTGACAGCACTGCACAAATAAGCATATCAGCCAACGGAGGCACGGGTGCTTTAACTTACAGCATTGACAATGGCATTAATTTTTCTGCGAATAGTACCTTTCAAAATCTTCCGTCAGGTAATTATGCAGTTATTGTAAAAGATGCCGCAGGTTGCGAAGCCACCAATGCAATTTCTATAACAGAACCTGATGCACTTGTAATTAATTCTCTTACAACCGATGCAGCCTGCGGGCAAAGCAATGGAAGCATTGCACTAAATGTTACAGGCGGTACTGGTATTATTCAGTATTCGGTTGATAGCGGATTGACTTATCAGGTATCACCTAACTTCAACAATCTTTTTGCAGGAACTTATTTTGTGATGGTAAAAGATGCCAACAACTGCAAGGAGTCAAAAATAATTTCTGTTAATAATTTACTGGCTCCCTCCATTAATTCAGTTTCGCTTACGCAAAACAAATGTTACGATGACGAGTTGGGGATTATCAACCTTAATGCTTCGGGCGGAACGGGTGCTTTGAATTTTACAATAAATGGAGGTTTATTAACGTCAGTTTCTTTGTGGGATAGCTTACCTGCCGGTAATTATCAAATTGTGGTTACTGATCAAAACGGTTGTATTGATGACTCGCTTATAACTATTACTCAACCATTGCAAATTACTGCTCAAACACAAACTGTAACAGCCAATTGCAACCAAAGCAACGGAAGTATAACCATAAACGCGCAAGGCGGAACAGGAATTTTAAATTATAGCTTAGACAGTATTGCATTTGTTACTAGCAATACATTTAACAACCTTGCAGCAGGTAATTATACAGTATATGTAAGAGATTCAAATAGCTGCGCTGCTGCTTTACCGGTTTCGGTAAGTAATTTAAACGGACCTGTCATTTCAAGTATTGTAAAAACAGATTTAGATTGTAATGGTGATAATGATGGAACAATTGTAATAAATGCAAATGGCGGATCAGGTGCATTGCGGTTCAGTATAAATAACGGAAGTAGTTTTTTTGCTTCAAATACTTTTACCAATTTAATTGCGGGCACTTATCAAATGATAGTAGCCGATACAGCAGGTTGCAACGAAACAGCAGTTATTGACATCTTACAACCCGCTGCAATTATGGTGGCAAGCACAAATTACAATACTGCCTGTGGGCAAAGCAATGGCGCAATTGCTGTTGCGGCTAGTGGCGGAACAGGTAATTTATTATTTGCAATTGATTCGGTTACTTTTTCGACAGTTGATTCTTTCCCCAATTTATTTGCAGGAGCATATACAATAACTGTTAAAGATGCCAACAACTGTTTGGTTTACTACGACACTAACGTGAACAACATACTTGCTCCTTCCATTACCATTGTTACCAAAAAAGATTTAACCTGCTTTAACAACAATTCCGGTGAAATAAAAATTTTTGCAGCAGGTGGCTTTGGTGCTTTAAGTTACAGCATAAATAACGGAACAAGTTACCAGGCATCGAACACTTTTAATCCCATTGCTGCAGGTAATTATGCTGTTGCTGTAAAAGATGCCAATGGGTGTATTGCAAACACAACAATTACAGTTAACCAACCCGATTCACTTGCAAACAACATTACTTTCAGCAATGAGTTGTGTAGTTTCAACAACGGGGCAATTTCTATTAGTGCAACCGGAGGCACCTCACCTTACTTATACAGCACAGATAGCGGAACGGTTTATACAAACACATTCAATTATACTTCTCTAAATTCAGGAACCTACAACATAATTGTAAAAGATAATAAAGGCTGTAAAACATTTGAACAAATTATCATTAATGACCTTGTTGCTCCTCAAATTAACAATACACTCGTCACCAATGTTAATTGTTTTGGCGAGAGTAATGGTGTATTACAACCAGTAACTACAAATGGCAATGGAACTTTGCTTTACACTTTAAATAATACACTCACTCAAACTTCAAATATTTTTGATTCGCTTGTTGCCGGAAGTTATACCATTGTTGTTACAGATACCAACCAGTGCGCAGACAGTGTAAGTGTAAATGTGTTGCAGCCCAGTGCGCTTTACTCTTCTGAAAGTATTACAAACGCAAAATGTTTTGGCAATGCCGATGGTTCTGTTGTGGTTTCTGTTAGTGGCGGAACATCTCCATACAGCATACAGTGGTCAACAGGAATAAGCAACGATTTTTCTTTAGGCAATCTACATGCAGGAAATTATTTATACATTGTTACCGATAGCCACAATTGTTTGAGGAGCGATTCAGCATTAGTTACACAACCTAATGCTTTAGCAATAGCACACAATGCCACCAATGGTTCATGTGCGGGTGCTGCCAATGCAACTGCAACAGTAAGTGTTTCAGGTGGAACTACTCCTTATAGCTATGCATGGAGCCCCATCAGCAGCAATACAAACTATGCGGCAAATCTTTCGGCAGGTGCATATACGGTTACCGTTACAGATAACAATTTGTGCACACAATCATATCAGATTAATATTGTTGATCCATTACCCGTTAGCTCAGCAGTAAACGCTATTGATGTAACTTGTTTTGGTGGCGATAACGGAAGCGCGCTTATCACACCTTCCGGTGGTTATGCTCCATATTCGTTTTACTGGCTTTCGCTAAACAGTAACGATAGCATAGTTGATTCACTTGCTGCCGGAAGTTATGATGTAGTTATTACCGATAACAATGGCTTCACCTATCAGCAAACTGTTTCCATTAACCAGCCAACGGCAATAAATGTTTTTGGAACCATTACTGCTGCAAGTTGCAATGGTTACAGCAACGGAAGTATTGCCTTAAACATAAGTGGGGGTGTACAGACATACAATTATACCTGGTCAACAGGTTCAGTTACATCAATCGCCTCACAGCTTTCTGCCGGAAATTATTCTGTTAACATTATTGATGACAATAATTGCCTAAAAGATGTTTCGTTTTTAGTAACCGAGCCAACTCCTGTTCTTATTACATCAACTACTCCCGATACAATTTGCATTGGGCAAAGCGCCATTGCAATTGCTGCGGCAAATGGAGGAAATGGAAATTACAGCTTTACATGGAACACCGGAACGATAAGCGATACTCTCAATATTAATCCTTCATCAACTACCTCTTATACTGTGATTGCAACAGATAGTGCCGGATGTTTTTCAAACCCATTAAACGTAAGTGTAAATGTGTTTCCCCCTTTGCAGGTTTCGTTAAATGCTTTGGATACAATTTGCGAAGGAGAAATAATTTCTCTTACCGCAATGCCCAATGGTGGAAATGGTGGACCTTACAGCTATATATGGTCACCTGTTAATGCAAATGCACAAACGGTAAGTTATTCTCCCAACAGCGATGCAACATTTACGGTAAGCATTACTGATAATTGCACAACACTTCCTGCTTCTGCAAATTCTGATATCGTTGTTAACCCATTACCCGATGTTGATTTTACAATTTCTCCAAACGAAGGTTGTATGCCTCTTGAAGTTTCTTTTATCAATCAAAGTATAACATCTGTAGGTTCAACCTATCAATGGAATTTGGGTAATGGATTTACAGATAATAATTCAAACACGAATTATATTTATACGGAACATGGTAGTTATGATGTAACTTTAACAATTACTACACCCGAAATGTGTACTGATTCTTTAGTTAAACCAAATGCTGTAAATGTTTTTGAAAACCCTGTTGCAGCTTTCACTTCTTCACCTTCAACTGCTACTATTTTAGATGCCGAAATAGATTTTACCGATAACAGTTTCCTTGGTGCAACCTGGCAGTGGAATTTTGGCAATGGAATTGGTTTTTCTCAATTGCAAAATCCGGCATACACTTACCCTGACACCGGCATTTACACCGTGCAATTAATTGTGGGAAGCAATGAGCAGTGTTATGATACTACTTACGCGCAAATAGAAATTACAGGTGCTTACACTTTATATATACCTAATGCCTTTACACCTAACAACGATAACAAAAATGATTTCTTTTTTGCTAATGGTTATGGAATAACATACATGAAGACATTAATTTTTTAATCGTTGGGGAAATAAAATTTTTGAAAGCTCTTCGTTACATGGAAAATGGAATGGCAGAAGCGAAGATGGCAAACAATGCCCTGTTGGTGTGTATGTTTATTTTATTGAAGTAACAGATATGTTTGGAAAGTCTCACCGATATGAGGGAAGGGTTAGTTTGTTGAGGTAATAAAAAAAGGGGAATGCAAAAAACCCAGCTTATAATTTTTAAACAGAAACGCAGAGAGCACAGAGTTTTTGATTTCAAAAATTTTACCTCTGTGCTCTCTGCGCCTCTTCATGCAAAACCACTTTTCCTCTCAGTTCTTTTTGTTACTGTCGTCAATATATTTAAACTTAATTCTCAAATACAAACTCATTTTTCTTATTCAAATCAATTTTTATTTCATTCTCCTTATTGATTTTTCCGGCAAGAATTTCCTTTGACAGTTCGTTCAAAATTTTCTTTTGCATAACACGCTTTAAAGGTCGTGCGCCAAACTGAGGGTCGTAACCAAGCTGAGCAAGCCATTCAATTGCCTTATCGCTTACAGAAACTTTAATATCATTCTTAGAAAGCATTTTTACCACTTCATTAAAATGAATTTTTACAATTTGCTCAATTTCATTTCTTGAGAGTGGATTAAACATTATCACCTCATCAATTCTGTTTAAAAATTCAGGACGAATGGTTTTCTTTAATTGCTCGTAAACTACATTTCGGGTCTTTGCAATTATCTCCTCACGATTTTTATCATTTATGCTTTCAAAATTTTCTTGTATAAGATGTGCTCCAATATTTGAAGTCATGATAATGATGGTATTTTTAAAATTGGCTGTTCTTCCTTTATTATCTGTTAATCTTCCATCATCCAATACCTGTAATAAAATATTGAATACATCAGGATGTGCTTTTTCAATTTCGTCCAGTAACACAACTGAATAAGGTCGTCTGCGAACGGCTTCAGTTAACTGACCGCCTTCATCATAACCAACATAACCCGGAGGAGCACCTATCAATCTTGACACCGCATGTCGTTCCTGGTACTCGCTCATATCAATACGAGTCATTGAATTTTCGTCATTAAATAAAAACTCTGCTAATGCTTTTGCCAATTCCGTTTTCCCAACACCTGTAGAACCTAAAAATATAAATGAACCAATAGGTTTCTTTGAATCCTGCAAACCTGCACGGCTTCTTCTCACAGCATCACTTACAGCAGCAATTGCATCATCCTGCCCGACCACACGTTTATGTAATTCCTCTTCTAAATGCAACAATTTTTCCCGCTCACTTTGCAACATGCGCTTCACGGGAATGCCAGTCCAGCGAGCCACCACCTCAGCAAATATCTTCGCTATCTACTTCTTCTTTAAGCATTGATCCTTTGCTCTGAGTTTCCTGCAACAGTTTCATTAACGTGTCAAGTTGCTTTTCTTCTTCTTTTATTTTTCCATAACGTATTTCAGCTACTTTTCCAAAATCACTGGCGCGCTCAGCACGCTCGGCTTCCAATTTATATTGCTCAATTTTTTCTTTTACCGATTGAATTTTTTCTACCACATCTTTTTCCTGTTGCCACTTTGCTTTTAACTCAGTGCGTGACTCATTGAGGTTGGCAATTTCTTCGTTAAGCTCAGCAAGTTTTTTTTCATCTTTTTCACGCTTGATAGCTTCACGCTCAATTTCCAATTGCATTATTTTACGATTGAGCTCATCTAACTCTTCAGGAACCGAATCCATTTCCAGGCGGAGTTTTGCAGCAGACTCATCAACCAAATCAATAGCTTTATCAGGTAAAAACCTGTCGCTGATATAGCGCTGCGAAAGTTCAACGGCTGCAATAATTGCATCATCTTTAATTCGCACTTTATGATGTGCTTCGTAACGCTCTTTTAATCCACGCAGAATAGAAATAGCATCCTCTGTATCCGGTTCTTCTACCATCACCTTCTGAAATCGCCTTTCTAATGCTTTATCCTTTTCTATGTATTTTTGATATTCGTTTAATGTAGTTGCACCAATTGCACGCAATTCTCCTCGAGCCAAAGCCGGTTTCAAAATATTTGCAGCATCCATAGCACCTTCTCCACCGCCACCTGCGCCCACAAGGGTATGTATCTCATCAATAAACAGAACAATTTCTCCTTCACCACTTATCACTTCTTTTACAACCGATTTTAATCGTTCTTCAAACTCACCTTTATACTTAGCACCGGCAACCAATGCTCCCATATCAAGCGAGTAAATTGTCTTTGATTTTAAATTTTCGGGTACATCACCATTTATGATGCGATGCGCCAAGCCTTCTGCAATAGCAGTTTTTCCTACCCCTGGTTCCCCAATTAAAACCGGATTATTTTTAGTTCTGCGCGAAAGAATTTGTAGTACTCGCCTTATCTCCTCATCCCTACCAATAACAGGATCGAGCTTTCCTGATTGAGCAAGCTCATTTAGGTTTTTAGCATATTTGCTCAACGACTGATAGGTTTCTTCAGCAGTAGCCGAAGTTACTCGTTCTCCTTTACGCAATTCTGTTATTGCAGATTTTAAATTTTTTTCTGTAACCCCAGCATCTTTTAAAAGTTGTGAGACGCTATCTTTTCCGGATAAAATTCCAAGCAGTAAATGTTCAAGTGATACAAACTCATCTTTAAAATCTTTAAGATATGAAAATGCTTTGGTTACACTTTTATTTGCATCGGTACTTAAATAAGCATTCCCACCTTCCACCTTAGGAAAAGATTTTATTTGAGCATCAAGTGTTGTGTTAAGTTGTTGTAAATTGACGTTACTTTTCTTTAGTAAGTAGGGCACTACATTTTCATCTACTTCAAGCAATGCCTTTAGTAAATGGGCATTTTCAATTGCTTGTTGGTTATTAGATGTTGCAAGAAACTGCGCCTGCTGCAAAGCTTCCTGCGATTTGATTGTTAATTTATTTTGATCCATGATTTTACTTTGATTGTTTCAGTTATTACCTGAAACTTTTATGATTTTTATTCCTCATTAATTTTGCCAATGTAATATAATGGTAACAATGACATTTAAACTCTTAGTGGAAAGGACACTTTAACATGTTATCCAAAATAAATCAGTCATTTTTGCGCAAGTAGATTGATTATCGTAACTTACATTTATCAAAATTTGCTTTACCAAATAGGTAACCTGAAGAGTAATCTATCGTTTAAAAAGCAAAGTCACATAAAAGCATGAGAATCATAGTTTATAGCCTATCAGTTATTTCTTTTTTGTTTTTACAGATATCGTTTGCGCAAACAGATTTTCGTCAATTGCTAAACACCAAAACAGTGTTTATGCAAACCGATACAGTTAAAATGCATTTTGTAAAAAATGAGCAGTTGTACCTACAAAAATGGGATACATTGCCTCAACCATTATTTTGGAAACAAGTAATTAACCTTACCCCGGATACTTGTTTAATAAATATTGCAGGCATCAGAAAACCTTTGCATAAGATTCCTGCTTGTGATTGGCATTGCCAAACAGAACCGGAGAAAAAACAATTTAAAGATTTTACTTGCCAGGTTTATGATTTGCCACTTGAGACAAATTTTTATGTAACCTTTGGCAAAAACGATTTTTATGAGTTTAAAAAGTGCTTGACTGTATTGATAAAAGTGTAGAAATATTTATTGATAACGGCACCGACCCTTGGTACGCACAATCCATATTATTGATTGAAAGCCCGGGAAGGCATAAAGCAAAATCATACGTGGGTGCTAACGGTCCGTTTCAACTAATGCGTGATGTAGCAGTGCATTATGGCTTGCGTGTTAATAAAAAAATGGATGAGCGCACCAACCTAAGCCGATCGGCAATGGCAGCAGCCAAACTTTTAAAAAATTCTTTTATTCCAAAAGTGAAAGAATTGCTTGAGAGTAAAGGTATTGCTTACAACGAAACCGATTTGTGGTTCCGTTTATTGGTATTGCATGCTTATCATGCCGGACCTGGTAATGTTGCTTGCGTAATAAACCAACTTAATCCTACTGAAGGTGGAGTTGAGCTATTTAAGCAAATTTGGAAAACAGAATGTGGAGGATTTAAAAACGAATCGCAAAACTATTCACAAATAGCATTGGCAAACATTTTATTGTTTGATGAGTTTGTAAATAAATTTAATGATACGGTTTACACCATTGAAGGCGACCGCTTGTTTGCGGAGTTGAAAAGAAACAAACTTATTTACAGTGATGATAAAATAGCAGCAGAACTTACTGCAATTAATAAAGCCTACGGAACCGACTTGATTGATGGCACCATTACCACCGATTATTTTTTAAACAAAACCAAAACACTCAACAAAGAAATTGCATTGGTTAAAAGCCAGAAGAACGGCAACTTGTATGAGTCAACTCATTTTACAGCATTAGGCAGCCACTTAATGCGCAAAGGAAAACTTGCCGATGCCGAAAAAATTTTAAAGCTCAACATTGAAAAATTTCCCAACTGCTTTGCATCGTATGACAGCCTTAGCCGCGTTTTTAAATTACAAGGCAAAAAAGTTTTGGCTGAACAGTATCAGCAAAAATCAAGAGCCATAAGAACAAATTTAAACTGAAAGCCCTCCAAATCTTCCACTCAGAAATTTAGGAGGGAGACTTTGACATCTTGAAGTTTTCAAAATCTGGAAGAAGACCTTGAAGGTTTTTGCTATTAAATATATCCCGCAATTTTATACGTGGCATAACCAAACCACTCGTGAATTAACAGATACCAATCAGATAGTTTTTCTGTATCAGGAATAAATAATTTATCTGGCGTAAACATTTGTTTGCCCGAGCGCTGGTCAACACAAAACGGCACTGCATCAACCCCCTGCTTTTTAAAACATGCCAAAGCCCTTCGCATGTGAAAAGCTGAAGTTACCAGCAACACTTCTCCATTAATATTTTGCTGCTTTAAAATTTTAGCCGATTCCACAGCATTTTCATAAGTATTTTTTGAATTACTTTCTGCTATTACAAGATTAGAATCAATCCCTAACCGTATCATTTGCGCTTTTAAAAAGTCCGCCTCCTTAGCATCTTTATAAAGTATGCTACCTGAGCCACTGCTTAGTATAACTTTTTTTACTTTTTTATTTGCAAGCAATTCTATGCTCTGTAAATACCTGTCTGCTGCTTGTCCGAAAACAGGTCTGCTCATTTCACTATTCATGTATCGGATGGTGCCGCCAAGCATTACACATGCTTCATAATGTTCATTTACAGCATTGATTTTTGTTGCGGGCAATTCCCACCAGCCCATTATTACATTGAAAAAAAAGGGATTGGTAAAAAATATTAAACAAGCGAAACCCCATTTCAGGCTCTTTTGCTTGCGGACAGCTTTTTTTGCAAATACTGCAACAGCAAATAAAAAAACAATCCATGTAAGTGGAGAAATAAGAAAGGAAAGGATTTTTGAAACGATAAAAAACATAGTTCGCAAAACTGCAAAAAAATCCCGTCACACCATTTGGCAGGACGGGATCACTAAACTAACCGAATACTTTCATAAGACTCATTGGGAATGGTTAGCGTTGCCCACAATATTTAAAATTCAAATTGCAGTCCTGACATGATGCTTAAAGAGCTAAGTTTTTCTGTTAAGGGTGCATCACTTTTGCTTATAGGTTGCAAGTAAACCCTGTATTCAGGCTCTAAAAAGAAATTAATATTCCTTCTTATTTTGTAAGATGCAAATGTACTTGTTGTAATGCCCAAACCTATTGTTGATTTATATGGACTTCTGTTTTTATCACTCAAAATAATTTTACCATACTTATCATCTTTCATGATAGATCCTTTTTGTTTAAAAGAATAATTCATGATAACCCCTGCAGAGACACCAACCCTAAATCTTTTTAATTCCTTATAAGCAGCTAACTGCAACGGAATATTAAAATACTTGTAACTGTTGGTAGAAACAATATCATCGGGATAAACAAAATTAGCAACAGATGTATCTCCGGTTGTTTGATTGGTTAATGGATTAAACCATGTTCCATTATACCCGCCAAGTTTTGTAAATAAATCATTTGGCTCAACCTGCAAATAAGAGTAATGAAGCAACTCTGTAACTTCTGTAAGATAAATACCGGTTTTAAGAAAAACCCCTTTAGCAACTTTAAAATAAATTTTGGCGCCATAGGTATGTGCAAACAGAAATGATTCGGTTTCTCTTCTTGTATCTAAATACTCTTGAGTTCCGCTGTTTACAGTCCATTTTTTGAAAATAAAATCAGGAGAAAATGATACTTCAATACCAACATTATTTTTTAATCCGCCAGCAATTATTGCAGAATCGTTAACTACCGGTGCTGCCTGCGCAGCAGCTTGTTGTATTGGCTCTTGGTTAGCCAGGACTGATGCTGAATCTGTAATTTGAATGGTATCAGCGTTTTCGTTACCTGTAGTTTCAACAACATTCTGTTCTGTTCCCATTGTAACATCTTCTTTAGTATCAACTGTTGAGTTATCACTGATCAGAACAGGTTTTTCCCTAGTAGTGGTTCCATCTGATTTTTTAATGGTGCCTTTATTGGTTTGTTTATTCCTGGTGTGAGGTTTTGATACATTAACCGACACTACCACAGGTTCAGCAACTGCATTGGACTCATTACTTTTTTCTTCTGATTTATCAGGCTCATTATTCGCAACGTTTAACGTAGTCTCACTTAAATCTTTATCTGATGGACTTTGTACTTCCAAATTGCTTTTGACCTTAACCGCAGCTATCTCAGTTTTATTTTCATCATTTAAAAAGTAATACCCGCTACCACTAATTAAAAGCAGTGCAGCAATTAAGTAGTAAGCAATCTTTCTTTTGTTGGA
The DNA here is from genome assembly GCA_016714005.1 of Bacteroidota bacterium. GTDB lineage: Bacteria > Bacteroidota > Bacteroidia > AKYH767-A > OLB10 > JADJOA01. The sequence continues at coordinate 23,439 of JADJOA010000002.1, forward strand.
AGAATTTGCAGGAATTTCTTTGGCAATATTTTCCCATAGCGCGCCACTTACAGGCTCTTCGTCTTCCTGCAACTTTCGCCTTACCGAATCGTCAAACGAATTATTATCATGAAGCATGTGCAATGTCTATTTCAGTTTTTTTTAATTTATTTTGAAGTGCAAGTCTTGCCTTAAGCAACTGACTGCGCGATGTATTTTCTGTTATACCAAGTGTTTCTGCAATTTCTTTATGCGAATATCCCTCCACCACATACAGATTAAAAACCACCCGGTAGCCTTCTGGCAATTGCGCAATCATGCCTCGTATTTCTTTTACACTTATGCTTTCCACAATATCTCTGTAATCAAAAAGTATCGTGGTAATTTTCTATCAGATCTACTTCCAGTTTAAAACTCATTTTGTTCATTTTGGTAAGCGCAGTATTTACCATTATGCGCCTGATCCATCCTTCAAATGAGCCTTGAAACGTATACTGATGCAAACTTTTAAACAGCTTGATGAATCCTTCCTGTAATACATCTTCAGCTTCATCACTCTGCCTCATGTAACGCATGCAAACGGCCTTCATCTTACCCGCATAACGCTTGAACAATGCCTCCTGGCAAAGCCTGTCGTTTCGGATACAGCCCTCTATCAATTGTTTCTCGTCCATTAAAGCCCTGTGCAGCATAGGCAAAAGTTGAATACAAGACTCTGCCTGCTACAAACTTGTTGCCTGATTATCATTATTTTTTTACCAAGATAACAAAATTAACTTTAAAGGCTCTCTTTCAGTCTGCGAGCCAAGTATAAATTACCATAAAACGACTTGAAAATCATCTCTCAAATCAATGCATTACTTTTAAATTTGCCTCAATTACTTGACTATGGATACCACTATTTATTCTCCTAAAAACAAAATACGCATTGTTACAGCCGCCTCCCTTTTTGACGGGCACGATGCATCTATCAATATCATGCGCAGGATCATTCAGGCAAGCGGTGCCGAGGTTATTCATTTAGGGCACGACCGCTCCGCACAGGAGGTGGTGGAGTGTGCTATACAGGAAGATGCAAATGCTATTGCTATGACGAGCTACCTGGGCGGGCACGTGGAGTATTTTAAATACATGTTTGATTTACTGAAAGAACGTGGGTGCAGTCACATTAAAATTTTTGGTGGTGGTGGCGGAACTATTTTGCCTGATGAAATAAAAGAACTGCATGCTTACGGTATCTCACGCATTTACCATCCTTATGACGGCAGGAGCATGGGTTTGCAGGGAATGATAAATGATATGTTGCAAAAGTGTGATTTTGCAACAGGCGTTAATTTAAATGGCGAAGTGGATGAACTCACCCAGAAAAACCCCAAAGCAATTGCCAGATTGATATCATGCGCAGAAAATAATCATACTGAGTTTGAAAAATTTTATCCTAAGATAACATCAGGTAATGGAAAGCAAACAAAGTTGACTCCTGTTCTCGGTATTACCGGTACAGGTGGTGCGGGTAAATCTTCTTTAGTTGATGAGTTGGTGAGAAGATTTTTGTTAGAATTTAAAGACAAAACCATTGCTATTATTTCCGTTGACCCCAGCAAAAGAAAAACCGGTGGTGCTTTACTTGGCGACCGCATACGCATGAATAGCATACGTAACGAGCGTGTGTACATGCGTTCGTTGGCTACACGACAAAGCAACCTGGCTTTGAGTAAACACGTGAAGGAAGCTTTAGATATTGTTAAAGCTGCGCAGTATGATTTAATTATTCTGGAAACTTCGGGCATTGGGCAAAGTGATACAGAGATTACCGAACACAGTGATGCATCGCTATATGTAATGACACCTGAATATGGTGCCGCTACACAGCTGGAGAAAATAGATATGCTTGACTTTGCTGATTTAATTGCACTCAACAAGTTTGATAAGCGAGGCGCCATGGATGCATTGCGCGATGTAAAGAAGCAGTACAAACGCAATCATAAATTGTTTGATATTGACGATGAAAAAATTCCGGTGTTTGGAACTATTGCATCGCAGTTTAACGACCCCGGTATGAACCAGCTTTACAAAGCGGTGATGAATAAAGTTGCTGAAAAAACCGGTGCCGATTTAAAGAGTGATTATCATACCACTGAGGAGATGAGTGAGAAAGTTTACATCATCCCTCCTAACCGCACACGTTACCTTAGTGAGATTTCTGAGAACAACCGCAGTTACGATAAGTGGGTTGAAGAGCAAAGTGATTTGGCCCAGAAACTTTATTCATTACATCAGTCTATTGAGATACTGGGTAAGTCTGTCGCAGTTGAAGAATTAAAGAAAGAATATGCTTCTCTTGAAAGAAATTTTGATGGTAACAACAAAAAAGCATTAGAAGATTTTCCTGCGAAAGCTGATTTGTACAAACAAGATTTTTATGAGTTTAAAGTGCGCGAGAAAGTTTTAAAATTGAAAACGTTTGATGAATCGCTTTCGCGTAATCGTATTCCTAAAGTTGCTTTTCCAAAGTATAAAGCATGGGGCGAATTGCTGAAATGGATTTTACAGGAAAATGTTCCGGGAGAGTTTCCTTTTACTGCAGGTGTGTTTCGATTTAAGCGCGAAGGCGAAGACCCCACGCGCATGTTTGCAGGTGAAGGTTGTCCTGAAAGAACAAATAGAAGATTCCATTATGTTTCATTGGGCATGCCTGCAAAAAGATTAAGTACTGCTTTTGACAGTGTAACACTTTATGGCAACGACCCTGACTACCGCCCGGATATTTACGGCAAGGTTGGTAACAGTGGCGTAAGTGTTTGTTGTTTGGATGATGCCAAGAAATTATACAGTGGATTTAATCTTTGCAATCCTGCTACATCTGTAAGCATGACCATTAATGGTCCATCGTCTATTATATGCGCTTACTTTATGAATGCAGCCATTGACCAGCAATGCGAACTTTACATTAAAGAAAACAAACTGGAGAAAGAAGTTGAGAAAAAGATTGATGCCATCTATAAAGATAAAAAAACAGAGCGACCGAAATACAATTACGATATTCCTGAAGGTAACGACTCACTTGGATTGATGCTGTTGGGTGTTACAGGTGACGAGGTTTTGCCTAAAGATGTTTACGAAAAAATTAAAGCAAGTGCTATTGCGCAAGTGCGTGGTACAGTGCAAGCCGACATTTTAAAAGAAGACCAGGCACAGAATACATGTATTTTCTCTACTGAGTTTTCTCTCCGCCTGATGGGCGATATGCAGCAGTACTTTATTGACAAAGCCATTCGTAATTTTTATTCTGTTTCTATAAGTGGTTATCACATTGCAGAGGCCGGTGCCAATCCTATTTCGCAATTGGCATTTACGTTGAGTAATGGTTTTACTTACGTTGAATATTATTTAAGCCGTGGCATGGATATTAATGCCTTCGCTCCTAACCTTTCGTTTTTCTTTTCAAACGGTATTGATCCCGAGTATTCGGTTATCGGTCGCGTTAAGGCGTATTTGGGCAAAGGCAATGAAGCTTTAAGTATAAAGCTAACGAACGTTCGCAAATGCTCAAGTATCACATACAAACCAGCGGACGTAGTTTGCATGCACAGGAAATTGACTTTAATGACATACGCACCACCCTGCAGGCGCTCTATGCTATTTATGATAACTGCAACTCGCTTCACACCAATGCTTATGACGAAGCCATTACCACACCCACCGAAGAAAGCGTGCGCAGGGCTATGGCTATTCAATTAATCATTAACAGAGAATTGGGGCTTGCTAAAAACGAAAATCCATTGCAGGGTTCTTTTATTATTGAAGAACTGACTGATCTGGTAGAAGAAGCAGTGCTTGCAGAGTTCGACAGGATTACCGAGCGTGGTGGTGTACTTGGCGCGATGGAGACTATGTATCAGCGGGGAAAAATACAGGAAGAGAGCTTGTATTACGAAACGTTGAAACACACGGGTGAGTTTCCGATTATTGGAGTGAATACATTTTTATCGAGCAAAGGTTCACCAACCATTTTACCAAAAGAAGTTATACGTGCAACGGAAGAAGAAAAAGAGCAGCAGATACAAACGCTTAACAACTTACATGCGCGGAACGCATCTGTAACAAAAGATATGCTGCACGAATTACAGTCAACTGCCATACACAATGAGAATATGTTTGAGAAGTTGATGGAAGTTAGCAAGTACTGTTCGTTGGGGCAGATAACGAATGCATTGTTTGAGGTTGGGGGGCAGTACAGGCGCAATATGTAAGTACTGATAACGAATGTTTACGAATTTACGAATACTAAATACTTTGCCATTAACATTTACCAATGCTACATCCAATATTTGAAGAAAAACTGCCCGAGGTTAAACGCCTGCTTAAAGAACATCATGTAAAGCGGGCCTATGCTTTTGGATCGGTGGTAAATGGCAAGTTTACCGACAAGAGCGATATTGATTTGCTGATTGCCTTTGATATTACCGAACCGTTTGATGGTTACGCGCAAAATTTTTGGGATATGCAGGATAAACTGAAAGCACTTTTAAACCGTAACGTTGATTTAGTGCCGGAGCATACTTTAAGCAATAAGTATTTTATTGATGAAATGAACAAGACTAAAACTTTACTATATGAGTAATGAGGTAAAGAAGTACTTGCTTCACATTTATGAAGCTATTGAGTTTATTGAATCTGAAACTAAAGAGATTAAAAACTTTGGCGATTACCAAAAATCGCGCTTATTGAAGCCTGCCATTGAACGTAAGCTGGAAATAATTGGCGAGGCTACCAACAAAGCGACCAAGTTGATTAATGCGTTACCCATTACATCTAAAGAAAAAATAATTTCAATGCGCAATTACCTTATACATGCTTACGATTCTATTGACGATTTCTTAGTGTATGAAATAATTAAGACACATTTACCCTTGCTGAAAACCGAAGTGCAAAAACTGTTGGAGGATTAAACCCGGTGGGAAATTATTTTGATTTATTGATTTGTTTCTCCTTTTTGTATTATACTTTTACGAATGCTATTGATGGCTGCATTTTTGCACATCCTGATTAACTAACTAATAATGATATGAGAAAAACTTTAATGGTTTTTTATTTGCGCTGTGCTTTGTTGATGGTTATTCGCAGTATAAACATGAGTGGACAAAAACAATTGGAGATAGTAACACTAATTACGGCCCCTATTCAACAATTGATTCATCGGGAAATACTATTTTATTTTTTGAGTCATTTTATGATTACGATATTGATCCTGACACCAGCTCAACAGTTTTAATTGGTACATTAAACTTACCAAATTGCTTTGACCATGTATTAGCTAAATACGATTCTGCGGGTAATTATCTTTGGCATCGATTAGCTTCGCTTTACAATACAAGTGTTTTCTTTAATGTGAATACAGATGCGGCAGGTAACATTTTTTATTCAGGATATTTTAGTCATACTGCTATTATTCAGGATGGTTTAGGAGGTAATGACACTATTATCTCATCCAACAATGGGAATGATGTAAATGGCCTGATTATAAAGTATTCCCCAGCCGGTGTACTTCTTTTCGCACGTAAAATTGAATCATCTGGTGTGGCTTTAAACACATCTACAATAGATGCTAATGGCAATATTTTTATCTATGGAATAGCCTATGGGAGTTATATTGATTTTGATATGGGTCCGGGTTTGGATGTAGTAAATAGTTTTTTCTTAATTTGCTTTTATGTTAAATATGATAATTCCGGGCAACTCGTTTTTTATAAAGTATTTACTCCTCCTTCCTTATCTAGTCTGGATATAATTGATTTAAAAATTGATAATTCAGGTAATATTGTAACAACCGGCTGGGTGGATGGCACTGCTGACTTAGGTGGCGGAAACGTAGGCACTGGGCAGTACTTTGCAAAGTATGACAGTGCTGGCAATTACATTTTTCATAAACTGATTACAGGAGATTTGAATTTTATTAATTCTATTGTCATTGATAAACAAAACAATATTATTCTATCAGGTTTTATCCGAACCACTGCAATTGATATTGATCCTGATTTGGGCGTTTATATTATACAACCTAATGGCACTAATGAGGCTTTGCTTGCAAAGTATGACAGCTCAGGCAATTTTATTTGGGGGCATGGGTTTGGGAGTGCTTCAAGCGATCAGTGTGGCCATGTAGAAATTGACTCCTCTGGTAGTATTTATGTTGCTGCTGGATTTGGCGGCACCTTAATCAGCAACCCAACCTTTGGACTTGGTAGTGCCAATTCCGGCAATGCGTTAATAAAGTTTGATGCGAACGGCTATGTGATAAGTTATAATGCATTAACGAACCGGGGTGCTGGACAACTTTCGTTGTTTAATAACAATGCATTATTCATTCAGGGTGGATTTTATTTTGGTGCGGATTTTGATTTTTCAACAGGACTCTCCCTTTTTAACTCCAATGGCAGCAGCGATATTTACCTATCCAAATACCTCCTAAAAAACGAACACTTTTTAATTTCAGGCAAAGTTTATTCTGATATTAATAATGATAGCATATATAATGCAGGCGATGTGCCATTACAAAATGTTATTGTAAATGTTAATCCGGGTAATTATTTTGCCAGTACCAATGCTGCCGGAGATTATTACTGCTATGTGCCGCAGGGCAACTATACTATTACTATTCCTACACCACCGGTGCATTATACTGTTAGTTTTCCATTTAGCGATACGGCAGTTTTTATGCCGCTTACTTCGCAGATTGATACGTCTAACCACTTTGCACTGCACCCCGAGCACAATGCGCAGGATTTAAAAATAAGTATGACCAACCTTGGGCCCCTTAGGCCGGGGTTTGTGGGTGCTTATGTTACTTCGGCTGCCAATGTGGGCACCGTTGCTTTATCTGCTACGGCTACTTTTGACTATGACAGTGACTTAATTTATTACTCCGCAGCACCTGTTGCCGATACCATTTTGCCTTATCACCTTGCGTGGAATGTTGATACACTGTTTCCATCGCAAAGCACCAATCTGCTATCTGAATTTATAGTTGCTGCCAACCTTGGCGATACGGTTACAACCGAGTGCCGTATATATCCTGACAGTGCCGACCTTACGCCAACCAATAATAAAGACAAGCTAAATCTTATTGCCAGGGCAGTTGGGATCCTAACTATAAGGAAGTGGTTCCGCAGGGTGCATTACTGTCTTCACAAGCCGACACTACGTTGCTTACCTACACCATTCACTTTCAAAACACGGGCACCGATACTGCTTTTACTGTTATATTAGTTGATACGTTAAGCGATTTGCTTAACGTTTCAACCTTTGTGTTGGAGGCAATGAGCCATGCCTGCACATACGTAATTTCGGGCAATGGTATTATTGAGTTTACTTTTAGAAATATTTTTTTGCCGGACAGCGGTACTAATTTTATTGGCAGTTGTGGTTTTGTAAAGTACAGTATAAAACCGCATGTGGGTTTAACCAACGGTATGACTATAGAAAACACTGCTCATATTGTTTTTGATTTTAATGTGCCTGTTATAACCAATACTACCCAAACTCCTATTGGTGTATTAGGTGTTGATGAAAATAATTCCCTACACAATTCCTTCTTCCTTTTCCCAACCCTACCTCCTCCTTCATTACACTTTCAAACTTTAAGCCTGCTCACTCTTACTCTATTTCTATAAAAAATATTTTAGGCAACACCATCATTTCTCAAACAACAAAAGGCAAAGAACGCGCATCAATAAACGTTGAACAACTTCCGTCAGGAATTTATTTTGTAATGGCAGAAAGCGATGGAAAAGTTGAAACGAAAAAATTTGTTAAGCAATAGCTATGATCATTTAGCATGTGCATGTTCTAAAACAACAAGAAAAAAATTTGATCGGTTTAAGGTAAGTTCAGTTACCAAATATCCATAAAACATTAAGGGCGGTTTGCTTCGCAAACCGTCCTTAGTGTTTTTAAAATAATAATTAATTTATTTTACAACAGATACTTTTTTATTGAAATTTGTTTTGGCACCGTTAATCGAAACAGTATAAATGCCATTGGCAAATTTGCTCAGGTCAACTGTTTTATAACCTGTTCCAAACATAGCTTCTTCTTTTTGCGAATAAACCACTTTCCCAATTTTGTCAGATATAACAATAGAAATGTTATCGTTGGTTTTTACATTGTAATTAATTCTGATTTGGTTTTTTGCCGCGTTGGGAAACAGAGATAAAATGTTTTGTGTTTCAATATTATCGACAGATACCGGAAGTCCATCCCAAATCTGGTAATCATCTAAAGCCGCTTCAATTAAACTACCGGCATTGGCATCTTCCGCAATAAAGCGCATCATTACGTTGGCTGTAGGAGTTACGTAATCGGTAACTTTACCGCAAAGCGCCTGTAACTGTGGTCGGGCACGTTTATATTTTCTACAGGCACCCATGTAGCGCCTCCATCATTGGAAATAGCAGTCTGCCAATAATCAGTTTCGGGAGTTGCGCCCTGGTCGTTTGAGTAATATCTCCAATAAGTAATCAAGGGATTATTATAAGTACTCATATCCCAAGAAAGTGAGAATAAAGTTGTTTTACCTCCATCTATATCTTCAGTACCTGCACCGTCACCGGGGGAACTGGCATTACCTGTAAAACATGAGTATATACCGCCTGGTGTATGTTGTTGGTCTGTTTGAACCATGCCCGATTGCGTACCAGGATCTAAGAAAGATGGAATTGGAATATCAGCAATTACCCATAAACCTGTTGAGGCATTATCGGTTGGATCCGGAGTATTCCAATTGCCATAGTTATTATCAAAATCATCAGTATTTAAAAGATTAAAACCAACCAATGCATTAAAAGGGATATTTGGATTTGCATCTGTAACTCTTGCAGGTATTGTATTAATTAAAACACCACAATCATTTGCCAAGCCTAAATAATAATATACAATATCGCCATTATTTTGTGGGGGAATATTTCCCTGCCAGTTATTGCCCCCGGTGTTGTTAAGAGTAAAAGGAATCCATGTGGTACTATTATTAACACGATAGTTTCCACTAATTGTAAACCCTGGAGGTGGGCTTGCAATGGTTGCATCAATAACTATAGGAGCAGCAGCATTAGCCACAATACCATCGGTATGACTGACATTGCTTGCAGTGCCTGATAGGAAAATACCATGATAACCAAATGCAGTTACAATGTTGCAATAATTAGGAGTACCATTACTGATGTTACCATCATTATCATCTGCTGTCAAAGCCTCAATTAATACATCTAAAAATATTGTGCCTTCATCGCCATTAGGCCCATCAACAGTTGCAGGCATTGTTTCTTTAAAAAGATTATTACGAAATGCAAGGTCATTCATCAGTAATCTTAAATCCCACCATGCACCGGCAATAATTTCGCCATCGGCATGTACTTCGCCCTGCAAATCTTGCGGATAAACTTTTCTCAAATTATAACTTCTAACGTATCCGGTTGGATTGTTTTGGTAAAAGCCAATACCAAGAATCGGGTCATCAGTAATTCCATTTGCCCAAGTGTCTGCATATCCTTCATTCATTGCCCCATTGCCCATACCCCCTGCGCCATAAAAACCATATAAGTCTGAGTTAATGCCGTGCCCGTACTCGTGATATACAACATCGGCAACTGTAGATGTGGCGTTACAGATATTAGGGGCAGTGCCCCGGCATCAAAGAAGTTTATATCTCCATCATAAAAAGCATTACAGCTTCCGGCTACATCAACATTTGTTGTCATTTCAAAATCCATCAACATCTCTGCTGGCATGCCTGCGTGTTGCGCTTTAAAATGGTCGTGCACTTCCTGTACTGCATGGTAGGCGCTTAGTTCTTTAATATTAGCCGGAGTGCCGTAAGTAATATTATTTGTGCCGGGGTTTAAGGTAACCGTTAGGTTTGGAGTAACATTGTTGGTGTAAATTCTTGCCCATTGCCCTCTCAAAGGCATAGTGGCAGAAAAACTGGTGGTATTTGTTAAACCTAAATAACCTGTATTGTCTGTATAATAAGTTGTAGCACCATCATTAACTCTCAAATATTTTAAAGGTTCAATACTTGATGGGTTATAAGGATTGGTAGCATACAAATTTGCTGTAACTGTAACGTCTGTATTTGCAAAATGGCGCACCATATTATCGCGGTAAATAATTTCACCGCTATGAGCATCAACCAAAGTGTAATAGTTTCTTGGAATATTTTCCGCATCATTTCCTTTTACGTTTACCTCATAAACAAGATGATAAACATTTTTATTGCCCGCAGGCTCTGCAACAATTTTTAAATTAGAATTAATAATTGTTTGGGTGATGGTGATGCCAACATTTTGCGAAGCAACAGCAACAGCACTTGCCTCAGATATTGCAGGAGTAATGTTAAGGCTGATATCGTTAAATACATCGTTTTCAAATTGCATAATCCTGCCATCGTGCATCATTTTAATTTGCATGCGTGCCCACAAAACTTCCACGCCATTGTAAAACTGTTTGTAGTTTACAAAATCATACTTAGTGCTAGAGGCAACATTATTAAACACTAGCTGGCTAACAGGCACTTCAAAACCTGAAAGTTTCTGGCTTATAAAACCATCTGCAATTGCACGTGCATTTAATGGCAAGCCTAACAAAACAGGTTGTCCAACAGCTTTACGAGGTTTGCCGGTTTGTTCATTAAACCATACCATCCAGTTTCCGTTAGAGCCTAGAAAACTTTTCCAGGCAGGTTGTTGAGCCAATTGCTTTTGCAAATCAGCATTAAGTGTTTTTTTCCTGTCTTTTATAAAAGTTTTAAGAGCAGGATCGGAGTTACCGTCAAATTTGTAATGGCTCTCATGTGAAAATGCTGTTATGTAAATAAGTAGCAGCAATGCAGTTGTAATTATTCGCATCATGTAATTTGATTTTTTAAAGGGGTTAGAAATAATTTAATTAATAAGGAAGATAAGCGTACTAAGTGTATAAACAGAGGGCTTCTCCCTTTGTTTATTTTCTCGCAAATTAAACACTTTCCGCTAAATACAAAACATTAAAAACAAGCGGATTAATATCTGCGTTAAGCCTCGGTAAGGTTAAACTCATAACTCTCCATAATTGGGTTGGCCAAAAGTTTTTTGCAGGCTTCATCCACTTTTTGCTGTGCTGAGTTTTTATCAGAGGCTTCTATCTCAAGCGTAATGTGTTTGCCAATTCGCACGTTTTCTATTTCAGAAAGGTTCAGATTTTTCATGCTGCCTGTTACCGCTTTTCCTTGCGGGTCTAATAAAGCCTTTAGTGGCATTATGTTTATTTGTGCTGTGTATTTCATTGTTTTGAGTTTTGGGTTCGGAGTTTGGGATAAAACTTTTTAATTACTTGAAGTGAACTTTATTTTCTTTTTTAAAAAAGATATTGTTAATGACGGACAAAAGTATGTATAAGAAAATGATAACAGGAATTCCCGCAAACTTTAATGTTGAAAGTAAAATAACAGATGCTGCAATCATCACATATCGTATTTCATTTCCTTTAAAAACAAAGGTTTTAAACTTGAGGGAGAATAATGGCAATTCAGCAACTAATAAAAATGACATAAGGCAACAGAACCCTACAAATAACCAAGGATTTAAAAAAAGAGATTCAACATAACAAGAAATACCGTCTGTACAGCTTGCTGTTTGCATGTTAAGACATGGTTCTAAAATAAAAGGAAGAGAACATATAAGCATTGCATTAGCCGGAGTGGGTAACCCAATAAATGATTCTGTTTGACGAGTATCATTGTTGAACTTTGCTAAACGAATGGCAGAAAATAAGGGTATAAGTAATGCAGTAATTCCAATATTATCTAAAGCAGATAATTCGGTGTGCCAACCGGAAGTAGATTCTGTTAAGTCAGTTCCAATTTTTTGAAATAACTGGTACATAATTACCCCTGGCACCACTCCAAAAGTTACCATATCTGCCAGTGAATCCAAATCTTTTCCAATTACTGAATATGCCTTGAGCATTCGCGCTGCAAATCCATCAAAAAAATCAATAACGGCAGCTGCAAAAACAAGGTATGCAGCATAAATAAATTCGTTTTGAAAAATTAAAATAATAGCAAAGCACCCACATAATAAATTTAAGCAGGTCAAAAAATTGGGGATATGTTTTATTATGCTTTTGATTGAACTTATTTTTTGCCAAAAATGGACATTATGAATTTAGATGGCAAATTTGTTTATGTTGGCTAAGGTTACCTCATAATAATGTGTAAAAAACTTGACCTCATCCTTCTTTGTTAGGTATAAGTATTATAATTTTACTCAATTAAGAAAATACGTTAACCAATAAAGGCACATTTAAAATACTATAATATGGTTTGGTGCGTTATAATGGCTCTCAACCATAAAATTTACTATGACTAAGTCTGTTTTATTTACCTCACTGCTTGCAATAGCAACCATTACATTAAAAGCGCAGGACGCCCCCAAATACTCCAACGAATTTTTACAAATAGGTGTTGGTGCGCGCATTGGGCATGGGCGCTGCGCAATCGGCAACTGTAAATGATGTTACCGCAGGTTACTGGAATCCTGCCGGGTTGGTTAACATCAAATCTGATTTGCAGTTTTCTTTAATGCACTCCGAATATTTTGCAGGCATTGCAAAATATGATTATGGTGCGGTGGCTGCTCCAATAGATTCTATGCGCACTGTCGGCTTTTCTGCAATAAGATTTGCTGTTGATGATATTATTAATTCTCTTGAACTGATTGATAAAAATGGGCAAATAGATTACGACCGTTTAAAAACATTTAGCACGGCTGATTATGGTTTTATATTTTCTTACGCATCGCGAACAAAAATTACAGGACTTAATTATGGTGCAAATTTTAAAATTGTGCATCGTAAGGTAGGTTCGTTTGCAAAAGCATGGGGCTTTGGTTTAGATGCCGGATTGCAGTACCAAAAAGACAAATGGCGGCTTGGTGCAATGGCAAGAGACATTACTTCTACCTTTAATGCATGGAGCTATACTTTAACTGATGAGGAAGCCGAAACTTTAATTCAGACAGGAAACGAACTCCCCGAAAACGGATTAGAAATAACACTACCGCGTTTGGTATTGGGGGTTGGTTACAAAGCAAGCTTTAAAAAAATTTCTGTTACACCTGCTCTTGATTTAGATGTAACGTTTGATGGTAAGCGTAACGTACTAATCAAATCAAACCCTGTAAGTATTGACCCGCATTTTGGAGTAGAAGTCGGCTACAATAATTTTATTTTCCTGAGAGGAGGCATTCAAAACATTCAAACTGTATTGGATGTTAATAATAAAGAATCAAAAACAGCACAGCCCAATTTTGGTATAGGCGTAAAACTTGGAAACTTTTCTATTGATTATGCCCTTACAAATATTGGTGGAAGCGATAACGTATTGTATTCAAATATTTTCTCTTTAAAACTTGCAATCAATAAACAAAAACGAAACAGTTCATCATAACGCATGAATAAACTTTACGCATTAATAGTTTCTCTTTTTCTTTTTACGGTTGTAAATGCACAGCCATTTACCAACAACTGGATAAACTTTAACAACAGCCAGCCTTATTCCGTTCAGCAATATTTTAAAATAAAAGTAAGCAAGAATGGAATTTTTCGTGTAACACAACCACAACTTCAGGCTGCCGGATTTCCTGTTAACGAAGACCCACGTAAGTATCAGATTTTTTACCGAGGCAAAGAACAATGTATTTATATAGATGGCGAAAGTGATGGTGTTTTTGATGCAACGGATTATATTGAATTTTATGGGAGAAGAATGATGGATGGCTTGATGCGAATTTGTATAACAATCCAGCCAATCAAGTAAACCCGAACTATAGTATGTACTCAGATACGAGCATCTATTTCCTCACCGTTGCTTTTAATTCGGGAATTACCGGAAACAGAATGATTATTGAAACGGATGTGAATTTTTCGGCTTACTCACCCGAGCAATTTATCATAAGCCGGGTGTTAGAGCAAGATACAATGGGCTATGTTGAAGGTGAACCTTATACCGAAATTGTTGACCCAAGTTTTGATCTCGCCTCAGGCTTTACGGGCGCAAGAAATAATTGGATTTCTTATACCATTCCAACTCCTAACGCATCCTTAAATGGTCCGTTGCCAAATGTAACAGTGAGTGTCATAAACAGTAACTCCGATGCCGGAGGTAATAGTTATACTATTGACATTAAAGCCAACGGCAACACTTTTATTCAGGAGCCCAATGTTTTAGGATACCATAAATACGATTTTAACCAAAACTTAAGTAGCAATACAGCATTGTCAGGTGGTTCGTTGCAGTTACAAATGAATTATCTTAATCCTAACAACGCAAACACTTCTTTTCACTTTACTTACGCAATTGTTAGTTACGCACACTCCACAACATTTTCCGGAGAAACAACTTCAAACCAGTTTTTTTACACTGGCAGTGCCTCCAATCCAACAAAAGTAAGGCTTGACTTGGATGACTTTAATGTAAGTGATCTTTCTACAAGATATATTTATATTGTTAGCAATGATACTATTAGACGAGTAACCGTAGTAAGAACAGGAACCAGTTGCAGGCGTTGGTGCCTGTTAATGGTTCTGAAAAAAAATGTTTACTCACTTATGAGTCGGCAGTTTTTAACAGTAGCACCGATTTTTTAATTGAGCCCGTTACATCAAACCCTTCTTCTTTTGCAAGGTTTAACAACTACAACTACAACTCTCCCGCTTACAACTACCTAATCATCTCTCATAAAAAATTATGGGCAAGTGCGCAGGCATACTACAATCACCGCACGCTTGAATACACTCCGCTGTTAACTGATGTTAATGAATTGTATGACCAGTTTGCTTATGGAACTTTAAAACATCCGCTTGCCATTAAAAACTTTTGCAATTTTGCACTTAAAACTTTTAAAGACCAAAACAATAACCCCACTGCACGTTATCTATTTCTTTTTGGTAAAGCAGTTTATCCTCCTGCTGTAAGGCTTGCAAGTGCCTTTTACAATCAAGACCTTGTTCCTACCTTTTGTTATCCGCCAAGCGATTGGATGTTCAGCAACCGATTAACAGATACTACTTTAGTTCCCCGTTTGGCTACCGGCAGACTTGCAGCACAAACTGACACCATTGCAAATTATTATCTCGATAAAATCTTAGCCAACGAATCGCAGCAAGGCGGGCAGGCTCAAGACTGGCAAAAACAGGTTTTGCATTTTGTAGGTGGTGATGACTTGAATGAACAAAATAACATACGCGCATTCATGGACAACTACGAGGCTGCTATTGAAGATACTTTGTTTGGCGCTAACGTTACGTCTTACTATAAAATTTCTACCGACCCTATTCAATACATACAAGCTCAGGAATTGCAGGCAAGGATAGACAGCGGTGTTGCTTTAATGACTTTTTTTGGTCACGCTGCAGGCAGCACTTTTGATATTGCCACTGCGCCTCCGCAAGATTGGAGCAACAATGGTAAATATCCTTTAGTTGTTGCAAACTCTTGTAATGTGGGCGATATTTTTTCTCCCTCAAGATTACTTAACGAAGATTTTGTTTTATTACCCAATAAGGGTTCAATCGGTTTTTTCTCTACACCAAGTTTAGGCGACTTGTATACGCTTGGAGCTTACACCACTCCATTTTATAAAGCATTATCCTACAATACTTATGGCAAACCCATTGGCGATGCTATTTTATTTGGGCTCGATACAATTATTGCTAACTATAATTTAAATCCGAACCTTGCAATGAAAAGCGTAATGCTTAGCATGATGTTGCATGGCGACCCTGCAATTAAGTTAGGTGGGCATCAATATCCAGATTATACCACCAATAGCTCACGTGTATTTTTTAAACCCGATACGGTTACTACCGATCTTTCAACCTTTGATGTAAATATTATTGTAACCAATCTGGGTAAGTCCGTACCCGATTCATTCAGGGTTGAGTTGGTAAGAAAATTTCCAAACAACACTCCCGATTTTGTGTCAGACACTCTAATTCAATATGTGCCTTACAAAGACACTTTAGTAATTACGTTACCTGTTGACCCACTTAACGGAGCAGGCTTAAATTATTTTGATGTATTTGTTGACAATACCAATTTAATAGACGAAGGTCCTTTTGAAAATAACAACCGTGCATTAAATGTTCCACTGCTTATTCAAACTTCAGATATATCTCCAATCTATCCATATAAATATGCCATAGTGCCCGCTAATACTGTAACACTTAAAGCAACTGCTGCGAGTACAAGTAATACATCGAAAACTTACGTGTTTGAAGCTGACACAACCGATGCTTTTAACTCTCCCAAAAAACTTTCGCATAGTGTTACCCAAAACGGTGGCATTGTAAGTTGGACATTGCCGTTTGCTCTTGATAGTGGCGAAGTTTGGTTTTGGCGTGTGGCATTAGACCCCAACCAATATCCAACTTCTAAATGGAAAGAAAGTTCTTTCGTTTATATGCCCGGTTTAACAGGCTGGAGCCAGGAACATATTTTTCAGTTTAAGGATGATAAGTACAACAACATCATTTACAATAAACCACAACGCGGGTTCGATTTTGAAACAACTCAAACATATCTCAAAGCAGAGAATACGATTTACGCAAACCTTTCGCAGTTTAACAAAGCACAATACTATTTGAATAATGCCTTGCAGGAATCGGTAGTTTGTGGGTTAGATAAAATACACGTTGCAGTTCTTGACTACGTTTCGATTGAACCCTGGCAAACAGATCAGATGTACTTTGGCAACTTAAATTCTTATGGATTTAACCAGCAGATTAATGGTAGTTGCTCTGCAAAGCCTCAACAAAAATGGTTTATCTTTAATACAAAAAATACAGCTTCATTTCCTGCGCAGTTAGATAGTCTTGAATCTTTACTCAACCAAATTCCAGATAGCAATTATGTTTTGATGTTGAACATTTCAAGTTTAAATACAAATGACACAACATATAACGCATGGTCTCCAACTCTTAAAAACGTTTTTAAAGATTTGGGATTTAATAGTATTGATACCATTCAAAATTATTACCCATGGTTATTCTTTGCACAAAAAGGAAATCAGTCTTCCGCAAAAGAAGTATTAGGAAATAATATCTCCCTCCAATCCAATAATACAATTAGATTCTTTGCTTGGCGGCAACTGGTACAAAGGGTACATCACTTCTGAGCTTATTGGTCCTGCTATTAACTGGACATCGTTACACTGGGCAAGCCGCAGTTTAGAAACAGGCAGCACACGCGATAGTATTTCTTTGGAAGTAATTGGTGTTGATACCACAGGCAAACAGGTTACACTCATCAACAATATTGCATCATCAACAGGAGATTTAAATTTAAACATAGATGCAATTACATATCCTTATTTATATTTAAGAACGTATATAGAGGACGATAGCCTGCGCACTCCGCGCCAGCTTACACGTTGGCAAATTTATTACGATGAAGTGCCCGAAGCAGTTGTGAACCCAAACCTGGCGCAGTTTTATGCACCTCAACTGATGGAAGGCGATAGCGTTTCATGGACGATTCCTGTTGAGAATATCAGCAACAGTAACATGGATAGTTTATTGGTTGATTTTTATTTGTATGATAAAGACAATGTGCGCCATAATATTTCATCACCACGTTACAATCCGCTGCCTGCTGGTCAATCACTTAGTACAAATTTAAGACTAAGCACAGAAAATTATTTAGGCTTAAATTCTTTATGGATAGAAGCCAACCCACGCAACGACCAGCGCGAGAAATACCATTACAACAACTACGCAGAAATTAAATTTAATGTTGACCGCGATATTACTAACCCAATATTGGATGTTACTTTTGACGGCCAGCACATACTCAATGGCGATATAGTTTCTGCCAAACCAATGATTGAAATTAAGTTGAAAGACGAAAACCGTTTTCTGGCATTGAACGATACCACCAAATACAAAATTTATTTAACCGTACCCGATGGCAGCCCTAAGCAGGTTTATTTTGAAGGAGCACAAGGATTAAGCACTTCAAAAGATTTATTAAAATGGACGCCTGCTCAACTGCCCGATAACAGTTTCAGGATTACATTCTCGCCCGAACTTTTAACTGATGGCATATATGAATTAAAAGCGCAGGCACGCGATGAAAGCGGGAATGCCAGCGGCAACAACGATTACCGTATTTCATTTGAAGTAATTAATAAAAGCACTATTACTAATTTTATTAACTACCCTAACCCGTTTACAACATCAACCAAATTTGTATTTACACTCACGGGTAGCGTGGTGCCCACGTACTTAAAAATACAGATAGCAACAGTTACCGGAAAAATTGTGCGCGAAATAACGCATGATCAAATTGGTTCCATACACATTGGGCGTAATGTAACCGAATATGCCTGGGATGGAAAAGATGAATTTGGCGACCAACTTGCCAAGGGTGTTTACCTTTATAGAGTAGTTACATCAATAAACGGCTCTGCTATAGAACAACGTTTTACAAGTGCCGATAAATTTTTTACAAAGGGTTGGGGTAAGATGTATTTGTTGAGGTAAAGAGCACTACTACCATAAAGCAAAATAATTTAAGTATTTAACTCAACTTTTTTGTTTTCATTTATTGCATTTCTTTTCTCCATTTTTAATCCCCAAACTTCAGTACGCACAGATTCGTTATCCGCACCATGCAAATTCTTTTTGAAGATAACCACCTAATTGCCGTAAACAAAAAGCCCGGTGAGCTTGCACAAGGCGATAAAACTGGCGATGACTCTTTAAGTGATTCTATAAAAAACTACATCAAAGAAAAATACAAGAAACCGGGTGATGTTTTTTTGGGAACCATACACCGGTTAGACAGGCCTGTAAGTGGTGTTATACTTTATGCACGCACCAGCAAAGCTCTTGAAAGAATGAACGAAGCATTTCGGGAAAAAACAATTAAGAAAACTTATTGGGCAATTGTAAAAATGCTCCGCCAAAAACCGAGGACCTATTAGTTAACTACCTTGTAAAAAACGAAGCAAAAAATAAAAGCTTTGCCTACAACACCGAAACAAAAGGAGCACTTCGCTGCGAACTTTCATACAAAGTAATAGCTCAATCAGACAATTATTTTCTGTTAGAACTTAATCCTCATACAGGCAGGCATCATCAGATAAGAGTGCAGCTTGCACACATTGGTTGCCCAATTAAAGGAGATTTAAAATATGGATTTAATAGGAGCAATACCGATGGCAGCATTTGTTTGCACGCACGGAAACTTTCGTTTACCCATCCGGTAAAAAAAGAAGAAGTGCTTATTACAGCTCCACCACCAGATGAAAGCCTCTGGAATTTTTTTAGTGGATCTTTTATTTAACTGTGTGTAAAATTACCTGTAGTTACCATTATTCGTTTTCTTTAATACTTTTAGCACTTCATCATTCTGTTATGAAAAAAACTATCTACTTACTGATATTGGCAGTTGCCTGCAACCTTGCCAAAGCCCAAACAAATATTTTTCACGAAAACATGGAAAACATTGACAGTGTTTTTGCATCGGGTAACCCGGGTTGGTTTGCAAATACAAGGTTGCAAACAAGCGGCACACAATCCGATTCCACTTCCATAACCATAAGTGATACATCATTTTTAGAAACACAAAGTTTTGATTTAACAGGTTACACTTACGTGCTTTTTAATTTTAATCATATATGTAAGCTTAGTTTTTTTGATAAAGGAGTAGTTGAAGTTTTTAATGGCAGTGTATGGATTCAACTAACATCACAACACATGGTTGCTGGCCAAACAGATAGTGTGGCTTTTGCTGGACTTGCTAATGTTTTTTCAGAAGCTGTTAATCCTGCATGGCTGCCCGGGCAAATTGTTTCTCCCGATAATTCATGGTGGCAGAATGTTGCCTTTGATGTTTCAGCATTGCTTGCCAATGTGTCTAATGCAAAAATCCGCTGGTCAGCAATAGATTTTGGAACGCCCGGAGGAGATTTTCGTGCAGGCTGGTTTATTGATGACGTAAATGTAATTGCAGCCCCTTGTGAACTGCAACCACCATCGCTCACTCAGCTAACTCCCATCTTGCAAAACACGGTACTTAGCACCGGTCCTTATACACTCAATATAAATTTAGCTGACGTATCAGGTATTGACACTAATAACGTTTTTTTAATTTACACATTAAATAACGGATTGCCAGATAGCGTGTTGATGATAAACACATCAGGAAATATTTTCTCTGGGATTATCCCAGCCGTTTCTGATAGCGATTCGGTTTGTTATTATTTTTCTGCACGCGATTTTTCTACATGTTTTAATTCTATCGCTTATCCTTCATCGGGGTGCATTAATTTTCTTGCGTTGTCAGGTTTAACCATTCCGTTTTGCGATAGTTTTGATTTCAATAATTTTTGGACTCCAACTATATTAACCGGTTCCCCCTGGCAAATTGGTTCACCAAATACATCTCCGCCATCAGCATATTCAGCACCTAATGTGTGGGAGGTAGCGCTAAACTCGCAGTATGTTGGCAATACACAATCATATCTTACTTCACCTCCCTTAAGCTTTATAAATATTACAAATGCCAATCTTAACTTTTGGTTTTATTCCGATTGCGAAAACACTTGGGATGGTACTCGGATGGAATATTCTATTGACAATGGGACTTCATGGGTAACACTTGGAGGTTTAGGTACCGGGGTAAATTGGTATAACGATGCTTCTTTAAATTCAAGTTTATTACCGGGCTGGACGGGTAATGGCTTAAGCACAGGAGGCGGTTCATTGTGGTTAAATGCACAGCACAATTTAAGTGTACTTAACAATCAGCCCAACGTGCTATTACGTTTCGTTTTCACATCCGATGGTTCAGTTCAGGACAACGGCTTTGCCATTGATGACTTCTGCATTTCTGTTCCTACTTACGATGATGCCGGAGTTACAACTGTGTCTTCAACGCAACAAAACCTGCCGGCTGCCGGAACAGCGGATAGCATAAACGTTACTCTAAAAAATTATGGCGGAAACCCCATTCAAAATATTCCGGTGTATTTTGCAATAAATAATGGGGCTGCCTTTGGTCCGTATATTTACACTGACACTATTCAGCCCTTACAATCCTCACCCCTGTTTACAATACCCGGACTTACCTACACAGTGCCTTCCGGTGCCTATTCCATTTGTGCATGGACAGATTATCTTCAGGATAGCTTCAGTGCGAACGATACATCATGTACATTAACAAGCTCTGTTATAACCATAGCCATAACAGATACAAATACTTACTGCGATAATTTTGAAAACGGAAATAATGGTTGGCAAAGTAAAATTGAAGCATTGGGAAATAGTTCAACTAAATGGGAATTAGGCTTGCCTTCTGTGGGACAAACAAATTCTACTCATTCAGGAATCAATGCATGGGATATAAACCTTGATTCGGTTTACTCAAACAACGCTAACACTGTTTTAATATCTCCATACTTTAGCGTAAGTGCAAATGCTAATCCTAATCTATCTTTTTGGGCAAACTATAATGTTGAAAATTTTTGGGATGGTGTTCGATTGGAATTTTCAGCGGATGGAATTGTTTGGAATACCATTGGCACCGTTGGCGATACTTCTGGTACAAACTGGTACAATACACAAACTGTAACATGCAGTAATTTACCAGGCTGGAGTAACTCAAGTGCGGGTTGGCGTGCTATTCAATATAAAAATATGTATTTTTTAAATGGTCAAAATATTCAACTCCGTTTTTCATTTTGTTCAGATGGTGTGGTAACAAGAGATGGGTTTAGTATTGATGACTTTTGTTTCGGAAACGATACTTCTTTTACCACCTCTTTTAATGAAATTAGTCAACAACAACATAATGGAGTGTTTATTCAGGCAAATCCTAATCCCTTCTCACAAAGTACTACCTTAGAATTTTTTATTCCGCAGAGCGGCATTTGTTCTTTTGGTATTAGCGATTTATCGGGTCGTATAGTCAGAAACACTTTCCATAAAAAATTTTCAGCCGGTAAAAATCAGATTCATTTAAAAAGCGAGAGACTACAGGCTGGAGTTTATTTTTTAACCCTCTATTACAAAAACAGAAATTATAAAACCAAAATTGTAATTTCAGATTAAGTAATCTCTCCTTTTCGAGTATGTTTATTTTAAGAAAAATAACCATCGGATTATTATCATTGATTGTTTTGATATTGATAGGCGTATTTGGTTACTTGTACTATTTGTTACCTTGTTACGATGGCGAAAGAAAAATTGCAGGTATTAAAAATGAAGTAAAAATTTTGTACGATGAGTTTGCTGTGCCGCACATTTTTGCTCAAAGTAATGAAGATGCATTTATTGCACTTGGCTATGCGCATGCGCAAGACCGCTTGTTCCAAATGGAATTGCTTAGAAGAGTTGGTGGTGGCAGACTTTCAGAAATTTTCGGAAAAGATCTCGTTAAAGTTGATAAACTCTTTAGAGCCCTTGGCATTGCGAAGGTTGCGAAAAAATCAGCAGGCGATTATTTTAAAGACCAATCTCAGTCATATCAGCAACTAACGCTTGCATACCTGCAAGGCATCAACAATTATATTGAAAATGGAAAAACTCCTATTGAATTTACGTTACTTGGAATAAAGAAAGAAAAATTTACTGTTGAAGATGTTTATCTCATAAGCGGTTACATGGCGTTTTCGTTTGCCGAAGCCTTTCGCACAGACCCCATTCTAACTTCAATAAAAAACAAACTTGGCGAAAACTATCTATCAGATATTCTTATATCTGATAGCCTGCGTTTTACCACATTACCAAATAATGTTGATGATAGTACTGCTAATTTGAGTGAAAAAATTCTTTCATCATTATCTGACATTCTTTGCAAAAACCCTGCCCCCACTTTTATTGGTAGTAATGCATGGGTAGTCGGTCCAAAAAAATCTGAAAGTGGAAAAGTTCTATTCTGTAACGATACCCACATAGGCTACGCTGCACCTTGCGTTTGGTATGAAGCACACTTGCAAACACCAACCGACACATTGTACGGAAATTTTCTTGCTGGTTTTCCTTTTCCTTTGGTTGGTCATACACGTCATCATTCATGGGGGCTTACTATGTTTGAAAACGATGACATAAATCTCTATCAGGAAAAACTAAATAACGAACAACCCAATCAATATTGGCATAATAATAAATGGCTTCCGCTTGAGTCAAGAAAGAAATATTAAAATAAAAAATGAGGAGCCTGTCTCATTTGAAGTGAGGTCAACTCATCACGGTGCTATAATTAACAATATTGTTGAAGAGGTTGATTCAACTTTTACAAATCCTATTTCAGTATATTGGACTTACAATCATTTTCCTGCCACCACTATTCAGGCTGCATGGCAAATGGCTTTTGCAAAGAATATAAAAGAAATGCAAAGCGGAGTATCACTCATAAATGCCCCCGGACTTAATATTGTATTTGGTGATGCCGAAGGCAATATTGCTTGGTGGGTTGCCGCTAAACTTCTAGAATATCATAAAAATGTAAATACCAAACTCATTCTTGATGGAACGCTTGTTGAACATGACCCTACTGACACAATTCCATTTGAAGAAAACCCACATTCAATAAATCCGGCCTGCAATTATATTTTCAGTGCGAATAATTATCCACATACCGAAGAAAAAAAATACATCCCGGGTTATTACGCGCCTCCCGACAGAGCAATTGAAATAAACACTTTTTTGCAGTCAAAAAATAAATTCTCAATCGAAGATTTAAAAAAACTACAAGCCTCATCAACCAGTTCGTCCAAAAAACAAATAGCACAAATTATTGTACTTGCACTCAAACAAAAAAGCAATTCGTTCAGTCAACTTCAGAAAGACGCAATAAAAAATTTAGAAAATTGGAATGGCAATCATGATGCTGATTCTATTACACCATCCATATTCTATACAACACTTTCTTTCATCATGCAACTCACCTTGCAGGACGAAATCGGTAGCAGTTCTTATAGCAAATTAGTAAACACACATACACTTAAAGAATCACAAATAAAATTATTAAACCATCCTAACGCTGTCTGGTGGGACAATATAAATACGAAGGAAAAAGAAACCCAAAGTCAAATAATATTTAACTCATTTGTAAAAGCTGTTGAAGTATTAAAAACAAAATCAGAAAATGAGATAGCCAAATGGAATTGGAAAAACTACCATACACTCGAACATATACATGCGCTTGGGCAGCAAAAACCTTTAGACAAAATTTTTAATGTCAATATGAAAGGAATTAACGGAGGAAACGAAACAGTAAATAATGCAGGGTTCAACTTAGATACTTCAGCATCTTTTTATACAAAATATGGCCCTGCAATGCGCATCGCTATCGACTTCTATAAAATTGATTCAGGTTACTCATGCTTACCAACCGGTCAATCCGGATATTTTTTCAGCAAACATTACTCTGATCAATCTCAAATGTATGCCCAAAACAACTATCGTAGAATGCTAATGAACCTTAATACAATTGGTCAAGAAAACAAAAACCTACTCATTTTAAAACCTTACTTTAATTAATTAACTGCCAGTTAATCCCAAAAAATATATTCCTGCCGGGCATTGGATAATGAGGAGTTAAAAAATAATTCTTCCCAGATAGCCCCTCATTTAAATGATTAAGTTCTAAAAATAATTGAGCGCGCTTAATTTTAAGCTTTAGAAAAAAATCTAACATTGGGTAATTGCCAGTTTTAATTTCACTCTGTAAGTAATACTGATCTGTAACAGGCATATAACCATCTGCATAAAAAGATGAGAAATAAAAAAATCGAATGCCGGTACTAAAGTTCAATTTTTTCTTAAACACGTCTCTTGAGTAATTAACCTCTGGTTTAAAAACAAATATAGGATAATGATATACGTTAATATTGCTTACCGATGTAAATCTAACTTTGGGAATAAACTTAAATTGTCCAACATCAATCTCTTTAGTTAAATCCACGGTCACTATTGAGAGCCCATTGTTGTATTGATCTGGAACTGCCAATGCATTAAAATAAATATAATTTCTGATCAAAGTGTATTCAAAAGTTAAAACATTGTCTTTAGTCAAACTTGAAAGTCCAGCACTCAGCAAAACTTTTTTTTCATTATCAAAGTTATTGTTCCATATAAAATTATTTGAATAATACCTTCGCATTAGAAGAGGGGTGAAATTCTCAGAAAAATTAAACTCAGCAAAAACCCAATAATCATTAACAACTGCTTTGTCAACACGCCCGCTAATTTTGTTATGATTAACATCAAATGTTTCAACATTATCATTTTGATATTGGAACTCTCCGTGCAATTTTTTTTCTTTATTATAGTAATTTACCTTCAGTCCCGTGCTGTATGATTTATACCCTCTCTTACTTTCCAAATTTTTATATTCATGTTGCCCGTTTAGAAAATATGGCATAATCTGAAAGGAAGTAAAATCAGAACCGAAATCAACTCCAAAACCAAACAAATGACTTTGGGATTTTAAAGCTAATGTATCCTTGGTTTGTATGGTATCTAAAAAATAATTCACAAAAAAGTTCTTATCTTGAGAATAGAAGCCATATTTGTTTATTGAATAATAATATTGTGATTTAGCAAGTACCTCTTTCAATTTAAACTTGGTTCTTATTATTGAATCAGGCATTATTTTATAAAAAGAATACGAATTAGAAAGAAATATTGACCTGTTTTTTAAAGCAGACTCTGATGATTTTAAGTTAATAGGGTTAAGATTTGCAGATAGATTTTTTGACTCTAAGAAAAGAGAATCAGATGATAGTCCTCCGTTTAATTCTCTCTTGAACTTATAAGACTTATACCAGCAAAAAATTATATTTCTTATTTGCAGAGTATAATTTCAATAGGGGCTTTAAAAAAATACTATTATACTTATCCCTTTGAAAAAAACCGATTGAAGATTTTGTAGAAAAGTCTAACACAAAACTACCAAAGCTCCCCAGTTTTTGTTCGTGAATAAGACGTAGTCCGTTAGTTTTTTTTGACCCTCTTACAAATCTTAAATCTGCATTACAACTACAAGAGTCGCAATAAAAATTCCAATTTTCTCTTTTTAAAATCACTTCAAGCAAATGTTGTCTTTTAAAATTTGATTGAAAATTGTTATTCCCTTTGAGTAAAATTAAGGAATTGATGATCAATTGAGGTTTGATTAGTCTGGCCAATGAGAAAAGGACTGTCAATATTATTTTCTAAAAAACCAGAAGGTAAATTCTGTGAGAATGTATTAGAAAACAATAACACAGCCAATGCAGAAAACAAAAAAAATTTAATTGATAGATAAAAGCACATTTCAACCGGTAATATTATAAATAAAAAAACCTCGCCTGATAAGACGAGGTTTTTTAAATTTAACGGCAACAACATACTATCCCACATTGTATTGCAGTACCATCTGCGCTAAGGGGCTTAACTTCTCTGTTCGGTATGGGAAGAGGTGAACACCCTTGCTATAGTCACCATAAATACTTTACTAAATGACATTTTAGGAAAAAAATTAATCAAATAAATCTAATTGAAAGTTTAGAGGTAATTAGTATTGCTCAGCTTTGACATTACTGTCTTTACACTTACAACCTATCAACGTCATAATCTCTGACGACCTTTTTAAAGAAATCTTATCTTGAGGCAAGTTTCGTGCTTAGATGCTTTCAGCGCTTATCTTAACCGAACGTAGCTACCCTGCAATGCAGCTGGCGCCACAACAGGTACACTAGAGGTTCGTCCAACTCGGTCCTCTCGTACTAGAGTCGGGCCCTCTCAAATTTCTAACGCCCACAACAGATAGGGACCGAACTGTCTCACGACGTTCTGAACCCAGCTCGCGTGCCACTTTAATGAGCGAACAGCTCAACCCTTGGGACCTTCTCCAGCCCCAGGATGTGACGAGCCGACATCGAGGTGCCAAACCTCCCCGTCGATGTGAGCTCTTGGGGGAGATCAGCCTGTTATCCCCGGCGTACCTTTTATCCTTTGAGCGATGGCCCTTCCATACAGAACCACCGGATCACTTTATCCGTCTTTCGACTCTGCTCGACTTGTAAGTCTTACAGTTAAGCACCCTTATGCTAATGCACTCTACGCACGGTTACCAAGCGTGCTGAGGGTACCTTTGAAAGCCTCCGTTACAATTTGGGAGGCGACCACCCCAGTCAAACTACCCACCATGCACTGTTTCCCTTTTTAGGGATTAGACTTCAAATAATTAAAGGGTGGTATTTCAAGGTTGACTCCATGATGGCTAGCGCCACCACTTCAAAGTCTCCCACCTATCCTACACATCAATTACCCAAAGTCAATGCAAAGTTATAGTGAAGGTGCACGGGGTCTTTCCGTCCCGTTGCGGGTAATCGGCATCTTCACCGATACTACAATTTCACCGAGCTCATGACTGAGACAGCGTCCAGATCGTTACACCATTCGTGCAGGTCGGAACTTACCCGACAAGGAATTTCGCTACCTTAGGACCGTTATAGTTACGGCCGCCGTTTACTGGGGCTTCGATTCAATGCTTTGTATTGCTACTAACATCTCCTCTTAACCTTCCAGCACCGGGCAGGTGTCAGGCCTTATACGTAATCTAAAGATTTAGCAAAGCCATGTGTTTTTGTTAAACAGTCGCCTGGACCTATTTACTGCGGCCCCTCACGGGGCACCCCTTTTTCCCGAAGTTACAGGGTTAATTTGCCGAGTTCCTTAGCCATGATTCACTCGAGCACCTTAGGATTCTCTCCTTGACTACCTGTGTCGGATTGCGGTACGGGCAGTTAATGTATAAGTTTAGAAGATTTTCTTGGGAGCCTGATTAGAGTTATTATCCACTCATCCGAAGACTTGTGGTACTGTCACATTCGATAATTCTACCGGATTTGCCTGGTAAAATAGATCTACATGCTTTAACGTGAACATCCGTTGCCACGCAAACTTTTCACTTCTCCGTCTCTCCATCACTACATTAACTGGTACAGGAATATTAACCTGTTGTCCATCGAATAATCTCTTCAGTTTCTTCTTAGGACCCGACTGACCCTGATCCGATTAACGTTGATCAGGAAACCTTAGTCTATCGGTGTGAGGGTTTCTCGCCCTCATTATCGTTACTTATGCCTACATTGGCTTTTCCAGTCGCTCCAATTCAGCTGACGCTAAATCTTCAACGCTATTGGAATGCTCCCCTACCGATCTTTCGATCCCATAGCTTCGGTATTATGCTTAATGCCCGATTATTATTCACGCCTAATCGCTCGACTAGTGAGCTGTTACGCACTCTTTAAATGAATTGCTGCTTCCAAGCAAACATCCTAGCTGTCAATGCAATTTGACCACGTTTTAACAACTTAGCATAAATTTGGGGACCTTAGCTGATGGTCTGGGTTGTTTCCCTCTCGGCCACGGACCTTAGCACCCGCAGCCTCACTCCCAAGAAATATGTCAATAGTATTCGGAGTTTATCTGGGTTTGGTAGGCGGTGAAGCCCCTAGCCCAATTAGTAGCTCTACCTCTATGACACTATCTTGAGGCTGTTCCTAAAAACATTTCGGGGAGTACGAGCTATTTCCCAGTTTGATTAGCCTTTCACCCCTACCCTCAGTTCATCCGAAAGCTTTTCAACGCTTACCAGTTCGGACCTCCAGACCGTGTTACCGATCCTTCATCCTGACCAAGGGTAGATCACAAGGTTTCGCGTCTACTCCCTCTGACTAAACGCCCTATTAAGACTTGCTTTCGCTACGGCTTTTCCCATCCATGGGATTAACCTTGCCAGAGAGAAGTAACTCGTAGGCTCATTATGCAAAAGGCACGCTGTCATCCCGAAGGACTCCAACCGCTTGTAAGCACATGGTTTCAGGTTCTATTTCACTCCTCTGTTCGAGGTTCTTTTCACCTTTCCTTCACAGTACTGGTTCACTATCGGTCTCTTGAGAGTATTTAGCCTTAGCGGATGGTGCCGCCAGATTCCCGCAGGGCGTCTCCGACCCCGCGGTACTCAGGATACTACTAGGTATTAAATCTATTTTGTGTACAGGGCTCTCACCTTTTGTAGCGCATAATTCCATCTGCTTCCACTATAAATTCAAAGTCCATATTGTAGTCCTACAACCCCTGATTTGCCAGAAACAATTCAGGTTTGGGCTCTTCCCGTTTCGCTCACCACTACTCAGGGAATCACTATTGTTTTCTCTTCCTCCAGGTACTTAGATGTTTCAGTTCCCTGGGTTGGCTTTATATAAATTCTTAGTCTTCAACTAAGAGGGTTGCCCCATTCGGAGATCCCCGGATCAAAGGTTATTTCCACCTTCCCGAGGCTTATCGCAGGTAGTCACGTCCTTCATCGCCTTCAAGAGCCAAGGCATTCACCATGTGCTCTAAGTAACTTTTTAATTTTTTTACTTGATTAATTTTTTTCCAATATGTCAAAGAACTTAAATTTCACACGATGTGAAACTGGTGGAGAATAACGGATTCGAACCGATGACCCCCTGCGTGCAAGGCAGGTGCTCTAGCCAGCTGAGCTAATTCCCCAAACGAGTTTGTGTTTAACTATGAAGCTAAACTACAATAGTTTATGTAGTCCCGAGCAGATTTGAACTGCTGACCCCTACATTATCAGTGTAGTGCTCTAACCAACTGAGCTACGGGACTATGCCTGAAGATCAGAAGTTTTGATTTACTTCAGTGATGAGCACCACGATAACTCGATGTGGGAATTTTTTAAGTGTAAAAGATTAAATAAGGAAATGACAAGAAGGAAATCACTCCAGAAAGGAGGTATTCCAGCCGCACCTTCCGGTACGGCTACCTTGTTACGACTTAACACCAGTCACCGATTTTACCCTAGGCGACTCCTTGCGGTTATCGACTTCAGGTCCCCTCGGCTTCCATTGTTTGACGGGCGGTGTGTACAAGGCCCGGGAACGTATTCACCGTATCATTGCTGATATACGATTACTAGCGAATCCAGCTTCATGAGGTCGAGTTGCAGACCTCAATCCGAACTGAGATCGGTTTTAGGGATTAGCTCCATGTTACCATGTGGCAACCCATTGTACCGACCATTGTAGCACGTGTGTAGCCCTGGACGTAAGGGCCGTGCTGACTTGACGTCATCCCCACCTTCCTCACCGCTTGCGCGGGCAGTCTCTTTAGAGTTCCCAGCATAACCTGTTGGTAACTAAAGATAGGGGTTGCGCTCGTTGCGGGACTTAACCCAACACCTCACGGCACGAGCTGACGACAGCCATGCAGCACCTAGTTTCGTGTCCTTGCGGACGCAAACGTTTCTGCTTGCTTCACTAACTTTCAAGCCCAGGTAAGGTTCCTCGCGTATCATCGAATTAAACCACATGCTCCTCCGCTTGTGCGGGCCCCCGTCAATTCCTTTGAGTTTCAGTCTTGCGACCGTACTCCCCGGGTGGATTACTTAACGCTTTCGCTTAGCCGCTGACAGTATATCGCCAACAGCGAGTAATCATGGTTTAGGGCGTGGACTACCAGGGTATCTAATCCTGTTTGCTACCCACGCTTTCGTGCCTCAGTGTCAGTTACAGCTTAGCGAGCTGCCTTCGCAATTGGTGTTCTGTGTCATATCTAAGCATTTCACCGCTACTTGACACATTCCGCCCACCTCAACTGTACTCAAGACCTACAGTATCAATGGCAGTTCTGTTGTTAAGCAACAGGCTTTCACCACTGACTTATAAGTCCACCTACGCACCCTTTAAACCCAATAAATCCGGATAACGCTTGGGTCCTTCGTATTACCGCGGCTGCTGGCACGAAGTTAGCCGACCCTTATTCTTACAGTACCATCAACCCTCTACACGTAGAGGGGTTTTGTCCCGTATAAAAGAAGTTTACAACCCATAGGGCATTCATCCTTCACGCGGCATGGCTGGATCAGAGTTGCCTCCATTGTCCAATATTCCTTACTGCTGCCTCCCGTAGGAGTCTGGTCCGTGTCTCAGTACCAGTGTGGGGGATCATCCTCTCAGACCCCCTACCGATCGTAGCCTTGGTGGGCTTTTACCCCGCCAACTAGCTAATCGGACGCATGCCCATCTTTAACCCTCGAAAGTTTAATTATAAAGTAATGCCACTTCATAATGTTATGCGGTATTAATTCACCTTTCGGTGAGCTATTCCCCAGTTAAAGGTAGGTTGCATACGTGTTACGCACCCGTGCGCCACTCTCATAATCGTATTGCTACAATTAATCCCGTTCGACTTGCATGTATTAGGCCTGCCGCTAGCGTTAATCCTGAGCCAGGATCAAACTCTCCATTGTAAAGTTTGTTTTAAATTATTGCTCTGGGATTTCCTTACTGTCTTAGTAAACTAAGACTAGTGCTTGTCATTTCCTATTAATCTTCAAAGAACGTTAAGTATATATTACTAAATACTTGTTTTTAAATTGGGAGCGCGAAAGTATATACTCTAAATATAACTTCCAAATTTTTTTTAAAGTTTTTTAAAGTTATTTTTAACTCCGGCTTTTTAAGAACTCCATTCCGTTAAATGGGGCTGCAAATGTAAAGTCCTTTATTTAATTTACAAATAATGCTGAAACTTTTTTTTAAACAATTGTTAATTACCTCAAATGAGGGCTTATTAGTAGTATAATTTATGTACCCGCATGAGAGTGTATTTCAGTTCAAACAGTTTAATGTAAAGCAAAACAAATGTGCCATGAAAATTGGCACCGATGGTGTTTTACTTGGGGCTTGGACGAAGGTTGAGGATGCTAAAAGTATATTAGATGTAGGTACAGGTACCGGACTTATTGCATTGATGGTTGCTCAAAAAAGCAATATTTTGATTGATGCTTTAGATATAGATATAAATTCTTTCGAGCAATCAAAGGAAAATTTTGAAACCTCACCATGGAAAGATAGACTTAACTGCTTTAAGATCGCTATTCAGGATTACTCGAGGAATACAAACAAAAGATATGACTTGATCGTGAGCAATCCTCCATACTTTATTAATTCTCCTAAATCAAATATTGATGCAAGGGCTACAGCAAGACACATGGATGAGTCACTATCCCCAGAGGATTTGGTTAATGCAGTTTACATTTTATTGAAGGAAAATGGTCGTTTTAATGTTATACTTCCTTTGAGAGAAGGAAATTTGTTTACCACTATAGCAGAAAAATCAGGTTTGTTTTGTAACAGACTTGTGAGGGTTTATACCAAACCAGATAAAACTGAAAAAAGACTACTAATGACTTTTGGAAAAACAAGAACAACCGTGGAAACTGATAAACTTTATATTCAAAACGAGAACGGGGAATACAGTAAGGAGTTTATTGCCTTAACGAGTCATTACTATACTCATTTACCTGGCTTACCTAATCTCTGAAAGGTTAGATAATTCCTCCTGAATCGTTAAAAGTGATTCCATATTTTTCCAATTCCTTTAAAGTGTGGTCATATACAGATACATGATTAGGAATTACCACCCCTTTTAACTTTATTGCCCCGTTTAGTATATTTTTTACTGCTATTGCTAATGGTAATCCTACGGTTTTTGCCATTGCAGTATAGGAGGCATCTTCACCCGTGACAATAAGGTTGGAGGTAAGTTGATGTTTTTTACCTTTTATATCATTATACACAAATATGTGGCTCATTACTATCTGATCAAGGTCTAAGGGTTGAAGCGCCCATTTTTTTTCTAATAATTGCTGGAGGATCACCGCAGGAGAAACATTTGTAATGGGCACTATCTCATTTGAAGTTATTCCAGTAGAAATTATTTTCTCAAATACCGATTCATCATTTGTATATCGGTTTATAAATTGTTTTAATGCCTCCTCGATATAGTTAATAGAAACATGCCGGAGAAATCCCGATAGAAATGTGCGATATGAAAGTGGTACGGGAGCATCAATTAAATATGTATCGTCCGTTAAGCCAAGTTGAACAAAGATATTCCAAGCCGCACAGAAACCTTGATTGCGAAGTGTCCCGCGAATCATGGTAGGAATTCCCTCTAACCCATATTGCTTTATATAGGATAAAGAATCGCGGTTAGCATAGCCATCATAAATTACATCATTAACTTTAATTTTTTCTATGTCGGAAAAAAGGCGTTGGTATGGAATATACTTAAATGTTCCATGTTCTATAAACTTAGCTGTTGACTGCCCCGCAAGAATTACGTTACGAGGGTTCCATGTAAACTTATATCCCCAAGGGTTATCGTTTGATTGAGGTGCTATTAATCCACCGGTGTATGATTTGAATGATTTTATTTCTCCTCCATCGGCTTTTATTTTTTCTATTATTTTCATGGCGCTCATGTGGTCTAAGCCCGGATCAAGACCACATTCATTTAAAAAATCAAGCCTTTATCAAATACATGGTGATGCCGCGTCTGCATTTGAGGTGAAACATAAGATGCAGTTGCAAGGTTCTTGTTGAGTTCTAAACAATTGTCGGCTATAATTTCGTGAAGTGCAGGAGGAAGAAGTGAAACAACTATATCTGCTTTAGCTATAAGATTTTTTCTTTGTTCATCATCATTAATGTTTACTTGAACAGCATTGCCTAAAGGGTTATTACCAATTTTTTGTTGGGCATTGCTAAGTAAATTATCAGCCACCGTAACGTTCCAACTACCAGAGGAAGCATTGTCTAAAAAATATTTAATTAAGTAAGGAGATGATTTGCCGGCAACGAGCACTAAGATGTTGCGCATGTGTTAGTGGGTTGTGAGTTGAAAATGGTGAATCGTGAATGTTTTACTGTTAATTGGTTGGCGAAAGTAACAATATGGGTGTGAGTAATTTGTTGGTTGTGCAACAAAGTTGATTAATTGAGAATTCATAGTTTCGCGGTGCTTTGGCTTAAAAGATGTAAAGCCATTAAAAACTAAAACACACAATATGATTAAAATTAGCAATCTCAGCAATGCTTTTGTTATTTATAACTATGGCAAAAGCGCAAACTGCAAATGCAGTGTTGTTTACCGAAAATGGTGAACGTTTTTATGTTATACTAAATGGCTTGCGCATGAATGATCAGGCGCAAACTAATGTTAAACTAACGGAACTTACTGCTGACTGGTATAAAATGAAAGTTATTTTTGAAGATAAGGCATTGGGCGAAGAAAATTTTAATTTGGCTTTGAGTCTTGGTAATGAAGTAGCTTATGCCATTAAGAAAAACAACAAGGGAAAGTATGTATTGCGCCCAATTAGTGAAACCCCTTTGGCACAAGCACCACCACCAGCACCACAACAGCAAGTGGTGGTTTATAACCCAAGCGCTCCTTTATATCAGGAAGGTGTAAGTGTAACTCATACAACCACTACCACCACTACTACACAAGGAAGTGGTAATATGGGTGATGGAGAAAACATTAGTTTTAACATGGGAGTTAATGTGGGTGAAACAGGGGGCAGTATTAATATGAATGTGGGAGGGATGGATATGAACGGCTCATCTACAACCACTACCACACACAGCCATACCACCACCACAACTACATCCGGTAGTAGCAACAGCACTCCTCCTCCCCCACCCCCACCCCCAAGTTATTTACCGGGTTATACAGGACCCGTTGGTTGCCCGGTGCCGATGAACCCGGTGATTTTGCCGATTTAAAAAACACCATAGCAAGTAAAGATTTTGAAGATACAAGAATGACTATTGCCAAATCGGTTTTAAAAAACCATTGCCTTTTTGTTAGCCAGGTAAAAGATTTAATGGGCTTGTTTACTTTTGAAAATACAAAGCTTGATTTTGCAAAGTATGCTTATAGTTATACTTATGACCAGGGAAATTATTTTAAGGTAAACGATATGTTTGATTTTGAATCGAGCATTAGCGATTTGGATAAGTATATTAACTCCAGAAGATAATTTGGAAAATATGTCCTGAAGTTTCGGGAGATGAATTATGATGGGTTAATCTGTTAAGTGAAGATGCTAAACCATCAAAGTTTTAAAACTTTGATGGTTTTGCAT
This sequence comes from Bacteroidota bacterium, assembly GCA_016714005.1. GTDB lineage: Bacteria > Bacteroidota > Bacteroidia > AKYH767-A > OLB10 > JADJOA01. The sequence continues at coordinate 58,453 of JADJOA010000002.1, forward strand.
TTAAGAAGTACAATTAATCTCCCAGGTGCTGTTATTAGTAATTGCTGCACATAGCTAACAAGTTTTGAGAGAGTATTGTCCGTAGCGCAATAAGCCCCTAGTATTTCCTAAGTTCTGGTAGGGAAATAAATTAAAGCCTAATCCTTCACAAACTTTGCCCTGCAAATTTCCTTTCCTGTTTTTACTTCAACAAAATAAATACCTGGAGAAAAGGATTTGAGATTTCGGATTTGGGAATGTGGATTTACGGAGGTCTCTTTTCTCACAATATTTCCTAATATATCAAAAATGGAAATTGTTATTACGCCATTTATTCTTGTATTATTGATTTGAATATTCAATTCATCATTGGCAGGATTGGGAAATATTTTCAAATCCGAAATCTCAATTCCCAAATCCGAAATAGAAGTAGGTAACACTATGTGCGTGGTTGCAGTGTTTGTTTCCACCGGGGCGTTAAAATCAAAATAAATGTATGCTTTGTTTGTTACACTATCTCCGGCAAGTAACGTTGTTTTTGGTTTTATGCGGTAAGTTACAAAGCCATGCGATTGTGGTTCGTTTATGTTTGAATCGGGCAACAAAATATTCTCAAACAAAAACTCCATGTTCCTATTGTAGTTTACCCATTTGAGTTGAAAAGGGTGAGATGAATTTACAAACTCAATTGAGCTTAACTCTAACTTATTTGTATCAATGGGGTTGATAATTTTTACGGTAAAGGCAGTATCGTTACCGGTGTTTTGAAACCTGATGGTGTAATCTAAAAATGGTTGTGTGGCAAGTTGGGTGGTGGTAAGTGTGTCTTCGTTTACTAAAATATCGTTAGGGTCGTAACTTCCGGTTATAACAGAAATAACGCCTGAGTAATTACAATACACATTATAATCATTAGCAAGTGGCTCGATAACACATTGCGAATAAATATTGCTATCAATAACTGCTACTGCACTTACATTAAGCGTAACTAAAATACTGCCTGATTGAAAAGGATTTAACACAGGCAACCCACTCCACTGAACAGAATCGGTTGATGTTGTAGTTGGATTAACTGATGAACTAACATAGCTCAATAAATTATTTTGATACAATGTAATGGTTGGAGAAAGTATGGTTGTACCCACATTCTCATAATTAATCACATAACTTGCATCAAACCCCGGGCGGAAAGCACTAAGCGGTGTAAGCGTTACGCACAAATCATTAAACGCACCCAATGGTTGAAATGCAAAATCATTTAAGGAATCTGTTTGGTTAATGCCCGCAAATGTTGCGCTATGAGAAACAGGAACTGGGGTGTAATAATTTACGGGTGCTGGAGAAACAGAAAAATTGCCTGTATCTAAAACACTTACACTATAAAAACCATTTTGGTCAGTAAATGCAAAACGATTGGTGCTGGCTTCTGTTATTTTTTTGATTGGTATTGATGGTTCGCCAATGTCTTGCGTGGAGTTGGAGTTTAAGTCTAAAAATGTTTTGCCGGTGATGAGGTTGTATTTATCAGTAAGCTTTACAAGCCAATAATCCCAATTTCCGTTGCAGTTTTCAGTTTTATCACCTGAAATGTTTGAAATAGAATATCCTCCCAAAATATATTTCCCGTCACCAGTTTGCTCAATTGAATACAATATATCCTGATCATATCCTCCTATCGTATTTTGCCATTGTATGTTTCCTGTGGCATCGGTTTTACAATCCAGTAATCATCACTCCCTTTGCTATTTTCGGTTTTATCGCCCGAAATATCTGATCAGGAATAACCACCTAAGATATATCCTCCATCAAAGTTGGCTTAATGGAAAGTAGGTAGTCAGTCTCACTTCCGCCAATGGTATTTTGCCATTGTATGTTACCAGCTCCATCTGTTTTTTACAATCCAGCAATCATATCCGCCATTACTGTTTTCAGTTTTATCGCCTGATATGTTTGAACTGGACCATCCGCCTATAATATATCCTCCGTCAAAAAGTTTGTTGGAGGAATAAGGTGCATCGTTTCCATTTCCACCAATAGTATTCTGCCACTGAATGTTACCTGTTGCATCGGTTTTTACAATCCAGTAATCAGATCCTCCATTACTGTTTTCAGTTTTATCCCCTGAAATATTAGATGATGAAAATCCAGCCAAAATGTATCCACCGTCAGTAGTTTGTTGGATGGAGTATAAATAATCATCAAAATTTCCTCCTAATGTATTCTGCCATTGAACGCTTCCACTGCCATCAGTTTTTACTATCCAATAATCATAACTGCCCAAAGAGTTTTCGGTTTTATCGACTGAAATATTTGATGATGAATATCCAGCCAAAATATATCCACCATCTGCAGTTTGTTTTACAGAGGATAATATGTCAGTACTATTTCCCCCAATTGTATTTTGCCATTGAATGTTTCCTGAGCCATCAGTCTTAACTATCCAGTAATCAGGAAATCCATTGCAGTCTTCTGTTTTATCTCCTGAAATATTTGAATCAGACCAACCGCCTAAAATATATCCTCCGTCAGTAGTTTGTTGAATAGAAAATAGTCGGTCCCAATTATTTCCACCAATGGTATTCTGCCATTGAATAGTTCCTGTAGCGTCAGTTTTTATAATCCAGTAATCATCGACCCCATTGCTGTTTTCTGTTTTATCGCCTGAAATATTGGAATTGGAATGCCCTCCTAAAATATATCCCCCATCGGCAGTTTGCGACATAGACAATAAATAATCATAATCGTTTCCTCCTATGTTATTCTGCCACTCAATTTCCTGCCCATCTGCGTTAATACAAAACGATGAGCAAATAGTAACCATCAAAAGGAAGAATTTACTGCCCGCAAGTTTTTTAAAAAGGAAGTTAGCATGTTTTGTTTTTAGAGAAGCAAATGTATTAAAGGCTTATGAAAAAAAAGTAGCAGCAGACAGAAAGCGGTTTACTCAATGGTGACTGAGGGAAAGCGGTTATTAATTAATAAAAATCTCATTGGGTTCTCTGATCAAAACTTAAACCCCTTCGCTGTAAAATCTTAATTCAGCAACTCAAACACCCCGGCAGCACCCTGCCCTGTGCCCACGCACATGGTAACCATTCCGTATTTGAGTTTTCGCCTGCGCATTTCGTTAAAAAGCTGCACAGATAATTTTGCCCCACTGCACCCGAGCGGATGTCCTAAAGCAATAGCGCCACCGTTTACATTTATAATTTCAGGGTTTAAATCCAGCGTGCGTATTACGGCTAACGATTGTGATGCAAATGCTTCGTTCAGTTCTATCAGTTGAATGTCGTTTTGTTTCAGTCCTGCGCGCTTCAGTGCTTTGGGTATGGCATAAACAGGACCCACGCCCATAATGCGAGGCGCCAGCGCAGCTACATCATAAGCAACTAAGCGTGCTATAGGCGTTGCGTTTAGTTGTTTCAGCATTTTTTCTGAAACCACTAACACAAAAGCAGCACCATCACTTGTTTGCGAACTGTTGCCGGCAGTTATACAACCTTTGGCATCAAACACCGGTTTAAGGGTTGATAGTTTTTCAACAGAAGTATCGGCACGCGGTCCTTCGTCAATATCTACAAATGAGGAGGTAGTTTTCTTTTTTTCTTTTTCGTCTAAAAAAATTTCTTCTACTTCAACAGGCACAATCTCATCTTTAAAAAAACCCTTGTTGATGGCGTTAATTGCTTTCTGGTGTGAGTTCTAAGAAAACACATCCTGGTCTTGGCGCGAAACTTTGTACTCGCGTGCAACTTCTTCGGCTGTAAGCCCCATGTTCAATACCAGTCCGAATGATTTTTAGCCACTTCATAATTTGGCACTATGCGCCAACCGCCAAAGGGTATAGGGCTCATACTTTCGGCACCGCCTGCAATAATGCAATCGGCATAGCCTGCATCAATTTTAGCAGCAGCAATGGCAATGGTTTCCAAACCCGAAGCGCAGTAGCGGTTTACCGTCATGCCCGGAACTTTTTCCGTATCCAATCCCATGAGTGAAATCATTCTGCCCATGTTTAACCCCTGCTCAGCTTCGGGTGTAGCGTTACCACATATCACATCATCAATTAATTCTTTATCAAGATTAGGAACCGATGACACCAATTTTTTAATAACGGCAACAGCCAAATCATCGGGGCGGGTGTTTTTAAACTTACCCCTTGGCGCTTTGCCTACAGCAGTCCTGAATCCTGATATGATGTATGCCATTTTTAATTTTTGATTTGAAGTATGAGTGAATTGCTGATTAGAAAAATATATGTGTCAGCTCACTTATACTCTTATACAATAATTCAATAATTATTTTTTTGCAGGAGCAGGAGGTGTGGCTGCTGCTCCCTTACCGGCAGGAGGGGCACCTTTGCCGCCTTTTTCAGCAGCTTTTTTGCTGCAGCAGCTTTCTTGGCTTTTCTTCGGCAGCTTTGGCTTCCATCAGCGCTTTTACATCTTCACCGTTTTTAAATTGTGTCTGACTAATCATTTTTCCCTTACGGTCAAACGAACGCCACATGCCATCTTTTAAATTGTTTTTGTAAGTGCCCTCATTCTTTATTTCACCATCACTGTAATAAGTTGTCCACTTGCTGGTTTTTTTTCCACCTAAATATTCTCCTTCAACTTTTGACTGCCCGTTGTAGTAATAACGTTTAAACTCTCCTTCTTTAATGCCATTCTGGTATTCGGTTTCTTCCATTACCTTGTTAAAAGGATAATACTTTTTAGAAAGACCATGTCTTACATCATCCACATATTCAACTTCCTGTGTTATCTCACCCGATTCGTTATAGAATTTCCAAACTCCCTGCTTCTGACCTAACTCATCAGTTTTATTACGGTGTTTTTCTTTGCCTGGCGCATACTTTGGTTTTTCTTCCGATTGAGAAAGCAAAAACAGAGGCATGCAAATGCAAACAAAAAATATCTTTAAAATTTTTACCATGATTGCCTGTGGTTTATTGAATAAGTAATAAGTGCGCTAATTTATTGTTTATTGTTGATTGATTATAACTGAAAAGTTAATTCATTTGTTTTTAAATACTGATTTTGTCATCTGCAAGCCCCTACGGGGAGGATTTAGGTGGGGTATTATTTCAGAATTAATTTCTCAGCGGTTTACCTGTTGTTAAAATTGATTGAATTCTTTCAAGTGTTTTCTGTTCGCCACAAAGAGACAGGAATGCTTCACGCTCTAAGTCCAACAGATATTGCTCGCTTACTAATGTTGGCCCTGATAGTTCTCCGCCACACATTACATGACCCAACTTTAACGAAATATGTTTGTCATATTCACTCATGTAATGTCCGCTTACCATTGCATTGGCTCCGGCATATATCATTCCCAATCCCTGTTTTCCCAATACTCTTATATCTTTTCTTGGAACGGGTTTAATATAACCTGCTTCGGCAAGTGCTATGCAGGAGTTTTTTGCATCAGTAAGTAAACGTTCTTTATTAAGCGTAATTGCATCGTTTCCTTTGCGCAATATGCCCATATCAAAAGCTTCGCTGGCGCTTGTTGCAACCTTTGCAGTGCCTATGGTTAAAAATCTTTCGCGTAAAATATTCAGTTCAATGTCACCGGTTTTTACTTCATCGGCAAAACGAACTGTAAACTCTTTACTGCCACCACCACCGGGTATTAAGCCAACACCAAATTCAACGAGACCGATATACGTTTCGGCAGCTGCCTGTACTTTATCGGCATGTAAACTCATTTCGCAACCACCACCCAGGGTTAAACCATGTGGTGCAACCACAACAGGAATACCTGAATACCTGATACGCATGCTCGTATTCTGAAAAGCACGGACAGCAAAATCTATTTCATCAAACTCCTGCTCCACAGCCATCATAAAAACCATAGCGAGGTTTGCACCTGCACTAAAGTTTGCACCTTCATTGCCTATCACCAGTCCCCTGAAATCTTTTTCCGCAATTTCAATGGCTTTGTTTATTCCCTGTAAAACTTCGCCACCAATGGTATTCATTTTGGTGTGAAAGGATAGGTTAACAATACCCTCACCAATATCGGTTAATGTTGTTCCCGAATTTTTCCAGATAGTTTTTTCAGCGTTGTAACGTTTCAGTTTTACAACATTGGCATCTTCACCAATAAATTTATATGTGCCTGTTTCAATGTGATAGTAGGTTATAAAATTGTTTGACTGCGACCAAAAACTTTCAATGCCTTTGGCTAGCATGTCATAAACCCACTGCGCAGGTTTATATCCTGCTTTCTCCATTTCGGTTAAAGTTGCTTTTACCCCCAGCGCATCCCAGATTTCAAACGGCCCATTTCCATCCAAATCCGGCTTTCATTGCGTAATCTATTTTATAAAGCTGATCGGTAATTTCGGGGATGCGCTCGCTTACATATTGAAACAAACCATAAAAACTTTTGCGGTAAAATTCTCCGGCAACATCCTTGCCTGCAATCAAAACTTTAAGGCGCGTGGCTAAATCGTCAATGGTTTTTGTTTGTTCAAGCGTGGCAAATTTTGTTTTTTGCTGATGTTGATAGTCAAGCGTTTTTAGGTTGAGTGCAAGTATTTCGGTTTTGCCTTTTTCGTTTTTTGTCTTTTTATAAAAGCCTTGTTTTGTTTTATCGCCATACCATTTTTTTACCGCCATCATGGTTATGTATGGAGGCAGTTTAAATTTTTCGCGCTGGCTATCGTCAGGTAAATTTACGTAAGCATCATTAGCAACATGAATGAGTGTATCCAATCCAACAACATCGCAAGTACGGAAAGTTGCAGATTTTGGTCTGCCTATAACGGGTCCGGTAAGTTTATCAACCTGCTCAACAGTTAATCCCATTTCATCAACCAAATGAAACAAAGCCATAATACCAAACACGCCAATACGGTTAGCAATAAATGCAGGCGTGTCTTTACAAAGAATGGTGCGCTTGCCTAAATAAACGCTTCCATATTCCATTAAAAAATCCAAAACAGTTTTATCTGTTTCTGGTCCCGGAATAATCTCCAATAAGGGAAGATAGCGTGGAGGATTGAAAAAATGTGTGCCGCAAAAGTTCTTTTTAAAATCATCACTTCGTCCTTCACACATCATGCGAATAGGAATGCCGGATGTGTTGGAAGTAATGAGTGTACCTGATTTGCGATACTTTTCTACTTCCGTAAAAAGAGATTTTTTTATTTCCAGATTTTCTACCACAACTTCAATAATCCAATCGGCAGCCGAAATATCTTTTAAATTATCAGTAAAATTTCCGGTTTTAATTCTTGATGCAAAAGATTTGTGGTAAAGCGGATTAGGATTTGATTTAATAGCTATTTGTAATGAAGCATTTACAATCCTGTTTTTTACTGCCGTGCTTTCAAGCGCTAGTCCTTTTGCCTGTTCTTCTGGTGTTAATTCTTTGGGGGCAATATCTAGCAACAAAACCTCAGCGCCAATATTTGCAAATTGGCATGCAATACGCGAACCCATTACACCCGAACCCAGCACTGCCACCTGCCTTATTAATCGCTTGCCCATAAAAATGTTTTGTTGTTTTTAAAGTGGTTCAAACTTAAAATTATTCAGTAGAGTTAAAAGTCATAGAATTGAAAAATTATTAAAAGGAAAATGTTGGTTAATGTAACTACATCAACAGAAACAGAAGTTACTTATTTCAAAAACTCATTAATCATTTCCACCGTGGTGGCTATCTGTGCAGGATTTTGTGGAGTGGTAATTTCACCAATATAATCACCATGCCCACCGGCTAAAATGGCAAGTCTTGAGTTTTGTATTAGCATGTGCATCTCTGTTACGTGCTCGGGTGTTACCACATCCTTTTCTCCTGCTATAATCAGCGCGGGCGCTTTTATGCTTTTATTTCTTCTGTAGTCATTTCAGTGAACGATTACACTCTTGCACACCTCTTTCATACATACGGTGTAGTGCATTGGTGTCAGGATTAATTTTCAAAAAGCATCTTTATATGGTTGGGGCATGCTTTCAAAAGTTGGTTTACTCATCATATCCCAAAACCATGATGGTGCGCCTTTCTTGTTATAAAATGTAGAAGCAACAATTATTTTATTAGTTAAATCAGGATGACGTAACGCAATTTGTAAAGCAGTGCTTGCTCCATTGCTAAAACCGAAAATACTAGCTTTGGTTATATTTAAGTATTTCAGCAGTTCTGCAATATCATCAGCGTCCTGAACAAAACTTAGCGGTCTGTCAATGTCTGCAGTATGTCCGTGAGCCTGCATTTCTACAGCAATTACTTTGTGTGTTCTAGCGAACTCATTTTTAACTCTACCAAAAGTTGTTTCAATGGTAGATCCGCCACCATGTATTAAAACAAGTGGTTCGCCTTTACCGCTTATTTCGTAATACATTTTTAATCCATTAACGGGTGCAAAGCCTGCCATCACATTCATATTTAGTTCCGAAATTACTTGTTTTCCAACAAATTTCATTTTGTTAAAAGAAGTGTCGCAACTCATAATCAGAATTACGATAAGGCATAATATAAATTTATTCATACGGAAAATTTAATTTACAATTTTAATGTTTAAATGAATGTCGAAATAATTGCGGCATAAAAACCTCCATTAGATTCTTTTATATTTTCAAACCTTACAGTTCAATTGGTTAAATTCTTCCTTAACACCTGTGTCGTAAACAAAAAATTCTTTCTTTGCAATCCCTTAAAAAATAACTTTGTATATGAATTATTGGCTTGTAAAATCAGAACCCTCTGCTTATTCATGGGATAATTTTGTTAAAGATGGGCAAACTGCATGGACGGGTGTACGCAATTTTGCTGCACGTATTCACCTTAATACAATGAAAAAGGGCGACAAGGTTCTTTTTTATCATAGCAATGAAGGATTGGCAGTGGTTGGAGTTGCTGAAGTAATTAAAGAAGCTACCAGGATCCTACTACTTCGGAAAACAAATGGGTAGCTGTTGATATTAAGCCACACAAAGCGCTTAAAAAACATGTAACGCTGGCAGCAATTAAAGCAGAAAAAAAATTAAAAGATATTGCCCTCGTTCGCATAGGACGCCTTTCTGTTCAGCCGCTAACTAAAGACGAGTTTGATGTAATAATAACAATGAGCAAATAGATTTATGTATTTAAAAAATAAAATTTTCAGTGCCTTTTTAATTCTCATACTCGGCACACAATTAACAAAAGCTCAAACAACAACCATACGTGGTTTTGTTTACGAAAAAGAAACCGGTGAGCCCGCCATTTTCGTTAATGTCTATTTAAAAGGCACCACATTAGGTGTTAATACCGACATTAACGGATATTACTCAATTGTTAAAGTGCCAAAGGGTAGCTATATTTTAACTGCTACAGGCATTGGGTTTGACACCATTACTCAGGAAGTTATTGTTGCTGAAGAGGACATAATTACGCGCAAACTTTATCTGCCAAAAAAAGCAGTTACACTGCAATCGGTAGAAATTAGTGCCGAGCGCGAAGCGCAGAAAACAGAAGTAAAAATGAGTGTAGCCACACTCACACCTAAAGACATTAAACAAATACCCACCATAGGTGCTGATCCAGATTTGGTGCAGTACCTACAGGTTTTACCAGGTGTAGTTTTCTCAGGAGACCAGGGCGGGCAACTCTACATCAGAGGAGGAACTCCGATACAAAACAAAGTATTGTTAGATGGAATGACCATTTACAATCCTTTTCACTCAATAGGATTGTTTAGTGTATTTGATACCGACATAATGAAAAATGCCGACATATATACAGGAGGGTTTGGTGGTCAGTTTGGTGGGCGCATTTCATCTGTAATGGATATAACCACACGCGATGGAAATAAAAAACGTTTTGCAGGAAAAGTTTCTACAGGAACTTTTCAATCTAAAGTTTTGCTTGAAGGACCGCTTGCCAAACAAAAAGAAGATGGTGGTGGAAGTGCATCATTTATAGTTTCACTTAAAAATTCTTATCTCAATCAATCTTCAAAAGTTTTATACAAGCATGTTAACGAAGATGGTTTACCCTACTCATTTAATGATGTATATGCTAAAGTGAACTTGAATGGTGCCAACGGCAGTAAGGTAAATTTCTTTGGCTTTAATTTTACAGATAAAGTTAACTATACAAATCAGGCAAAGTTGAATTGGGAGAGTACAGGGTTTGGGAGCAACTTTATTTTGGTTCCGGGTTCATCAGCAACATTGCTTGATGGCAACTTTGCTTACAGTAAATATAAAATAACGCAAGTTGAAGGTGATGAAAAACCCCGAACAAGCCTTGTCAACGGCTTTAATATGGGCTTGGGATGGACTTACTTTATTGGCAAGAACGATATTAATTATGGTTTTGAAATTTCGGGTTTAAAACCGATTACACATTTTATAACTATGTTAATACGAAAATTTCTGCCGTTGAAAACACTACAGAGCTTGGTGTATTTTTTAAGTACAAGTTTGTTGTAAAGAAATTGGTGGTCGATCCTTCTATTAGATTTCAGTACTATGCATCTTTAAATGAGTTTTCTCCAGAGCCGCGCCTTGGTTTAAAATATAATATCAGTGATAAAATAAGACTGAAAGCTGCAGGCGGCTTGTATGCACAAAATCTTTTGGCTGCCGTGTCAGACCGGGATGTGGTAAATTTATTTTATGGTTTTTTATCTGACCCTGATAACTTACAGGAAGAGTTTAAAAACAGGGGCGTGGATAGCCGCCTGCAACATGCAAAGCATATTCTTGCCGGTGTGGAGTATGATGTAACCAAGCGCATTACTTTCAATGCTGAGGTTTACATGAAAGATTTTAATCAGCTTATTAATCTTAACCGCGATAAAATTTACCCTGATGATGGCGTACACCGCGATGAGCCTGATTCTATTAAAAAAGATTTTATCATTGAAGAGGATTGGCCACAAGGTGCTGATTTTACACTCAAGTACGATTACAGAAGATTATATGTTTGGTTGGTTTACTCGCTTGGCTTTTCAACACGTGATAATGGTAATTATGAATATTATCCGCATTTTGATAGAAGGCACAATGTTAATGTAGTGGTAACATACAAGTTTGGAAAAAAGAATGATTGGGAAGCAGATATGCGTTGGAATTATGGATCAGGATTTCCATTTACGCAAACACAAGGTTATTATCCATATTTAAACTTCCAAAGCGGGGGCTTGCAAACAAATTACACCACCTCTAACGGACAAATAGGAATTATTTATGGCGACTACAACCAAAAGCGTTTGCCTGATTATCACCGTTTGGATTTTTCTGTTAAGAAGAATTTTTATGTTGGAAAAAACAGCGAAATACAAGTTGTGGCAAGTGTGGTAAATGCTTATGACAGAGAAAATATTTTTTATTTTGACAGAGTGCGTTACAGACGTATTAACCAATTGCCCATACTTCCGAGTATTGGCGCTAATATGACTTTTTAGTTTAAAGTTTCAGTTTGTTTTTGGAAGTGTTAAAGCTATTGCATTTTTTTGCTTTTGCCGTTACCACTCATCAAAAAGTCATTTCAAATTTAACTTCACCTTTGCCATACATGCCAACAGGAGTCCATCCACTATCCTTATAAAACTTTTCGGCTCTTGTTCCCGGAGTTGTACTTAACCAAACTTTGTTTTTTGTTTGAGAAAAATACCAATCCATCATTATATCATGCAGCCTTCTGCCTGTACCTTTTCCTTCAAATTCAGGTTTAAGAAACAGTGCCCAAATATTATGCTCTTTTAAATCGGCAATGGCAAAACCAACAACCTGATTATTCACTTCACATACCCATCCCTTACCTCTTCTGGTTATAAATTCTTCGCAGTCAGCGTCTGTTACCAGTGCCGGATTCGAAAGCATATTTTCTTTTACAGAATTTCTCACAATCTGTATCTGACTAATGTCTTTCACTACGGCTTCTCTTATAAACATATTACGTGCATGATATATTTTCTTGTTTTTTAAAACCTCCTCCGTAAAATGTTCAGTATGTTTTGGCTTAGAAAATTTACTTTCATTAAAAGCTTTTGATTGGTTTTTGGGAATTGACAAAGAGTTCCAATTTTCAAATGCCATCTTTCCTATGTAAACAATTTGCCCAACGTGGTATGAATAATGAGCCAATTGCCTGTTGATAGCATCAATAACTGAATGTCCCTGGTTGCGAATAAACACTTCTGTTTTAAAATCTTCGTCCTTTAAATTTCTGATTGCATTAAACAGACAAGCCCATCCTTCATTCCATTTCTGCAACAATTCAGTTCTTGAATCTATATCATTCTCAAATTCCGCATCACGCTGGCGCGATGACTTCTCTCCATCTGTAGTTAAAAAGTCTGTCCATCTGCTAAGCATATTTCCCCATAAATGTTTTACAATGGTGGCAATACTGTTGCTATCGATATTGTATTGCCAAAATAGTTTCTCATCTGACAATTGATCAAAAGTTTTTTCGCCAAGCAGTTTGTAATACTCAAATTGCCTGCTGGCGCTTTCAAGATAAAGCTGAGTCATTTTAAAAGAGAATTAAAAGCACAAAAATAACAAGAAGAAATATAGTTGCGGTCACATTCCTGTTCGGGTAAACCCGATCAACTTATCATAACGTGCACCTGGTGGGCGATGATAAACAAGAATCAAATACTCATTGGTTGTTTCCCAATGGCTGCCTTCAATGTAGGTTTCATCGGCAACGGTTTTGCCATCCTCTAACAAAACATACTGATAATTATAATAGCCTTGCTTCAGATAAAGAATACCTTCGTAAACCTTTGTATCATAATTATAGGTAAGACGGTTTTCCTTTCTTAACTGCCAGTTAGTAAGCTCACCCAATATGTAAAAGCTGGAACGTTGTAACGGCTCGTCATATAAAAGTGTAAAGTGTACAAATGCATAGTCAGCAGCTAAGTCGCTTTCATTACCATCATAATTCCTGATTTCATACTTGCCGTCAATGTCGGGTTGAGTACTGTATCGGTCAAAACTTCGTTTGCCATCAGACATCAGGTAAACATCAATCTGATCTTCGCTTTTATTTATCGATTTGATATACTCCGTTTCATATCTCAGGCTTCTCAGGTCGAAATGCCTGAATTCATTACCGCCCCAAAAATTATTTTCTTCGTCATAATCGTAATCCAGTTCTTTGTCTTTTAAGTAGAGTGGCTTAAGGTTAGTAATAGCGTTATCCCATCTGCCATTTTGTAATACCACCGTTTTTAAATCGCCAAATGGATTTTGGATCTGATAACTTTCATACCTGATGGAAAAATCAACTTCTTGTTTTGCATTTCTTTCTTCAATACTGGTTCCTTGGTGGGTGCGTGCAACCACCTCCACCGATTTTTCAACCACCATAAATCTTTTGGTAAGTACAAGGCTGTCGGGGTTGTTTCCCAGAATTACCTTCAGCAAGTAATTGCCGGAATACAATGGACGGCTTTCTTCAATAGGGAACTTTAACTCGTAATGTGTAAAACGTTGCAGTGTACCGTAAGAAAAGCGGTAATCCGCAATCCGGTTTTCAGTAAAACCATTAATGTACTGCATTTGGCTAAGCTGAGATGGTTGCCAGTTTGCATCGCAATGTACATAAGTGTACCAATAACTTGGTATCGGCATCTAAATCATAAAAAGATAGCCTTAGTTGTTCGTTGCTGTTCAACTCTATAATTGGAGAACCAAACTCGTACTGAACGGGATTAAGCTTTACTGTTTTAATATTCTCACGATAAATAAAATCTGTGTAACGCAAAAAATTGTTGCTGAAATAATCGCACTGTCGGCAACTGCAAATGGAACCGAAAGCATTAAAAACAAATAAAAAGAGATAAAAAGTGATTTCATTTAGTGATGTAGATATTAATTTCCTTCTTCCATTTCCCTTTGCTGCAATAACAATACATCGCATTGCTCGCGCAACTGTTGCTCTAACTTCTCTATATCGTTAAACTTAATTTGAGTTGATTTTATTTTATCAGACTGAGTAGTTAAGGAGAGTTCATTGAGTTCAGCCATTACTTTTCCTTATCACCAATCAACTTCTTCAACTCCTTTCTAAATTTTCTATTTGCTTATTTAACTGATTCAGCTGTTTTTGCTTTTCTTTACTTTGCTCACGCTGCTTTTGTAAATCATTCTTTTCTTCTTTCACTTCAACAACTGGTTTGGATGCAGGGATGTTTTTCTTTTCGTTTTTTAAACGAAGGCGCCAGGCTTCATACTCATCGTAAGTCCCTGGATACTCCTTTAGCTGATGGTTTTCTATAAACCAAATCTTATTAGCTATTTCACTAACAAAATATCTATCGTGTGATACCACCACATAACTTCCTTCATACTCCTGCATCACATCTATTAGGATGTTTACCGTTTTCATATCAAGGTGGTTGGTGGTCTCATCAAGTAACAGGAAGTTGGCTTTGGTAAGTATAGTTTTTGCCAAAGCCACACGTGCTTTTTCGCCACCGCTCAACACTTTTATTTTCTTAAACACATCATCGCCTCTAAATAGAAATGCTCCCAGCAGCGCACGAAAAGTGCTGTCCTTTTCTTCGGGAGCATGTTTTTGTAATTCTTCCAGCAAAGTATTATCCAATCCCAAACTCTCTAACTGATGCTGCATAAAAGAAGGCACCACATTGTGCCCGTCAATTTTGACCGGTAAACGACTCGGTGCCGTTAATCATTCGCAGCAAAGTTGATTTGCCTTTCCGTTGGCGCTAATGAATCCAATTTTATCGCCACGGTTTATCGCAAAAGAAGTATGGTCTAATATTTTTATATCAGGATAGCTCTTCGAAACATTTTTCATTTCATACAACACCTTGCCGGGCTGATGACCTACATCAAATTTTATTCTCACCGTTGGTGCATCACTTTCCACATCATCAATACGCTCAACGCGCTCCAACATTTTCATTCTTGACTGAGCCATTTTTGCTTTTGAGGCCTTGGCTCTGAAACGGTCAATAAGCTTTTGTTGTTCGCTGAAATATTTTTGCTGGTTTTTAAATTGTGCGTGCTGTAACTCTTGCCGTTGCGCCTTTTCTTCTAAGAAAAAAGAATAGTTGCCGGGATAAAGTGTGATTTTCTCATTGGCAATTTCGGCAGTAATGTCAATGGTTTTATCAAGGAAATATCTATCGTGAGAAACGATGATAAAAGCGCCTTCGTAATTTTTTAAATACTCCTCTAACCACTGTATAGATGGTAAGTCAAGGTGGTTGGTAGGCTCATCAAGTAATAACAAGTCTGGTTTCTTGAGCAGAATTTTTGCGAGCATAACACGCATACGCCATCCACCGCTAAACTCTTTTAACGGGCGATGCAAATCTTTGGTAGTAAACCCAAGTCCTTCCAAAATTTCTTCGGCTTTGTATTGGATGTTGTAACCATCTAAGTGCTCGTACTCCGTTTGCAAATCGTGCAGGCGATGTAAGATTTCCTCGCTATGGTCGGTTTCTAACTTCTTTAAAATCTCTTCGATCTCATCATGCAAGGCATTTTCCCTTTTCAAATGCTTCCATGGCAACATGCAGTATGTTGTTTTCACTTTCATACGAAAGCAAATCCTGGTTTAAGAAACCAATGGCCAGGTTACGCCTGCCTGTAATTTCTCCGCCCGATAAAGAATACTCTCCTGTAATAACCCTCAACGGTTGATTTACCGGTGCCATTTGCTCCTATTAATCCAATATGCTCATTGGGTTTTATATGCCAGGATGTGTCGCGGTAAAGGTACCTCCCGCCATAATCAAAACTGATATTATTTAATACAATCATTTATAAAAAATAAAGCTCCAAAGATAAAATAATGAGGGATGAGAGAGGGAATTTTAAGTTAATTATCTCTGTAAAAATGGTGGATTTAGACCTAGAAAAATCGTTCGGTATTTCAGAAATATAAGAAAACACTTCAATAACAACTTGTAAAGTTTTTAACCAAATACTATTTTTTCTAATGATGTATGCTCAGTTACTCACAATTTGAGGTAATTATTAACCATTTCCTTCTTATATTGTTTTAAAATTAATTTCGCGCAACCAAATTAAAATCCATAAAAATTAAAATGAAAAAAATTCTACTAATTGCAGCATTGGCTGTATCAACTTTTGCAAACGCACAAACCTTCCAGCGTTGCGGAACCACAGAATACCAGGAGCAACTTGAAAAAGCTGATCCATCATTAATTCTTGAAAGAGAGAAAATCGAAGAATTTACCAGGAATTTTAATCCGCAAAATGTTCAATATAGAAACGGACAAATGGTAATTACTATTCCGGTTGTGTTTCACGTAATTTATGCAAACACCGCACAAAACATTTCTACAGCACGCATCAATGCGCAATTAGAAAGGCTCAATTTAGATTATGCAAAAGCCAATGCGGATACCAACCTAATTCCTGCTGCCTTCAAGCCTATTGCTGCCAACACCACCGTACAATTTTGCCTTGCCCAGCGTGATCCTAACGGTAATGCAACTACAGGTATTAACCGTGTAAGCACCACAGTAACTTCATGGTCTCAGAATAATAATGTAAAATACACTGCGCAAGGCGGTGCTGACATTTGGAATAGAAACCAGTACTTAAATGTTTGGGTTTGTAACTTAGGAAGCGGTTTATTAGGGTATGCACAGTTCCCGGGTGGATCTGCTGCAACTGATGGCGTTGTTGTTCTTTATTCTGCTGTTGGAGGACCTGGTGCATTAGGAACAGCAAACCCTTATCACCTTGGAAGAACCTTAACACATGAGGTTGGGCATTGGTTAAATCTTTACCACACTTTTCAGGGCGGCTGCGCTGGTGGTAACAATAATAACTGCTCCACTTCTGGCGATAATGTTTGTGATACTCCTCCAACTTCAGGTTCAAACTTTGGCTGTCCGGGCACTCAAAACTCATGTACAGAAACTGCACCATTCCCTGCACCATACACTTCAGATCAAAACGATCAAACAATGAATTATATGGATTATGTGGATGATGCTTGTATGTATATGTTTTCTCAGGGTCAAACTAACAGAATACTTGCATGCCTTGCTGGGTCAAGATTAAGTCTTACAACCTCCTTGGGTTGCCAGGCGCCATCGCTAGCGCCTAACGCTAACTTTTCGGCTAACGTTACCAGTATACCTGTTGGCGGAAGTGTTAACTTTACTGACCTAAGTACGAACACTCCTACATCATGGTCATGGACATTCGCTGGCGGTACCCCAGCCTCTTCCACTGTACAAAATCCATCCAATGTAGTTTACAATACAGCAGGTACTTACACCGTTACACTTACAGCTACCAATGCATCAGGCAATGACACAGAAACTAAAACCGGTTACATTGTAGTAGGAAACAGTGGTGGTACGGCTTGCGATTCCATCACCAACTTTCCGACAACAGGCACGCCAACTGTTTATGCTAGCTCAGGATGGGGGTATGTAAGCGGACATAACGATTACCTGGATATAGCAAAAGCTGAAAAATATTTTGGAGTGGCTGCCAACTCTGTTATTGATGGTGTTTATATTTCATTTGGTGTAGCTACAGCAAGTAATACAACCAATACTTTTCCGATAAATGTTTGGGATAATGACGGAGCAGGGGGCTTGCCACTAACTGTACTTGGAACTGCCACAGCTACTTATTCAACTGCAGCAGCTGATGCTTCAAATCTGGTTCCAACTTATATTGATTTTACTCCGGATATTGCTGTTTCAGGTGATATATATATAGGAATAGGATTAACTTACACTGCGGGTGATACATTGGCTATTATAACTTCAAGTGATTTAGATTCTACTGTTAATACCGGCTACGAACAGTTTTCTACAAACGACTGGCATGCCTACTCTGAGACTCCTACCTCGTGGGGATTAACGCTTTCTCATTTAATGGTTCCCGTTATCTGCACCAATACTGCTGTAAGTAACATTGACAATGACATTGCTTTCAGCATAGTTCCAAATCCATCTTCTGGTGTTTTCAGTTTAGAGATTAACGCCTTAAATAATGCTACTGACAATTTAAACTTAAAAATTGTAAACATATTAGGAGAAACTGTTGTTTCAGAAAAATTAAATCTTGTTAACTCAAGTTTAAAAACAATTTGATATAGAACGTTTTTTGAAATGGAGTTTATCACATTGTGATAGAAAGTGGTAAAAAGTTCAGGTACAAAAATTAGTACTGAATAAGTAATACCGTAAGTATAGATAATCAAAAAAGGCTGTATCTCCTAAGGAGATCAGCCTTTTTTGATGTCAATGCTCTTCTCTCATAAAAATCCCCTTAAAACGAATATCAAAAAATAAAAGTTACGTTTTTAAAAGATTTTTTCAGGCCAAATATTTTCAATTTACTGTAAGAAAAACGGAACTTTAGTGTGCGTGTGTAGTATAAAGACGTGTGAAAAAATGTTTTTATATGAACACCTTTACATTTATTAACCAACTTGGCAACAAACTAAATAAGCTTTGTTTGCTTACCATTTTAACTGTTGCAACCACAGTTTTATCCTCTCAAAAAGTACAGGCAACACATGCTGCTGGTGCCGATTTAACCTACCGCTGCCTTGGAGGATTGCAGTACGAGATTGAAGCCACCTTCTACCGCGATTGCGGTGGTGTTGCCGAGCCTTCAACGATTACTATTAATTACAAGTCGGTAATTAAAAACGTAAACCTTACCCTTACTGCTAATAAAATTGCTGGCACCGGACAGGAGATTACTGTTCCATGTCAGACATCAGCTAGTACCTGCAACAACGGTTCATCTGTTGGTATCAGGAAGTTTGTTTACCGTGCCACAATAACACTTCCATCTGCATCTACCGATTGGGTTTTTAGCTACAGTGTTTGCTGCCGTAACTGCGCCATTACCACCATTCAAAACCCATGTGCCAACTCAAGCTTAATTTATGTGGAAGCCAAACTGAATAACCAGGCAGCATCCTGCAATAGTTCTCCGGTATTTTCAAATGTACCTATTGCATTTGTATGCATAGGGCAGAACTTTAATTACAACCATGGTGTGTTAGATGCCGATGGAGACTCCTTAGCATATCAAATTATCACTCCAAAAATCAGTGAGACATCTAACGTAACTTATATATCACCCAACAGCACTACCATGCCTGTGCAATCGAGTACACCATTTACAGTAAATACGTTAACTGGTGATATGAACTTTACACCTACACTACAGCAGATTGGTATTCTTGCAATTTTGGTAAAGGAATACCGTAATGGTGTGCAAATAGGAAGTGTAATACGCGACATGCAGGTTTACACAGTACCATGCTCCAACAGTTTACCAACGGCATCGGGCATTAACGGAACCAATAGCTTCAGCATTGATGTTTGCCCAAACCAACAGGTTTGTTTTAATATTAACACCAACGATGCCGATGCAACACAGGTAGTAAGCATTGCAAACAACATTGCACAAAGTATTCCAACTGCTACGGTAACCGTTGGCAGCGGAAACCGCCCTACCTTAACTTTTTGCTGACACCTACTTCGGCAGATATTGGTCCCAACCCAAATACATTTACAGTTACGGTACAAGACAATGCCTGCCCTACAAACGGTGTGCAAACATTTTCGTACAATATATATGTACCCGGACCAAACTTTTATGTAACATCAACCAATATTACTTGTAACGGTGCTAACAATGGTATAGCAACTGCAACACCCGTTTCCGGAAACGGTTTAACATACTCATGGAACACCACTCCAGTTCAAACAACACCAACAGCTACCAATCTCGCACCCGGCACTTATGCAGTAACGGTAACCAATGCAGGCGGCTGTTCAATGACAAAATCTGTTACCATAACACAACCTACAGAACTTACTGTTGGAACCACAGTTACCAATGTAGTTTGTGTGGGCCAGTGCAATGGTGGTGTTGATTTAACAGCCACCGGTGGAACAGGAACTTTATCTTATGCCTGGAGTAATGGTCAAACAACGCAGGATGTAACCGGATTATGTGCCGGAACCTATACGGTTACCGTTACGGATGCCAACAGTTGCACCAAGGTAATGAACCCTGTGGTAAATACCACATCAAATATTTCGGGAAGCATAACTGCTACCAATGTATTGTGTAACGGTGCTAACACAGGCTCTGCGGATTTAAGCGTAGCTGATGGAAGCGGAAGTTACACTTACCTGTGGAGTAACGGAGTAACTACTCAGGATTTAACGAATGTGCCAGCGGAAATTATTCAGTAACAGTAACCGATGGTGCTTTGTGTACAAAATCATTTTCGGTAAACATTACACAACCTGCAGCGGCAATTAACTTAAATAATACAGTTACCAATGTAAATTGCTTTGGCAATTCAACGGGTGCAATTAATTTAACAACCACAGGTGGCACCGCACCATATACTTACGCATGGAGCAATGGCGCCACTACACAAAATATTTCAAATGTACCTGCCGGTGCATACACGGTTACCGTTACCGATGGAAATGGCTGTACCGATTCACAGGTTTCAGTAAATATTACTCAACCTGTTGTTGAATTGTCGGTTACTACTGCACAAACACAGGTAAACTGTTTTGGGAATAACACAGGTGCTATCAACATTACACCTGCCGGTGGAACCGCTCCTTATTCTTATGCATGGAGCAATGGCGCAAATACACAAGACCTTAGTAACATTACAGCTGGAACTTATTCTGTAACAATTACCGACAGCAAGGGATGTTCAACAACTGCAACAGGTATTGATATTTCACAACCTGCTGCAGCATTAACATCATCCATCACATCAGGAAATGTAAACTGCTTTGCCAACGCAACAGGCAGTATTAATCTTACTGTCAACGGTGGTACTACTCCTTACACATTTGCTTGGAGCAATGGAGCAACCACACAAAATCTTTCTGGCATAACAGCAGGAACTTATTCAGTAACTGTTACCGATGCCAACGGATGTACATCAGCACAAAACTCAATTACCATAACGCAACCTTCGGCTGCGCTTTCTAACAGCCACACTATTACCAACGTAAATTGCTTTGGAAACAACACAGGCGCCATTACACAAACTGTAACAGGCGGTACAACTCCTTACACATTTTTATGGAGCAATGGTGCCAACACACAAAGCTTAACAAACATTGCAGCCGGAAATTATTCAGTAACAATTACTGATGCCAACGGATGTACCAATGCCGTTGCAACAATGGCAGTAACACAACCTGCTGCTGCCTTAAGTTCCAATAATTATGTAACCAACGTAAACTGCTTTGGAAATAACACAGGTGCGATTGATATTACCGTACAAGGTGGCACCATTCCTTACAGTTATCAATGGAGCAATGGAGCAACATCCCAAGACATAAACAATATTGCTTCTGGAACATATACAGTAACAATTACTGATGCCAACGGATGTACAACTGCCAGTATGAGCATGAATGTAAATCAGCCGGCTGCTGCACTTGCTTCAACCATTGCAGGTACACAACAGGTAAACTGTTTTGGAAATGCAACAGGCGGTGTAAACATTAATGTAACAGGGGGCACATCGCCATACACTTATTTATGGAGTAATGGGGCAACCACACAAAATATTTCAAATGTACCATCAGGAACTTACTCAGTAAATGTTACAGATGTCAATGGATGTAATTCAACCATTGCATCTATCAATATTTCACAACCATCGGCAAGTTTATCTGCTTCTGTTACCGGTTCGCAAAACGTATCGTGTAACGGTGGTGGAAACGGCTCAGTAGATTTAACTGTTAATGGTGGAACAACTCCTTATACATATCAATGGAGCAACGGAGCAATCACACAAGACATAAGCGGTCTTAACACCGGTTCATATACTGCAACTATAACTGATGCAAATGGATGTACAACATCTGTAAATGCAACGGTAACACAGCCGGCAGGTGCATTAGCCACATCAGTGAGCAGTTCGTCAAACGTGCTTTGCTTTGGCGGAAACAACGGTGCTATCAATTTAAATGTAGCGGGCGGAACAGCACCTTATTCTTATGTATGGAGTAACAGTGCAACCACACAAGACCTTAACGGGCTTGCAGCAGGAACATATTCAGTTACTGTTACTGATGCAAACGGCTGTACAAACACTGCAACACAAACCATAACTCAGCCAACGGGTGCGTTAAGCGCTTCGGGAGCGTCATCACAAAATGTTTCTTGTCATGGATTGAGTAATGGCGCAATAACTTTAACAGTAAACGGAGGAACATCACCATATAGTTATCAATGGAGCAATGGTGCAAGCACACAAAACATTAACAATATTCCGGCAGGTTCTTACAACGTTACTGTTACCGATGCCAACAGTTGTGTTACTACCGCTAACGGTATTGCAGTTTCTCAACCTGGTGCAGCCTTGGCATCATCAGTTAATGCAACCCAAAATGTAGGATGCTTTGGAGGAGCAACAGGTTCTATCAGCTTAAATGCAACGGGTGGTACATCCCCTTACTCATATACTTGGAGCAACGGTGCTACCACGCAAAATATTTCGAACTTACAGGCAGGCAGTTATTCGGTAACAGTTACCGATGCCAATGGCTGTACCACATTTGTTAATGCAATAGCCATTTCACAACCTGGTGCATCACTTGCAACTTCGGTTGCGGCAACACAAAATGTTTCATGTTTTGGTGGAAATAATGCCTCTGTTGATTTAAATGTTAGCGGAGGTACTCAACCATACTCTTACAACTGGAGTAACGGCTCAACAACTCAAGACTTAAGCGGAATTCCAGCAGGCACCTATGGTGTAACAGTTACCGATGCAAATGGTTGTACTATTCAACAATCATCAATAACCATTACACAACCTGCCGCTGCAGTTTCTACCTCAACAACTTCAACCAATGTTGGTTGTTTTGGAAGTGCAACGGCCTCTGTCAACTTAACTGTAAATGGCGGAACTTCGCCTTACTCATATAACTGGAGTAATGGCGCAAGCACACAAAATTTAACAAACATACCTGCAGGTACATACAGCGTAGTTGTAACCGATGCCAACGGATGTACTGCTAATGGAGCTGTAGTTACCATTACTCAGCCTGCCGCAGCTTTATTTACTTCTGCGTCATCAACTCAGGTTTTATGTTTTGGAAACAGCACAGGCGCCATCAACTTAACAGTAACTGGAGGAACATCACCTTATACTTATTCATGGAGCAATGGAGCTACTTCGCAAAACTTAACAAACATTGCTGCCGGTAACTACACTGTAACAGTTACCGATGCCAATGGATGTACATCACAACAAACATCTCTTGCGATTGCGCAACCTTCTGCTGCACTTGCAGCCTCCGTTGCAAGCACAGTTGATGTAAGCTGTAATGGCGGACAAAATGGTTCTATCAATTTAACTGTAAACGGTGGCACTGCTCCCTACTCTTATAACTGGAGCAACGGTGCCGTTACACAGGATATAACAGGAGTTGTTGCAGGAATTTATTCTGTAACCATTACTGATGCCAACGGATGTACTAGACAAATTAATCCGATAGGAATTAATCAACCAACAAACCCAATAACAACTTCTGTTACTACAGGACAAAATGTGTCTTGTAACGGTGGAGGTAATGGTTCTATAGATTTAACAGTAACAGGCGGAACTTCTCCTTATTCATATAACTGGAGCAATGGCGCCACCACACAGGATATTTCAAACTTATATGCAGGTACTTATGGTGTAGCAATTATAGATGCCAACGGATGTACCGCTGCGGCTACGGGTACTGTTAGTCAACCAGCCGGAGCATTAAGTACTTCTATCGCTTCATCACAAAATATTTTATGTCATGCAGGCAATAATGGTTCTATCACATTATCAGCATCGGGCGGAACGGCTCCTTACACATTTGCATGGAGCAATGGCGCTACTACACAAAATTTAACTGGACTTTCTGCAGGAACATTTGCAGTAACAGTTACGGATGGAAATGGTTGTATAAGCACCTCATCGGCAGTAATTACTCAGCCAGCCGCATCATTGGCAGCAGTGGTAACCTCTGCAAATGCAGTATTGTGTAACGGAGGAAACAACGGAAGTATTGATGTAACTATTACAGGAGGAACAGCACCATATTCTTATCAATGGAGCAACGGAGCTTCCACACAGGATTTAACAGGATTAAGCGCAGGGTCGTTTACTGTAACAGTTACTGATGCCAACGGTTGTAAAACAACATTGCCATCAGTAATTATATCTCAGCCATCCGCAGCACTTGCATCAACTGTAAACGTGAGTAGTGTAAACTGTTTTGGAAACAATACAGGTGCAATTGACTTAACGGTTACAGGAGGTACTTCTCCTTATACTTACTTATGGAGCAATGGAGCAACTACACAGGATTTAACAAACATATCGGCTGGTATTTACACTGTAAATGTTACCGATGCCAACGGATGTACAGTAGCAAACAATGCACTTTCGGTTACACAGCCAACAGCAGCATTAAACACAGGATTTAATGTGACGGACGTAAGCTGTTTTGGAAATGCATCGGGCGCCATTACATTAACAATAAACGGAGGAACATTGCCTTACTCTTACCAGTGGAGCAATGGTTCTACACAACAAAATTTAATTAATGTACCTGTAGGAACCTATACGGTAACAGTTACCGATGCCAACGGTTGTACAAGTGGAGTGGCAAGCATGCAAATTACACAGCCTTCAGCGGCACTGTCTATAAACAATGCCATTGATGATGTAAACTGCTTTGGAGGAAATACGGGTTCTATTGATTTAACAATAAATGGTGGTACTATGCCATACTCTTATGTATGGAGTAACGGTGCAACTACAGAAGATTTAACAAACGTTGCAGCAGGAACATATACGGTTACCGTTACCGATGCACAAGGTTGCACAGTGGGAAACTCAACATTAAGCATACAACAACCGGCAGCAGCGCTTGCGTCAAATGTAACAGGAACAGTTCCTGTTGCATGCTATGGCAACAGCACTGGCTCAATAGATTTAACTATTACAGGAGGAACATCACCTTACAGTTACTCATGGAGCAATGGTGCAACTACACAAGATTTAACAAATATTCCATCTGGAACTTATACAGTAAGTGTTACAGATGCGCAAGGCTGCAGTTCAACCATTGCATCCATAACCATTACACAACCAACGGCAGGATTAAGTGCTTCAGTTACCAGCACCGGCAACGTAGCTTGTAATGGTGGCGGAAATGGTTCTGTAGATTTAACGGTTGCAGGCGGCACATCACCATATACTTTTACATGGAGTAATGGCGCAACTACCGAAGACATCAACAATCTTTATGCAGGTACTTACAATGTTTCTATAACCGATGCAAACGGATGTACAGCAACATCAAGCGCAACGGTTTCGCAACCGGCAGGTGCATTGGCAAGCAGTATTGCAACCTCACAAAATATCCTTTGCTATAGCCAAAACACTGGTAGTGTAACATTAAATGTAACAGGCGGCACAGCTCCTTACTCTTATAACTGGAGCAATGGTGCAACTACACAAAACATAAACAACGTTGCCTCAGGCAGCTATTCAGTAACAGTAACCGATGCCAATAATTGTATCAGCACATCATCAGTAACTTTATCACAACCAACGGCTGCATTAAGTGCTTCCACTACCGCAACACAAAATGTAAACTGCTTTGGAATTGGTGATGGCTCTATCAACATTAATGTAACTGGTGGGACATCTCCTTATTCATATAACTGGAGCAATGGTGCAACCACACAAAACTTAACAGGCTTGCAGGCTGGTGTTTATTCAGTAACAGTTACCGATGCAAACGGTTGTATCGAAAGCATTAATGCAATTGCAATTTCACAACCTGCGCAGCCACTTAATGCTGCCATAGGCGCATCACAAAATGTCAACTGCTTCGGACAGAGCACAGGTTCCATTTCATTAAATGTAAATGGCGGTACTTCACCATATAATTTCCTTTGGAGCAACGGTGCCAACACATCATCAATAACAAACTTAGTTGCCGGAACATATAGTGTTACCATTACAGATGCCAACAATTGTACAACAGCTATTAATTCCATAGCAGTTAACGAACCTGCAGCGGCACTTAGCGCAACAGTAACATCATCGCAAAATGTAAATTGCACAGGTGGTGCAAACGGCACAGTTGACTTAACAGTAACAGGTGGTACAACTCCATACTCTTATCAATGGAATACAGGAGCAATTACAGAAGATTTATCAGGATTAGTGCGGAACTTATACTGTAACAGTAACTGATGTTAATGGCTGCACATCAAACATAACAGCTAACGTAACGCAACCCGCAAACGTTGTGGGTAGCAATGTAAACGCAAGCACCAACGTAAACTGTTTTGGCGGAAATAATGGTTCGGTGGATTTAACGGTAAGTGGCGGAACAACTCCTTACAATTTTGTATGGAGCAATGGCGAAACAACAGAGGACATCAGCAACTTAGTATCTGGCGTTTACACCGTAACAGTAACCGATGCCCAAGGTTGTACAACAGGAAACACCGCTACCATTACACAACCCACGGCAACCTTATCATCAGCAGTGGCATCATCGCAAAACATAAATTGCTATGGCGGAAACAATGGTGCTATTGATTTAACAGTAACCGGTGGAACTACACCATACTCATTCAACTGGGATAATGGTGCAACATCAGAAGATTTATCGGGATTGAGTTCAGGAACGTATAATGTAACTGTTACTGATGCCAACGGGTGTACGTCAGTAAATTCAGTTTTCTTAAGTCAGCCCGCTGCATCTTTAGCAAGTGCAATTACCAACTCGCAAAATATTTTCTGTAACGGTGGTAATAATGGCTTTATAGATTTAACGGTAACAGGTGGCACAATGCCGTACACCATATCATGGAGCAATGGTGCAAGTACACAAAACTTAAATGGATTAACAGCAGGTACATATAACGTTACCGTAACAGATGCACAAGGTTGCAGCAGCGCAACAGGTATTACCATTAGCGAACCGTCAGGAGCTTTGAATACATCCATAGCAGCTTCGCAACCAGTAT
Source organism: Bacteroidota bacterium (assembly GCA_016714005.1). Taxonomy (GTDB): domain Bacteria; phylum Bacteroidota; class Bacteroidia; order AKYH767-A; family OLB10; genus JADJOA01. Next base: position 85,461 of record JADJOA010000002.1, read on the forward strand.
TATGTTTTGGTAACAACACCGGTAGCATTGATATAAGCGTAACAGGCGGTACATCTCCATACGTATATAGCTGGAGTAACGGATCAGTTAATGAAGATCTGGACAGCTTACATGCAGGTTCATATACTGTAACAGTAACCGATGCGCAAGGATGTACTTATACTTTAAACACCAATATTACCGAGCCGCAGGGTGCCTTGCATCTACAGTTTCCATCAACCAGCAAGTGTCTTGCTTTGGCGGAAACAATGCAAGTGTTGATTTAACTGTTGCTGGAGGTACACCTCCATATTCATACAACTGGAGCAATGGTGCAAGCAGCGAAGACATTAACAACCTTGCTGCCGGAACATATACAGTTTCAATAACAGATGCTAACGGATGCACTTTAACAAGTGCAGCAACCATTACGCAACCGCAGGCAGCATTATCAGGAAACATTACACAAACTGCACCCATACTTTGTCATGGTGGTAACGATGCATCAATAGACTTAGTGGTAACTGGTGGTACATCACCTTACTCATACAACTGGAGCAATGGCGAAACAACAGAAGACCTTTCAAATATTCCGGCAGGAACATACAACGTTACAATTACAGACCAGAACGGATGTACGTTCAGCGCTTCAGTTACCATCACACAACCTTCCGGTAGCTTAACCCCAACTATTTCTTCAACAGGAAATGTGGGATGTTATGGAAACAGTACCGGATCAGTAACTTTAACTATAACAGGAGGAACACAGCCATATCAGTTTATTTGGAACAACGGTGCAACCACACAAAGCTTAAGCAACGTAGCTGCGGGTAGTTATACCGTAACAGTTACTGATGCAAACGGATGTACCAACACAGCAACAGCTAATGTGCAACAACCGAGCGGAGCATTATCAGCATCGCCAAGTTTTAATACCGTTAATTGCGATACATTAAATTCTGTTGACATTATTTCTAATCCTTTTGGCGGATCTCCCCATACAATTTTAGCTGGAGCACCGGTAACACATCACAAAATTTATTAAACGTTGGTGCAGGAACTTACTCAGTAACCATTACCGATGCCAACGGATGTACGTTTGCTACAAGCGTAAATGTAGTTGGTCCTACACAATTATTTGCAGTGACTTCTTCAACAACCAATGCAGGCTGTAATGGAATGCAAACAGGTTCGGTAACCTTAACTGCAACAGGTGGAATAGCTCCATACACTTATGTGTGGAGTAATGGCGCAACCACATCATCAATACAAAATGTTCCAGCAGGAACATACACTGCAACTGTAACAGATAATTATGGATGTACGCGAGTGGTAACATCAACTGTTAACCAGCCTGCCCAGGCAATGAATGCAACGCTTACACCTAATAATGTAGCTTGTTATAACGATAGCAGTGGTGTGATAACTCTTGTGGTAAATGGCGGTACTGCTCCGTACACTTTCTTATGGAACAACGGTGCCACTACACAAAATGCAACAGGTATTGCAATAGGAACTTACACTGTAACTGTTACAGATGCCAATGGTTGTACATGGGATAGCAGCGCTTCTATCACGCAGCCTGCATCCGCACTTACCGTAAAAGGTTATGAAACAAATTCAAATTGTTTAAATCAGGTGCCCGGTGCAGTTGACATTAATATAACAGGCGGTACGCCTCCATTCACTTACTTGTGGAGTAATGGTGCAACCACACAAAACGTTGCAGGATTAGGCGCAGGAACATATACCGTAACTGTAACCGATGCCAATGGCTGTCAGTTCTTTTTATCAAAAACAGTTATTGATGAATCAAATTTAACAATGAGTGCTGCCGGGCCAACAGAGTTTTGTATGGGTGGTATTGCCAACCTGCAAACACAAAATGTTGCCAACGGAGTTTATCAGTGGTATCATAACAACAATGTATTAACAGGGGCAAATCAAAATGTATATGCAACTCCGGTAGCCGGTACTTATTATGTTTCGGTAACTAATCAGTGCGGAACATTTAACTCTAATCCTGTTGAAGTAAAAGTTTACCAGGTAGGAACCATATCAGTAAGTGCAAACCAAATGATATGCCCTGCATTGGGTGAATTTGCCACCTTGAGTGCGTATGGTGGTTCATCATATAAATGGACACCGGGATTTGGATTGAGCGATTCTACCATTGCAAATCCTGTGGCCACGCCTGCTGCCACAACTACGTATCAGGTTACCGTAACAAGTACAGAAGGTTGCTCGGCATCGGCAGAAGTTACTATAAATGTAGTATGTGACACACTGTTTGTCCCCACCGGATTTTCTCCTGATGGTAATGCAATGAACGATACGTATGTGATTGACGGGTTAAGCAAATACCCAGGGAACAAAATTTATGTCTACAACCGTTGGGGCAATTTGGTTTATAAGAAAAAGGATTACGACAACACATGGGATGGTACGTCTAACGTATCGGGTATATACTTAGGAAAACAATTACCTAATGGTACCTACTTCTTTATACTTGACCTTAACAATGGTTCTAAACCAATGCAGGGATATATCACACTTAAAAAATAACATCAGCAAATAAACAAACGCAGATATGAATCAATTAAAAAGAATAATACTTATGGCTGCACTTGTTGCGGCTTGCAGCACGGCTCATGCACAGTACGACCCGTTATTTACGCAATACATGTTTAACGAAATGTTTATTAACCCGGCTTATGCAGGCTCACGTGAAGCTATTTCGTCAACAGCGCTGTATCGCGACCAATGGGCTGGCATTGATGGCGCGCCAAAAACGCAAACGCTTGCAATACATGGCCCAGTTCGCAACAAAAAAATGGGGTTGGGATTTTCTGTGATGAATGAATCAATTGGCATTGAAAAGAAAGTAGGTGTGTTTGGTACGTATGCTTACCGAATTCAAACGAGTGATGAAGGTCATCTTTCATTCGGATTAAATGCGGGCATTATTAACCTTCGTCAAAACTTTTTAGAAGTTATAGAACACGATCCGGGCGATCCGCAGTTTAGCGAAAATGCCCAATCGGTTGTGCCCAATGCAGGATTTGGAATTTACTACAACACCAAAAAAATGTATGCCGGACTTTCTATTCCGCGCTTGATAGATAATTATTTAGATGTGGAGAATGGTTTGAACTTTGAAAACAAATTTGATTCAAAAAATTTCCACTACTTCCTAACAGGTGGTTATGTGTTTGATTTAAGCAGCACCGTAAAACTGAAACCTATGACCATGATAAAAGCATCGGAAGGTGCGCCTATGCAAATGGATTTTTCTGTTGCTGCACAGTTCAAAGAAATTTTCTGGATAGGAACAACAGTACGTTCAGGTGACGCAATTGCCCTATTCACGCAAATAAACATTACCAAACAATTGCGTCTTGGTTATTCGTTTGATTACACACTTACCAAACTGAACGACTATGGACATGGTTCGCACGAAATTACTTTGGGGTATGATATTCCTTTGCAAAAAACAGGTGTGCTAAGCCCACGCTATTTCTAATAAAACTTAAAACGCTATTGATATGAAGAAACTCTTTTTAAAAATTGCATTTTTCGCTATAGCCTTTTGTGCTATGGGAAACATTGTACTTGCACAAAGCGATGATTTAATACTTGCAAACAAACTGTACGAAAAATTCAGTTACAGCAAAGCCATAGCACTGTGAAAAAGTGATTGAAAAAAATCAACCTTGCAGGTAGAACGCTTAGCCGATTGCTACCGTAGAATTAACGATTACCGCAATGCAGAGAAGTGGTACGAGAAAGTAGTTGCCGATACCACATGCGGCACTCAACAACATTTATTGTATGCACAGGTTCTGATGAGTCTTGGTAAAACAGAGAAAGCACGCAAGCACATGCAAACGTATCTTTCAAACAACCCAGGCGATTCACGTGCAAATTCCGCTATTGCTTCTATTGATATTATGGATAGCATAAGCAAGGATAAAAAACTGTGGACAGTAAGAAAAAATTACATCGCTAAGTTCTCCAAATTCAGATATAACTCCTGCAGTTTACAAAAACGGTATTGTGTTTTCATCGGCACGAGAAGAGGGTGGTGGAAAACCAGGGCATTAACCGGGAAGCCTTACCATAAATTATTTTATTCAGAAGGAAAGCAAACAGAATTTGGTGCACCTATGCCATTTGCTACGGAAATTGCGTCTAAATTCAATGACGGACCTGTAGCGTTTAATGCCGATGCCAGCGAAATGTTTATTACACGTAACAATATTGAAGACGGTAAAGTGAAAATGGATCAGAACCGTGTGGTTCGTTTAAAATTATTTTCAACTCAACAAGCAAATGGTAAATGGAGCGAACTGAAAAGTTTTCAATACAACAGTGAAACACATAGTTGCGCACATCCCTTTTTATCTTCTGATGGCAAAAAACTTTTTTTCGCAAGTGATATGCCCGGAGGTTTTGGCGGTATGGATATTTGGTTTTGTAACAAAACAGAAAACGGATGGGACACACCAAAAAATTTAGGTGCATCCATCAACACGCGCGGCACTGAAATATTTCCATCTCTTGATGACAAAGGAAATTTGATGTATTCATCTAACGGAATGGGAGGCTTAGGGGGCCTGGATATTTTTACTGCGAATGCATCGGGTGATGGCAGCTTTGCAACACCACAAAATGCTGGCGCACCTATGAACAGCAGTTACGATGATTTTGGCGCTGTGTATGACAAGAAAAATTTATGCGGATACTTTGCATCTAACCGCGACAGCAAAAATGAAAACGATGATTTGTACATGTACAAACGTACTTGTGTAAATCTTGACGGATTAGTTTATGATAAAGCAACCGGTGAGCCAATAAGCATGGCTGATGTAAAAATTGTAGAAGCCGGTACCGATAAAGATGTGGTTAAAACAGATGCCAACGGAAAGTTCAGTTATTGCCTTGCAGTTGGGAAAAGCTATGAATTAATTTCAACCAAAGAAGCTTACAAACCGGCAAAGGCTCAAATAAATAATGTGGGTGACGAAGATCTTGAAACAAAAATACCAATGGAGAAAACACCCATGTTTGCCATTGAAGGAAGAGTTTATTTAGAGGAAGACAAAAGTTCTATTGTGGGCATACCGGTGTATTGCGAAAATTTAATTACCAAAGAAAAACGCGAAATGCTGAGTGATGCACAAGGCATGTATCATTTTGATTTAGATGCTGAAACCGATTACCGCATTACCTGCTCAAAAGAAAAATGTGCCGACAATAATTTTGTAAAAACTACCAGAGGTTTAAAAGTATCAGCAGTAATACGTGCCGATATTGGTTTTTTCTGCGAAGGCGACATTATTAAAATTGACAACATTTACTACGACCTTGCCAAATGGAACATACGACCCGATGCGGCAAAAGAATTGGATAAATTGGTTACCATACTCAAAAAATATCCAAACATGAACATTGAATTGGGCTCCCATACCGATTGCCGTGCCAGTGCAAAATACAACATGGACTTATCGCAAAAGCGTGCTAAAAGTGCCGTAGAATACGTAGACAAAAATGGCATTGAAGGCAAACGCCTTACCTACAAAGGTTATGGCGAAAGCGAATTGGTTAACAAATGCGAATGCGAAGGCGACAAGAAAGTGCCATGCTCTGAAGAAGAACACCAGCAAAACCGCAGAACAGAATTTAAGATTATATCTATAAAATAAAACGGTTGGTTGTTAATGTAACTGCTGCAAGAGAAGTTTTCTTGCAGCGGTTTTTTATTTTTAGCCCTTCAATTTTTTTGTGCCTAAAAAAAAAATAATCATTTCTGTTATCAGCGATTTGGCAACTGACCAGCGCGTGCATCGTTCTGCGCTTACGTTGCATGAAATGGGCTATGATGTTTCATTAGTTGGCAGAAAGCTGCGTAAAAGTTTAGCATTAGACGAAAGACCGTATAAAACTATAAGGCTTAATTTGCTTTTCGAAAAAGGTGTTTTCATGTATGCTGAGTGGCACGTCAGGTTATTTTTTTATCTATTACTTAACAAATGTTGTTTGCTTTGCAAATGATTTAGACACGCTACTGCCTAATTACCTTGCTTCCAAAATTTACCGGTTGCCATTAATTTACGATAGCCACGAATATTTTACCGAAGTGCCGGAATTGCAAAACAATCCTTTCAGAAAAAAAATATGGAAACGTGTGGAGCAATATATCTTTCCAAGATTAAAACACACCATTACTATTAATGATTCTATTGCCGGTTTGTTTTATAAAGACTACGGCAAAAAACCTTTGGTGGTACGAAATGTGCCGCTTGCAAATAATTTTAATCTTGTAAACAACATAGCATCCTTCAAAACAGAAAACGAAATTCCAGAAGACAAGAAAATAATAATTATACAGGGCGCAGGCATAAACATACAGCGCGGTGCCGAAGAAGCAGTTGAAGCTATGAAGCATTTGCCCGATTGTGTGCTGTTAGTTATCGGAAGTGGCGATGTATATAACACGTTGTTAAAACTAAGTGCTGAGCACAATGTTGGTGAGAGAATTGTTTTTATATCGCGCTTACCATATGCTGATTTAATGGAATTTACCCAAATTGCACATGTGGGTTTAACGCTCGATAAAAATACCAACATTAATTACCGTTACAGTTTACCCAACAAACTTTTTGATTACATACAGGCAGGCATCCCTGTTATTGCAAGTGATTTGCCTGAAGTATCTACCATTGTAAAAAAATATGATATTGGTGTGGTGATAAACGAAGTAACACCATCAGCTATTGCCAATGCAATAAGAAACCTTTTCAGAAATGCTGAAGCGTATCAAACACTTAAAAACAACCAGAGCAGCTGCGACCAGAATTAAACTGGGACATAGAAAGAAAAAAAGTTAGAAGACTTAATCCGTACTATTTTTGCAAAAGCGTGAAACACTCCGGTAAGCATTTACATATAGTAAGTTTTGATGTGCCATTTCCTGCCAATTATGGTGGTGTAATTGATGTTTACTATAAAGTAAAAGCACTTGCAGAAAGAGGTATTAAAATTCACTTGCATTGTTTCCAGTATGGCAGAACAAAAAGTGACAGGTTAAAAGAGCTATGCCATGAAGTGCATTATTACAATAGAGATGTTTCCAAATCGCAGCTATTTAAAAGTATACCTTATATTATTACATCGCGCAGTGATGAGCAGCTTTTAAAAAATTTGCAAAAGGATAAATACCCTATTTTGTTTGAAGGGCTGCACACCACCTTTTTCTTAAACGAAGGAAAGTTAGATGGCAGAAAAACTATTGTTCGCACCCATAACATGGAGCATGATTACTACAACAGTCTTGCACGCGTAGAAACAAATATTTTTAAAAAGTATTATTTCCTCAACGAAGCATCTAAGCTACAGCAATATGAATCGGTGTTAACCAAGGCTACCTACATTGCAGCCATATCACCAAATGATTCATCGTACCTCAATTCCAAATACAAAAAAGCAAAATACATTCCTGCATTTCATTCAAACGAAAAAGTAAACTCAACAACAGGAAGAGGGCAGTTTGCTTTTTACCATGGGAACCTTGCTATTGGGGAGAATAATGAGGCTGCATTTTTTTTAGTGAATGAAGTTTTTAGACAATTACCGGTAACACTCATTATTGCCGGCAGTAAGCCCGCTGTAGAGTTACGCAATGCTGTTCAAAGAAGAAGCAACATTACATTACTAAGCGACCTAACCACAAAACAAATTCACCAACTTATTGCCGATGCACACATTAATGTGTTACCAACATTTCAGCCAACGGGAATCAAACTCAAATTACTTTCTGCATTATATAACGGAAAATTTTGTTTGGTTAATACACCAATGGTTGCCAATACAGGTTTAGAACAATTGTGTGTAGTTAAGGATACTGCCTCGTCCTTAAAAGAACAATGTTTGCACCTAATGAAAAATGATTTTAATGAGTTTGATTTAGCATTGAGAAAAGATATACTTGAAGAAAATTTCAGCAATACAAGAAATGTTGAGAAATTGATAAGTCTTGTTTTTAGTTAAACTATAAGTATTGCTACCAATAAGCTATCTTATAAATATATTCTTGAAATTGTTGCGCTACCACTTCATGCCCATTTTTATTGAAGTGAATATCCTTAGGAAAAAAAAGTAATGAGGTTTGACTTTTTATTTCAAATGCTTGCACAAGATCAATGTAATGGTAATTCATTTCTACAGCATAAGATTTAACGCTGTTTGCAAAGTCGGTTGAATCGTGCGGGATGTGGTTTATCAATTTATACTTAGATGGAACCGCAGATAAAACAAGCTGCGTGCCGCGAAGTGCAAGAACAGAATCGGTTTGCTGAATGAGTTTTTTGGTGAGTGTGGAAAGTACTGGGCTTTCTTCAATAAATCCGCCTACTGTTTTTTCTTCAGGTTTATTCCTATGATCCTTCCAGTAAACAAAACGTATGTAATATTTTCTAATCAACCTTAACAAATAAGATTTGCGTGCAAACTGCGCCAATCTGCTATTTTCCTCGCCACTAATGGCAACCACATTTCCCGCTGCATCTTTATTTGCCTTTGCGTAATAAACAGAATCATCTCGCACATCATTACTATACAATAGCATGATTGCATAATTGAACTTTTGATTTTTTAAAGAATTTATCGCTTGCAAATAATAAAAAACGGGGCTGTACTCCCCTACTCCATAATTGAAAAATGCAGCGGTGTCTGCAAATCTTTTTTGAAGTAATCCGGTAAACGATTCGGAGAAACTAACCTGGACAGCTTCGGTAAAAGAATCGCCAAGCAATGCAATTTTTAGTTTAGCTTTTGTAGTATCAAAACGTTGGTTTTACATCAGGGTTTGTTACTCTTCCTTCGCTATCGTAACTGATAACAATATCAGAATACTCGCTTGCAGCCGGATTATCATTTATAAAAGTATAATTCTTTTTGTGTGCGTGATGAAGGATTTTATCGGGAACAAATGCTGCACTGTCGAAACCAATTCCGGTTGCACGTAAAACAATTTCAAAACATAAAAGCAAAAGCAGCAATACTGCAAAATTAATGAGTAGTGCTTTCCACATTAAAACCTTTTATTGTCTGATAATTTTTTCGGTGAAAACATCATCAGGTGTATTTACCTGTAAAAAATAAATTCCTTTTGCAAGAGATTTATTGATGGTAACAACATTATTTCTTCGTGGAGCTACAAACTTATCATCTTTAAAAATTATTTTTCCGCTTACATCAAACAACGAAATATTAATTTCCTTACCTGTAACATCGGCATAATAATTAAAGTTTATTTCATTGCTGTAAACAGGATTAGGAAAAACATCAACCCTATCTCCTTTACCAATAAAGCCTGCATTAACATTAAGCAAAATACTGCATGCGTTTAAAAAATCAGGAATGCCATATCCTTTTAATGAATCGGGAGAAGAGAATTGAGAAGCACTTTGTTTGATGGCATTAATAATTTGCATGTTGGTAGCCTGCGGATTGCACTGCCATAAACATGCAACCATACCTGCTATAACGGGGCATGCAAAAGAAGTTCCGTTACCGGGAAAAGTTCCACCATTGCCAATATCGGCAACATAACATCCGGCACCTTGTGCAGCCACCGTTGGTTTTACTTGCCCATCGCTACTGGGTCCGGTGCTGCTAAATCCGGCATAATTTCCTGCATCATCCACAGCTCCTACGCATATAATGCTATCAGCATCGCTGGGTGCTGTAATATATTGCCATGATCCTCCACCCTGGTTGCCTGCAGCATTTACCACCACCATGCCTGTTGACGCAGCAATGTCTGCAGCAATAGAAGATGGCGCAGTGTTACCATCCATATCGGCATAAGTGTGGTTCATAGCAGGGTCATCAAATTCGCTGTAGCCCAGTGATGATGAAATTACATCAGCACCAACGCTGTCGGCATACTCAGCAGCTTCAGCCCAGTTGTATTCTTCAATAATATTTTCGGTGGGAGCATCTTCACTCCTCAATAAATAATAGCTGGCATGCGGAGCAGTGCCTACCATAACTCCCGGCAGGTTTGCACCCATAATTGAAAAACAATGCGAACCATGAGTATTATCGTCATATACATTTTGCATTGTCCGAAACACAATCCCAAGTGGCAATAATTTTATTAGAGGCGCGTAATGAGTCAAACACATTCATGTTATCGGCATTAAAAAAACCTGCATCAATAACAGCTATTACCATACCGTTGCCGGTAGAGCCTGCATCGTGCAATAAAACACCATTTACCATTTGTATTTGGTTAAGTGCATCGGCATAATTAAAAGATGAGGTGCGTTGCTGCACAAGTTGATTGGGTTTTTCTTTCGGCAAAGTTTTTTCCAATTCAAATTTATCATTTACACTTCCTCCGCCAGTAGTGCGTGCAACGTTACTTACCGATTGAACAAATGAAAACCCTTGAATTGTTGAGATTACAGTTGGGTTGCTGGTTTGAATTGTAACTGTGTTTAACCACTTGCTGTGCCAAAGGATAGTGGCACCTGCACCCGAAATTTGGCTTACATAATTAGGATTAACCGGCAAATCGGTAGTTGTGATAGCTATGCCCTGATTGGTTCTTCGCTGAATGGCACGAGGGGATAAATAAGCAGATGGATTACCAATTGTAAACGGTGTGCCGTTTTTATCGGTGAGCTTAACGACATATTTGTCCTGAGCAAAAACTAAATTGCTGAAGGCTGTTATTAAACTTAATGCAAGTAAATATTTTTTCATTTGAAAAGAGAATTTAATTATGGTAAATTAATTTTTCGGTGTAGAGTGATTGATATGTTGTGTCGTTGGGGTTATTTGTATTAACCTCGTAAATGAAATTTTGTTTTTGAATTAACCCAACATTGGTTGCATATTTTTCGAAATCGTAAGCCCCGGAGTTAAACAGTTGCTCTTCTTTTTGGGTAACCATTAGTGTTGAATCAAAACTCAGGTTATTTAAAGTTGCAGGCTGATTTGTATATGTGTAATAATAATCTTGGGCAGAGTTGGAATTAGGGTTAAGTATGTTTCCATTCCATTCGGCATTTGGCTCAATCGGAAAGACAAGTTTTACATACGGAATGTTGTCTTCTCTTTTTTCAGCATTGGTTGATGTAAGGTTGGCAGTCCAGACTTTGTAAATTATCCATGGATCGTTAGGTGTGTTGCGTACATATCTTTCGAGTCTGAGTGTAGGGCGGTTTGAGTTATCGTTGTAAACAGATTCAACTCTTTCGAGCAATTGGTAGGTTGAATCGGCAGGTGTGGTTATTAACGCGTCTTTATATCTTACTCTTACTTCGTAAATTAAAGTATCACCGGGTTGTTGCGGAAAATAATTGTAACCAAGATAAACATCATCAGATACGGTGTTGTCTTTTTACATCCACTTATAATTGCAATAGCTAATAAAACTGTAAAGTTTTTATTGATTGGCATGGAGGTAAAATTATAAAAATGATTTGTTTAAACCTCTGTTTATTTTACGAACTTAAAAACCATTGTTAACCATTTGTAATTTTTTATACGGTGGTAGAAAAACACAGCCAACAGAGTTCCAAAAGAGTTTGCAATAAAATCGGGAGGCTGCCGGTGCGGTCGGTAAAAAAATACTCTTGAAGCAGTTCGAGGAAGGCGCCATAGGCAATACATGCAATTGCAATTATGGTTAAGTGTTTTGTTGGTGGTTTTATTCAGCTCTGTTCCTTTTATAAATAAAATGGTGAGGGTGAAAAAATAAAACAATGCACGAGTTTATCTACGGATAATAAATCATTACTCCACGCTGGTAAACTTTTGCCGGGCAATGCGCAGAGTGCGTAAATAAAAACTGCCCAGATAAAACCGGGCAGTAAAGTTTTGTTAAACATTGGCGGATGTTAAACGCCTACTACTACGTTTTATAATCGGCAGCGTTCATTAATGCGGCTGCTTCTGATGGTTCGGTCATTTTTATTTTTATCATCCATCCGTTTCCGTAAGGGTCTTTGTTAACCGAATCGGGTGATGAGTCTAATGCAGGGTTACTTCAAGAACCTCTCCACTAACGGGCATAAATAAATCGCTAACTGTTTTTACGGCTTCTACGGTACCGAAGATATCGTGCTGGCTGAGGGTTTCGCCAACGGTGGTAATGTCAACATAAACAATATCGCCCAGTTCGCCTTGTGCAAAGTCGGTAATGCCAACAGTGGCAATGTCGCCATCTACTTTAATCCATTCGTGGTCTTTGGTGTATTTGAGTGTTTCGGGTAAATTCATTTTTGCTTTGTTTTTTGTGAGGACGAAAATAGAATTATTTAATTAATGGATAATTGTTAATGATTAGTGGTTAATGGTTAGCGATTGTGGTTTAATAGTGACTACGGGGGGACTAATGGTAATTGCATTTGGATTATTGATGATTGCGGCTGGACTAATGGTAATTGCAATAGGATTAATGATGATTGCTGGTGGGCTAATTGCCATTGATGACGGACTAATGGTTATTTCGCATGGATTAACTGCCATTGCGTCTGGTTTAATTTTGATTTCGGGTGGATGAATGTGGACTTCTGGTGGATTTTATGCATTTCGCTCCGATGAATATTTATTTCTTGCCGATTTATGTTTATTTCTTACCGATTAAAATGCATTTCGTGCCGTTTAAAATGCATTTCGTGCCGATGAATATGGACTTCTTGTGGTTTCAGGTTAATTTCTAAAGGCTAAGTGTACACTTGTAATTTTTAGCAATTGTTTGGTTGTGAGTTGTTTGTGTATTTAGATGGGCTGCCGGGTTTGGGTAGTGGCTTTGAGTGATTTAGGCGAGTCTATTCAACCAACTGTGTCAAACAAAAAAGAAACAAATAAATTTGACACACAATGGTAGAAGAAAATTCAATTACGAATTGTTTGAACGCGAGGCGATAGAAGGCTTGCGTTCGGGCAAAAATTAGAAGGCAAAGACGGTGTATTGGCACCGCTGCTCAAACGCATTTTGGAAGCCGGAATGCAAGGCGAACTGCAAGCCCATTTGGATAGCGATGAAAGTGCTAACAGAAGAAACGGTAAAATGAGCAAAGGCGTAAAAACCTCCTTTGGCAAAGTGGTGATAGAAACACCGCGGGACCGCAACAGTACCTTTGAGCCGCAGATTTTCCAAGCGAAAAACCGTATTAGGCGAAGCGTTAGACCACAAAGTTATATCGCTATACAGCTATGGCATGAGCTATAACGACATTGCCAAACACTTAGATGAGTTTATGGATTAACGGTAGCTCCATCCACATTAACGGCCATTACCGATAGTATTATAGAAGATGTAAAGCCCTGGCAAAGCCGCCCGTTAGAGAGTGTGTATCCATTTGTATGGCTGGATGCTATTCATTACAAAGTAAAAGAAGCAGGCAGCATAAAAACCAAAGCCGTTCATTGCTTACTGGGCGTAGGCAGAGATGGAACGAAAGATTTGCTGGGTCTTTATATCAATGAAACCGAAGGTGCAAAATTTTGGTTGCAGGTATTGAGTGATTTGCAGAACAGAGGTGTAACGGATATACTTATTGCCTGCATTGATAACCTGAAAGGATTTGCCGAAGCCATTGAAAGTGTTTTCCACAAACTGAAGTGCAGCTTTGCGTGGTGCATCAACTCCGCAACAGCACTAAATATGTTGCCTATAAAGATTTAAAACCGGTAATGGCATCACTGAAAAAGTTTACAGCCAGCACCAAAGAACAGGCACAAACAGCATTAGATGAATTAGAAAAGATGGAAAACAAAATATCCGTCTATGATAAAAAGTTGGTTTGCTAACTGGGAACGGCTGAGTAATTATTTTAAATATCCGCAGGAAATAAGGCAAGTAATTTACACTACCAACATCATAGAGTCGTTTCACAGTCAACTCCGAAAGTAACCAAATCCAAACGCGTGTTCAGCTCTGATATGGCATTGCTCAAAGTACTTTACTTAGTGCATCATAACATCAACGGCAGATGAAATCACAAATACAAGGATGGAAACTCATCTCTGCTCAAATGCAAATCTTATTTGAAGAACGTATTAATCAACAATAAAAAAAGTATGTTTGTAATGGACAAATCAACAAATCTGGAGAAGGGAAGGAGCCCGCTGGCTTCTTTCTCTTCAAAAGAATTTTTTAAAAGCACAGTTGGTTGAACACTCCCATTTAGGCAGAGGATTGTAGTTTGAGAGGGGATTGTGTTTTTAGCTGGTTTTTGAAAAAATCTTACAGAATTTGGTGAAAGGGATGGTTATAGGTTTTTAGCCTCAGATTTTTGAAGGATTAAAAAAAATTTAGAGGATTGACGGGATTGTTTTGCCGGTGGCAAAACGTGGTTAAGGGAACCCTATTTTTAACGGGGTGAGTATGGTTGGGCGATTGTAGTTTGAAAAGCACAAGGTTAAATGACACCAGGCAGAGCCTCTGCCTACGGAGGAATTTTATTGCAGATGTTACACAAGAGCACAGAGAAGCACAAAGCTACACCAAGAAAAGCTAAATGACCCTTTGAGAAACTCTGTGCTCCTTTGTGTAGCTCTGTGTAATAGCTTTTCTCAAAACCCTTTAATACATTTGCTTCTTACAAAAAACAAAACATGCTAACTTCCTTTTTTAAAAAACTTACGGGTGGTAAATTTTTGGTTTTGATTGTTGCTATTTGTTTATCGCTTGTTACTAATTTAAGTGCGCAGGAGATTGAGTGGCAGAATACCATTGGGGGGAGTGACCATGATTTTTTGTCCTCAATTCAACAAACAACTGATGGGGGGTATATTTGTGGTGGTGGATCTATGTCTAATATTTCAGGTGATAAAACCGAAAACCCTCATGGAGGTTTTGATTATTGGATATTGAAATTGGATATTTCGGGAAACATACAATGGCAAAAAACAATCGGTGGAAACAATGAGGATCTTTTGCATTTTATAAAACAAACTTCAGATAATGGTTTTATATGCGGAGGAAGATCTGCTTCTGATTTTTCTGGCAATAAAACAGAAAATTGTTTGGGAGGTTATGATTACTGGGTAATCAAGTTAGATTCCATAGGCAATATTCAATGGCAAAATACCATAGGGGGTAGCAGCAATGATTATTTGAATTCTTTACAACTAACCTATGATGGGGGGTATATTTGTGGTGGATATTCTTACTCAGGAATCTCTAGTGATAAAACAGAAATTTGTCTTGGCGATGCAGATTACTGGATTGTTAAATTGGATAACATGGGTATCATTCAATGGGAGAATACAATTGGAGGAAGTGCGAAGGATGAGTTAACATCTATTCAACAAACCACGGATGATGGATATGTATTAGGAGGATTTTCAAGATCAGATATCTCAGGCGATAAAACAGAAAATTCTCTAGGATATGATGATTATTGGGTAATAAAATTAGACTCTATTGGAAATATTGTCTGGCAGAATACAATAGGTGGTGATGACGGTGATATTTTATCCTACGTTCAAGAAACTACGGACGCAGGTTATATTTGTGGGGGATTTTCTTATTCAAATATCTCTGGGGACAAATCAGAAAACCGTCTTGGTGATGGCGATTACTGGATAATTAAACTAGATTCCTTTGGTGGAATCCAATGGCAAAATACAATTGGAGGTGAAGTTGATGACTACATTATTTCAATACAACAAACTTTAGAAGGTGGTTATATCTGCGGAGGATATACTCACTCAAATTTTTCATATGATAAAACCGAAAACACTCAGGGTGCACAAGATTATTGGGTAATAAAATTAAACTCAATAGGGAACATTGAATGGCAGAATACAATTGGAGGAAGTGATTTCGAAGTATTCTCTTCTATTGGGCAGACTGCTGACGGAGGTTATATTTGTGGGGGAGCCTCTGGTTCAAACATCTCCGGAGATAAAGTAGAAGATAATTGGGATAATTCTCAGATGAGCTATGATTATTGGATAGTGAAACTCACTACCCAATACAACCTCATCATCGGCAAAACCTTTCTTGACTTAAATTCCAATTACATCCATGACCCAACCAGAACCTTTTATTTCTAGCAAAAAATAACAGAAATAAACACCAACCGGTTTGCTTTTACACAATCAAATGGTTTTTACAGCGTGGCAGTTTTAGACAGTGGTAATTTTTCAGTTTCACCCACTCCCATCAATTATTATAATGCTGTTCCGGTTAATCACAGCGCAACTTTCACAGGTATAAACCAAACCGATTCATTAAACGATTTTGCATTTCAACCTATTGGTACGTTTGGTGATTTGTGCGTTACGCTTACACCACTGGGCGCTTTCCGTCCGGGCTTTGATGCAAGTTATATGATTAACTGTGAGAATGTGGGCACCACCACATTAACGCCAACCGTAAAATTATTTCAGAGTAATACATTAAGTTATGTAAGCAGCACGGTAACGCCTGCCTTAGCCAATGCAGATTCTGTAGTATGGAGTTTGCCTGCATTAAGTCCGTTTCAATCGGGCAGTTTAGTGGTAACGTTAAATGTAGATGCAGCAGCAGTTATTGGCAGCAACATTTATTCTCAATGTATTATTGAACCTATCGCTAATGATTATAATGTGTATTGCAATTATGCAGGGCAACATCTGTTGTAACCGGAAGCGTTGACCCTAACGACATTTTAGTAAACGAAGACACACTTACCACCACACAACTTGCCACACAACCCTATTTAGATTACACCATCAGGTTTCAAAACACAGGAAACGATACTGCCTTTACAGTAAAAATCATTAACCCTATTGACACAAACAAATTAGAGTTAGGCAGTATTGAGTTTGTAAACTCATCTCACCCCGTTCAACTCAAGTGGGTAAACTATAATAAGAACATGGAGTTTTTGTTTGAGAATATTTTATTGCCCGATTCAAACATTAACGAACCACAATCGCATGGCTTTGTTAAGTATCGCATCAAACCAAAAACAAGTTTGCTTGCCGGAGACAGCATTATTAATAAAGGATATATCTATTTTGATTTTAATGCACCGGTAGAAACGAATACTACAGTTACAAAAATTATTTTGCCTACTTCCATAAACGAGCTGGCAAAAGCAGTGGGCAATTGGCAATTTTCCCGAATCCGGCAAAGGATGAGTTGAACATTCAAATCAATAACTCAAAAGCAAACAACTTAATAACTGTTTCCATTTTTGATGTTTTAGGAAATACAGTTTTAAGCAAGCAGCCTGCAACTGCTAATTGTAAATTGCCAACTGCCCACTTTTCAAAAGGCATTTATTTTGTTGAGGTAAAAACAGGTAAGGAAGTTTACTGGGGTAAGTTTGTGAAGGAGTAAAGATTTTAATCCTTTGCTTTTTCCTTCAGCATGTTTTTAAGATTAGGGCGTAGCCTGCTTTTGTAAACTGCATGAGCATGTTCTTTTCTTTTGCCTTTGCGCAGTTTTACTTGTTCTTCTAAAGGAAGATTAAATATTGCCTGACACTCATGGGTGCAGCAGCCCTGCATTTTTTGTTTGCAAGAATTGCACTGTATAAAAAGCAAGTGGCAATCGTCATTAGCGCAGTTTACGTGTGTCGCAAGGTGTGCCGCACTGATGGCATTGGCTCACAATTTGATTGCCAATACGCTCACCCATGCGCTGGTCAAACACAAAATTTTTTCCGAGGAATTTATTGGGGAGGTTTTTCTCCTTTATTTCTTTAGCGTATTCTATAATGCCGCCATATAGTTGGTTTACGTTTTTGAAACCGTTGTGCTTAAACCATGCGCTTGCTTTTTCGCAACGGATGCCGCCTGTGCAGTAAAGCAGAATTTCCTTTTCTTCCTTTCCTTTAACCATATCCACTGCATCATGCATGGCTTGCCTGAAAGTGTCGGCATCGGGTTTTAGTGGCGTTATGAAAATAGCCCACTTCACTTTCGTAATGGTTACGCATGTCAATTACAATAGCACCATTATCAATTGCGTTATTAAACTCTTCGGCATTTAGATGCGTTCCTACATTTGTTACGTCATAGGTATTATCACTTAAACCATCGGCAACAATTTTGTTTTTTTTGCGAACGATGAGTTTTAAAAAAGATTCGGGGCTGTCTTCAACAGCTATTTTAAGAGGCATGTTTTTGAGCAATGGGTTTTGCTCAAGGTAATTGAGGAATGTGTGCCACTGTGGTTCGGGTACATTTATTTGCGCATTAATGCCTTCGTGCGCTACATAAATGCGACCTAAAATGCTGAGTGTGGTAAAATCCTTATAAAGCGTATCTCTGAAAGCATCAACATCATTAATAATTACGTAGCGATAAAAGGAAAGTGTTTTGCGCGAAAAATTTTCAGCAGCAAGTTTTTTTCTTAAATCTTCTTTGCTGTAAATATTACGGAGTTGCATTTTAATTTAGTAATCGGCAGATTGTTCTAATTGCAATTTTGTTTTGTTCTTTTTGCGTTGCCTGTACCAAATATAAAAACCAATAGCTGCTAAAATGTATGGCATACAAAGCAGGTAAATGATGCCGGAGTTTAAGCCCAGACCTGCTGTGTAACCATGTTCAACATTAGACTCGGCACCTGCACGGCAAACACTACATTGGGCAAAAGTATTTGTTGCGGTTAAAACAAACAGCAACATAACACCAATTATTTTAATGATTTTAGTCATGCCTTATGCAAGTGTACGCTTAACGGCAACCTGTTCGTATCCTTCAATGATGTCGCCAATTTTTATGTCGTTAAAGTTTTCGATATTTAAACCACACTCAAAGCCGGCAGACACTTCTTTTACATCATCTTTAAAACGCTTGAGTGATGCCAGTTTGCCTGCGTAAACAACAATGCCTTCGCGAATTACGCGCACAGCTGTGTTGCGTGACATTTTTCCATCCAATACCAAACAGCCTGCAATGGTTCCCACTTTAGGAATTTTAAATGTTTCACGCACTTCTATGTTACAAACAATTTTTTCTTCAAACTCAGGGGCAAGCATTCCTTCCATTGCCGCTTTAATTTCGTTAATGGCATCGTAGATGATAGAATACAACCTGATTTCAATTTCTTCTTTCTCCGCAATTTTGCGAGCATTTAATGTTGGGCGAACCTGGAAGCCAATAATGATAGCCTCGGATGCTGTTGCAAGCAACACATCAGACTCGGTAATAGCTCCAACCGATTTATGAATAACGTTAACCTGGATTTCGGGATTAGAAAGCTTGAGTAATGAGTCGCTCAATGCTTCAATAGAACCATCCACATCACCTTTTACAATTACGTTCAGTTCTTTGAAATTACCAATAGCAAGTCGTCTGCCAATTTCATCAAGCGTTATATGCTTATGAGTACGTATGCCCTGCTCGCGTTGCAACTGCAAACGTTTATTCGCAATGTCTCTTGCTTCGCGCTCATCTTCCATTACATTAAATTGATCGCCCGCTTGTGGTGCACCGTTTAATCCGAGAATTAAAACAGGGGTAGAAGGGCCGGCTTCCTGCAGGCGCCCGCCACGCTCGTTGAACATAGCTTTTATACGACCACTGTAGCATCCGGCAAGCATTACATCGCCCACTTTAAGCGTTCCGGTTTGTACAAGAATAGTTGCAACGTATCCCCTACCCTTATCAAGTGATGATTCTATAACGGCACCTTTAGCCATACGATCGGGGTTGGCTTTAAGGTCGAGCATTTCTGCTTCTAGTAAAACTTTCTCAAGGAGTAAGTCAATATTTTTTCCCTGTTTGGCAGAAATTTCCTGGCATTGGTATTTGCCGCCCCAATCTTCTACAAGGTAATTCATTTTAGATAATTGCTCACGTATGCGCTCGGGGTTAGCACCGGGTTTATCTATTTTATTAATTGCAAAAACGATAGGAACATTTGCAGCAGCAGCGTGGTTAATTGCCTCAGTAGTTTGAGGCATTACGCTGTCATCGGCAGAAATAACAATAATGGCTACATCAGTAACTTTTGCACCACGTGCACGCATGGCTGTAAATGCTTCGTGACCGGGTGTATCAAGAAATGCTATTTTCTTTCCGCTCTCCAATGTTACTTCGTAAGCGCCAATGTGCTGGGTGATACCACCAGCCTCGCCCGCAATTACGTTTGCTTTGCGCACATAATCGAGCAAAGATGTTTTACCATGATCTACGTGACCCATAACCGTAACGATAGGTGCGCGAGGTTTTAAGTCTTCAGACGAATCTTCTTTATCTGGATGGCTTCCTGCACATCGGCAGAAACAAACTCAACAGCAAATCCAAATTCTTCGGCAACAACGGTAATTGTTTCGGCATCTAACCTTTGGTTAATGGAAACAAATAAGCCAAGGCTCATACAAGCCGATATAATATTTGTAACCGGCACTGCCATCATTTTTGCCAACTCATTTGCCGACACAAATTCTGTAACCTTTATTACTTTCTTTTCTGATTGTTCGGCTAATGCTTCCTGCTCAGCTGCGGCCGCCTGATCGCGTTTCATTTTGCGGAGCTTGCTGCCTTTGGATTTTCCGCCACCACTTAACCGGGCAAGTGTTGCTTTGATCTGATCTTGTATTTGCTTATCGGTTACTTCCTGCTTTTGAGGCTCATCTCTGCGCGGACCACGGTGCTGCCCCGGACGGAAAGGGCCTTGGACGCCACCCGGTTTTCTAAAATCGCCACGTGGGTGATGAGGTTGATTTGCGCCCTGGGTACTATTTACATCAACTTTTTTGTCTTTACGTTTGCGTTTTTTCTTTCTGTCGTCAATATCGGGTGATGAGGTGGCAACAGGTTTTTTCTTTGGTGGATCAACAGGAAGTTGAATTTTGCCAAGAATGGTTGGTCCTGTTAACTTTTCGCGCTCTGTGCGGAAAACGTCTTTTTGTTGTTCCTGTTCTTCCTCGGCAGGAGGCTGGGTTGTGGCCTCTGGTGTTGCTTCCACAATCATCCCTTTTACTTCTGTTTCAGCAACAGGCTGAGGGGTTTCTACGGGAGTTTCTGCAACAACTTCTTCAACATCTTCTTTCTTCTTTTTGCCTTTTGCCTTTGAAGGAATTACTGCTTCTTCAACTTTATCTTCAGTTACTTGTTCAACTTTTTTCTTTTTGCCTTTGGCAGATTTAGGTGCTTCCTCTTCAACTTTTTCCTCCTTTTTCTTACCGCCCTTCTTTGGTTTTTCAGTTGCCGCTAAATCAATTTTACCTAAAACTTTTGGCGATTCTAATTTTGCTTTAGCTTTAATAACCTGAGGTTCTTCTTGGGTAGCCGGTGCATCTTCTTTAGCCGCTTTAGCAGTTTCCTGCTTTGTAGGTTTTGCTGCTTCTGTTTTGGATTTAGCAATTGTTTCCTCTGCAACTTCTTTTTTCGCCTTTACTTTTAATTCTTTTTCTTTCTCCGATGCCTTTTGTTTAATGTTGAGTAAAGAACGCTGCAAGTCATCGTCACTTTCTGATTCGGCTTCTTTTAAAACTTGCTTACCTGTGGTTTCTTTTGCTTCAATTACAAGATTCTCCCTGCTTTTCTTTTCAGTGGTAATATCGCGGGCATCATTTTTTGCCTGCATATCGTTCTGAAATTCCTGAACAAGCAGGCTGAATGCATCGGACGTAATTTTAGTATTAGGGTTTTTATCAACCTTTATCCCCTTCCCGTTGAGGAAATCAATTATATGGTCAATACCCACCCCTAATTCCTTAGTGGCTTTACTTAATCTTATGGCTGTTTTTTCTTCTGACATTTAAATCTTTTAATCGTGTGTGGCAGCCGTTAGTCGCTACCTTAAATTATTCCCAATACATCTTCACAAGTTTTTATTTATTCAAATTCCTCTTTGAGAATGCGCACTACTTCTTTAATGGTTTCTTCCTCTAAATCGGTTCTTGAAACAAGTTCTTCAACACTTAATGCCAATACATCTTTTGCCGTATCGCAACCTATTTTTTAAACTCGTCTATTATCCAACTGTCTATCTCGTCTGCAAATTCTTCCAAATCCACGTCTTCCTCATCATCTGTATCGCCATCGCGGTAAACATCAATTTCGTAGCCGGTTAGTTTACCAGCCAACCTAATGTTGTAACCGCCTTTACCTATGGCGAGCGAAACCTGGTCTGGACGCATGAAGACCGATGCTCTTTTTGTTTCATCATCTGCTTTAATGGATGTAATTTTTGCAGGGCTCAATGCACGTTGAATAAACAATGAAATATTGTTGGTGTAATTAATTACATCAATATTTTCGTTACGCAACTCGCGTACTATTCCGTGTATGCGTGAGCCTTTCATACCAACGCAGGCACCTACGGGATCAATGCGGTCGTCATAAGATTCAACAGCAACCTTGGCTCTTTCGCCCGGCTCGCGAACAATGTTCTTAATGGTTATTAATCCATCAAACACTTCGGGAACTTCCTGTTCAAATAATCTTTCTAAAAAGGCAGGAGATGTGCGGGATAAAACAATGCGGGGCGAACCATTGTGCATTTCTACTCTTTGCACCACAGCTTTTACCGTATCTCCTTTTTTGTAGAAGTCAGCAGGTATTTGTTCGTTCTTAGGTAAAATCAACTCATTGTTTTCGTCATCAATTACCAGCATTTCTTTTTCCAAACCTGGTAAACTTCTCCTGAAATTATTTCACCTACTCTGTCTTTATACTTTTTTGTAGATACCGTCTTTCTCTAATTCCAAAACTCTCGAAACAAGATTTTGTCTTGCAGATAGAACAGCTCTTCTTCCAAAATCATCTAACTTTACTTCTTCAGTAACATCTTCGCCCACTTCAAAATCGGGTTCAATTTTAATGGCATCGCTGTATGCAATTTGTGTGTTTTCGTCCTCCACCATTCCATCTTCAACTATAACACGGTTACGGTAAATTTCCACGTCACCTTTTTCGGTATTAATAACGATGTCAACATTGTTTCCTTCGCCATATTTACGTTTTATCATGGAGCGAAATACATCTTCCATAATACTCATAAGAGTTGCCCTGTCAATGTTTTTTGAGTCTTTAAATTCTGAAAACGACTCAATAAGTACTGAATGATTCATTGATATAATTTTAAATTTATTTTGTTTTTACCTGTTATTATAATTTTGAAAATACAACTTCCACTTTTGCTTCTTTTACCTGGCTGTAATCGTAAACTATTTCCTCTTCGGTTTTTATTTTTTTGTTTCCTTCTTTGTTAATGATTGTTTCCAATACGGTAAAAGAATTTTCGCTGGCAGCTTTAAGAACACCATTGTGCAATTTTCCGTCATGGGTAATTATTCTCAACCTATTTCCTATTCTGCGCAAATACTGCCTATACACTTTAAGCGGTTGATCCATGCCTGGAGAACCCACTTCCAACTCATGTGTTTCTAACAACCCGCTGCTCTCTAATTGCTCTGATAAGTAGCGACTTATTAATGCACACTCATCAATTGTAATACCCGTGGGTTTGTCTATCATAACCGCTATGCGATTTAGAGATAGCTTGACATCCACAAGAAACTGATCGGTACCGAGCAGCTTTTTCCAACCAACTGTTTAATTTGTTCTGTATCCATTGTAATAAAAAAGGGGACGCTGTCCCCTCTTTAATCCTTAATCTTTCGATGCCAAATATAGATATTTATTGCATATAAAAAGATTTTGTAGTGAAGAAATATGCTACTTAGCAGTATATAATGGTGAAAAGAAATTATAAACCACAACCATTAAAGCACCAGTATTAAATATTTTAGCCCACATAGTTCAAAAAAATAAAAACCACACAGCTTGAACATTTGCGAATGGTTTTCGTAGAACAGGTTTAGTATTATAATTTGTTATGAAGAAGATTCTTATAGTAGTAGGCACCCGCCCAAACTTTATAAAAATAACCCAGTTTAAGAGGGTAAACAAGGAGTTGGGAAATCCTTTTTGACATTAAAATTTTGCATACCGGTCAGCATTACGACAGCAAAATGGCTGACGTTTTTTTGAGCAGTTTGAGATGGAGCCTGATATTTGGTTAAACATACCGGCAGCAAGCGCCAACACACAAATGGCTGAAATAATGCTAAGGCTTGAAAAAGTAATTTTAGAAGAAATGCCTGATTTGTTGATGGTGCCCGGAGATGTTAATTCAACTTTTGCCGCTGCGCTTACAGCCAATAAAATGGGAATTAAAATTGCGCACATAGAAAGCGGACTGCGAAGTTTTGACCGCACCATGCCTGAAGAATTTAACAGGCTGCTTACTGATGAGGTTACTGATTATTTTTTTGTAACCGAAGAAAGTGGCGAAAACATTTGTTGAAGGAAGGCAGATCACCATCCAATATTTTCTTTGTTGGCAATACCATGATTGACACGATTGTTGCCTTTGAAAATAAAATTGTGCAAAGTAACATTCTTGAAACATTAGGGCTTGTGCCAAAAAAATTTGTATTAATGACCATGCACCGCCCGGCAACTGTTGATAATAAAGAAGGCATGGAAAAATTACTCCGTATAATTGAGTTTATTAATAAAGAAGATGCTTTGGTTTTTCCTATTCACCCGCGTACGTTAAACAGGCTTAGCGAATTTGGTTTATTGGAAAAAGTAAAACAGAACAAAAAAATAATTTTAACGGAGCCTTTGGATTATTTTGCCTTTCAGAAACTGACTAAAGAATGCAGTTACGTTATAACAGACAGTGGCGGAATACAGGAAGAAACTACATTTAGGAGAGTGCCTTGTTTAACGTTAAGGCCCAACACCGAAAGACCGTGTACGGTGGATGTTGGCACTAATGAACTTGTTCCGTTTGATATTAATTTAGTGGAGGGAAAAATTCAGGAAATAAAAACAGGTAGGTATAAAAAAGGAATTATTCCGCCCATGTGGGATGGAAAATCAACCCACAGAATTTTAGAACATTGCATGATGGTGCTTGGTTTGAAAAATACCGACAAGGTTAATGCGGCTTAAAAACTGCTTTGCCCTGTTGTAAGAGCCACCCGTCAAATTTTTTAAGTATAACATATAATTTTATTGATATTTAGCAGCAACCTTTTTCTCTTATGCAGGTTTTTTCACATAGTAATGCAAGCCACAGGAAGCAACTTTCGGTTTTTACTGATGAGTCGCCATTGCAGTTTTTGCCCGCGTTTACTTTGTTTAACGAAACCTATTTTAAAAGTAGTCTTTCCATTTTTTTTCTCCGAAAACTCACAGAGTTACATGCCAATAAAGGTGTGGGGAAATTCCATTTTAAAATTTGGCCAGATACAACATGCTCCCTTAAAAATAACGTTGAGTTAGATGCCGAAGGACAAGTAACTTTTTATGATGAGTTAATATCATTCTGTAAAAGCAGCAATATTATTGGAAGATTTATTCAACCTCACCCTTATGCAATTTTAAAATCTGTACCTGCTAAAAGCAAGTATTGCCATTTCGGAACCTATATAGTTGACCTGCAAAACCAAACAGAAGAGGAAATATTAAACAGGTTTAAGAAGAATTACATAACGGAAATAAAGCAAACCGAAAGTCGTGGTGCCGTTTGTAAATTCGGGTTTGAATATTTGAGTGATTTTTATGCGTGTTATAAAAACACCATGCTAAAGGCGGGCAAATCGGTAGATGATATAGAATATTTTAAAAACATTTATAAGTATTTTGGTGATGAAAATATTACGGTTGGAGAGGTTTACGAAAACGAAAATCCAATTGGCTCTTTGTTTGTAATACATACTAAATACACAGCACTTTACACGCATGCCGGCACATTGGGAGAAACCAAATTAAGCGGCAGAATGAAATATTTAATTTGGGAGTGTATTAAAAGATTAAAAAAAAACGGAGTAAAAAATTTGACTTTGTAGGGGTAAGAATCAACAGCAAGGACGAATCATTACAAGGAATATTTAATTTTAAAAAAGGATTTGGCGGTGATTTAAAAGAAGGGTTTCTTTGGAAGATGGATTTAAATCCGGTAAAAACATCTGTTTATGATTTACTTTTGAAAATGCGAAAACCATCTGCCTCTTTTAAAGATATAATAGACCAGGAAAACAATAGTTAGAAATGAAATCCAAAAAACTGCTTTTAAACACTTTCGATTATGAGCTTTTCTTAGGGCAGCGAAGCGGTAGTGTTGATGATTGTTTACTTACTCCAACCAATCTCGTTCTTGATGTTTTGCTAAAGCACAATATGAAAGCCATATTTTTTGCAGACACAACACATCTTCTAAAACTGAAGGAGTATGCTGCGAGATATGACAAGTGTCATCGCGATTTTGAATTAGTAAAGACACATTTGCAGACGCTGGTTCGTGAAGGACATTATGTGTTTCCACATATTCATCCCCATTGGCTTGATGCAGTTTATTTACCCGAGATAAATGAATGGGATTTAAGTAACGTTACAAAATATCGGTTCAATTCCATTACCAATGAAGATAGAGAAAAACTCTTTAATGGTTCTGTAAATTTGCTTTACGAAATTCTTTCCTATGTAAATCCTGATTACAAAATTGACAGCTACCGATCAGGCGGATGGTGCATTCAGCCATTTGAAGATTTTAAGCCTTTCTATCAAAAGAATAACATTAAATATGATTTTAGTGTACTTGGCGGTTTTTATTTGTTCAGTTCTGTTCAATTCTTTGATTTCTCCAAAGCTCCTGAAAAAAGTATCTACAACTTTAGTAATGATGTAACTATTGAAGACCCGAACGGAGAATTTACTGAGTTTAATTTATCATCCATAAAACCCAGTGCTTTTCAAAGAGCTATGCACAGGGTGTGGCTTAAAACATTGCACCGGGTTTTTAACGACCATAGTTATAACAGAGGCAAGGGTCAAATTGCGCAGCAATTAAAAAACGAAGGAGTGAAAGGTGGAAGCAAGGTGCAAAATATCTTAACTTCAAACCACGAGCGCGTATCTGTTGAATTACTCACTAAGCCAAAGGTAAATCATTACCTGAGTTACTTAGAAAAGAATGATTACATGCATTTTATTTCTCATCCTAAAATGCTTATTAAACATCACCTGAAGTCTTTTGATAAATTCTTAACCGCAGCACGTGAGCTTTATGATATTGAAACTGATTTCAGGAAAATGGTTTAAAGTTTAATACCTTCGGCATCCGAAAATTTTTTTATGAAAAAGTGGATACTTAAAGCTATTGTTCAAAAAACAATATCTTATTTTCCTTTCTCCCATCAGTTTAATTTCTTCTTTCAAAAATATATTACAAAAGGTGTTTACCTTTCAGATGAATATTTTGAAGATCGATTAGCTCATGCCGCAAATCATCTTAAAGGCTACACACAACTAACAGGTAAAAGTATTCCTGAAAGAACACTTGAACTGGGAACAGGGTGGTATTCCGTGGTACCATTTACTCTTTTCCTATGTGGCTCTTCTCAAATTCACAGCATTGATATTTCTAAACTTACCAACAAAGAAAGATTGATTACAACCTTATTGAAGTTTAAAGAATATTTTGATGACTCCGAAAAGAAAAAACACTTTGTTTCCATTCCTTTTTTAACCGATAGGTTGCAGTTGTTTAATCAGTTGACAGAAAACGCGACAACTTTATCTGAGGCAGAAATTTCTGAATGTCTTAATTTAAAACTTTCTGTAACCGATGCTACCAAAACCAATTATGAAAATAATTACTTTGATTTGGTTCACTCCAATAACACGTTTGAGCATGTTTACCCCGAAGTACTAAAGAAAATTCTTGTTGAATTTAATCGAATTACAAAAAAGAAATCGGGCGTAAATTCACACTTTATTGATATGAGCGATCATTTCGCCCACTTTGATAAATCAATTACCATTTACAATTTTTTGAAATTTTCTAAAGGCGAATGGAAATGGATTGATAATACCATACAGCCCTTAAACCGCCTCCGCTTTCCGGATTATGTTAACATGTATAATAAACTTAATATTCCAGTATCATTTTTTGAAAACAGACCGGGAAATGTTTCAGAAGTTAATTCACTTCAAATAGATTCTTCTTTTAAAAAATTCAGCAATGAGGAAATTGCAATCAGTCATTCGCATTTTTATTCTCTCAACTAATTCGGCAACAGGCAAAAAATTAAAACTTTTTGCCTGCTTATAAAAGAAAAAAGAGTAGCTGAATTACTTTATAAAATTCCTCCAAATATCATTACCCAACACAAACACCATTAGAGATAGTAAAATTACCATTCCCACTATTTGTGTTTTTTCCATAAACGCATCGCTGAATTTTCTTCGGGTTACGCTTTCAATTAAAAGGAATACAACATGACCACCGTCTAAAGCAGGTATTGGCAATATATTCATAAAGGCAAGTACCATAGATAATAAACCAGTAAGCGCCCAAAAGCGTGACCAGTTCCATTCACCGCCAAATAATTGTGCTATACCAATAGGCCCCTGCACACTCTCCTGAAATTTTTCTTCGCCTTTAAATAGCTTTTTAAACCCTTTTGCATTGCTTACCAATGTTTCAACGGCATCACTCGTACCAAACGCAAAGGCAGATGATAGTGTATAAGGAACCATTTTGTAGTCAGGGCTAATTCTTGTGTCGGCATCATATCCAATTCCAATTGTTCCTTTATCACTTACTGCAACATTTAGATCTAACGGTTTCTTTTCACGTTCAACGGTAACTGCTACTGTTTTTCCTTTTGCTGCTGATAATTCTTTCAAAATAAAATCACCTGTTGAAATTGGTTTACCATTAATGGCAACTATTTCATCTCCTTCTTTTATTCCTGCTTTTTGTGCATTACCACCTTTAGCAATGCTGCCTACTCTGTAAATAAGTGGACCAGTGCCAATAAAATTCCACCTTCCGGTTTCATTCACTTTTCTGTAAAAATTATCGGGTACTTCTACTTCCAGCAATTGCCCGCTTCGCTGAACTGTTAAAGTTGCGCCAAACAATACACGTGTTGATAGTACATCATCAAATCGTTCAAAACTTTTACCATCAATAGCCGTAATTTTATCTCCTTGTTTTAAACCTATTTCTTCGCCAAGTTTGTAAACATAAATTCCGTTTTTACCTCAGAGTTGGGTAAATATTCCTGCTTGTAATGCAACAGCATAGCACTAAAAATAGCTATGCCCAAAACCACATTCATTGCCACACCTGCTACCATTACAATTAAACGCTGCCATGCCGGTTTGCTTCTGAACTCCCAAGGCTGTGCTGGTTGCGCCATTGCTTCTTTATCTAAAGATTCATCAACCATGCCTGCAATTTTTACATATCCGCCAAGAGGCAGCCAGCCAATACCATATTCGCATTCGCCCACTTTAAACCTAAAAAGCCTTATTCCCCAAGCGTCAAAAAAGAGGTAAAATTTTTCAACCTTAATGCCAAACATGCGGGCGGCTAAAAAATGCCCCAACTCGTGCAACGTTACCAATATGCTCAACGATAAAATCAATTGAGCCGTCATTACTAATCCATTCATTTATAAACGTGGTTTTCTAATTTTAAATTTTTTCAGTGCCGAAGGTATGACTTTTTGTTTTCTCTAATAAGAGATAAAGCAAGCCTTCTTGTTTCCGAATCTGTTTTTACGTAATCTTCATAAGCAGGGTTAGCAATAAAAGGAATTTTTTCCATGCATTCTTCTATAACCAGGCTCATTCCATTAAAGCCAATATGGTCATTTAAAAATTCCTGTACGGCAATTTCGTTAGCAGCATTTAAAATACAAGGCATGTTGCCATCCACTTTCATGGCTGCTATTGCCAAATCAAGATTGCGGAATGTTTCTAAGTCAGGTTTTTCAAAAGTAAGCTGAGGGTAATCCATAAAATTAAATCTCGGAAAATCAGATTTTAATCTTTGAGGATAACCCAATGCAAACTGTATAGGTAACTTCATATCTGGCAAACCCATTTGCGCTTTCATGCTTCCATCCATGAACTGGACAATCGAATGAATGATAGATTGAGGATGTACAATTACATCTATTTGTTCGGGCTTTAAATTAAAAAGCCATTTGGCTTCAATCATTTCCAAACCTTTGTTCATAAGCGAGGCAGAGTCAATGGTAATTTTTGCGCCCATACTCCAGTTAGGATGTTTTAATGCCTGTTGTTTGGTAACGGTTTCTAAAAAAAATTTATCCTTCCCCCTGAAAGGGCCGCCAGATGCGGTGAGATAAATTTTTTCTATCGGGTTGTGAAATTCGCCAAGCAAACATTGAAAAATAGCTGAGTGCTCAGAATCGACAGGATAAATGTTTACTCCTTTTCTTTGCTAATTGTGTAATGATGTTTCCGGCAACAACAAGTGTTTCTTTATTGGCAAGCGCTATATTTTTTTCCGGCATTAATGGCGGCAATGGTTGGCTTTAATCCTGCATAACCAACAATTGCAGTTAATACAATATCTATTTCATCAAACGCTACACATTGCTCAACCGCTTCTATTCCTGCATAAACTTTTATGGGGTCAGATGCAAGCGCATCTTTTACATATAAATATTTTTCGCTATTAGTAATTACAACTGCATTGGGCTTAAATTCTTTTGCCTGTGCAATTAATAAGTCTGCATTGTTGTTTGTGGTTAGTAGTGAAACGTCAAAAAAATCGGGCTGGCTCTTACTACATCTAAAGCCTGTGTACCAATAGAACCGGCAGAACCGCAAATGGCAATTTGTTTTTTCAATCTTCAAAATTTCCCTGCAATAATATTGAATTAACAAGGAACAAGTGAAACCGAAGTTAGTTTACTTCTAATTTTGGAGCGCCCACAAACTTGTTTCTAACGCCTGCAATAATGCCTGCAACTTTATTGTTTATTAAAAAGATGGCAAATGCATAACAAGCAATTAAAAAAGTAACGAATGAAGCGGATGGAAATATTAATGCCAATAAAATAAAAAATGCATTGTATGAAACCATAATAAATGTGGTACCACGGTGCCCGAATTGCTGCCTGGCAATCATGTGATGAATATGACTGCGGTCAGCTTTAAACGGAGAACCTCCGTTTGCAATGCGAATAAATGATACACGAGATAAGTCAAAAATTAAAATAAACAGCGTGGCAGCTACCAAATTAGGAGATGCGTAAAACGCAACGTTGCCGGTTTGCATTGAAAGATTGAATAACTGAATGGCTAATACTGAAATACTGAATCCGACTACAAGCGAGCCCGAATCGCCCATAAAAACTTTTGCAGGCTCAAAGTTAAAAAACAAAAATGCAAGCAATGCACCTGCTATGGCAAACGACAACCCTGCATAAGCATACTGATCATTAAGTATAAATATCATTCCGAAAACAGATGTGATTAACATTCCAGTAAAAGAAGCAAGCCCATCTAACCCATCAATAAAATTAAATGCATTGGTAATAAATAGAATTACAAAAACACTAATAAAAAATTGAATGATGCAGATATGGTTGATACACCAAATAAAGTTTCGGTAGCATTAAGGATATTCCATTTGAAACTACTATACATGCAGCAATAATTTGAATAAAAAGTTTTTTCAATGCGTTTATGTCCAACAAATCATCAAAGAAACCTGTAAAGAACAGTGCAGTTGAAGATGCCATCAAAAATTTAATTTCGGGATGGTTTGCACAATCGGCAACTGTAAGAAATGAAACTGATACAGAGGCAAATATTGCCAATCCTCCCATTGAAGGAATTCGTCTTACATGATGTTTTCTTTCACCACCTTTTTCAAACAAATTCCATTTGGTACACGATTTAATCCACATTGGCACCACCGCATAGCAGATGGCAAATGCTATTATAAAACTTAAAACTACAGAAGTCATATTGCTTTTATTGATGTTTTGTTTTGCTTAGATTATTTTGTTAAAAGATATATATCAACACGCCTGTTCATCATGCGGGCAACTTCACTTTCTTCTACAGAAACAGGCATCAGGTTTTTATTATCAGAAGTTTCAATACGTTCACCGTTTATTCCTTTCGACATCATGTACTCTCGCACTGCCTGAGCCCTCATAGCACCAAGCGTTGGCTTTTTAGATACCTCAATAGTTTCTGCATTGCCAGAAAGCAATACTTTACTGTTAGGGTATTTGTACATGTAATCTATGGTAGCTTCAACAACATCAAAGCGGCTATTTAAATCAAACATTACAGTGTTTTTTGAAAATAGCACAGAATTAACTCTTGTAAGTTTGCTTATGTCATATTGCTGTGCAGGAGTTATCTCTTCTTTTACTTTTGCCTTTTGTTCTCTTATAACCTCAGGCTGTTTTTCTGCAACAGGTGTCGATGCTTTTTCTGCTGCTACATTTTCCATTGCAATTAATTTGTCTAGCGGAATAAGTTTTTCTTTAGCTTTTGTTTGTTGTAAGCTGGGTAAAACTTCGGGTCTTTCGCCCGCCAATTGTAAATTAGTTTTTTCTTCGGCAAGTTTACCATCAAGCGCAGGTGCAATTGTGTAAAAAGCGGGCGGTATAAGTTTAACAGGTGGCTTAATATTTTTCTTTTCAGCCGGTTTTGGTTTTTTAATGGTCTTACCTGCTTTTTGCCCTGAGGTGTATACACCAAAGAAATTTCAAATCCACCTTGCCCCTTGCTTGCCCCTTTAATTTCAGATGTATTTACATCATAGCTTGTCCCGATTAAAAGTTTGTTTAACTGATAGCCGGCATATATCACTGCCGCATCTTTATTTCTGTTAAATAATCCTACGTGAAAAGTGTTGGTGTTATCAAAAGCAAAACTTGTAACGGCACCATAACTCAGTTCATTAAATACATCTTGTTTAGCATACATCACTATTGGTTTTACCTCAACTTTTTCGGCAACAGTTATACCTGCTCCACCATTTATGCTTAACTTAATACTGTTTACATTATCTGTTTCAATAAAAGATTCTTTAGGTTTATTAAACTGCGAAACAGCAACTCCTGCAAACGGTTTTATTCTAACATCAGCATTGTTAACGCCATAGCTATATGTTACGCCTGTATTCAAAACTGGTCGGGTTGCTTTAGTGTTGGCAAACACTTCGTAGCTGGGAGCATTTGGGTCGAAGCCTATGTCCTCCTGGTATTGTGTATCAAAAGTCAGCTTATCAGGATTAAAACTTTTTGCAACATACCCACTTGTAATCCGGCTGCAAGTTCGTGCTCTTCGTCATCACCAAAAGCATAACGATAACTAATCCCGCCACCAATTTTCAATCTTGTAAATCCGGTTTTGCCTGCTGAGTTTTTTTGAACCAAAAAACAAAAACCAACTTTGTTAACCCTCTTATCAAATGTAAATGATTGTGTTTTAAAAGGAGAAATTTGAGACCACTGGCTTCGGTAATTTCCGGTTAGACGTATGTTCTGAATATTTGCTCCTGCATTGGCAGGATTAACCAAAATGCCATGATTAAAATACTGCGACAAATGCGCATCCTGCCCATGTGTGGCAAGAGTAACCGCAATTGCTGAAATAATCGTAAGTAAAAGTTTTCTCATAGCGTGTGTTATCTGATTAAACTAATATTTCCTTTTAAAATTTTTTCGGGCACATCTCTCTTTTTTACCTTTACTAAATAAGTGTAGGTGGCATTCTCAACATACTTACCATTAATGGTTCCATCCCATCCTTTTCCAGCATCATCGTTTCTGTAAATTACATTTCCCCATTGGCTTACAATAATCATTGATGAGTTTTCTATTTGTGTTCCTCTTAATCTGAACACATCATTTAACCCATCATTGTTTGGAGTAAAAGCATTTGGCAGAAACAAATCTGTTTCTAACTCAACGCTTATGGTTTTAAAAACCGTATCGCTGCAGCCCATATCACTAGTAGTAACAAGCATTACTGTATATTCTCCTTGTTCAAGATAGGTGTGAGTTGGAGTGGCTAAGTTTGAAGTATTGTCTGCAGAATTTGGGTCGCCAAAATCCCATTCATAATCGTAAGAAGAACCGTTAGTCGGGGTAAAACTGCACTTCGTATCCGCCTCCTGTGGTTAAGGGTTCCGTGGTAGTAAAGCTTGGATTAATGGCAGGAAAAACAAATGCGGTTACAGCAGAACGTTGAGTATTTGTGCAACCACTTGCAGTTAACTCTACAAAATAATTGGTAGATAGTGTGATGGGCGGGGTTAGATAATTTAATCCTGAACCGAGTAACGTCCCTCCGGTTATTACATCATACCATTTTGCAGTTGCACCGGCTGAAACATTTACCGTAAGCTGAACCCTTTCGCCACTGCAAACTGAATCGGAAGAACTACTTAGTAACGTTGGTAAGGTTTTAAGCGTTACCAAAATTGAATCTGATGTAATAGTGCCTCCACCTGTTTGTGTAACCTTTACTTTATAATAACCGCCAAGTTTAGCAGTGTAATTTTGAGATACGCCACCACTTATGGCAATGTTATCCTTAAACCATTGATTGCCCGTTGCAAATGTCGAATGCAAAATAACAGAATCGCCAGGGCAAAATGTGGTACTTCCTTGTGCAGTTAAAATGGTTGATGAGTTTATTACCTGCACAACAACAGTGTCACGCATACTCCAGCATCCATTTGTATTTTTAATTCGTACCCAATAAGTTCCTGAAGTACCTACGTTTATTGTTTGCGTGGTTGCACCTGTTGACCACTGATAGGTTGTTGCCGTATTTGCACTTAACGTTTGTAATTGCCCTTGCGGTACCATTATAGTGCCCCCGGGCGTTACAGTTGCAGTTGGAATTGGGTTAAATGTTACAGTAACTGGTGCCGATGTTCCAGAGCAGCCCTGCGCATTAAATACCGTTACAGAATAATTACCTTGGCTTTTTACGTATATGCTTTGAGTTGTTTTTCCGTTGCTCCACAAGTAAGAGTTAGCTGTATTTGCTGTAAGCAAAACCGAATCGCCATTACAAGCAGCAATGGGCGCAGAAGGTGTAATTGAGGCATTAACTTGAGGAGACCCGTTTACTTGTATTGAAGGTGAATGTTGAGTGCAACTACCATTATGATAAACCGTTACCGAGTAAGAACCAGTTGATGAAACCTGAATCGTTTGCGTTGTTAATCCATTACTCCATAAGTAACCCGACCCCGAAGATGCAGTTAATGAATTACTGCTTCCATAGCATAAACTTACCGGACCGGAAGGTGTAACTGTTGCAGGTGCCGGCGCTGCATTAACTGTAACTGTGATTGCCGATACCGTTGCATACTGGCTGCCTCCTCCTCCTGTTGCTGTGCAAGAAATAGCATGAGTGCCTAAAATAAGCGTATTAGTTTTTAAGACTCCTGTTGTGTTGGTTGCAATAATGTTTGCACCATCTTTAAAAACATAACTCTGTAACCCTGTAGGCGAAGCAGTAATTGCAACTGTATCTCCTAAACAATATGTAAAACTTGGGTTGCTCGCAGAAAGCGTTAATATTTGTATGGTAACAGTAGACAGTGTAATTCGTCTGATGAGTTCGTTGCCCTCATCTCCTACCCAAATTGAATTATCGGCAAAATTAAAAGCCAAACCCGAAGGCGAATTAAATTGAGCCTGCAATGCCGGTCCATCCGCATAACCTGTAATCCCTTGTGTACCGGCAAATGTTGTTACACTGCCACTTGCAATTTTTCTAATGATGTAGTTATTTACATCTCCAATATAAATTCCACCCGTACTGTCAACAGCTATAGATAACGGAAAATCAAACTGAGCTGAAGCAACAGAACCATTTGCAAAACCTGCTACACCATTTCCGGCAAAGGTTGTTACAACACCGCCAACGGTTACCTTTTTTATTTTATGATTAAAAACATCACTCCCCGAAATACTTCCATCTTTTGCTATTGCCAATGAGTGCGGGTGGTCTAAACGATCCAGGGCACCGGTGCCTTCCACATCCCCACTCATAAACGATGCACCTGCAAGTGTGGTAACATTTCCGTTTGAAATTTTTCTTATGGTATGAGTCATAAACTCGGCTACATAAATAGTTCCGTCTGTTGTAACGGCTATTCCTGTAGGAAACGCGAATTCTGCAGATGCTGAAGGACCATTGGTAGTTCCTGATGTTCCGGTGCCTGCAATGGTTGTTACAATTCCGGCAGGAGTTATTTTTCTGATCTTATAATTTTTTGTATCAGCAACGTAAACGTTACCCGCAGCATCACAAGTAATTCCCCATGGTTCAAAAAAAGTGGCATTAGTTCCATTGCCATCGGTAGCGCCTATTGCACCCGAACCTGCAAAGGTGGTAACAACTCCTCCGGCATTTACCTTTCTTATTTTGTTATTGTTTCGGTCGGCTATGTAAATGTTTCCAAACCTATCACAAACAACTCCGTGTGGTCCGTTGAAAGATGCTGCTATCCCTGTTCCGTTTGCTGAACCAGATATGCCTGTTTGACCGGCAACAGTAAATACCGTTTGCGCGCTTAGCGCATTTGACAGGAACAGAAAAAAATAAAATTGCTTGTGGTATATTTCTAATCATACGCTGGATGTTGGCATTTTAATACTTTAATCCTGTTCATTATACATGAATGGAGGAAGAATATTTCCAATGCAAATAGGTATGTAATACAGATGTAAGACTTTTAGTGAAAGTGCTTAAAAAAACGACTGATAATACTCGTGTATGAGAGTACAGCAATACTGTTTGCTATTAAATTAAGCTACAAAATTGATGTAAGAAAAAAAGAGAATTGCTCCAAAAACAAGTTTACAATCAAAAAAATAAATGCAAACAATAAAACCTTACACTTTAATATGTAATGGTAAAAGTTCTAAAAACAACTAAGCACTTTACATTAACCACGCCAACTTAAAAAAACTGAAATTGGTGTGTAAGAAATAAACTTAAAATGGATAATAAGGCGAAATCATCAGGTAAACAATTACGCCTGTAACCGTAACATACAACCAAATGGGAAAACTCCAGCGGGTTAATTTCTTATGTGTTGCAACATTCATTCTTAACCCATGATAAAAAGAAAGTAAAACCAATGGTAAAACCAGTGCAGCCAAAATAATATGAGAAAAAAGTATAGTGAGGTAAAGTGGTCGTAGAGGATTATCAAGCGGAAATTTTGTTTCATCAGCTAAGTAATGATACAGCACGTAAGAGATAATGAACAAGCATGAAAGAAAAAAAGTTGTTAGGTTTAATTTTTTATGTGTGTTGATATCCCTACGCTTTATAAAATACAAAGATGAGACAAGAAGCACTGAACACAATCCATTTATTATAGCATTAAGTAAGGGCAATTTAGTAGCGAATGCAGGCAGTACTTCAGGACGAGGTAAAATTTTCCTGTTAAGTACTAATACCAAAACAAAAACAATAACAGAAATTATCATCACAAAGCGAAACACCGCCCTTTCGTTTTTTATTAATTTATCAAACATGTTACTTAAGGTAAAATTTTATGATTACAATTTTGTTTTGAAGGGCATACTCAAGCCTCAAAACTTTTAACTCGTCAAATAATCTTTCAATTCCACCTCATCAGTGCCCGTCATAGATACCACGTATTCTTTTGTCTTTGTCAATTAAAAAAAGTTGGTCGTTATCAGCAGTACGGTTTGAATTATAGGTGAGAAACAAGGATTTTGTTAAGAGGTTCTCTATCTCTGGTTCGCTGCCAGTAAGTAAGAACCATTTTTGCTTGTCTATTTGTTTGCCATCAATAAATTTTTTAATCGCCTCAACACTATCATGCAACGGTTGATTAGTAACAGTTAAAATTCTTATGTCTGATTTACCTTTAACTTCTTCCTGCAAAAAAATAACTTCTCAAAAGCGCAACAGACACTTTACTGCCGGTATTAAATACCCCAATTACGTGAAAACACTTTTGTAATTCTTTGTCGGTATAACGTTTATCATCGTTACCTAAAAGATTAAAATCGCCAATGGTATGATAAATTGTATCGGTAGTTTGTTTTCCATCCACAATTTTGGTTATTGGAATTTTAGGTCCGTAAAAACCAATTGGTTTGGCTTGGTGTTTTCCGCCCGATAAAAGCCAATAAAAAAACCAGGGTAGCAGTATAATAAGTAATACCGGTGCTAACCTGGTTAATCTTTTAAGCACAACTAATCCTAAAACATTTTATGCAAATAATTACCTTCTGCAATTGCCATGGCAATAAAGTAAACTATTAACAGAAAAGGAAGTAAAATAGAATACTGTAGGCTTTTCTTTTCGCTTTTAAGATGCATAAAAATTCCAACAATGTAACCCGATTTTACAATGGTAAGTAATACAAACGTCCACATCAGAAGTTCTTTGCTTAAAGATGTAAAAGCAATAGCAACTTCAAAAATGGTTACGGCAAGTAAAATCCAAAAGGTTGTCCAAATCTTTTTTCTGTTTTTGGGGTCGTAATGCTCAGGAACAAATTGGTTATGCACATCACCGGTGTAATAACCTCCATGATGTTCGTTGTTTTGATCAGACATATTTTTTTTAAAACTACGTGTTAAACTAAATAGAAGAATGTAAATACAAATACCCAAACCAAATCTACAAAGTGCCAATACAAGCCGGTTTTTTCAACCTGCTCGTAATGCCCTCTCCTTGTATAAACCCCTGTAAGCACATTTATAAAGATGATAATGTTAATGACGACTCCGCTAAATACGTGAAAGCCGTGAAAGCCCGTTATAAAAAAGAAGAAGTTACCGAACAATGGTGTGTTTCCATATTCATTCTCTATGAGGTTTGCACCTTTTATATTTTTAACTGAGGTGGCTATTGCTTTTTCAGCTTCTGCGCCCTCAATTATAGTTTTTTGATGATTTTGCCAAATAAATAATTTGCCTGGTTCTAAATCATCTGTGCGGGCAAAACGCCCATCAGATAATATATATGCTCCCTTTTCTGAACCATGGATAAAGTGATACCACTCCCAAGCCTGAGAGCCCAAGAACATAAATCCTCCAACAATGGTAAGTCCCATCCACACCGCTACACTTTTATTATCCCTCCTGTGTCCGGCATCAACTGCAAGAACCATTGTAACCGAACTCATAATAAGAATGAAGGTCATCAATCCTACATAGGCTAAAGGAACATGCCCGTGAATAAACGGGAAGTGAGTAAACACATCGCCCGGTGCAGGCCATATATCTGTAAAACGATGGCGCAAAGCTCCGTAAGCAATAAGTAATGATGAGAATGTAAAAGCATCAGAAACTAAGAAAAACCACATAAACATTTTTCCCAGCTTACGCCAAAGGGAGAAATACCACCACCCCAAAGTTTTTTGGTGCTTGTTTCGGCTGTTATTGTTGACATAGAATATGGTAAGAGATTATTTTAATGACGGGCAAACCTACATATTTTTTTAAAGAATAAAGAATCAATGAAAAATATTTCAACAACATTTTCAGTAATTGAAACATGCGGCACAATTAAAAATAAAATCCGTTTTGCCAAGGCAAAACGGATTTTAAAATTACATCTGATATACTTATTTATTTAGCAATTTCCTCTAAGGTTTTTGCAACTTTAACACCAGGTAGTTTTACGGGTGCTCCTATTTGAGCAAGGAAACTTCCCTGAACTTCGCCTTTTTTATAAGTAGTGAAGCCTATGCGATAAAGCCCTGCAACTAATGATTTTAATGGGTCACTCGTTTCGCTGGTTATGCGAAGCAGAGAATTGTACTTGCTTCCTGATGGTTGAGCAGGCATTTCTCCTGAATCATCGTTGTTACCGTAAGAAACCCATTTGGCAGTTTTACCCTTTGTAGCTGCATCAGCAGCATTGGTAACTTCAAGAGCGCGCTCAAACGAAATCCATGTATCAAAATAATTTGTTTTGTCGCCCATGTTTTCTTTATAGTCGGGTGCAGCCATATCACCTTCAGCAGGTTCCATTTTTTCAGGCACCGGTGAAATCATGCGTACACCAATCTCTGGAGCAACAGCCGGAATCCATACATAAACGTAATAGTACTTTTTACCATCGCGTTCCTCATCTGGTGGAGCTCCGGGTTTTATGTATCCATAATAACTTATATTGTCAGTATATGGTACACGAATTTCTTTTCCCATAACTGATTTTTTGCCCATATCGGCACCAAACTTATCAAGCTTTTGTGCCATAGCATTTCCGGTTAATACAGCAAATCCAATTGCTGCCATTACAAGTTTTTTTGTCATTTGATATTTGAGTTTAGTTATTGCGCCTACTCTTTAAAACAGGTTTTCGGCTTACCCTGAGGTGCCAAAAGTAATTTTATGGTTGAAATAAAAAAGGATCACCGTTGAAAAAATTCCAATTCGCTTTTGCACTATTAAAATTTAATGGGCATCAACGCAACAAAATAATTACTTCAGAATCTCACGTGCAATAACCAGCTTTTGAATTTCGCTGGTACCTTCACCAATGGTACAAAGCTTACTATCTCTATAAAATTTTTCTACCGGAAAATCTTTGGTGTAACCATAGCCTCCAAAAATTTGAACAGCTTCTGTTGCTGCTCTTACACAAACTTCGCTGGCATAATATTTTGCAAAGGCTGATTCTTTAGTTACTTTTTGTCCGCGGTTTTTTAAATCGGCAGCCTGCATTATTAAAAGTTCGGCAGCTTCAATTTCCGTTGCCATATCTGCAAGTTTAAATGCTATTGCCTGAAAATTTGAAATAGGCTGACCAAACTGTTCGCGCTCTTTTGCATACTTAATACTTGCTTCGTAAGCGCCTTTTGCTATGCCCAATGAAAGTGCTGCGATAGAAATTCTGCCGCCATCCAACACTTTCATAGATTGAATAAATCCATCTCCAACATTACCAAGTATATTGTCTTTATTCACTCGGCAATCTTCAAAAATCATTTCGGCAGTTTCGCTGGCGCGCATGCCTAATTTATTTTCTTTTTTGCCGGCTTTAAAACCTGCAGTACCTCTTTCTACAACAAATGCTGTTATACCGTGCGAGTCCAATAAATCTCCGGTGCGTGCAAGCACTACTGCAACGTTTCCGCTTTTACCATGCGTAATCCAGTTTTTTGCACCATTTATTATCCAATGGTCTCCGTCTTGCTTTGCAACACATTTCATACGCATAGCATCACTTCCGGTGTTGGCTTCAGTTAAGCCCCATGCACCAATCCACTCACCACTTGCAAGCTTTGGCAACCACTTTTTCTTTTGCGCATCGTTACCAAACTGCATAATATGTCCGGTACATAAACTATTGTGAGCTGCCATTGATAAACCAATAGAACCACAAACTTTAGCTACCTCCACTATACCCTGCACATACTCAAAATAGCCAAGCCCTGCACCGCCATATTCGGCAGGAACCAACATACCAAGCAAACCTTGTTCGCCCATTTTCTTAAATGTATCAACAGGAAATTCCTGCGACTCATCCCACTCCATCATTTTAGGGCGTATGTGTTTGTCGGCAAAATCTTTTACCGTTTGGGCAATCATGCTTTGGTTATCGGCAACTGTAAATTCCATCTTAATATAAGTGTATAGTATTTTAAAAAATTTAAATCGCAAGAATAAGCTAAACACAGGGTTTTAGCAAACACACATTACCTGCTTAACAAAACCAACAACAACCCTTGTACCAACAAAACCCCGTCCATGAGCACAACATAAAAAAAGTTTTTTGCCGATGGTTTAGCGAGCATAACAAGAATAACAGTGTAAAAAATAGCTATGGCAAATGCGGCTAATAAATTCCCTTCGCTAAAAAAAACTAAAATTAAAAATGAAGCACCTAACAGAGTTGTAGCAATTATTTTGGTTTTGTTAACCCCGGCAACTGTTGCAATAGTTTTCATGTGCTTTTGCAAATCGTAATTATAGTCCCTGATATTAAATGCCAGCGCTATAGCCATTATAAAAAGAAACCGCTGTACAAAAAAAATCAATTCTGTTTTTCCGAAATCAAATCCTTTTAAATGCACAACAGGAATTATTACCGTTGCCACGCTCCACACAAACGCAAGCCAGGAACTTTTTAGAATAAAAACATCGCGCACACCTTTTATTTTTCTTTTGTTAAGATAAAATGGTGTCATGTAAGCAAGCGTAAATATCAGCAACAATGCCGCTACCGATTGCACTTTTTTTTCCTGCACAAAAAACAAAGACATAGTTGCACAAATGCTTAGCCATGCAATTAAAATTTTTTAATAATGAAGACTTTGGGACTTCTACAAATAGCTTTTGTTGGGAAGTAGAAATTTTTATTCCAAGAAAAGTGTATGCAGATATAATGGAAAAAAAATAAAAACAATACAATTTTAAGAGGCAGTATTTGACCGTAAAGCAACCTGTACGTTTCTAATGCAAGTAAAGCACCCCCGCAACCAAGAATTATTTGCGACTGCCTTGTAAGTTCAAAAATGCGAAATAAGATATTATTCAAAAAAAACTATTTACTTCTTTCTAAAGCAGTAAAAGTAATAATGCCAGCTGCAAAACCAGCCATAGAAGAGAGGAAACCGCGCTTTATTCGTTTGTTTTTCATTCTGCGCTGGTAGCCGTAGTTAAAAGCTTCACTGTTTCTTTGATCAGGAGTTAAATCAGATGCAGGGGGCATTTTAACCGGAAACAATGATGATACTGTTGCATAACCGGCCGGAACAATTATGCCATAAAAATTTAAGATACTTGCCGAAAAGCCTGTGGCAAAACCTACAGCATGATTAAAGGTTATTCTGTTTTTTTTCCACTCTCCGGTGCTGCTGTTCCATAACTGTTTTTCATGCTTCATGGCATACTGTTCGCCCTTTATATAATCGCGCACCCAATCTACAGTAGGGTCTTCATTCAATGGGTCGGGCTCATAAAATATTTCTTCTTTATCGCCTGTAACTGCTGAAAATACTTTGTATTTATCCTTGCGCCTTTCTTTGTTGTCCAATCCCTTGTAAACTATCCATTCCCCTTTAACTTCATAAGAAGAAACATCAATTTCTTTCCCGTTAACAAGAGTAAATTTGGTTTGTGCAAAAGCAGATGTGCTCATTAAAAACAATACAGCTAAAACTCCGTGTAACCTGTGCATAAATGTAATTTGCTTCAAATCTATAAAACTCATCTTATAAAAAGTGTAATTTGCAGGTTAAAATAACTGACCATACTCTTGAGTTGAACAAAAATATTATCCACATTGTTTAGTCATTAACGCGTTTCCTTTACTTTCGCAATCCATAAAATTTAAAGAATTAAAAATGCCATTCCATAATTTCTCCACAGGCACAATGCCCCCGATATGCAGGTTAATGCCATGCTTAAAGCAATTGGTGTAAATTCTGTTAACGAACTGATAGAAAAAATAGTGCCATCGCAAATAAGGCTTCAAAATAATTTAGATATACCTGCTGCACTTAGCGAGTTTGAATATTTAAAAGAACTGAAAGAAACTTCTTTAAAAAATAAAAACTTCCGTAGCTATATTGGTTTAGGATATTATAACACCATAACACCGGGGGTTATTCTCAGAAATATTTTTGAAAATCCGGGATGGTACACTGCTTACACCCCTTACCAGGCAGAAATTGCACAAGGCAGAATGGAAGCATTGCTCAATTACCAGACAATGGTTTGTGATTTAACCGGAATGCAAATTGCCAATGCAAGTTTGCTTGACGAGGGCACTGCTGCTGCCGAGGCCATGAGCATGTTTTTTCATACTCGCTCTAAGGATGCTGAAAAAAGAAACGCCAATAAATTTTTTGTGGCTGATGACTGCTTTCCCCAAACCATAGATATTTTACTTACCCGCAGCAAACCATTGGGAATTGAATTGGTGATTGGCAATGCAAAAACTTTACTGCCACCG
Organism: Bacteroidota bacterium; assembly: GCA_016714005.1. Taxonomy (GTDB): domain Bacteria; phylum Bacteroidota; class Bacteroidia; order AKYH767-A; family OLB10; genus JADJOA01. The sequence goes on from JADJOA010000002.1 coordinate 129,202, forward strand.
ATTCTTTCTTTGGTGCCTTGTTGCGTAATTTATCAAAAACGGAGAGATTAATAACTATAAAATTTTTGCGAGCAGGCACATGCTCTTCAAATAAGAGTTTGTGTGGCGGCTGATATTATGAGTTTGGTTCTGCTAACTCCTCCAGGTGAATGGGGAGCCGATTGCGTGGTAGGAACATCACAAAGGTTTGGTGTGCCTATGGGTTATGGCGGACCCCATGCTGCATTTTTTGCTACCCACGAAGAATTTAAAAGAGATATACCGGGACGTATTATTGGTATGAGTTTAGACGCGGCCGGCAAACCTGCCCTGCGCATGGCTTTGCAAACACGTGAGCAACACATACGCAGAGAAAAAGCAACTTCAAACATTTGCACTGCGCAAGTATTGCTTGCCGTTATGGCAAGCATGTATGCCGTTTATCATGGTAAAGAAGGATTAACTGCCATTGCCAATGATATACATACAAGCACAACTAATCTTGCAGCAGGAATAACAAAAGCAGGATATAAACTTAAACACGATAATTATTTTGATACCATTTGTGTGGAAGTGAAAGATGCAAAGGCCATTGAGCAAATTGCTTTACTACATGAAATCAATTTCAGGTATGATGGCAGTACAGTTTGTATTTCTGTTGATGAAACAACCACCGATGCAGATATAAAAGAAGTAATTGGAATTTTTGCCGAAGCCAATGGCATTAAAGCAAAAGTAATGGAGTAGATGCAACCTATGAAAAAGGTAACAATTCAATACCTAAAGAACTAAAGCGCACTTCAGATTTTTTGCATAACGCTGTTTTTAATACCCACCACAGCGAGCATGAGATGCTGCGTTACATCAAGCGTTTAGAAAACAAAGATTTAAGTATGGTGCATAGTATGATTTCTCTTGGCTCATGCACTATGAAACTGAATGCAACAAGTGAAATGATTCCATTAAGCTGGAGCCATTTTAACAACATACATCCTTTTGCACCAATTGAACAAGCCAAGGGTTATGCCCAAATTATTTCTGAACTTGAACTTTATTTAGGAAAGATTACCGGTTTTGCTGGTGTATCTCTTCAACCAAATTCAGGTGCACAAGGTGAATATGCCGGACTGATGGTAATACATAAATACCACGAAGATAAAGGACAGGCACACCGTAACATTTGCTTAATACCTCAGAGTGCGCATGGTACAAACCCGGCAAGTGCGGTTATGGCAGGATTAAAAGTGGTAGTAGTAAAGTGTGATGAAAACGGGAATATTGATGTTGCCGATTTGCGCGCCAAAGCTGAGCAGTATAAAGAAAATCTTTCTTGTTTAATGGTAACTTACCCATCAACACATGGGGTTTACGAAGAAGCCATTAAAGAAATAACCCAAATTATACATGACAATGGCGGGCAGGTTTATATGGATGGCGCCAACATGAATGCACAGGTTGGTTTAACATGCCCTGCCATGATTGGTGCTGATGTATGCCATTTGAATTTACATAAAACATTTGCCATACCACATGGTGGCGGCGGACCAGGCATGGGACCTATTGGTGTTGCCAAACATTTAGTGCCTTATCTTCCCTCCCACCCCGTTATAAAAACAGGTGGCGAGAAAGGTGTGCATGCCGTGAGCGCAGCACCCTGGGAAGTGCATTGATACTTTTAATTTCTTACGGCTACATACGCATGCTAGGATTTGATGGTGTTAAACGCGCAACCGAAATGGCTATACTTAATGCCAACTACATTAAATCACGATTAGAGAAGCACTATCCTATCTTATACAAAGGCAAAAATGGTTTTTGTGCACATGAAATGATTTTAGATTGCCGGGCATTTAAAACCACAGCAGGCATTGAAGTAACAGATATTGCAAAGCGATTAATGGATTATGGTTTTCATGCACCAACAGTGGCATTTCCGGTTGCAGGAACATTAATGGTAGAGCCAACAGAAAGCGAACCCAAAGAAGAATTGGATCGTTTTTGCGATGCCATGATTTTAATACGTAAAGAAATTGAAGACATAGCCAACGGCACAGCATCAAAAACCGACAATGTGCTGATTAACGCCCCACACACTGCGGTGGAAGTTACAGCAGATGGTGGACACATGCTTACTCACGCACACAGGCTGCTTACCCTGCACCTTATGTTGCTGAAAGTAAATTTTGGCCCAGCGTTAAACGTGTTGACAATGCTTATGGCGACCGTAATTTAATTTGCACCTGCCCCGATGTGGAGAGCTATGCTGAGGAAGTAGCGTAAGCTGCATTCATTAGCAACAGACAGAAGCATTATAATTTAAAAAGCCCTCCGGTAATTACCGAGGGCTTTTTTAAATTTATTCAATCAGTTTGTTTACTGAACAGCAATTCTTGTTTGCACATTGCCATCAGGAGTTTGCACATTCATTAAGTACATTCCTTTTGCAATATTGCTAACATCACTTGTGTTGGTATTAATTCCGCTAACTGTATTTAATTGTGTTAAAGAACCCACCTTGCCTGTAAGGTCAATAATCTGAACTGTAGCAGTTCCTTCGGTTTGAGAAGCAAATTGTACGGTTACATAATTGTCGGCAGGGTTAGGATAAATGCTAAAGCTCATTGCATCTTCTTCTTGTTGAGCAGCAGAGCCTGCAAGACGAGGTACAGAAACATTTAATATTCCTGTTGCATTGCCACAACCATTTGTTTGAAAACATTTAACCTGGCCACCTGTAACACCAAAGTCAACAGTAATAGAGTTGGTGCCTTGTCCGCTGGCAACAGTAGCTCCTGCAGGCACAAACCATGTGTAAGTAACGGCAGGAGATAATAAAGGTACTGAGTAGCCTACACCAGTTGAGTTTGGAGAAACGTTAACCGGACCAGTAATAACCGGAATAGCAGGACGAGACTTAACATCAACCGTGCGAGGTAAGCTGGCAGTAGCACAAGCATTTTGCTGAATTACACTAACGGTACCATTTACCCATCCATTAGGGAAGTTAAATGTAGCTACGTTGTTTACAGTATTAACAAGTGTAGCGCCCGGTACTGTAGAAGAGAATGTAAGTAGCTCCGGCAACAAACGGGTTGGCTGTTAACTGCACACCATTGGCAGAGCAAAGGTTTGCAAGCTGACCGGTAATAGATGTAGGACGTGGGGTTGCGCCACCGCCACCTGTAACAGTTACGTTTAATTTGCGTGCTGCACTGGTGCCACATGCACTGTTTGCCACCACCTGCAATTGGCCTCCGCCAAATGATGCAGCATAGTTAACTGTAACAGCATTGGTTCCTTGGCCGGAAGCAATTGAAGCATTGGCAGGCGCTGTCCATGTATAAGTTAAGCGGGGGGTATTGGTTACAGAGTAAGCAACACCAGCCTGCGGAGAACATACAACAGTAGTACCGCTTATTACACTCGGAAACGGAGGAGTGTTGTTAACCGTAAGGTTTTGTATGCCGATGTAAAGCAGGCAACCTGCGATGCAACGCCTACTACACCCGTAGTATATCCGCCATGGAAAGTAACATTTACCGAAGTATTGGTTGTAACGTAAGGTGGTGTATTAATAGGGTTACCATCAAAGTAGCAACCAGCTGCTGCAGTCCACTGATAAGATGTTGCACCGGTTACAGCAGCATGGCTGTATGTTTTGGTATCGCCACCACAAGCAAATGCATCGCCTGTAATGGTTGCCGGCACACCGGTACTTTGTCTAACACTTACAACTGCATAAGCGGCAGAAGGGCCGCAGGCATTTACTCCGTTAACCCTTATGTTCAGGTTGAGTTGGTGGTTGCCAAAAACTCTCACATCTCTTGAAGGTGAGCCATTGGCACTTAAAAGTTAACACCGTTAAATCCAGGAGCTACATACCAGTTGATGTTAGTTGCGCCTGCTGATGTGGTAGATAATGTAAACGGGCCTGCAGGTGCACATGCACTTACAGGAGCTCCGGTAATGGCTGTTGGGGTAGCAGGTAAACCATTGCTGATACCGTAGGTAACCTGATCGTTGTCAGCAGCACATGCAACCGAACCAGTGGTGGTAAGTGTTAGGGTTACTGTACCATTGGTGATATCATTAGGGCCCGAAACGTAGGTAGCGTTTAAGGTAGTGTTGTTGGGGTTAAAAGTACCATCGCCTGAGGTTGACCAAATACCACCTGTGGCACTGCCGCCAACCGAACCTGTCAGTACTTTACCCGAAGCACATGCACCGCCATTGCCACCTGCATTGGCTGTTGGTACAGCTTCTAATGTTAACGTCATATTGCTAACGGCATTGCCGCAAGGAGCATTGCCGGTGGCAGTTAATGTTAACTGAGCGGCACCATTTGTAATATCAGTTGGGCCGGGATTATAGGTAGCATTTAAAGTAGTGTTGTTTGGAGAGAAAGTTCCGTCTCCGGCTGAACTCCAGGTTACACCTGCATTGTTTGCAGCAATAGCTCCACTTAAAGTATAGCTACCGGTTTCACAGATAGTTGCATTACCACCAGCATTGGCAGAGGCAGCTGGAACAATAGTTAAAGTCATGTTACTTGTTACAAAACCGGTACAAGGAGAAGTTGCATTTGATTGTAATGTTAAAACAACCGACCCATTGATAATATCATTTGCGCCAGGGGTATAAGTGGCGTTAACTAAAGCAGCATTATCAAAAGTACCATCACCGCCAGTGCTCCATGCAACAGAACTTTGGTTGGCAGCAGTAGCACCACTTAATGTATAAGTTGCGTCTGAGCAAACAGAAGCATTGCTACCAGCATTGGCAGTAGCTACAGGAACAATGTTTAACGTCATATTACTTGACACGTTACCTGAACAAGGGGATGTTGCATTTGCCTGAAGTGTTAAAACAACAGTACCGTTTGTTATATCATTTGCGCCAGGGGTATAAGTGGCGTTAACTAAAGCAGCATTATCAAAAGTACCATCACCGGCAGTTGACCAGGCAACAGAACTTTGATTGGCAGCAGTAGCACCACTTAATGTATAAGTTGCGTCTGAGCAAACCGAAGCATTGCCACCTGCATTGGCTGTTGGAGTGGCTTGTATAGCAACACCAACACTTCCTGTCATGATTGCATTACAAGAAGGATCAATTGCATTTGTAGCTGTAACGGTATATGTACCCGCAGTTGTTTGCAAACCGAAGTCTAAAGCAGCGCCAGTTCCGGCTAAAGGAGCCCCAACTGGATTAGCTCCTTCAAATAATTGGTAGTTATAACATAAATCAGAATTGCTGAGTCCTACGGTAACGCCTGAACCGCCAGCACAATATGTACCACCGCCTGTTACTGTATATAAATTAGCAGTACAAGCAGGAGCAGTTATTTTTAATTGAATATCACCCACATTTGCATTATACCCGCTAGCAACTATGTAATAAAGGGTACCGCATGTTAGGTTGGTGGTAACAATTGATTGCAAAGTTGATGTAACACAACCATCATCATCACAGGCAACAGAAGTGTAAGGTGCTGTGCATGGGCCAGCAGCAGTATAAATAGCAAGAATACCGTCTGAAATAGTAGTACCTGGTGCATCGCTTACGCAGGTAGAAAGGGTATAAGATCCTGTTACTGAAGGTGTGAATGCATACCAAACTCCTTTATTAGAGCTTGATTGGCAAGTAGGTATAGGATCTGAACCGTTGGTTGCACTGCTATTATTAACAACTGATGTTGTATATGGGAACGGGCCCGTTGATGGAATGACAATAGCACCTGCACAATCATCATTACCGGGAGGAGGAGCTAGTGTTGTAAATGTAGCACCGGAAGACCAGTTGCTAAAACCATTGCCACCCCCTGTACAATCTTGTCTTACAAAAACCTGATAACTTGTGTTTGGTGTTAATGGAGGATTTAAAGTATAAGGAGAGGTAACTCCTGTAATAATAGTTCCTGTACCTGCAGTATGAGGATTGGGCCCGTAGTCTAACTCATACGTACCCGAACAACCTGTACAGGACCATGTAATTGAAGCCGTAGTTTGTGTTATACTGCCTGCCGTAACTGCAGTAGGAGTAGGGCAAGCAGAAGGCGGGTTAATATCTAAAGAATAACTACCTATACATGATGGGGCCGGAAAATTATCTACCACAAGATAATAAGTAACTCCATTTGTTAAGTTAGGTGCTAATGTTCTTGTTAAACCGGATAAGCTTTGTGAATTTGCAATACAGGTACCACCTGATAATGGACATCCCTGATAAAGTTGAATGCCTGCATCATCATCGGAAACAGTAGTTAAAAGAATGTTATGTATACCCGTAGAAGTAGGCGTAAAAATATACGTTTTATCTTCTGCACCATAGTAACTCGAGCTACCACATACAACTGCGGCATTACTTGAAGTAACATTATTACCATTACCACAAGTTGTTTGACCAGTCCCTGTGGAGTACGGCAAACTTCCTATGGTTATTGGTGATCCCAACCCAATTTGAATTGTATTATTTGCACCTACCGTGGAAGTCCATGACATATCATCTATATATCTTTCGGCTGCTCCACTGGCACGAGTGTCTCTAACCCTTACATAAACGTTTGTAAGACCAAGTGCATTCAAATCAATGGTAAATTGCTGATAGGTAGTAGTAAAAGTACTTACCGTACCTCTAACAGTCCATGTTGAGTTGTTAGGTGATGTTTCTATAGTAAATTGTGGTGTTCGGTAGCTGTACTTGATCTTTTGTACCAAAAAGAAAACACCAAAGGATTTGCAATCTGCGGTGTGCCAAGAATATCTCCTAATGCATTAAAAATTTGCGTAATGGCTACCAGTTCGAATATTGGCAGCTGTTGTACCATAACTCATTGAAGTTACAGTCCAGGTTCCACCTGAAGTAGGAGTGGTTGCACTAAAACTCTCAAAGTTCTGAAAGGGGCCTCCTGGTTGGTTACATTGCCCCACAGCGTTTAAACTGCACACTGCAATTAATGCCATTGCAGCAAACCAGCGATAAGTCATCGCTGACAATTGTTTGGTAATTTTTGTCATGATAATAGATTTGATATTAAGTTGGTTAAAATTGTTTGGTCTAATAGAATTTGGTTGGTTGCCCTGTAAAAACCTTTTAGAGGGGTTACAAATATATTGGGTGGTATTTAAATTCCAATATTTGTTGAAAAATAAAAGTGCTAATAAATTTTAGCTATTGTGATAAAAAGAAATTTCTACAAAAAGTTATACTCTCTATTGAAAACCTTGAATGTTTTAGTATTGTCACCTTTACGAATGTTTACATCTTGCCTAAAGTTATTTAACACACAAAAAAACCCGCACAAAATACTGTGCAGGGTGGCTTATGTTATACACTTTAAACTACTCTTCTTCCTGGAATACTTCTTTGCCTTCTTTACTAGCCATAAGCAAGTCGTATTCTTCCTGCGAGCCTACAATCATGCGCTCGTAATCGCGCAAGCCTGTTCCGGCAGGTATTAAGTGACCTACAATTACGTTTTCTTTTAAGCCTAATAAGTAATCTATCTTACCATTAATGGCTGCTTCGTTAAGTACCTTGGTAGTTTCCTGGAACGATGCTGCCGATATCCAACTCTTGGTATGTAACGATGCCTGGGTAATACCCTGCAACAGCGGAGTGCTGGTAGCAGGTATGGCATTACGCGCTTCAATTGGTTTTTTATCCTGGCGCTTAAGATTTGAGTTATCATCGCGCAGTTTACGCACGGTAATAATTTGCCCTGGGCGCATTTCGCTGTCGCCCGGATCATCTACCACCATTTTATCCATTATCCAATCATTCTCTTCCATAAAGTCGAGCTTATTAACCGACTCATGTTCTAAGAAACGTGTATCGCCCGGATCTTCAATGATTACTTTACGCATCATTTGGCGTACAATAACTTCAAAGTGCTTGTCGTTAATTTTTACACCCTGCAAACGATATACTTCCTGCACCTCGTTAACCAAATACTCCTGCACTTGTGCCGGTCCTTTAATATCCAATATATCGCCCGGTGAAATGGCACCGTCACTTAAAGGCATACCCGCTTTAATGTAATCGTTATCCTGTACCAGAATGTGTTTTGCCAACGGCACAAGGTACTTCTTCACTTCACCTTCTTTAGAGGTAATCATTATTTCGCGGTTACCACGCTTGATGCCGCCAAAGCTAACCTCGCCATCAATTTCTGAAACCACAGCAGGGTTACTTGGGTTACGTGCTTCAAACAATTCGGTAACACGTGGTAAACCACCGGTAATATCGCCTGTTTTACCCATAGAGCGAGGAATCTTTACAATTATTTCGCCTATTGATATGCTCTGCCCTTTGCTAACCACAATGTGTGCACCAACGGGAATGTTATACCCTTTAACAACTTCTTTAGATGTGTTTACTACTTTAATAGCAGGGTTCTTGGTTTTATCGCGGCTGTCAATAACCACTTTCTCTTTATAACCGGTTTGCTCATCGCTTACCTCGCGGAAAGTGATGCCTTCTTCTAAATGTTCAAACTCAACTTTACCGGCAGCTTCAGAAATGATAACAGCATTGTACGGATCCCACTCACAAATTAAATCGCCTTTCTTAACCGTTTCGCCACTCTTTACATAAAGGGCTGCACCGTAAGGTATGTTGTTGGTTTGAAGTACTGAGCGTGTGTTAGGGTCAATAATTTTAAACTCTCCCGAACGACCTACTACAATCTCTGTTGATTTCTTATCAGCTTTTAACTGTACGGTACGCATTTCTTCCAACTCAATAACACCACCAAAGCGAACTTCGTGGCGCGATTCAGAAGCGCTCTTCATAGCCACACCACCCACGTGGAAGGTACGAAGTGTAAGCTGTGTACCCGGCTCACCAATAGACTGAGCGGCTATTACACCTACTGCTTCGCCACGCTGTACCATGCGGCCGGTGGCAAGGTTACGTCCGTAGCATTTTGCACATACGCCTTGCTTGCTTTCGCAGGTTAATACCGAACGAATTTCTATGGTCTCTAATGGAGATTCTTCAATTACTTTGGCTATAACTTCGGTAAACTCATCGCCTGCATTAATTACCAGTTCCCCGGTTAAAGGATGGTAAATATCGTGGCATGATACACGTCCTAAGATACGATCATATAGTGATTCAACTACTTCTTCGTTATTCTTTAAGGCAGTTTCGCTCAAGCCGCGCAATGTTCCGCAATCGGGCTCGGTAATAACCACATCCTGCGCTACATCTACCAGCCTGCGGGTTAAGTAACCGGCATCGGCCGTTTTAAGAGCCGTATCGGCCAAACCTTTACGCGCACCGTGGGTAGAAATAAAGTATTCAAGAATTGATAATCCTTCTTTAAAGTTAGAGAGGATAGGGTTCTCTATAATCTCTCCGCCACTTGCACCGCTCTTTTGCGGCTTCGCCATCAATCCCCTCATACCGCCCAACTGACGAATTTGCTCTTTACTACCACGAGCACCTGAATCCAACATCATATACACAGCATTAAAACCTTGTTTGTCGGTTGACAATTGTTTCATCAGGTTTTCGGTAATGCGTGTGTTGGTGCGGGTCCATATATCAATAATCTGGTTGTAACGCTCGTTGTTTGTAATAAAACCCATGTTGAAGTTATTACGAACTTCTTCCACTTCATCCTGCGCTTTTTTAACCAGTTCCTTTTTAATTTCAGGAATGTGTACATCGGATAGGTTAAATGACAAACCTCCGCGGAATGCCATCTGGAAACCTAAGCCTTTAATATCGTCAAGGAATTGCGCTGTTTTTGCAACACCTGCAATCTTTAACACTTTACCAATGATGTCGCGCAAAGATTTTTTTGGTAAGCAACTCATTGATGTAACCAATTTCGGCAGGCACTACTTCATTAAAGAGTACACGACCTACAGTGGTTTCAATAACACGTTTTACCAGCTCATCGCCTTCTCTAACGTTTGTTTTTACTTTTATGATGGCATGTAAATCAACACGCTTTTCGTTGTAAGCAATAATTACTTCTTCTGCCGAATAAAAAGTGCTGCCTTCGCCTTTTACCACCTCTTTACCAATCGTTTTTTTAGATTTGGTAATGTAGTATAAGCCCAATACCATGTCCTGAGATGGAACCGTTACCGGTGCACCGTTAGCAGGGTTAAGGATGTTGTGCGAAGCAAGCATCAGCATTTGTGCTTCCAATATGGCAGCATGTCCGAGTGGTACGTGCACAGCCATTTGGTCACCGTCAAAATCGGCATTAAACGCTGTACAAACCAATGGGTGCAGGTTAATAGCTTTACCCTCTACCAACTTAGGCTGGAAGGCCTGGATACCCAAACGGTGAAGCGTAGGAGCACGGTTTAACAGAACCGGATGTCCCTTTAATACGTTCTCCAATATATCCCAGATGATAGAGTCTTTACGGTCAACAATTTTCTTTGCACTCTTAACCGTTTTAACTATACCTCTTTCTATTAATTTACGAATGATAAACGGCTTAAATAATTCAGCCGCCATATCTTTTGGCAAACCGCACTCGTGTAGTTTTAATTCAGGTCCTACAACAATTACAGAACGTGCAGAGTAGTCAACACGTTTACCCAATAAGTTCTGACGGAAACGTCCCTGCTTACCTTTCAATGAATCGGAAAGAGACTTAAGCGGACGGTTGCTTTCAGTTTTTACTGAGTTTGTTTTGCGCGAGTTGTCAAATAAACTATCAACCGCTTCCTGCAACATACGTTTTTCGTTACGTAAAATTACATCGGGCGCTTTAATTTCTAACAAGCGCTTTAAACGATTGTTACGGATAATAACCCTGCGGTATAAATCATTTAAATCACTTGTAGCAAATCTTCCGCCATCTAACGGCACCAACGGACGTAGTTCTGGTGGTATAACCGGAACTACTTTTACTATCATCCACTCGGGGCGGTTTAATATGTTTTGATTGGCATTACGGAATGCTTCTACAACATTTAAACGCTTTAAAGCTTCGTTCTTTCTTTGCTGTGAAGTTTCGTTACTTGCCTGGTGACGCAGTCTGTAAGAAAGATCATCCAAATCTAAACGTGATAGCAATTCAAAAAGCGCCTCAGCACCCATCATAGCCACAAACTTGTTAGGGTCGTTGTTATCTAAGTGCTGGTTTTCTTTTGGAAGGGTATCTAAAACGTTAAGGTATTCTTCTTCGGTTAAAAAGTCGAGATAGTTTACACCATCAGCTGCTTTTACACCGGGTTGTATAACTACATAACGCTCGTAGTAAATAATTAAATCTAATTTTTTGGTTGGTAATCCTAAAAGGTAACCAATTTTATTGGGTAAAGAACGGAAGTACCAGATGTGAGCTACCGGAACCACTAACTGAATGTGTCCCATGCGCTCGCGTCTTACTTTCTTTTCGGTAACTTCCACACCACAACGGTAGCAAACGATCCCTTTATAGCGTATGCGTTTGAATTTTCCGCAATGACATTCCCAATCCTTTACAGGACCAAATATGCGTTCGCAGAATAAACCATCACGCTCGGGTTTATAAGTACGATAGTTGATTGTTTCAGGCTTTAAAACTTCCCCGCTGCTCTGGTTTAAGATGTCTTCGGGTGAAGCAAGACTGATGGTTATTCTTGAGAAATTACTTTTAAGTTTTAACTCTTTTTTTGCCATTGTTTGTTTTTGAGTTATTGATTTGTTGAATTGATGAGCGGGTGAATCAATAACTCATTAATTCACCCTTTCACCAATTAGTATTTAATCCATTGTAATTTTTAAACCTAAGCCGCGCAGTTCATGCAACAATACGTTGAATGACTCCGGTATGCCCGGTACAGGAGGATTTTCGCCTTTAACAATGCTCTCGTAAGCTTTTGCTCTTCCCACCACATCGTCAGATTTAACGGTTAATAATTCCTGTAATATGTTTGATGCACCAAATGCTTCAAGCGCCCACACCTCCATCTCACCAAAACGCTGACCACCAAACTGTGCTTTACCGCCCAATGGTTGTTGTGTAATTAATGAGTATGGTCCAATAGAACGTGCGTGCATCTTATCATCAACCATGTGACCTAACTTAAGCATGTATATGATACCTACTGTAGCAGGCTGGTCAAACTTCTCGCCTGTGCCACCATCATACAAATAAGTAGAACCAAACTTAGGAAGGTTTGCCTTTTCTATGTAATGATCAATCTCAGCAAGTGATGCTCCGTCAAAGATTGGAGTAGCAAATTTTACTCCCAGCTTTTTTGCAGCCCATGCAAGCACTGTTTCATATATCTGACCCAGGTTCATACGCGATGGTACACCAAGCGGGTTCAGTACAATATCAACAGGTGTTCCGTCCTCTAAGTAAGGCATGTCTTCCTGTCTTACAATACGCGCAACAATACCTTTGTTACCATGGCGCCCCGCCATCTTATCACCCACTGTCAGCTTACGCTTTTTAGCAATGTAAACTTTAGCCAATTGCATAATACCTGCTGGTAACTCATCACCTACTTGTATGGCAAACTTTCTGCGTTTGAAAATACCGGTAACATCATTAAGCTTAATGCTATAGTTATGTATCAGTTGTTTTATCTGATCGTTGGTATCTTTATCAGTAGTCCATTTGCCGGGGTTTACATTGTTGTAATCAATATCCACAAGCAGCGCACGTGTAAACTTAGTGCCTTTTGCTACCACCACTTCTTTTGCAATGTCAACCACACCTTGCGATGTTTTTCCGTTTACCAGCTGATATAATTTTTCAACGAGCTTGTTCTTTAAGATGCTTAACTCTTTTGCCTGCTCGTCTTCAATTTTAGCAAGTGCTTTTTATCTTCTTCTTTAGAAGTTTTGTCTTTTACTGCACGTGAGAAAAGTTTCTTGTCTATAACCACACCCTTAACAGATGGTGGTACTTTTAAAGAAGCATCTTTTACATCACCGGCTTTGTCACCAAATATGGCACGTAAAAGTTTTTCTTCTGGCGATGGATCTGTTTCTCCTTTAGGAGTAATTTTTCCAATCAATATATCACCTTCTTTTACTTCAGCACCTACACGTATCAAACCATTTTCATCCAAATCGCGTGTGGCTTCTTCGCTAACGTTAGGTATATCCGCAGTTAACTCTTCCAATCCGCGTTTGGTATCGCGCACCTCTAAGCTGTACTCATCAATGTGAAGTGATGTGAAAATATCTTCTCTCACCACTTTCTCAGAAATTACAATAGCATCCTCAAAGTTATTTCCTTTCCATGGCATGAAAGCAACCATCAGGTTACGTCCCAGTGCCAGCTCACCGCCTTGTGTGGCATAACCTTCAGTTAAAACCTGTCCGGCTTTAACCTTCTCACCTTTTCTTACAATAGGCTTAAGGTTGATATTGGTGTTCTGATTGGTCTTCTGGAATTTAATAAGGTTATAAACTTTTAAATCATCATCAAAACTCAACAACTTTTCATCGTCCGAACGGTTGCTGCGTATGTGTATTTCTTTAGCATCAACGTATTCAACTATACCATCGTGCTCTGCATTTACAAGTACGCGCGAATCGCGGATAACTTGCCCCTCTAAACCTGTACCTACAAGCGGTGCCTCTGGTCTTAACAGCGGTACAGCCTGGCGTTGCATGTTCGATCCCATCAGGGCACGGTTTGCATCATCGTGCTCAAGGAAAGGAATTAAAGAAGCGGCAATAGAAGCAATCTGGTTAGGAGCTACGTCCATTAACTGTACGTTGGTAGGCTCCACTTCGGGAAATCACCTTCCATACGGGCTTTTACTTTGCTGTCAACAAAGTTTCCCTTGTCGTTAAGCTGGTGATTAGCTTGTGCAATTACTTTATTGTCTTCTTCTTCGGCAGTTAAATAAATAGGGGCTTTAGAAATATCAACCTTACCATCAATAACCTTGGCGGTATGGGGTTTCAATAAACCCTAATGAGTTTACTTTAGCAAAAACACAAAGCGAAGAAATCAAACCAATGTTTGGTCCCTCCGGTGTTTCAATGGTACACAAACGACCGTAGTGTGTATAGTGTACGTCACGCACCTCAAAACCTGCACGCTCACGACTTAAACCACCGGGTCCAAGGGCAGATAACCTGCGCTTGTGCGTAATCTCTGCCAATGGATTGGTTTGATCCATGAACTGAGAAAGCTGGTTGGTTCCAAAGAACGAATTGATTACTGATGACAATGTTTTTGCATTGATAAGGTCGGCTGGAGTAAATACCTCGTTATCGCGCACGTTCATACGCTCGCGAATGGTACGAGCCATACGCGATAAACCAACACCAAACTGCGAATACAATTGTTCGCCAACTGTACGCACACGCCTGTTGCTTAAGTGGTCAATATCATCCACATCAGCTTTAGAGTTTATCAACTGTATCAAATATTTTATGATGCAGATGATGTCTTCTTTGGTTAATACCTTAATATCTTCAGTAGTGTTAAGGTTTAGTTTCTTGTTAATACGGTAACGACCAACTTCTCCTAAATCGTAACGCTTGTCTGAAAAGAATAATTTTTCAATAATACCGCGTGCAGTTTCCTCATCGGGTGGCTCGGCATTACGTAATTGTCGGTAGATGTGCTCAACCGCTTCTTTTTCGCTGTTTGAAGTATCTTTTTGAAGCGTGTTGTAAATGATGGCGAAGTCTGCACTGTAACTGTCTTCTTTGTGAAGTATTACTGCTTTAACTCCTGCATCCACAATCATGTCAATGTGATGGTCTTCCATGATTGTTTCACGCTCAATGATAATCTCATTACGCTCAATGGAAACAACCTCACCGGTATCCTCATCCACAAAATCTTCTACCCATGTTTTTAAAACACGTGCTGCAAGTTTTCTGCCTACATGCGCTTTTAATCCGCTCTTGCTAACTTTTACCTCGTCAGCAAGACCAAATATTTCTAAAATTTGTTTATCACTCTGGTAACCTATAGCACGCAATAAGGTAGTAACCGGGAATTTCTTCTTACGGTCTATATATGCGTACATCACGTTATTAATGTCAGTAGCAAATTCAATCCATGATCCTTTAAAAGGGATAACACGGGCTGAATATAATTTGGTTCCGTTAGCATGTCGGCTCTGCCCGAAGAACACACCTGGTGAACGATGCAATTGAGATACAACTACACGCTCAGCACCGTTAATTACGAAGGTACCTTTTGGTGTCATGTACGGAATAGTACCGAGGTACACATCCTGAACAATGGTTTCAAAATCTTCGTGCTCGGGGTCGGTACAGTAAAGCTTAAGTTTTGCTTTTAATGGAACACTGTGCGTTAAGCCTCTTTCCAAACACTCCTGGATAGAGTAACGCGGGGGGTCAATAAAATAGTCCAGAAACTCCAGTACGAAGTTGTTGCGCGAGTCACTTATTGGAAAGTTCTCGGCAAACACTTTGAATAAGCCTTCGCTGTTACGGTTTTCGGGAGTAGTTTCTAATTGAAAAAAGTCCTGGAAAGATTTTAATTGTAAATCAAGAAAATCAGGATAATCGACTGTATGTTTTATTTTACCAAAGTTGATGCGTTTGTTAGCGCCTTTGTCGTGTGTTGATGTTATTGCAGCCAATGTTATTTGTTTGTTTTAATATTAAATTATTACTCAGTTGAACTACCATTTCAATCAATGGTCAGAAAAGGGAATAGACCTCTTCAGATTTTGCAGCCTGAAGAGGTCTGGTAAACTTTAGTAACTGATGTTACTTGATTTCAACTTCAGCACCGGCTTCTTCAAGCTGTTGCTTGATAGAGTTTGCTTCTTCTTTAGAAACACCTTCTTTAACCGGTTTTGGAGCGCCATCAACTAAGTCTTTAGCTTCTTTTAAGCCAAGTCCTGATAATTCTTTAACAATTTTAACGATTGCAAGTTTAGCAGCACCTGCTGATTTTAAGATTACATCAAAAGATGTTTTCTCTTCAGCAGCAGCAGCGCCACCACCGCCACCGCCAGCCATCATAACCGGAGCTGCAGCAGCAGGCTCAATACCATACTTATCTTTTAAAATTGTTGAAAGTTCCTGAACTTCTTTTACAGTTAAGCTTACTAACTGTTCTGCGAATGCATTTAAATCTGCCATTTTATTTTTTGTTTGAGTTTTTAAATTTATTTGTTTATGAATTGAGAAATGTATGAAGTGGAAGCCTTATGCATTTCTTGTTTCCAAAGTTTTAAGAATACCAGTAAGTTTTTGTCCGCTGCTCGAAAGCTGAGAGATAACATTTTTAGCAGGAGATTGTAACAACATAATTACATCGGCAATTAACTCGTTTTTAGATTTGAGGCTTGCCAATGCAGCTAACTGTGTATCGCCAACAAATACCGATGAATCTATCCATGCCGCTTTAAGCAAAGGCTTATCACTGCTCTTTCTAAACTCGGTAATTAGTTTAGCAGGAAGGTTAGCAGTTTCGCTAAACATAATGGCAGATGTACCTTTTAAACCGGTAAATAAACCATCATAAGCCGATGCATCTAACTTTTGTAATGCCTTTTTTATCAAAGTGTTTTTTGCTACGCGTAACTTTACGTTTTTAGAATGGCAAAGTCTGCGAAGTTTAGTTGTTTTTTTTCGCTGTTTAAAGTTGCTACATCGGTTATGTAAAAATTAGAATAAGCCGATATTTCTGTAGCAAGGGCGTCTATAATTTTATTTTTTTTTCGTCTTTAGTCATTGTAATAGTTTTTTAAAATGGTTGAGGTAATTACGCGCCTATTGATTTGGTGTCAATTTTAATTCCGGGGCTCATAGTACTGGATAAAGCCACGCTCTTAACGTAGGTTCCTTTTGCTGAAGAGGGTTTTAACTTAATAATGGTGTTAAGCAATTCGTGGGCATTGTCGTAAAGTTTTTTATGATCAAAAGAAACCTTTCCAACAGAAGCCTGAATGATACCTGCTTTGTCAACCTTAAAATCAATTTTACCGGCTTTAACTTCAGTAACTGCTTTACCCACATCATTGGTAACAGTTCCGGTTTTAGGGTTAGGCATTAAGTTACGAGGTCCTAATACTTTACCTAATTTACCCACCTTACCCATAACGCTTGGCATGGTAATAACTACATCAATGTCTGTCCAGCCTTGCTCAATCTTTTGAATGAACTCATCTAATCCAACAAAATCAGCACCGGCAGCTTTTGCCTCGGCTTCTTTGTCGGGTGTACACAGTACTAATACTTTTTTGGTTTTTCCTGTCCCGTGCGGTAACGTTACCACACCTCTTACCATTTGATTTGCTTTACGGGGATCAACACCTAATCGAATACTCAAATCAACTGATGCATCAAATTTGGTGAAGGTAATTTCTTTTACAATTTTAGATGCATCCTGAAGTGTGTAGGACTTTTCTGCATCATACTTGCCCGCTACAAGTTTTCTGTTCTTTGTAAGCTTTGCCATTTTATTTGTTTTGTGAAGTACAAACGTTCTGATTCTGCATCATGAACTCCTTCGATGAAATTCAATCTTTCTTTAGAAAGGCTTTTGCCCCTCAATTGCAATACCCATACTGCGTGCAGTACCGGCAACCATGCTCATTGCTGATTCAATGGTGAAGCAATTTAAATCAGGCATTTTATCTTCAGCTATTGCCTTAACCTGATCCCACTTAACTGTACCTGCCTTTTTACGGTTCGATTCAGCAGATCCTGATTTAATTTTAGCCGCATCCAACAACTGAATTGCAACCGGTGGACGCTTGATAATAAATTCAAACGACTTGTCAGTGTAAACAGTAATGATAACCGGTAATACTTTACCAGCCTGATCCTGAGTTCTTGCATTAAACTGTTTGCAAAACTCCATTATGTTAACACCTTTAGCACCTAATGCCGGACCAATTGGAGGAGCCGGGTTAGCAGCACCACCTTTAACTTGTAATTTTATAAGAGCACCTATTTCTTTTGCCATTTTTTTAATTGTTTGAGGTTTGTAGTTTATAATTTGATGTTGGGATCCGGAAGCTACCCACAGACTTCAAACTGTTAACTTCAAACTGTTTTATTCCTTTTCAACCTGCATATAACTTAACTCCAGCGGAGTTTTTCTTCCAAATATTTTTACCATTACTTTTAGCTTCTTCTTGTCTTCGTAAATCTCTTCAATAATTCCGGAGAAACTGTTAAATGGTCCATCAATTACCTTTACCGATTCACCTACCACGTAAGGTACATTGATGATTTCTTCTGAATCAGCCAATTCATCAACCTTACCCAATATTCTATTCACTTCTGACTGACGCAGTGGTGCAGGCGCTTCCCCCTTTGGACCAAGGAAATTGATTACACCTGTAATATTTTCTATAATGTGAGGTATTTCACCGGTAAGGTTTGCTTCTATCAAAACATAACCGGGCAAATAACTTCTTTCTTTACTTACTTTCTTTCCATCTTTTATCTGAAATATTTTTTCGGTTGGGATCAGTACTTGTGATACATAATCCTTCATTCCCAAACGGTTTATCTCAGACTCGATATACTGTTTTACTTTCTTCTCTTTACCGCTTATAGCACGTATTACGTACCACTTTTTTCCTGAGTCAGTCATTATCATCCTTTATTAAATATTAAAACATTTGATAAAGTAAATTAACAAGACCCTGGAATATGGCATCCATTCCGAATACTACCAAACCAATGATCAAAGATGCAACTAATACAATTATTGCACTGCTTTGTAATTCGCTCCAGGTTGGCCAGGTTACCTTGGTCATTAATTCCTGATATGATTCGCGGAAGTATGTTCTGATTTTTTTGCATGGGTAAACTTTATTTTTCAGTTAACCTGTTTTTTTGTTTGCACGGGCACAAGGATTCGAACCCTGATCAAAGGTTTTGGAGACCTCTATTCTACCATTGAACTATGCCCGTGGATAGTTTGGAGTTAAGAGTTTAGAGTTCGGAGTGAAACTTTAATCTTCAACTCCGAACTCTTTTCTCCAAACTATTTAATTATTTCAATTACCTGACCTGCACCAACGGTACGACCACCTTCGCGGATAGCGAAACGTAATCCTTTGTCCATAGCAACAGGAGTGATAAGATTTACAGAGATAGTAACGTTGTCACCAGGCATAACCATTTCACGTCCTTCTGGTAAATTGATTTCACCAGTTACATCAGTAGTACGTAAGTAAAACTGTGGGCGGTATTTGTTATGGAAAGGAGTGTGACGACCACCTTCTTCTTTCTTCAATACATAAATCTCAGCTTTAAACTCAGTATGAGGAGTGATAGAACCTGGTTTTGCTATAACCATACCTCTGCGGATATCAGTTTTTTCAACACCACGTAACAACAAACCTACATTATCACCAGCTTCGCCTCTGTCAAGAATTTTGCGGAACATCTCCACACCTGTAACGGTTGACTTTAAAGTTTTGTCCATGAATCCGATGATCTCAACCTCTTCGTTAGAGTTGATAACACCTCTTTCTATACGACCAGTTGCAACCGTACCACGACCAGTAATTGAGAATACATCTTCAACCGGCATTAAGAAAGGCAACTCAACCATACGTGGAGGAATTGGAATATACGTATCAACGGCATCCATCAATTAATTAATTTTTGGAACCCATTTGTCATCTGCATTCAATCCACCTAAAGCAGAGCCACGGATGATCGGAATATTTGCTCCGTCAAATTCGTAGAAAGATAAAAGGTCACGAATTTCCATTTCAACAAGGTCTAACAATTCAGGATCGTCAACCATATCAACTTTATTCATGAACACTACAATTTTGGGTACACCCACCTGACGGGCTAAAAGAATATGCTCACGGGTTTGAGGCATAGGACCATCAGTTGCAGCAACAACAAGAATAGCACCATCCATTTGTGCAGCACCGGTAACCATGTTTTTCACATAGTCAGCGTGACCAGGACAGTCAACGTGTGCATAGTGACGGTTTTTTGTTTGGTACTCAACGTGTGCTGTGTTGATAGTAATACCACGCTCCTTTTCTTCTGGAGCATTATCAATAGAATCGAATGAACGTAGTTCAGCAAGACCTTGCTTGGCTAATACTGTAGTAATAGCAGCAGTTAAGGTTGTTTTTCCGTGGTCAACGTGACCGATGGTTCCAATGTTTACATGGGGTTTGGAACGATCAAATTTTTCTTTAGCCATTGTTTTGTTTTATTAATAATTGATTTAAATAGTTGTTTTTTATTTTTAATAATTGATAATTAGAATTTTCATTCCAGAGCCGTTGAGGAGAATCGAACTCTCGACCTCTTCCTTACCAAGGAAGTGCTCTACCACTGAGCTACAACGGCTTTTCTCAGTTGCGAGTTTACAGTTTAACAATTTGCTAATTGTCACCTGCAAATTGCCGACTGACATAGAGCGGAAGACGGGGCTCGAACCCGCCACCTATAGCTTGGAAGGCTATCGCTCTACCAAATGAGCTACTTCCGCAGTTAATCAAATAATCTTTTAAAGAACGTTACTACTACACTTACCTGACAGCACTTTTGTGTGGGGGAGTGGTGGATTCGAACCACCGAAGGCGTAAGCCAACAGATTTACAGTCTGTCCCATTTGGCCACTCTGGTAACTCCCCTGCTTCATTTATTGAATTTGTTTACAACCAAATACAACAAACTGCAAACTTTAAAGAGCCGATGGAGGGATTCGAACCCCGACCCACTGATTACAAATCAGTAGCTCTGGCCAACTGAGCTACATCGGCTTTTAAATATTTTTCTGGTTTTGAGAGCTAAAAATCAGCCTTTAAACCACTTTTTTTCTCGGAACTGAAAGAACACACTACACCCCTAAATTTTGGGTTGGCAAATGTAGAAAAGGTTTTTTACAAACAAGTGTTTGTGTAAATATTTTTAAGGGTGCTTTGTACTTTGTTGGAGCGGGGAAAACTCCTAAACAATCATGTTTTAAGAATTGATTTTGAATACCTAGTTAAGGGTGAAAAAGACTATAATCGAAAAATCTGCTTTATGTGAGCAAATGAGCTACTTTTTTGATAACCAATGAACATTTATTCTCCAAAAATTGACCCTAAAAGTTTTACTTGAATCTGAAATTGCAGACAAGTCTATATGGCTTTTAATAAATGCACTATCGCTTTCGGCTTCATTTTCTTCTGTGATAACCACACTTGGACGAAATTTTTGCAAAGGATTTTGATGATAAAAATATTCCTTCCAAAGAGGAATAGTACGGGCTTTACTCTGCCATGAAAGACTTGGCGACCAGGTGCCTAATAATGTTTTACCCTTAAAATCATACTGACCTAAGTAGTTGTTGATTCGCTGAATGGCATACCTCCTGCTTTTGTAAGAAGCAAAAATTTCATTTCCGTTAAATACCATTAAAAAAACTATTAAAGGAATAAACAACCAATTACTCCTAATATTTAACTGCGTCAAACCAATCACCTGCCAGGCACCAAAACAACAGACGGCTGCAATTGTGCTTAAAAAATATCTTGATGGTAAATAATGATATCCGAATTTATGCAGTTCAATAATAATCCAACACAAAGAGAACAAGGTTTGAGGTAAATAATGGAGTTTGTGTTTAAATACAATTGCAGAAACCATCCTCAACCCCAATAAAAACAGAGATATATAAAATACACTAAAATAACTTCCAGCAAGAACATCCTCTAAAATTATTTTTTTGTTGAGCGAAAATTTTTCGTGGAAATTGGCAAAACCTGTTTTAAATGCAGACTCTGATTCGGTTACAGTTGTTTGAAAAATTTCAAAAAAATTCTTATTGGGGAAATACCAACTCACAAGCCAAATAACAGGAACTATAGCACTGAATAAAATGGAATATCCCAAAAGATTAAGCATCAATTTTCTACTCAGTGATATTTTAAATAAATTTAAAAGAAAAAGAGTTAACGGAATAGCTGTAATAAAATAAAGCGTGTTTAACTTAAACAAAAACGAAATTCCTGCCAACAAGCAAGAAAATAACAATGATCTTCTCCGTTCTTTAAAAGTACATACTTCATTAAAAACCTCTGTAAAAAAAAGCATTGAAGAAATCAGACATATTAATTGTAATACCTCTGCCTGCGCATAATGCGCGTAATGAAAAAAATGATATTGGGTGAAAAGTAAACTGAATACTAATATTCCGAAATGAAAAAAACGGAAGAGGAGCCACGAAAGAAATATAGTGGTTATCAGTATTGCAAACAAGCGTGCTTTCCATAGACCCGCACCAAAGATTTTTAGCCAAGGGTAATAACAAACGCTAAATAGCGGTGACTTTAAAAAACAATCTGATTCTTTTAGATCAAATTCATACCCATTGATATGATTGCGAATTTGAGAAAGGTAAAGCCCTTCATCAGTAAAAGCACCCCTGCTCCATGATACACGTGAGTCAGGATCAGCTGTCAAAAAAGGAACTTGTATGCTTAAATAGATAAATGGTAAAAAAACAAAAGCATACTTCCTGAAAATAAGATCTGCTTTTAAAAAATAAAATTTGACCTTCCTCAATTCAAAAATTGATACGTCAGATTGAAGCCTGTCCTAACAAAATTACCGGGTTCTCCAACAGTCCTTTTATAGTTTGAAGAAATTTAGCTCCTGTTACTCCATCTACAACCCTGTGATCGCAACTTAATGTAACACGCATGGTATGCCCGGCAACAACAACACCATTTTTAACAACTGGTGTTTCTTTGATAGCGCCTACAGCAAGTATGCAGGCATCTGGAGGATTGATAATGGCAGTGAATTCTTCAATATCAAACATGCCAAGGTTTGAAATGGTAAAGGTATTACCATCCCAGTCGGCAGGTTGCAGTTTTTTATCTTTTGCTTTTTGCGCAAAGACTTTTACCTCTGCATTAATCTGAGACAGTGTTTTAGAATCAGCAAAACGAACTACGGGCACTAATAAACCTTCGTCAACAGCAACCGCTACACCTATGTTAATGTGATGATTAGCACGAATGGTATCTCCCTGCCACGAAGAATTTACTTTAGGATGTTGTTGTAAAGCCAAAGCACAGGCTTTAATTACAAGATCATTGTACGACACTTTAACTCCAGCCACATTCACAATACTCATACGCGCATCCATACAACGGCTCATATCAATATCCATAGTGAGATAAAAGTGGGGCGCAGTAAACATGCTTTCGCTTAGCCTCTTTGCAATAGTTTTTCTCATTTGAGAAACGGCTATTTCTTCAAACGATTCAGTGGTAATTGCCTTAGAGGAAAAACCGTTTGACGATTCAACAAAGCTCCCCGGTTTATACCAATCTATATCTCTTTTAACTACACGGCCATTTTCGCCAGTTCCCTTTAATTTATTCAGATCAATGCCTTTTTCACCAGCCAAACGTTTCGCTAACGGTGAAGCCTTTATTCGTGAATCAGCCGATTCAACCCTTTGTTTTCAGTTGCTGTTGTAACAGCTGTTTTAATTATTTCTTTCTGAGCAGCAGATTGCATTGCTGGTTTTGGTTCTTCTTTTTTTACTTCTGCTTGAGGTTCGGGGTTTTTTTCTTCGGTTTTTGCAACCGGAGCGGATTTTGTTTCTGCATCTAATAACGATTGAAAATCTTCGCCCGGTTTACCAACTATTGCCAGCACGCCATCAACAGGTGCTGCCTTTCCTTCAGGCACACCAATGTAGAGCAAAGTGCCATTATTATAAGACTCAAACTCCATGGTGGCTTTGTCGGTTTCAATCTCAGCAACCAACTCACCACTCTTTACCGTATCACCTACTTTTTATGCCACTTTGCAACGACTCCTTCAGTCATTGTATCGCTCATTTTGGGCATTCGTACCACCTCTGCCATAGTCCTTAATTTTTTTATTGAAGTTTATAATATTAACTTTTTTAGTCTAAGATATACGGATAATCACTTTGCACATACACATCTTTGTACAACTCATCAATAGTTGGGTAAGGAGATTCTTCTGCAAATTTTACGCTATCTTCCACAATATCTGTTACTCTTTTGTTTATCTCTTCAATCTGTTCAGGTGTAGCATATTTTTTATCAGTAATGGTTTTTAAAACTTTCTCGATCGGATCCTGAGATTTGTAGTTTTCAACTTCTTCTTTGGTTCGGTATTTAGCCGGATCGCTCATGCTGTGCCCCTTGTACCTGTATGTGTTTATTTCCAATAAGTAAGGACCTTTACCTGAGCGCGCATGATCAACTGCTTTATCCATGGCGTTGTGTACTTCTTCAACAGTCATTCCATCCACAGGCGCAGACGGCATATCATAACTCTCACCTAAAGTATATAAATCAGTAACATTGCTGGTACGTTCAACCGAAGTACCCATTGCATAGTTGTTGTTTTCAATAACAAACACAACCGGAAGCTTCCAAAGCATTGCCATGTTAAATGCTTCGTGTAATGCTCCTTGCCTCACTGCGCCATCACCCATGTAACAAACAGTTACATTTTTTGTTCCAAGGTATTGCTCTGCAAATGCAATTCCCGCTCCTAATGGAATCTGCCCTCCAACTATTCCGTGCCCTCCAAAAAAACGATTAGCAGCATCAAACATGTGCATGCTTCCTCCTTTACCTTTACTGCAACCCGTAGCTTTTGCAAAAAGCTCAGCCATTACGGCACGTGCGCTCGTACCTTTTGCCAAAGCATGAGCGTGGTCGCGATAGGCGGTAATCATATTATCATCTTTTTGCAATACACTCATTGCTCCTGATACAACAGCTTCCTGCCCTATGTACAAATGACAAAAACCTTTTATCTTTTGCATTCCATAAAGTTGTCCTGCACGCTCTTCAAACCTGCGCATCAGCAACATTTCTTCGTACCACTTTAAATACTGTTCTTTTGAAAATGATTTTTTAGCTGCCATAAAATTTTATGAGGTTGCTAAAGTAAAAAAGTGTTTGATGCAAAAAAGATTACTAGAATTGATGCGTTAAATCACACCAATCAGGATTAACAACAATATTTGAATTAGGACAAAGGTGTAATTTATTATCTAAAGGCTATACATAAACCCAAACCATTTATTTAATTTGCATTAAACTTTATAGGTTCGCACATATCAAAAACAAAAAACATTTAATATGAGAAAATTATTATCGGCAATAATTTTTGCCACATCATTACAGGTTGCTATAGCGCAAGAAACGGCACCACAGCGCCAGATTACTCCTGAAAAAAGAATCGAAATGAGGCTTGAACGATTGAAAACAGAGCTTTCATTAACTGAAGAGCAATTACCCAAAGTAAAGGAACTGCTCACACAACAAGATGCCCTGAGAGATCTTAAGCCTGAAGAAAGAAGTGCAGGATTTCGTGAAATACAAACTAAAATGGATGCGCTGTTGACGCCCGAACAAAAAGAAAAACAAAAGACTTTGCAAGAAGAGCGCAGAAAAAAAATGATGGAAAGAAGAGAGAAAATGCAGAAGGAAAGTGTTAAAGAGGAGAAAGTATCAGAACCGGCAAAACCTAATGAACATTAATTGAAAATTAGATATTCTTATGCCGCTCATAAAATTTAAGTTGTGAGCGGCATTTTTATTTTTAGTTTTATGCTGCTTAACTTAATTGGTAGTAAATGAAATTGCTTGAAAAAATTTGGGGTACACCAAATAAAATATTCAGAAAGTCATATTCGCAATGTGGTGAGGACATGATGATAGATTTTATTCTTGAAGCGTTGTTTATTAAAAACCCCACATACTTAGATGTCGGCTGCAACGATCCCTTGTACTTAAACAATACTTATTTTTTTTATAAGTATAAAAACGGCAAAGGCATATTGGTAGAGCCTAACCCACATCTTGTCAACAAAATAAAATCAAAAAGACAGAACGATTTTTTATTGAATGCCGGAATTGGATTGGGCGAGGTTACTGAAGCAAATTATTATATGATGGACTGGCATGAGTTTAACACATTCTCCGAAACCGTTGCAAAGGAAACACAAGAACACTACAAAGGTCAAAACAACCTCAAACAAGTGATTAAAGTGAAACTGATAACTATTAACGAAATTTTAGAAACTCACTTTAAAACCCCTCCTGATATTTTATCAATAGATGTGGAAGGTTTGGATTTAGAAATTTTAAAAACCCTAAATTTTGAAAAATTTCGACCAAAAATTATTTGTACAGAAACTAAAGTTGCAGGTAATATTAATCAAAATCCAATAGTTAGTTTTTTAAGCGAAAAGGGTTATGCCATGTTTTGTAAAACCCCTATCAATGGAATTTTTGTTGATGAAAAACAAATAGACACGTCAAAAATATAATCGCCTCCACTATCCTGCCCAGCCTTCCCTATCCAAACTTCGAAATTGAATTGCTTCTGCAAGATGCTCGGTTTTAATTTCGGTGCTATCTGCTAAATCGGCAATTGTACGCGATACTTTTAAAATTCTGTCGTAAGCACGCGCACTCAACCCAAGTTTTTCCATTGCTGTTTTAAGAAGTTGGGTTCCCTCATCAGAAATTCTACAGATGTTGCGTAGTTGGCTACTATGCATTTGCGCATTGCAATATATGCCTTCCGCATCTTTAAATCTTTCTTCCTGTATATTTCGCGCCTTAACAACACGCTCGCGTATGTTACTACTTTTTTCCTGCTGCACTTCTTTAGTTAGTTCGTTAAAGGCAACGGGTGTAACTTCCACATGTAAGTCAATTCGGTCTAGCAGGGGCCCCGAAATTTTGTTGAGGTATTTTGAACGACACCAGGCGCACAAACACATTCCTTCTCTGGATGATTATAATAACCGCAAGGGCACGGATTCATACTTGCCACCAACATAAAAGAAGCGGGATATTCAACTGCAAACTTAGCCCGCGAAATGGTAACACGTCTCTCCTCAAGAGGTTGCCGCATAACTTCAAGCACTGTTCTTTTAAATTCAGGTAGCTCGTCTAAAAATAAAACCCCATTGTGTGCCAGGGAAATTTCACCAGGCTGCGGAACACCACCACCTCCTACCAAAGCAACATCACTAATGGTATGGTGGGGAGACCTGAAAGGGCGCACCGAGATTAGGGATGCTTGTTTTCCCATTTTACCCGCAACCGAATGTATTTTAGTTGTCTCTAAAGCTTCGTGTAAAGTAAGCGGTGGGAGTATTGTTGGAAGTCTCTTGGCAAGCATGGTTTTGCCTGCACCAGGGGGTCCTATTAAAATAACATTATGCCCACCGGCAGCAGCAATTTCAAGTGCCCGTTTAATATTAATTTGGCCTTTAACATCATTAAAATCAAATTCATGGTTAGCCTGGGCGTTGTAAAACTCCTCTCTTGTATTTACAATTTCTCTTTCAAGGGTTGCTTCTCCTGTAAAAAATTTTATTACCTCAGTAATATTTTGGGCTCCATAAACTTCTAAATCAGAAACAATAGCTGCCTCCCTGGCATTTTCTTTTGGTAAAACAAACCCTTTAAAGCCTTGTTTGCGTGCTTCTATATCAATTGGTAAGGCTCCCTTCATAGGCTGCAATCCTCCATCAAGCGAAAGCTCTCCCATTATTATAAACTTATCTATCTCGGATGCAACAATTTGCTCCGAAGCTGAAAGTACTCCCATTGCAATCGTTAAATCGTAGGATGCTCCTTCTTTACGTATATCGGCAGGCGCCATGTTTACAACCACTTTTTTGCCGGGCATTTTAAATCCGGTATTTTTTAGTGCTGTTTCTATTCTGTGTAAGCTTTCTTTAACAGCATTATCTGGTAATCCCACCAAAAAAAATTTGGAGCCTTGCCCTACAAATGTCTCTACGGTAATAGTAGTGGCATTAATTCAGTAAACTGCGCTTCCAAAGGTTTTTATTAGCATAAATGGCTTAGTTTGGTTAGTAAATATTGTTTTTAATAAGCCTGATAATGAATTTTAGTTCTAAAATTTTTACTTGTAACGCCCTAACCCAAAGACTCAAACACATTACCACTAATGCTTGAAACACTTTTTGTATTTATACAAAGTACAGGGATTTGCGATTCGTTGGCAACAATTTTTTGTTCATCCACGCCCATCATATAATCTGTAATATTTGTTTCAGGATCAATACTTGTAACAATTAAATCAGCATCAATTTTATTGGCTTCATTAAGAATTATGTTGTATTTCAACTTTTCAAAAGTATCATCCAAAACTTTAAATGAAATACTATTTTCTTCAAAAAATCTTTGAAGAATAAAAAAATTATTCTCAATTCTTCTTTGCAAAAAATCATCCTCACTCCTTTGCCTGAATAGGTGCAATACAGATTTAAATTGTGTAGCCAGTTGTCCCAGAAATGGAAGCAATTGTTTTCCTTCCTTAGTAAAATCTACAGGAACTAAAACGTTGCTAATATTACGCCAGGGCTTATTTTGGATTACAATATAAGGAGTATGAGAATTAGTTATAACTCTCATAGCGCGGCTGCCAATTATATGCTGCATTCCTTTAATCCCGTGTGTAGCCATAATTATCAAATATGCCTCCATTTCCTTCGCTGCTTCACCAATACAGTCAAATATATTTCCGGTTTCAACTTTAATACTTATTTGTACTGATGTTGATTGCTGATATTTTGAGGCAATATCCGTCAGTTTAGCTTGTGCTTTTGCAGTTTCCTTTTCTGATTCGACAACATGGAAAAGGGTAATTCCAAAAGCGCCTCCTTTTGTAAATTCAACGGCATACTTTAATGCATTTTCAGTTACCGAAGTAAAATCAATAGGTATTAATATTTGCATCGTTAGATTTTTGTGCGAATTTAATGAAAGAGATAAACAAGTTCAGCTAAAAAAATTGAAATACCCTTGATAAAAAAAACAGGACCACTCCAAAGAGTAGCCCTGTTTACATTTATTAATACTGATTAGTTTACTTAGAATTTTACTGCACCACCAGTCTTACCTGTTGTTTGGCACTGTTTGACCTTACCTCTACCATGTAAACCCCTTTGCTGAGTTGGCTTACTTCTATCACGCTTTGGTTCTCGCCTTCTTGTGCATTCATCCCGCTGCTGTAAAACTATTCTGCCGCTTACATCTTTCATCTCTATGCTCACTTCTTCTGCCTGCTCTGCATGATAGCTTACCGTTACTTTGTCATCTGCAGGGTTAGGGTACAGGTGGATTTGGGCGGTAGGTGCTGTTTCTGTTATTTCTACTGCCTCTCTGCAGCTTGGACTCGCACTGTATGTTCTTGTTGCCGCTCCGCAGGCATTGCTCGCTGTTAAGCTTACTGTTGCATTGCCTGTGTTCCAGTCAACCGTATAGGTACCCGTACCTTGTCCGCTTACATACACTGCCGCTGCTGACGGTAACACTGTCCAGTTTAAGCTGTATACGCCTGTTACGCCCGTTAAGCTCGAGCTGAATTGTATGCCCGCTTCGTTGTTGCACCATACTGCAGGGTTCGCTGTTATTACGCTTGGCGTGTTGGGCGTGCCTTTTACTGTTATTGTTCTGGCTGTGCTTGTACCACATCCATTGCTAGCTGTTACACTTACAGTACCCGTACTAAACGTACCAAACGATATGCTTACGCTATTGCTGCCCTTGGCCTGATACTACTGTGCCATTGCTTGCACTCCACGTAAACGTAGCGCCTGCCTGTGGCGGACACTGGTAGCTTACTGTTTGTCCGCACACGCCATTGCTTATACCTGTTATGCTCGATGGTACGCCCGGGCTGCCTATAGCTATCGTTTTAGTGCGCGCTGCTGAGGTTACTCCGCATACGTTGGTGTATGTTACGCTTATATTACCGTTTAAGAACCCACTGTTAAAGGTTACTGTTATGCTGTTGCTCGTGCTTGACCCGCTGGCATTGGCTGGCAGTGTCCAGTTGTATGTGCCGGCTCCTGCATTAGGTACGCTGTACGTTTGGCTCGTGTTTGGACATACGCTGAACACTCCGCTCATTACGCCTATGGCCGATGGACTCGTGCTTACTGCCAAACATTTGGGCGCGCTGCTTACGCAACTGGCATTGGCCGTTACGCATATGCTGCCGCTTGTATAACCAACAGGCAATACTGCCGTTACGCTCGTGCTTGTGGTCGTATATGGACTCGCATTACCGTTAAACGTGGTGCCCACAGGACCTGTCCAGGTGTAGTTCTGTGCACCTACTATGGGTGCATTTGTAACTGTATACACTGCACTGCCCCCTGCACATACTTCTGTTGATCCGCTTAGTGTCGGGCTCGATAACGTGCCTCTCACCCATTGTACTTTACGCGTTGAACCTCCGCAGCCATTGGCCGCCTGTACGCCTATGTAATAACCAGAGGCTCCCCTGACAAGGATCCAAAGGTAATATTAGCATTTGGTGTGCTGTTGGTATACGTATTGCCAGCTCCGTTAAAGTCTGTGCCGCTTGGACCATCCCATATATACTTTGTCGTTCCGCCTGATACTACAGGTACATTTATATTATTTACTACTGTGCCATTGCACGCAAACTGCGGCAAATTGTTTATCGGTGGCACTACTACGCTTGATGTTGGCGGAGATGTGCTTATGGCCCTACGTTAAATGTATTGGTTGTTGAACATCCATTACCATCTGTTACTGTTATGGCATACGGGCCAAAGCATACTGCTATGGGGCCTAAACCCCTGGTTTAAGCTGAAGTCCCCATCGGTGTTAAAGTGTGAGCCATTGTCATATAAATATGTGCCTGCTCCGGTGCCGCCTGTGGCTGATGCCAGTATCGCTCCATCGCAGATGTTGCTCGTGCCCCAGCAGCTTACGTTTGTTACTGTGCCGCCTAATGTTGGGCTTGGATTAACACTTACAGTTACATTTCCACTAGCTATGCACCCAAACTGGTTGGTTAATACAACTGTGTATAAACCGGCATTGCCTGTGCAGAGTTGGCTGTTACCGTTGGTGTTTGTTGGCTGCTGGTAAATGCTATAGTTGCATTTGTTGTCCAGCTGTATGTGGTCGTCTGGCCCGCTGCTGCGTTGTTTGCGCTCAATGCTAATGGTAAGCCGCACACCGTCTCCGTTGGGTTACCTCCCTGGACTACTGGAGTGGGAATTGGGTTGACTGTTACAGGAACTGTTTGTGTAGCTGGACAGCCAGAAGTTGGTGTAACAGTAACACTATACATTTGTGGAGAAGTCACTGCCTGTGCAACAGGATTAGCAATATTGGTAGCGCTTAAGTAAGTTGAATTAGTGCTCCAGTCAAAAGTGTATCCACCAGGAGTAACACCACCACTAATTGTTACATTATAATCTTCTACCTCGCCATACGTGTAAGAATTACATGGATCAATACTTGTTGTATTAAATACATTTCTCACCCTCATTCTTGTAGCACCATTTAAAGCACCTGCAGGTACTGTAAATCCAATGGAGAAGGAGAGAGTTGACTGTTCACCTAATTTTTCAGATGCTTCGAATATTCCATTCTGGTTGTAATCTATCCAAACAGCAACACCCTCAGTGCCTCCGTTATTTATTGTACCAGTAACAGTATATGCGCTGTTTGCCGTCAGGTTTGTATTTAATGCGCTATAATACGTGTTATAAGGAGAAGCTGATGCTCCGGTAGTGTTATTAATAGTTCCTAATGTAACATTAGTGATATAATCATTTGCACCGGTACCAGTTGTATATGCAGCCTGACAATAAGGGCTTGCAGAGTTAACCACAGCATTCAATTGAACATTATCACCTGAACAAACAGCATTAGGAGTTGCTGTAACTGTTACGTTTGGAGCAGCAATAGTTGATACACTTGCTGTACCTGTATTAGTACATCCACTGCCGGCTGTAGAAACTGTGTATGAATTTGAACCTGCTGTAGGCGCTTTAAAATAAACAGTTGCTTGATTGTCGGTAACTGTTAATGGAATGGTAGCTGCTGCATCTGAATATAAGTTGGTAACAGGTGACCATGTATAACTACTATAGGCATTAGGGCTTGATGCTGTTAAAGCCTGAATAGCGGTAGCACATAAACCGGTGGTATTTGCCGGTGTTACTGAAACCAAGAATGAGGGGTTAGCATTAACCACAACAGCAGTTCTGTTACCAAAACCGGCAGGGCATGAAGTAGTAATACTCCAATTAAGTGCAGACCCATACATTGATGTACTTGTTGCACCTGTAGCCGAAGTAGAACCTCCTACTATCGAGAATACACCACCCAAACTCATGTAGGAAGAAGCATAGCTGCCTGTATAAGAACTATAATAGTTGCATGAAGCAGTACCACCTGTTGTAAGCTGGTAATTTCCAGAACCCGGAACAATCAAGTTAACAGGCAGGTTAATAAAGTTCCCAACCTGACCAGCAGTAATAGTTGTACTGTAAGATTGAATATTAGAAGTTGATAAAGCATTTTGCAACGAGATAGTTAAGGAACCTGCAACACTAGGGTACACTTTAATACTATCAATACGGATACTTGCAGAGGTATTAAAGCGTGATGCTATACCTGATCCGGCAGTAACACTACCCAAAATATTCCCAAAGGATGTTTCACCGCCATTGTCGAAATGGTTTGTATACAATGTTGTAACTGGCTCAACGTAATATGTTTTTGGAAGAGATGTTGGAGAAACAGTGTAACTATTTCCTGTAAACAATGGTGATCCACCAGTAGCAACATCATACCAAACAGGTGTTGTATTTGCACCTGGTGTAGCAGTTAATGTAACGTTATCACCTATACAGTTAATTTGTTGAGGAGTATTGGTTGAAGAAATCGAACCAATATTAACTGTTACCAATACAGGTGTAGAGGTTACAGCTGAAGCACTTGGGCAGGTAAAAGTACAGCGGTAATATTTACTTGAAGTAAGTGAACCGGTACTATACGTTTCCGTATTATTTGTTCCTGCTGCTGGGCTATATGGGCCTCAATAGATGTTGCTTCTTCCCATAAAAACACTGCACCCGGAACAGAAACACTCGTAACTAAATCAGTACTGCTTCCTGCACAAATGGTAGTATTATATCCAGGAGCAGCAACTGTATTAGCAGATGATGGTGATGGGCTTGTTCCAATAACTGCATTTCCTGTATTGGCAAAACATGAAGGGTTTGAAGGGTTACGTACCCATACTGGATAAGTACCAGCAGCAAGACCTGTATATGAATTATTTGTTGACCATGTACCATCGGTACCAGTTGTACTATTTATACTGTACTCATAAGAAGGATTATATCGAATATTCAGGTCATCAATGGCATGTAATTCGTTTGAGCCGCCTGTACGCGAAGTAAATGAATGAATCCAATTGCTTTTATTAGCTGTTAAGTAAGCAGCAGGTAATTGAATATGATCAAATATTACCTCGTTATTTACGCTAACAGTTACCAAACCGTTTTGAGTAATGGTAATGGAAACAGGAGCATCTATCAAACATTGCCATGATGAGCCGTATTTAAACGCCAGAACACCTGCATCAGTAGGACCTTGACCGGCCACCAAACTATTATACATTAAGTAGATACCCGGTGTGTTACTGGCTGTATTGGCTGTTGCATCAAAAGCCAGTTTAATACCGGTACCTGAACCTCCTTCACCAAGACCTCCTGTGGTTACAGTGCCTTGAGTGACATCACCACCATAGCTCCAGCATAATCCGTCTGCGCCTAATATATTAAATGCAAATCCACGTGGGGCGGTTGACAACTTAAAGTCAACTTGAAGATTATTAGAATTAATAGCTCCCGGATTTCTTACTAAGAAAGCTCCCGTTTGGCTGTTTGCTTGTGGCGTAATTCTACATTGTCCCGCAGTAATGGTTGCATTTCCATAAACTGCATCAAAACCAGCACCCTGAGCACCAACGTTAAAATTATTAAAGTACCAGGTGCTATAGTTATTTTGACCTTCGGGATAAACTTTTAACGTTCCATTATCTCCGCAATTGGCATCTGTAGCAACCTTTAAAGAAGTGTACCCAACAAAATAAGTTGGAGAAGCTACAGCATAAGAACTGGGACATAGTGTATTACTACCCTTAGCAGTAAAAACATAGTTGCCATTAGCGGCAGGAGTAGCAGGGTGTATAATCATCATTACTTAAAGCATTGGTTGTAGATTGAAGCAGTGTTGTACCAGCCTGATCGTACCAATTATAAACCCATTGCCCAGCTCCAATAGTACCATTATTGTTTAGCGTAAAGGTAATTGGTGTTCCTGGTGCGCAATTAGTTGATGGAGCATAAGAATAAGTTAATACGTTAGGTACAACCGGAGTAGTTATTACATTTAAAGTAACCGATGAAGCCGATGTACATCCGTTTGCTCCTGTACCTGTTACTGTGTATATCCAGGTTGGAGATGCAACGGTTGCCGGAGGTGCTCCTGTTCCGGATGCCAAAGTTGCCGTTGGTCTTGAGCTAACGGTAGCTAAATTGTTTCTTGTTGTTAATAAAGAAACAATAGGATAACCTGATGTACCCGGATTTACTGTCCATAAATAACTTAAAGCACCAGTTGCCGATAAATCCACATTAGCTCCGCTGCACACACTAGTGCCTGTTGTTGGTGTAACTGTTAAAACAGGGGCTGGAAGTATATCAGCAAAAACAGAATTTGAAGTAGTGGTTCCAACACCAAATGAACAACCAATTTCACATTGATAATACATTGATGTATTAATTATTGCAGTGGTATAGCTGATAGCATTTGCGCCAGTACCTCCGGTTACATTTACAAACGAGCCGGTAAACCGGTTGTTGACTCCTGCCACTGGTAAGTATATCCGGGAGTAGCAGTAAATCCGGAAAGATTAATAGTTTTAGTAACGTTACCACAAACCTGGCCCGGTACGGTTAAAGTAGCCGTTGCTGAAGCCGGGGGGCCTACGCAAAAGAATCCAAGAAAGTTTCCTGCATCGGCACCAATATCATCAGGTGTTAAACCTGAGCGAAGTTGTGAATCAAAATCATCGGTTACTGAAGCTAAGTTAGTTCCATTTTGCTCAATAATGGTTATACTAGTTGGGTGAATATGCAAATCAACTGTTGCTGCAGATCCTGTTGGGTCAATAAATTGTGGATCACCTGTCTGGCTGGTAACATCTCCGCTAAACCAACCTGAGGCATAAGACGCTACATCAGCCGTACCGTTAAAAGCAAAAACATAACCTGTGCCAGTACCAAAATAATCATTGTAGTTTATGTTAAGATTTGTGGCGTTAGCTAAATAAACAGAATAGTGTTTTGCAGTACCTGCGGCATTGGAGCGATTGTTTTGAAAAATGTTATTCTTAACATCCAAAGTTGCAGCTCCCGTTTTTTGCAAACAGAATGAGTTTATGGTAGATGTTAAAACACCCGTACCACCTATATATATGCTATTGTTATAAATATTAAAGGTACCTGAATTAGGAGAAATACCACGTGCCATGATACCTGCAGTAACACTGTTTCCATTTTCATCTATACCCAAACGAATCATGTTATTCTTAACAGTTGCTGTACCGTTTCCTAAATCCATACCTGAAATGTAGGCAGCAGTACTGGTGTTATTGGCAATTGAAAAGGAATGAATAAAGTTTTTCTCTATCACATTTGTTCCGGAAGTAGGTGCTGTAAAATTAATAGCCTGAATACCGGAAGCTGTTACAGACGTTGCATTTGTTAACTTCAAACTATGTATGGTATTACCACTAATAGTTACCGGGGCTGTTGTGGAAGTACAGTTTATTCCAAGAACAGCTGAATTAGCACCGCCACCCGTAGTTTGAGTTGCTGAAGTCAGGTTTTTAATGGTATTACCAGTAATAGAACTTGATCCTGCTGTTAAGGAAATTCCAGTAACAGTATTTCCCTGAGTTCCGCCTATTACGGTACTCATGTTTAAATTAGAAATTGTATTTCCGCTTACTGTGTTAGTTCCACCGCTTACAAAAATACCTCTCATAGCCTGAGCACTAACACTTGATGTAGTAACAAGAGGCATATTGATGCTATTTGCTAAGGTGTTGCTTCCAAGTGTTTTATTTGAAACGGTGTTTGTTCCGGCAGTAACGCTTATACCTGCAAAACCGCACACCGTAGTAGCCGATGATGAACAATTAATACCTGAAATAATATTATTAGAGATATTAACCGAGGCTGCTCCTGTTGTTCTTATTCCCATAAAACCACCTAATGAACCTGTAGTATTATATGAAATGGCTCCGTTGGTTGTGGTGGAACCTATTGTGTTAGCTGTTGTAGTTCCAATATTAACATTTCCTCCGGCAATTAAAATACCTACAAACGATGTGGCTGATGTACTTGCTGTTGTCATGCTAATGTTAGTAATAGTATTTCCCTGAACGGAACTTGTAGTTCCTGTGCCGGGCAAGTGGTCGAAAGCTGTAAACAACCATGATGATGTTCCTGTCATGGTCATGGTACCAGTTCCAGCTGAATTTGCTCCTCCAATATAATTTCCGGTTGTTACAAATCCACTTCCATTAACTCCAGGACCGGGAGACATCCACATGCCTTTTACTGTTTGTGTTCCTGTATATGTTCTTGTTCCGGTTTGATAAATTCTGTTGTTGGTTACAGTATAATTGTTACAACCAAACGAAACATTGATACCTGCTGATGCGGTAGCCGCAAGGAAAAAGTCAAAAACATTATTGTTGTCAATAGTATTGTTATCATTGTTAGCAGCAGAACCGGCAGTAGTTGCATTATAAGAGTAAAAGCCAACTCCTAAATTTCCACCTGATGTAATACTGTGTATATCACAAAAAGAAATGGTATTGTTATCATTTCCATTTATTCCGGTAGTTGTGCCTATAGCAATTACTCCGGGTATTGTACTTCCGGCAACAGCTGTAGATGTATTATTAGATCCGTTAGCATTAGATGCTCGCGCATCTAAATAAGTTAAAGTGTTATTTGATGCTTCGTTTCTTAATAATACAGCTTGGCCTGTTGTACTACTGTTTTCAATTAATAGGTATTTATTTATACCTACACCTCCTGGTCGTCCATCAATGGTAACAAACTTGGCACCGTTCATATCAATGGTGGCGGTGGCATTATTACTTGTTATTGTTATTGCTGAAGCGGCTGTAGCCTCAGGACGAATGGTTAATGTATTGGTTGCAGTAATACATGCATCATAAGACATAGTAATTGGATAAGTTTCACCGGCACCTGTATAAGCGCTTTCCATTTCTATTACCAATGGAGCAGAAATACCCGTAGCAGCTATAGCAGCTATAGCACCACCTGCACCAGATAATGTTGGGTATGTTCCCGTTGGACCAACAGTTATGGGTGATACAATGGTACCACAGGCATTGGTGGATGCAGTACCTGAATTTTGCCCGGCATTAATTGAAGTATTATACATCGGACCAGGAAAACAGGTACCACTATTGTAACTATAAACATAATAATCATAAGCGGTGCCTCCGGTTAATCCTGCGTTATTGAAAGTGGTTGCAGCACCTACGGAAACTACCGTACCAAGCCCAAGAGAAGCACCAACTGTATAAGTTGTTAAATCAACGGGATTAGTTGTTGATGCGCCATTAGGATAACGAACAACCAGATAACCGCTTGGAGAACCTGACGCAGCTGTAAAGGAACCATTTATTTGAGATGTTGAAACAGGCGTTAGGGTTAAAGCAGTTGGTTGATCGGATGGTGTTGAGCAGGGAGGAAGCGGGTCAAAGCGCCAGCCATTGCCATTACCAGGCCAAACGGTTGAAGTAGATGTAGAATTTTGTAATCCGTTTATTGCATTAATATAATTATTGGTTCCGCTGGTAGCATTTTCAATACCAATTGCTGCACCAAATGCAGTCGTTCCGTTAGTTGAACCATAAAGGAATTCAATACGGCCAGGCGTAGCCGAAGCAGGCCCATGAATAGCTACCTGAAATCTAATAAGATTGGCAGTAGTTACGTTAAAGCCACTGCCAACAGCCTGGTCCCACTGAAAGGTGTAAACTCCAGTACCTGTTAATCCATGACGCATACTACCAACTCCTCCGGGGCTAGGAAAATTTGCACCCATATCTTTAAACCAAACCCCAATCGTGTTGTTGGGAACAGTACTCGTAAACATATTGCTTGCGGTTCTTCCATTACTAGCTGAAACGCTTAACTGATCTCCCATTCCAATCCAGCCATTGGTACAAAAAGTAACCTGTGTAAATGGGTTTCCCATGTAGGTGAAAGTGAATGGAAGGGTAACAAGAGCTGCCCCGTCATCCTGATTATTACTCATACTGACTGACAAGCCGGCATTGGTATTGATTACTGTAATACCTCCTCCACTTAATTGCGTATAGGTACCTCCGGTAGTTGGAGTCCAACCATAAGGAACTTGCGCATTAGCACCTACTACCGTAAGCACCATTACAGCAATTAAAATTGCTGTAGCTTTCCACCATTGGAAAGTCTCTTTTACATAGTTTGATTTTATCATTTTGATTTAGATTGATTTGTTAAAGATTGTATTGTAAATTTCAGGAATTACTTAGTTATATCTCCTCGGTTTCGGACGGTAAATTAATTGGATTACAATTTTATATCCTATCCCTAATGTTAGGGGTAAATTTATTTGTTAATAATTTTATGTCACAAATATGATCCCAATCAAATTGATGTCTTGATACTGGGGCTAAATTTTATGTCGTTACTGTTTATAAATTTGTACAAACATTTTCAGGTTTGAGAATTTACAACTCGCTTAAAGAATTGAGCCGCTTAAAAAATGCTGTGGTTACTATTGGCACTTTTGATG
The DNA here is from genome assembly GCA_016714005.1 of Bacteroidota bacterium. Lineage (GTDB taxonomy): Bacteria > Bacteroidota > Bacteroidia > AKYH767-A > OLB10 > JADJOA01. Next base: position 167,850 of record JADJOA010000002.1, read on the forward strand.
GCGTACACAAAGGGCATAAAAAAATAATTTCGAGACTTAAAGAAATTGGTACGCAAACTGGTGGCGAAACCTGCTTGCTTACTTTTTTTCCGCACCCGCGTATGGTGCTTTTCCCCGATGATCATGGTTTGCAACTTCTAAATACTATTCAAGAAAAAACAGAACTTTTTAAAGAGTATGGAATACAGCATTTAATCATCCACCCTTTTCAAAAGAATTTTCGCGCACAAGTTCTACGGAATTTGTCAGGGATATTTTGGTAAACACCATTGGCACAAAAAATCTGGTAATTGGTTACGATCATCACTTTGGCAGAAACCGCGAAGGCTCGTTTGCTGAACTGAGCGACTTATCTCAGGTTTATAATTTTGATGTTGAACAAATACCCGAAGAAGATGTAAATGATATTGCCGTAAGCTCCACCAAAATAAGAAATGCATTATTAACCGGTGATATTAATACTGCAACCGATTTTCTTGGTTACCATTATCCATTGAGCGGAACTGTTGTTCATGGCAAAAAAATTGGCAATACCATTGGTTTTCCTACAGCAAATATTTTGGTTGAGGAAAGCTATAAACTCATTCCATCACACGGTGTTTATGCTGTAGATGTAAAAATTGAAGGCGATACAAATACATACAAAGGTGCACTTAACATTGGCACCCGTCCTACTTTCGACAATGGCGAAACATCTGTAGAAGTTTTTATTCTGAAATTTAACAGTAACATCTATTCAAAAAAAATTACTGTCCTTTTTAAAGAGAAGATACGTGATGAAAAAAAATTTAATTCGGTTGATGAATTGATTGTTGCCATGCAAAAGGATATTGCTTTTGTTACACAACTTTAAAATTAAACTTTACAAAAAACCACTCCATGAAAATTGCATTGATAGGCTACGGCAAAATGGGAAAGCAAATTGAAGAAATTGCAAAAACACTTGGGCATGAAATAGTATTGCGCATTACATCTTCAAACAAATCAGATTTTATCCCGGAGTATTTATCAAAAGCCGATGTAGCTATTGAGTTTACCAGACCAGAAGCCGCATACGAAAACATTATTAAATGCTTTGACAGCAATGTTCCTGTTGTAACGGGTACAACAGGCTGGTACAACAGGTTGGACGACATTAAAAAATATTGCACAATAAAAAATGGTTCACTGTTGTATGCGTCAAACTTCAGTATTGGCGTTAATATTTTTTTTGAAATAAACAAACGTTTATCTCAATTAATGAGTGCACACAATCATTACAAAATAAAAATTACAGAAGAGCATCATACCCAAAAGTTAGATAAACCCAGTGGCACTGCCATTACACTTGCCGAAGGAATTATTGACTTCAACAAAAATTTTAATCAGTGGAGTTTATTTGAAGACAAAGAAAATGTAATACCTATTGAATCAATAAGAAAAGATGATGTGGTGGGCACACATGTAATTTCTTATACATCTGATGAGGATGATTTAACAATCAGTCATAAAGCATTTATCCGTGCCGGCTTTGCAAAAGGTGCAGTAATTGCTGCTGAATGGTTACAAAACAAAAAAGGCATATTTACAATGAGTGATGTGCTAAAATAAAGAGCATAAAAAAACCCTGTGTAAATTCCTCACACAGGGCTAACCTTAAAAACTAACTCTTATGAAAACGATGTAAAAATAATACGATTTATAATAACTGCAAAATTTTTTTAAGCCATTTACGCAAACCTTTTCAAAATTATTTTGGCTGGGCAGGTGGTTCCATTACACTGCCGCATTTTTTGCAGGTGCGCAAATCAAGCGATGCATAAAAGGCATTCATCACCTTAGGCAATTGGGTTACAATATCTTTTAACGGAAATACTTCCTCATACAATTTGTTATTGCAATTTTCGCAAAACCACATGCACGAGTCCATTTCCTTTTCTCTGCGTACACGCTCGAAAACGAGTCCAATGGTGTTTGCCCCTCGTTGTGGCGAGTGGGGTACATGAGGTGGCAACAACCACATTTCGCCTTCTTTTATTTCTATGGTTTTAGCCTGGCCGTCTTCCTGTATTTTTACTTTTATATCTCCTTCAAGCTGGTAAAACAATTCTTCTCCATCTTCAAAGTGATAATCTTTACGGGCATTGGGTCCGCCTACTACCATCACTATATAGTCTTCGCTTACTTTAAATATTTGCTGATTACCTACAGGAGGTTTTAACAAGTGACGGTTTTCGTCTATCCACTTTTTAATATTAAACGGTGCTGCTATTGGCATTTGAGTTGGGAGTTATTAGTTGAAAGCATTAGTTAATAGTTGCGTATTTTGTGTTCGGTGCTTAGTATCTTCTTAATGAGTTTTTGCCTTGGTACTTTGTACCTGACTGCCTTCAGGCAGGTTAATTACCTTGTACTTTTAAATACCTCATCAATCTTCTTCTTCACATCTCCGGCAAATTCTTCTGCCTTTGTACCAAAGTTTTTAAAAGCATCATCGGCATCATCACTCAGTTCTTTAAACTTGCTCTTTATAGCATCGCTCATGCTTTCACCGTTCAATATTTTATCTATTTGTGAATGAAGAATGCCCGGGGTTTTTGCTTTAATCTTATCAACCGTAACATTTACAGCTTCTCTTGCCTGTTGTTCTGTTATGCCGGTTTTCAAACAAATTTCTTTTATTAATGCTTCCATGTTTATTTTTTACTACTCATTAATCATTAACAACTAATCATTTATCATTAACCATTAATATTAATTTTGCTCGTGATAAAATTATAAATTTTTCTTTTTGCAAATGAATTTAGATTTACAAAACAAACAAGCGCTGGTATGCGGTAGCACACAAGGCATAGGCAAAGCCGCAGCTATGGAGCTTGCATCTTTAGGTGCAAATGTTACGCTTGTAGCGCGCGATGAAAACATTTTAAAACAAGTTGTTATTGAATTGCCTAATGATGGCAAACAAAAACACCTTTATATAGTGGCCGATTTTAATTACATGAACGAGCTCAAAACCAAGGTGCAAAAACATATTGAACAATATGGCACTGTTCACATTTTAGTAAACAATACTGGCGGGCCTTGGGCTGGTAACATAGCGGTTGCCGAAACCGAACAGTTCTTACAGGCATTTAATAACCATCTTTTGTGCAACCATGTTTTAATGCAGGCTTGTTTAGAGGGAATGAAAGCTGCTTTTTACGGACGTATTATCAACATCATTTCCACATCTGTAAAACAACCACTCAAAGGATTGGGTGTTAGTAATACGATAAGAGCGGCCGTTGCCAACTGGGCTAAAACATTGAGTGCCGAAGTAGCCCGCTATGGCGTTACAGTAAACAATGTTTTGCCCGGTGCAACAGATACTATTCGTCTTACGCAAATTATTGAAGACAAATCAAAAAAAACGGGCAAATCGTTTACCGACATATCCCGCGAAATGATGGCTGAAGTGCCTGCCGCCCGCTTTGCAAAACCCGAAGAAATTGCCAATGCAATTGCATTTTTGGCATCGCCTGCAGCTGCATATATTAATGGTATAAATCTGCCTGTTGATGGCGGAAGAACTCAATGTCTCTGATTTTATATTTCTTTAAAAAAAATGCAGCTACTCAAAAAGTCCGTAATCGTTTTGTTTGTTTTTTTTGTTGCCTCCTGCAACCAGGAAAATAAAAAACCGGATACAACGCCTACAACCACCGAAGTAAAAAAAACACCCGTAAAAATCCCTGATTTTAATGCCGACACTGCCTTTGCCTTTGTAAAAAACAAGTTGACTTTGGTCCGCGTGTGCCAAGCACTCCTGCTCACAACAAGTGCGCAAACTGGATAGTTCAAAATGCAGCAATTATGGATTAACAACACAAGTTCAGTCGCAAACTGTTGCTACATTTGATGGCAAAAAGCACCTGCTCAAAAAACATTATTGCCGAGTACAAACCCGAAAAAACAAAACGCATTTTATTATGTGCTCATTGGGACACTCGCCCATGGGCTGACAGAGATTCTATAGACAAGTACAAACCTTTTGATGGCGCTAACGATGGCGCAAGCGGTGTGGCTGTGTTGTTAGAAATAGCAAGAGCCATTCAAACCGCCCCTCTTGGCTATGGCATTGATTTTATTTTTTTGATTTGGAAGACTATGGGCAAAACGATGGTGATGATCGTTATCCTGAACAGGAAAACACCTGGTGCCTTGGCTCGCAGCATTGGGCAAAAAACCCGCATAAGCCAAACTACTATGCGCAGTATGGTATTTTGTTAGATATGGTTGGCGCACACGAACCCGTTTTTCCTAAAGAAGGTATAAGCATGTATTATGCAAGCGATGTGGTAAACAAAGTGTGGGGGCATGCACAACAAATTGGCTATGCAAATAATTTTACCAATGCATTAGCTCCGCAAATTACCGATGACCATCTTTACGTTAACCTGCATGCCGGTATTAAATGTATAGACGTACTGCATTACTATGCCGAAAACCGCGATTTTTTTAAGCACCACCACCGCCATGGCGATAACCTTAAAGCAATTGACAAAAACACACTGCAAATGACAGGACGTGTGGTACTGCAAACGCTTTTTGAGGAGTAGCTCTTTATAAATACAACACCAAAAAAGTTTCAGGATTAGGTAGTAGTTTTGAGCTTATAGTCTTTTTTAAGAATCCCTAACTTTAGGGGCAAAGAGCCCGTTTTTTATTTCTAAAACTCTCTACTTTTGCGTTAACATATTTTTTGTAAGATCCTTTATCCTTACAATTGTAGTTTATTATTAAAAAAATTGTGCATGAAAAAACATCTACAAAAATTATTGCTTTGCCTAACGGTAGCATTAACCTTACTAAATTTTGATATTTGCAATGCTCAATGTATTTGGAAAAGAATAGTTAATGATGGCTATGAAGTGCCCGGAGTCGTACCACATTTAATACCTAACACCACCGTTCATAATACTCCCCAATCGTTTGCAGTTCATACCGGTGCTACCTCACTCTACATGAATTTTTTAAATACCCTGCCTGCAAACACCCTTGTGTACGAGCGTCCGTTTGCAGTTTGTGCCAATGTGCCCATAAAACTTTCAGCATGGGTAGCTACCTCATTCAGCGGTGTTCAATGTAATATACGTTTCGAAATAATTGACAACGGTAATATTGTTGACAGCATTAGTATTTTAGCTGACTATGCACCTCTTTGGTCGAATTATCAATCTGCAACAATTAGCCCAACGTCATCAACTTTAACTCTTAGATTATACACCAACATAGGCGGAAGCCCGGGCGGTAACGATCTTTCTATGGACGATTTACAAGTTGAACAATGTAGCCCTGTTAATCTTGGTAATGATACTACTATTTGCAATACGCAAAGTATTATGCTTAATGCAGGCAATGGCTTTAGCAGCTATGTATGGAGCAATGGCGCTACCACCTCTTCAATCACTGCATCTACTACACTTAGCGGCACTACTATTGCTAATTATTATGTAAGTGCTATTGATTCTAATGGGTGCACATTTGGGGATACCATTCGCATTACATTTATTAATTGTACAGGGGTTGTTAAAGCTGATGATGGTATTTTTTATATCTCTCCTAATCCCGCAACAGATTTTATTGCGATAAAAAGTTTAGAGAAAAATTACACTGTAAGGTTGTACAATGTTGTTGGAGAAAAATTCAGGAATTCAACAACCTTTCAAAAATTTACGTAGGGAACCTTCCTAAGGGTTGTTATTTTTTGAAAATAGAAACATTAAACATGCAGGGTCATTACACCACACTTTTAGTTGAGTGAGCATAGGTTATTGAACAGGAAAAATCTGTAAATGGGCTTATTAAATTTCTAAAATTAACTACAAAATAACCCGCTCCTTTTTAAACACCGCAGGGTTACCCTGGTAAATACCATAAGCTTCAAGATTACCGGTAGCTACCGAACCTGCAGCTAAAATACTTTCCGTTTTACAAACTACATTAGGGCATACTATTGATTTGGCTCCTATAAAAACACCATCCTCAATCGTAACCGGCCCGTAAATAGTTTCAAACACCGTGCTTTTATAATTGTGGTTGCCTGTTAAAATCATGACACCCTGTGCAATGTTCACGTTATTGCCTATCACCACTTTATCTAAATTATAAATCCATGCATTCTCACCTATCCACACATGGTTACCAATACTCAGCCTCCACGGAAACTTAACATTTACACCCGGCTTACTAATAATAACACCCTTGCCTACCCTGGCACCAAACAACCGCAGCAAAAAACAACGTATGGCGCTTGAAGGACAAAAAGGACTCACAAAAAAAATAATGTTTACCCAGTGCCATAAAAAAAATTTGAGCGAAGAAGCGCCACGGTCAAATGCCTTTGGATTAAACTTAGATAAATCGGTATGTAATTTCTGGGTCATTAAAGTTTTATACGATTTAAAAGCTTTTTAAGTTCAGGCAGCCTTAGCCGTGTAGTGCAAATGTATTTCGTCAAGCAAAGCAAGAATATCTAAATGAGAATTTAACGTTACCAGTTTCAACCTATATTCTTTAAAATGGTCAAGCCCCTTAAAATAATTAGCGTAATGTCTTCGCATTTCAAGCACGCCAAGTATCTCGCCCTTCCATTCAATAGATTTTAAAAAATGAGTGCGGCAGGCATTAATTCTGTCTTCAATGGTTGGCTGTAAAAGCTTTTCTCCGGTTTTAATAAAATGCTTTATCTCATTAAAAATCCACGGGTAGCCAATACTGGCCCTGCCTATCATTACACCGTCCACACCGTACTTCGTTTTGTATTCTAATGCCTTTTCAGGAGAATCAATATCGCCATTGCCAAATATGGGTATGTGTATGCGTGGGTTATTTTTTACCTCTGCAATCAAAGTCCAGTCTGCAGGGCCCTTATACATTTGAGAGCGTGTGCGCCCGTGTATGGTAAGCGCTTTAATTCCTACATCCTGTAAACGCTCGGCTACATCAATAATATTTTTGGTCTTATCATCCCACCCCAATCTTGTTTTAACCGTAACGGGTAGCTTAACCGCCTTAACAACTTCGGCAGTCATGGTGGTCATTTTTGGTATGTCCTGCAACAAAGCTGCGCCAGCACCCTTACATGCCACCTGCTTAACAGGGCATCCGTAATTAATATCAATCAAATTTGGTTTTGCCTGCTCCGCAATTATTGCTGCCTCGCGCATAGAATCAATATTACCGCCAAAAAGTTGAATCCCTATTGGGCGCTCGTATTCAAAAATATCTAACTTTTGGTTGCTCTTGGCAGCATCGCGTATCAATCCTTCACTTGAAATAAATTCTGTGTACATTAAATCAGCACCATTGTGTTTGCACACATACCTAAATGGCGGGTCACTTACATCCTCCATAGGAGCAAGTAACAGCGGAAAATCAGGCAGCATTATGTCACCAATTTTTATCACACTAATTATAATTGTACTTTAAACATCGCATGTAGCTTCAGGAACTGTTGTCAACACAAAACTCTGAACTCTAAACTAAATTTATATTTGGCAAAAATAAAAATTACCATGAGAGGAGTTTGGCAGGATTTATCACCGGGTATTAAAATGCTTTTGTTTGTTGGCATTATTGCTGTTTGTACCTGCGTATTTACATTAATTGGTTTTATTGCAGCCATTCCGTTTTTTGGAGTTAACCTTTTTACAAACCCTGCTGCTATCGATAATTTAAACGATCCTAATACACTTCCGCTTTTAAAGTTTATTCAAATCATATCGCAATTAGGCACTATGATTATTCCGGCAATAATTGCCGCCATTTTCTTTAGCACACGTGCCGGAGAATATTTACATACCAATAAAAAACCTGCTGCAAGCAGTTTAGCTCTTGTTACAATATCCATCGTTTGTGCAGGTCCGCTTATTAATTTTTTGCTTGAAGTTAACAACCGTATGTAATTGCCTTCCTTTTTATCAGGCTTAGAACAATGGATGAAAGACTACGAACTAAAAGCGCAGAAACTCACCGAAGTTTTTTTGGCAGATGCTACCCCAATGCAATTTTCCATCAACATTTTAATGATAGCTGTACTGCCTGCCATTGGCGAAGAATTTTTATTCAGAGGCATTTTTCAAAAACTGTTTGCACAAATTACTAAGCACAAATTGTTGGCAGTAATAATTACGGGTGCGTTGTTCTCTGCCATTCACTTGCAGTTTTATGGATTTATTCCGCGCTTTTTACTTGGTGTTTATTTTGGACTTTTATTGGTGTGGAGTAAAAGTATATGGCTTCCGGTATTGGCGCATTTTGTAAATAACTTTCTTTCACTCTTACTTGCTGCATTACATACAAAAAACTCGCTTGCTTTTAATCCGGATACTATTGGAACTGAAAAAGAGGATGCTGTTTGGGTAATAGCATCAACCATAATTGTTTTAGTATGTGCCTGGTTAATTAATAAAAGAGAAAAGAAAGCAGCGGAGGGTTAGACAAACAAAAACCTGCTCAGGATTTTTTCTGGTAACAACAAGCACTGCATTAGGTCCAAACCTTTTTGAAAGCAAACAAAAAGTATTCAAAAATATTTTATCAAAACCCTCTAACCACAAAACAACATTCTTACTTAATAAAGCTTGTTTGCTAACTTTCTTTAATAAAGATTCCGTAAGCGCTCTAAAAACTGAAATTTGTCTTGCAACCTTCAGCACTTCATGGTTTTTACTCTCAAGCATTTTAATGGACGCATCAAAATCAATTTTTCCATCGTGCTCGCTGTGCTCGTATGTACGCAAAAGTTTACGTGCAGTGGCAGAACTAATAATGGGCAAATCAGGCCTAATAATAGGTTCGTGAAATGTAATTAGTCCACCGGTTTTTAAAACTTCATTACAATGCTCCAATGCCTCTACCGGGCGTGGCAAATGATGCAACATTCCAAAACTTATTACACACTGAAAGGTATTTTTCTTAAAAGGAAGGTTAAGTGCGCTTGCCTGTAAAAAATCTCCGGCAGGCGTTGCTTGCTTTGCAACCATCAGTCTTTTAAAAGCTATGTCAGTACCTATGTAATTGTAGTTATATTCCGCAGGATTAAACAATCGCGAAACAGTTCTGCAAACACCACCTCCAATCTCCAACACAAATTCGTTTTTGCAAGAAGGTGCAATCAAATCTATCATGTGTTTTTTGCGAGGAATAAATATGCGCCACATAGGTTTATTCAAAACAGAGTTAAGCATCTTTTTTCTTTTCTCTTCTGTTTCAACCTCTGCATCGTAATACATCATTTCTTCGCGGTTCCATTTTCCATCACTTGTTTCTGTTGCGCCATAAATTCTGTTTAAAGTGTTTTGAACAGCATCTTTAAAATCGGCAGGCAAAAGGGTTACATATTTCTCTAAAAAATTTTTATGATGATGCTTATCCACGTCAGCATCAGAAAGAAAAACACCTATATACTCATCTATTGGATATGCCGTGTTTGATGTTGTTGAAACTGCAACACCGTATTTTATATCATCTTCTGCATTTATCTCACCATCATTAACATCTTTTATGCTATTACCATTCCTGGTTAGCTCAAAAGCATAAAATTTAAACCCTTCTTTTTTAGAATTAGGGCAAATAAGAATACTGCTGACTTTCTTCCTCATAACACTTATGGATTACAGCATTAAATGCTGTTTAAAATTAAAGTCTGCAAATGTAAAAAATAGGCTACTTAGCTACTGCACCACCTTCATAGAGTTGCTGCCTGTATTTTAACGATGGTGACTTTACAAATGCTCCCAGTCCCAACTTATCCCAAATAGCATCAATGCGCTCAATTGTCTTTAAATCGCTTGCTAAAATATTGGGCCAATCGCGGGTAAAACCATCGTGCTCAAATGTCTTGCGCGTTCCATCAAAGAAAATTGCAACGGGTTTCGCGTTTGAGGTTTCGCGTTTCGTGTTTAGCTGATTAATTGTTTCGTGTATGAAATGATCTCGCTTTGGATCAACGTTGTTGGAAAAACGCCAAACAGCATCTGCCGTATCACTTACATCCATAGTATGCTCAAGAAAGATTATCACTTTAACTCCGGTTAAAAAACCACCATCAGCAATTTGCTTACATAACTCATTGATATGATTTTTCTGTTCTTTTCCACTGCAATAAAAACAATTGAAACTCCCATCTTCAGCAATGAATCATTTATCTGTTTGATTTCGGGGAACTGATTGTTGATTGATTTAAAATCAGAAGACTTAACTTCTAAATCTGAAACATCCAATCCCAAATCCAAAATCCTTTCTTCAGGAAGTTTCTTTGTAACGTCTATTCCCATCTTCCCGCGATATGTCATTACGGAACAAGAGTGGTCAAGCACATCTGTTGGTCCTTGCGTAAAATAAAAATCAGTATGCGGATTTACATTTTCTGAAATATACTTTGCTACTTCCATGTTGTTATGAATGTTAACATCACCATCCACCACTATCATCATTTTAGTAAACATCATTTGTCCGGCACCCCATAAAGAGTGCATTACTTTATTTGCCTGCCCCGGAAAATCTTTTTTAATTTTTACAATTACCAAATTATGAAAAACACCTTCCATCGGTAAAACCATATCAACAATTTCGGGCACCATTGTCATTTTAATTGGTGCTAAAAAAATTCGCTCTGTTGCTTTGCCAATCCAAGCATCTTCCTGCGGAGGTATGCCAACAATAGTTGCAGGATAAACAGCATCTCTCCTATGAGTTATGCATGTGATGTGAAACTTGGGATAATAATCGGCAAGAGAATAATAACCGGTGTGGTCGCCAAAAGGCCCTTCTAAAATATAATCTTCGTGAGGATCAATATATCCTTCAATTATAATATCAGCATCTGCCGGAACCTGCATATCCTGCGTAATGCACTGAACCAGTTCCACTTTCTTTTTACGAATAAACCCTGCAAGCATAAATTCATCAACTCCATCGGGCAAAGGTGCAGTGGCAGAATAAGTGTATGCAGGGTCGCCACCAAGTGTAACAACAACAGGCATTTTTTTATTCAACTTTTTATACTCATTAAAATGCCGCGCGCTTACCTTGTGCCTGTGCCAGTGCATTGCAGTAAGCATTGGTTCAAATACCTGCATACGATACATGCCTATGTTGCGTATGCCGGTGTTCGGGTCTTTGGTTTGAATAACAGGGAGTGTAACAAAAGGACCGCCATCTTCGGGCCAACACTTTAAAACCGGAAATTTGGTGATATCAGGATTCGTCATCACCACCTGCTGGCATTCCCCCTTGCCTGATATAACCTTTGGCATCCACGATGCAATTTCTCCCAACTGAGGAAGCATCTTAAGTTTATCCAAAAAAGAATTTTTGGGTGACGTTAATGTCTTAAACAAATCTTCTATCTGCTGTGCTACATCATCTAATTTATTTACTCCTAACGCCATAGCCATGCGCTTTTCAGTTCCCATGCTGTTTATGAGCAAAGGAAAATCGTAACCTGTATTTTCAAAGAGCAGTGCCGGGCCATATTGCTTTGAAACCCGATCGGTTATTTCTGTTATTTCCAAATGAGGATTTACATATTCACTGATGCGCACAAGTTCACCTGCTTCTTCAAGTGTTTTTATAAAGTGCTGTAAATTTTTGTAAGCCATATCTATGATAATTATCAAATAAATTCTTTGACGACTGCAAAACTAACAACATAGTTTAAGGTTTGTTTTCAATTAACAAAACTGAGTGAAAAAAAATAGCAGGGTGTGAAAACTATATAACACGTATGATTAAGTTTGCTATTGATTATGTACTTATTAAAAATTAAAGGCACTGCAAAAATTCCTGACTATGTTCAGTTGCGTAACGATGACTTTACGTTGCTTGCCTACTTCCGTGCCGACAGACCTGAAAAAGCAATCGCCAAAGCAGGTTATGCAGATAAGGAACAGGAAATTTTAAAGTTTATTGCCGAATTGCCTTTTGGAAAAGTAACCAGGTTTGAAATATAGATTGCAATGCAAGAAGAAGTAGTTAATTTGGAAAGTGTAAATGTTTACCAGAAAAAAATTTAATTCTTTCTGCCGTAAACCTGCACGTAGCAAAAAACCAGTTTGTTTACCTTATAGGAAAACCGGAAGCGGTAAAAGTTCGCTGCTTAAAGTTTTGTATGGCGATATAAAAATTACACAAGGAGAAGGTTCTGTTGCAGGATATAATCTTGTTAAATTAAAAAATAAGGATGTTCCGTTTTTAAGACGAAAGCTTGGAATTGTTTTTCAGGATTTTCAATTGCTGGGCGACCGTACTGTTAAAGACAACCTAATGTTTGTATTACACGCAACAGGTTGGGAAGAAAAAGGTAAAATGAACGACCGTATTAATGATGTATTAAATAAAGTAGGTTTATCTACCAAAGGATTTAAAATGCCCCATGAGTTAAGTGGCGGTGAGCAGCAGCGCTTAGCTATTGCCCGTGCACTGCTTAACGACCCTGAACTGATACTTGCCGATGAACCAAGCGGTAACCTTGACCCCGAAACCAGTAATGAAATAATGAACCTGTTTTTTGAACTGAGTAAAACAAGTTGCTCTGTAATAATGGCAACACACAATTATTCACTCATAGAACGCTACCCATCGCGAATTGTTAAAATAGATTTGGGTAAGGTTACAGAGGCTAATTAGACAATTTTCAGTTCTTCCTTTTTCAATCATTACCTTCGCACACAAATAATATTATTTATGATTCAGATTGCATACCTGCGCGAAAATAAAAGCGAGGTGATTAATCGTTTAAGCGTTAAAAATTTTGACGCAACAGAATTGGCTGATGAGATATTAGAAGCTGATGAGCAGCGCAGAACCTTGCAAAAAGAATTGGATGCTGTGTTGAGTTACCAAAACCAGCTTGCAAAAGAAGTGGGAGAATTTTTTAAAAAAGGAATGCCGCATGAAGCACAGGAAGCAAAAGAAAAAAGCGCTGCATTAAAAGAAACTTCAAAGGAATTGGGCGATAAAATGGCGGAAGCGGAAAAGCGCATGAATGATCTACTTGTGCGTTTGCCTAATATGCCACATGCATCAGTACCTAAAGGAAAAACACCAGAGGATAATGAAGTTGTGTTTTGTGTTAAAGAAATTCCAACCTTACCAACCAATGCAAAACCACATTGGGAACTTACAACCCAATATGATATTATTGACTTTGAACTTGGAGTAAAAATTACCGGTGCAGGCTTTCCGGTTTACAAAGGCAAAGGAGCAAGGTTGCAGCGCGCGCTCATAAATTTTTTCTTAGACCATGCCACAGCCACAGGTTATACCGAAGTGCAACCGCCAATTTTTATAAACGAAGATTCGGGTTTTGGTACAGGACAATTGCCCGATAAAGAAGGGCAGATGTATCATATAGGTGCCGATAATTTTTATTTGATTCCTACTGCCGAAGTTCCAGTTACAAATATTTTTAGAGATGTAATTTTAAAAACAGAGCAACTTCCGCAAAAACTTACTGCATATACACCTTGCTTCAGGCGCGAGGCAGGTTCTTACGGAAAAGACGTGCGCGGGTTAAACCGCCTGCACCAGTTTGACAAAGTAGAGATAGTGCAAATTACAGAACCTGAAAAATCTTATCAAACATTGGAAGATATGCGAATGTATGTTGCATCTCTTTTAGAAAAACTGGAGTTGCCATACCGTATTTTAAAACTCTGCGGAGGTGATATGAGTTTTGCATCGGCATTAACTTATGATATGGAAGTTTACAGCGCTGCACAAAAACGCTGGCTTGAAGTTAGCTCTGTCTCAAATTTTGAAACTTTTCAGAGTAACAGGTTAAAGCTGCGTTATCGTAAAGGAAATGATAAACCACAACTTGCTCATACATTAAATGGAAGCGCTCTTGCTTTACCACGCATAGTGGCTGCATTGCTTGAAAATAACCAAACCGAAAAAGGAATTAAAATTCCGGCAGTGTTGGTTCCTTACACCGGGTTTGAGTTTATTAATTAAAGAGGGGGCGATAAAAACTACTCAGGCTGTTTGTGCTTCCACCTTCTGTGGCTCCACAGCCAGTATTCAGGTTGCTTTAAAATGTCTTCTTCAATCAACCGCATCAACTTCTCAGTAATATAACCATGCTCTGTGGTAGCTGGCTCATCTGTCAGTAAGCTAAACTCAACAACATAATAACCTCTTTTCAATTTATTAATATGCCCGAACAAAACCGGCTGGTTATATTTTTTTGCGTAACGCTCGGCTCCAAATAAAACTCCTGTTGACTGGTTTAAAAAAGTCATCCAATGCGCTGAATTAGGATTTGATGGCGATTGATCAACTGCAAAAATAGTAGCCGAAAGTTCATGCATTTCTTCAAAAAAATCTTTTACCTTTTTTGTTGAAATCATTTGCAGACCATACTTCCCCCTTGTTTCGCGCATCGCTTTATCAAAAAATTTGCTGGAGAGCGGCTTGTATATAGCCACAGATTTATGTTTGATAGGCGCATCTATGGCTACTGCAAAAAGTTCCCAGTTGTTATAATGCCCACCAGCCATAATAATGCTTTTGCCCTCATCAAAATATTTATCAGAAAGTTCAGGATTAATAACCACCATACGCTTACGCACCTCCTCTTCACTAATGGTAAATATTTTAATGCTCTCAACAATTAAATCGCACAGGTGGCTGTAAAACTTTGAAGCAATTGTTTTTATTTCTGCTTCCGTTTTTGATGGAAAAGATTTTTTCAAATTACTTATCACCACCTTTTTACGATAGCCTAAAAGTTTGAATATAATAAAATACAAGCCATCGCTTATAAAATAGAGCACACCAAACGGTAATAGTGAGACAGGTAATATCACCAAATAATAAAGTATGTAACTGAAAATTACCAAAACGATAAAGTATTTTTAAACATACACTAAACGCTCAGTTCTAATCCAATAGGGCAATGGTCGCTGCCCATAACATCAGCATGAATGGTGGCATTAGTAACCATGCTGCGCATTTCTTTTGAAATCATATAATAATCAATACGCCAGCCCACATTGCGTTCTCTTGCGCGTGTAATCTGGTCCCAATATGTATATTGTTCAGGGCTAGCATTGTACTCTCTAAAAACGTCAATATAATCCATGCTCACAATTTTATCAACCCAGGCGCGCTCCTCAGGCATAAAGCCGCTTGTTTTTACATTTTCTTTTGGCCGGGCTAAATCAATTTCCTTATGTGCTGTGTTATAATCTCCACACACAATAATGTTCTTATGTGTTTTTCTTTTATCGTTGGCGCGGTTAAAAAGCTCGCCATAAAAATCTAATTTATACTTTACCCTTTCTGGTCCACGCCCGCCATTGGGGAAATAAACATTGTACAGCACAAAATCCTTAAATTCCATTTCAAGCACACGCCCCTCACCGTCAAACAAGGCATTGCTCAATCCGCTAGTTACACGTAATGGCTTTAGCTTGGTGTAAACCGCCACTCCGCTGTACCCTTTCTTTTCTGCTGAAAAAAAATAACTATTATAGTCTTTAAAATTTACAACCTCATGGTCAAGCTGGTCTTCCTGCGCTTTGGTTTCCTGCAGACATAAAATATCGGGGTTTGCCTTATCAAACCATTCGGGGAAACCTTTTTTCCAAATGGCTCTTATGCCATTTACATTCCAGCATTTAATATCTATTTTATTGCTCATTGGTTTTAAAAAGTTGTTAATGTTGGCAAGAGTAAAAAACTAAAAGCAAATAAAAAACCCCGGGAATTTCACAATTGCCGGGGTTACTAACCTAAACTAACCTATGAAAACTTACCTGATTTGGTAGCCCCAAAGATATGGGGGTTGCTATTAAATTAAAATGAAAATTTAAATTTTTTCTGTTAACAGTATGTTAATCATGTTTCTTGATTTTTAATTTAGTTAACCCAATTTAAAAAACTCATCAAGCATATTAACGCTTAGGTTTAGCATTTGGTTTTGTCTTACGTTAAATTTTTTGAGCTAATCCTCTTGCAAAGCAAAATCTGGTTAGTAAAAACTGTAAGTGAGATATCCGTTTCATCTGTGATTTCCAACACTTCAGTCAAATTTTAAAGCATTTTAACAATTGGAAACTTGTAAGACTAAAATAGTTTCCATAGTCTTGACACCGTTTTAGAAAATGGAAACAAAGGAAAGAATATTGGCAGGTGCCGAAGAGTTGTTTAACAAACATGGTATTAAAAGAATTACCATGGACGAAATTGCACAGCATCTTTCTGTAAGCAAAAAAACCATTTACCAGTTTTTTGACAAGAAGGATGATTTGGTGGATGCTTGCTGCAAAATTGTAATGGGAAAGCGAGAGTGTGAGTTTGAAAAAATTCAGGATGAGGCAAAGGATGCTGTGGAAGAAATGATTAATGCCATGAAACACATGAGCGCTATGTTCTCTAAAATGAATCCTAACCTGTTTTACGATTTGCAAAAATTTTACCCTAAAACATGGAAAGCGTTCAGGGAATTTAAAGAACAGCATATGATGGGAATCATTGAAAAAAACTTAAAAGCTGGCATCAAACAGCAACTATACCGTGCTGATATCCCTGTTAAAACACTTGCCGCGTTGCGTATGTACGAAGTAGAATTGGGTATGAACCCAGATGTTTTCCCTCCAGATAAATTCAATCATGTGCAGGTTCAGGTTGCATTATTAAATCATTTCCTATACGGCATATGCACACTTAAAGGACACAAATTAGTTAACAAATATTTACAGGTAAAAGAAGAAGAATAAAAACTGCATCAACTGAACAAACTATTATGTATAAAAATCTAATCAAAATCTATTCGTTCGTAATTCTCCTTATAATTTCAAAAAATGCCCAGGCACAGCAAAGCGAATCTTTTCATTCTCATTACAGCAGGCAATAGAATATGCATTGCAACATCAGGCAACTACAAAAAATGCAGCGCTTGATGTAGAAATTGCGCAAAAGAAAATTAATGAACTTATTGGTGTTGGCTTGCCAAATATTACGGGCAGCGCTGATATAAATAAGTTTATTGAAATACCAACTTCTTTTGTTCCTGCCGAATTTTTTGGCGGACAACCCGGTGAATATGCGCCTGTGCAATTTGGACAACCTTATTCATCATCTGTTGGCTTATCGGCATCGCAGTTAGTTTTTGATGGCAGCTACTTAGTAGGCTTGCAGGCTTCAAGAACTTATGCCGAGCTTTCAAAGAAAAACTTAGAGCAATCTAAAATTGAAACATCTGCTAATGTTTCAAAAGCTTACTACAGTGTTTTGGTTAATCGCGAGAGACACGACTTATTGGTTGCAAATGTGCAACGTATTAAAAAACTGAAAGACGACACCAAAGCCATGTACGATAATGGTTTTATAGAAAAAATAGATAACGACCGCATTGTCTTAACCTACAACAACATTGTGGTGGAAGAACAAAAGGTAAAACGTTTTCTTACTATTTCAGAGAATTTGCTCAAGTTTCAAATGGGAATGGATTTAAACGCCAACCTTGAGTTAGCCGATAAACTTGCTACCATTAAAATGGATGAAACTTTGCCTGGCGAAGAAAAAGCAGATGCATCGCGCAGGATTGAATACAGCATAATGCAAACCAACAAACGTCTGCAAGAACTTGATTTAAAAAGAACACGGTTTGAATATTTACCATCATTGGTTGCATTTGGTTCAGTAAGCGCCAATGCATCACGTAATGAGTTCGATATTTTTGATACCGACAAACGTTGGTACCCAACAGCAGTTATTGGTGCAAAACTTTCAGTTCCCATTTTTGATGGCTTGCAAAAGTCTGCACGCATAGGTCAGTCAAAGCTTACCCTTCAAAAAATTGACAATGGGTTTAAATCTCTTGAACAAGGAATAAATTTAGAAGTACAAAACAGCCGCACCCAATTACTCAATAACATTGAAATGCTTAAAACACAGCGTGAGAACAAAGATCTGGCTACAGAAGTAGCGCGTGTATCTAAAATAAAGTACGACCAGGGCGTTGGCTCTAACCTTGAAGTGATTAATGCTGAAACATCATTAAAAGAAGCTGAAACAAATTATTATAGTTCTCTTTACGATGTTCTCATTTCAAAAATTGATTATGCAAAAGCAACAGGGAGTTTGAAATAAAAGAGAAAAATTCTAAAGAACAAAAAACATGTACCAAGTATTAATTACAACGTACCAAGAAAAAAATTAAACTAAAGTACCCCATCCTCTCCTATCCGCCTTTCATAGAGGGATTATGGTGGAGCTATAAAAAATAACAAGAAACATTTACAACTCATTACCCCACCAATTCACCATTCACTATTCACCATTCACAATATGAAAAACATACTCATCATTTTCTCGCTTTCATCTGTAATCATAGCATGCAGCAGTGGTGCGGCAGGCGATAAAAAAGCACAGCTTGAAGAATTAAAAAAACAACAAACCGCCATTGCCACGCAAATAGATGCGCTTGAAGCCGAAATTGAAAAGCTGAAGGCAAAAAGAAGTTGCAAAAATTATAGCTGTTACCGAAGCTGCACCTCAGGAGTTTAACCATTACATTGATGTTCAGGGAAAAGTAGATGCCGAAGAAGAAGTTACACTTACACCAAAAATGGCTGGAAGTATTATTCGCATTAGTGTAAAACCTGGTGATGCTGTTAGAGAAGGACAGGTGCTTGCCGAAATTGAAAACGGAAGCATGAGTAACACTGTTGCCGAAGTGCGTGCATCTTACGACTTAGCTAAAACAGTTTACGACCGTCAGAAAAATTTGTGGGACCAAAAAATCGGAAGCGAGATTCAATACCTGCAAGCCAAAAACAACAAAGAGAGTTTGGAAAAAAGACTTGCAGC
Source organism: Bacteroidota bacterium (assembly GCA_016714005.1). GTDB lineage: Bacteria > Bacteroidota > Bacteroidia > AKYH767-A > OLB10 > JADJOA01. Next base: position 186,696 of record JADJOA010000002.1, read on the forward strand.
CATGCAAGACCAATGGGATATGTATCGTATTAAATCTCCAATTAACGGAACTGTAGATGCTGTTGATATTAAAACCGGACAAGTAGTAGCACCGGGCATTCCGGCTATTCGTGTGGTTAACCTATCGCAGTTAAAAGTAAAGGCAGAGGTTTCTGAAACTTATTCAACCCGCGTTAAGCAAAATGACAATGTAGTTGTTTCCTTTCCTGATATTAAAAAGAAATTACCACCAAGCTTAATTACGCAGGCAAATCCATCAACCCCATTAATCGAACTTTTGAAGTAGAAGCAAAACTTGACCCTAAAAAAGTAGATGTAAGACCTAACATGATTGCTGTGGTTAAAGTGGCTGACTATACCAACAAAACTGCGTATGTGGTACCTGTTAATTTGGTGCAAAGCGGAAAAGAAGGCAATTACATTTATGTTGCCGATGGCGATAAACAAAATGCTGTTGCAAAAAACGAGTAGTTGAAACCGGAATGTCATACAACGGAAATATTGAAATAAAATCGGAATAGCACAAGGCGACAAAATAATTACTACCGGTTACCAGGATTTAATTGAGGGGCAGAAAATTTCTTATTAAGCCGAAAGAGAGAAAAGTTAAAATAAAAAAGTACAAAGTATTTAGCCTGCCTGATGGCAGCCAGGTACAAAGTACCAAGGCAAATACAAAACTCCCAACAATTCATGCAAGACACAAACAAAGAATTTAAACCAAGCAGTTGGTCAATAGATAATAAAACCAGCATCTGGATTATTTCCATCATCATCACTCTATGGGGAATCATTTCTTACAACAACATCCCCAAAGAAAGTTTTCCTGACATATCGTTGCCCAATGTATATGTAAGTGTGGTTTACCCAGGCACTTCTCCAAAAGATATGGAGAACCTTGTTGTTCGTCCTATTGAAAAACAATGTAAAGGGATTGCAGGTGTTAAAAAATTAAAAAGTAATTCGTTGCAGGATTATGCCAACGTAATTATTGAATTTAACACCGATGTAAAGATTGAAGAAGCCAAGCGTAAGGTTAAAGATGCCGTTGACAAAGCCAAAATGGACTTGCCGCAGGATTTACCGCAAGATCCCGATATTCAGGAAATAAACTTTGCCGATTTACCCATTATGTATGTAAATATTTCGGGTGACTATGATTTGAATAAACTGAAAAAGTATGCCGATGATGCAAAAGATAAAATTGAAGGCATGAAGGAAATACGCAAGGTTGACATTATAGGCGCATTGGAAAGAGAAATACAGGTTAATGTTGACATGCTAAAAATGCAGGCTGCCGGCATAAGTATGTATGATATTGACCGCTCACTAGCATCGGAAAATAAAACGGTGCCTGCCGGTTCGGTACGCATGCAGGACGGCACCCGCAGAACATTAAGCGTAAGCGGTGAGTTTAAAAATGTGGAGCAAATAAAAAATATTGTTGTTAGTTCCATTTATGGTTCACCTGTTTATTTAAAAGATATTGCCGAAGTAAAAGACGGATTTAAAGAACAGGAAAGCTATGCGCGCTTAAATCACGATCCGGTAATTACTTTGAGTATTGTAAAACGATCGGGTGCCAATTTGATAGAAGCATCAGATAAGGTGGTGGCTATTGTTGATGAATTTAAAGAAAAAGCTGGCCTAAAGATTTGCAGGTAACTTTAACCGGTGACCAAAGCGAGCAAACACGTGTAACACTGCACGATTTAATAAACACCATCATCATTGGTTTTATTTTAGTAACCATCATACTTATGTTTTTTATGGGAACTACCAATGCTGTGTTTGTGGCTATGAGTGTGCCGCTAAGTATGTGCATTGCTTTTATTTTAATGCCAACCATAGGATTCACTTTAAACATGATTGTGTTGTTCTCCTTCTTGCTTGCATTAGGAATAGTAGTGGATGATGCCATTGTGGTTATTGAAAACACGCATCGTATTTTTGCAAATGGAAAAGTACCTATAGTAAAAGCAGCAAAGATGGCTGCGGGTGAAGTTTTCCTCCCGGTGTTATCGGGCACACTTACTACTCTGGCTCCATTTATTCCGCTTGCATTTTGGAGTGGTGTTATTGGTAAGTTTATGTTTTTCTTGCCCATCATTTTAATTATAACATTGATGGCATCGTTACTTGTTGCTTACATTATTAATCCGGTGTTTGCCGTGCAGTTTATGAAACCGCACGATGAAAATAAATATAACCCTAAGAAAGGTCTTAACAAATCAGCACTCATCTTTTTATCGCTTGCTGTATTTGGTTACATGATTGACTTTGCTTACGGCAATATGGTTGTTGCCATTTTTATTTTCAATTTAATCAACCGCTTTTGGCTGCATGGCGTTATCAGAAAATTTCAGGAAAAAACATGGCCTGCTGTGCAGGATAAGTACAAAAACTTTTTGGTGTGGGCATTAAAGCGTCCGGCAATGATGATGGTTTCTACTGTTGGTTTACTCATTCTTTCTTTTTTTATGATTGGTGTGAGAAACGGTGGTGTGCAATTCTTCCCCACTGCCGATCCTAACTTTGTTTTTGTTTTTACATCACTTCCTGTTGGAACCGATCAGGCATATACTGATAGTGTTACCAAAATTGTGGAAGACCGTGTGTATAAAGTTTTGGGAGAAAATAATCCGTTGGTACGCTCTGTTATTTCAAACGTAGGCGTAGGTGTTACCGATCCACAAGACGAAGACCAGGGTTATTACGCCAACAAGAGCAAGGTGCAGATTGCATTTGTTCCTTTCGGAAATAGAAATGGAAAATCTACAGTTGAATACTTAGATAAAATACGCGAGTCGGTTAAAGGAATTCCTGGTGCCGAAATTACTGTATCGCAAGAGCAAGGCGGGCCTCCGGTAGGTAAACCCGTATCTATTGAAATTACCGGTGATAATATTGACGACCTTATTGCAACTAGTAAAGAAGTAAAATCATTTTTGGAAGCTAAGCGCATTGCAGGTGTTGAAGAACTGCGCAGCGATTTGCAGGACAATAAACCTCAAATAACATTTAGCATTGATAGAGAGCGCGCCAACCGCGAGGGCATTTCTACCCAACAGGTTGGTTACGAAATGTACTATGGTGTGTTGGGAAGGGAAGTAAGTAAGTTCCGCGATTTTGACGATGATTACAAAATCATGTTACGCTACAAAGAAGAGCAACGTTATAATGTAGACATGCTCAATAACAATAAAATTCTTTTCCGCGATATGGCAAAAGGTGGTGCCGTACGTCATGTACCCGTTAGCGCATTTGCCGAAGTTAAATACGACAATACGTATGCTGCCATCAAAAGGAAAAATCAGAAACGTATTGTTACGCTTTCATCCAACATACTGACCGGATACAACGAACAGGAAGTTGTAACGCAGGTACAAAATGCGGTTAAAGATTTTCAAAACCCAAGCGGTGTAGAAGTAAAGTTTGCAGGCTCTCAGGAAGAGCAGCAGGAAACAATGAGCTTTCTTGGCACTGCACTTTTAATTTCGCTCGGATTAATTTTAATTATCCTTGTTATTCAGTTCAACTCCATCAGCAAACCAATCATCATCCTCACCGAAATTGTTTTCAGTTTAATAGGTGTTTTACTTGGGTTCAGCATATTTAATATGCAGTTTTCTATTGTAATGACTGGTATTGGCGTTGTTGCACTTGCAGGTATAGTAGTGCGCAATGGAATATTGCTTGTTGAGTTTACCGATTTGCTTCGCGAACAAGGTTACAATACATGGGATGCCATTGTGGAAGCAGGTCGCACACGTATGACACCCGTTGTGCTTACTGCAACTGCCACCATTCTTGGTTTAGTTCCCTTAGCGGTTGGGTTAAATATGGATTTCTATAAATTATTCAGCACCGGCAATCCGCATCTTTATTTTGGTGGAGACAGCACAGCATTTTGGGGACCACTGTCATGGACCATGATTTTTGGATTGGGCTTTGCCACTTTCTTGACACTGATTATGGTTCCTGTTATGTATTTGATTTCTGAAAATATTAAGGCACGGGTTTACAAAAGCAAAAATTATGAGAAGCCGGTAGTTCCCAAATCAAAGCAAGAGCAAATGCTAACCGGAGTGCTTGACGCATAAAAACATTTGATTAAGATTTAGGTAGGTTTAGGTTGAGTAGCCCGCACAAATTATCGTGCGGGTTTTTACTTTTTATTGTTTCACAAACTTACCCCAGTAAACTTCCTTACCTGTTTTTACCTCAACAAAATAAATGCCTTTTGAAAAGTGGGCAGTTGGCAATTTACAATTAGCAGTTGCAGGCTGCTTGCTTAAAACTGTATTTCCTAAAACATCAAAAATGGAAACAGTTATTAAGTTGTTTGCTTTTGAGTTATTGATTTGAATGTTCAACTCATCCTTTGCCGGATTCGGGAAAATTGCCAATTGCCCACTGCTTTTTGCCAGCTCGTTTATGGAAGTAGGCAAAATAATTTTTGTAACTGTAGTATTCGTTTCTACCGGTGCATTAAAATCAAAATAGATATATCCTTTATTAATAATGCTGTCTCCGGCAAGCAAACTTGTTTTTGGTTTGATGCGATACTTAACAAAGCCATGCGATTGTGGTTCGTTAATGTTTGAATCGGGCAATAAAATATTCTCAAACAAAAACTCCATGTTCTTATTATAGTTTACCCACTTGAGTTGAACGGGGTGAGATGAGTTTACAAACTCAATACTGCCTAACTCTAATTTGTTTGTGTCAATAGGGTTAATGATTTTTACTGTAAAGGCAGTATCGTTTCCTGTGTTTTGAAACCTGATGGTGTAATCTAAATAGGGTTGTGTGGCAAGTTGTGTGGTGGTAAGTGTGTCTTCGTTTACTAAAATGTCGTTAGGGTCAACGCTTCCGGTTACAACAGATGTTGCCCCTGCATAATTGCAATACACATTATAATCATTAGCGATAGGTTCAATAATACATTGCGAATAAATGCTGCTGCCAATAACTGCTGCTGCACTTACATTTAGCGTAACCAGAATGCTGCCCGATTGAAAAGGACTTAACACAGGCAACCCACTCCACTGGACAGAATCTGTTGATGTAGCGGTTGGTGCAACAGTTGAACTTACATAACTCAATAAATTGTTTTGATACAAAGTAATGGTTGGAGATAATGTAGTCGTGCCCACATTCTCATAGTTAATCATATAACTTGCATTAAACCCCGGGCGGAAAGCACCAAGGGGTGTAAGCGTTACGCACAAATCATTAAACGTACCCAATGGTTGAAATGCAAAATCGTTTAACGAATCTGTTTGGAATAATGTATTGAAATAGATATTATGAGAATTGGGAACAGAATTATAGTACATCAAATTATTTGGTGATTGAATAGTATGGCTACCTGAATCAATCACAACCAATTTATAAAAGCCAGCATTATCAGTAAAAACGTATCTCCCTGAGTTTTGCTCCATAATTTTCTTATGAGCAATTGCAGGTTCGTTAATCTCTTGAAAAGAGTTGCTATTTAAGTCGAGAAAGGATTTTCCTGTTACTAAATTGTACTTATTTGTTATCTTAACTATCCAATAATCGAGCATACCATTCCCGTTTCCAATATTACTTTCTAACTTATCTCCTGACACATCAGAACCAGAGTATCCTCCAATCATAAATCCTCCATCTGATGTTTGTATAATACTGGATAAGTTATCATTCGCATCACCTCCTATCGTATTCTCCCACTGAATAGTGAGATTGCTATCCACCTTTACGATCCAGTAATCCTGATAAATTCCCCCAATGCAATTTTCGGATTTATCACCTGATTGATTCGAATTGGAAGAGCAGCCAAGAATATAACCATAATCAGAAGTCTGCTGAACCGACATATAATCCGGTCCATCAAATTTGGTTCCACCTATTGTATTTTGTGCAGTTATATTACCAGCATTATCTGTTTTGACAATCCAGATATCTCCAACCCCACCGATGCAGTTCTCATTTTTATCACCTGAAATATTAGAACTTGAGTATCCCATTAAAACATATCCGCCTTGAATATTTTCTTGGATTGAATAAAGCCTGTCTCCAGAATTACCTCCAATTGTATTTTGCCATTGAATATTTCCGTTGGAACTGATTTTAATTATCCAATAGTCGGTAGTACCAATCGCATTCTCTGTTTTATCGCCTGAAATACTGGATTGTGAACTACCTCCTACCATATATCCGCTATCAGAAGTTTGTTGTACAGTACAGTAGTTTTCATACCAACTTCCCCCGATTGTATTATCCCATTGAACATTTCCTAACGAATCAATCTTTACAATCCAATAGTCTGAAAAGCCCATTGAATTTTCAGTTTTATCACCTGAGGCATTGGAATAAGAGAATCCGCCAATAATATATCCCCCGTCTGCTGTCTGGTCTAATGAAAAAAGATAATCTGAGGTGTCACCTCCAATAGTATTCTCCCATTGAATATTGCCAACACTATCAATTTTAACTATCCAATAATCAAATTCTCCTATACTGTTTTTTGATTTATCACCTGAGCTATCTGAAAGGGAACTGCCACCAATAACATAGCCTCCATCCATAGTCAACTCAAAAGCTTGAAGATTATCACTTGAATTACCACCAATGGTATTCTGCCATTGAATATTACCATATCTATCGGTTTTCACAATCCAATAATCATAGAATCCCATACTGTTCTCTGTTTTGTCATATCCGATGTTTGAAGGAGAACTTCCTCCTAAAATAAATCCGCCATCCGGAGTTTCTCGAATAAAACAGTGTTCTTCACTGCCCCAACCCCCAATCGTATTCTGCCACTCAATCTCCTGCGCATTTAACTTAGCACCAAGCGATAAGCAAACACCAATAATCAAAAACAAAAATTTACCACCCGTAAGTTTTTTTAAAAAAGAAGTTAGCATGTTTTTGTTTTTTGTGAGAAGCAAATGTATTAAAGGGTTTTGAGAAAACCCTTAAGGGTTTAAGTAATTACCCCTGACCCCTAAAGGGGAACCAACGCCTGAAACGATAGTACGTCACAGAAGCAGGTTCCCTTTCAGGGCAATGTAGTTTAGTTAAGAAAATGGTTCCTGTTAGAATTAGATTCCTCACTGCGTTCGGAAAGACACTGACTGAAAACAACCAAGGAAAGAGAGATTGAGATGGCGCGGCTTTGCCGCGCCATCTCAATCCCTCTTTCCAAATTCAATGTATAATCTGTCATTCCGAACGCAGTGAGGAATCTTAACTAAACTCAATTGCCCTTTAGGGGTAAGGGGTAAAATGGTTTCAATGCACACTGGCGCGGTTCTACCGCGCATTTTTACCGTAAAAATGTACGCTGGAGTGATTTCAGTGTGCGGTAAAATGTTTTGGGAGTCTATTCAACCAACTGTGTCAAACAAAAAAGAAACAAATAAATTTGACACACAATGGTAGAAGAAAAATTCAATTACGAATTGTTTGAACGCGAGGCGATAGAAGGCTTGCGTTCGGGCAAAAAAATTAGAAGGCAAAGACGGTGTATTGGCACCGCTGCTCAAACGCATTTTGGAAGCCGGAATGCAAGGCGAACTGCAAGCCCATTTGGATAGCGATGAAAGTGCTAACAGAAGAAACGGTAAAATGAGCAAAGGCGTAAAAACCTCCTTTGGCAAAGTGGTGATAGAAACACCGCGGGACCGCAACAGTACCTTTGAGCCGCAGATTTTACCCAAGCGAAAAACCGTATTAGGCGAAGCGTTAGACCACAAAGTTATATCGCTATACAGCTATGGCATGAGCTATAACGACATTGCCAAACACTTAGATGAGTTGTATGGATTAACGGTAGCTCCATCCACATTAACGGCCATTACCGATAGTATTATAGAAGATGTAAAAGCCTGGCAAAGCCGCCCGTTAGAGAGTGTGTATCCATTTGTATGGCTGGATGCTATTCATTACAAAGTAAAAGAAGCAGGCAGCATAAAAACCAAAGCCGTTCATTGCTTACTGGGCGTAGGCAGAGATGGAACGAAAGATTTGCTGGGTCTTTATATCAATGAAACCGAAGGTGCAAAATTTTGGTTGCAGGTATTGAGTGATTTGCAGAACAGAGGTGTAACGGATATACTTATTGCCTGCATTGATAACCTGAAAGGATTTGCCGAAGCCATTGAAAGTGTTTTTCCACAAACTGAAGTGCAGCTTTGCGTGGTGCATCAACTCCGCAACAGCACTAAATATGTTGCCTATAAAGATTTAAAACCGGTAATGGCATCACTGAAAAAAGTTTACACAGCCAGCACCAAAGAACAGGCACAAACAGCATTAGATGAATTAGAAAAGAATGGAAAACAAAATATCCGTCTATGATAAAAAGTTGGTTTGCTAACTGGGAACGGCTGAGTAATTATTTTAAATATCCGCAGGAAATAAGGCGAGTAATTTACACTACCAACATCATAGAGTCGTTTCACAGTCAACTCCGGAAAGTAACCAAATCCAAACGCGTGTTCAGCTCTGATATGGCATTGCTCAAAGTACTTTACTTAGTGCATCATAACATCAACGGCAGATGGAAATCACAAATACAAGGATGGAAACTCATCTCTGCTCAAATGCAAATCTTATTTGAAGAACGTATTAATCAACAATAAAAAAAGTATGTTTGTAATGGACAAATCAACAAATCTGGAGAAGGGGAAGGAGCCCGCTGGCTTCTTTCTCTTCAAAAGAATTTTTTAAAAGCACAGTTGGTTGAACACTCCCCTGTTTTTTGGCAAAAAGTGGTCGTTTTTGGGGTTTTTGGCAGTTTTGTCAGTTGCCAAAATGAAATTGGCAGACCATGAAATGGTTCCAGTAATTGATAGAACCATTTTATCAAGCCATGAAATCATTCCAGCAATTGCTAATGTCGCGCTGGCAGTTGACAAAATGAAATTGGGAAGCCATAAAACCATTCCGGCAATTGCTAAAATGAAATTGGCAGACCATGAAATGGTTCCGGCAATTGCTAAAACCATTTTAGCATCTGGCTGCTAAGTTTTGGAGTTTGGTAAAGAAAGTTAGGTTAGCCAACCCAAACAAAAGAGAGAGGGAATCCTTCCCTTATTTCTCTGCGCAAAACTCAAAACTCTCTGCGGTTATTCTCTCTTTCTTTCAAACAACCGCTCAAAAAACTTCAGCGCTTTGTTTAGCCAATCAAAGTAAAGTGCAACAACAAGGCTTAACGTCATTAACCAAATTACAGCAAGGTTAACTGCAAAGGTGCTGTGGTAATTACCAAAAACATTTTTTTGCGAAACGTATAATGGCGCTCTTACAAAAGAATTTTTTTCGCCATTCATATACACGGGTTGATAACGTTGCACCAAACTGTTTTCGGCTTCGGTTAGTATGGTAAAATCTGTTTTGTTGAGCACTATGTTATCAAGGCTTTCGTTAGTGTTGTCGTCTTTTAGTTTTTTAAGAGCATCAGCGCCCCCGGTATTTATTAAACTACTTACGGTTTTATCTTTTTCGGCATTGGTTTTATTATAGCTGTTAATCTTAGCTTTTTTGTATTGCTCTAATGCGGCTTTTATTTTTTGGTAATTGGTTTCGTTTAAATTTTCTAAAAGATTTATATCTATTCTGTTTTCGTTGCGTGGTGCATCCATATTGCTCAGTTCATGTTTTAGCAATTCAATATCTGCGGCAACTAATTGCGGCTTCTTTTTTGAATACACATTATCAAGCTTGTCGTTAATTTTTTGCAGCCAAAAATCTTTAAGGTAAGTAGCACGGCTCATTTGTTTGTCGTACTCAAAAAAGTTTTTGTTGTACAAATTATTTTCAAACTGGTTTACGGCAAGCGCTTCAAATGCCCAGCGCGAGGTAATCATTTCGCCAATAACCGGAACTTGTTTTTGAGATGTAACGGTTGGGTTTAAATCTTCAAACTTTACAATTACTCCGCTTAAAATAATTTGCGGTATAACTAAAAAGGTATGAGTATGTAAATGGTAACAACAGAATTAAAACTTGCCGAAATATTTAACCCCAGCAAATTAGAAAAACACGAAGCGGAAAATAAAATAAGCCAGTAATCAAAATACATGGCGTTAATTCCAAATATGCTGTTGCCAATAATTACAAACGAAAATGTTTGAATAGCTGATATAACAAACATGATTGCAATTTTTGAAAACAGGTAACTGCTGCGGCTGAGGTTGAGAAACTTTTCGCGCTTTAAAATTTTGCGGTCGCGTATAATTTCTTCGGCACTAACGGTAAGCCCCATAAAAATGGCAACCACCACAGCCATAAAAATATAAGCCACTAAGTTTTTGTTTTCTCTAAAAACATAATCGCCACTATTGTTGTAATACTTTAAAAAGAAAGCAAGCACAAAAGCCAGCACAGGCGCTTCTAAAAAATTAATAAGCATGTATTGCGTGTTGCGCAGTTTTGACAACACATCGCGCGCAATAAAAACTTTTGCCTGCTTCAGCCAGTTTGGTTTACGAAAAATAGAAACCAGCGTGTTGTTTGCATTTGGATTTAATGTTTCGCTTCGGTTTTTAAATTCTTCGTTGTAAAAATTATTCCAGTCTTGCGGAGATAGTTTGCGCAGGTTGGTTGGTTGCCCAAACTCATCCATAACCTTGCTTTCAAGAATAGAGAAAACCTGCTCGGGGTTAATGTTGCCGCAGTAACCACACTCGCTTTCATCGGCATCGGCAAAGCGCGCTTTCTTTTTAAAGTAAATAAGCGAATCGCTTGGGTTGCCATAGTAAACCGGATAGCCGCCTTTGTCAAGCATAAGCAGTTTGTCAAACATTTTAAAAATATCTGACGATGGCTGATGTATAACCACAAAAACCAGCTTGCCCGAAATGGCTAACTGCTTTAGCAGGTCCATTACATTTTCGCTGTCAAGAGATGAAAGTCCTGAGGTGGGCTCATCTACAAACAACACTTGCGGAGCACGTATTAATTCAAGCGCAATGTTCAGGCGTTTGCGCTGCCCGCCACTTATGGTATTGTTTAACGCATCGCCTACTTTTAAATGTTGTGCTTCGCTTAGCCCAACCAAATCAAGCATTACATCAACCTTTGCATTTATTTGTGTATCATCTAAATTCCCGAAACACAATTTGCTGTTGTAAAAAAGATTTTGCCTTACACTTAAATCTTCCATCAATAAATCATCCTGCGGAACAAAACCAATTATGCCTTCTAATTTATTTTTATGCTTGTGTATGTCAATGCCATTAATGGTTACGCTCCCAGCACTTGGTGTGTTGTTGCCATTTAAAATACTAAACAAGGTTGATTTGCCCGCACCACTTCCGCCCATTACTCCAATTAAATTACCCGATGTGGCGGCAAACGAAATTTTATTTAATCCCTTTTTGCCGTTAGAAAAAACATACTCCAGTTCTGTTGCCTGCATCACAATTTCTTCGGCAACATCGTGCAGCCTGTACGATTTTATTACATCGCTGTAGTAAACAGGCGCAATGCGCGAACCTCTTATTACCGATCCCGATGAAAAAACATAAGCAGTGTTGTTTAACACCGGCAAACCGTTTAGTGTTAGTTTATCACTGCCGGTATAACGCACAAACAAAATACCGGCTGAGAGTAAGTTTAGCACATACAAATTGCCATTTAAAGATTCATGCTGCAAATGCTTTCTGTTGCTTGTTACCGCATTGGAGTTGCTGTTTATTATCAGAAACTGCAACGAATCTGTTAGTGCATTTTCATCTTTGCTTGTAACAAACGAAACACATAAATCAAATTCATCTTTACTTATGTGAAATACTTCAGCAACTGTAGTTAAAAATTCCTGCTCCTGTTCTGATATTTCGCTGTCCGATGAATAAACAAATTCAATCAACCGTATTAATACAATGTGTTTTTGTTTGGTGTCAAGCTCTTTGTTGATGTCGGTACAAATCCTTAAAATTTTTACGGAGTTAACCGATACTCTTTTTTTTGCTTTGCCTTCGGTATTTTTTCCCTGCAGGGTAGCCAGGTGCTCATCAAATATTTGCAGGTATTTTTGAATATAGGTATTACTTATTTGCTGCTGCAAAAATGCTTCAACAATACTGCGGCCTTCTTGTGTAAAACGTTCAGCATTTGCAAGAATGGCAAAAAGCTGCATTAATGCATTTAAAATTTTATCACTCATAACATATCAAACGGTTGCAGACTGTGTTGCTTAAAATTAGTTGAGCGAATATACAATTAGAAACAAAAAATCCTGCTGAGCAAAACATCTCAGCAGGATTTTTCTCAGGCAAATTTATTTTTACTTTATCACATTAGCACGTGTTTTCTCAAGCGCTGCTGCTAATTTTTCTAAAAACTCTTTATTGACTTGTTTGTCATCTGCCGGCTCTTTATAAATGGCAAGCATGGCTTCAAAATCTGATTTTATTTTATCGGCATCGGCACTAGGTTTAAAATCGGCAAGCAACTTGGTAATGTTATCTAAATACAAACGCTGTTCCCACACACGCTGGAAAAGTATTTCATTATCAGCATTGCGTTCTGCATTTCTAAGCATATTTACGGTAAGGTATTGTGCCTCCAGCCAGCTACCTGCCAAAACATGGCTTGCAGTTTCTAATCTTTCGTTAGAGCGAAGGTACTCATCAGTAGCAGCATATGCTTCGTCAATTACTCTTGATAAGGTGTCCTTGTTATTTGAATTGGCTTCAAAGCGCTCAACAAAACGGTTAAAAGTTTCTGCCATGTTTAATTCTTCGGCAAGTTTCTTAGATGCTCCGTAATACTTTATAACATCTAATGTTCTGTTGTTTACAACCAAGTAACCCAAATCAACACCATATATGCCATAATTAAATGCCTGCTTTAATGTGGTTTGGTATTTATCGGCATTTTCTACCGGGTTAAGCAAATCAACATTCACTGTCATTTTAGATTTTGCAAACTCATCAAGCACCTGCAATGGTGGAGGCAGGTTAGCAATGGTGTATGTAAAATGGTAGGTTGCCATTTCATCGGCAGGAGTTTGTGATTCGGTTTTCATAGTATCATGCTTTCCTGAACCGGAATCGGACTTATTGCCACCGCATGAGCCTAATAGTATAACAGCCAATGTGAATATTGAAACTGTTTGTAAGAAATTTGTTTGCATAACCAGATTTTGAGCCAAACCTACACTATTTTCTTTTAAACTTCAAAAGGAGTATTTAATGTATTTCTTGGTAAAACACATTAGTATAAATGTGAGTTTACCCACTATATGATTTGTAAGTTTTTTAAAATCTCGCTTATAGCAGCAAAAGCATGGCTGAATTTTTTCTTATTGAAATAAACCCTTGAGAGCTACCTCACGTATAAACTATCTGTTTTAATCTTAAAAGAGAAATAAAAAAGACAACGATGAAAAAAACTTTACTTTTTGCTTTGGCTTCAATAATAAGCGTTGCATCAATGGCTCAGCAGTTTCAGCATTTGAAACTAACATCTATGTGTTCTGATGATCCTAATACTGTTTTAAGATGGAGAGTGAGAAATCAAAACTCTTATCCTGTTACTTATACATGGAAAATAGTTGATGGTGGTGCAAATGCTCCCATGTCATCCCAATACCCTACTCCATTTATAGCGCAACCAGGAGATAATTATTTTTTAGTCCTAAAGCCGCAACAGGTAATAACGTAATGGTTATTTATGTAAACAATGTGGAGCAAAATGGCGGAAGAAAAGCATCGGGTAAACAGCAATGCACCACCAAAAACTTTGATGTTTTTGTGACTTGTAAAAAACAAATTGACCCTTGCACATACTTGATAACCTTTGGATATTATAACGATAATCCCGGTTTAACATTTACTATTCCGCACGGACTGGACAATCGTTTTACAGGAGGAAGTATTATAAGAGGAGAATCGGACACGGTTTTTTATCCCGGCTTATATAACGATGCATTTAAAATAAGAATAAGTTGCGGCACCACAGTTGTCTGGCATTTAAAAGGACCATTTGGACCAAAATCGGTTAATACCACTGCACCCAATCAAAACCTGTGCATAGCACCAATTAAGCCTTATGTAAATTGTATAACACCAAGCACATCAAAGCCCGGGGTAATGGAAGTAACATTTGGATACGAATACAATGATACCGATACAGTAAACATACCTGCCGGTGCCGATAATGTTTTAAATAACGCTGCATGGGGAAGCCCTATAACACAGTTTTTACCCGGCAAACACGACAATGTTTTTACTGCTGAATTTACCGGAACAAATATGGAGTGGCATTTAAAAGATTACACCAATAATACTTACAATATTAAAGCATACAACCAGTATGCAGGAACATGTGTGGAAGCAGTAAAGCCCTATGTAAAATGTATTTTAAAGAATAACGATGGCAGCACTACTGCATTTTTTAATTACAATAATTTTAACCCAACAGCACATACCATATTAAAAGGCAGCCGAAATTATTTAGTAGGCGAATCTTTGCCAACATCATTACCCGAAAATTTTAACACCGGTTACAACGACAATATTTTTAATGCCACATTTACCGGAAAAGAATTAAAATGGGTTTTAATTGGACCCGATGGCGTTACACGCTATGCAATTGCAAATGATGAGTACTGCCGTGTGTGCGATGCAAGCGATAATATTTCCGGTGATCGAATAATAACCAACTCATACCCAAACCCTGCTGTAGAAAATTTAAACATTAACATAAACACATTAAAAACCGAAGGACAAAATTACATTGTGCAGGTGTGCGATATGTTCGGTAAAACTCTTGTCCGCAACCAATACACATCAAATGATAACAATGTCCAATTACCATTATCTGAATTAAAAAGCGGAATGTATGTTGTAAATGTTTTTTGTAATGATGTGAAGGAGACTATCAGGGTTGTGAAACAGTAATTGTATTATATCTGGCAGGGAATATTTCCTGAAAAATTATTTCACGCGAAGGCGCAAAGCCCGCAAAGAGTAGATTGTTTTTTCTTTGTGGGCTTTGCGCCTTCGCGTGAAAATACTGTGCGTAATGAATACTAGTTTAACCTTACAAAATCAATCCTTCTAAAGAGCAGTATTATTGCTTTGCGCCTATCCATTTTTTGTTATTTTCGCACGCTCAAAAATTTTAACCCTTTTATATAGTAGATTATGAATGAATTAGTGTATGCTGTGCCCGCTTTAGGTATTGTTGCTTTGTTGTACATGTGGATAAAGGCAAGTTGGGTAACCAAACAAGAGGCAGGCGAACAAAACATGCAGGAACTTGCCGGGCATATAGCCAATGGCGCTATGGCATTTTTAAAGGCAGAATGGAAGGTGCTTTCTTACTTTGCTGTTATAGCAGCTTTATTACTTGCTTATTCAGGCACGTTGCATGGCACGCCCGAAAATCCGGTACACTCAAGTACGGTAATAGCCATAGCGTTTTTAATAGGTGCAGTATTTAGCGCCACTGCCGGATGGATAGGAATGAAAATAGCGACCAAAGCAAACGTACGCACTGCACATGCGGCTAAAACTTCTTTATCAAAAGCATTAGCTGTTTCTTTTGGTGGCGGTACTGTAATGGGATTAGGTGTTGCGGGATTAGCAGTGTTTGGCTTAGGCGCATTATTCATAGTGTTTTATAAAATGTTTGTTCCTGAAGGTGCGGTTATGACGGGTGTTGAAATGAAACAGGCTATTGAAGTGCTTGCCGGTTTTTCTTTAGGTGCAGAAAGTATTGCACTGTTTGCCCGTGTTGGTGGCGGTATATATACCAAAGCTGCCGATGTAGGTGCCGATTTAGTTGGTAAAGTAGAAGCCGGAATTCCGGAAGATGACCCGCGTAACCCTGCAACTATTGCTGATAACGTAGGCGATAACGTGGGTGATGTGGCAGGTATGGGTGCTGATTTATTTGGCTCTTACGTTGCAACTATTTTGGCAACAATGGTATTAGGTCAGGAGATTGATGCAACCGGTGATCAGTTTGGTGGCTTATCCCCAATACTATTACCAATGCTGATAGCAGGTTTAGGAATTGTGTTTTCCATTATAGGAACATGGTTTGTAAGAATTAAAAACGAAACAGATAGTGTTCAAAACGCACTAAACCTTGGCAATTGGTCTTCCATTATTCTAACAGGTGTGGCTTGTTATTTTTTAGTGATGTGGATGTTGCCCGAAACATTAAGCATAAGAGGATATGAGTTTACATCTTTAAATGTTTACTTAGCTATTATAGTAGGTTTGGTAGTGGGTACTCTTATGAGCATGATTACTGAGTACTATACAGCTATGGGTAAGCGGCCGGTTAATTCCCTCGTAAAGCAATCATCTACCGGTCATGCAACAAATATTATTGGTGGTTTGTCAATAGGTATGGAATCTACTGCAGTGCCAATGATTGTGCTTGCAGCAGGTATTTATGGTTCTTATGAATTAGCGGGTTTGTATGGTGTGGCAATTGCTGCAGCAGGTATGATGGCAACTACAGCTATGCAGTTAGCGATAGATGCTTTTGGTCCTATTGCTGATAACGCAGGTGGTATTGCAGAAATGAGTCATCTGCCAAAAGAAGTAAGACAACGTACAGATAACTTAGACGCAGTTGGAAATACCACAGCAGCAACCGGAAAAGGATTTGCCATAGCATCGGCCGCGTTAACATCACTTGCGTTGTTTGCAGCATTTGTGGGTATAGCCGGCATTTCTGCAATTGATATTTATAAAGCTGATGTATTGGCAGGATTATTTGTTGGGGCTATGATACCGTTTATATTTTCATCATTGGCTATTGCTGCCGTTGGTCGTGCTGCCATGGCAATGGTTGAAGAAGTTAGGCGGCAGTTTCGCGAAATACCCGGTATTATGGAATACAAAGCAAAACCCGAATACGAAAAGTGCGTTGCCATTTCTACCGAAGCATCTATCCGCGAAATGATTGCACCGGGTGCCATTGCATTAATTGTTCCTGTTATGGTTGGATTTTTATTTGGCCCCGAAGTATTGGGTGGTGTGCTTGCAGGTGTTACTGTTAGTGGTGTGTTAATGGGAATGTTTCAGAGCAATGCCGGTGGTGCGTGGGATAATGCAAAAAAATCTTTTGAAAAAGGTGTTGATATAAACGGACAGATTTACTATAAAGGCAGCGAGCCACATAAAGCATCTGTTACGGGTGATACTGTGGGTGATCCTTTTAAAGATACATCAGGGCCATCTATGAATATTCTTATTAAGTTAATGAGTATTGTATCGTTGGTTATTGCTCCGCATATTGCAACTGTTGGCGTTGACAAAAAGAAAAATGCTACGACCGAAAAAACCTCAACAACAGAAATGGCAAACTATCCCGAAATGGATTTTGCTGCAATGAAAGGAATGTTAGTAGCTGATGTTGCACATTCATGGATGACTTTAACATTGATCATTTCTTAACTACTGCAAGCGGTTCATTTTCTATTGATACCTGTGCATTTACTATTGGAGATAACCCCGAGCAATCAGCCTTATTTGTAAAACTAAATGCAGCATCTGTTGATACACGTATGAAAGACAGAGACCAGTATTTAACAAGTACCGAATTTTTGGATGCTGCAAAATACCCTGCAATAACTTTTCAATCAACATCTATCAGCAAAAGTTCAAGCGGCAAATACAAATATGTTGCAAAAGGAAACCTAACTATTAAAGATGTAACCAAAGAAGTAGAGATGCCATTTACTTATCTTGGCTCTTCTACCGATGATTATGCAAAAAAAGATGTGCATTCATTTATTGGCGAAGTAAAAATTAATCGTTTAGACTTTAATGCAGGAACAAAAAGCCCTGTTGTAGGTAACGAAGTTGCCGCACAGTTTTCGGTTGGGATGTATAAGCAATAATTAAAAAAAGAATTTTTAAAAGGCTACTCATGTTTGAGTAGCCTTTTTATTTAACAAAGGGTGGTAAACTCAAAAAAAATAAAACATCTTTTAACTGTAGTGTTGCTACGCAAGTATAATTGCAACCCTGCGAAAAAATTTAACCATAGAATTTCGCAGAAATTTTTAGGTTTGCATACCTTACCAAACAGAATAAAAGAAACATGTATAAGCCAAATAAAGTTATTACCCTCGGACAATTTATAATAGAGCGCCAGACCGATTTCCCGTATGCCAAAGGCGAACTTTCCAGGTTGCTGCGCGATATTGGTATTGCTGCTAAAATTGTAAACCGCGAAGTAAATAAAGCCGGATTGGTTGATATTTTAGGTGAAGCCGGAACAGATAATGTGCAAGGCGAGTCGCAGAAAAAATTAGATGTTTATGCCAATGAACAGTTTATTGCAGCATTAAGCAGTGGTGGAGAAACCTGTGCTGTGGCTTCGGAAGAAAACGAAGAGATGATAAACATTGAGAGCGCTGTTTCTAAAAATGCTAAGTATGTTGTGGCTATTGATCCGTTAGATGGTTCTTCAAACATTGATGTAAATGTTTCTGTCGGAACTATTTTTTCTATTTACCGAAGAACCACTCTTACTGGCAAAAGTGATTTAAGTGACTTTATGCAAAAAGGCACCGACCAGATTGCTGCCGGTTATGTTATTTATGGTTCATCTACCATGTTGGTTTATACAACAGGTAAAGGCGTTAATGGATTTACTCTTGATCCAAGCATTGGCGAGTTTTGCTTAAGCCACCCTGATATGACGATTCCTAAAACAGGAAATATTTATTCTATTAACGAAGGAAACTATTTACATTTTCCTGATGGTGTAAAAAAATATATGAAATATTGCCAGGAAGAAGATGCTGCAACTAAGCGCCCATACGCTTCAAGATATGTAGGTTCTTTAGTTGCCGATTTTCACCGCAATATGCTTAAAGGCGGAATTTATATTTACCCCACCACTACCAAATCGCCTAAAGGAAAATTACGTTTGATGTATGAATGCAACCCGCTTGCAATGATTATTGAACAAGCGGGTGGAAAAGCATCAGACGGGTTTAACCGTATTTTAGATATTCAGCCTACTACACTACACCAGCGCACACCTTTGTTTATTGGCAGTTCTGATATGGTGAATAAAGCAGAGGAAATGATGACTCGCTATTCGCAGGTGAGTGTTTAATAAATTTCGAGTTATGATAAGTGATTTATGAAAACATACTTTACCATTATATTCTCACTATTGGTTTTTTTGCCATAGGTAATTCTTCAAAGGAGGTTAAAGTTATTACAATTGACCCGGTTACTTACTCAATTCCGGGCAGGGAGTTTTACATTGATAGCATTATTGATTTAAGGTTAGATACAACAAATACTGGATACTCTGACATGACATGGACGGGGTACTATAAAAAATATAACCTAAATGGAGGACTTGGCTTTTCATTGAAAAATCTTTTTGATAAATCAATTCCAAAGAAAAATGATAAACAAAAACCAATTACGATTTTAATTAAATCATTCTTATTAAATGATCCGGGTGATAACTCAAGAAATGCAAGCGTTGCCGGAATGACAGCAATGTTTGGTTTAGTAGGCGGATTGATTTACAGTGCTGCTACTAGTGATCAAAAAAAATCTTACGGATATGCAGGCAGGCATTTTGAGTATCATTTTATCCTTTGTGAAAATAGTTTAGGAGGTTTGCGAAAAATACATGAAATTAAATATGGTGTTAGTGGAGAGTTGTCCTTTGAAAAACTTATAATAGAAGGTATATGGGAGCAACTTATTTATTTCAACAGTAAAGGCATGGAAAACTATGCTTCGGCAGACCTGAACCCAAAGGATTTACAATTTATCGGAAGCCAAACCAACGAGAATATCTACACTGCCTCAGAAAAGGTAAAGGGAATTTATTTCGCTAAATCTGATTTTCTATTTAATCAACCTGAGTTTAATGACAGCATTATTTTGAGGGAAGAAAAATCATCATTTTCACTCATAAATAATATAAGCTATCAAAAGATTAAGGAAGATGTGTTCGGATATTGCGATGGGCAGGATATTTACATCAACGTATTTTATGGGTCAGGTATCGCTGAGCCCCGTTTGATAAAAGTTATCGGAATGGGAGAGTTATTAATCCTCAACATTAATAAAGGCCTTGTTGTTATTGATTCAAAAAGCGGGCAATGGTTTAAAGGCACTAAATCCTTGCTTAGAACGTATGTAAAAAATATCCCGCATTTAGATAAAGAATTGCAAGATTTAGGCGATAAGGTGCTGGGAATGGATGATCTTTTTCAATGGTTTGTTCGTTACAACAATGAACGAAAATTTTTTTTGGAAAAAATCTATCAATTAGTTTACATCGGTCCCAGCCCAACCGACTCTCCTTTTATTCAAATTATCAGGGTCTTCTATATCCCACAATTTCATTTCACCGGTGGCTTGGTCTAATTTGTATTGCGTACCGTACAATTGTTTTTTATTCTGACGCATCAAAATACGGTCTTCTAAATAAGCCAAATCTGTTTTAGATGCTTTGCCTTTTTGTACAGCCGTTTTCATTACTTCAAAATATTTTTCCTGTATACCAAGCGAGGCATGTTGCAGCACAAGCCACAATGCCTTATTTCCAGTCCTACCTACTTCGTTGCGGCTAATCCAGCCGTGTTTTTTTAAAATATTTATTACCTGAATTAAATTTAATGAGTCAGCAAAGTTTATCATGCGCACGGTACGCTTATATTCATCAGATTGAGCACCTGACGAATTTTTAATCTCATTCATTTTTTTGCGATTGCGTTGGTCAAAATCATAAACAGAATTTAATACGCGTGCAAGCGAATCATTATATACTTCGTTGTTTGGGTTTATTTTTTTTAGCAATTCTTTCCATTGTTTTTCTTCATGCAACACCATAAATGCCTTGTCGGTTTGCAATACATTTAGTTCTAAAAATTCTGTTTTATCGGCAAGCTTGTTAAGGTTTATAAATACAGAGTCTTTGACATTGGCCCTTGCCCAACTTCGTGCTGCATCATACCTGTGTTCGGGGTAGCCTTTGCCGCCAAGTATTTTAAATGCTTTGTTGTACGTGATGGCAGATTGAAAATAATTTTTTGCCGTGTAGTATTCTTTTGCTTTTACAATTAAGGAGTCGTATGCAGGATTTTGGGCAATCAATTTCTGTACACAACAAAGCAGAAATAGCAGGAATACTGGTTTTATTTTTGGTGAAGAAAAAATCTTATTCATTGTGATAAGGAGCTTTATTTAAGTTTACTCTAATTCCTTTTACATATTCTTCCTCGCGGACTAATTTACCCGGCTGATTATATAATTTCCAGGTGCCTTGCCATAAATAATGTAATGTACCGTCTGTTTCATTTAAAAGATGTGCTTCACCTTCACTTTCCAATTTACCACTTGCAAAATAGTTTTTTGTGATAATTATTTTTCTATTGGAAACATACTTTTCTGTTTTAACAAGGTTTCCTAACTCATCATAATACTTCCACTTGCCGGTTTCTAATCCGTGTTTAAATTTCCCCTTGCGATAAATATTTTCTCTTCCCTCATTCCAATAGGTTTTCCATTTGCCATGGCGCTCGCCATTTTTATCCATACGGTTTGATTTAAAAATCTGAAACTGTGGCTTAGCATATAAACCATAGGTTAAACAAATCAATAAAATGGTAACGAATGAATTTTTCATTTCTCAATTATCATATAGTTATGCGGTATGCCATCTTCCATAAATGGCTCGCTGATGTTTTTAAAGCCAAAGTTCTCATAAAACTTAACAAGATAGCTCTGTGCCATAATTTTTATTGGCTGATCAGGAAATTTTTCTTCAATTATATCAAGCGCTCTTTTCATTATTTCCTTGCCCAATCCTGTTGTACGTTTATCAGCTACTGTTAACACACGACCTATTGATACTTCCTTATACTTTGCTCCGGGAGGAAGAATTCGCAGATAGGCAACCAATTTATTGTTATCGTAAACGCACAGGTGGAAACATTCAAAGTCTATTTCATCACAATCAAGATAAAAGCAGTTTTGCTCCACAATAAATACCTGCTGACGTGCTTGTAAAATATCGTACAGTTGTTTTGCGGATAATTCTTCAAAGTTTAAAAGACTCCAATTTAATGACATGTTTATAAAAAAAATTTACACTATTTAGCTCAACACTGATTAACAGATTAAAAACAATTAAAAGCTTCGCCTTATGATTTTCACAAATTTCTTTTTTTAATCTGTTAATCTGTGTTCACCTTTGACTTTTCTTTTAAATCTTTTTTACTTATTAAATAAACCCCGGTAAATATGAGTACTGCACAAATCAAATGCAATAAGTTTGGCTTACCCTCTGCAAATATCATAGAGAATAAAGCAGCAAATACAGGTTGTAAATAAATATATCCACTTACCACAGCAGGGCTTAGTTCACGCAAAGCAATAACATTTAGCAGGTATGCAACAAACGTAACTCCTACAACTACAAATGCCAATGCCAGCCATGATGCAGTTGTAAATTGATGCCACTCAATTGAATTAACATCATTAAATCCAAAAGGCAGAACCATGAAGCTGCCAAAAAAGAACATCCATTTAGTGATTGTAAGCGGATGGTATTTTTTCATAAGGGGTTTTGCTATTATCATAAACAAGGCGAACGAAACAGAGTTGAGAAAAATATAAAAATCGCCAAGGGTGCCTGCACTGTCAAAAGAAAATTTTTTACCAAAAAGAATTAGTGCAATTGCGCCAGTAAGTCCTGAAAAAATTCCGGCGACCTTTATCAGTGAAATTTTTTCTTTAAGAAAAAGAGCAGCAAACAGCATAACTAAAATAGGATTTGTAGTCATTATCAATGCTCCGTTAATAGGCACTGTTAAGTTTAGTCCTTTAAAAAACAAAAGTTGATTTACTGCAACCCCGGTAACAGCGCAAGCTACAATTCTTAACAAATCGCCACGTAAAATATTTTCCTTTTTAACAAAGTATGATGCGGCAAAAAAGAAAAGTGCCGATGGCAAAACCCTCAGCACGATAAAACCATACGGCTGAACGAGTGCCGGCATTATTTGCTTAGCAATACTGAAATTGGCAGAATACAGAATTTGAACCAGCGCCACACTCAGGTGCGCACGAACCAATTTAGACATACTTTATAACTGCGCTAAACTAAATCAATGCCGTTTATAAATTCTTACCAATATCATTTGATTATGCACTAACCAGAAAATATTTTCGTTTTCTTTGAAGTGGTTTCACGCAAAGACGCAGAGAGCGAAGGGAAAATAAATCAAATACAACGTATTAAAATTTTACTCCCGCTCAATTCTGTTTTTTGCAGGAGCCTATATAAAACCACCAGAAGAATCAATTATGATTAAAAGAATTTTAACCACAGCATTTTTATTTTTTGTTTTCTCAATCACTTTAAACGCTCAATCACTCAAAAGTTTTTCGGGCGATGCCGGTAAGTATTTGGATGAGCTATCGAAGTTTTTGGAGGAAACCAATAAGAAGGAAGCAGAGCGACTGATGGATCAGTTTGAAGCTGTGTATGATAAAAGTTTTAATGCCACACAAAAGCAAACCATTATAACCTTAAGTAACAGTATGCTTAAAAAGAGGCTGAAGGCGTTTCCTGATTTCTCCAATTATATAAGTGCGCTTATTGGATTGATTGCTTCAGGAAACAACGAACAGGTTTTCAACACATGGCACAGCACGCTTGATAAATCTTTAAAGCTGAATGCTCGAAGGTTTGGCGATGTGCTTGAGACCAGCTTCCTTCTTTTCTCTACCAACACCTTATATAAGTCTGCCTCTGTTGAATGGGTTTCAAGCAGTAATCAATACACGTTTGACTTTGATACACTGCCAAAAATTTCATTTGCAACCCTTAATCTTACCTGCTTTTCTAAAAACGACAGCAGTGTTATATACAACACCAAAGGCGTTTTTTATCCTAACCTTAATTGGTGGGTTGGTAACGGAGGCAAACTTTTGTTTACCCGAGCAGGACTAACAGACCAGGATGCTTATGCCGAAGCAAAAAAGTACAGCATCAATTTAAAAAGCTCGGAGTATCATATTGATTCGGTAACTTTTTCTTATAAAAAATATTTTACGCAGGATTTAAAAGGACGCTACACCGATAAAATTTTAGCAGATGTAAAACCCGAAAATGTAACCTATCCGCGTTTTTATTCTTATGCTGGTGGGCTTGCCATTAAAGAGATGATTAAGGATGTTGATTACGTTGGCGGATTCTCACTGCAAGGCAACAGATTGGTAGGTTCAGGTATTGGCAATAACCCTGCGCGCATTACTTTTATGCAAGGTGGCAAGCCACAATTAACAATGCTGTCTAATTCATTTATTATTAAACCCGACCGTTTGGTGAGTGATAATGCTGCCGCTATTATACGTTTCGAAAAAGATTCTATTTATCACCCCGGAGTTGAATTCAGGTATATTACTGAAAGGAAAGAAGTAACGCTTACTAAAAATGAGCAAACTGCTGCCAATAGCCCATACTTTGATTCATTTCATAAAATGGACTTAGATTTTGAACAGCTTACATGGAAAGTTGGCGATCCCTTGATGGACTGTAAAATGATTAGCGGGCAGGGGCAAAGCAAACTCAGGTTTGAAAGCGAAAATTTTTTCAATATAGTACGCTTCCAAAAAATTCAGGGGTTGAGTGAAGTGCACCCGCTCTACACTTTAAAAATGTTTGGAGAAAAAAACCAAACCAAGGTGGGTTACATTCCTGATTTGGCAAAACATTTTAAACTTACAGAAAGTGATACAAGAAGTTTTATGGCAGCGCTTTCTGCCTTAGGATTTGTGGCTTATGATGCCGTGGCTGATAAAGTTGTAATTAAAGACAAAGTACAATATTACCTGAGTGCACGCAGCGGAAAAATTGATTACGATGAAATTTTTATTGAATCACTAATCAGTGGAAAACCAAACGCACAAATTAATTTATTGAATTTTGATATAAGACTTGAAGGTGTTAGCAAGGTGGTGCTGAGCGATTCGCAGCAGGTGTTTATTGTGCCAACAGAACAACAGCTTACGTTAAAGAAAAACCGCGATATGACTTTTGGCGGACGGGTGCATGCAGGCAGGCTTGATTTTTTTTGGAAAAGAGTTTGCCTTCAACTATCAGGATTTTAAATTAGATTTAAAAACTGTTGACTCGTTACGTTTTAAAGTGCCCAGCGATTCAATAGGACCTGATGGTAAAACAACACTCGTTCCTATTAAATCCGTTTTACAAAACCTTAATGGTATTTTGTCTATTGACAATGCTTCAAACAAATCGGGATATGTTGCAAATAACGAATTCCCCATTTTTGATTGCACCAACAAATCATTCATCTATTACGATTATGCTTACATTTTTAACAAGGTGTATAACCGCGAAAACTTTTATTATCATCTTGACCCGTTTGTTATTGACAGCTTAAACGTATTGCGCAAAGAGGGCTTGGTGTTTGAAGGAGAGATGGTAAGCGCAGGAATTTTTCCGGTGTTCAGGCAGACGCTTACGGTGCAACCCGATTACTCGCTTGGGTTTGATATGACCACGCCCGATGAAGGCTTTGTGGCTTATGGCGGAAAAGGAAAATACAAAAGCCGCATACAACTTTCACATAAAGGATTTTTAGGAAGCGGCACCATTGAATATTTGAGCAGCAGCGCACAAGCCAACGATATTACTTTTTTTCCGGACTCTACTTATGCCGTTACGCAAAAATTTGATGTGGAAAGAAAAATTGTCGGCAGTACACAGTTTCCGGACATACAGGCTGAAGATGTTTTTATAAACTGGCGCCCAAAAAATGATAAGATGTATGTGTTCCAGAAATCGAAAGACATGTTGTTGTATAATAAAACTGCATCGTTAAAAGGAAACTTAGTTTTAATGCCATCGGGCATTGATGCAGATGGTGTGGTTACTTTTCAGCAATCGCAACTTGCTTCAAACAAATTGCAGTTAAAAGATCATAGTTATGGTGCAGATACCAGCGACTTCAGCTTAAAATCGGACATTGAAAATGTATTGGCGCTTCAAACAAAAAATGTAAAATCAAACATTGATTTAGAAAAACGTGTGGGTGAGTTTTACAGCAATGGCACAGGCAGCAATGTTACATTCCCGCTTAACCAGTATGTCAGCAATATTCAAAACTTTAAATGGTTTATGGATAAGAGCGAGATGGAATTTGGTGGCGCTACGGCAGGAACAAAAATGAACATAACCGAAAGCGAATTTATTTCTGTTCATCCCAACCAGGACTCTTTGCGTTTTACAGCGCCACTGGCAACGTATAGTCTAACCGATTATTTAATTAAGGCATATAAGGTGCCGCAAATATTGGTTGCCGATGCGTCTATTATTCCGGATTCGGGAAAAGTGGTGGTAGAAAAAAATGCGTTGATGCGCACACTCAACAACAGCCGCGTAATTGCAAACACCACTACTAAATACCACACTATGCTTAACACCAGCATTAATGTGTTGGGCAGAAAAAATATACAGGCAATGGCGATTATGAGTATTTAGACCAATCAAAAGTAAAGCATCTCATACGCTTAACTTCTATTGGTGTTGATACATCATTGCAAACATTTGCAGTGGGCGAAATTCCTGACACTACTAATTTTACCATAAGCCCTACCATTAGTTATAAGGGCAAGGTGCGAATACAGGCATCTAAACAAAATTTAAATTTTACGGGTTATGCCAATGTGGGGCACCATTGCGAAGAAATTGCAGCACAAAACTGGTTTAGTTTCTCAAGTGATATTGACCCGCGTGGTGTAAACATTCCGGTAAACAATCCTGTTAACGAAACAGGCGAAAAACTTTTTGCAGGAATTTATTTTGCAGGCGATTCGGTAAATATTTATCCAGCCTTCCTCTCTCAAAAAAGAAAAAGCAGCGATACCGAAATAATTTCGGCACAAGGCTATTTGGCATTTGACCAGAACAGCAAGGAATACAAAGTTTCGGGAACGGCACCCATAGCCGAAGAGAAAGAAGGCGATAAGAAAGAGAAAAAGGAAAAAGGTGAGACCTCACCGGTAGGAAACAACTCATTGATACTTGATGATAAAAAATGTATTGTAAAAGGAGAAGGCAGTGTTTCGCTTGCTACAGATTTTGGGCAGTTGTTTTTAAAAAACCAGGGATTGGCAACTTACTTTTCTCAAAAAGATTCTATTGGTTTTGAGCTTATAATGAACATGGATTTTATGTTTGCCGAAGAAGCGCTTAAAGAAATGGCTGATGTGTTAAGTGCTTATCCAACATTGCAACCAACCAACGATAGCCGACCTGTTTACTTAAATGCCATTACCAATTTAATGGGTAAGGATAAAGCAGATAAATATATATCGGAAGTAAGTTTACTGGGTACACCAAAAAAATTTCCTGAAGAGTTGCAACACACACTTGTGCTGAGCGATTTAAAAATTTACTGGAGTAAAGAAAAAGGTACTTACTCAAGCAAAGGACCTATTGGTGTGGGCAGTGCAGGCAAGTATTACATAGGCAAACAAATGACCGGGCATTTTGAAATTGCCAGGCGCAGAACCGGTGATGTGCTTAATTTGTATGTAGAAGTTGACCCCAACATTTGGTTTTACTTTAACTACGCGCGTGGTGTGTTGCAGGCTATTTCAAGCGAAGCATCATTTAACGCAGCCATAGAAAATATTAAGCCCGAAAAACGCGAAGCCAAAGAAAAAGACGGCTTGCCATCTTACCAATATATGTTGAGCACCGAGCGAAAAAAATCGGAGTTTTTAAAGAAGATAAAAGACGGACAGTAGGTTTTTAAACACAGAGGATTTTGAGTTTTGTATAGAGGTAACGCAGATAAATGAAAAGTGTTGCCTCTCACCTCTGTATGATAGCTTTTGGACAGGGAGAATGGGTAGGGGGCGTTAAATTTTTCTCCTATTTCTTTGCGAAAAACTCCTCTTTCTCTGCGGTTATCTTACTACATTTGCTTCTCACAAAAAATAAAAACATGCTAACTTCCTTTTTTAAAAAACTTACTGGTGATAAATTTTTGTTTTTGATTATTGGTGTTTGCTTATCGCTTGGTGCTAAGTTAAATGCGCAGGAGATTGAGTGGCAGAATACGATTGGAGGGAATGGTAGTGATTACCTGTTTTCAATTCGGCAAACTTTTGACGGTGGATATATTTTGGGTGGATGTTCTAGTTCTAATATTTCAGGTGATAAGACTGAAAACAATATTGATACTACTTTTATAACAAATGATTATTGGATTATAAAAACCAATTCTTTCGGTACCATACTGTGGCAAAATACGATTGGTGGGAGTAGGAATGACTTGCTTAGATCCATTCAACAAACATCTGATCATGGTTACATATTGGGGGGAATTTCCAATTCTAATATTTCTGGAGATAAAACAGAAAACAATATTGATACTTCCTATTTAATAACATATGATTATTGGATTGTAAAAACTGATTCGAATGGCAATATTCTTTGGCAAAATACTATTGGGGGGAACGCACAGGATATGCTTAGATCCATTCAACAAACAACAGATGGTGGCTATATATTATCGGGAGAATCCTATTCAAATATTTCAGGGGACAAAACGGAATCTATGAATGGGGGGCCGGATTATTGGATTGTAAAAACTGATTCAATTGGAAATATCCTTTGGCAAAACACCATTGGTGGTAGCGTTAGTGATTTAGAGCCGTCTATTCAACAAACCAAGGATGGAGGTTATATATTGAATGGACATTCTTCCTCAGATAGTTCAGGTGATAAAACTGAAAACAGTAATGGCGCTGCTGATTGCTGGATATTAAAATTAGATACGGCAGGAGGCATCCTATGGCAGAATACAATCGGAGGGAGTTTTACCGAAATGCGTTTTTCCGTTCAACAAACTAAAGATAACGGCTATATTTTAGCAGGCTCGTCCTACTCGAATATTTCAGGTGATAAAACAGAAAACTGTTTTGGCGGCTTGGATTATTGGGTAATTAAAATTGATACAAATGGAAATTTACAATGGCAGAATACTATTGGGGGGTATGGTGATGACCAAGTTGAATCTATTCAAGAAACCAAAGATGGCGGATATATTCTTGGCGGATTTTCCGAGTCAAATGAATCTGGTAATAAAACCGAAAACAGTAATGGCTTTAACGATTACTGGATTGTAAAAATTGATTCTACAGGAAATTTACAATGGCAAAATACAATTGGCGGTAACGGTGGTGAATTTCTCTTTGATGTAAAGCAAACTTCTGATAATGGATATATCCTTGGAGGATATTCTGGTTCAAACATTTCAGGAGATAAAACTGAAAACATTATGGGGAGCTTTGATTATTGGATTCTAAAACTCACCGACCAATACAACCTTATCACCGGCAAAACATTTGCCGACCTAAACTCCAACTCCACACAAGACATTGGCGAATTCTCTATTCCCAACAAAGCCATTACAGAAATAAACACCAATCGTTTTGCATTTACACAACCAAATGGATTTTATAGTGTAGCAGTTTTAGATTCAGGCAACTTTTCTGTTTCCCCATCGCCAATAAATTATTACAGCGCTGTTCCTGTTTCTCATGCTGCAACATTTACCGGCATTAACCAAACAGATTCATTAAACGATTTTGCATTTCAGCCATTGGGCACGTTTAACGATTTGTGTGTAACGCTTACACCGCTTGGCGCTTTCCGTCCCGGCTTTAATGCAAGTTACATGATTAATTATGAGAATGTGGGAACAACAACATTATCACCAACCATTACATTGTATCAAAACAATTTATTGAGTTATGTAGGTTCAACAGTTGCGCCAACTGCTACATCAACTGATTCTGTCCAATGGAGTGGGTTGCCTGTGTTAAGTCCATTTCAATCGGGCAGCATTCTGGTTACGCTTAATGTAAGTGCAGCAGCAGTTATTGGCAGCAATATTTATTCGCAATGTATTATTGAGCCACTTGCAAACGATTACAATGTGTATTGCAATTATGCAGGGGCAACATCTGTTGTAACCGGAAGCGTTGACCCTAACGATATTTTAGTAAGTGAAGACACTTTAACAACAACCCAACTTGCCACACAACCATTTTTAGATTACACGATAAGATTTCAAAACACCGGTAACGATACAGCCTTTACCGTAAAAATTATTAACCCAATTGACACCGCTCGTTTGAACTTACAAACTATTGAACTTTTAAACTCTTCGCACCCTGTAAATGCTAAATGGATACCGTACAATAAAAACATGGAGTTTTTGTTTGAAAATATTTTGTTGCCCGATTCAAACATTAACGAACCACAATCGCATGGCTTTGTAACTTACCGCATAAAACCAAAAACAACCTTGCTTGCAGGGGATAGCATTACCAACAAAGCCTATATTTATTTTGATTTTAATGCACCTGTTGAAACAAACACTGCAATAACATGCATAGTCCTACCCACTTCAATAAAAGAGTTGGCAAAAGGCAGTGGTCAGTTGGCAATTTTTCCAAATCCTGCAAAGGATGAGTTGAATATTCAAATCAATACCTCAAAAGCAAACAACTTAATAACTGTTTCCATTTTTGATGTTTTAGGAAATACAGTTTTAAGCAAGCAGTCTGCAACTCCTAATTGTAAATTGCCAACTGCCCACTTTTCTAAAGGTATTTATTTTGTTGAGGTAAAAACAGGTAAGGAAGTTTACAGGAGTAAATTTGTGAAGGAGTAAAAAGTTTCTTAGTGTTCTTTGTGCAAACCATCGTGCACTTTGTGGTCACCTATTCTTAAATCTTACTAATAACAAAAGGCAACTTAACAATGGTTTTATAATCATCACCTGCTTCCATAATATCCTCATCATCTTCTTCGTAAAGCCAGTTAACTGTTACAGCGCTTTTTCCGTTGGCATGCAGGGGCTCCAATTTTCTGAAAATATCCAACAAACATTTAGAGGAACTTGTATTAAAATATTCTAACTGCACTTTTAATTCTGTTTTTGCTTGTGGGTTTTGCGCGTAAGCATCTAACCAATCGTAGACAGGCTTATAAAAATCAATAGAATTTTCGGGGATAGATTTTCCCGAAATTTCCAATACTCCCGAAGCATCAAAATTAATATGCGGAGTTTTTATTCCCTGTTGTATAGATAGCGTTTCCATTTTCTTTCAAATTATTTTACTGTAACTGCAAGACTAAAGAACGAGTATGTGTCTGAAACATCATTAAACGCAAACTCAATTTTATGACCCGATTTACGTGCAATATCAATCATTCCCAAACCTGCACCGCCTTTGTCAGATAATTCTGTTGTGCTTAATGTTTCCAAATAATGAGTGCGTAATTCCTCGGCACTCATTGCATTTATTTTTTCTAACTTTTTGCCAAGCTCTATTGCATTTGGCTTTAAAATATAATTGCCCGTAACAATTAAATAACCGCCTGCTTCAGCTTTACCAATTATAAATATTGCCGTGCCATCAAACTCATCCTTATCCTTTTCGTGTTGCAGGCTTTCCATGTGGTGATACACATTCTGCAAACACTCCACCAAAATGTGATAAAATTTTTTCTTGCGCTTAATATCCTCCTCGGCATTTTGCAACCGCGATTCCATAATCTGGTAAACGCTCGAAAGCAAATCCTGCGTAACATCACCCTTAAAAGAAAGAATGATATCATCCCGCTTCATACTCTTATAAACATTATAAATGTCTATCATGCACAAACTAAGTATTGTTACGGGCAAATTTAAAATTGATTGCGGTAAATAAAAATTCGCGATTTAAGCTTCTATACAATTACCATTAACCATTTATCATTAAACACTAATCATTACTTTTAACCACACTAATTTTCTCTATGCGTTTTGTTTACGGGCTTTTTATTTTTTGTTGCTTCAGTGTGCAATTTGTTTTTGCGCAGGTGTCAACCATTAAAAAGGACTCAAGTATTGATGTAAACTTTCAGTTAACGGGCTTTGCTGCTGATGACGAAGAACAAGCAGCCAATGCCGATTCTGCAATAAAAACTATTTCCGATTCAGAAAATATTATTGAGTTTACCAATCCGTGGAAATTTAATCAGCAGGATGATTCGGCTTTTTCTAGAACTGATTATAACGATAGCACCTGGAGTATAATTAATGACACCGTAAGAGACAACAGTAATTACAGTACCATTACGTGGTATCGTATGCACTTTACTGCCGACTCTGCCGTCCTCAATGTGCCACTGGGTTTTTACCTGCGTCAGTTTGGTTCGGCAAGCGAGGTTTACCTTAACGGAAAATTTTTGAAGAGTTATGGTAAAGTTGGAAAAAATATAGAGGAAGAAGTTGCGGAGTTTAGCATGAACCCAAAACCTTATGCTATTGTTCTATCAGATACTCTAAATGTAATTGCAGTAAGGTACTCTAACTTTCATCGGGCCGGAGCAAAAGAAAAGGGATTTAACATAGGTAAAAACTTTCACATATCCATCAGTCACCTCAATGCAGACATCTCCGAAATAGCCGATCCGTCTGATTATTTTCCGATTATATTTTTTGCAGCTATTTTTTTAACACTTGCTGTTGTGCATCTTATTATGTACTCCTATTACAGACAAAAAATTGCTAACCTGTACTACAGCCTTTATTGTTTCGGAATCTTCTTTACGGGCATTTTTGTTTACTACCTCTTAACATATACCGATTATGCTGTTATTACAACACTTTCAAAGTGGACTTTGGTGGTATTGCCGCTGCTGGTAATTCCCATTGTTGCTATGTTACATACCATTTTTTATCAGCGGCTACTTAAAATTTTTTGGTTGCTCATGATTATGTATGCTGCCACAGTTGTTGGCATTTTCTTTAATGCCGAAAAAGTTATTTCCATACTTACCGTTGTAATTTTCTTTGTTGCAATCATTGAAGTTTTACGAGTTATCATTAAATCTATACGAAAAGGACGCGATGGAGCTTGGATATTTTCAATGATTATTTTTTTAGCGCCTGCCGTTGGTGTTGTTACAGGTATGTTGCCCGATGAAATAAATTTTGCCTGGATAAAATTACAAGTAGATGGCGCTACATTGATTTCAACAGCATTTGTATTAAGCCTGCCGTTATCAATGACCATTTACCTTGCGCGGGACTTTGCGCGCATGGGCAAAACTTTAAAAATGCAAATAGCTGAAATTACCGAACTATCAGCCAAAAGCATTGAACAGGAAAAGGAGAAAAAGCAAATATTAGAAAATCAGAATGTGCAACTGGAGCATAAGGTAAATGAGCGCACTAAGGAGGTTTTGCAACAAAAAGAAGTAATTGAACAAAAAAACAATGAAATAACGGAAAGCCTTTTGTATGCAAAAAGAATTCAATCAGCCATTTTGCCTGACATGAAGCTTATTTACAAAACGCTTGAACAATCTTTTATTTTGTATTTGCCAAAGGATATAGTGAGTGGAGATTTTTACAGCTTTTCTCAAAAGGATAACAGAGTAATTATTGCTGCTGCCGATTGTACGGGACATGGCGTAGCAGGTGCCTTTATGAGTATGATTGGCACTTCCTTACTCAACCAGATAATTAATGAAAAGGGAATAACAGAACCATCGCAAATACTTGAAAAATTAAACGAAGGAATTGTAAACGCTTTAAAGCAACGCGAAAGCGAATCAAATGATGGAATGGATATTTCGTTATGCACCATTGATCTTGATAAAAACAAATTAAAATTTTCGGGAGCCAACCGCCCGCTTTGGTTATTACGTAATAATGAAATGATGGTATATAAACCAAACAAGTTTCCTATTGGCGGATTACAGGTTTATCATACCGAAGCATTTACACAACACGAAATATATCTTTTAAAAGGCGATGCCATTTATATTTTCTCTGATGGTTTTAGCGATCAGTTTGGCGGTGAGAAAGGGAAAAAGTTAATGACAAAAAAGTTTAAAGATGAGTTACTGCAAATTCAGCATTTAAATATGAAGGAGCAGGAAAATTATTTGCTTGGCTTGTTTAACAAATGGAAAGGAAATTTTGAGCAGGTGGATGATATTTTAATAATCGGAATAAAAGTTACATAGCTACCACTTGTTATATGAACTGTAAAATTCTTTTAGTGGACGATGAGCCTTATGTTGAGGACATGATGAAACAAAAGTTTCGCTCGGCAATAAGAGAGGGAAAAATTACTTTTGAATACGTTTCAAGCGGTTTTGATGCAATTGATAAACTAAAGGCTGATGATACATTTGATTTGGTATTAACCGACATCAACATGCCTGGTATGACAGGGCTTACCCTCCTTGAAAAAATTAAAGAGCATACTTTTTTTGTTAAAACAATTGTTATATCGGCTTATTCCGATTTAGAAAATATTCGCACGGCAATGAACCGTGGTGCATTTGATTTTATTACCAAACCTGTTGACTTGGTAGATCTTGAAAAAACCATCTATAAAACCATTGAAGAAATAAAGCTTTTAAAAGAAGGTCATAAAGCAGCTAAAGAATTAGACCAGGCGCTTATTGATAAGGCTAAGGCGCAACAAGAGGCATTAGAGAATCTGTTAGAGAAAGAAAAAATTATTCTTGAACAGAACGAACGTCTTGAAAATTTAGTTGTTGAAAGAACAGCGCAGCTGCAGCAGCAAAAAAGTCTGGTTGAAGAAAAGAACAAAGAAATCTTGGATTCTATTCACTATGCAAGTCATCTACAACAGGCAATTTTACCACAACCCGATATTTTAAAAAATCATTTTAAAGATCACTTTATTTTATATCGCCCCAAGGATATTGTGTCGGGAGATTTTTACTGGATGGAAAAAATAGACAATACGGTAGTGGTATCCGTTGCCGATTGCACGGGGCATGGCGTAGCAGGTGCATTAATGAGTATGCTTGGCGTTTCTCTTTTAAATCAAATTGTTTATGAGCAGGGCGCAACTTCACCGGCAAAAATTTTAGATAAACTGCACGAAGCAGTTTCAAAATCTTTGCAGCAATCTCAAAACAATTCTAATCAGGGAATGGACATTGCCATTTGCTGTTTTAATTTTGATACTAAGCAAGTGATATATGCAGGCGCTAACCGTCCTTTGGTTTTTGTAGCCAGTAAAGAATTAAAAATTATTGCTCCCGATAAAACCCCAATAGGAGGAAGCCAGTTTGAAAGAACAAACGGTTTTACCAATCATGTATTGCCCTTTACCGATTTTGAAATTGCATACCTGTTTACCGATGGTTATGCCGACCAGTTTGGTGGTGAACACTCAAAAAAAATAATGACAAAAAAACTGAAGGAAATTTTGTTGGAGATTAAAAACCATGAAATGCCTGCTCAGAAAAAATTTCTAAACGACTTTTTTACTACCTGGATGAACGGCAATGAGCAAGTAGATGATGTATTGATTGCCGGTTTAAAAATTTGATTCAATAATGAGTACAAAAGAAAAACTATGCCTTTCGTGCGGTGAACCCATTAAAGGCAGAACCGATAAAAAGTTTTGCGATGACCAATGCCGCAGCAACTACAACAACCGATTGAATAGCGAAAACTCTGTACAGGTTCGCATCATCAACAATATTTTAAAGAAAACCGTAAGCTGCTGGAAACGGTTATTGGCAATGACGGCAAAGGCAAAATTTCAAAACAAAATTAATGGAGAAGGGATTTAATTTTAAATATTTCACCCAAATACATACCACACAAAAAGGAAGCGTTTACAAACTGTGTTACGAATATGCATACCTGCCTATTGAAAACGATTTTGTGTTTGTTGTAAAATGGGAGACAGAAAAATAACTTCACCTATATAAAATATTCCAACAAAAAAAGCTGTCACTCCTCAAGGGGTGACAGCTTTTTTAAATGTTTCAAATTATTTTATGGCAATGGAGTCATAATTTCAGGGTCAACCAAAATTCTGCCACAATGCTCACACACAATAACTTTTTTGCGTTGCTTAATATCCAATTGTCTTTGTGGTGGTACCTTGTTAAAACAACCTCCACATGCATCGCGCTGTATGGTAACTACACCTAATCCATTTTGTGCATTCTCTCTTAGTTTTACATAGCCGCCTAATAATCTTTCTTCAATAATACTTCCTGCTTTTTTAGAATATTCAAGCAAAGTAGCTTCTTCTTTTTTCGTTTCTTCTATAATTGTTTCAAGCTCCTTTTTCTTTGTGTTTAAATCATTGCTGCGGTGGTCAAGCATTTCTTGTGTTGACTCTATCATCATTTTTTTTGCAGCAGCTTCAGCGGTATATTCTTTAATTCTCTTTTCGCTCAACTGAATTTCCAATTTCTGGTATTCAACTTCTTTGTTTAACGATTCGTACTCACGATTATTTTTTACGTTGCTCTGCTGGCTCTCGTATTTTTTAATCATAGAGTTAGAATCCTTAATGGCTTGCTTTTTTTCCGAAACCATTTTCTCATAATCCTCCACCTCTTTGTGGTAGTTTTTTATGCGTGTTTCCAAACCTGCCACATCATCCTCAAGGTCTTTAACCTCATTAGGAAGTTCGCCTCTTATGTAACGTATCCTGTCTATTTCCGAATCTATTTGCTGCAATTGAAAAAGCGCCTGCAATTTTTCTTCAATAGTTGCATGATCAATTCCGTTCTTAGGAATTTTTACGGTAAACTGCGTAATGTCACCTACAGTATATTTACTCGAAAGTTTAGCAGCGGTTTCTTTCTCTACTTTTTTAACCAACCGTGTTTCGCCACTGCGCTCAATAGCTTTGGGTGTGTGTTTTGCTACAACCGGCTCTTCAAATCGCGCTTTTAATTTTTGCTCCTTGGTTTTTACCGGATTTCTTTTTGACCTTACGTCTGTCTTGTTCATTTGTTTATTACTGATTTTTACTTTGCCTTTATCTGAAGCTTTCGCAGCTTTTTTACTTACCGGTTTACCAACCTTGGCTGGTTTTACTTTATTTACAACAGTTTTAGCAGCAACTCTTTTGCTGCAGGCTTAGCTACCTTGGTAGGTTTAGCCGCAACTTTCGCGCCTGCCGAACGGGCAGGTTTTGCAGGTGCTTTTGCAGCAACTTTCTTAGCTACTGTTTTTTTTTGCAGGGGCTGCTTTTTTTTTCCTTTGCTGATTTTGCAGCCGGCTTTGCTGGTTTTTTAACTGCCATAATTATAAGTAGTTAACCGGGTTAGTAACAATATTTGTTAAACGGAGCGCAAATGTAGAAAAATTATTCTTCAGTTCGTTCATAATCAATTGGGCAGTAAACTGTTCACTTTCGTAGTGTCCTATGTCTGCCAGCACAATTTTGCCGTCAGCATCAAAATACTCGTGGTACTTAATGTCCGATGTAATAAAAACATCAGCCCCTTGCCTTATAGCCTCTTGCAAAAGAAAAATTCCTGCTCCTCCGCACACCGCCACCTTCTTTACCGGCTTACCTCTTAAATTGGTATGCTTTACCACTGCCGCCTGCATATTCTTTTTCAGCATCAAAAGTATTTCCTTTTCAGGCATTGCCTCCGGCAGCTCGCCTACCATACCACTGCCAACATTGTTTAATTTATTAGCTAACCCATAAATATCATACGCCACCTCCTCGTAAGGATGATTTTGCAAAAGCCTGCTAATAATTTCTCCTTCCTTCCTGCTTTCAAAACCACTTCTATGCGCACCTCATTTTCCGTATGCAGTTTTTCCTTTTCGCCCACATAGGGTGTTGCATCCTTGCCCGCCATAAAAGTGCCCATGCCTGTGGTATTAAAACTGCAATGGCTGTATGCGCCTATGTGCCCTGCGCCTGCACCAAACAAAGCATTGCGCACCTTTTCGGCATGGTCTGTTGGCGCAAACGTTACCAATTTTTTCAACAAATTACTTTTAGGCAATAGGATAGAAGCATTTATCAAACCCAATCTCTCACAAATCATTTTATTTACCCCATGCAGCACATTATCCAAATTAGTGTGAATGGCATAAATGGCAACATCATTTTTAATGGCTTTAATAACAGCGCGCTCTACGTATGTTTTACCCGTTATACACTTTAGCCCGCTAAAAATAATAGGATGATGCGCCACCACCATATTGCAATTATTTGCAATGGCTTCATCTATTACCTTCTCTGTGCTATCCAAACAAAGCAACACACCCTTAACCTCATCATTGGCATTGCCCGTAAGCAATCCTGCATTGTCATAACCTTCCTGGTAGCTGGGTGGCGCAAGTTTTTCTAAAACTGAAATGATGTCTTTGATTTGAGGCACGGGATTATTATCTTTCTCTTGCAAACCTAAATTTTTTATTTAATGATAAAGCAGGATAAGAATAAAGGCAAGTTAACATTAACCCTAATTAGTATTTAAAGAGATTTGCCAATGCAAAAATTAGTGCAATAGTATTCCTTGCACTTGAAGACTCAAACTTAGTACTTCAACCCGGGTATTTAATACCATGTGCTAAAAATGTTTCTACAGCTTTAGTACCTTCACAAAAAAAGCATCATTAACATTTAAAAAATAAATGCCACTGTTTACTTCAGTAACGTCCAAAATTGTTTTTTTTTAGAATGTGTAGTTATTTTCAGTCAATAATTTTTCCGCTTACATCTGTCAAATAACATTTGCGACAATGTTTGTTAATGGTTAAAAAATTTGTTGAAGGATTTGGGTAAATTGCAATTGGGTTTCCATCTACATCTTCAATGCCGGTATTTAATGCTTCATAGGCTCCCATATCGGGGTTGCCGTTGCGCGGGTTGCCATCTAAATCAATAAGAGGTGCGCCAGTAAAAGTACCGGCATTAATACAGGGGCTTTGAGGAGTTAAATGATAATTACCTGCTCCTGCATTTACAAACTGCGGACTGGCAGTAATTATGTTTGCTCCCACACTAAGCAATCCGTTAGTATTGGGGGCATTGCTAAAATCTATAGAACCTGTGGCTACCAAGCCGCCTTGGTCATAAAGCAAATCGGATGTAATGCCCGAAAAAATGCAGTTTAAAATATTAAAGACTGAACCATTGGCACGAAACAGTGCTCGCCATTGGAACAGCAGCCGAGTTATCGGCAACTGTACAGTTCATCATATTAATGGTTGACGAGTAATTGCACACAATGCCGCTACCACCCAACGAACCACCTTCATTACCCGACACTTCTACATTTCTAAGTATAGTGGCGGTTGCCCCAAAGCCCTCAAATACCGAAATACCCCAACCATTTCTGTACAACTATTGTTTCTTACTATGGTATTTTCAATAATCGGGTAAGATCCCTTCCAGGCAGCAATGCCTCCACCCATACGTGCCGAATTATTTTCTACAATAAGATAACTAAGCGTAGGCGAAGATCCCCAAATATTTGATCCACCAAAAGCAATAGGGCTATCGCATAATATACCACCGCCCGATAAAACAGTTTGAATTAAATAATACCCCCAATCTCTAACCGTGCCCGTGCCGTTGCGCAGTGTAAAGCCCTCTAACTTGGCTGCATTACTTTCATTACTTATAAACTTTACCACACTGCCGCTTTGGTTACCATCAATAATAGTTGTAAACCTGTCTGTTACCGGATTGGGTGTGCGTACCACCACATCCTTACCCATAAAATCCAAATTTTCTACATACATATTACTGGGTGCTACCAGCACCGTATCGCCTGTAGCAGCAGCATTTATGGCACTTTGTATAGTAGTGTATTGTGCTGGCA
This sequence comes from Bacteroidota bacterium, assembly GCA_016714005.1. Taxonomy (GTDB): domain Bacteria; phylum Bacteroidota; class Bacteroidia; order AKYH767-A; family OLB10; genus JADJOA01. The sequence continues at coordinate 226,392 of JADJOA010000002.1, forward strand.
CATTTAGTTTGGCGGCTTGTGTACAAAAAGGAAACAATAAAACAAGAGGTAGAATTTTTTTCATAACGGTTACAATTTTTTATTAGTTCGTCAAATATATTGTATCCGGTTTTTAAAAAGAATAGTTGGGAGGGAATTATTTAATCTCATCAACCACCAACTCACCATCTGGCGCTTGATGCCCACATTTTCATAACCTTCGTGGTAGCAGGGTGGCGCAAGTTTTTCTAAAACTGAAATGATGTCTTTGATTTGAGGCACGGGGTGTTTTTATTTCAAAGGCAAACCTAAATTTTTTATTCATTGGAGAATAAGGAGGATTTAAATTGACGCTAATTATCATTTTGAAAAAGGCTCACCTTGAAAGTTGAGGGTTGCGCTGCTTTTAAAACAATTACTTTTACCCCCTATGCATTTTTTGCGAAACCTCCTTTTCCCCTTCTCCATCCTCTATGCAATAATAATTTTCGTAAGAAATTACCTCTACGACAAAAGCATCCTCAAATCCACAACCTTCACCACACCCGTTATATGCATAGGCAACATAAACACAGGCGGTACCGGCAAAACCCCCCACGTAGAATTTTGCATACAAACCCTCAGCCCGTATTTTAATATAGCCGTTTTAAGCCGTGGTTACGGGCGCAAAACAAAAGGCTTCTTAAAAATTACAGAAGGCATGGCTGCTACCAATTGTGGCGATGAACCCATGCAAATGTTCAACAAGTTTAAAAACGTCTCCTTTTACGTTGCTGAAAACAGGGCAAAAGCCATTCAACAAATTATAGAAAAGCAAAACCCACAGGTAATAATTATGGATGATGGCTTGCAACACCGAGCAGTAAACCCCTCACTAAAAATTATGCTTACCGCCTACAACGATTTGTTTTTAGATGAATATTTCCTACTCCCGGCCGGAAATTTACGCGAGCACAAAACAGGGCGCGGGCAAACGATGTAATCATTATTTCCAAAACGCCCGATGAAACCACAGAAGAAGAAAAAAATAAAACCCAAAAAAGAGTAGATGATTTTATCCATACCTATTTTCCGGGCGGAGACATGGTTAAAACACTCTTTTCATACAACACCCACGGCTCACTTTATCATATAAATGATGTTAGTAATAAAATGAGTTTTGAGAGCCTCAAAAACTTTCATGTTATTACATTTGCCGGGCTTGCAAAACCCGAGGCGTTTCAAACCTGTCTCCAAAATTTTGCAAACCAAACCACTCATCACTCATCTGTCTTTCCCGATCATTATCAGTTTACCGAAAATGATTTGCAAAAGCTGGTAGAAGTTTACAAGAGAACCAATTCATCACAAAAAATAATTGTTACCACCCAAAAAGATTTTGCAAGGCTCAGCCATCAACCGCTAAAAAAAATAATTGAGCAATTACCCATGTATATTTTACCTTTAGAGGTTCAGTTTAAAGAACAAGATAAAAAAACCATACAAGAACTTTTAATAAATCATGTTAGACAAAATAAGAACAACGGCTAAGTACATTACCGATAAAACAAATTTTAAACCCGAAGTAGGAATCATACTTGGGTCGGGTTTAGGGCTTAGTAAACGAAATTAAAATTGAAGCAGAATTAAACTACACCGATATACCTAACTTCCCTACATCCACAGTTAAAGGACATGGTAGCAAATTAATTTTTGGCACGCTTAGCGGAGTTAAAGTAGTAGCCATGCAGGCGCTTTCATTTTTACGAAGGATATACTATTCAAGAAGTTGGTTTCCTGTTCGCGTATTAAAGTTTTTTGGGCATAGAAAAACTTATACTCTCCAATGCAAGCGGTGGCGTAAATCCAAAATATAAAGTGGGCGATTTAATGATATTAGATGATCACATCAATCTAATGGGCACCAATCCACTCATAGGAAAAAACGAAGAAGAACTCGGCACACGCTTCCCTGACATGGGGGAACCTTATGACAAAGGCATGATTGCGAAAGCAAAAGCCGTTGCCGATAAAAACGACTTTACCTGCCATATCGGAACATACGCAGCCGTTACAGGCCCCACATTTGAAACACGTGCAGAGTATCGTTACATAAAAATTATTGGTGCCGACTGCGTGGGCATGTCCACTGTTCCAGAAAACATTATTGCCCGCCACATGAATTTGCCGGTGTTTGCCATCTCCATTATTACCGATTTAGGTGGTGGAGATCATTTGGAAGTAATTACCCACGAAGAAGTTTTAAAAGTGGCTAACGAAGCAGAGAAAAAAAATGACAGTTATTATCAAAGAACTTATTACTAAATAAATTATGCGAATGAATTTTACGAATAAGAATACAATTACCTTTTAAATTTTAATTCAATGAAGACAAAAATCACTTTACTTTTTATTTCAATTTTATTATGTGTAAACTCTTTTGCACAAAACTGGTCAACGCTTAGCACCGGAATGGATAACGTAGTTTATTCCATAGCCGCAGACCCTGCAACGGGAACCATATATGCCGGGGGAAACTTTACCATTGCCGGTGGTTCCCCCATAAATTACCTTGCCAAATGGGATGGTACTGCATGGACAAACGTGGGTGGTGGCGTAAACGCTGCAGTAAACGCACTGTATTTTGAAAACGGAGTGTTATACGCAGGAGGAAACTTTACCACTGCCGGAGCTACACCGGCAAATTTTATTGCCAAATGGGACGGTACAAACTGGTCGGCTTTGGGTACAGGTTTAGATAATGGCGTTTTGGTTATTAAAGGCGATGGCACCGGAAATATTTACGTGGGCGGTGGTTTTACCACAGCAGGTGGAAACACTGCCGAACGCATTGCCTTATGGAACGGAACATCATGGAGTGCAATGAGCTCCGGGCTTGGCATAGCAGGCGATTATGTAGAAACCATAGAATCATACAACGGAAATATTTATGCAGGCGGAAGATTTCAGCTTGCAGGTGCTACCCCCGTTAACAGCATTGCACGCTGGGATGGCACTAACTGGAATGCACTCACAACAGGTGTAACTGGTTTATCAGGAAGAGTTATTGGAATAAAAAATTACAACAGTGAGTTGTATATATGTGGTTCATTTACGGATGCAGGTGGCGTTGCGGCAAACAGCCTTGCCAAATGGAACGGAACAACATGGAGCGCATTAGCGGCAGGTGGTTTAACGGGGAGCAATCAAAACCAACTTCTATTGAGGTATTGTATGGTGAGTTGTTGTGGGCGGAAATTTTACAACTGCCGGTTCGGTTAGTGCATTAAACATTGCGAGATATGATGGCACTAACTGGAATGCTTTAGGCGCAGGTGTTAATGCACAGGTAGATTTTTTATATCCTGCCGGTGATAAAATGTATGTGGCAGGACAGTTTACAACAGCCGATACTTTAACCGTAAATTTTATTGCAGCATATCAACCATCATGTAACACAACAGCCAACCCAACTGTTACCAACACAAATTGTTTTGGATTTTGCGATGGAAGTATTTCTCTTGCACCAATCGGTGCTACTCCGTTTTCTTACCAATGGTCAGGTGGGTTAACTGGTAACCCCGTTACCAATCTTTGCCCTGGAACTTATACTGCAACTATTACTAATCAATTTGGTTGTAGCATTACCGAGAGTTACACAGTTACCGAGCCTGCTCAACTTACCATTTCTTTTACAGCCACCGATGCAATTTGTAATGCACAATGCAGCGGAACAGCCACTGCAATTGCAAACAATGCACAAGGCAGCGTAACATATTTATGGAACACCACGCCACAACAAACAACTGCCACTGCAACCACCTTATGTGCAGGTACTGTAGTTTTGCAAATGGTTGATTCTGCCGGTTGCAATGCATTAGATTCTGTTTTTATTAACGAGCCTGTTGCCAACGCAGCCACTATAGGTTTTTCAATTCCTTCTTGCTTTGGTGGATGTAATGGTTATGCAGTAGCCACATCAACTGGCACTGCCCCATTTTCTTATTTATGGACTACCACACCCACACAAACAACCGATACCGCTTTTAATCTTTGCGCTGGAACATACTCTGTAACAATTGTTGATTCACTCGGCTGCTCTGCCACAGAAACAATTTTAATGACAGACCCTGTTCCTAACGAAGCTTCCGCTACTTCAACTCCAACAATATGCTACCAGCAATGCAGCGGAACAGCCACAGCGTCATCTACAGGCTTACCTCCCTTTACTTATTCATGGCAAACTTTTCCTGTTCAGGATTCTGTTACTGCAATAGGTTTATGCCCTGGGTTTGTAATAGTTGTTGTTACCGATTCTTTAGGCTGCACGGCTTCAGATACTGCACTTGTAACAGAACCTTCACCCAATGTAATATCTTCAACAAGTTCACCTGCATCATGTGCAGTGGCTTGTAATGGTGAAGTTACACTATCATCAACCGGTACAAGTCCATTTCAATATGCGTGGTCAACCGGAGACACAACAGTTACCGTAAGCACATTGTGTGAAGGTGGTTATGCGGTAACGGTTACAGATGGTTTGGGTTGTGCAGTTTCCGATTCTGTTTTTGTTGGATTGGCAGGTCCTATTCCTGTAATATTTACATCAGTACCTGCAAGCTGTGGAGGAGAATGTATCGGAACAGCTTCGGCACAATTGCAAGGCTCACTTGCTGCAACTTACCTGTGGAGCAATGGCGATACAATTTCAACTGTTGATTCGTTATGCACCGGTTATTATACGGTAACTATTATTGACACGCTTGGATGCTCATACTCTGATTCGGTAAGTATAGGTCAGGGGTTGCCATTTAATCTAAATGCAGCAGTGTCAAACCCAACATGTTTTGGTTTGTGCAATGGTGCTGTTTCATTAAGCCCTGCCGGAACCGCTCCGTTTATTTTTGCATGGGCAAATGGCGATACCACCAATGCACTTGCCAATATTTGCGCAGGTGTTTATCCGGTTACAGTAACCGATTCATCAAACTGTATTACAAACGATACCATAACAATTGTTGACCCTGCCGACATATCTTACACTAAATCGCACACCGATGCTTTATGCCCCGGGCAATGCAGCGGAACAGCTACGCTTAACAATGCAATTGGTAATGGTCCTTTAACATATTTATGGAATACCATTCCTCCGCAAACTGCAAATATTGGAACAGGTCTTTGTTTTGGTTACACATCGTTTACGGTTACCGATAGCGTGGGCTGTGTTAAAATTGATTCTGTTTTAATCTTTGAACCGCCATCCATCAACGTGTTTCAAACTGTTACAGACATCAGTTGCTTTGGCGATTGTGATGCTTCGGTAATTTTAAATGTTTCGGGCGGCACACCTAATTATTCTTATTTGTGGTCTAATGGCTCAGGTTTACCGGGCTTAATGAATATTTGTGCCGGAACCTATACGGTAACCGTTACAGACTTTAATGGCTGCACAAAAGTTGATTCAACTGTTATTACCGGACCTTCGCAAATTACATTTACACCAACCATCGTAAACACATCATGCTTTAGTTGTAACGATGGTTCCATTTCCGTAACCGTTAATGGCGGTACTCCTCCTTACGATTATTTGTTTACGCAGCTTGCCATTACGGATAGCGTGGCCAATAATCTTACCGCAGGCACTTACCAGTTTTGTGTGTTAGATGATCATAACTGTTTTGTATGCGACAGCTTTGTTGTTACAAGTCCAATTTCGGTATTTAACTCGTATCCTTTAGAAAATAAATTTGTTATTTATCCAAACCCAAGCAAAGGATTGTTTTATGTAAAAGCAGAAAAGGAAACTACCGGGCAACTTAACGTGGTGATGACGGATTTAGCAGGGCGTAGAGTTCCGGTACAGAGTAATTATGTAAGCAGCAAAACAATAGCTGTTGATGGCAACAATCTTCGCAAAGGCATTTACATGATTTCGGTTTACAACCAAACCGAATTGATTTCTACCGGTAGAATTGTAATTGACTGATGATTCCTTCGGTTTTAGAAAATGTTTCTTTAAAATCATACAACACTTTTGGCATTGATGTAAGCGCTGCATTTTTTGCAACGTTTAATTCTGTCAAAGAATTACAATTGCTTTTACAAACTGATGCAGTAAAACAACGCAACCATTTGGTGATGGGTGGTGGCAGCAATATGTTGCTAACCAAAGATTTTGACGGCATTGTTTTAAAAAACAACATTAAAGGAATTGAAATTTTAGAAGAAGAAACAACTACTGCAACAGTTAGAGTTGGGGCGGGTGAAGTGTGGCACGACTTTGTAATGTGGGCTGTAAATAAAAATTTGGGTGGTGTTGAAAATCTTTCACTCATACCCGGAAGCGTGGGTGCCGGACCAATCCAAAACATTGGAGCTTATGGCGTGGAGCTTAAAGATTGTTTTAAAAGCCTGGAAGCCGTTGAAATAAAAACCGGCAACATAAAAACATTTACAAAAGACTATTGCAACTTTGGTTACCGCTACAGCATTTTTAAAGACAGTGCAAAAGGCAAATACATTATTACACATGTAACTTTTAGTTTGCAAAAAATCCTGAGCTTAACACTACCTATGGTGCAATAGAGCAGGAGTTAAAAAAACAAAATGCAACACCATCTATTAGAGCAATAAGTGATGCAGTAATTGCTATACGCAAAAGCAAACTGCCCGACCCGGCAGTGTTAGGCAATGCCGGCAGTTTTTTTAAGAACCCTGAAGTGCCGCTTAAAAATTTGAAGAACTAAAAGCTCTTTTCCCAACGCTAACGGGCTACCCTGTAAACAAAACTACCGTAAAACTTGCAGCAGGCTGGCTTATTGAACAATGCGGATGGAAAGGCAAACGCATTGGCAACACCGGCTCGCACAAAGACCAGACTTTGGTATTAGTAAACTATGGCAATGCCACAGGCAAAGAAATTTATTCTCTTGCACTTGACATTAAAAAATCGGTGCAAGAAAAATTTGGTGTTGATATAGAGCCTGAGGTGAATGTAATTTGAGAGTGGTGGGTTTTGAGTTTTGTGTTATAGCTTTTTTCAAAACCCTTTCCTACATTTGCTTCTCACAAAAAACAAAACATGCTAACTTCTTTTTTTAAAAAACTTACGGGTGGTAAATTTTTGTTTTTGGTTATTGCTGTTTGTTTATCGCTTGGTGTTAACTTAAATGCGCAGGAGATAGAGTGGCAGAATACGATTGGGGGAGTGGTGGAGACAATTTATCTGCAATTCAACAAACTTCCGATATGGGGTACATCTTGGGAGGTCTCTCTCTATCAAACACTTCAGGTGATAAAACAGAAGATAATTTAGATACAACCTTATCAAGTCCTGATTACTGGATAGTAAAAACCGATTCAGCCGGAAATATACAATGGCAAAATACAATTGGCGGAAGCGGCAATGATCAGCTACACTCACTACAACAAACAACTGACGGAGGATACATATTGGGTGGATACTCCAGTTCAAATATTTCTGGAGATAAAACTGAACTTAGTAATGGAGGATTTGATTACTGGATGGTAAAAACCGATGCAGTTGGAAGCATACAATGGCAGAGTACCATAGGTGGAAATAATGATGATTATCTAAAATATATCAGGCAAACTATTGATGGAGGATATATTTTGGGCGGTTATTCCAATTCAAATATTTCTGGTGATAAAGCAGAAAACTGTATTGGGAATAATGATTACTGGATAATAAAAACCGATGCTACTGGAAACATACAGTGGCAGAATACAATTGGAGGAAACAGGAGAGATGAGTTACGTTCCATTCAACAAACTACTGATGGAGGATATATTTTGGGTGGATATTCCCAATCAAACATTTCAGGGGATAAAACTGAAAATAACTTGGGATCAGGATCACCTATCACCGGTGATTATTGGGTTGTAAAAATCGATGCCATAGGAAATATTCAATGGCAAAATACCATTGGAGGAAGTTTAGATGATGCACTTTGTCTAATTGAACAAACTTCAGACGGAGGTTATATCCTTGGTGGATATTCTTATTCAAATCTTTCGGGTGATAAAACTGAAAACAGCAATGGGTGGTACGATTACTGGATTGTAAAAACCGATTTTGCCGGTAGCATTCAATGGCAGAATACAATTGGGGGAAGTAATCTCGATTACCTATACTCAGTAAAACAAACACCTGACGGAGGATATATTCTTGGGGGATTTTCCGATTCAGATATTTCCGGTGATAGAACGGAAATAGGAAATGCAGGGTTTGATTACTGGATAATTAAAACGGGGTCAACTGGAAATTTGCAATGGCAGAATATCATCGGGGGAAATGGTGATGATATTCTCTTACCTTCAATTGAACAAACTGATGATGGAAGCTATATTCTAGGTGGGTATTCTACTTCAAATATTGGTGGTGACAAGACAGAAAATAATTTGGATTCAGCACAGATGTCTGCAGATTTTTGGATCATAAAACTCACCAACAATTACAACCTCCTCACAGGCAAAGCATTTTTAGATTTAAACTCCAACTCCCTTCAAGACCTAAGCGAACCATCTTTACCAAACAAAAAAATTACAGAAACCAACACCAACCGCTTTGCATTTACACAACCGAATGGTTTTTACAGTGTTTCGGTTTTAGACACAGGAAACTTTTCTGCCTCTCCTGCACCATTAAATTATTACACCGCTGTTCCTGTTTCTCATGGCGCAACATTTACAGGCATTAGCCAAACAGATTCGTTAAACGATTTTGCATTTCAGCCTTTGGGTACGTTTAACGATTTGTGCGTAACACTTACACCGCTTGGCGCTTTCCGTCCCGGCTTTAATGCAAGTTACATGATTAATTATGAGAATGTGGGCACAACCACATTATCTCCAACGGTTACTCTTTATCAAAATAATTTATTGAATTATGTAAGTTCATCAGTTGCACCAACCGCTACATCAACCGATTCTGTCCAGTGGAGTGGGTTGCCTGTGTTAAGTCCTTTTCAATCGGGCAGCATTCTGGTTACGCTAAATGTAAGTGCAGCAGCAGTTATTGGCAGCAGCATTTATTCGCAATGTATTATTGAACCTATCGCTAATGATTATAATGTGTATTGCAATTATGCAGGGGCAACATCTGTTGTAACCGGAAGCGTTGACCCTAACGACATTTTAGTAAACGAAGACACACTTACCACCACACAACTTGCTACACAACCTTATTTAGATTACACCATCAGGTTTCAAAATACAGGTAACGATACTGCCTTTACCGTAAAAATCATTAACCCTATTGACACAAACAAATTAGAGTTAAGCTCCATTGAGTTTGTAAACGCATCTCACCCCGTTCAACTCAAGTGGGTAAACTACAATAGGAACATGGAGTTTTTGTTTGAGAATATTTTGTTGCCCGATTCAAACATTAACGAACCGCAATCGCACGGTTTTGTAACCTATCGCATAAAACCAAAAAACAAGTTTACTTGCCGGAGATAGTGTAACAAACAAGGCATACATTTATTTTGATTTTAATGCGCCCGTGGGAAACGAATACGGCAACCACAAAAATTATTTTGCCTACTTCCATAAACGAGCTGGCAAAAGGCAGTGGGCAATTGGCAGTTTTCCCGGAATCCGGCAAAGGATGAGTTGAATATTCAAATCAATAACTCAAAAGCAAACAACTTAATAACTGTTTCCATTTTTGATGTTTTAGGAAATACAGTTTTAAGCAAGCAGTCTGCAACTGCTAATTGTAAATTGCCAACTGACCACTTTTCAAAAGGCATTTATTTTGTTGAAGTAAAAACAGGTAAGGAAGTTTACAGGGCTAAGTTTGTGAAGGAGTAGGTTTATGTCTGACAGAGACATGTAATTGAATACAATTTTTGCTCTATATTAGCAGCCGTAAATAAGGGGGCGGGGGTTTATACTTCTCCCCTTTTTTATTTTACAAAGCTTAACACAACACTTAACTTCTCTCAATTACTTATCCGAAATTTCGGGACACAAAAACACAAAACACAAAACTATAATGGCAACATCAACAGAAACACTTGTAAACAAGGCTAACTACGAAGCCGATTTGCACGAATGGATTAAAATGGAAAAAGCTGCTATTGAACTTATACACGTTCTTGGCAACTTATGGTTCGACAAAAGTGTGGAACTTATTATGTTCCGCAACCAAATGGTTGACCGCAGCACCAGCGAAATTTTAAACCTCCACCAATATGCAAAAGAAATTGTAAAAAAACCTATCAGCGTTTTTGATACGCTTGCTATAGCCAAAGAAATGATGGCTACTACTTTAGCACCATCAAGAATTGATATTGGCAGGCTTGCTTTCGAGTGGAGCAACGAAAAAGATAACTATGCCAATGATGTAAAAAAGTTTGTTGGCGATAAACTGAAAAATTTAATTGGCAATGAAAAACGCCAGCTTGTGCCAAAGGACATTATACTTTATGGCTTTGGTCGTATAGGCAGAATTGTTGCGCGCGAATTAATTGCGCAGGCAGGTAAGGGCGAGCAGTTGCGTTTACGCGCTATAGTTACACGCGATAAAAGTGATGACGATGTTATAAAACGTGCTGAGCTATTACGTAACGATTCTGTACACGGACCATTTCCGGGTACTGTAATTGAAGATATGGCAAACCGCGCATTAATCATTAACGGACACACTGTACACATGATTTCTTCTAAAAACCCCGAGGAAATTGATTATACCAAATACGGAATTAAAGATGCATTGCTTATAGACAATACAGGCGTTGCGCGTGACAGAGAAGGATTGGGCAAGCACTTGAAAGCAAAAGGAGTTGAAAAAGTTCTATTGACTGCACCGGGTAAAGGCGATATTCCAAATGTGGTTTACGGTATTAACCAGAAAGACCATGCTGCCGATGAAAAAATATTTTCGGCAGCATCATGCACTACCAATGCCATTGTGCCTGTGCTTGCAGTAATTGAAAAAACTTTGGGTATTGAACGCGGACATATTGAAACCATACACAGTTATACCAACGACCAAAACCTGTTGGACAACTATCACTCAAAATACAGACGCGGAAGATCGGCAGCACTTAACATGGTAATTACCGAAACGGGTGCTGATAAAGCTGTATCAAAAGCATTACCACAGCTAGCAGGAAAAATTACCGGTAACTCTGTGCGTGTTCCTACCCCCGATGTATCACTTGCTATTTTAAATCTAACTCTTGGCAAGCCATCAACAAAAGATGATATTAATGAAATATTGCGCGATGCTGCATTAAAAGGAGAATTGATTGAACAGATTCAATATTCATCGAGCAATGAATTGGTTTCTACAGATGTGGTTGGTAACCCCTGCGCAAGTATTGTTGACAGCCCTGCTACTATTGTAAGTAAAGATAATAAAACAGCTGTGCTTTATGTGTGGTACGATAATGAGTATGGCTACAGCCGCCAGTGTATTCGCTTTTGTAAATACTTAGCTGATGTAATAAGGCTTACTTATTATTAATAAGTATTACTTGATAAATAAAAAAGAATGCCACCCTGAAGTTTCGGGGCGGCATTTTTTTTTATTATTTCCTGTAACTAATTGTCACTTCTATACTGTTATCAGTTTAATGATGTCCACCATTCTTTAAATTGTTGGTTGCCATTGCCGGTAATATCAACCACTTCGCCAATTAAAGGATGCGCAATAGGCTGGTTTTTTCTTTTGCTTCTTTTACAACTCTTATTATCGGGTCATTCCATGCATGTTGCCCTAAAGCAAATTTTGCCCAGTGCACAGGTATAAGTTTTTCTGCCTTTAAGTCTTTGGCAGCAGCCACTACTTCTTCGGGCATCATGTGTATGTATTTCCAGTTAGCATGATATTGTCCGCATTCTAAAAATGCCCAGTCAAAGGGGCCATCCTTTTCTCCTATTGTTTTAAAATGCGTATCGTAACCCGAATCTCCTCCTATATAAATTTTTGAAGAGGGTGTTTGTAAAACAAACGCCATCCATAACGATTGATTTCGCTTAAGACCTCTACCCGAAAAATGGCGGGCTGTGGTTGTAGTAACCTTAAATCCATCACCCAGGTTTATCTCCTCATTCCAGTCCTTTTCCTCAATTATATTTTTATCAAAACCCCAATGGTGCAAATGCGCAGGTGTGCCTAATCCGGTAACTACTTTTAACTTTAGGTTTAAGTTTAAGTATGGTTTCGTAATCTAAATGATCCCAATGATCGTGTGTAAGAAATAAGAAATCAACAGGAGGAATATCATCAGTAGAATAATTGTTGGTACCATTAAAACTTTTAACCGAAAAACTAAACGGAGATGCATGACCTGAAAAAACAGGATCAACTAAAATTGTTTTACCATCTATTTGCATAAAGTATGATGAATGCCCAAACCACACAAAAACATTTTGTGTTTTATCTAATCCATACAAATCTGTTTTAACAGATGGCAACTTTTGGGATGGCTTTATGTGAGGGCTTCTGTCAAAAAGAAATCTTTAAAAACTTTAAAGTAGCTTACCCCTTCGGCAATATCAGGAGTATAACTTATGTTCTCAAATTTTTTGTTTTATAATGGCCGGATTTTTTAATTTGATTCAAATACTCTCCGTCAGAAATTTTTCCACATTTCGGGCGGTTCAAAATGGCCTAAGCAATAGCCACTATAAGGAATAAAACAATAATTATAGCAAGCATACAATAGTTGAAGGTTGGCAAAGGAACGGCATTTTTAATAAAGATATTGGAAGTTAGCGCCCAATGTGAGATTTTTTAAGCTGTAGCGTATCATAAGGTATTTTAAGAGTAGAAGAGGTTTATTTTTTTCCGTATTTACTCGGCTAAAGCCGCATGGTAACGTACCTATTCGGTAATCATCCGACTAACCTTTACACATCGCTACATCTTTGCACCGTCAAATTTGATCAACACCAAAAATTAAAGATTAAGTCAAACAATTAAAAAACAAATTATCATGAACAGTTTAAGAAACAGCGTACGCCTAATAGGAAATTTAGGCACAGCACCCGAAGTAAAAAATCTTGACAATGGCAACAAAGTTGCTCGCATTGCACTTGCAACAAACGAAACTTACAACAATGCCAAAGGCGAAAAGGTAACCGAAACCACTTGGCACAATTTGGTGGCATGGGGCAAAACAGCTGAAATTGCCGAAAAGTATCTGGATAAAGGAAAAGAGGTAGCCATTGAAGGAAAACTTACATCGAGAAGTTACACTACCAAAGAGGGCGAGAAAAAATACATTACTGAAATTGTAATAAACGAATTTTTAATGCTTGATAAAAAGAGCGCTTAAGGTTTAACCCTCTTGCTTCAACCGGCTTCATTAAAAATAAAATGTTGCCGGTTGAAGTTTTTATATACTTGCCTTTACAAAGTTTGAAAATATGTTGAAGCAAAGTTTTATACCGATGCACTTTTTATTTGTTATTGTTATGATTCTTATAGTTGTTTCCTGCAACAGGAATAATGAACTGGCAAACAATAGACATTTGGAAAACAAGATTGATTCGCTGGAAGAAAAAATTTTGAGTTTAGAAAAAGAAATCAGCAAGCAACATAACCGTGCTGACACTGCAAGTTTACCAGCATCTTCTGTCGTTTCAAAAGTTAGCCAAAAAACTGTTCAGGCGCCAAAAACGTCTTCAATAATAACAAAGCCTAAAGAAAATGAAGGCTTGTCGGGTTCTACATACTATTACTACAAAACGCTACCGCATAAGGTTTCGGTAATTGTAACACCGTGGATTAATCAAAAACGAAAAGTAATTTTTTTTAATCCTTTTGGCGACACCACATACGTTTGTAATGATGTAAGGATGAGTTACTCTATTACCACACGAATCAACAAATTTTACAACAACGGTGCCGTTAATACCATTACTATAAACAACAACCCAGGTGCAAGTAAGTATTGGACAGAAACTTACATAACTTTTGACATAAACAATAACCCACAATGGAAAACTGTTACACAAAAACCTGAAATTAATTTAGAGGAAGGCCTTAACAATAAATACTGGTGGAACGCTAAGGCTAAAGAATGGGTAAAGCAGGAAATTATAAAAGAGCAGGAAGTGTCAAGGTAATTAACGCACTTTTATAAATTTTTTATGTAATAACTGTTCTGTTCCAATTATTGAAACAGAATAAATTCCACCGGGCAGTTCCATTACATTGATTTCAGTTTCTGACAGCGCAGGTTGAATATTTTTTTCGATTACTAATCTACCCGTTGCGTCATAAACTAACAGTCTGCTTGCATTATTAAATCCGCCAATAAATATTTTCTCATTAGCCGGAGATGGGTAAACCGTTATCTTATTTTCTAATTTCTGCAGATCATTTACTGAAACAAGTGTACAAATATCATCCTGCGTTTCGGTAATGGCTGATGATGTAACTGCCAAAGTTGCAGAAACTATATTGGTTTGCACCTGCGGTAGTGCAACAATCGCTACAGCACTCCAGGTATAAGGAGTAATGGTAAAAGGATAAGTTCCGCTTAATGATGAGCAGTTAAGTGTTCCTATATAATCGGCAGTTACCAAGCACTGCGCTGTATAACTTGGAGCATAGTCAAAAAAAGTACTGTAGGCATATCCATAACCGGGGCGCTCAAACAAATCGGCACCGCGACTTCGGTAAATATCCATAAACCATTGTCCCTGAGTGCGAGAAGTTTTGGCAACAACTACAGCGCCTGAATAATTTCCTGCAAGATCAAAACTTGCAAAATAATCTCCATAGTCAGTTAAATAATAAAAGCCGCCTACTATAATATTATTCTGGCTGTCGCAAATAATAGAGTTACCATACTCCTGCCATCCTATCTGGTACATTCTGTTAGCCCAAAGAAAATTTCCGTTTCCATCAAATTTAGTTACATGAGGGTCGTAATTGTTATTGATGTTTTTGGTGTAACCGGTCATGGCAAAATTTCCATCCGATGTGGCACATAAATCAGTAGGAGTAAATTCGGTGAGAAAATTAGACGCATCTGAAAAAGTTTTCATCCACATCACATTGCCCGAACTGTCAAATTTCGCAATCATAGGGTCGTAATTCAAATTAAACCTTGTACCGAAATTACCTGCAACTATTAAATCGCCATTGGGAGCTACAACGGCAGC
The DNA here is from genome assembly GCA_016714005.1 of Bacteroidota bacterium. Classification (GTDB taxonomy): domain Bacteria; phylum Bacteroidota; class Bacteroidia; order AKYH767-A; family OLB10; genus JADJOA01. The sequence continues at coordinate 241,500 of JADJOA010000002.1, forward strand.
CGCACACGTTAAATCGTTATTGCCTATATGATGAGCTTTTGCCCAAGCTAAATTACCATTGTTATCAATCTTTGTAAGCGTAATATCAAAAGTATAAATGCTACTCTGCACAATATCGCGGTGCCCACACAATAAATAACCATTTGCAACCGGGATAATACGAGTGTTTACATTCAAATCGTTGTAATAAAGTTCAGTAGTCCATAAAATGTTACCTGAAGTATCGGCCTTTGCAACAAAATTATAGTAGCTTGCTGTAGTATATGATCCGGTAATAATTAATGCATTATTGTGATAAATAATACTCATTAAGCCAACTAAATTACTACCCACATTCAACTGCTTAGCCCAAAGTAAATTGCCATTTAAATCAACCTTACATAATTTATTTACCGTTCTGTTTTGTATAAGGTAGTACGCATCTGGCGAAACAGCCATGGTAGCTTCACCAAAAGTAGAATCGGCATAAATGTTTTGAAAATACGTTTGCGCATTGGCAGTTGCCATCAGAAAAACAAACAAGCTTGTGCATATCAGTAGTTTCATTTGCATAAGTTTTATATTGATGTAAAACTACACTAAAGCTGGTAAATAACAAGAATCAAAAAAGCAAAGAGCTTAATGCTACCCAACCTTTTTATAATCAATTTTAGGTGCTCGCATCTTTGCAATTCCTTTTTTAAAAAGATAATGTTCAGGTCTTGCAAGTAAGGGATCATCAGCTAAAATTTGTATCACGGTTTTTCGCGCAAGTTCCAACAGTTGCTGGTCCTTGGTAAGGTCGGCAATTTTAAGTTGCAGGTTGCCGCTTTGTTGCGTGCCTGCAATTTCCCCCATACCACGTAGCTTCAAATCCATTTCAGAAATTTCAAAACCATCATTGCTGCGCACCATTGCTGCAATGCGGTGTTTTGCTGTGGGGTTTATTTTATCGGCAGTCATTAGCACACAATACGATTGATCGGCACCTCGCCCCACCCTACCGCGTAATTGGTGCAATTGCGATAAACCAAACCGCTCTGCACTTTCAATTATCATAACGCTTGCGTTAGGAACATTTACCCCTACTTCTATAACTGTGGTGGCAACCATAATTTGTGTTACACCTTTTACAAATTGATTCATTTCATAATCTTTTGCCTGCGCATTTAACTGTCCGTGTACAATGCTTACTCTGTAATTTGGTAAAGGAAATGCACGAACTATGTTATCATAACCGGTCATTAAATTGGCATAATCCAATTTCTCACTTTCATCAATCAACGGATACACCACATACACCTGCCTGCCCTTCGCAATTTCGCTGCGCATAAAACCAAATACTTTTATTCTTGATGCTTCTTTTTGATGGATGGTTTTAACAGGCTTGCGTCCCGGTGGTAACTGGTTAATTGTGCTTACTTCCAAATCGCCATAAAGTGTCATGGCAAGTGTACGGGGTATAGGCGTAGCTGTCATTACCAGCACATGCGGAAAAATATTTCCCTGCATCCACAGTTTAGCGCGCTGGTCAACCCCAAAACGATGTTGCTCATCTATAACAACAAATCCCAGCTTGTTAAATTTTACATCATTGGTAATTAAAGCATGTGTGCCAATTAAAATGTGAAGTGTGCCTGCCTGCAATTGCTCAAGAATCTCCCTTCGTTCTTTTGTTTTAGTTGAGCCCGTTAGCAACCTTACCGTTACCGGAAAATCCTTTAGCATTTCGGTAATGGAGTTAAAATGCTGTTGTGCTAATATTTCTGTTGGAGCCATCAAACAACTTTGAAATCCGTTATCCAACGCCATCAGCATACTCAACAATGCAACAATAGTTTTTCCACTACCCACATCACCCTGCAGCAATCGGTTCATTTGCTTTCCCGTTCCACAATCCTGCCTAATCTCTTTTATCACACGTTTCTGTGCATCGGTAAGTGCAAAGGGCAAATAGCCTTTATAAAAACCGTTAAAGTAATTTCCAATCACTGAAAAATTAAATCCTTTATGCTCCTCATCTCTTTTTGCTTTATCGCTCAATATGCCTAGTTGCAAAAAGAAAAGTTCTTCAAACTTCATACGCATACGCGCATGGTTAAGCAACGCAGCATCTGATGGTATGTGTATATTGCTGATTGCGTTACGCAATGGCAATAGCTTCATAGAAGCAACAAAATGTTGAGGCAACGTTTCCTGCAATGCAGGAGGCAGGTTGGTTAAAATAGTTCGCTGAATTTTTAAAATACCTTTACTATCTAATCCTTTGCTCTTGCATTTTTCTGTAGTGTTGTACACAGCCTGAAACTCACCCTGCGGCTGGCTGTTAAATTTCTCAACAGTCTCAATTTCGGGATGAACTATCTGAAATGTCTTTCCAAACAACGCAGGTTTTCCAAAAACAACATACTCTGTTCCGGCTTTTACAACATCTCGCAGCCATTTTATTCCCTGAAACCAAACCAAATCCATTGTGCCTGTATCGTCCTTGAACTGGGCAGTTAATCGGGAGGTGCGCTTATCACCAAACGATTTTACCAAAGTAACAAAACCACGCAACTGCACATAAGGCATATCGTCATTCAATTCGTTTATGTTGTAAAACTTAGAACGGTCAATATACCTGAATGGGAGGTGATACAACATATCGCTAACAGTGTAAATACCAAGTTCACTCTTTAAAACAGCAGCGCGCTGCGGACCCACGCCTTTAACAAATTCTATGGAAGTATTTAAAAAATCGGTTTGCACAAACAAAAAGTGTTGCGATGGCTAAAGTAACTTTTACTACCGAGAAATGTAAAACGCAATATTCCTACTTTCGCAAAAATTTTTTTATGCAACAATTTGATGTTACTATTATAGGCAGCGGACCAGGAGGTTATGTGGCTGCAATACGCTGCGCACAGCTTGGTTTTAAAACTGCATTAATTGAAAAGTATAACACCCTAGGCGGAACATGTTTAAATGTTGGATGCATTCCCTCCAAAGCTTTGCTCGATTCATCGGAACATTATTACAATGCTGTACATAAATTTTCTGCTCATGGTATTACCGTAAAAAATGTTTCGGTTGATTTTGAGCAGATGATAAAACGCAAAGCCGATGTAGTAAAACAAACCTGTGATGGCATTAACTTCCTGATGAAAAAAAACAAGATAACAGTATTAAACGGGCATGGAACTTTTGTTGATGGAAATACCATTGCTGTTGCAAAAGAAGATGGAAGTAACGAAAAATTTAAAACAACACACACCATTATTGCCACAGGCTCTAAACCTTCATCATTGCCATTTATAAATATTGACAAGAAAAAAATTATCACCTCTACAGAAGCACTAAGCCTTAAAGAAATTCCCAAGCATTTAATAATTATTGGTGGTGGTGTTATTGGATTGGAATTGGGTTCGGTGTATGCTCGTCTTGGCAGCGAGGTTTCTGTAATTGAATTTATGGATTCAATCATTCCCACAATGGATAAAGCCCTGGGTAAAGAATTACAAAAAGTTTTATCCAAAGAAGGAATGAAATTTTACCTACAGCACAAAGTGAGCGAGGTAACCGCAAAAGGAAAAGATGTGATGGTAAAAGCTACCGATGCAAAAAATGCTGTTGTTGATTTTAAGGGTGACTACTGTTTGGTTGCTGTTGGCAGAAAACCATACACAGAAAATTTAGGGTTAGATAAAGCAGAAGTAAAAGTTGACGAGCGCGGCAGAATAATTACTGATGAACATTTAAAGGCGGCAAAAAATATTTATGCTATTGGTGATGTAATTAAAGGTGCCATGCTTGCGCATAAAGCTGAGGAAGAAGGAATATATGTTGCAGAAACTATTGCCGGACAAAAACCGCATATCAATTACAAACTAATTCCGGGTGTGGTTTACACCTGGCCCGAAGTAGCTGCTGTGGGTTACACAGAAGAAGAACTAAAGACGATTGGCATTAAATACAAAACCGGAAATTTTCCATTTAAAGCAAGCGGCAGAGCTCGCGCCAGCATGGATACCGATGGTTTTGTAAAAGTGCTTGCACATGCAGAAACAGACGAGATATTGGGCGTACACATGATTGGCCCACGAACTGCTGATATGATTGCCGAAGCAGTAGTAGCAATGGAGTACCGCGCATCTGCCGAAGACATTGCACGCATGAGTCATGCGCATCCTACTTTTACTGAATCGTTTAAAGAAGCATGTCTTGCGGCAACAGAAAACAGAGCGTTACATATTTAATTTTTCTATTTCCCTAAGAAAAGTTTAGCAAAAAACGTGGACAGACTTTTCTAATTTCTCCTCAGTGAATTCTTCTGTCAAGGCAATTGGAAAATAAGAGGTGTGTTAATTCATTCCCAACTTTTAAAATCAAAAATTTTTTCATGTAAAAAAATTTACCTTCGCTCAAACATTTAAAACCAACAAACAATGTCTTAAACAAAAAAACTTTACAAAGGAGAAAAAAAAATTTTTGGCGTATGCAGCGGCTTAGGCGAATATTTTGAAATGGACCCAACCGTTGTCCGTTTAATTTTTCTTGGAGCATTGTTGCTCTTTGGTACAGGGGTATTGCTTTACATCATACTTGCCATAGTTATGCCCGATAGACCTGCCATGTAATTTTTCACTTAGACTTTAAAGATAAAATGCTTTTATCAAAACCCATTTATCTTGATTACAATGCCACCACCCCTGTTGATGATGTGGTATTGCAAAAAATGCTACCTTACTTTTCCGAAAAATTTGGTAATGCCGCCAGCAAAACACATTCGTTTGGATGGGTTACAGAAGATGCTGTTGACCTTGCACGTGAGCAGGTAGCAAATTTTATTGGCGCACAAAAAGAAGAAATAATTTTTACGAGCGGGAGCACCAGGCATAAACCTTGCATTGAAGGGTGTTGCAGAAATGCAAACTGAAAAAAGGAAATTATTACCGTAAAAACCGAACACAAAGCCGTTCTCGACACATGCAAATTTTTAGAATCAAAAGGTTTCACCATAAAATATCTTACGTAGCTCGTGACGGGCTTATTGATCTCAATCAACTTAATAACATAATCACTCCATCAACCATTATACTATCAATAATGATGGCGAATAACGAAACAGGAGTTATTCAGCCTATTGAACAGGTTGGGAAAATTGCAAAAGAAAAGGGTGTTTTATTTTTTACAGATGCAACGCAGGCAGCAGGCAAATTACGTATTGATGTAAATGAAATGAATGCGGACATGCTTTGTATTTCTGCACATAAAATTTACGGACCCAAAGGCATTGGTGCTTTATATGTAAGAAGAAAAAATCCGCGTGTAACACTTATTCCGCAAATACACGGTGGCGGGCACGAAAAAGGTTTTCGCAGCGGCACATTAAATGTTCCGGCAATAGTTGGGTTAGGTGCTGCATGCGAACTTGCTAACGAAAAATTATGGGACGATGGTTCGCGCATTTCAAAACTACGAACCATTCTTGAACAGGCGATCACAGAAAATAACAATGCGTTTATAAATGGCAGCACAAAAAACAGAATTTTTAATACTTCCAACATTTGCTTCAAGAATATTAACGCTGCCGATTTTATTTCAAAGTTTAAAAACATTGCTATCGCCACAGGCAGCGCATGCACAAGTGCCAACAACGAGCCATCGCATGTTTTACGTGCAATGGGCTTAACTGAAAAAGAAGCGCAGTCATCCATCAGGTTTAGTTTGGGAAGAAATACAACTATTGAGGAGATTGAAGCGGTGATTTCTCAATTGCAATATTTAAAATAAAAGCAACACAGAGGAACAGAGAAACAGAGTACACGGAGAAATATTAGAGAAATTAATATATGGAGATAAAGAGTAGCGTAGACAGCTATAATGAAATTTCTTCCAGAATAATTAATTGCTGTATTGAAGTTCATAAAGAATTAGGACCAGGTTTGGTGGAATCGGTTTATGAAGAGTGCGCATGTCATGTAATGAAAGAAAACGGCTAGTTTGTACAGAGGCAGATAGTTCTCCCGGTTCATTTCAAAGGTAAAGAGTTGAACAAGACTTTCGTCTTAGATGTTTTGGTAAACGATATGGTTATTGTTGAATTTAAAACGGTAGAAGTAATTTTACCGGTGCACGAAGCCCAATTGGTAACTTATCTTAAACTTACCGACAAAAAACTTGGCTTATTAATAAATTTTAATGTTGCTTTGCTCAAAGATGGAATCAGAAGAAAAATTAGCGGTTCACTTTAAATCTCTGTGTCCTCCATATCTCTGTTCCTCCGTGTTGCTTTAAAACTCATTAAATGTCCTTGCTTTAATTTACCCTGTGCCCTCTGTATCTCGGTAACTCTGTGTTGCTTTACTTATTTAAAAAATTCTCTCTGTTAAAATGAACCCACAAGAAGATAAACGCCTTTTTTTAGTTGATGCATTTGCATTGATTTTCCGTGCATACTATGCACTTAACAGCTTTGCACAAAAACGCCCCGATGGTGGAGGCGGGCTCATCAACAGCAAAGGACAAAACACCGCAGCCATTTTTGGCTTTACCTCTACCCTGCTCGATTTAATTCAAAAAGAAAAACCTACGCACCTTGCCGTGGTATTTGATTTGGGTGAAGCAACAGAACGAACCGCTGTTTTTGCCGATTATAAAGCCAACAGGCAGGATACTCCCGAAGACATCATTTTTTCTGTGCCGTACATCAAGGATATTATCCGTGCCATGAACATCCCTATTCTTGAAATGGCAGGCTACGAAGCTGATGATATAATTGGAACCATTGCAAAACGAAAAGCGGATACAGGTCACGTTGTATATATGGTTACTCCCGATAAGGATTATGCGCAGCTTGTTCAGGAAAATATATATATGTATAAACCCGGCAAGCAGGGCGGACCACCTGAAATTTTAGATGTAGAGAAAATAAAAGTTAACTGGGAAGTAGAATCACCAAAGCAAGTGATAGACATTTTAGGCATGTGGGGCGATGCCGTTGACAACATACCCGGCATACCCAGCGTAGGCGAAAAAACTGCCAAAAAATTAATTAAAGAATATGGCAGCATGGAAAATGTTTTAGCCAATGCTGAAAATATAAAAGGAAAGCTCGGTGAAAATATCCGTAACAATAAAGAGCAGGCTTTGTTGTCAAAGCAACTCGCCACTATTATTTTAGATGTGCCTGTTGATGTGAGTGATGATGATTTACTGATCAGCGAGCCCGACAAAGAAAAACTCACCACTATATTTACAGAACTTGAATTCCGCACATTAGGTAAAAGAATTCTTGGCAGTGATTTTACCATCAACAAACCTGTTAAGTCAACATCATCTGTTCAGCAAAATCTATTCGGTGAAAGTACTGAAGAAGGGGAGGAAATAGTTTCCGGAAAAAATATCGGCAACACTCCACACAAATATTTTGTTGCACAAACGCAGGAAGAAATAAATGATTTAGTAGAAAAACTTTTAGCATCAAAGGAAATTTGTTTTGATACGGAAACTACTTCGCTTGATTATTTTACACTGGATATTGTTGGAATGAGTTTTTCCATAAAAGAAGGAGAAGCCTATTATATACCATGCCCGCAAGATTTTGAAGCAGCAAAAAAAATAGTACATCAGTTTAAGATTGTTTTAGAGAATCCTTCCATCCTAAAAATCGGGCAAAACATTAAGTTTGATATGCTCGTGATGCGCAGGTACGATGTAAATGTTTGCGAACCTATTTACGATACCATGGTGGCGCATTATCTTTTTGAGCCCGACCAAAAGCACGGCATGGATTATTTGAGCGAAACATTTTTAGGATACACTCCTGTTTCCATAGAGGAATTGATTGGCAAAAAGGGAAATCGCAGGGTAATATGCGCGATGTGCCGCTTGATAAAATTGCTGAGTATGCAGCAGAAGATGCCGACATTACCCTGCAACTTAAAAACAAATTTGTTCCGCTCATAAAAAAACACGAAGTAGGAAATGTGCTTGACAAAATTGAGCATCCTCTTATTTCAGTGCTTGGCGATATGGAATACGAGGGCGTTAACATTGACGAACAGTTTTTAAAAAATTTCTCCGAAACGCTGGGCGGTGAGTTGCTGAGTGAGCGCGATGAAATTTACCGTCTTGCCGGGCGAGAGTTCAACGTGGACTCTCCCAAACAGCTTGGCGAAGTTTTATACAACGATTTAAAATTAGAGATAGACAAAAAACAGCAACCGGGCAGCTCTCTACTGCGGAAGACACATTGCTCACGTTAAAAGATGTTCATCCCATCATTGATAAAATTTTAAACTACCGCGAAATCACCAAACTGAAATCCACTTATGTGGACGCTTTACCCAAAATGGTTAACCCGGTTACACAACGTGTACACACTACGTTTAGGCAAACTATTGCTGCCACAGGCAGGTTAAGCAGCGATAACCCTAATTTGCAAAACATTCCTATACGCACCGAGCGCGGACAACAAATACGCAAAGCATTTATTCCGCGTAATAATGACTTTGTTTTAATAAGTGCCGATTACTCACAAATTGAATTGCGTTTAGTTGCCGCCATGAGTGGCGATGAAAGTATGCTGGATGCTTTTAAAAATAATATAGACATCCACACAGCAACGGCAGCTAAGGTTTATGGTGTAGAATTAAAAGATGTTACCAAAGAAATGCGTTATAAGGCAAAGAGTGTAAACTTTGGAATTATTTACGGGCAGGGTGCATTTGGCTTAGCGCAAAACATTGGCGTAACACGCACCGAAGCAAAAAATATTATCGATAATTACTTCCTTCAGTTTCCAAAAATTAAGGACTACATGAATGGCAATATCAAATTTGCCAAAGAGCAGGGCTATGTAAAAACCATTATGGGCAGGCGCAGGTATTTGCGCGATATCAACTCTAAAAATTTTACTGTACGCGGTTTTGCAGAGCGCAACGCCATCAACTCACCCGTGCAAGGCAGCGCTGCCGATTTAATTAAACTTGCCATGATTGACATACATACCGAATTCAAAAAGCACAACCTCAAATCAAAAATGACCTTGCAGGTGCACGATGAATTGGTTTTTGATGCTCATAAATCTGAACTGGAAATAATTAAACCCATCATCCAACAAAAATGACAAGTGCCATGCAGCTTGACGTGCCATTGAAATTGAAATTGGTGAAGGAGTAAACTGGCTGGAGGCGCATTAACTTACACCTTCCAAAAGAAAAAACCTCTGATCACGCAAAGGGGTGAAGGACTAAAATTTAAGGGGTATTTTCTTTTTTTTATATGTCTGCCTTTATGCCAAAAACACCAATAAAGTTATAGGCAAAATCCAAAATCATCCTAAAGTGCTACAGAAAATCATCCTAAAGTGCTACAACATTTATATTTTAAATGTTAATAATCACAAATTATTTCTAATTTTTTTCTATTCCTGTCATTTACGCTATCTTTGATACACCGTTAACCACAACAACAACCTGTTATGCATAAACAAACCAATGCAGCAAATCTTGTTGATTCCATCATTTTGGCTGATGATCATCCGATTTTTGTTGCCGGTTTGCACAAAATTCTTAAAGCAAGAAACTTTGCCAACTGTTACTATGAGGCATACAATGGTGCCGAAGTACTTAGCCTTTTAAAACAACACCTTTCTCCATTAGTTATATTAGATTACCGCATGCCTGTATTAGATGGCTTTAAAACCACCGAGCAAATACGGCTTTTATATCCTCAAACCAAAACCATTTGCATTAGCGTTTATGTAGAGGAGCGAATTGTTAAGCAGGCATTCGAAAGCGGTGTTGATGGTTATGTTGCCAAAGAAGAAGGCCCAGACGGTGTAATAGAGGCTATATATGCCGTTATGAAGGGTGAAAAATTTCTTTCTGCCCGTGCACAACAAACATTAATGGACTTATCTTTTGATGATAAAGCACGGGAGTATGCCTTTACTGGCGGAAATAAAATATATACCGACCGCGAACTGCAAATAAGCATTATGCTTACCAAGGGCAAAAGCATAAAAAGAAATTGCTCATGAGCTTTACCTCTCCGCCAACACCGTAAAAACATACAAATCGCGTGTGTTTTAAAAAAGAAGGCGTAAAAAAATTAGGGCAGTTTATTACCAGGTTTTTGGATAAGTGGCAAAAAAACGACTAAGCTGTAATTAAATTATTAAACTGTTTATATTATATTCGTTTTACGATTATTAACCAATTGCCATTACTATGTCCATCATTAAAGACCTTTACGACATAGGCAAAGACCTGCAGGACTTGCCGATAACATTAAACAACAAAAATTTGAAAAACGAAAAGCTGTAGCTGAAGTATTAAAAGACATTGGTGATGTATTGGAAGACACCTACCAAAAACTATCAAATAACCAGTACCCCGGTGGCAACTGCCAGCAGTTAGAGGTTTTTAGCAATCACCTATATACCAAATTAAAAGAAGTAACAGATGATGCCACAGCGCAGCGTATTTACAATAAGCTTATACAATCGCATAAGGTAGAAAGCCTGATGGCTGAGCTTGATAGTAACCAAATCAATAATGACGATCTCCGTGAACTTGCCAAAGCATCGGGCTATTTTATTGCCTCAGCACGTATGATGAGCATACCGTAAAAGAAATAGAAAGTAATAAAACAAGTATCCTTAATAAAGCAATAAACGCGTTGAAAGTTTTACAAACCTGACCGGTATCAGGCAACCCAAAACCGTTAGCAGCATACAAATTTACAACCCTGAAAAAAATGATTAAAAAAATAAAAAGTGCAGGTCAGGTGTTTTTATTCACTATTGTACTGCCATTTTTCATATCAGATACATTGCTTGCACAGGAAATCCGTTGGGTGGATGATATTGTAGCAGACAGTTTGCAAGATGGTGTTACATTTAAACTCTGCAATACCGAAGCACAAATTATTCAATACTTCAATAATGGAAAAGGAGCTGAGTACCTTGGTGGCAAGCCTGCCATAGACAGTTTATTCTTTACAAGTTATCATAAAGTACACACAGATATATCAGGAATGATTCGGATTAGGTTTGTAGTAAATTGCTTAGGCGAAACAGGCAGATTTAGGTTGCTTAGTGCTGACTCTAATTATCAGCCCGTTGTTTTCCCCGATGCTGTAAACTCACAACTCATGCAAATCACAAAATCAATGAACTGTTGGCAAACAAAGTTGTGGAAGGATGTGAAAATCGATTACTACCAAAACCTAATCTTTAGAATTGAACAAGGTCAACTAACAAATATAATAGTATGAACCCTTCAACCATTTTAATCATTTTGTTTTTTATATGCTATAACTGCCAAAGGACAACCTAACTGTAATGTGTACTTGTGGAACAGTGATACGGCACAGTATAAGGCATGTAAGCTGTTAACCGAAAACCAACATAAGTATTATCAGTTTAGCAAGGAGTTTCACCAATTGGTGGATAGTGCCATTCAGGTATGTCCATACTTTGCATATGCTTATAGAGAAAAGGCAGCACCGTATGTAAAATCAGGCAATTTTATACTTTGGAAGCAATACATTGACCTTGCAGTAAAATACGATACATTAAGCTACCTTCCGGTTCGTACATCATTACGATATAAGTTTTTTGGCGATTATTCAGGTGCAATTGAAGATATTAAACTACTCGAAAAACTAAACAAATCAGATATTGGCAGCACATCAAATGGTACTTATCACCTTTCAGTAGTTAAAGCCCTTTGTTATAAACAGATGAACAATTTACACAAAGGTATTCGGATCATGGAAAATCTTCTTAGCAGTAAAAATTACATAGTCGGTTCTTACGACCGCTTTCATTTAGGTGTAATGTATTACCAAAACAAACAATATGAAAAAGCAATTGAAATGTTGAACAAGCAAGTTAAAGAAAACGATTTGTCAGAGGCAAGATACTTTCTTTCATTATGTTATAAAATATCAGGGAGGGTAGATGAATACAACCAGTCAAAACTACTTGCCTTAAAATTATATGACGAGCAAAAAAGAATGTCGGACCCCTATCATTTCATGATTGACCAAATTACCAAACAAGAAATAAGCAACATATAAGGCATTTATTTAACACCCAAAAGGTCGCTGCCTTGTCCTGAGCCTTTGCCCTCCGAAATTTCGGGGCAAGTTGCGCATATCTATATTACTTCTTCTTACGCATATCCCTTGCGTTGTAACGGGTTTGGCTGCTGCAAGAAGGCATACCCGCACATAATATACTACACCACAATTGATAAATCCCGCCATTCTTTTACTACATCATGTTCATTAATATGCGCCAAATACTTTTATTTGCTATTATAACTATGGTGAATAAACCCAAATGAATAGCTATAAAATTCAATACAGATTTTCATCAGAGCCATGGCAATATAAAGGGAAGGGTTCGTGGATTTTTGTTTCCTTACCCAAAACACTCTCAAAAGAAATACGGCTTGCATTTAAGAAAGAAGAACAAGGCTGGGGCAGACTCACCGCAATAGCAAAAATAGGGGCTACTCAATGGCGTACTGCCATTTGGTTTGATAGTAAAGCAAATACATACCTGTTGCCTTTAACAGCTGACATAAGGCTTAAAGAAAAAGTTGAGGTTGGAGTAAAAATAAATGTGGTGATTCTTATTTAAAATTGTTCTCTGTTCAACCCGGCTTTTATCTGCTTTAGCATTCCAGCTTTATCTTTCTTCACCATCTTGGCAAACTGTGTTGCAAATGGATGGACTTCATGATGTTTTTCGCTCCACAAAATAATTTCAACCATTACAGGAATTAAATCCACACCTTTTGCAGTGAGTTTATAAAGAACTTTCGCTTTACTTTCGGGATGCTCTTCCTTTGAAATAATGCCGCCTGATTCAAGCAGCATTAAACGGTCTGCTAAAATGTTGGTAGCAATTTTTTCTTCGGAAGTCAGGAACTCACCATAGGTTTTCTTTTGATTGAACATTAAATCACGGACTATCAGCAACGACCATTTATCTCCAAAAATATCCAATGCAGTACTTATCGGGCAGGTTGAACGACACTAAATTTATTTTCAATCTTGAAAAAATCAGTGACTTTAAAACAAAAGTGGTTAACGAAACTTTTTATCAACCTGCCAACATCATTGCCAAAATCATGAATGCTTTAATGATGAAAAAAATGATAGGAAAGGTACAGGAACAAATTCTCCTGAACATTAAATCACTTACAGAAAAAGAGTAAATAAGTATGGCTTACAACCAAAAACTTGCAGACAGGATTCGTGAAGGACTTCAGCACCTTAAAAGTGTAGAAGAAAAACCAATGATGGGCGGTTTGACTTTTATGGTTAATGACAAAATGTGTGTTGGTATCATCAAAGACGAATTGATGTGCCGCATTGACCCTGACTTTCACGAAACGGCAATTGAGAAAACCGGTTGCCGGACAATGGACTTTACCAAACGACCAATGAAAGGTTATGTAATGATTGACGAAAATGGAATGAAATCAAAAAAAGATTTTGACTACTGGATAAACCTTTCTCTTGAGTTCAACAAAAAAGCAAAATCGTCTAAGAGAAAAAAGTCCTGAAACCATTTCAAAACAGTAAACATACATATACGGGTATTGCCATGGTTTTATATATTTACAATCAAATTATAACCCGTATGAAAAAGCTGCTCATTTCTTTTGTTATTGTATTTACCTGCATACAAATTACAAATGCACAAAACACATATATTGATTGCTCGCCTAACGTTTTTTATGGCTTGGGCTGGGGTAACTATAATGTTTATAAACTCAGCAAAACTGCCTCCGCTGTTACTATTGACAGCATTATTATTAACCAGGGCGCAGGCGCACAATTAGGTTTGGGTATTGCCAGCTTATCGGGCAGTAATAAATTTTATTCTGCCGGCTCACCCTCTGGCTTCTCTTACAACGTGCTTGAGTATTCCTCCAATTCATGGAACACCATATTTACAAATGCATACCCTAATTTCTTTGCCAATGTAGGTGCTTATGGCAACAGCATTTATTTCAGCGCATAGCCACAGTATCTAACCCGCACAATAAAATATACCGCTACAATAGTGGCATACTTAGCATCATTTGGGAAGATTCAACCCTGTTTAACAACATTGCCGATTTAGCTGTTGATACTTTAGGTTCTATATACATTTTTACCGGGAGCCAGTTTTCAACTATTGATACGCTACGGGTGCTTTCGCCCACCGGTAATCAATTAGCCAAATATCCCATTTCATTTAACAGCTATTACTCCTACGGTATGTTTATAGAAGGCAGCACCATATATGTGGGTTTGGGTCCCGGCAATTTACAATTCCCTAATACCTTATTACCTATAAATATTGTAGGCGGACAGGCTATAATGGGAACACCCATACCCGTACCTCGCCCCATTACAGGCGGTACGGTGGGCAACCCCACTTATCTCGAATTTAGCGATCTGGCATCGTGCAATGGCGGTGTGGTTACCAATGTTGATCCTACCGGCTTAAACGAATTCCTTAGCAGCCAATACGCAGTTGCTTACCCGGTACCCTGCAAAAACGAATTAAACGTAAAAGGATTTTTCAACCACAACGTGCTTGCACAAGTATTTGATATGACAGGTCGTAAATGCCTGAGTAAAAATATTAGCCCTGGCGATAAGCTTGATGTGCGCACTCTGCAAGCCGGCATCTATATTTTAAATATTGATGACAAAGCCATTTTAAAGTTTACAGTCGAGTAAAAATAAAAAAACTGATTTTCTATTGGCATATCTTTAACATTTTCAACTGTATAATCACTGCCTGGTTACGCATATCCGCCCCGTTACCAAAAACCCTATTCACATTTTTATTTACGCATTATCCCTTGCACATGTTGTGTGTAAGCAAAACCTTTGCATACAAATTATGCAAAAACTCCCTTTAATAATATAATATTTATTTTTAGGGTGTTGGTATATTTGCAAATTACAGGTTTATTACACAACAATAAACCGGCAAACAAAACTATAGGGAACAAAAAAATTCAATCATTTTAAACCAAACAATTTACAGTCATGAAAAAAATTCAATTTAAAGCGAGCATCAATGCTCCTGCAAACAAAGTTTATGACAAAATGTTGGGTATTGGCAATAAGGCAACCTACGAGCAATGGACTGCACTGTTCAATCCTACATCTACTTATGAGGGTAAATGGGATAAAGGCAGTAAAATACTTTTTATTGGGGTAGATGATAAAGGAGAAAAAGGAGGTATGGTTTCAGAGGTGGCCGAAAACAATCCTAATCGTTTTGTTTCCATCAGGCATTACGGGCTTGTAAAAGAAAATGCAGAAATTACTGAAGGACCTGAAGTAGAAAAGTGGGCAAACGGTTTTGAAAACTACACTTTTGAAGAAAACAACGGAACCACCACAGTTACTGTTGACTTAGATACAACAGAGGATTTTGTTGATTATATGAACGAAACCTATCCAAAAGCGCTTGAGAAACTGAAAGAAATAAGTGAAAAATAAACAGGACTTATATCCTTTGGGCAGCTATGCCTATCGCGCTGCTTATACTGCCGGGTTTAATCATTAGATTATATATGCCTGGCAGGCGCAGCTCTGCCTTGTTGCCTCTTTATTCTTTGGGCTTGCAGTCCATTTTATGTATGCATACCCTGTTACAAAATAGTTTCCCCTTTAGGGGGCAGGGGTACATTTTCCTTATTCATCCCCTCTGCGCTCAATGCGCTTCTGCCAAACACACTAGTCCCTAAACAAAAAAACCCCTGCTATTGCAGGGGATTGAATGAATAAATGAAGAGGGGGGGTTTTATTTTTTTACCAACGCCTTTTTCTTTTCGGGCTTGTGCTCGGGTAAATCAAACTGTGCGGTTTCAAACACATACTTTTTAGTTACCGTATGCCCTTTGGTAAACTGCATGGGCCCTGTGTTTACAATTTTACCATTGTAACTTACCGTTGCCTCGTGCACACCGTAAGGGACATACAAAGTGCAATCGCCACTTACGGTGGTTATGCCGCTTATGCCCAACTCAGGTATGTTTACAAAAGCATCGTATATAGGCTGATGTAGGTCATCGGTTACAAATACCCTGAGTTTGGTATGCGTAGTGCCCAGGGGTTGCAGCTTGCGGTTGTTGTGGTAATCGGTAAAGTAGGTGGGGTGCGTTGCTTTATATGCTACTGATAACGAATCCAACTGATCTATACACATAAACACAGCGTTGTACAACTCCTTCTGTATCTGGCTGTTTAAAGTTTTGCGGCCGGCACGCGCATTGCCTGTAAGCGAAAGCGCATTTTCCATTGCTGTAATCTTTGTATTCCATGCAGTTAACATAGCAGCAGTAATGCCTATGGGCTCCAGCTCATCTATAACGGCATCTATAGCCTCATATGCTTCCTTGCTGGTATCTACCAAAAAGCTGTACTTGCCATAAAACAAATCGCTGTTGCTAGCCTTGGTTAGTTCAAACAAGGTAGCTAAGCGGTTTTTTAATGCCCACGAGTTTACAGGAGCCATTATGGCAAAGCTTTCGGTGGCAAGCGCTTCTTTTGCCTTACGCTTATCTAACCCTGCCCATGTTATAGGCAAAGCCTTTTGGCGAAAGAGGTCATCAATCAAAAACAACTTATCGCGTAAGACGGTAAGCGCTTCTTTCCACTCAGGCACCAGGTTAGTGATGGCTATGTTTTGTGGATCAAATGTAAAGGTAACAACCCTGCGTATCATATCGCGGTGTGCGGCATTGTAATACGTTTTTGGAGTTTCTTTAACTGTGCTGGGGGTAAATGTTTTTTTGGACATGGTGATTTTTTTTAAATTTTTGTTATGGGTTGTTCTATGCTCCAAACAGAAAAAAGGTTATAGGCAAATTGCAAAATCATTCTAAAGTATGACACAAAATCATCCTAAAGTATGACAAGATTAGGGTTATAGCACATGCAAAATAGTTTTAGCAACTGGAATTATTAAATAGCTTTAAACCCGTAAATGCTAACCTTAGCCCCTTATCTAAGTAAGTAATTGATATTCTGTAATAAGTTTAACACATTTGTGCTGATATTTAATTGTTATATGCCATTCTTGCGCTCCGAACAAACGGCAGTGCTAACTTGAAACTGATTGCAAGTAATGAATTTTAAAAACTACCTCATGATTGGAAACAGGCCTGATTTTTCAAAATACTTAGCACACTTTACGACTGGACGAAAACCTGTTGCTGGTGATGCGACAAATCCATCCCTTGCGGTTGCAACTGGTAAGACGGCTTATCAGCGATTGATTTCAATTCTTGAACAGAAAAAAATTGTTGCTTCTACTTTGCCTTGGACTGGAAGGCGTGCGGCTTGCTTAACAGAATGTCCGTGGGCAAGTTTGATTGACCACTCAAAAATATATTCGCCTTATGGTATTGGTTTTAATAAGCCTTTTATTTTCAGTGCAGGTGGTGGACCTGCTTATTATGTACGGAAAGACCATTGGGATAAACAAGATTGGGAGGAACATATAATGACTTTCGCAACTCCATTTTGGCCAGAGTATCGTTCAAAGAAACTTAAAGACGCAATTAAGTTTAACACTGTTGACTACTCTCACGAAAGAGAATGGCGAGTACCTCATGACTTGCCTTTTGAATACAAACACATTGAATTTATCATTGTAAATAAGTATGAGGACATGGCAAAGTTTCCGCAAGAATTAAAAAATAATATCGGCAGAGATAAATTTATCATTATGGAAGTTTACACGAACATTGAGCGACTTTGGCCAGTTCACAACTTAGGATAATGAGCAATGAAAAATTTACCTTTGACAGCCCAAATAAAAATAAGATGAGTATTAAAACAAAAAACATTTCTATTGCCGACTTGATTCTTTGGGATGAAAACGCAAGGTTTCCTGACAAGTATTTTAATACTGAAGAAGCAGAACTCATTGGCTACTTTCTTTCTAAGTCCGACTTCAAAATAAAACCATTCGTTGAGTCAGTAGTTAAGGACTTTGATTTGCCACAACTTGAAAAACTTGTTGTATGGAATAACAACGGGCAGCATGTAGTTCTTGAAGGCAATAGAAGGTTGACTGCATACAAGTTACTTAGCAATCCTGAACTTGCTAATGATACTTCACTTAAAAAATTTCTGAACGAGCAAAAATCCAAACTTAAAATTGGAGACAACTTTCATCTTGAATGTTTGGTTACTGATGATAAAGAAGATGGATTCCGTTACATAGACCGTAAACATGCAAACGGGAACAACGAAGTGAATTGGCAAGAACCTGAAAGAACAAATTATAAAGTTAGACGAGGAAGCAAGAACCAAGGCGAGATTCTTAAAACGGAAATAAACAAGGTAGTCAGACAACTTGACTTACCCGAAGAAATGAAAGAGCAAATTTTAGGAAGTGGAAAGGTGACGACTTTTTTACAGAGTAATCACTTCTACCCCTGCAAAGGAAAAATATGGTTTAGCACTGGATGAACAAAATAAATTGAAAATTGAAAACCCTGCTTTTAATGAGGAATTAAAAGTGATTGCTCACAATGTAATTGCCGGAAAAGATTTTAATGGAAATGATATTGATTCACGCTCATTAAATAAAACTGACAAGATTGAAGATTACATTAATTCAATTAAAACCACTGATACAAAAAAAGTTGATGAGGATATAAAGAAGAACACATCAGAGGACTTATTTGGCGAAAAGAGTGTCCAAGTGAATTTTAATGGAAAGAAAAAAGTGCTGCCAAAATCAAGTGACAGAAAGCACCTGATTCCGCCAAGTTGTAGATTGACCATTAACGAAAGGAAAATCAATAATATTTATCGGGAGTTACGAGATGATTTACTACTTGATGATACTCCAAATGCTGTTCCCAATGCAGTAGGAGTTTTATTCCGAGTGTTTCTTGAAATAAGTATTGATTGCCTTTGGGAAAAGGAGGGTTTTTCCTTTTCAAAAGAAACTAAGCTTGCAGGTAAAATCACAAAATGTTGTGACCATTTAGAGAAGAAAAAAATAGCAATGGGTAAGCAATTACATAACATAAGAAAAGTTGCAACCGACCAACATCATTTACTCAACATCCAACACTTTCATGACTATGTTCATTCATACAAAACCCAGCCAAGCCCCACTGATTTAAAACACAAATGGGATAATCTGCAAGAGTTTTTTGAAATCATTTGGGAACATCACAACAAAAAAGCAACCCGTAAAAAAAAGAAGTGATGTTTTACTCTCCATTAAGATACCCTGGCGGTAAAGCAAAACTTGCAGAGTTTGTAAAATCCATTTTTGATAAAAATGAATTGATAGGTGGTTGCTATGTTGAACCGTATGCGGGTGGTGCTTCAGTAGCTCTCTCACTTTTATTCAACAACTACGCTTCAAAAATTATCATCAATGATTTTGACAAATCAATCTTTGCTTTTTGGCATTCAGTAATTAACGAAACAGATGAACTCTGTAAAATGATTACGGACACCAAAGTGAGCATGACAACTTGGAAACAGCAAAAGCAAATACAAAAACAAAAAGAAGAAGCTCCGCTCCTTCTCTTAGGTTTTTCAACCTTCTTTCTAAATAGAACGAATCGTTCAGGAATAATAAACGCGGGAGTAATTGGAGGCAACGAGCAAAAGGGAAATTATAAAATTGATGCACGGTTCAATAAAACAGAGTTAGTAAAACGGATTCAACAAATTGGCAAACTTGAAAACAGAATAATGCTTTACAATCTTGATGCAATCAAATTGATAAAGAAAATATCAAAACGGTTGCCCGAGAAAACACTTATTTACTTTGACCCTCCATACTATTTAAAAGGGAAAGAACTTTATGTAAATCACTACAAGCATGACGACCATCTTTTAGTTTCTAAAATGATAAACGGAATTGCAGAACACAAATGGCTTGTTTCATACGACAACGAAAAGGAAATAAGAAATCTTTACAAGAACAATAAAAAGTTTGTTTACTCTCTTCATTACAGTGCTGTTAACGCAACAACAGGAACAGAAGTAATGATTTCGCACAGTGACTTAATTATCCCAAGAGCGGCCAGACCAATACTTAATTTGTAACTCTTATTGACAAACGAACAAATTTTGAACGGCAGACCTTCGTGGACAGAGTAGAACGGCAGATAACACTAAGATTAAAAGAAATAAAAAAAAGAATGGCTTTATTCACTTCCTTTTATTTATTTTTATTTGCAGTTCATGAATCAAAGATTTGAGAGGTAAACAAACAGTTGTGCTTCTAATCCCTTCTTTTTGTTACTTCTCTTGCACACTAACTCGCTCAACCATGCACTGCATGGTTGACGTCCCTTCTTCGTTATAGCCAATTTTAGGATGACACGAAAATGAGATTATTATTAATAGCGACTATTCTTTGGACGACAACTTCGTTCGGGCAAACTTTAGAAAAAGGCATTTACAAAGGACAAAAACTGCCTTTTACCATTTGCTACTTGACATATTCTGACTCGACAATTGAGGTTGAATATTTTTTTCAAAAAGGCGGACAAATATTCGGACATATACCTGCGAAAAAATTGGAAATAGGAATTGAAAGTTTTGCGACAAAACCTGCGTTCAAATCCCAAGACGACAGTATCATGGTTTTTATAAAGACAGACCATTACTTAATCAAACGCAAGGGTTCAGACAAAGTAAAAGTGTATAAATCGGCAGACACTCAAAGGACAATTACGACCTTACGAAATAGGAATATACTGTTTTCATTTTCCCAAAGACTTTTTGACGAGTATAAAGTAAAACCCGATTTTGACCAACAAAAATTTTGGGACAAACTACATTCTTACAACCTTGACAGATACATAACTTTAGACAACGAAAAATTTAATGCGAAACTTGATGAAACACGTGCCGACCTCAAGAAAAACTGGCTATAACACGGGTTTTGCGTCAGGCGGGGTGACGTGCAAAATTGGAGCTTCGTGCTTCTATTCAAGTTCAGTGCTTGTTGATAGTTTTGTGCTCCGAAACCCGCCCGAACGCAAACCCCCCAACCCTTATTCACCATTTTAAGCAACAACTTAACCATGACATTAACCAACATTAAGTAATAGAATAAATGGAGTTAGGAACAAGACTTGACAACATTCACAACAATGTAAAATCGAATAAATGGTTTCGATATTTTGCAATATTTAATCGTATTGCGTTGGCTGCTGGTTTTATACCTTCCGGACTCACAAAGGTGTTTGACGAGCGTTTTACTTCTTTATCTGTAAAACATCCAATGGGCAACTATTTAGAGGCGCTTTATCATACAGGTTATTATTACCCTTTTATTGGATACCTTCAGGTTGCAGCAGCAGTTTTGTTACTAATACCCCGTACAGCAACACTTGGGGCGGTTATATATTTTCCAATAATTTTAAATATCTGCATTTTATCACTTGCTGTTGGCTTTGACGGCTAATTGGTAACCTCGCCTTTAATGGTTTTAGCAAATTTATACTTGCTATGCTGGGACTATGACAAGTTAAAATTCATTTTGCCATTTAATAAATTACCTGCAAGTGGCAATAATTCAATAGATACAGAACGAAGCAATAAGTTTCCGCTAAAATTTTTTACAGGCGTTTTTGTAACAGTGGCATTTACTGTATTAGTTATTACTAACTCATACAACAAAAAAACAAGAAACACTTTTGAAGACTGTATGAATGATTGTAAGAGCTCTGATAACACACAAGAATGTTTTAACTTTTGCGACTGTATTCACAATAAAGGAAAATCATTTAACGAATGTGCAGAAGAACTTAGAAAAGCAAAACAGAACACTATAAAATAACTACTAGTTATACAAAGACAAGAAAAACGGTGCATAACAGGCGTTTGGAAAAAAGCGGGTTTAGTGGTTAATTCAAAGGCAATTCTTCGATTAACCTTTTATTCTGATAATCGGTCACTGCAATAAACTGCGATTATGGATTATCAGATAGAGTAACTACAAAACAAAATTATTCTTTCATAAAGTTTGTGGCTCTAAAATTTCTCTCGTTAAGATAGAATACACAATGGCAAGATGTGTCCATTATTTGGCTTTAAGCAATACCTTTGCCTAAATACCTTTGTCGCCATAATAATGAAACCGGATAAAATTAAAATCGTACTGTTTTTGCTACCTGAAACAAATCTATTTGACCTTGGGAGCATTACGCAAGCGCTTACAGAAGCAAAAGATTTGAACTTAAATGTTGAACTGCAAATATGCTCCGAAAATAATATTTTACAATCTTCAATAGGAGTTTCGCTACAAAACATTAAAAGATATGATAAGCCCAAATTAATGGCGGCCGATTATCTTTTTATACTAAGTTCAAACATCAATTATATTTTATCCGATAAGTTAAATCCATCACCAAAACTAAGTAACTGGATAAGACAATTATACCTCAATGGCACAACTGTTATTTCAGTTTGTAATGCGGCTTTCTTTATTGGCAAGATAGGACTATTAGATGGAATCAAATGCACTACGCATTGGAAACGGACTAAACAATTGCAAGAATCGTTTCCGCTATCACAAGTACAAGAGAACATTTTATTTATTGAAGATAAAAACATTATAACAAGTGCAGGATCTGCATCAGCTATTGATTTAGCCCTCTATGTGATTGCTAAAATCAAAGACGATTTATTCAGTCACAAAATAGCAAGAGAGTTAGTTGTGTTTAATAGACGGACCGGAAACCAGCCGCAGGAAAGTGATTATCTTAAATACAGAAATCATGTCCACACAGGCATCCATAAAGCCCAGGATTTTATTGACTCCAATATTCACAGGAAAATAAGTTTATACAATCTTACCGATATAGCCAACATGAGCGAAAGAAACTTCTGCCGGGTTTTTAAAGAGAAGTATCACTAACCGTATTTGAATACATACATAAAGTGAAAAAGGAAAAAATAAGTGCATTGATCCATAATACAGATTTAAGTAAGCATCAAATTGCAAATAAAGTGGGCTTGGAAAGTGAAAGGCAACTCAGAAGAATTTTAAATAAATAATAATAAATATCATGAATAATCAATCACAGGTAGATTTCTACAACAACAAATTGGCTTACGAAATAGATAGTTCAGATTTATTTGAAGCCATCAACAAAAATGAACTCATCATGGTTATTGATGCCCGCAAACCCGAAGCTTTTGTCAAAGAACATATTCCTCTTGCAAACAATTTTCCGCATCGCGAAATGAATGAGGAAACTACAAAGCGTTTGAGCAAAGATGTTTTATATGTTACCTATTGTGATGGTATTGGCTGTAATGCTTCAACCAAAGGGGCTTTGAAACTAACGCAACTAGGTTTTAAGGTGAAAGAACTATTGGGAGGGCTTGACTGGTGGAAGCGCGATGGATATGCCACTCAGGGAACTAATGAACAAAACGGACAAAAACTTAACTGCGCCTGCTAAATTTTAATGCAATGAAAATAGAAATAAGGAAAGTAACACCTGAAGACGCACAGGTAATTGCATTATTGGCACAAGTAACATTCAGAGAAGCATTCGGACATATTTGGGATGCTGAAGTTCTAAAAAAATATTTCTTGGAGACATTTAACACTGCCAAAATCAGAAGTAGTATTTCAAAACCTAATAATGTTTTTTGGATTGCCTTTGCTGATGAATTGCCGGTTGGTTATGCCAAGCTAAAGATAGTTTCCCCTTATCAAAAATTGACTGATAAAGCCCCCGCACAGCTTCAAAAAATTTATGTAATGAATGATTTTATTGGAAATAAAATTGGAGAGCAGTTACAAGAAGTTTTATTCAGGGAAGTCAAAAATCAAAATATCAAAACTCTGTGGTTAGCAGTGTGGGACGGTAATGATAAAGCTATCCGGTTTTATGAAAAACACGGCTTTCATAAAGAAACCAAATATCACTATGACTTTGAATCTATGAGTTTTGATTACGAAGTAATGATAAAGAATTTTTGAAAATGAAAATAACCGGGCTGTTAGCGCCTTTTTTATTAGCACTCATTGCTGCCATTGGTAATGCCCTGGTAACTCTTGGGCAAAAGAAAGCAGGTGCATTTCAAAATCCGTTTTTCTTCGGTTCATTTTCACTACTAATTGCGGCAATCATACTTTTTAGCATTTCATTTCTTTACCCCACTAAAGGATTACAGCAATACTTTGCAATTAATCTCAAATGGTTCGTCATTACTGGATTTGGATTAGTAATGCTAAACATCTTTTTATATTTTCTTTATCGCAATCACGGAGCATCATATTATACACTCTATGCAATCCTTGCCATTATTACAACATCTATTTTATTAAGTGTTTTTGTCTTTGGCGAAAAAATGAATATGTATTACTATATCTCATTTGTTTTTGCAGCGCTAACCATCTTTATGTTTATGAAGGGCAAAATGAATAATCTATAAACCATAAACACTTAATAAAAACAGAAATATATTTACCTGAATACTTACATTTTAAATCAAAAAGGATACAAGTTGGACGATGAATGGCAGCACCTTACTGTGGCTTGGCGCAATTAGGACGGACGTTCTTCGAATAAAAATTTTTGCTAAATTTGAATTGTATGCTTCTCGTATCACGTGTTGTGCTGAAAATCCCCCACTTCGCCAAGCCACAAAACGTCAGACTGTGAAAAAACCCCTTTCATAGTCTGACGTTGTTCATCATTTTGGGCCTACTGTAAATAAAACAGAAAATATGGACAAAGCAACACAAACAATGATTGACAACCTGCATAAAAACACAGGTAAAACTTTAGAACAATGGATTAACATTGTGAAGAAACAAAATTTTGTAAAACACGGAGAAATAATAAAGTTTTTGAAAGAACAACACGAATTTACTCACGGATTTGCAAATCTTGTAGCACATAAAGCAAACGAAACAGACGCAGGTTCGGCAGAAAATCAAGATGATTTAATAAGCAAACAATACAAAGACAAAGAACACTTCAAACCGATTTATGACAAACTCATTGCCGAAATTTTAACCTTTGGGAACGACATCGAAATTGCTCCAAAAACACTTATGTTAGTTTGCGAAGAAAAAAGCAATTTGCTGTTTTAAATCCTGCAACCAAAACACGTTTTGAAATTGGCATCAATTTAAAAGGACAAGAGCCAACAGAAAAATTGGAAGCAGAAAAACCGAATTCAATGTGCTCGCATAAAATTAAAATTGCGGACATTAACAAAATTGACACAGAAATTATAAATTGGATTAAAACTGCTTACGAAAAAGCAGGATAGATTTTAGGCTTTACAAATAATAAAAACAATTCTATAAATAAAAGATTTGATATAACCTGAAGGTCGTAAGCGGGGCTTGTGAGGTAGCACCCCTGTAAGGTTGAGCACAGGTTTCAATTGTAAAGTCGCAGTAAAGGCTTGCGGTTTACTCCTCTCCCTTAATTTTGGGATATCTATCCTCTGATTGTTTATTTAAAACTGCTCGGGCATATTGCTAAAACAACACACAGGTTTTAGCCATTCGCTTTTAATAGCGCCAAGCAACCGAGCATTTTTATACGCTTTATCTAAAGGAATAAGTGTGTTAGCAATATACTCATTAGCGCTAAGGCGCTTAATAAGCACTGCCAATGGCAGTTGCTTTTGTTTGTAATACAGTGGGGCTATAAACTCTATATCGTTATGGTAATATTTTTTTTCGGGTGTAATTTTTCCATCCCGTATTAACTGCAAACTATTTGCAATTGCACTGTTAACGGCAGCAATGCTATACTCCTTTCCCTTAACTATCATTTCCTTTGGCAATAAATGAAAAACATGCGCTATGGTACTTTCAAAATTGATGGTTACAGCAATATTTGTGTCAAACGTATTATACCCCCGTTGGCTCTTATAAACCGGAGCACGCAAACCGTTGTTGCTGTTAATAATAATGTTGGCATCAGCATCGGAACATAGGCTATACTTCCAGTTTTCGGGTGTTTTCCATGACTCAGCATTTTTGATCTTTTTAGAAAATACCATTATAACATCCTGGTTCATTTTAGACACAAGCCCTGTGTTAAAATAAGCACAGGCATATGTTTTTGAATCATTTATGTAATACGAAATTAAATCCTGCTTTATAGAATTTTCAAGGTGTGTATAATGTAGTTAACCAGCAGCGGGCTGTCATCAGTTTCTAAGTTGGTATAATTCCAGTTTTCGGGTTGGGCAATTGCAACAATATCATCGCAAATATTTTTCATATAAATATACCTGCAAAACCTGCTCAGCGCAAAACGGTTATCGCACAATACATTTATAGCGCGGCACACCTTATGTTCACCTCTCCACACATTAAACTGAACCTGGTCATACAACTGCACCGCCCTGCCTCTTTGAGTTACAATACAATTGCTGTGTTTGCTCCAATACACTATTCCATTTGCAGTTGTTATATAAATTAAATCCCTTTTAAGATTAATTAATGAAACAATGCCTTTTAATATATGGACTTATGGCTTTATGTTTTTTGCCACCAACTCATGCTCCACATCTTCTGTTTCAAAGCTTAAAACCATACCGTCATACACAGTAAAATCCTTTTTCAAAAACTGCTCATCTTTAAAAAAATAAAACTCCTTATCAGTATTTGAATGAATAATACCGGTGCCATATTGCGGCTCATAATATGTAACCTTGCCGTTTATTCGCATTTTGTTTGGATGCTTAAATTAGTGTCCGGTTGACTTTATTTTTATCAATTTTTTCAAAAGTTTTACGTGGCCTACGTAAAAAGTTACAAAACCCTACACCCATCTTACGCCTTTTTTACCCCAAAAACAACCTCTTCCATATACCCACAGATGCTCAAGCACCTCATTTCCAATAACTAAAGCATCTTCATTCACACTTATCACTATCGTCTCCTGCACTTTTGTTTTCTTTAAATGCGCTTTTGTAATAGTCTTTTGCACATTAGTTTGTGTCCGATTCTCCTTTCCCGGTCCCCGTTTTAAATTGGTTGCTTCCCTGCTCGCTTTTCTTCTAATCTTCTGCAATCTCTTCCTGCCGTATAAACATCAGTTGCTCACTATTATCACTTTTCCCGCAACCTTTTTCACATTGCTCTGCACCTTTTCCTCCCCTCTTCCGCCCTCCTGTCTTTTAATAATTTCAAATTCTTACCTTCGCTCTCTAATTCAATTCATAACTCATAATTCTCAATTCATAATTCTCTTCCAATGGCTTTCGACATAGAAATGATCAAACAGGTTTACGCACAACTGCCTTCAAAGATTAGTGCAGCCCGCAAGCTCGTAAACCGCCCGTTAACCCTCTCCGAAAAAATTCTTTTCTCCCACCTCCATAACTCACAGGCGCTAAAAGATTTTGAGCGCACCAAAAACTACGTTGACTTTGCCCCCGATCGTGTAGCCATGCAGGATGCCACAGCACAAATGGCTTTGCTTCAATTTATGCAGGCTGGTCGTCCAAAAGTTGCTGTTCCCTCCACCGTACATTGCGATCATTTGATTGTGGCTAAGGAAGGTTCAGGAAAAGATTTAAATGCTGCCAAACACGACAGTGCCGAAGTATTCGATTTCCTCGCCTCTGTATCTAACAAATACGGAATAGGCTTTTGGAAACCGGGCGCTGGTATCATCCACCAAATTGTTTTAGAAAATTATGCATTTCCTGGCGGGATGATGATAGGTACGGATAGCCATACCGTTAATGCTGGCGGATTGGGTATGCTTGCCATAGGCGTAGGCGGTGCTGATGCTTGTGATGTAATGGCTGGCCTGGCATGGGAATTAAAGTGGCCCAAATTAATTGGCATTAAACTCACGGGTAAACTTTCCGGCTGGAGTTCTGCAAAAGATGTTATTAATAAAGTAGCGGGCATACTTACCGTTAAAGGTGGTACAGGTGCCATAGTAGAATATTTTGGCGAAGGCGCTATCAGTTTAAGCTGCACCGGCAAGGGTACCATTTGTAACATGGGTGCCGAAATTGGTGCCACCACCTCCACGTTCGGTTACGACCAGTCTATGGAACGTTACCTCCGCTCAACAGCTCGTGCCGATATTGCCGACCTTGCAAACCAAATAAAAGAACATTTAACTGGCGATGCCGAAGTGTATGCCAACCCCTCAAAATATTTTGATGAGGTAATAGAAATTAATTTATCGGAGTTAGAGCCACAAATCAACGGACCGTTTACTCCCGATTTGGCAACGCCAATTTCTAAAATGAAAGAAGTAGCTGCTGCCAACAACTGGCCCACCAAAATTGAAGTAGGCTTAATTGGATCCTGCACCAACTCGTCTTATGAAGATATTTCGCGCGCTGTTTCGCTTGCCAAACAAGTTGCCGATAAAAATTTAAAAACAAAAGCCGAGTTCACCATCACTCCCGGCAGTGAGCAAATACGTTATACCATAGAGCGCGATGGTTTCATCAATACATTCGAAAAAATTGGCGCTACCGTTTTTGCCAATGCCTGCGGACCATGTATTGGAATGTGGAGCCGTGTAGGTGCAGAGAAAAAGGAAAAAAATTCCATCATACACTCTTTCAACAGAAATTTCCAGAGCCGTAATGATGGCAATCCTAATACGTATGCTTTTGTTGCCTCGCCCGAAATTACAACTGCACTTGCCATTGCAGGCGATTTAACTTTAATCCCCTCACCGATTTTTTAATTAATGAAAAAGGTGAGAAAGTAAAATTAGATCCACCCACCGGTGAAGAACTTCCTTCAAAAGGTTTTGCAGTAGAGGATGCAGGTTATCAGAAACCTGCCGAAGATGGAAGCAATGTAGAAGTAAAAGTTTCGCCAACATCAAACCGTTTGCAGTTGTTAGAACCATTTTCTCCGTGGGAAGGCACAGATTTAAAAGGTCTCAAACTACTTATCAAAGCCAAAGGGAAATGCACCACCGATCACATCAGCATGGCTGGTCCCCGGTTAAAGTTTCGCGGACATTTAGATAACATTAGCAACAACCTTTTAATTGGCGCAACCAATTTCTTCAACGAAAAAATCAACTCAGTTAAAAATCAACTTGATGGTTCTTACAACGAAGTACCAAAAGTGCAGCGCGCTTACAAAGCAGCAGGCATTGGAAGCATTGTGGTAGGTGATGAAAATTATGGCGAAGGCTCTTCGCGCGAGCATGCTGCTATGGAGCCTCGTTTTCTTGGGGTTAGAGCCATACTCGTAAAATCGTTTGCACGTATTCACGAAACCAATTTAAAAAAGCAGGGCATGCTTGCATTAACTTTTGCCGATAAAAGCGATTACGATAAGATTAAAGAAGATGACAGCATTGATATTATCGGCTTGACAAATTTTGTGCCCGGTTCTCAATTAACTCTTATCCTCAATCATTCAGATGGAAGTAAAGACGAAATAAAAGTAAACCACACCTACAACGAAAATCAGATTGGAGTGGTTTAAAGCCGGTGCTGCATTAAATATTATAAGGAGAGAGTTGGCGTAAATATTATTCGAGACTTATTTAAAACCGCAATCAATTCTATGGTTGCGGTTTTATTTTAAAATTCCCTTTGTGAAAGAGCTTTTTAAAAATGTATTTAAAAGTAATCTGGTAAAACAATCCGGCACAACTTTTATCCTCCGATCCTTTGGATTTTTTCTTGGCTACCTTTTCATCATTCTTGTTTCAAGATTATATGGTGCCGATGCTGTTGGTGTATTTTCTTTAACAACTACCGTGCTGCTTATGTTTACCATCATTGGCAAAATGGGAACAGATACTGCCATTGTAAAATATGTTTCAAAATTTTTAGTTGCTCAAAATCACAATGCTGTTAAAGGGCTGTACCAAACTGTACTGAAACTCATTTTTACTTCCGGCATTTTTCTCTCCTTAATTCTTTTCTTCTGTGCAGAACCCTTTGCGCTTTATGTTTTTAAAAAAACCGCAACTAACTTTTCCATTTAAAATTTCTGCTTTTGCATTATTGCTAATGATGCTGCGCTTTGTAAACAGCGAAGTGTATCGTGGTTATGGCATGATTGCCGTTTACGCATATGCTCAACACGTTTCTTATTTTTTATATGCACTTATTTTATTGGGCGCGGGTTCCTTGTTTTTCAACAACGAACATCTTCCAATCATTGCCTACACCGCAGGATTAATACTACTTACCATATCAGGAACCTGGCTGGTTAAAAAGAGAATTTTATCAAAAGCTTCTCATGTAGTAAACGAAATATCAGTCGGTTAAATTACTACAAACATCATTACCCATGATGCTAAGCAGTTCGTTGCTGCTGATAAGTCTGGCTCAACACCATTCTTTTAGGGATATATGCCAACGAAACTGAAGTAGGAATTTTTAGTGTGGCATTAAAAATTGCAACGTTTACCAGTTTTGTTTTAATGAGCGTTAACAGTGTTACAGGTCCGCGCTTTGCAACAGCGTTTCATAACAAAGACTATAAAGCATTGCGTAATCATTCCATAAAAGCAGCACAATTAAATTTTTATGCTTCTCTCCCGGTGTTTGTTCTAATTGTAGTGTTCAACAAGTTTATTCTCTCTCTCTCTTTGGAAATGAGTTTACTACTGGAAGTTTCATTCTGTTGATTTTACTTGCAGGACAAGTGATTAATAATTTGCAGGTACGGTTGGCACGTTTATGAACATGACTGGTAATGAAAAAATATTTCAGCGCATTGTTTTATTATGTACAGTAATCAATTGCTTCCTGTGCATTTTTTTAATTCCTGAATATGGAATGACAGGCGCAGCAATTGCGGCTTCCTTTTATATGATTTTGTGGAATGTTACAACAGCCATTTATATTTACCGCAAATACAAAATTGCGATGTGGTTTAATCCTTTTGCAAAGATTATTTAATGGATAATATTTATACAGACGGAACTTACTTAGATCAAAATCCACAATGGCACAGTGAGCGTTCTCCATGGAAGGCAGAAAAAATTTCTTCCATCATTAAAAAAAGCAAGATACAGTTTCAATCTATTGCAGATGTTGGATGTGGTGCAGGCGAAGTACTTAATTGCCTGATGAAAGAGTTTGGAGAATCAAAAATTATTCGGATACGAAATTTCACCCCGTGGATTTGAGATTGCAAAAAGAAAAGAAAATAATTCTCTCAAATTTTTCAATGAGGATTTACTGAGTTCCTCAACAGCGGGTTTTGATATTGCAATGGCTGTAGATGTATTTGAGCATGTGGAAGATTATTATTCATTTCTGAAAAAATTAAAAACCAAAGCGAAGTATAAAGTTTTTCATATCCCGTTAGATTTAAGTGTTCAATCTGTTTTAAGAAGTAAACCCATTATTGATCGCAGAAAAAAGTCGGACATATTCATTACTTTACAAAAGACATTGCATTTGCAACGCTCATTGATTCGGGCTATAAAATTATTGACTGGCAATATACAGCCGACACTTTAGAGCTTCCGGCCAAGTCAACATTATCTGCATTTGCAAGGATGCCAAGAAAAATTGCTTTTTCTTTAAACAAAGATTTAGCAGTAAGAATTTTAGGCGGCTGGAGTTTATTGGTACTTGCTGAATAAATCTACCTTTAAAAACGTATTTTCGTTGCAATTGATATGACTCCAAAAATTGACATAGTAATTGCGGGTGTGCAAAAAGCGGCTACCACTTCTCTGAAAAATTATATTGGCGAACATCCGGATGTTGTTACTCATTCAACTCCTGAGTTTGGCTACTTTAGTATTGACAGCGAGTACCAACTTCCATTTAACGCATTGTTGAATAAATATAAAATTGAAGATTTCTCTCAAAAAAAACTTCTTATTAAAAACGTTGACATTATTTTTTTTGAAGAGCATATTTCGCGAGTTAAAGAGCACAACCCTAATGCAAAAATAATTTTAGTCTTGCGTAATCCTTTGAGCCGAGCTTATTCTGCTTACTGGTTTGCACGCAGAAGAGGCTGGGAAAATATTGAAACATTTGAAGATGCAATTGCTGCAAATCCAAACAGATTTTCAGATAAATTACACATAAGCAATGTTTCCTATTTAGAAAAAGGAAATTATGTCAAGCAAGTTGAAACACTCTATAAATACTTTAGCAAGCAGTAGGTTTTAATTCTTTTGCAGGAAGATTTAAAAGAAGATGCTGCAGCCACCATGCAACATGTTTTTGATTTTTGCGAGCTTGATAATTCATTTCAGCCAAACTTGAAAGTTGAATACAATGTTTCGGCAAAAGCACGCGTACAAACACTGGCAAGATTAACGGTAACTGACAATGCTATTAAAACCGGTTTGAAAAAAATTATTCCAAACACTTATCTCCGAAAACTTCGCAAAACTGTTACAGCGCTAAACGAAAAAGATTTTACTCCACCTCCTATTAATGAAATAACCAAACTTAAAATAATCTCGCATTTTAAACCATTAAATGAGAAGTTATCACTTTTACTTAATCGCGATTTAAGCCACTGGAATAAAATTTAAAATGCAACAACCGGTTATTAAGTTTACCTTTTCCCGACTTATATTTCTTTTAGTGCTTTTTATTCCCTTTGAGGTAATGCTGTTAAAGTATTTACCGGTTGCGGAAAACGCATATGTGCTGCTTCGCTATGCTTTTGAGTTTTTTATTTATGTTTTGTTCGCTTTAATGGTGTTCAATAAATTCTCGCATCGTAAAAAAGTTTCCGGCTCTCCTATTGACACGCCTGTTATCATTTTTATTTTCCTTACCATCATCACAATCATTGTAAATCATGCACCCTTTTTTGAAGCATTTGTTGGATTTAAGTCTGCATTCAGGTTTTTGTTATTGTTTTATGTCCTTATTAATTTCGAGTTCAATCCTAAAGCGCTAAGAATAATGTTATCTGCCTTGATAATTGTTGCAGTGGTTCAATCATTACTTTCTTTTCAGCAGCATTTTATGGGTATTGCACAGTTTTGGTATCCACGCGCACTCAATCTCACTTTTGGTGCAAAAGATTTGAATTTTAAAATTTTAAAAGGTGGTTATCACGGAGGCATTGAGCAGGGCGCGGTAATTGGAACTTTTGGAGACTCGATTGCGTTGGCAACATTCTTAGTAATTATACTTTTAGTAATACTTGCTTTTCTGTTAGGTAACTACCCATTGGGTAAATACCGCAGATTAATAATGTGGTGCAGTGTGGGCGCTATTATAGTTGCATTGTTTTTTACCTACTCCCGCGGCTCCGCAATTATTG
Organism: Bacteroidota bacterium; assembly: GCA_016714005.1. GTDB lineage: Bacteria > Bacteroidota > Bacteroidia > AKYH767-A > OLB10 > JADJOA01. The sequence goes on from JADJOA010000002.1 coordinate 274,726, forward strand.
GAATTTTAAGTATTCCTTCCATGATGCTGCTTGCAGGAAAAACAAAACTGCTTTCTCGCTTTGCTTTATTTGGTGTTTTGTTTTTTGCATTTGCATTAATAAAACCAGCACTAAGCGGAAGAGAAGGTGTTCAGTTTGTAAATCCTAAATTCAAATATGTTGACCCTGTTTCAAACATTACGGTATTGATGTCAGAGTCCTATGCTGATAACACTTTTAAACATGCACGCGGGTGGATTTTAGAAAATGTTGGCGGCTCATTACTTCGCTCTGTGACATTAATTGGAAACAGCCCTGCCAATGAATTTGCATTACAAAAACTTTTAAAAAAAGAAATGAATGTGCTTACACCGTTTGAAAATTTACTGATTATTAATGATGTATTTTGGGTTGCGTTTATTGCCTACTACGGCTTAATAGGCATGGCGGTATTTATTTATATTTTGTTTGTGCTTTATAAAACTGCAAGGTACGTTTGGTTAAATACAGATCAGTCCATTTATAAAGTTATTTCACTTGCAACGTTAACACTGGTATTAGCTTCTATTCCCTACTCATTTATTGTTGCCACATTTACATTCCGTTCTTTTGGAATATATTTTTGGTTGTTGGCTGGCTTAACTGCCAGTGAGTATTTACGCATTAGAAAGTTGAAAAATGAGAATACTGCTGGTACATAAATTCTGGCGTAAAACAGGCGGTGCCGAAAATTATTTTCAGGATACGGCTGCCATCCTTAGAGCAAACGGACATGTGGTGAAAATTTTTACTACTGATTTTCCGGCTGCAAACAGTAGTGATGTTTTGCGAGAGACGAGAATGTTGTGTTTGGTGAATACGAGGATTATCTTGATGGGAACATTTTAAAAAAAGCTAACTGCTATTCCCGAAATAATTTATTCAAAAAAAAACAAAGCGCTTTTCGGCAAACTTCTCGACAATTTTAAACCGGATATCGTACACGTATTTGCTCTTTTTACAACTATTTCACCTTCTGTACTCAATGCCTGCAGGGAAAGAAATATTCCTGTTGTAATGTCGTGCAATGATTACAAACATATTTGCCCCAACTACCGTTTGTTTCACAATGGAAAAATTTGCGAAGCCTGTAAGGGAAACAAATTTTATAATGCCGCCTTAAAAAATTGCTGCAAGCATTCAGTAGGTGTAAGCGTTGTTAGCGCGGTTGAATCTTATGCTCATCATTTTACTGGAGTGATAAAAAATAATATTTCAGCGTTTTTGTTTGAAAGCAAATTTATGTTGGAAAAAACAAAAGAGTTTTGGGGTGATAAGTATAAGTATGAATTTGTTGGAAAGCCATTTGATGTAAAGCAATTTGCTCCTTCAGTTCAAAATAAAAACTATGTTTTGTATGCCGGAAGATTGAGTGATGAGAAAGGTGTTGATGTTTTAATTAAGGCAATGCAATATAATCATGATATTCCTCTTGTTATTGCAGGCAGTGGGCCGGAAGAAGAAAAATTAAAACAACTTGTATCATCACTTCAATTAAAAAATATCTCTTTTAAAGGAATTATAAATGCTGACGAAATTAAACAACTGATGAGCTATTGCAGCTTTGTAGTAATTCCATCAGTTTGGTATGATAACTTTCCTTATGTACTTGCAGAAGCGTATGCGCATAGTAAGCCCGTTATTGGCAGCAACATGGGTGGTATTCCTGAGTATATCATAGAAGGCGAAACCGGGATGGTGTACAATGCTTATAATGAAAAGGAATTAGCAGAGAAAATCAATAAGTTTTTTGCAAATAAAAATTTAATAATGAACATGGGGAAAAATGCCAGACAATTTTCTGAAGACAAATTAAATGCACGTCTGTTTTATGAAAGACTACTCTCCGTTTATAATTCTATTGTAAAACCTCAGACACTCTCGTAAAAGTGATGTAATCGGTAGAGGTTACTTTTGTAAACCCCGCGCCTCGCAGCATAGTTATAATTTGTCCACGATGGTAAGTACTGTGGTTAAAACAATGCATCAGGCAATCGGCTATAGTAGTATTAAAAGGTTCGCCTTTGCTGTTTTTATAGGATACAAATTTTTGCAAATCTGTTTCTGTAAGAGATAAAGTAAATGCTAAAAGTTCTTCAGAAATACTTTTCCATACACTGCAAAACTCTTCAAACGAATTAACCTTAAGATTAGCAGACGGTGGCCATGTCCATGGCTCGCCCTTTATCCGTTTTATCCAAACATATTCTGCATCATAAATGTGGTAAGCAGTTTTTTCAAGTGTAGAAAAACTACTTGCCTGCTCTTTATGCAACGCTTCACTTCCCGATGCCAAAAGAAAATCTGTTGCTTTACCATTTGCCCAAACAGTATAGCGGGCATAATTTTCTATTTGTTGTTTTAACATGTTACAAATGTTTATTCAATAAATTAAACTCAAGCAGCTTCTTAAAATATTTCTCTTTGGTGCATTTCTGTAAAGCTTTAATATGCTTCATGGCATGGGTATCTGTTCCAATCATATCCACCAATTCTAAATCAATCATTTTTTCTGCTGTCTTTTTTGCCTCAGGTCCATAGTAACCGCTTAAAGAATTTACATTCAGTTGCAGCAGCACACCTTGGTCGCGAAGGCTTTTGTAAAAATCAAAATTACTGAACCAAAAGGGATATCGTTCCGGGTGAGCCATAATAGGTTTGTAACCTTGCACCTGCATACGGAAAATAACATCCATCATATTTTCAGGCATGTTTACATAACTGATTTCAAAAAGCAAATAGTTGTCCTTGATACAAAGCAGTTTTTCATTTTCTAACTTTTGTACAAACCCATCATCTAAATAATATTCGGCAGCAGCATTTATAGTAACCGGAAGACAAGCTTCTTTAACTGCTTCTCTTACCTTCTCCAACCCACTTAAAATTATTTCAGGAGTATTCTTATAAAAATCACTCATGATGTGAGGAGTGGTAATAAAATTTTTAAACCCCAGCTCACACAATTCCTTTATTAATTCAATAGATTCTTCTAAAGATTTACTTCCATCGTCAATGCCCGGTATAAGGTGTGAGTGCATGTCAGTAATTACACCCGAAAAATCAACTGCCGTTTTATCATCATCACTTCCCCACCCGAAAAGTTTTTTAAACATACTTTTTATTTTGCCTCTAAATTATCAGTTTAAAATCAATTAACGAATAAACAGTTTATTGTTTCAGTAAGAAATTTCAAATCCATCAAAATCGTGCAATTCCATCAGGTTTGTTTCTACAGATGCAACCTGTGCAAGCATTGGTCCGTGGTTACACCATGCAACTAATTTATTAAGCGCATCTTCATTGCCAGTTGCTTCAATATATACCGAACCATCGTTTATGTTTTTTACAAAGCCCGAAACATCCAACTCATCTGCTTTATCCTTTGCATACTTCCTGAAAAAAACACCTTGAACTTTTCCTTTAACTAAAATTGAAATTGTTTTCATTATTGTAAGCTTGTATTGAAAGAAAGCTCAAATGTATAAAACCATTGCAAGCAACTATCATTACTTTTGGGCAAACTTTTTTATGGCATTTAATTTTTTAGAAGGCGAAATATTTCTGGTTGACAAACCTTTGGAGTGGACTTCGTTTGATGTAGTAAACAAAATTAGAAACGAGGTAAGAAAAATTAAAAATGAAGAAGGAGAGAAAATTTACAAGAACCTAAAAGTAGGTCATGCCGGCACATTAGATCCGCTTGCCAGCGGGTTGTTAATAATTGGTACCGGCAAAAATACCAAGCGGCTTGATGAATGGCAGGCACAGGAAAAAGAATATTCAGGTGAGTTTTTTTTGGGCGCCACTACTCCATCTTTTGATAAAGAAACAGACGTTAATAAACACTTCGAGGTAAACCATATTACCACCGATTTAATTTTTTCCGCAGCCAAAACACTAACCGGTGATTTAATGCAAACCCCACCTGTTCACTCGGCCATAAAGCAAGAAGGTGAAAGAGTTTACGAAAAAGCAAGACGAGGTGAGGAAGTGATAATGAAACAAAGCCGGTAACTGTTTTGAATTTGAAATAACTAAAATAGAATTACCAATTGTTTCTTTCAGGATTGTTTGCAGCAAAGGAACATATATACGCTCCTTGGCTGATGATTTTGGGAAAACTTTAAACAGCGGTGCCTACCTTAATAAACTTTGCAGAACAAGAAGCGGTGCATTTATGTTAAGCGATGCACATAAGTTGGATGCTTTGGTTGATCAAATACAGGCTTTGCGTTAGCTCAATGGTGTGTATAAAACAGGTTTGCTTGGCTCGCATCATTTTCTAATGAAGTAATCTGTAAATTGAGAAAGTAAAAGCCGTCAGCAATTGAATCATCAGCAAAAAATAATTCCGTAATAGTTGAATCGGTACGCGTTTGCTCAGGATAATTCCAAAAAGCATGATGAGCAGCAAGCACACCATCATCTTTTTCTTTGTCAACCGAAGGTAAATCAATTAGCAAGTCTTTTACATTTTGTTCTACCAAAAAATTCATTGCATCAGCATGTACAAAAGGAGGATTGCTGTTGGAGTATTGCCTGGTGCATTTATCAATCCCATTCGGCAATGTTCTTATAATAATTGCTTCTTCCGTGTTACCGTTAAGTTTTGATTGAATTTGCTCTTTAGAAATAACCAAATCTTCTCCAATTGATTCGGGCTTAACGGTGATGAGTTGCGCACCAAAAAAAAACTTTGTAAGGCAAGTGTTAAGCGAAAAATCTTCTTTGCTAATGTGACCAACACATTCCGTATGGGTTCCATGAGCATGAGGGTTTAGACAGACATTTCTGAAATTTACACTTCCTCCCTGCTTTACATCTCCTATCCAATCACCCATTACCACAGGTTCAATTTTAACGGGAGGTGCATACCATGCGTTTACGTTGTTTGCACCTGCGCGCAACGGAATTGAAATATCAATGGGTTTAGAAAAATCAATTGTGTATGTTTTGCCATTGTGATTTATACTTGCCAGCATAATGGTACATTTAGTTGATGCACAAATGTAGCCGAATAAATAAACGTTATTTTCGTGCCATGCATTTACTTACTCCTCAAAACTTTAACGACTACGAATTAATTGATTGCGGAAACTTTTCGAAATTAGAACGCTGGGGTAGTTACATCACCATGCGCCCTGAACCTCAGGCGGTGTGGTCGCCTGCACTAACGCAAAAGGAGTGGGAAAAACAGGCACACGTTAAGTTTGTTTCTAAAACAGTTCATCAGGTACGTGGGAAAAATTAAAAACCATGCCCGATCAATGGAGAATAAATTATAAGCTGCCTGACGGAAAAGAACTTACTTTCAGGCTTGCCTTAACTTTTAAACATGTAGGTTCTATTTCCAGAGCAATCTGTAAACTGGAATTACATATCAAACTCCATTCAAACTCTAAAAAAAATTAATGGAACAGAGGAGTTGAAAGTCCTCAACCTTTTTGCTTATACCGGTGCTGCATCAATTGCGGCAAAAGCGGCAGGTGCAGATATCACCCATCTCGATTCTATTAAACAGGTAGTTACATGGGCAAAAGAAAATATGGAATTATCAGGACTAAATAATATACGATGGATGGTGGAAGATGCACTTACTTACGTGAAACGCGAAGTAAAACGCGGCAAAAAATACCATGGAATTATTTTAGATCCTCCTGCTTACGGACACGGCCCAAATGGTGAAAGCTGGAAGTTAGAAGATCAGATAAATGAAATGATGCAATTGGTTTCTCAGCTGTTACATGAAAAACATTTTATCATTCTTAATACTTATTCATTGGGGTTTTCATCATTGATAATTGAAAATATTTTTGATCAGTATTTTGCCAAAAACATAAACAGAGAATGTGGTGAGATTTATTTACAAAGCACACATGGAAGTAAACTACCGCTTGGTGTTTTTGCAAGGCACTGTGTTGTTTAAGAAACTGACTTAATTTATCTGATAAGCGAGTTATGAATTGAATTTGTACTAATCAGCCACATTAAAAAAAAAATTGACACAGATTCACAGATTTTGGAAGGCAATTTAAGCGCTTCGCTTTAAAATTTTCACTGATTGTTTGCTGCGAAGCAGTATCAGTGAAAATCAACCAATCAATTTTTATTAATCTGTAAATCTGTGTCAAAAAAATAAGCTTAAGCAAATTCTTAACTGTTTCTAATACTTTTGCCACAACTTTCTTTTTAACTAAACGTTCATAGTTTTCATTACGCTTTGTTTTGTATTTTAGTCTGGTCATGAACAACCAAAACAATTACGATTTATTACTCCAAAAGATTGATGCCTTTACGCGAAAGTATTATCGCAACCAGGTAATTAAAGGCAGCATTTATACACTGGCTGTACTGCTTATTTTTTTCCTTTCTGTAGTGCTGATAGAGTACGTAGGTTGGTTTGGCACTGGAGTGCGGTCTGTACTCTTTTACTCCTTTATTGGGATTAATGTTTTTATTTTAGTAAGGCTTGTTGCCATTCCGCTTTTAAAAACATACCGTCTTGGTAAAATTATTTCTCACGAGCAGGCAAGCAGAATAATCGGAAATCATTTTCCAAACATCAGCGATAAATTACTTAATACCTTACAATTAAAAGAGCAAACAGCCGATACGGTTAAAAATTTAGCGTTAGTAAATGCAAGCATCAACCAAAAAGCTGCCGAATTAAAACCGGTTCCTTTCAGCAACGCCATTGACCTTAGCAAAAACAAACGCTTTTTACCTTATGCTGCTGTTCCGCTCTTGGTAATGATTGTTTTGCTTTTTGCTGCACCTAATGTAATTAAAGACAGCGCTCGTAGGATTGTAAACCATAACACTGCTTTTGAAAAACCTGCACCTTTTCGTTTTGTGGTAACAATAACAATTTAAAAGCTGTGCAGCAGGAAGATTTTCAGTTGCAGGTAAAAATTGAAGGCGAAGAAATACCGGAAAGCATCTATCTATTACAGGGAAACAACAAATTTAAATTAGACAAAACCGATAAACTCAACTTTGGTTACCTGTTTGAAAATTTACAAAAGACAACTTCCTTTAAATTATTTGCCGATGGCTTTGAGAGTAAAGAATATGAATTAACAGTAGTACCCAAACCTGTGGTTTTAAATTTTGATTTACAGCTTTCTTATCCTGCTTACCTCCGCAAGCAAAATGAAACACTAAAAAACACTGGTGATATTATTGTTCCTGCCGGTACTCGCATCAACTGGAAATTTACTACTCAAAACACGGGTGAAATGGCAATTCGTTTTACCGACACGACTATAACGCTAAATAATTCTGAAAATACTTTTGCTTACGCCAGGACATTTGTGCGCAACAACAACTATGCGGTTACGGTTGCAAACAATCAGTTAAAAAGTAACGACAGCATGATGTATGCCATCACTGTTACACCCGATGCCTATCCTTCTATTGAAGCATCTGAACAAAAAGATTCTTTGTCAACCCAAAAAATTTATTTCAGCGGAATTATTAAAGATGATTATGGTTTCTCGCGACTTTCATTTGTGTATCGTTTTATTAACGCAAAAGAAACACAAGAAAAAACAACTGCTGCAAACTATGATAACATCTCCATCAACAAATCGCAAAACACCAACCAGTTTTTTTATTACTGGGATGCTTCTGCTTTAAATGTACTGCCGGGCGACCAGATAGAATATTATTTTGAGGTGTGGGATAATGATGGCGTAAGCGGTCCAAAGTCCGCACGTTCGCAATCGCAATTATTTAAAGCCCCTACCGAAAAAGAGCTGCAGGCGCAAACCGACAAAAGCAACGATGACATTAAAAAAGATTTATCGGAAAGTTTAAAAGATGTAAAAAAACTGCAAAAGAAAATTACTGACGAAGCCAAAAAGCTGCTTGAAAAAAAGAATGCTGATTATGATGACAAAAAGAAAATTGAAGATTTAATAAAAGAGCAAAAAGCGCTTGAAGAAAAAATAAAAAGTGTACAACAACAGCAGCAACAAAGCACTGCCAAGCAAAATGAATACAACAAGGAAAATGAACTTGCTGAAAAGCAGAAACAAATAGAAGAATTATTTAACAAACTCCAGAACCAGGAGCTAAAGGATTTGATGAAACAATTGGAGCAAATGCTCTCTCAGTTCGACAAGCAGAAAACACAGGAAATGCTTGATAAAATGAAACTGACCAATAAAGATTTGGAAAAGCAGTTGGATAGAACACTTGAGTTATTCAAACAATTGGAGGTGGAGCAAAAACTAAAGGACGCCATCAGCAACTTAGATAAACTTGCTGAGGAGCAACAAAAGCTTGCTGAAAAATCGGAAGACAAAAAAGCTGATGGCGAACAATTGCAGAAAGAGCAAAAGGAACTGGGCAATAAGTTTGATGAGATAAAAAAAGATTTGCAAGAATTGCAAAAGAAGAATGAACAATTAGAATTTCCACAAGAGCTTGCAGATACCAAACAGGAAGAGCAACAGGTTGAGCAGGAGATGCAAAACAGCGAGCAACAGTTAGGTGATAATAAAAAGAGTAAAGCAAGCCAGTCGCAAAAAAATGCAGCACAAAAATGCAGCAAATGAGCCAGAAAATGCAGCAACAGATGGCTCAACAAGAAGAAGAGCAACAGGAAGAAGACATGCAGTCGTTGCGCTATTTGTTAGAAAACCTTATTCGGTTTTCTTTTGACCAGGAATCTTTGATGGCTGACCTAAAGAAAGTTGACATCATGAATCCGGAATATGTAAAGCTTGGGCAACGCCAGCGCAAGCTCAAGGATGATGTAAAAATTATTGAAGATTCTTTATTCGCTTTAAGTAAGCGGGTAATGCAAATACAAAACTTAGTTAATACCGAAGTTGGAAAAATTGACGACAACATTGGTAAATCTATTGACCAGATGGAGGACAGGATGGTGCCACAAGCACGCAGCTCTCAGCAGTTTGTAATGACCTCTGCCAATAACCTTGCTTTGCTTTTAAATGAATCGCTTGAGCAAATGCAACAGCAGCAACAGCAAAGCCAGCAACAAAAGCAAGGCGGGCAATGCAAAAAACCTGGCAAAGGAAAACCGGGTCCTAATGCACAAAAGCTAAAAATGATGCAGCAACAGCTTTCGCAGCAGTTGAAGGATATGAAAGGAAAAATGGAAATGGTAAGAAAAGCGGGCAATCTCAAAAGGGCATGAGCGAAGAACTGGCGCGTATGGCTGCACAACAGGAAGCCATCAGAAATGAGCTAAATCAGCTTAACCAGCAGGAAAATAAAGACGGCAAAAACTCTATGGGCAACCTCGGGCAGGTAGCTGAAAAGATGGAACAAAATGAACGTGATATTGTCAACAAAAAGATAACAGAAGAAACCCTTAAACGCCAGCAGGAAATAGTTACCCGCCTGCTTGAAGCGGAGAATGCCCAGCGCGAAAGAGAGCAGGATGAACAACGTAAGGCGGAGCAAGCAAAAAGAGCAATTTTTGCGTAACCCTCAGGCTTTTGAGGAGTACAAGAGGTTAAAAGAAAAAGAAACAGAACTATTAAAAACGGTACCTCCTAGCTTAAATCCTTACTATAAAAACCTTGTTAACTCTTACTTTCAGAATCTTAGCAAGTAAGTTAATAAGTCGGGAAAAACATTTGGGAGTTTCTGTTTGGTAAAAGAAAAAATAAATTATTTTTAGAATCGCAAAAAACCACTGCACTATGATGTTAAAGAAAGCCGCACAGACAATAGAAATCAGCTCTCGCCCCGAAAGCATAAACATTATTGAAAAACTGATTGATGACATGCGCTCGGAACATGACATACATGAAGATGCTTTTGGAAATATACTGGTAGCCGTTACCGAAGCTGTAAACAATGCCATACAACATAGCAATAAATACGACCCCAATAAAAAGGTAAAGGTTACTTATGAAATGGAAGAAGAAACCATGTCATTTACTATTTCTGACCAGGGCAGTGGTTTTGATTATTACAACCTCCCCGACCCTACTGCACCAGAAAATATTGAGAAGCCTACAGGAAGAGGCGTATTTTTAATGAAACACCTTGCCGACCAGATTATATTTTCTGACAACGGAAAAACGGTTGAGCTTTTCTTTAAAACAGGACACGTAGAATAAAAGTATTTATCAATTTCAAACCTTAAAGCCGGCAAACTATGCCGGCTTTTTTATATCCTTGCATGAATGGTAACATTCACCACCACTATTTTAAAGTTTGATAAACAAGGCGAAAAAACCGGCTGGACTTATATTGTTATTCCTGCTGATGTTGCGCACAAACTAAAGCCTGATGATAAAAAAGGATTTCGTACTAAAGGCAAATTAGATAGTTATTCTTTTTGTGGAAAAAGTCTTTTGCCAATGGGTAAAGGAGAATTTATTTTAACCATTGATAAGGACATGCGCAAAGCATTGGGTAAAAGACATGGTGCCATGCTTAACGTAAGAATTGAGTTTGACAAATCGGAATATCAACTGAATGGAGAATTTATGGATTGCATAACCGAAGAACCTGATGCATTAAACTTTTTTAAAACACTTACTCGCTCTCATCAGAATTATTTCAGCAAGTGGGTTGAATCGGCAAAGACAGATGAAACAAAAGCCAAACGTATTGCACAAAGCATTAATGCATTTTTAAAAAGCAAGGGTTTCCGGAAATGTTGAGGGAGCAGAAGGCAAAGAGAGGTTGAAATATTTCTGTTAAAACCCTCCAGCTTAGACATTCGACTCCAATAAATTAATTTTACTTTTTATTAAAAATGCAAAGCTAATTCCTAAAATAAATCCTATTACCCATCCGCCCATCATATCGAGCGGGTAATGCAAGCCTAAATAAATTCTTGAATAAGAAACCAAAAGTGTATAGGCAAAAAGTAAATAACCAATTTTTGAATATTTATTTTTTAAAAGCAAAAAAGAAAAACAGAAATAGCCATGCTGTTTGTTGCGTGTGAGGATACGAAACCATACAGCCCGCCACATTTATTGTTTATCAAATGAATGAGTGATTGTATTTCTGAATTATGGCAAGGACGGTAGCGCTCAAAAGTATTTTTAAGTAAAACGGATAGCTGGTCGCTGCATAAAATGAGCAGTGCAGCAGCAAGTAATATTTTCCAGGTGTTGGTTTTAAAAGTTTTTACAACAAGGAATAAAAGAATAAGATAAAATGGAATTAATGCAAAGCGATTTGTGATAAAGTAAAAGAAAGAATCAAAAAAAGGATTGTGGTGACTGTTTAAAAACAGAAACAGCATTACATCAAACTCCTCAATTTTTTCAAACATCAGATTACCTAAATAAAATTAAGTATTCATCAAATCCCACAACTTATCCTTTAGCTCATCAATTCCTTTTTGCGCCACCGATGAAATAAATAATACATCAACCTTGCTGCCATCTGCATTTTTATCTTTTGGAACCGTCTTTTTCATTTCGCGCAGCAATTCATCATCCAACATATCACTTTTTGTAATAGCTAGAATTCTTTTTTTATCAACTAACTCCGGGTTATGTTGTTTGAGCTCATTCAATAAAATTTTATACTCTTTTTTTATGTCGTTGCTATCGGCAGGAATCATAAAGAGTAAAATAGAGTTACGTTCTATGTGTCGCAAAAAACGTAAGCCCAATCCTTTCCCCATATGCGCTCCTTCAATTATTCCGGGTATATCAGCCATTACAAAAGAGCGGTTGTTGCGATACTTAACCATTCCTAAATTAGGCACTAGTGTAGTAAAAGGATAATCGGCAATTTCAGGTTTTGCTGCAGAAACTACAGATAATAAAGTTGACTTACCGGCATTTGGAAAACCAACCAAACCGACATCAGCCATTAATTTTAACTCCAGCACTTTCCATTCTTCAAAACCATCTTCTCCTGGTTGTGCAAAACGCGGTGTTTGTAATGTTGATGTTTTAAAATGTGCATTGCCCATTCCGCCTCTGCCTCCATTCAATAAAATTTTTTCCTCGCCATCATTTTCAATCTCAAATAAAATTTCGTTTGACTCAAAATCACGTGCAACGGTACCAAGCGGTACTTCTAATATTTCATCTTTGCCATCGGCACCGGTTCGTAATGCAAAACTTCCGCCCTGTCCATCTTCAGCAATTACGTGTTTGCGGTATTTTAAATGCAGCAATGTCCATAACTGTTTATTGCCGCGCACAATGATGCTTCCTCCCTTGCCACCATTACCACCATCGGGTCCACCCTTGGCAGTGAGTTTATCTCTATGAAAATGCACGGAGCCTGCACCGCCCTTACCGCTTTTGCAAGAAATTTTTACGTAATCTATAAAGTTGGAGTCCAAAGAAATTATGAATGATGAGTTATGAATTATAAAAGTAAACCAAATCAAACATACCTGTCAGGTAGTCGGATAGTATGCGGGCATGATCAACTGACTGGTTTGTATTGGAACGACTAAAATTAAAATGTATCAATTGCGTTACACAAACTTTTAAAAATATCATCAATGCTTCCAATGCCATTTACGCCCACATATTTTTTTTGCGATTCGTAAAAACTTTTTACAGGTGCTGTTTCAGCATTGTAAACATTAATTCTTTTTTGAATTACTTCAGGGTCTTTATCATCAGCCCTGCCTGAATCTTTACCTCTCAGCAGCAAACGTTTTTTTAATTCTTGTTCTTCCACTTCCAATGCAAGCATTAAAGTGATAGAGGTATTTTTTGATGCAAGAAATTTTTCTAATGCTTCTGCTTGATTGTGCGTGCGGGGGAATCCATCAAAAATAAATCCTTTGGCGTTGGCATGCTTGTTTACTTCTGCTTCCAGCATTTTTATGGTAACCTCATCAGGCACCAATTGTCCTTTATCCATATAGCTTTTAGCAAGTGTGCCCAGTTCAGTTGCATTTTTAATGTTATACCTGAAAATATCACCGGTACTTAAATGCACAAGCTTATACTTATCAATTAATTTTTCTGACTGTGTGCCTTTGCCTGCACCCGGTGGACCAAAGAGTACGATGTTTAACATTTAAAAGAAAGATGAGTTATGAATTATGAATTGTTCCGAACTAAAAACTACTGCCTATTTCAAAACATAAATGTCATTTAAATTTCTGCCAAGACCATCGTAATCCAAACCAAAGCCAACAACAAATGCCGGGTCAATTTCAAAGCAGGAATAATCGGGTTTAAAATTATGCTTTAGTGCTTTGGGTTTAAACAACAGGGTGGCAAATTTTATAGAAGCTGTTTCGTGTCTTTTTAATTCTTCAATAATATAACGGGCAGTGTCACCGGTATCAACAATATCTTCCAAAACAATTACGTGCCTGTCTTTTATAGAATGACTAATCCCGATTAAATTTTTTACGGCACCTGATGATTCAGTGCCTGAATAAGAAGAAACTTTTACGAAAGATATTTCGCACTCAATATTTATTTCTTTAAACAAATCGGCAGCAAATAAAAACGCACCGTTTAAAACACCAAGGAAAAGCGGTTTCTTGTCCTTGTATTCAATGTTAATACTATCGGCAAGTGTTTTAATCCGTTCATTGATTTGCTTAGCTTCAATCATAACGGTAAAAACCTTGTCGTGAATTTTTACATCCTGCATAAAAAAAATTTGCGCACGAAGGTAAAAATATTAGTGAAGGATATGTAGAACCAAAGATTCCCAAACAATATTCAAAATAAACTTCCGTTACCTTATCAACACTATCGTGTGTAAAATGATAACCACCTCAAAAAATCGGCATAAGGCATGACTCTACTTTTACTTCTCGCAAAATTGAACATTACGTATGGGATTATTACTTCAGATTACTACCACCACCACAGCCATTGCCGATACTGCAGCAGCAGCTTTAACATCAGCACCTGTTAAAACAGAGCAGTCTATTTCATTATTAGAACTTGTTATTAAAGGCGGACCTATTATGATTCCGCTTGGCTTACTTTCTATTGCAGCCATTTACATTTTCTTTGAAAGATTTTTTACTGTAAAACGATTTTCAAAGATTGACAATAACTTTATCAACCAGATAAAAGATTTTGTGCATCACGGAAACATTGATGCTGCCAAATCGCTCTGCAAAAATACCGATACACCCGTGGCACGAATGATTGATAAAGGATTGAGCCGCTTAGGAAAACCCATCAGAGAAATTGAATCGTCCATAGAAAACCAGGGCAAACTTGAAATTTATAAAATGGAACGCAACATTAGTTTCCTGGGAACAATTGCAGGTATTGCTCCCATGTTCGGCTTCCTGGGAACTATCTTTGGTGTAATAAAAATATTCTATCAGATTTCGCTTGAAAATAGTTTGCAGATAGATACAATATCGGGCGGTTTGTATGTAAAAATGATTACCAGCGCAGCCGGATTATTGATCGGTATTTTTGCTTACATCATGTACCATTATATCATACACATGATAGACCGCGTGGTAAACAAAATGGAGATTAACGCTGTAGAGTTTATTGATTTGCTGGAAGAACCTGCCAAAAAGTAATCCCTCTTTGTGGAAAAAGTAAATTAAAACATCTAACTAGTAACAATGAATCTAAGGAGAAGAAATAAATTACAGAGCGAAGTGTTTGTAGGCTCTTTAAATGACATCATGTTTTTTTTGTTGTTGTTTTTCCTCATTACTTCTACTATGGCAACACCCAATGTTTTAAAGCTATTAGTCCCAAATGCAAAAAGTAGTAAGCCTGCTATAAAACATCCGGTTACCATCAGCATAAGTGGCGATTTGCAATATGCTGTTAACAGCACCGTAGTTGCCAAAGAACAATTGGAGAATGAAATAAAATTGGCATTGGCAGGGCAGGAAGACCCTACAGCCATTTTAAAAGTTGACAAGAGCATTAATGTACAAAGTTTGGTCGATATATTAGATATTGGAAGCCGCAATAAAATTAAAATGGTACTTGCCACTACTACATCAAAATAAAATGGACGCAGCTATCCGCAGAAATTCTATAATGCTCTCTGTCTTTATACATGGGGTGATATTGCTTATTTTATTTTTTGCTGTGCTATACACAAAAATACCTCCGTTTGGCGGTGGTGGTGGCGAGAGCAGCAACCTTGGTTATGTGGAGTTAGCAAGCGGAAACGAAATACCAACTGCCGAAGAAATTAGTGAAACACCTCCCGTGCAACCTACACCACAACCAGTGCAACAGGTAAAAGATGATGCATACTTAACGCAGGAAGATTATGAAAGTGTTGCATTAGAAAACAAGAAAAAAGAAATAAAAAAAGAGGAAAAGAAACAACCACCCGTTACGCAGCCAGTAGTTGTTAAAAAACCCGATGTAAAACCACAGCCTCCGCAGCCGCAAGTTAATACTGCTGCATTATACAAAGGCTCTAACAAATCGGGTTCGCAAGGTACTGCAACAACAGGTAAAGGGAGATCAGGGCACAAAAGATGGCGACCCTAACTCATTATATCCCGGCAAAGGAAATGGGCAAGGTGGCAGTGGCAGCGGAGGTGGACAGGGTGATGGTATTGGACCGGGAACAGGCTCCGGTAGCGGACCTGGATTTTCTTACAACCTAGGCGGAAGAAAAATTTTTACCCCACCGCGTATTTACGATAACTCACAGGAAACAGGTAAAGTTATTGTTGATATTAAAGTAGACAAGTACGGTAACGTAATTGATGCAGCACCAGTGCGCGAGGCAGCACTACTACATCATCTAACCTTTACAAAAAAGCAAAAGAAGCTGCACTTAAAGCAAAGTTTAATGCCAGTCCGGATGGCATTGAGGAGCAAAGAGGAACTATTACTTTTATTTTTGTTGTGCAGTAATTTTTATGTTTGAACTGCTTTATGCAGTTAATCAATCAAACTTATTACAAACCCCTTACCGGCTTGCGCTTTGTTGCAGCACTAATGGTTTTTTTCAGTCATTTCCCTATTGCAGGATTGCCACAACCGGTAAAAGAATTTGTTGCACAGTTTCAGGTGGGTGTTCCTATCTTTTTTGTGTTGAGTGGTTATTTGATTTGCAGCCGTTATTATGATGCCGCTTCTTATAACAAGCGTTGGTTTAAAACATATTTTGTAAACCGCTTTGCACGTATTTACCCTATGTTTTTTCTTATTACGCTACTCAATGTGTTATATAAAAATGAAAGCATAAAAATTTTTCTCATCAACATTACTTTCTTAAAAGGATTCTTTACCGATTTTGTTTTTACCGGCATTGGACAAGGTTGGTCTATTACTACCGAAGAGTGTTTTTATTTTCTTGCTCCACTTATTTTTATGTTATTGAGAAAAGGCATCAACATAATTTGGCTATGTACATGTGCTCTTACAATTGGCTTTGTGCTGGTTTTTATTTTTAAGCCACTTAACCTTTATGGCTTTTTTGGCGACTTCGGTTTTATGATGGTGTTTACTTTTTTTGGAAGATGTGTAGAATTTTTTACTGGTGTTTGGCTTGCACTTTATTTGAAAGAGAAAAAGCTGGAGCAAAAAAAAAGTGCAGTGGTTACCTATTCAGGCATTTTAGGATTGATGGTTGTAATTTTTGCTTTATCTCTTGTTGCAAAAAATGAATCAGGTTTAGCTTTTGAAACAATGTGGATCATCATTCACAATTTTTTATCTCCATTGCCGGTGGCCTTGCTATTAACTGGGCTTATTTATGAAAACACGTTTGTCTCCCGTTTATTTTCCGGTAACATTATGCAACTGCTTGGCAAAAGTTCTTACACTTTTTACCTTATCCATTTAGGAGTATTTCACAAGCTTTTTATAACCAACGTTGCCGAAAATATTATTCTGCTTTTGGTATTTATCACCTTTCTGAGCATTATTTTATATAAGTGCGTTGAAGAGCCGCTTAACTTATTTGTAAGAAAAAAATTAAGTCCCTGAACAGAACACTTGCGCCACAGCATTTTTGTTGATAAGCATAGCTAAAATAAACACCTCCGAATCGGTATAATTTTAATTTCGCCACTCTTTTATTTTAATATTAAGTTAACGTTAAACCATTATTACCTGTTTAAGTCTATATCAGACTAACATTAAAAATTTTATTATGACAAAAATTAAACTCTCTGCGCTTGCGCTTACTTTACAAGTAGGTGTTGCACTCTCCCAGAGCTTACCTGCCGAGTGGCGCATTACCCCCGATGGAAAAAGATTAATAATTGGCGACCAGGCTAACACAGGCTTGTACGACCAATCGTTAGTGAAAAGTATTTACCTCACTTTTCCGCAAACAAATTACTGGACACTGATGCAAAATAACTATGCAAGCCAAACGGATATACCTGCAACAATGGTTGTTGACGGGGTAACTTATGATAGTGTAGGCGTGCGTTTTAAAGGACAAACATCTTATCAGCAAACGCAGAGCTCGCAAAAAAAATCTTTTAATATTACTGTTGATTATGTTGACCCTAATCAAAAATTAGAAGGCTACCAAACATTAAACCTTAATAACTGCTTTCAGGACGAATCATTTTTGCGCGAAGTATTTTTTCAAAACAAAATTAAAAAATACATACCGGCAGCTAAATCGGCATTTGTAAAATTATATATCAATGGAGCTAATTGGGGTGTTTATCCCAACGTGCAGCAATTGAATAAAGACTTTTTGGAAGAATGGTATTTAAGTAACGATGGTACACACTGGCGTGCCGATAGACCTCCCGGAAGCCCGGGCGGACCCGGTGGCGGATGGGGCGATGGTACAGCAGCATTAAATTATTTAGGCGCAACGGCTACACCATACCAATCTTACTACACGTTAAAAAGTACCAATAGCGCCACTCCATGGAATGATTTAATTAATACTACTAATATTTTAAACAACACCCCTCTTGCCACATTGCCTACTGCACTACCTGCTGTAATGGATATTGATAAAACTTTATGGCATTTAGCTGCTGAAGTTTTGTTTGCTGATGATGACAGCTACATCTACAAAGGCAAAATGGATTATTATGTTTATCACGAATTAGAAACCGGAAGAATAACTCCGCACGAATACGATGGTAACAGCGTTATGGATCCCGCCCATCAAACATGGAGCGCTTTTTATAACGAAACCAATGTAAACTATCCGTTAATGAATAAACTGTTTGCAGTACCGGAGTGGCGCCAACGTTACTTAGCTCATTTGCGCACAATGATTTCGGAAGTTTATGATACTTCCTCGGCAAATGGATTACTGAATACTTACAAAGCTTTAATTGATACAATGGTGCAGAACGATCCTAAAAAACTTTACACTTACGCGCAGTTTAACAGCGAGCTAAATGTGTTAAAGAATTTTATTACAGCCCGCAAAAATTCTTTAAACGCAAACACACAGGTTGCAGTTGTATCACCGGTTATAAGCAACACATCCTATTATACATCGGGCAATGCGTGGACAGCACCCAACTCAACACAAACAGTTACGGTGCGTTCATCAGCAACACACTCATCGGGCATATTTGAATTAAATGTTTATTACTCTACACAGTTAGTCGGAAATTTTACCAAGTTGCAAATGTTTGATGATGGCGCGCATGACGATGGTGCTGCTGCCGATGGTGTGTATGGAGCAATTATTCCTGCACAAGCGGGCGGCACATGGGTACGCTGGTATGTTGAGGCTGCTGCAAGCAACACAGCAAAAACAGTTTCTTACGATCCGCTTGGTGCTGAACATGATGTATATATTTATGTAGTTGCACCCAACAGTTCAACAGCAAGTGGTGTAGTTATAAACGAAGTTATGGCAAGCAATGCAACTGTTGTTGCCGATAATGCTGGCGAGTTTGACGATTGGATTGAATTGTACAACACAACAGCAAATCCGGTTGACATTAGCGGGTTTTATTTAACAGATAATGTGGTTAATCTTGATAAATTTCAGATGCCTGCTGGTACAATCATTCAACCAAACGATTATTTAATTATTTGGGCTGATGAGGATAGCTCGCAGGGAGCGTATCATGCCAACTTTAAATTATCAGGCAGTGGAGAGCAACTAATGTTTTTAGATGGCGCGCTTGCCTTAATTGATTCGGTAAGTTGGGGTGCACAAACAACTGATTTGGCTTATGCCCGCAGACCAAACGGAACAGGTAGCTTTATTATACAACAAGCCACTCATAATTATAATAACGATTTGGTTTCTGTAAATGATGTTGCGGTTACACCACTTGCGGTTAGCGTTTATCCTAATCCTGCAAAAGACAATGTAACAATAACGCTCAACGGTAATACAGATCAGCCGCTTTATATTTTTAATTCAGTAGGGCAAATTTTATTGTCCATTGAAAATCCTGAAACGGTTACACGAATAAGCACTGCTGGTTATGCATCGGGAGTTTATTTTGTAAAGTGTGGATCAGTAAATAAAAAAGTAGTAGTGCAGAAATAATTAAAGTATTGCTTTAATGCTGCAATGCTTATAGGGTTGTTTTACTAAAAAAAAAGGTTGCAAGGTGGGTATAAGAACTCCACTTGCAGCCTTTTTGTTTTTTGAAATGATTGTGCTGATTTGTTCATTATAGTTATGTCAGTTTATATTAAGACTTACAATTTATAAGCGCAAAAGACAATGAGAGACAAAACAGGTACTAAGAAAAATAAGGTAGCAAGGTTAATTGAATGATGGCATACGCATCGCAAATTTGTTTTCTTTGTAATGCTAAAACATTTTATGCCCGAAACAGTAACAGCGTTTTCTGATAAACCAACCGGTGTACCATCACTTTCTGAAAACACTTTTTTAAGATATTTAAATTTTATTGCACTATACCTTGCTCAAGGAATACCCGAAGGCATGTTGTTGTTTGGTATTCCGGCATGGATGGCTGCCAGCGGAAAAACAGCCGGTGAGATAGGTTCATTTGCTGCAGTAGCAGGCTTACCATGGAGTTTTAAAATTATAGTGGCGCCTATGATGGACAGGTTCACTTATTTACCTATGGGAAGAAAGCGACCATGGGTTTTGTTGGGGCAACTGGGGCTTATGGTAAGTTTTGTTGCAATGGCTTTTGTTCCTAATCCGCTCAACAACTTAAACCTGTTTATGATATCGGGTTTTTTTGTTAGTTTTTTTGGATCATTTCAGGATGTGGCTACGGATGGCATGGCCGTTGACATTGTTCCTGCAAATGAGCAGGCGCGTGCCAATGGTTTTATGTGGGGTTCTAAAATTGTTGGCACTTCGGCATCGCTGGCATTGGGTAGCTGGTTGCTTAATGAGTACGGCTTTTCTGCCTCGGTAATATCGCTATCGGTATGTGTAGGTTTAATTATGCTGGCGCCTTTGTTATTAAGAGAAAGAGCCGGTGAAAAATTATTACCATGGACAACAGGAGCCACATCGCCCGAAACAGAAAAAATGAAATTAGAAACCTGGGCAATGATTTTTAAATCGTTGTTTAAGGTTTTTAGCTTGCGCAACAGCTTGCTGGTGGCACTGGTTGCATTTGCATCGCAGGTAGGGTTTAATTTTATTGCAACATTGCTGCCTGTGTTTACCGTTACCTCGCTTGACTGGACTAACCAGGAGTACTCTAACTTTTTTGCAACAGCAAGTTTGATTGGTGGATTGGGTGGTATGCTCATAGGCGGAATTTTTATTGATAAGTTTAATAAGAGAAAGGTAATGACCTGGTACTGCATACTGTTTATTGCTTTGGCTATATCCTTTGTTTTGTTGCAGCAGTATTGGGTTGAGAAGTGGTTTGTGATGACATTTATGGTTTTATATAAACTGCTGTATGTGTTTAGCTGCATCGGAATTTTTGCCATTGCCATGCAGTGTTGCTGGAAAAAAATATCGGCAAGCCAGTTTACTTTGTTTATGACTATTGGCAACCTGGGGCGTGTGCTTGGTGCTAAACTGGTGGGTCCACTTCGCGAGAATCTTAGTTGGGAGTATTGTTTTCTTTTTTTTGCGGTAATGATACTGGCAGCAATAGTGGTTTATCAGCTAATTAATTTAAAGCAGCAGAAAAAAGAGTTGTTGAGGTTGGAAGAAATTTGATGTTTAAAGTTTGAACCCAACCGACATTAAAACTGTAAGGCAGATAGAAAAATTTTGCGTTAGCCATTTATTTAAGTTGTTTGGATTGAAAAAAGATAAGCTTAAAAATAATAAAATGGCAACTAGATTGAAGGGGAATGAGCTTAGATTAATAAAAAGAGGACCTTAGATTGAACTTTGATTTTTTTTTGCGGAGAAAAAAATTGTTTTATTTAGTTGCAGACTACAGGAATAAAAAGGTATAGAGCGGCACGTTAGCACCTACGGTGGCGCATACGCGCGAGGGTTGGTTGCAATTAAGGGCTAATGCCTCACTGGGCGGGTATAGGCTATTTTATCAAATATTGTTTTATATTTGCAACCAATATTACAATATATACGTAATAGTATTAATTCTTTGTAAACTCATTTTCAGACAACACTTTAGTTTACATTTTTCATTTCACAAAAAGTTAAGGGCTGCAAAAATTTAAGCCCAAACACTAAAAACAATTTCCAAAAAATTTAATGACATTTTCAAATTTAAATCTTATTGCCCCACTATTGGAGGCGTTAAATAAGTTGGGGTACGAAATACCTACGCCCATTCAACAACAGTCTATTTCTCCAATTTTAGAAGGAAAAGATATTTTTGGCTGTGCCCAGACGGGGACAGGAAAAACAGCAGCTTTTGCATTACCGGTGTTGCAACTGATGCATCAGAAAAATTATAACTCCGGCAAACAAATCAAGGCTCTTGTACTTGCCCCAACGCGCGAACTTGCATTGCAGATTAATCAGAGTTTTAGCGACTACGGCAATAACCTGGCTTAAAACATATTTGCATTTTTGGCGGAGTATCTCAAATTAACCAAACCAATGCATTGCAAAAAGGGGTTGATATACTTATTGCCACTCCAGGCCGCTTGCTCGATTTAATGCAACAGGGTTTTATTAATTTAAGCCATATCGAATTTTTTGTATTGGACGAAGCAGATCGAATGTTAGACATGGGCTTTATTAATGACATTAAAAAAGTAATTGCAAAACTTCCGCAGAAAAAACAGACTTTGTTTTTTAGTGCTACAGTTGCTCCTGATATTATGCAATTAGCCAACACTTTACTTCATAACCCGATTAAGGTAAGTGTTACCCCTGTATCTACGCCTGCCGAAACGGTAAAGCAAACCGTTTATCATGTTAAGAAAGAAAACAAACGCCTTTTATTAAGGCACGTTTTAAAAACCAACCGTATTGACCATGCTTTGGTATTTACACGAACCAAGCGCGGTGCCGACAGGATTGTAAAAGAACTGAATAAAAACGGCATACGTTCAGATGCAATACATGGCGATAAATCTCAAGGTGCACGCGAACGCGCATTAGACAGTTTTAAGAACCGGAAGATTAACATTTTGGTTGCAACAGATATTGCATCGCGCGGAATAGATGTAGATAAGCTAACTCATGTAATTAATTTTGAAATACCCGAACAGGCCGAAACTTATGTTCATAGAATTGGGAGAACCGGCAGGGCAGGTGAAAACGGTACTGCACTCTCTTTTTGTACAGAGGATGAATTGACTTATCTTAAAGACATTAATAAGCTGATTAAGAAAAATATTGAGGTTGTAAAATCTCATCCATTCCAATAAAAATAATTATCACAAACAATTTATAACAACAATTAAACACAATGCAAAACGGTACAGTAAAATTTTTTAATGAATCAAAAGGATTTGGATTTATTAAAGCAGAAAACGGACAAGATATCTTTGTTCATGTTTCAGGATTAACACAAAACGTGTATGAAAACGATAAAGTAATGTTTGAAGTACAGGAAGGTAAAAGAGGCATAAATGCAGTTAATGTTAGATTAGCTGAGCAATAACATTTATAATCTTTAAAAAGGGGCAGCATTAAGCTGTACCCTTTTTTTTATACCCGAAAGTTTTTACCAAAAAAACATTTAAACAAACCACTTGCGCTGGCGACTGATCTTTTTTATTTTTTCTTCAATATCATTCGTGTTGCAAGCGGCCTTTTTTATATACCCTAAATATACGTGCCCGTTTTTGTCATTAAAAAAAAGATTGTGGTTAGTGTTTGATAAAACATCATCTGCCCTGGTCAGTTTAAGCTCGTAATAAAACAAAACTCCGTTTAAATTAAATTCTCCTTTTGATAATGATCCATTGCTTTTTTCCATTGGTTGAAGATATGAATTAAATGGAAGGCCGGGTATTTTCAAGAATGTTTTTTTCGCTGAGAGAGTAGTGTTCTCGCGATTAATGCAGAGATGGGTATCAGGTGGTGTGTACATATGAGTTTATTTTAACACACCCCCTACCCCTCTCGCTTACGAGCAGGCTTGCACACAGAGGGGGGTGGTGCACATATTATTTCAGTTTGCTTGGTATGTTTACGGAAGCTAATATGTTAAAGTTAAAAGTTAAAACCGAAGCCGCTATTACCCTCTGTGGGTGGATGGAGTAATAGCGAGAGGAGGCTAGGGGTGTGTAAATAAGGTTATGTTTTTGCCACAGCGTAGATAAAGTTTTTTGAGGAAAAAGCAGAGAAAGATTTTGGCTTCACCTGTCAGGGGCGCAAGCGCAAATAGCTTGGCTGCGACCTTACAGGTGATATTACATCCGCGTCTCGGCACACTGGCTTACACGTCAGACGCGGACGAGTGGGGAGCCGAGTCTTATTGATGCCTTTAGGGCGCGATAGCGACCAACCTGCATTTTCAAAAGTTAATTCATTATTGCAGGTACATAATTTTAAATGTTTGTTGCTAATGCACATTTGGTTTATTTTTTTTAACGAGTGTGAGCAAATGAAACAGAGGTAATTGGTTTAATGTAGCCGCAGGCTACAAAGTTGAAAAGGTTACTAGCGACAGGCTCGCACCTACGGGTGGCAATTTTACTTGTCCTCAAAATATTTTTTCAAAACAGAATATTCAACTTTAGGTTTTACTTCGTAGTCACAAGTGAGTTTATTAATCAAATCTTTTATGATTACCTCTTCCTTAGCTGATAATCTATAACCAAGCACAATTTTATTGATTGTTATAAAGGGAGTCATGGTATTTTTCTCTTTGGCAAATTCGTACTTCCAACACTTTCCCTCCATTCGATAGGTAATTCCTTAAAAGAAGTAGGCTTGTTAATAGAATTTAAATCATAAAAGACATCTTTGATTTGAGTTCTCATATATATTCCTTGAGTATTCAAAAGACGAACTTCACATTCATTTTTATAAATTTCTTGCTTATGGAAAGCAAATAATCGAAACAAAATATCATCAAGGTTTCTAATCAGACTTCGTTCTTCGTTTACAAACCTTTCGTATAACTCAACAGTTCTTTTTAAAGAATTAAAATCCTCCTCATCGTAATAAATTTTACTAAGCATATAGTCCGACCAGTTTTCTTGATACTCTTCATCAATATCTAAAACTACTCCCACTCCATATCCATCTGAACCATAACTCCTCTACGTATTTAAACTTTTTTCAGTTCCTTCATGATTGTAATCACAAAGCGACAGGCAATAAATCATCTTTTTAATCTCATTTGAGAAATAGTCATCTACTGGTTTTCCAAGAATGTTTTTATAAGAACACAAAAACTCATCATTGTCATCCATTCCCGCTAATGAATAGAGCCTTATTTTCTTATCACGTAAAATGCTTATCAGTTTCTGATTGCTTGTAAAGTGGATTAATTTTCTACTATCCGAATAGTAGTAAGGAGACCCTTTATACATTCCGAAATTATGGGCTAAATCAGCTTGGGCAGTGCTTGCTTTTGTTGTGCCTTGGTTAATTGCATCAAAATTTCGCATAACAGCAGCATATGAAGCATTAGGAATTAAATTATCTTGAACTATTTTTAGTGCTGCATTTGTAAATGTTGTGTCTATTGTTGTTTCCATAACACTTTAGTAATACATTAGTTGATTTCCTCTTTATTATTGGTTTTAAAAAACCCCATACATTTTCATGCATGGGGTTAACAATTTATTTATTTACTATTTATTCTTTTCTGTTATGAGCCGCATGCCAAACAATCATCTTTATTATCTAAACTGCATGTAATTTCTGCCATGGCTACTTCG
Source organism: Bacteroidota bacterium (assembly GCA_016714005.1). Classification (GTDB taxonomy): domain Bacteria; phylum Bacteroidota; class Bacteroidia; order AKYH767-A; family OLB10; genus JADJOA01. The sequence continues at coordinate 299,841 of JADJOA010000002.1, forward strand.
TTAATGGCAACAGGTGCGGTGGCGCCCACGGTGGTGGTGGCCGCAGCGGTGGCAGTAACGGGTGCATGGTTATGGTTGTTGTGCCCTTCTACGGTAAACTTAATGGCATCGGTAGCGCTCTTGGTGCGCAGGTAGTACATGCCGGTTTTCAATCCTTTTTTCCAGGCGTAGAAGTGCATGCTGCTTAATTTGGCAAAGTTGGCATCTTGTATAAACACGTTGAGGCTCTGGCTTTGGTCAATAAAAGCACCGCGGTCGGCAGCCATGTCAATAATGGCGCGTTGTTTTATTTCCCACACGGTTTTGTAAATGTCCTTTAAATCTTGTGGTACTTCAGGTATGTCCTGCACAGAACCGTTGGCAGCAATTATTTTATTTTTTAAATCGTTGTTCCAAATATTCATTTTAACCAAATCGCGCAGGAGATATTTGTTTACGATAATAAACTCACCACTTAAAACGCGTCTTGTGTAAATGTTGCTGGTATATGGCTCAAAGCATTCGTTGTTACCCAAAATTTGCGAGGTGCTTGCTGTAGGCATTGGAGCAAGCAGTAATGAGTTGCGCACGCCATGTTTTTTTATTTCATCGCGTAACACATCCCACTCCCAACGGTCGGTAGGTTTTACGTTCCACATATCGTGCTGGAAAATGCCCTGCGATATTGGAGAGCCTTCGTAGGTTTCGTAAGGACCGTGCTCCATTGCCAGATCTTTAGAGGCAGTGAGTGCAGCGTAATAAATGGTTTCAAAATTTCGCGGTTGAGCATGCGTGCTTCTTCGCTTTCAAAAGGCAAGCGCAATAAAATAAATGCATCAGCAAGGCCCTGCACGCCAATACCAATAGGGCGATGGCGCATGTTGCTCTTTTTAGCTTCAGGCACAGGGTAATAGTTTACATCAATAATCTTGTTAAGATTTTTGGTGGCAACATAAGTAATTGCAAAAAGTTTATCGTGATCGAAACTGCCGTTGTGTACAAAGCGTGGTAAGGCTATAGATGCAAGGTTGCACACTGCCACTTCATCGGGCGCAGTGTATTCAATAATTTCTGTGCAAAGGTTTGAGCTCTTGATGGTACCCAGGTTTTTCTGGTTGCTTTTCTCGTTACATGCATCTTTATAAAGCATGTAAGGTGTGCCTGTTTCAATTTGCGATTCAAGAATGGCGCTCCACAGTTCGCGTGCTTTAACGGTTTTGCGTACGCGTCCTTCTTTTTCGTAACGGGTGTAAAGGTTTTCAAACTCTGCACCATAGCAATCAGCAAGTCCGGGCGCTTCGTTAGGGCAGAACAAACTCCACTCGCCTTCTTCCTCTACGCGTTTCATAAACAAATCGCAAATCCACAGCGCATAAAATAAATCGCGTGCGCGCAGTTCTTCTTTACCGTGGTTTTTCTTTAAATCTAAAAACTCAAAAATATCGGCATGCCATGGCTCCAAATAAATAGCAAAAGAGCCTTTGCGTTTGCCACCACCCTGGTCAACATAACGGGCCGTGTCGTTAAACACGCGTAGCATAGGCACAATGCCATTTGATGTTCCGTTGGTGCCACGTATATAGGAGCCCGTTGCACGTATGTTGTGTATGCTTAAGCCAATTCCGCCTGCACTTTGCGAAATGAGTGATGTTTGTTTTAAGGTATCGTAAATGCCTTCTATGCTATCGCCTTTCCTGGTTACCAACAAGCAGCTTGACAATTGCGGCTTGGGTGTGCCTGCATTAAACAAGGTAGGCGTGGCATGTGTAAACCAACGCTCACTCATTAAATTATAAGTTTGAATGGCTGATTCAATATCTTCTTTGTGAATACCAACAGCCACACGCATGAGCATGTGTTGCGGGCGCTCAACAACTTTGTTGTGAATTTTAAGCAGGTATGACTTTTCTAAGGTTTTAAAACCAAAGAAATCGTAACCGAAATCGCGGTCGTAGATGATGGTGCTATCAAGCACATCGGCATTGGCTTTAATAATTTGCCATACGTCTTCGGCAATGAGCGAAGCTTTTTTGCCTGTTTTTTTATCGATGTATTCGTAGAGGTCGCGCATGGTATCGCTAAAACTCTTCTTGGTGTTTTTATGCAAATTGCTAACTGCTATGCGCGAAGCAAGCAAAGCATAATCGGGGTGACGAACGGTAAGCGATGCAGCCGTTTCGGCAGCAAGGTTATCTAATTCGCTGGTGGTAACGCCATCGTAAACACCTTCGATAACACGTTGTGTAACGTGAATAGGGTTTACATGCTGAGGGTCTAAACCATAGCACAGTTTCTGAATGCGAGCTGTGATTTTGTCAAATTTCACAGTTTCTTTTTTTCCGTCTCTTTTAACTACAAACATAGTTGTTGGGTTGTTTTGTTGAAGTGTTTTATTCCTGTTTGCTTGCGGCCTGATTAGCTATTTTAAAACTTTTCGTTCAGTAAATTTTAAAAATCTTCGTCAAACTTAATGGCTTGTGCCTCTTTGGTTTGGTTAACACCGGCTTTTTTGTATTCGCTAACACGTTTTTCAAAAAAGTTAGTTTTACCCTGTAATGAAATCATTTCCATAAAGTCAAAAGGGTTGGTGGCATTATAAACTTTTTCGCAACCCAGTTGCTGTAATAAACGGTCGGCAACAAACTCAATATATTCACGCATCAGTTTGGCGTTCATACCAATTAAAGATACGGGTAAGGCATCGGTAACAAATTCGTGCTCACAAGCCACAGCGTCTTTTATAATTTCGGTAACGCGCTCTTTGGTCATTTTATTTTCGAGCATACCATATAATAAGCATGCAAAATCGCAATGCAAACCTTCGTCACGCGAAATCAACTCGTTAGAGAAACTTAAGCCCGGCATTAGTCCGCGTTTCTTTAACCAGAAAATAGAACAGAAACTGCCTGAGAAGAAAATACCTTCTACAGCAGCAAATGCCACCAAGCGCTCAGCAAATGTCCCGTTCTCGATCCATTTAAGAGCCCACTCTGCTTTTTTCTTTACGCAAGGCACTGTTTCAATGGCGTTAAATAAGTAACGTTTTTCGGCTGGGTCTTTTATATATGCGTCTATTAATAAGGAGTAGGTTTCTGAATGGATGTTTTCCATCATAATCTGGAAACCATAAAAGCATCGTGCTTCGGGTATTTGCACTTCGCTCATAAAGTTAACGGCAAGGTTCTCATTTACAATACCATCACTTGCTGCAAAAAATGCAAGCACGTGTTTTATAAAGTGGCGCTCGTCATTATTAAGTCTGTTGTCCCAGTCAGCAAGATCGGGGTGCAGGTCAATTTCTTCAGCAGTCCAAAAACTTTGTTCGTGCTTTTTATACATTTCCCATACTTTAGGATACTTAATTGGCAGGAGCACAAACCGTTCTTTGTTTTCTTCTAATAATACTTCCATAATTTCTTTACAATCGTTTTAAGTTTTGTTATACTTTATTTAATGTGTTCAATACAGAGGATACAATTCCGTGAGCTTCGTTAAGCCCATTTTTTTTATTTCATTCTTTATTATTGTGTGAAGACAGCAGTGCTTAGGTTGCAGAAAAGTGCTTGTGTTTACGCCAACAAATCAAGATAAAAATACAACCGATACCCACAGTTTTTAATTAACAATGAAAAGCATTTTTGAACAAAAATTACGTTGAAAATTATTTTGCAAATTTTATTTGGATATGAATAAAAAAATTAAGTACCATTATTGCACAGCACAAAACCATTGCCGGACAATGGTTTTAAAAGATTACGAGAGTTACACATGCTTTTAAAGCTAGAACCACAATGGATGTGAAGCGTTACCATATAAACAAGGAAATTTATACACCGGTTTATGCACAAATTAATTAGCGATATGGTTATCCCTAACTACTGAAAAAGATAAATAATTACCTTCGTCAAAAAATTTAGAGAATCATGTCATCAGAATTTAAAATTGCAGGCAGTTTAAAAGTTAAAGGCAATGAGCAGGCGGTAAGTGAAAAATTCAGAAAAAGAGAATTTGTAATTACAGATGCTTCATCGCAATATCCGCAGCACATTTCTTTTCAGTTAACACAAGATAAATGTGGTTTGTTAGACGCCTATAATGTGGGCGATGAGATAACCGTTTCGTTTAACCTGCGCGGCAGAGAGTGGAAAAGCCCACAGGGAGAAATAAAATATTTTAATTCTTTGGAAGCCTGGCGCATTGAAAGAAAAGCAGAAACAGCGCAGCAACCTCATCAGGATAATTACCCTGCCCCTACCATTGAAGATATGCCAATGGATGTGAAGGACGATTTGCCTTTTTAATTAGTGCTGTAAACAGTTACCAATTTTTTATCATTTAAAATGCTTACGGGCGAAATAATGGTTTCGTTCATGGGAATGTTGTTGCCATAATTAATTTGCATTTGCTTTTTGACGAGAGGTGAAGTGAGGTCAAAATCGGACAAACGTTGCTGCGTGCCCAACTGCACGTTGCAAGCACTTTTATAAATTTTCCAGACTAATTCAGAGCAATACAGTTCTTTATCTGTCCATAGAAATTTACTGTCGTAGTGTTTGCCATTCATGGTTTTAGCAATGGAGTTCATTTTAGAAACTACATCGCTTTCTATTTTTTGATTTTCTGCCAACCGTTTTATGATGAGCGTATTGCTTCTGCTCACCCAATTTTAAGTGGCGTATAAAGCACAGGTTCATAAGCTTCAAATACATACCACTCATTATTTTTTAAGCAGCAATCCGCAATGACTGATGTTTGATTTGGTAGCAAGCTTTATGGCTTCGCTAAAATCGCCATACGTTTCTCGGAAAAGAATGTCTCCTTCTTTTAGTTGTGATTGTAGTTTTTGAAAATTGGGCTCGAAATTTTTTTGGGTATGCGCTGATAGATTTAAGAAGATTAAAACAAAAAGCTGAAGCGAGAAGGATTTAAGCATAGATGTGTTTTGAAATTAGAACGTAAATAATACTGATATATTATTTTCCCTTATCAGTCCAAAGGCAAAATAAATCAGAAGAAGCAATTAACTAAATAATAAAATCACTGAATTAATAAATACAGCGAGCAGGTTGTTAACGCAAACAAAAGCTCAGGAAAATACTACATCATTAAATCTTCAAAACGCTTTTGGTGATTTAGGTATCTAGAATAATTATTGTTGCTCGTGTTGTTTTTTAACCGCTGCCATCCATCTGCTGGCAAAAACAAAATCATTTAATTCTTTCACGTCACTTTTCATAATGTCGTGATTATTTCCCTCCCATATTTTTTTGCCTTTGTAAATAAAAATAATTTTTCGCCAATACTCATTACCGTATTCATGTCGTGCGTATTCATAATGGTGGTTATGTTATATTCTTCGGTAATTTCTGTAATCAGTTCATCAATTAAAATAGAGGTTTTGGGGTCTAAGCCTGAGTTTGGTTCATCGCAAAAAAGGTATTTGGGGTTCATGCTGATGGCGCGTGCAATGGCTACACGTTTTTTCATACCACCGCTTATTTCGCTTGGATAAAGTTTGTTTGCATTTTCGAGGTTTACACGCTTCAGGCAAAAGTTTGCACGTTCAATTTTTTCCTGCCTTGTCATGTGTGTAAACATGGTTAGCGGAAAGGTTACGTTTTGTTCAACCGTTAGCGAATCAAACAATGCACCTCCCTGAAATAGCATGCCTATTTCCTGGCGGATGGGTTTGCGCTCTTTAAAATTCATGGCAGAAAAATTTCTTCCATCATACAAAACCTGTCCGCTGTCAACTTCAAACAAGCCTACCGCACATTTCATTAAAACAGTTTTGCCTTGTCCGCTCCCACCTATTATCAAATTAATTTTCCCTTGCTCAAAAATGCACGAAACATTATCAAGCACTTTTTTTTCGCCAAAACTTTTTGATATGTTTTTAACTTCTATCATCCTAAAATCAGTTGCGTTAACACATAATCAAAAATTAAGATAAGTACAGAGCTAAACACCACGCCTTTGGTTGACGACTGACCAACTTCTAAGGCACCACCACTTGTGTAAAAGCCATGATAAGCAGGAACAGATGTAATGATAAAAGCGAACACAATAGTTTTAATCATGGCAAAGGTTATGTTAAACGGAATAAACTGATCCTGCAATCCTCTTAAATAATCGTTGCTGGGAACAATGCCTGATAAATCACCGGCAATCCATCCGCCTGCAATGCCTATGCCCATACTTAACAAAACCACCGCAGGTGTAATAATTATAGCAGCCACAATTTTGGGAAGCACCAAATAACCCGAAGAATTTATTCCCATAATTTCCAATGCATCTATTTGTTCGGTAACGCGCATAGTGCCAATTTCTGATGCAATACTGCTGCCTACTTTGCCGGCAAGCACTAACATAATAATGGTTGGAGAAAATTCAAGAATTATAGAATCACGTGCAACAATACCTACTGCATATAAGGGTACTAGTGGATTAACTAAATTGTAGGCACTTTGAATGGTAATAATAGCGCCCATGAATGCCGAAGTTAAAGCTACCAAACCCATGGAGCCAACACCAATGTTGTCCATTTCTCTTAAAATCTGCCTCATGTAAACAGCAAATTTTTCGGGCTTTTGAAATAACGACTTTATAAAAATCCAATATTGCCCAATGTGGTAAAAAGTGGAATTAATCATTTATGCGCGTAAAAATAGCAAAAGTGTTTGTGCGTAATACTATACCAACACTACTTTAAACCGAAATAAAGGTGTAGAGGAAAATTTTGATCTTAAAAATAAAAATGCTCAAACTAAATTATGTCCAATTTTTTTTCTCAATACACAGCAAGAATTATTTTTTTCAGTGCAATTAAACATCCAGTGAACACCAAATTTATCTTTAAAACTTCCATAGTAATCGCCCCAAAACATATCCTGAAGCTCCATTTCAATTTTGCCACCTGAAGAAAGTGGTCAAAAATTAGAAAATAAATATAGCTTAAATTTGTTAGCGGGTTTTTTTAGCGTAAAAGCAGATTCAAGAAATTAATGCTTACTTAAGGTTTATTTCAATTTATTTACGTTTCTAAAATATTTTCACAACCCTGTAACTTTGTACTGCTAAGAGGCGTCTCATTCTTAAACAGCGCCCTAACCCTTTAAAAAAGTGACCGCAGAAGAGTATAACCGTACTGTAGATGAACATGCCGATGGCGTGTATCGCTTTATCGTGCATAACATCAAGGATAAAGATGAAGCTAAAGACGTAGTGCAGGATGCATTTGAAAAATTTTGGAAGAATCATGAGAATGTTCAGTTTGAAAAAGCGAAGTCGTACTTATTTACAGCCGCTTATCATACTATGATTGACAGAATAAGACGCTCAAAAAAAACAGAACCGATGGATGATGCTGACTACAACAATCACTCTCATTCAAAACAATATTCAGACTTAAAGGAAATATTAAGAGATGCCGTTAACAAACTTCCCGAAATACAGCGAAGTGTTGTTTTGCTAAGAGATTATGAAGGCTATAGTTACGAAGAAATTGGAGAGATTACAGGGCTTAATGAATCACAGGTAAAAGTTTACATATACAGAGCGAGAGTAGCACTTAAAGAATATATAGGGAGTATGAGTAATGTTGTTTAGCAAAAAGTATTAAGCACCAAGTACAAAAACACAAATCACAAAATAGTTTAATGACAATAAACAAAAATAATTACGAAGCATTTTTTCTTGACTATCACGAGAAAAATCTGTCACCCGAACAGGTGGCTGATTTGCTTTTGTTTTTAGAGCAGCATCCACAATTGCAAAAAGAGTTTGATGCTTTTGCAGCTATTTTCTTGAGTAATGATGACGCAATTGTTTTTGAGGAAAAAGAAAATTTGAAAAAGATAATTATTAATGCCGAGAATTTTAATGAGTTTGCTGTTGCCAATTTAGAGGGCGATTTAACTCCACAAGAAATAAAACAGTACGCAAAGTTTATTACCGACTATCCTATATATAAAAAAGAGGAGTCGCTTTTTGCAAAAACAAAATTACATGCAGATTTATCTTTAAAATTTCCAGACAAGCAAAAGCTCAAAAAAGGAAAAGCAAGAATAATTTCTTTAAATATGTTTTACATAGCCGCTGCCGCATGTGTATTACTCATGCTTGGAATGTTTTTTTCTAAACAACAAACTAACTCCTTTGCACCACAAACAGCGGAAAAGGCTATAGAGAATAAAGTAGAAGATGCCTCAGAGAAAAGCACAGCTTCAAAATCACCTGGTCAATATCCTGTTTCCAATATCCAATCAGCAAGTTCAAATAAACCAATTCTCAATTCTCAATTTCCAAATACTAATTCGCTTAATCACCAATTATCTAATTCGCTAAATCCGAAATCCGAAATCCGAAATCTGAAATCTGATATTCCTCTTATTGAACCTAAAACCGCTTTTATTCCCGAAGAATCTTTCCAACTTCGTTTAAAATCATTGCAAACTTTTCCGGTTTATCTTCTTGATGAAAACTATGCAATATCTGAACCCATACAAATAACACCGGCTACAGCATTTGAAAATTTTAAAAAGGATGCAGTAAAAAAATTAGAAAAATCAAAACAAGATTCTGACGAAAACTGGTTTCCTGAAAATGCATTTAATCCTAGTAAAAAAACTCGTCTGATTGACCTGTTTGCTTCCGCTATTGATAAAATATCAGGAAACAAAGTTAGAATTGAACCGGAGTATAATGAGAAAGGCGAAATGGTGTCGTATGATTTTACAGCTGGAGCATTTAACTTTAAGAAAGACTTGAGTAAGTAACATTTTAAAACACAAAAACGTCTTAATCAAAACAAATAAAAAATTTATTCATGAAAGCATTAAAACTTTTTTTAGCAGCCTATAGTTTAGCAACTGGTTGTGTATTTGCACAACAAACGACCGCACTGCCCGATTTCGATCGTATATCCATACGTAGTGTAGTTAACGGAACTATAACGCAGGGAACATCAAACAGCATAATGTATGATGGCGAAAACATGACCTTAAAATTTGAAGTAAGTAATGGAACATTAATAGTAAGCGGAGTAAGTACAGGTAGTGTAGATATTACTTTTAAAGAATTGGCAGAACTGGAAATATCGGGTTCAGCAAAGCTTTCGTCAACCAATATGATTCAAACCAAAGATTTTGAGATAAATGTTTCAGGCAGCGCCAAACTAAATTTGCAGTTGCAGGCAAATGATGTGGAAGCAAAAATAAGTGGCGTAGGAAGTTTAGATATGACTGGTACAGCCAATTCCTTTGATGTAAAAATATCGGGCTCGGGAAAAATTTATGCTGATAATTTTACAGTAAAAAATTCATCATACAACATAAGCGGCAATGCAACGGCTTACGTAAATGTTACCGATACACTTACGGGCAATGTAAGCGGCCTCGGAAAAATTTATTTCCGCAACCAGCCTATAAAAATTTACAACAATATTTCGGGCATCGGTAAAATTGAACAACAGGATGGCAATACTTCCACCGACACCGATACAACCCATATTCGTTTTGGCAACAACAGCATTACCATAGTTACCAATGGCGACAGCACTAAAACCAACATACAGCACCAGTATAGAAAAGCTACCGGGCATTGGAGTGGTTTAGATTTAGGCTTCAATGGTTTCTTAGATAAGGGCAATAGCAACGATTTGCCAAAGGATTATGAATTTCTTGAACTTGTTCCCGAAAAATCTAATGCGGTTAACTTAAATTTTTACGATTACGATTTTAAAATTTATAAGCGCTATGTAATTGCAACCACTGGTATTGGTTTATCTTACAACAATTTTCGCTTTCGTAAATCTTTCACTCTTGTACCCGATACCAACATTGTTACTTATGAACCTGACAGTATTAAATTTAAAAAACATAAACTCACTGTAAGTTATCTTACCGTTCCTTTGCTGGTGACTTTTAATACACATGAATCATATCGTAAAGCGTTTCATATTACTACAGGTTTATTGCTTTCCTATAAATTAGGATCTCACACCAAGCAGGTTTACAATGTGGATGGCGAAAAAAAGAAAGACAAAGATTTTGATGATTTTAATATTGACCCATTCAGATATGATGCAACAGTAAGAATTGGTTACAGAAATTACACTGCATTTATCAATTATGCCATCAGCGATTTTTTTAAAAATAACTCCGGACCCGAGTTGCATCCGTGGGCTTTTGGCGTTTCGTTAACAGCTTGGTAAGTTAACGGATTCGTGGGTTAAAAATAAAGTCTCAAACCGAGGCGCAGGGAACGCATAGTAATATTGATTTTAACTTCACTACGCCTATACGCGACTATATAAAACAGGAAGCTTTCTAAACTACCTTGTGTTGGTTTGTATTGCACTATTTTTTTAGTTTTATGGCATCAATCCTAAAACTCATTGCGATGAAAAAAAATCTACTAAACATTATTTTACTTTTTGTATGCTTGATTATCTCAGGTAAGCTTAATGCACAATGTGCTGTTGCAGGAACCGCATCTGCCACGCTTGACAGTGTATGCACAGGTGTAACTACCACTTTATTGCTAACAGGTTCCAACGGCAACATTCAATGGCAAAGTTATAATGGTAGTGCGTGGGTTAATGAAATTGGGGCAGGATATAATACCGCAAACTACGCTGTAACCCCATCAGCTACTACCGATTACCGAGCATACGCTACACTTACCGGCTGCCCCGATGATTCTTCAAATGTTATATCAATTGTGGTAGGCATTGCTGCACCGATTGGTACGGGAGCAACGCGATGTGGTTTTGGCTCAATAACATTAAATGCAACAGGTAGTGGTGTAATTAAGTGGTACGATTCCCCCACCTCAACCAACCCTCTTGCAATAGGAAATAATTTTACAACCAATGTTGTTACTACTACCACATTTTATGCAGCAAATACTTCTAATGGTGGTGCTAACGGTGTTACACCAATGCCCGCACAAGCAACCACATTTTCAAATTTTGCCCGTGGCTATTGGTTTACCGCTCCATCTAATTTTACTATTACGGGCTTACAAGTACCGCTTGGCGGCACAGCACAAAGTATTGCTGTGGTGAGGTTTGATCCAGGCACCACCCCTCAGTTATATCCTACCCTCACTAATACTTTTACTACTCTTTTTCTGACTCAAGCAAATACAAACACAGGAGTGCTTCCTGTAAACATTCAAATTTTTGCAGGAGATGTTATTGGTTTACTGGGTGTGGTTGATGATGTTAACTCATATGCATCCAGTCCGAATACAACAATAATAGACGGGCAGACAGTTACAATTGAAAGAATGGGTATGCAGTTTCCGTTAAGTTCAACTGCACCAATTGATTTGTGGACAGAAACAGGTGGGAATATTTCGCGCGTAGAAATTACTTATGAAGTAGGATGTGAAAGTGCAAGAACACCTGTAATTGCCACGGTAACATCAAGCACCCCAGCCACCATCACTGCCACAAGCACAGCAATATGTATTAGCGGCAACAGCACCCTAGCTGTAAACAGCAGCAACCCAAACTACAATTACACATGGAGCCCTGCTACCGGATTAAACACCACCACTGGCAGCACTGTTATAGCCTCACCTACAACGCCTACCACATACACCGTTGTGGGTGTTGATGGCAGTTGCGGAGCCATTGACAGTGTATTTATTGATGTAGGACCTTTGTCAGTAGCAGGCAGTGCTGTTGCTACTGCCGATACCGTATGCTCAGGTACACAGGCAGTCTTTACCTTAACAGGCAATACAGGCAACATACAGTGGCAGGCAAATACCGGAGGTGGTTACACTAATATTGCAGGTGCAACAGGTAATGTGTTGCAAATAAATCCAACACAAAGCGGAACGTACATTGCAGTGGTAACAAGCGGAGGCTGCCCAAGCGATACCAGCAATGCACTTTCTGTTGGCGTAATAACCGTAACAGCTCCCACAACCGTAAATGATACATTATGTGCCCCCGGCACAGCCGATTTAACAGCAGTTGGCAGCGGAACACTTAATTGGTACGATGCCCCCACAGGAGGCAGCCAGGTTTTCTCGGGCACCAATTATAGCTTTAATGCAGTAGCACCGATAACATATTATGTTGAATCGGCAGATGGCGGTGGAAGAAAACATGTAGGACCTCCTAACAGAGGGTTTGGCACTCAAAACAACAATAACATTGTAGGTAACGGATTACTGTTTGACGTAACCAAAAATTGTACTATTGACAGTGTGTTGGTGTATCCTGCTACAGGCGCAGCCGGCAGCGTAACAATAAATTTGCTAGATAACACGGGCACACAAATAAACACGGTTACATATAACTATCCCGTCAATTCATTTGTACTGCGTGTGCCGGTAGGATTTGCAGTAACTCCCGGTACAGGATGCAAACTGGTTAGCGGGGGCGGGACAGACAACTACTACTACAACACCACCAACGCAACATATCCATACACTACCATTAGCTGCCCGGTAACCATAACAGGAACTACAACAGGTTCAACCACTAATTACTTTTACTTTTACGATTGGGTAGTAAAGATGGATGTACCAGTACGCGAACACCTGTATCGGTTATATTCAATGGTACATTACCTCAGCCTACTATTTCAGCAGCGCGCTCTACCTTAACATCAAGCGCAGCGCCCAATTATCAGTGGTACTTAAATGGTGTGCCAATACCGGGTGCTACAAGCCAAAGCTACAATGCTACCCAGCCGGGCTCTTATACTGTAGCTGTTACCGATCAAAGTTCTGGTTGTGTTTCTTTCTCTGATCCTTTTGTAGTAGTGGGTATTAATGATTTGAATGTGGATGATGATGCAGTGACGGTGTTTCCTAATCCTTCTAATGGATTATTTAATATTTCGTTTGGTAAAGGATTTATTGGAAATACTGATGTTTCAATTACTAATTCGTTAGGACAATTAGTTTATTTAATGAGTTTCAGTAATCCTCGAGAAAAAACTATTCTGATAGAAAGAAACTTATACCCCGGAGTTTATATCATGTACATTAATGCTGGAAATTCCATAAATAGAATTAAACTTATCAGGGAATAGCAATTACTTATCCAAAAATTACGAAGCCCGATACTCTGTTTGAGTATCGGGCTTCGTTGTTCTTTTCAAAGACTTTTATTTCAGATAAGTATCAAGCCATCTGAAAAATTCCCGTTGCCACATCACACTATTTTGCGGTTTGGTTACGTGATGCCCTTCATTAGGGAAATAAAGAAACCTTGCAGGAATATTCTGATAGCGTGCCGCAGTGTAAGCCTCCATACCCTGACTTAAAGGAACACGAAAATCAAGCTCATTGTGTATTACAAGAATTGGAGTGTCCCAATCCTTTACAAAATCGTGAGGAGAAAAATCGGTATAGGTTTTAGGCTTAGGAGATTTCCAATATGGACCACCCATATCAAAATCAGTAAACCAAAGTTCTTCAGTAGTACCATACATGCTTTCTAAATTAAACACACCACAATGGGAAATAAATGTCTTGAATCTCTTTTCATGATGTCCTGCTAACCAATAAACAGAGTAGCCGCCAAAGCTTGCACCTACAGCACCCAATTTTTCTTTATTTACATAAGGCTCTTTGCTAACGTCATCAATTGCCGATAAATAATCACGCATAGATTGTCCGCCCCAGTCACCACTAATTTGTCTGTTCCACTCTGTGCCGAATGAAGGTAAACCCCTCCGGTTTGGAGCAACCACTATATAACCATTTGCGGCCATTAACTGGAAATTCCAGCGGTAGCTGAAAAACTGCGATACAGTGCTTTGTGGGCCGCCCTGGCAATAAAGCAAGGTGGGATATTTTTTTGTTGCATCAAAGTTTGGTGGGTATATCACCCATGTTAAAATTTCTTTTCCGTCAGTTGCTTTTATCATGCGTTTTTCAACCTTGCCCATTTTAACTCCATCAAGAATTGATTTATTGGTAAAGGTTAATTGCTTCGATGCTCCAGTTTTTAAATCAACATAAAATAATTCTGTTGGCAATGATATGCTCATCATGCTGGTTACCGCGAATGGTTCTTTTGATTTTAATGATAAAGAAAATGAAATATGGTCGCCAACATCGTTTGTTATTTTGCGAATGGGAGGCATCATTTTTAACCTGCCGTCATACACATATAATTGTTGTGTTGCTTGTGTTCCGCACAAAAAGTAAATTTCAAAATTATTTTTCCCCCACTCTGCGCCTTCTACACTTAAGTCAAAACCAGCCGTTGCTTCGGTTTTTGTTTTTGATTTTACATCATAAACCATAATACGATTGCGGTCTGCTTCATAGGTTGGTGTTTCCATGCTTAACCACATCAGTTTGGTTCCATCAGCAGAAAAGCGTGGATTCATATCGTAGCCATTCATCCCTTCTGAAACATTTTCTGTTTTGCCAGTAGCAGCATCATAAACATAAATATCAGAATTGGTGCTAACCGCATATTCTTTACCTGCTAATTTCTTACAGGTATAGGCAACAAAATTTCCATCGGCACTCCAAGAAATTTGTTCGCCTCCACCCGTAGGTTTCAATGGTGTATCAAAGCGCTCACCCGTTTGAATATCTTTTACTGCACCAACTTTTCCGTTTTCTATATTGGCTATAAAAACATGTGAATACAAACCATCTTCCCATGTATTCCAGTGACGATACATTAAATCATCAAACACTCTTCCGGTTGCTTTCGGTAAATCGGGATAAATTTCCAAAGTGGTTTTATCAATTTTCACATCCATGTTCATCCAAATTCTATTTCCGGATGGCGCAACCTCAAAGGAAGAAATATCATTTCCGGTTGTTGAAATTTGCGTTTTATTATTTCCCATTGCATCCATACTCCAAACCTGGCTACTGCCTTTTGATGAGAGATAATAAATTGTTTTTCCATCAGCACTCCATCTTGCATTGGTTTCATCATCGGCAGAGTTAGTGAGATTTAGTGCTGTACCTCCAGAAACGGGAATCAGCATTAAATCTGAAGCGCCTTTATTGTCAGCAAGATTAAATGTGCGTACATTGTATAACACCATTTTTCCGTCAGGAGAAACCTGCGGGTCAGAAACTCTTCCTAATTTCCATAAAGTTTCGGGGGTTAGTGTTTGTGCATTGAGTTGAAGTGATAAGAACGCAACAACGCACGAAAGAATTATTTTTTGCATAATGTTTATTTTTTGAGAGCGGTAAATGTATCCAAATGTCTTTAACCGATATGGTTAAAAAATGTGAATTAATGAAAGGCGGAGCTTTGTGGTAAGAAAAAAATGGTCAATTCCCAGATCTGATCTTAGAATGATCCATTTTTTGGGGAATACGGATTCGTTATTTAAAATTTATCTCATCCACAAAAATATAAGCATCACCATTAAAAGGATATCCCTGATGCCATTGGGGTAGTTTGCCAAAATTTTTGGCACTCACTTTTACATAGCGGGCAGCAACAGTCTTTTTCAAAGTGGTTTCAAAGTTTTTTATCTGTGCTGTATAATCATCTGGCTTTACGGTATTGTCAACCGTTGCTACAGATTCAAATTTTTTTTCCATCGGCTGAAATTTCAAATTCAACCTGCGTTGGCATTAAAATCCAGGCGCGGGTATCCTGTAAACATCTTGCTGAAAACGTAAAAAGATTTTCGGTTTTTCCTAAGTCAACCACACATTCAAAATCGGTAATGTAGTAACCCTGCCACCTTCCCTTGCGCCAGTTTTCATCACCAAGCAATCCGTCAATAATTCCATCATCGCCTCCGGCATGGTATTGCGGATTGTAAGGGTTTGTAATTTTAATTTTCCAGTCGGGGTGCGGCAGTTTATAAAATTTTGCAGTAGAAGTTTTGCTCACTGTTTTATAATTTACGTCTTCTTCCCACACATTTATTGTAGAAGTTTTGTAGATAGTAAATGGTTTTTTAAAAATTTTCTTTTCGGGTTTTTCAAAATCTCCGCCAACTGTATAATAAATTGTTGATTCAAATGGGGAGCGAGTTATATCAATCACTAATGAATCTTTAAATGTGATGGATGCAGCATTAATAGACGGGGCAGGCA
The DNA here is from genome assembly GCA_016714005.1 of Bacteroidota bacterium. GTDB lineage: Bacteria > Bacteroidota > Bacteroidia > AKYH767-A > OLB10 > JADJOA01. The sequence goes on from JADJOA010000002.1 coordinate 315,879, forward strand.
TCGCATAAAAATCAACATTTGCAGGGTCAAGCGATTCTGATTTAGGAATGTCATACTGTTTTTGTTCTGGCGCTTTATCTGTAAGTTTAAATTCAAAAGTTCCTCCATTAATAACATCAGAGTAACTGATGCTCCACTTTGTATAAATGGCATCGTTTAACAACATGCGCGAAACATAAATGCTGTTTGCATTTTCGCGCGATGCTTTTATTTCAAGAGTTTTTCCTGATGCTGTTTTTATTTTAATGTTATCAAACCACGGAGTGCCTATAACAAATTCGGCTGTACCAGGGCAAACGGAATAAAAGCCAAGCGCACTTAACACATGCCATGCACTCATCTGCCCGCAGTCTTCGTTACCAATTAAACCATCAGGAGCGTTTTTATAAAAATCTGTTTGTATCTGGTGAATGAGTTTTTGTGTTTTATGCGGCTTGCTTAAATAATTATATAAATAAGCAATATGATGACTGGGTTCATTGCCATGTGCGTATTGACCAATTAATCCTGTAATATCTGCCTGTTCGCGTCCTGATGTCTTAGACGAAACAGAAAACAAATCATCTAACTTTTTCTCAAAGCCTGCATTACCATAATTATAAGTCATAAAATCGTTAACGGCATGTGGAACAAAAAAGGTGTACTGCCATGCGTTTGCTTCTGTATAGTTGTTGTTTACTTCAAAGGGGTCGAATGGTTTTTGAAAGCCGCCATTGCTGCGTTGGTTCATAAAACCGTTTTCGGGATTAATTAAGTTTCTCCACGATTGCGAACGCTTGTAATATGATTTATAATCTTCTTCCTTGCCAAGCTGCTGTGCAATTTGTGCAATGCACCAATCGTTATATGCATACTCCAACGTTTTTGAAACGGATTCATGCTCATCTTCCAACTCTAAAAATCCTTTATCAATATATGCGCCTAAACCAAAGCGATCTCTTGCTTCAGCACTTTTTTACATGCCTCAAGTGCTTTCTCGTAATCAAAACCTTTAATGCCTTTTGTGATAGCATCAGCAATTACACTCACAGCATGGTAGCCAATCATACATTCAGTTTCGTTACTTGACAATTCCCACACCGGCAATAATCCACCTTGTTCATACTGCAATAAAAAAGTTTTTATAAAATCAACGGTGCGTTTCTCATCAATAATTGTCATAAGCGGATGCCATGCACGAAAGGTATCCCATAGTGAAAACACGGTGTAATAATCATGGTCAGCCTGGTGAATTTTTAAATCTCTACCCCGGTATCTTCCATCAACATCATTATAAATATTAGGTTGAATAAAACAATGATAGAGGGCAGAATAAAAAACAGTAAGCTTATCTTTATCATTACTTGTTGCTTCTATTTTGCTTAACTCTTTGTTCCATAAATTTCTGGCTTCGGCTTTTGTTTTTTCAAAATCCCAATGATCGGCTTCGGCTTTCATATTTTTCATTGCGCCATCGTAATCAACAGCACTTAAAGCAACTTTCACAAAAAGCCATTCATCTTTTTTCATATCAAAAACAATAGCAGCTTTTTTATTTTTTTGAATTGTGGTGTCGGCAAATGGTTTTGAAAAGGTAATAACGGCATACAACTGTTGATCTTTTGCCCATGCTTCACTTCTTCGGTAAGCATGAATTGTTCTTGAGTTAATTATTAAAATTTCTCCTTCCAATAATTTATCACGATGCTCTAAATCAAGAATCAGGTTATTCATGCCGCCTTGATTGAATCTGTATTTATGAATGCCAACACGGGTAGTAGCTGTAAACTCTGCATCTATGTTATCGTCATTCAAATGCACGCTGTAAAAACCAGCAACAGCTTTTTCAGAATTACGGTTAAACTTTGAGGCGTAAGTTTTGGGCTCAAAAGAAAATGCGCCTGACATAGGCATGAGCATAAAATCGCCATAATCGCTACAACCTGTTCCGCTTAAGTGTGTGTGCGAAAAACCATAAATTAAAGAATCGCTATTGTGATAACCACTGCAACCATCCCAACTTCCGTCAATGCGCGTATCAGGACTTAATTGCACCATGCCAAACGGAACAGTAGCTCCGGGGAAAGTGTGCCCATGCCCACCGGTGCCGATAAAATGGTTTACGTATTGTGCGTGATCGGGTTGGGCTAATGCGCAATTTGAATTGAAAAAATTTAGCGCTGATAGCAACGAAAAAAATAAGAATCTTTTTTGCATGAGTTAAAATTCTAATAAATTAAACCTATTATTTGTTAAAAATGGTTCTCAAACTTATGGTAATTTATTGAACGAGTTTTAAGCATTGTTAGGGATAACGGCATGCCTAAGAAAAAACATTATTGTTTTTAATTTTCAGCAACTTATAAATTTCTTCCTTCTCAATCTCCCTCAACTCCCCTTCTCTAAACTCATCAACTTTTATTTCTTCAATTGCAGAACGTATTAATCGCAAAGTTGGAATGCCTACGGCAGCAGTCATCTTTCTTAACTGGCGGTTTTTGCCTTCTATAAATGTCATTTCAATCCACGATGTGGGAATACTTTTACGAAATCGAACCGGAGGATTTCTTGCCCAAAAATTTATATCATGCAATAACCTGGCCTCATGCGGAGGTAAAGTTTTATATACCTTGCCTTCTACAGAAATTTGCACTCCTTGCTTTAAAAGATTTATATGCACCTGTGTTGCCGTGCCATCAACCTGTACGGCATACGTTCTTTTATGTTTGAACTGTGGGGTAAGCAAATGATGCTTTAAATAGTTGTCGTTGGAAAGAATGAGCAAACCTTCGCTATCAGAATCAAGCCTGCCAACGGGATAAACATCTTTTGGTAATTTAATTAAGCGCTGCAAGCCGGGATGTTTTGCCTCATCACTAAACTGAGATACATAACCATACGGTTTATTAAGTACAAAATACCGGTGCATGGCTGCAAAGTTGAAGTATTTTTTGAAATTGGAATATAGGCTGTATATTCGCCCACGCGTTCTTAAAAAAGTGTCTTATCAAGAAAGGTGGAGGGATAGTGCCCTGCGAAACCTTGACAACCCTTAATCAGTCTTAACTGATTCAAGAAGGTGCCAATTCACTCACATGAAAATGTGAACAGATAAGTCGGAATCAGATTAGATAAAAAATTCAAAATCTCTTTCGGCTTTCCGGAAGAGATTTTTTTTTGAATTAAATATTAGATAAAAATGATGGAAAAGCAAATTATTGAAATTGTAAAAACAAAAGAAGGTACAGATACTTTAATCAATAACCGCATCAATGAACTTTATCATTCACTGCATGGCTCTATGCAGGAGAGTATGCACGTGTTTATTAAAAACGGGTTAAATGCGGTAAATAAAAATTTGCCCGAAATAAAAATACTGGAGATGGGTTTTGGTACCGGGCTAAATGCAATTCTTACTTTTAGGGAGAATCAGGTTTTACAAAAGCATATTCATTACACAACTGTTGAAGCGTTTCCACTTACGAATACTATCACTGATAAATTGAACTATTTTGAATTTTTCGGTAAGCCTTTGCAACCGTTTTTTCAGCGGATGCACGGTTGCAACTGGTTTGAGAATGTAGTGTTCGGAGATTTCGTTTTGCATAAAATACATGCCGACATGTTGGAGTTGCAATTAGATGGGAGCTTTGATTTGGTTTACTACGATGCATTTTCTCCAACACATCAACCTGAATTGTGGACGTTTGAAGTATTGCATAAAATTTACCAACCATGTAATAAAGGAGCGGTGCTAGTAACGTATTGCGCAAAAGGCGAAGTGAAACGAACCCTTGAAAAAGTTGGGTTTAAAGTGGAAGCCCTTGAAGGACCGAAAGGGAAACGGGAAATGATTCGTGCCATAAAGTAAAAAGGAAAAATTATGCCAGAAATAAAAAAGAATTAGAAAAAGAATTTTAATTATAGACGGTGCAATGGGTACCATGATACAACGTTATAAGCTAGAGGAAAACGATTATCGTGGTGAGCGTTTCAAAGACTGGAAAAGCGATTTAAAAGGCAACAACGATTTGTTGAGCTTAACAAAACCCGAGATTATCAAGGCTATTCATTTGGAATATCTGAATGCCGGTGCTGATATTATTGAGACCAATACTTTCAACGCACAAAAAATTTCATTGGCCGATTATCAAATGGAAGAATTGGCGTATGAAATAAATTATGAGTCAGCAAAAATTGCTAAGAAAGCAGTTCAAGAGTTTAATAGTTTAAAAGTTCAAACCAACTCAACTATTGAACCGTTGAACTCTGAACATTTAAACTCAAAGTGGGTTGCCGGTGCATTAGGACCAACAAATCGCACTCTTTCTCTCTCACCAAACGTAAACGACCCCGGCTATCGTGCTGTAACTTTTGATGAAGTAGTTGATGCATACAAAGAGCAAACACGCGGATTGATTGATGGGGGGGTGGATTTAATTTTGATTGAAACTATTTTTGATACGCTCAATTCAAAAGCGGCATTGTTTGCAGTTCAAACAGTTTTTGAAGAGAAGAAAATAAAACTTCCGGTAATGATTTCTGGAACCATTACTGATGCAAGCGGAAGAACTTTATCAGGACAAACGGTTGAGGCATTTTTAAATTCTGTTTCACATGTAGATTTGTTGAGCATTGGTTTAAACTGTGCTTTGGGCGCAAAAGAAATGCGCCCGCATTTGGAAGAGTTGAGTGAGAAGGCTCCTTTTTTCATCAGTGCATATCCCAATGCCGGCTTGCCAAATCAGTTTGGTGAATATGATGAAACACCTGAACAAATGTGTGTGCAGATTGACGATTTTCTTTCAAATGGTTTTGTAAATATTGTTGGCGGATGTTGCGGCACTACGCCCGACCACATCAGACATATTGCCGAGCACGCAAAAAAGCACAAGCCGCGCGCTATTCCTAAAATAGAACCGTATTTGCGCCTAAGCGGATTGGAGGCTGTAACCTATCGCCCTGATAGCAATTTTTTAAATGTTGGCGAACGGACAAACGTTACAGGCTCAAAGAAATTTCTTCGCTTAATTAAAGAAGATAAATATGATGAAGCATTAAGTGTAGCACGCGAACAAGTGGAAGGTGGTGCGCAAGCCATTGACATAAACATGGACGAGGGAATGTTGGATGCCAATCATGCCATCACAAAATATTTAAATCTCATTGCAAGCGAGCCCGATATTTCAAAAGTTCCGATGATGATTGATTCATCAAAATTTGACGCCATTGAAGCGGGACTAAAATGCACACAGGGAAAATCAATCGTAAATTCTATTTCACTCAAAGGTGGCGAAGAACAATTTATCCGCGAAGCAACCATTATTAAAAAATATGGTGCTGCCGTTATTGTAATGTTGTTTGATGAACAAGGGCAGGCTGACACCACACCGCGCAGGGTTGAAATTGCTAAACGTGCTTATGATATTGTAGTCAACAAAGTAAAATTTCCTCCTCAGGACATCATCTTTGACCCAAACATTTTTCCTGTTGCAACAGGAATGGAAGAGCACCGCAAAAATGCTTTAAGTTATTTTGAAGCAACAAAATGGATAAAGGAAAACCTTCCCCATGCAAAAGTGAGTGGCGGTGTGAGCAATGTTTCATTTTCATTTCGTGGCAACGATCATGTTCGTGAAGCCATTCATGCAGCATTTCTCTATCACGGAATAAAAAACGGAATGGATATGGGAATTGTAAATCCATCACAACTGATAGTGTATGACGAAATTGAAAAAGAATTATTAGAACTGGTGGAAGATGTTTTGTTAGACAGACGTGATGATGCAACAGAACGATTAATTAATCATGCTGAAAAAGTAAAAGGTGCAGGAAAAGAAAAAGATGTAAAGAACGAAGAGTGGAGGAGAGGAACAGTTGAGGAAAGAATTTCACACTCTTTGGTAAAAGGCATTACCGATTATATAGATGTGGATGTGGAAGAAGCACGAAGCAAATACGACAAACCGCTTCATGTAATTGAGGGTCCTTTGATGGCAGGGATGAATGTGGTGGGTGATTTATTTGGCGCAGGAAAAATGTTTTTGCCGCAAGTGGTTAAAAGCGCGCGTGTAATGAAAAAAGCGGTTGCCTATTTGCAACCGTATCTCGAAAAAGAAAAAGTACAGGGAAGTAAAAACGGAAAAGTATTGCTTGCCACAGTAAAAGGAGATGTACACGACATCGGAAAAAATATTGTAGGTGTGGTGATGGCTTGCAATGGGTATGATATTCTTGATTTAGGTGTGATGGTTCCTGCAGATAAAATCCTTGCAAAAGCCAAAGAAGAGAAGGCTGATGTGATTGGATTGAGTGGATTGATTACCCCTTCGCTTGATGAGATGGTGCATGTAGCAAAGGAAATGACACGCGAAGGTTTTACGATTCCATTATTAATTGGCGGTGCAACCACAAGTAAAGTGCACACCGCAGTAAAAATAGAACCGCATTATGCGCACACCGTTGTACATGTAAACGATGCATCTCGCAGTGTGCCTGTTGTGAGTAATCTTTTATCAAAAGAGTTGAAGAAAAAATTTGTTGAAGATGTAAAAGCCGAAAATGCACGCACACGTGAATACCATAAAGCCGACCGCGCAAAGAGTAATTATATTTCAATTGCCAAAGCAAGGGAAAATAAATTTGAACTGAACGGAGATATTATAGCCAAACCAAATTTCATCGGTACAAAAGTTTTTGAAGATTTCTCTCTTGAAGAAATTGTGCCATTCATTGACTGGACTCCTTTCTTCATCACCTGGGAAATGAAAGGTAGTTATCCAAAAATATTAAAAGACCCCACACGCGGAAAAGAGGCGCAAAAACTTTTTGATGATGCGCAAAATATGTTGCAGCTAATCATCAAAGAAAAATGGCTTACTGCAAAAGCGGTGATTGGAATTTTTCCTGCAAGTAAAAATGAAGATGATATCAATGTGCTTGACGAAAGCAGGAATAGCAAAGCAGCTTTTTTTACACTTCGTCAACAAGGCCAAAAAACTGCTCAGCAAAAAACATTGCATTATCTGATTTTGTAAAGCCAGACAATGACTACATAGGAGCATTTGCCGTCTCTACGGGTTTCGGCATAGAAAAATGGATTGAGAAATTTGAGAAAGACCATGACGATTATTCATCCATTATGTTGAAAGCACTTGCCGACAGATTAGCAGAAGCGTTTGCAGAGCTCATGCATAAAAAAGTGAGAACTGAATTTTGGGGTTATGCAAAAAATGAAACGCTATCCAACGAAGAAATTATAAAAGAAAAATACCAGGGAATTCGCCCTGCACCGGGCTACCCTGCGCAGCCGGACCATACCGAAAAAATTACGTTGTGGAAATTGCTTGACGTAGAAAAAAACACCGGAATAAAATTGACCGAAAGTTTAGCTATGTATCCAACGGCATCAGTAAGCGGTTTATACTTTGCACATCCCGATGCGCATTATTTTGCTGTTGGCAAATTAGAGAAAGACCAGGTTGAAGATTATGCCAAAAGAAAAAAATGAAAGTAGAAGAGGTTGAACGTTGGTTGGGAAGCATATTGGCTTATTAAGCCCCCTTTTTATGTAGGCAAGCCTGACGCTTAAATTGCCTTTATTTGTATTTCTTACAAATATTCTTCTGGTGATACGCATTTTAATTTTTGAAGACAATCCTGATTTTACAGACAGTTTATGTGAATTGATTAGAAATGCTGATGGGTTAGAATGGTGCGCAAGTTATTCCAATTGTAAAAACGTTATAAAGAATATTCAGCTTCATCAGCCTGATGTTGTGCTCATGGACATTGACATGCCGGTTGAAAATGGTTTGCAGGGATTGAGAAGTATTCGCGCATCAGGTAATGAGGTAACTGTTTTAATGCTTTCAGTTTTTGATGATAACGAGCGCGTATTTCAGGCAATATGCAATGGCGCGTCAGGATATTTATTAAAACGCACTCCGCCAGAAAAAATTATTGAGGCCATACGCGAAGCACATACCGGTGGTGCACCCATGACACCATCTGTTGCCAAACAGGTGCTAAAACTATTTTCACAACCATTTCAAAAATCTGATGAGATACAAACACTTACTCCACGCGAACACGATGTGCTTATTTGTTTGGTTAGGGGCTACAGCTATAAAATGGCTGCTGCTGAATTAAATGTTAGCATTGAAACGCTTAGGTTTCACATAAAAAATATTTATTCCAAGCTGCATGTAAACTCAAAAAGTGAAGCAGTGGCAAAGGCAATTCAAAATAAATTGACATAATTATAAATCACAATTTTAATTCTAAATAAGATGATGGAATTAGACAGAAATCAGGCTTACGGTATAAAGCCTTTTACCATTCCTATGGTAACCACACGCCTTCCGGTTATTGATAGTTTTATGACTAAAAAAATAGGGCATACTCATTTTAAAATTCCAAATCCTCATTCAAATCAAAAAAAATATATGGTGCAGGATTTTATTTTTGAAGAAACGCAAACAACAGGTGCTGTAAATTCTTTTGATAAACTAAAACAATTTTCACTCAACACTACCAATCAGTATGCGCTAAGTTTTTTTGCCGACATGGATAAATCCTTTGTTGTAAAAATACCGCCAAACGGCACCAAAGGTTTTTTCAGCATAAATGTAGGGCGGCAGTTAGCCAACACACAACTTGCACAACCGGGTTTTTATGATTCCTACTCAGCCATTCTAAAGATTGGAAGGCTGCAAGGTAATGCGCCTGTAATTACGTACAATCACTTTGCCATTCAAAACGGATATAATGGAGCTGTAAAATTGGACGTATCAGGAGAGTTTTCTACAGGATTTACTTTTGGTAACATAACTATTGAGGGTTTTTTCCCTTCACGCATGGTCTTACCTTCTTTTGAAGATTATAGTTTGTTTTCTCATGCAGCACCATACGGCATACAAAGCAACAACTCCGTTGCCTATGCAATGTTTGGTTATGCAACAGATGAGGCAACCGACCCGGGTCCAATAATATATCTTAAAAAAATTCAATAAACTCAAAAATCAATGCCTTGTTACCTTGAACGCTGAAAGATTCACTTCTTTATTGAAGCGTAAAAACTTCATAATAGGGTATATAATTCTTCATTCGCTTAGTGCTTGTACGAAAAATCAAACCATATATCCTAAAGCTGATGCCTTAAGTCATATTGACACCACAGCACTTATAAAGAAGTTTGATAAATATTTTTATTATGCCGACTCAACCAATCAACTTTCTTATATAGACTCAGCTGCATCTGTTTTCAACAATGTTGATATAGCAATAGGGTATCCTCGTTTGGTTGGCTATATGTATAATGTTGCATTGCAATCGCAGCAAGGTCACTTGTATCATAACGACAGTTCAAAGATAATTACAAGACTATTGGAGCAATTTAAGCAACTGGCAATAGAAGCTGATAACGAAAGTTTAAAAACATGGGCTTTGTATTTTGAAGCCCGATTTTTTAATAATTGCAAACAAAATGAAATAGCATTCCCAAAATTCTTAACCACTTATCAAAGTTTTAAAGCACAAAAGGATATTGATGGAATTAGTGTCGTTACGAAAAGAATAGGCTTAGTTTATCTAAATGACTATAAGGACTATAATAAAGCTAAATATTTTTTAACAAGCGCATTATTATTGGCGAAAGACTCTTCGGAGGTAAGCATCATATCATCTAACCTCACAAAAGTTTATCTGCAGCTTAACAATCTTGACTCGGCTACACTGCATTTAAAAAACGTAAATCAGCAAAATCACTTTCTTGAAACGCAACCATTGTATCAGGTTTACCTCTATCAAAATACATCCTTTGGCAATGCTGATTCTGTTGATGCAGCCATAAATAATTTATTGTATTTCTTAAATGGAAAAATGACTGATTATACCAAGGCAATTCTTATTTCTGTTTATGCTAAATTCTGTTTTGCTTTGCTCAAAAACAATCAACTCGATTTGGCACTCAAGTGCATTAAAAAAGGGTTGCAACTCAACGCCACATGTAACACTTGCCTTACGGAACAGATTGAGATTTACCATGCCCGCTATTTTTACCATCAATACATAAAAGATTTTACCAATGCGTTCAGTTATCTTCAAGAATATAATCGTTCGGTTGATTTGTTGAATTTTGAAAGAACCAAAGCATCTGTTGAAGAAGCAAGAATTAAATACGAATTTGAAAGACAACAAAACGAGTTAGCATTAAAGCAAGAGAAAGAACGACTTGCCATACAGCAGAATCTTCAAAAACAAAAAATTATCCGCAACTCATTTATTGCCGGTTCTATTTTATTGATGTTATTAATTATAGTGTTAATCAATCGCAACAAATTAAAACGCACGATAGAAATGGAAAAGATGCGAAGCCGTTTAAGCCGCGATTTGCATGACGACATAGGCAGCTCCCTCAGTAGCATAAATATTTTAAGCCGCACTGCGCAAACCAATTTACTAAACAGCGGTGATGAAAAAACAAAAGCATCATTGGAAAAAATAAATGAACGTAGCCAGCGCTTGCTTGATAATATGAGTGACATTATCTGGAATATTAATCCGGGCAACGATACCATTGAAGAAGTAATGAGCCGGATGAGAGAATATGCAACCACTATGCTTGAAGCAAAAAATATTGATTACGATTTCAACTTTCCTAAAGAGAAAATAGATTGCAGGCTGAGCATGGAAGTAAAGAACAATATTTATTTAATTTTTAAAGAAGCGGTAAATAATCTTTGTAAATATTCCGGCTGCACTCATGCAAGCCTTTCTCTAACCTTTGATGAAAAACATATTCACCTTAAGATAGGAGACAACGGCAAAGGTTTTATAGAAGATGAGTTAAAACACCGTGGTGGTTTACGCAACATGCAGCACCGTGCCGAAGAAATTAAAGGATTACTCAAATTAAAATCGATAATAGGAAAAGGAACGGAGATGGAGTTGATCATGCCAAGATATTGTTGATTGCTTTTCAATCTTAATCAAAAAAAATTTCAACTTCATATATATTATGCCCATTCTTCCCACCCTTTTATGTAGGGCATTTATATTTTGATTGATGTGATTTTTGTTGCGTTAAACAACACTAATCGCATCAATCAAATGAAAAAAAATCTCACCACTATTCTCTGTTTATTCATTGCAGCGCTAAACATGCATGATGCAAACGCGCAAACACGCATCAATAAAAAATATGATACTGATGATGTAATCAACATTTCTACACCACACAAAAAAGGTGCGCAAACTTTTTACCTGCTGCCATAAGCGGCTATTATTTTGAAGGATTTGAAAATACATTTCCACCCACCGGCTGGCAGGTTGTTGATGTGCTTGATACCGTTACCACATGGAGTTCATCACTTACGGCTGATTATCCCGCAGCCTACGAAGGCTCGCAAAGCGCTTACTGCCGTTACGAATTTGCAACACCAACCGGTGGCGAAGACTGGCTCATCACTCCAAAGTTTACCGTTGCAGCAGGTGATTCACTAATGTTTCAATTTAAGTTTGAATATATGGGTTATCAACCCGACTCTACTTTTATTCTTGTTTCAACTACCGATAGTGCGCTTACCAGTTTTACAGCTGCGCTTGATGTAATTTATGACAGCAGCAATGTGCAGATTGTTGCCCCTTCAACATGGTATTACAAAACGTATTCGCTTAATGCTTTTGCAGGGCAGGATGTTTACATTGCATTTAAAAATATAAATAACGAAGGTGATGGCGTTTTTATTGATAATGTTGAAATGGGTACACGTCCTCCTGCAGAAGCCGCTGCAATTAGTATAGACATGAATGATTTTTATGCTTCAGGAAATTCTATTCCCAAGGCAACAGTAAAAAACAATGGAGGCATTACACAAACGTTTAATGTTACCATGAACATAAGTGGAGGTTATTCATCAACAAAACCAGTAACACTTTCTCCGCAATCATCATCGCAAATAGTTTTTGACCCCTGGAATGCAACTGTTGGAGCCGTTACCGTAAATGTGCAAACATTTTTAACGGGAGATACTAATCCATCCAACGATACGCTATCAAAATCTGTTAGCGTTTTAGAACCATTTGTAAATTACGGCTGGAGCATTCGCGACCCATTGGTTGACCCGTCTTTTGGTGCATCGGTTGTGTCCGTTAACACACCTGCGGTATCACGCTTGTTTACATTTGGAGGCTATGCGCAATCAACAATTGTTTCCGAAACTTATGAATATGACCTTGCTTTTTCTACTTGGGCTTCCGCATCACCCATGCCAACAGAAGTAACTTATGCAGCAAGCGGAACAGGCAATGGAAAAATATTTGTGATAGGCGGTCGCACATTGGGTACACCACAGGGCGCAGTTCAGATTTATGATTATGCAAATGATACATGGACAACCGGAAATCCCATGCCTACTCCTGTTGTAACGGCAGCGTTTGCAACATATAAAGATTCTTTGATTTACATTTTTGGCGGATATGATGATGCTACTTTCTCCGGCAGCAATGCAGTGCAGGTATATGATATGTTTACTGATGCATGGTCAGCGGCAACATCATTTCCCGGTCCCTCCATTTTTCATCACGCGCAGGCATCATAAAGAACAAAATAATTATGGCGGGAGGAGTTGACGGTGTTTCACCTGGTGGTTTAGGTACATGTTATGTGGGTGTGATAGATTCTATTAATCCACTGCAAATTACATGGGCACAAACGGCAGATTATCCTACCGGAAAAATTTCACGCGCAGGCACAGCAGTTTCTGTTGATCCTAATTCATCGCTTGTTGTTTTTGCCGCGGGAAACACTGGCGGAACCATTGTTGCCGGTTTAATTCCACATACGTTTGCCTATGACTTTAGCACCAACACCTGGAAATTAGGACCAGATAAACCAACATCTCGAAACCTGTTTTACATGGCACCCATTGTTTACAATGATTCGGTTTACCTTGTGGCAGCGGGCGGCAATCCTCCCGGTACTTCTCTATTTCATTCCGATAACCATGAATGGCTTAATATGGGGCACTATGAGTATCCAACAGGAATTAATGAAGCAGAAGCAGTGCATGACGTAAATATCTTTCCTAACCCGGTGAATGATGTTGTCCATATTTCTTTATCAGTTAAAACCGCATCAAAAGCTACTCTAAAAATTCTTGATGCAATTGGAAACACCACCACAATTGAAAATAAAAACCTAAAACCCGGGAGCAATCGCATTGCAATTGATGCAAAAAATTTATCGGGCGGAATTTATTTATGCCAAATAAGTGTGAACGAAATCTTCTTCACTAAAAAGCTGATTAAGCATTAAAAGTAAAAACCCGTTGCCGTGCAGAGTTTGATTAATTTATAGAGATTTTTTTCATTTATCTGCAACGGCAGCGTGTTTTTAAAATTAACATCACTATGAAAAATTTAATTTTCTCTTTGATCATACTTTATTCGTCAACAGTTCTTTCGCAAAATAATTTTTGTGGACAATATGAAATGGAGCAAAAATATTTAGGGCAGAATTCATCGATTAAAGTAAAACGCAATTCATTAGAAAAATTCACCAACGATTACACTACAAACTACTTTTCGCGTAACCAACAGCATGTAATTTATTCAGATACCATCTTGTTTGTGATTCCGGTTGTGTTTCACATTATGCACGATTATGGTGCCGAAAATATTTCTAAGGCACAAATACTTGATGTGATGCGCATCATTAATGAGTACTTTCAAAAAACAAATGCAGACACCTCGCAGATTATCCCATTATTTCAACCCCTCATAGGCGATGCGCAAATTGAATTCCGCCTTGCACAGTTGGACCCACTGGGGAACTGCACCGATGGAATTACACGCCATCAAACGCATCTCACCAATGGTGGCAACGATTTGTTAAAAGCAATTATACAATGGCCTCCTGAGAGGTACTTAAACATCTGGGTGCAAAACGCATCGCTCAGCGGGTTTTCAGCATATGCTTATTTGCCCGGTTCACCTTCCTGGGTAGATGGCATTGTAATTATTGATGAATTTGTGGGCAGTATTGGCACTGCAATGGGCAGTATAAATTTTTCGTTGATGGCGCATGAAATTGGACACTATTTAAACTTATGGCATACGTGGGGCACCACCAACACACCTGGCTTAGCTACCAATTGCAATATAGATGATTTTGTTTTTGATACGCCCAATTGCATTGGAGGAGTTTGTAACCTGAACGCCATTGCATGTAATGGAATTGATACAGCAAACGTTCAAAACTTAATGGATTATTGCCAGGCGCAAATGTTTACACAAGGCCAGGTGGTGAGAATGCATGCAGCATTAAATTCTGCAATAAGCAACCGCAACAATTTATGGACACAGGCAAATCTTCAACTCACAGGAACTAATGACGGATATATACCTGTACTTTGCCCGCCTGTTGCCGATTTTTCAAACAAAACTATTCGCTTATGCGAAGGACAAAACGTTACATTTTATAATGCTTCTTATGGTGGAGATTTTACAACCATTAACTGGCAGTTTACAGGAGGAAATATTCCGACCAGCACCGATACCAATCCAACGGTAACCTATAATACGGCAGGTTATTATGATGTTACGCTAACAGTTACCAACAGCAGCGGTACATCAACAGTAACGCGCAATGTTTTGGTTGAAGTAACTCCTGCTGTATCAACAGCCGTACCATTTGCCCAGGATTTTGAAACCATAAATTTTCCTTTTTTATATTGGAACTTTGAAAACATTTCAGGCTCGAACTGGCAAACCACAAACCTTGCTTCAGTAAGTGGAACAAAAAGCATTTATCTGCAAAATGATAGCGCTAACTTTGGCACCACTGATATTTTTTATACCGAAAATTTCAACCTTAGTAACATCACTTCTCCAATATTTAATTTTAAAGTGGCTTTTGCTAACCGTGGCATTTCAAACGATAACCTTAAAGTTTTTATAAGTACCGACTGCGGACAAACATGGACAATGAAATACACCAAATCAGGTAACTCTTTGGAAACGGTGAATGACACATCACAAAACTTTATTCCCACTCAAACCCAATGGCGGCAGGATGGCATGAACATTAGCACGGCTGTAGGGCAAAACAATGTGCGGTTTAAATTTCAGTTTACCAGTGACGGAGGAAACAATATTTTTATTGATGACATAAACATTTCAGGAGTTACAGGCGTGAATAGTTTAAGCGCTAACGATGATTTAATTTATGTTTATCCAACAGTAGCAACTACATCTATTACAATTAAACTAAAAGCATTCAATAAAAACTTTGTTTTCTTAAAAGATATGTTGGGCAGAGAATTAAAAAATTTTAGCATGTCCAGCGAAAAGCAACTTGTGAATATTGAAAATATAGAACAAGGTGTTTACATTATTGAAGGGATTTCGGAAAATAAAAAGTTTACAGCTAAATTTATAAAAGCATCTAACGAGTAAATTACAAGATTTACTTTTTATACTCCTTCATATATTTCCACATTCTGGGCTTCCCTTCTTCCATCCACTGAATTGCCTCTGCTAATCTTTTGTTACGTGTTGCTTCAGTTTTGGCATCGGAAATCCATTCGGCATACTCGCGTTTGCCTGAAGGTGGAAATTTCTCAAAAGTTTCTTTTGCCTTTTTGTTTTGTTTAATGCAGCAGTTAATTCCTTAGGCATTGTTAATTCCCTTACTGCAGCTATTTTTTTCGGCACTTTAATTCCTTCCTCATTAAGTTTCATGTGTTGCTTAACAAAATCAATAATGGCTTTATCAGGAGGTAAATCTTTCATGGAAGTCATGCGTCCTAAATTTCCCATGGCATCTCCACCTTTTGCTTTTCTTTCACCTAATAAATTTTTAGGATCTTTTAATAATTTCGATTTCCAAAAGCCACCTACGCAATGTTGTTTAAAGGAGGCCATTCCAAACATGGGGCTGTTATATTCAAAACTTGGCATTCCCCATTTAATAGTTTCAGTTACTTCAGGACATGCTTTGTGTATAAGCTCGCGCATTTTTTTTAATATGGGTTGTGCAAAGGGTTGTGCTTTTGCAATGTAATCGTCTATGCGTTTATCTTTTGTTGCCATATTTATGTGTTAATGTAAATGTAAAAATCAGTAATAAATTTTTTAACCAAATATATTGGTACTTTTATAAAAAAATAAATCTAAAGAATCCAATGAAAAATCATATTATAAAAATTACGCTAGGATTATTGTTATTTGCCTCATACAAATCTTATGCAGGCTTAGATTGGACTTACGGGTCTTTAACTAATGCCGATGGACTTCACCGGTATTCTCAAGCAGTTTCTTACTCTTCAAACGGAAATGTTTTTGTTGCCGGTATTGAAGAAAGCGCTTCGGGCAATAGGTTTATTGTAACAAAAAAATTTAATGCGAGCGGTGCCTTGCTTGCATCTGTAACTAATACTTATTTTACACCAATAGGTGCAATAATAGCTGATTGGGTAAAAAAGTATTTCGCTTGATGCTTCGGGCAATGTGTATGTTTTAGGTTCTCAATTTGGTTCAACAGCACGAGGTAATGATATTGTGGTGATTAAATACAACTCATCACTTACTTTTCAATGGAAAAATCTTTTATATAATACAGCATATCCAAATAACAATTTTAATGATGTGCCATGTAAGTTATTGTTTGATGGAAGTAGTAATGTATATGTATCTGGCACGCTTGCAAACGAATCTGTTCCTGATGAAACCACAATTGTTGTGAGAAAATATAATTCATCAGGTACGGTTATTTACACCGGTCATGTCGGTGAGCCCGCAAATACAACTGTTTCAAACGCAACGGATATGTGTATGGATGCAAGTGACAATGTAACTGTTACAGCCAAAGCACAAAATGTGTTGCTTGGAACACCAAGTATTATGTATGCACGCGTTAATCCATCAGGTATTACTTCATGGCAAAAATTTAGTTCAATTCCGACAAATTATTCTTTGGAAAACGATCCTGAAATAGAATGTTCCACAACAGGAATTTTTTATTTAGGAACATCCCTCAGCCGTGAGGCACCAGCAAATAATTATTATGCCAGACACATGGTGCAGAAGTTTAATAATAGTGGTACTAAATTGTGGGAGTCATTAACCACTGAAATTAATCGTGGAGCTAACAGCTATATGATGCAGTTAGATGCAAACGAAAACGTTTATTCCGGGGTGATTTTGTGGCTGCGCCCGGCTCGCCTTTTTCCAACTATCGTATCTATAAATTCAATTCAGCCGGAGCGCAACTGTGGGGCTATACTTCACCTGAAAACAGCGCTTACATGCGGTTTGAAAAATATTCAACTTCGGCTTTGTTTGTTGCATCGCAAAGAGGGAATTCTGGTCCTGCTAAACTCAGGAAATTTAACGCTACAAATGGCAACGTTATTTGGACGGAGGATATTTCCATTACTAATCCACCCGGATATATCCAGAGCCACATTACTTTATCAAATTTATCTGTAAACAAACTTACTTCTGAGGTAGTTTTTTGCGGAAATATTTTCGGACAAACTGCTGCTCCTAATTCTTCAAATGAATACAGGTGGCATATTAGAAAATATGGCGCAACCAGCCCCAGATTTGCAACAGTACACCATGAAAATAATTCTGGTGAAATAAATGTAAAAGTGTTTCCTAATCCGGCAACTGATGCAATTTACATCAACAATTTAACTGCTGATGAGAATTTTAATATAAATATTGTTGATATGGTGGGTAGAAGTTTACAATTGTAGTGCAACTACAACAATTAAAATTCAAACAAGTAATTTGAAAGAAGGAATGTATTTGTTAAGAATTGAAAACGACCATGGCATGAGAACAGAAAAAATAATTGTCAAACGTAATTAACGTTTATTGCAGAACAATTTTTCTCCTCGCAACAATTTGTTTTTCGTCAGAAACTAAAACAAAGTAAACACCTTTTGTTTTTAAAGATACGTCAGCGCTACATTCCGAACCATCGCAAACAAGATAGTTGCTTGCAACAGTTTTACCTATGGCATCAGTAATCACATAGCTCAATTCACTCATAGTTCCTATTGAAGTTATGTTAAAATTACCGGAGGAAGGATTTGGATTAACTTCAACAAATATTTCTTTGTTAACATCATTAACATTTACACCGGAGCACGGTCCAAGAAAAAAAACATCACTCGTATCAAAGCAAGCAATACTGCTTTCCACATAAACAGAGTAATTACCGCTCGCTGAAGCCCAATAAGTATTTGTTGCAGCATTAGCTATAGGCAATCCATTATTAAACCATTGATAAATAAACCCGGGATTATAAGGAGTTACTAATGCAATAGAATCGCCACAAACAAATAAGCCTGTTGTGTTTATTACAGTTGCATTGGGTGTGCAGTTTGAGGTGTTTACCAGTTTATAAACTGTTCCGTTGGATTTGCCTATATATAACTCTCCATATTGATCTTCTCCAAAACAAGTTATATTTCCTAAACCGCTTAAAGCAGAATAGCCTGTGTCATTATCATAATCGTAAGCGTATAAAACTCCATTACAGTAATCGGCATAGTAGTAATAACCTGCGAGCGATGCATAATCGCCTCCTCTGTAAACATAACCACCGGTAACAGAACAACCCCCAGTTGCTGAATGGCTGTACTCATAAACCGGATCAATATAGCTGGCTGTGCAACCATTAAAATTATAATTGTGTGCGCCCTCACGGCAACGCCATCCGTAATTTAGTCCTCCGTTTAAATACGCTTCTCTGTCTATTTCTTCCCATAAGCCTTGCCCAACATCGCCAATCCACATTTCTCCTAAGTACTTATCAAAACTAAACCTCCATGGGTTTCGCCACCCAATAGACCATATCTCATTTAAAATAGAGGACAACCCAATAAAAGGATTGGTAGACGGAATAGTATATGCTGTTGCCGAAGTATTACTTACATCAATTCTCAATATCTTCCCTAAATAGGAAAGAGGATTTTGCGCAAAATTTTGAGGATCGCCTCCACTACCTCCATCACCCAAAGCTATATATAAATAACCGTCTCTCCCAAACTGTAAACAGCCACCATTGTGATTGGTGTAAGGCTGTGTTTGAGTAAAAAGAATTTGCTCCGAAGATGCCAAAGCACTATCGGGATTGGCTTGACTTACCTTAAACCTTGAAACAACCGTGTTTCCAATGCCATTGGTGTCAGTATAATAAACATAAAAGCTACTGTCAGTAGCATAAGCAGGACTAAACGCCAATCCTAGAAGACCTTGCTCACCACCTGAAGTGATCCTGTTTTGAATATTTAAAAATGGGGTTGGGGCTAAAATCCCGTTATTAATAATTCGTATTCTTCCAATTTGCTCACAAACAAATAGCCTATTGTCACCAGCATGGGCAATTGTTGTCGGATCTAATAATCCACTTACAAGAAGCTGTTGCTGAACAACCGGCTGGGCATATGTCTTATATAGACCTAGGCTGGCAAAAAAGGCAAAAAGTATTTTTCTTATCATATTCATTTGTGGTTTGCGTCAAATTTAAGAACACATTTTTTCAAGTAGGGTTTTAAATTGTCAATTTTTAAACATATTATAAGGTGTTTTCAAAAGTTATTAAATAAGCGGTTGCTGGGGTTTGTTTTCTGCTTTTAATTTTTACTTTCGCAGCCGATTTTTTAAGGCTTTAAGTTGAATGTTAATGAAGAATAAATTTTCACGCAAAGGCGCACTTTTAATGATAATGGCCGCTGTGCTTACACTCACAGTTGTTTCAAGAATGACGCGTGCCAGCGAAACTCATACAGAACATACCGATTCAATGGCTGTGGCGGCAGAAACTACCCATGCTGAAGTTGCTAGTGGAGAACACCATGAAGAGGGAGAAGCAAAGTTTGATGCGGGTAAAATGATTTTCGACCACGTTTTAGATGCCCACGATTGGCATTTATGGGGCGAAGGCCATGGGTCAGTATCTATTCCATTGCCTGTTATTATTTACTCTTCCAGAGGGCTTGCGGTTTTTCTCAGCAGCAATTTCCATCACGGGCATACTACCTACAAAGGTTATATGCTTACTACTCCTCGCAAAATTGTTGCTGTTAATGAAATGGAGCCCACAGATGCTCATCATGCGACCATCAATGAAGAGGTGACCAAAAGCATGATTGATTTTTCTATTACCAAGCTGGTATTGTGTATTATTTTAAGCGGTGCACTTTTAATCTTTATCATGTTAAAGGTTGCCAAAGGATATTCGGAAAGAAAGGGTATGGCTCCCAAAGGAATTCAGTCTTTAATAGAGCCATTGGTTATTATGATTAGGGATGATGTAGCTAAACCATCTATTGGTCATAAATACGAGAAGTTTATGCCTTATCTTTTAACGGCATTCTTTTTTATTTTGTTGAATAACCTAATGGGATTAATTCCATTTTTTCCGGGTGGTGCAAACCTTACTGGAAACATCTCTGTAACTTTAACCCTGGCAGTTATCACATTTGTTATTCAAATGATAAACAGTAACGGTAACTTTTGGCAGCACGTAGTTGCTATGCCGGGTGTACCAAAGCCTGTGCTTGCCATTTTAACCCCAATAGAAATTTTGGGAGTTGTTCTTCGTCCTTTTGTATTGATGGTCCGTTTGTTTGCAAACATATCAGCAGGGCATATTGTGGCACTAGCGTTTGTGAGCATGATATTTATTTTTAAACAACAGTTTGGAAACGGTGGCGCTTTCGGCATTTCCATATTCAGTGGAGCCATGTATGTATTTATGGGTTTCCTTGAACTGTTAGTAGCATTCTTACAGGCTTACGTATTTACATTACTATCAGCTATATATTTTGGTGCAGCGGTTGAAGAGCATCATCATGATTCGCATGACCATGATGCAAAGGTGGAGGAAGCAGCTTTAATTTAAGATATGGGAAAGAAATCAAAATTTTAAAGAAAAACCCTAATTACAATTCACACACTGACAATTAAAAATTCATAACTCATAATTTCAAATTTCAATACTATGTTATCATCAATTTTATTACAAGCAACAGAAGCAGCATCAAGCATGGGCTTGGCATACGGTTTAGCCGGAGTAGGAGCAGGTTTAGCAGCTATTGGTGCAGGTTTAGGTATTGGTCGTATAGGTGGTTCAGCTGTTGAGGCTATTGCCCGTCAGCCTGAAGCTTCTAACGACATCCGTGCTAACATGATCCTTACTGCAGCTCTTGTTGAAGGTGCTGCCATTATCGGTCTTGTTACCTGCATGTTGGTAGTTTTCAAATAAACTGCCTGTTGCACTGGCAAACAAAATTTGTCAAACATTAAACTTTTCCGTTACGATTGGTAACGGAAAAGTTTTACTAAATCTTCAAAATAATTTCAATTCATAACTCATCATTCATAATTTTCTATAAATGGAATTAGTTACCCCCGCAATTGGTTTAGTGTTTTGGATGCTGTTATTTTTTAGCATCATCTTTTTAATACTTAAAAAATTTGCATTCCCTGCTATCTTAAACGGATTAAAAGAAAGAGAACAAGGCATACAGGATGCACTAGATGCTGCTAAAAAAGCAAAAGACGAAGTAGCAAATCTTAAAGCTGATAACGAACGCATACTTGCAGAAGCACGTAATGAGCGAGATAAAATGTTGAAAGAAGCACGTGATGCTAAAGAAAGCATTATTAACGAAGCGCGTGGCAAAGCAACTACCGAAGCAGAAAGGCTTTTGGCTATTGCCCGTGAGTCAATAAAAAATGAGAAAATGGCTGCCATTACTGAATTGAAAAACCAGGTGGCTTCTCTTTCTGTTGACATTGCAGAAAAAATAATGAAACAACAACTTGCAGACGATAACAAAGCAAAAGCATTGGTTAATGATTTGCTGAAAGATGCTAAGCTTGGATAATTGAAAACTAAAAATGATGAATTAAGAATTATGAATTCTTCCATTCAGTAATTCATTAATTCAACAATTAAAGAATATGCCGGAAACAAAAGTAGCAGGACGATACGCCAAATCATTATTGGGATTGGCCGTTGAACGTAAATCAGAAAAACGCATCAACGATGATATGCAGCTAATAGCTAACACCATTGATTCAAGCAAAGAGTTGAATAATTTGCTGAAAAATCCGATTATTAATGCCGATAAAAAGGAAACCATTGTAACCGCATTGTTCGGAAGTAAAATTGATGCTGTTACGCTTTCTTTCTTAAAGATTATTATCAATAAAAAAGAGAATTTTATATAGACGATATTGCCAATCAGTTTGTGCGTATGTACAAAGAGCATGTGGGTGTGGCAATGGCAACGGTAACTACTGCCATGGCAATGGATGAAAAACTACGTGCCGAGGTAATGAATGTGATAAAGAAGTCAGTTAAAGGTGATGTGGAGTTGAAAGAAGTGGTAGATAAAGATATCATCGGGGGTTATATCCTCACCCTAAAAGATAAACAAATTGATGCAAGTATTGCCAGCAAAATAAACCTGCTTAAACGCGATATGAAAATTAATTTGTATCAGAAGAATTATTAAAAAGTCAAAAGAGTTAGAAAGTAAAATAATAAGCAATCAATAATAATTAAGCACTGCTGTAAGCCTCCCTATCGGGGAGATTTGGTGGGGCATAAACACTAAAAATAAATGGTAGAAGTTAGACCCGATGAAGTATCGGCAATTTTAAGACAACAACTGGCAGGATTTAAAACTGCTAACGAACTACAGGAAGTAGGAACCGTATTGCAAGTGGGTGATGGTATTGCCCGCATATACGGATTAAACAACGTACAAAGCGGTGAGTTGATTGAGTTTGACAATGGCTTGCAAGGTGTGGTTCTGAATCTTGAAGAAGATAACGTTGGTGCTGTATTATTAGGAAGTTCTAATAATATTAAGGAAGGCGATACCGTAAAACGCACCAATCGTATTGCTTCTATTAAAGTAGGCCATGGTATGTTGGGCAGAGTTGTTGATACGTTAGGAAATCCGATTGACGGTAAAGGACCAATAAATGGTGAGTTGTTTGAAATGCCACTGGAGCGTAAAGCACCTGGTGTAATTTACCGTCAGCCGGTAAACGAGCCATTGCAAACTGGTATCAAAGCTATTGATGCCATGATTCCTATTGGTCGTGGACAACGTGAGTTGGTAATTGGCGATCGCCAGACAGGGAAAACGGCAGTGTGTATCGACACCATCATCAATCAGAAAGAATTTTATGATGCAGGGAAACCTGTATATTGTATATATGTTGCCATAGGACAAAAAGGTTCTACTGTTGCCAACCTTGTAAAAACATTGGAAGAGCGCGGTGCAATGCCTTACACTATTATCGTTTCTGCAACAGCATCTGATCCTGCGCCAATGCAGTTTTTTGCACCAATGGCTGGTGCCGCTATCGGAGAATTTTTCCGTGATACAGGAAATCCTGCTTTAATTGTTTATGATGATTTAAGTAAGCAGGCAGTTGCTTATCGCGAGGTGTCTCTATTATTAAGAAGACCTCCGGGACGTGAAGCATATCCTGGTGATGTGTTCTATTTACATAGCCGTTTATTAGAACGTGCTGCTAAAATAAATGCTACAGACTCTATTGCACAAAACATGAATGATCTTCCTGCTTCCTTAAAGGGAAAAGTAAAAGGTGGAGGTTCATTAACTGCTTTACCAATTATTGAAACACAGGCAGGTGACGTATCAGCGTATATCCCAACCAATGTAATTTCAATTACTGACGGACAGATATTCCTTGAGGCAAACTTGTTTAACAGTGGTGTCCGACCTGCCATTAACGTGGGTATTTCTGTATCGCGTGTGGGAGGTAATGCACAAATTAAATCAATGAAAAAAGTGGCCGGAACTTTAAAGCTTGACCAGGCGCAGTACCGTGAGCTGGAAGCGTTTTCAAAATTTGGTTCTGATTTAGATGCTGCTACAAAAGCAGTAATTGACAAAGGATCTCGCAACGTAGAAATTTTGAAACAAGGACAGTATTCACCTTTCCGTGTAGAGCAGCAAATTGCCATTATCTATTGCGGAACAAAAGGTTTATTGAAAGAAGTTCCAGTTAAAAAAGTAAAAGAATTTGAAAGCAGTTACATTGCTTTATTAGAAGCATCGCACAAAGGTGTGTTGGATAAATTAAAGCAAGGACAGTTTGATGATTCAATAACCGGAACGCTGGAAGCGGTAGCAAAAGATTTAGTAAAGAAATATTCAAATTAAAAGTTGGCAAAAAGCAATTGGCAGTTGTCAAAAAAATGCCAATTGCTTTTTGCCAACTGCCAATTAAATAAAAATGGCAAATCTCAAAGAAGTACGTTTACGAATTACATCTGTAGTTAGCACGCAGCAAATTACCAAAGCCATGAAAATGGTTTCTGCAGCTAAGTTGCGCAGGGCGCAGGATGCAGTTACACAAATGCGTCCGTATGCAAACAAGCTCAGAGATATTTTAGAAAATCTTTCAGGAAGTTTATCGGCATCGGAGGGCGGACCTTACACCAAGGTGCGCGCTGCCAATAAAATTTTGTTGGTACCTGTTTCATCTAACAGAGGATTGGCGGGAGCATTTAACTCAAATATTATAAAGCTACTTCACGCTTATTGCGCGAAGATTATGCAAAGCAATATAAAGAGGGCAATGTAAAAGTTCTTGCTATTGGTAAAAAAGGTGCCGATTATTTTTCAAAGATGCCTGCAATATTTACCGGACATCATAATGAATTGTTTGCCGGGTTAACTTTTGAGAATGCAAGCATTATTACAGAAAAAATAATGAAAGAATTTGCAGAAGGCAATTTCGATAAAGTGGTTATTGTTTACAACCAGTTTAAAAATGCTGCTGTGCAAAATGTAATGGTTGAGCAGTTGTTACCATTGGCTCCGCCACAACAAACTGAAAAGAAAAAATCGGTTGAGTATATTTTGGAGCCAAGCAAAGAAGAAATTGTTTTAGAACTGATTCCTAAAGCTATTAAAGTACAGCTGTATAAAGCAGTACTTGATTCTCATGCCAGCGAGCATGGTGCACGTATGACTGCCATGAGCAAAGCAACCGATAACGCAGGAGAACTGATAAAGGATTTGCGCCTGCAATACAACAAAGCCCGTCAGGCAGCCATTACCAACGAAATATTGGAGATTGTTGCAGGAGCAGAGGCGCTGAAGGGTTAAAATTTTTTAAATGGAAAAAATGTCCAGCTTATTTTTTAAATTGCGTTGGACATTTTTTTTATCATTCCCCTTTTCGATGAATTGCTTCGCGCAAGAAAACACGAGTCCGTTGAGTTTTTCATCAGGGTATGGCTTTAAAAATTTTATGGAATATCATGGAATAGCTTTCCGCGATTTTGATAATTATAAGCAATCAGCCGTAGGTCCCACTTATTTTAAATTTACAAAGCGTGTAAGAGAGCGTTTCTCATGGGGAATTAACCTTGCATATGCCCGATATCATTACAAGTGGACAGAAGAAACATTATACAGGTAAGCGGGCAACAACCTTATATTAAGGTTGAAAATGATTACAGCACTTATCAAACGTTTAGTATTTTAGGACGAGCCAATTTGCATTTTCCCGGAAGCGAAAAGTTTGATCCTTATGCAGGTGTAGGCTTTGGTTATCGAATTGGTTTTTTTGAATACAAGGGTGATGCTGATGATTATAAAAATGCTGACGCATTAAGAGCGATCTTTCCTCTGGGTTTTGAATTAACTGTTGGCGCACGCTATTTTATTCTTGACAATTTTGGCGTATATTCCGAATTGGGTATTGCAAAATCAGTATTACAGTTTGGGGTAGTGCAGAATTTGTAAGTATTATTCTTGGAGATATTTAATCATCAAAATTTATTTATCCTTTACTTATTCCCTTTTTCTCCCCATCAAATTATAATTATCAGCCTTTGAAACAAACGTTGCATAAGGTGCAATGGTTAAAACTCCGCTTTCAATTTTTGTTGTTTTTTCATTTTGTATGAGCGGTATAATCATTAAAGAATCCTGTGCGGTAAGCTTAATGGTTTGTTCTTTATTAGTAAGATTATGTACAACCAAAAATTTTTCTTTATTAAATGTTCTGTAGAACGAAAGCACATTTTCAGTCGTAATGCCCGATACGCTTATGCCGCCAAACTGCAATACCTTAGAGTGTGTGCGGTAATTAATCATTTTACGATAGTGCCGATAAATGGAGCTCTTATTTATTTTTTGTTCTTTAAGTGGCACTGTATTTTTTTCCAAAGCATATTCAGGTGTTATCCAATGCGTTCGTAAACTATCATCATCTTTTTCATCCCACAGCATAGGTTCTCTTATGTTAGGATCGGGCTTCATTCCTTCAAGACCAATTTCTTCACCGTAATAAATAAATGGCGCACCGGGCAAAGTCATTAAAATAGATGTAGCAAGTTTTGCTTTTTGTTCATTGCCTTTCAGCGAACTCATCACTCTGTTCTGATCGTGATTGCTTAAAAAAATAGCATCGGTAAACTGACGTTTTGGATTCATTATTCTATTGTAATCATTTATCCATGAACTAAAAAAAGAAGCGCGTTTTTCTTTTAGAACAGAATAAAGAATTGCTTCTGCCAAATCAAAATTAAAAAGCGATTGTAACCCATTAGATGAATAATATCCGGCAATTACTTTTGAGTTATTTGTTACTTCTCCCACTAAATACACACTTGGTTTTATTTTGCGCATGGCTGTAGCAAATTCGTCCCACCACAAAATATTTTTTTCATGCTCAGGATAAATGTGTTGTGCTGCATCAAGCCTAAAACCATCTACACCCTGTTGTAACCAATATGTCCCGATTTTTATCATTTCCTCACGCACCTTTGGGTTGTCATAATTCCAGTCGGGCATTTCTTCAGAAAAATATCCGTAGTATTTCTGATTTCCAATTATTTTTCCTTTTTCATCTTTTGGGAAATACCAATGTTCTGGCTCAAAAGTTATTTTGCTCGAATCGCGCCACAAAAAATAGTCGCGGTATTCGCTCTCAGGATTTTTTACTGCACTCACAAACCATGGATGCTTGCTGCTGCAATGATTAAGAACCAAATCAGTTATCACTTTTATTTGGCGCTTGTGCGCCTCATCCAAAAAATAAATAAAATCCTTGTAAGTCCCATATTCCTTGTCAATGGCGTAGTAATCGGTAACATCATATTTATGGTAAGACGGAGAAGGATGAATAGGCATCAACCAAATACCTTGCACACCCAACTGTTCCACTTCGTTAAGTTTAGCAACAGCCCCATGAAAATCGCCAATGCCATCGCCATTACTGTCAGCAAACGAGCGCAGAAATATTTGGTAGTGTATACAATTAGGAAATGTAATTCTTTTTGGTGGAGGAGTGGAGGGTTTAGGTCCCATATTGTTTGTTTTGGGTTGGGCTAAGGTTACTGTGTGGCAAAACGAAAGCAAAATAAGCGCTAAGTATTTTTTCATACTACGTTGAAAATTTTTTCAAAAGTAATTAATAGATGTTTCGGGTTTGATGAAGGCAGGTTTAATGTTGCAGAATATCTCACTCAATGGCTTTAAGCATAAATACAGTAAACTACCTTTTAAAGTTTATACACCCTTTTAAAATTGCAGCAGGTGAGAGAACACATACCCCATCTGTTTTTATAAAAATTACGGATGGCAATTTTATAGGTTTTGGTGAGGCAACCTTACCACCATACCTAAAAGAAACTCAACAGACAGTCAATCTTTTTATACAAAAATTTTTTGAAGATGAGTTTAGAAATGTAAACGACTGCTATGAGAAAGTACTTAACAAGTTAAAAAAATCACAAAGCAACCAACCGGCATTGGCTGCAATAGAAATGGCATGCATGCAAATAATGGCTGCTAAGCAAGGCATCAGTTTGCGCCATATGTTAAAAATAGATTCTGGTCAAAATCCATATTGCACCTTTACTATTGGCATGGATGAACCCGATGCCATTTTGGGAAAACTAAAAGAAGCTAATGATTTTAAAATCATTAAAATAAAACTGGGAGGAGAAAATGACTTAAAAATTGTAGAAGCAATTTGCAAAACCACTTCAAAATTAATTTGCATTGATGCCAACCAGGGATGGAAAAATGTTGATTATACTTTGCAGATGTTGGAAGCGCTAAGAAAATATCCTGTACAATTTGTAGAACAGCCATTGCCAAAACAAGATATAAAACAAATGCAACAATTAAAACAATACACTAACATTCCACTCATTGCCGATGAATCCTTTCAAACTATTGGTGATTTGAAAACAATTGCAAAATTTTTTCACGGAATAAACATTAAACTGATGAAATGTGGGGGTTTAACTCCTGCTAAACAAATTATTGACGAGGCAAAAAATTAAACCTAAAAATACTTATAGGCTGTATGAGTGAAAGTAGTTGTGGAATTTTTGCTGCCACCCATTTAGCCACACTTGCCAACTGGGTTGACCTTGATGGACCTTTGCTGATAAACAATGATCCTTTCACAGGAATAATTTATAGTGAAGGAAAAGTTTTTTTAGACGAAAAAGGATTGCAACCAAAGCATGGTATCAATTTGTTTTAAAAACCTTTTCCATTATATGTACATCTAAAAATTTTCCAAACTTAAAGCCTACCTCATGCATAACACCTACATGCGTAAATCCAAATCTTTCGTGTATGTGTATGCTTGTTTCGTTTCCTTCAGTAATTCTTGAAAGCAAATAATGTAACCCGCATTTTTCTCCTTCAGCAATTAAAATTTCAAGCAAGCGTTTGCCAACCCCTTTTCCTCTGTGGCTTTTGTGCACATATACAGATACTTCTGATGTTCCATCGTAGGCGCAACGGTCGCTCCATTTAGTAAGAGAAGCCCAGCCCACAACCTCTTCGTTAATTTCACCAACTATTACAGGATGGTTTTTATCGTGACTCAAAAACCA
The DNA here is from genome assembly GCA_016714005.1 of Bacteroidota bacterium. Classification (GTDB taxonomy): domain Bacteria; phylum Bacteroidota; class Bacteroidia; order AKYH767-A; family OLB10; genus JADJOA01. The sequence continues at coordinate 344,800 of JADJOA010000002.1, forward strand.
ACTCATGCGGTCGTCAATGGTTTTTATATCTGTATCAAAAGTGGCGGTTGAATTTAAAATAGCATCATTATAAATTTCTGTTATAATAACAACATCATCCTTTGTTGCAGGTCGTATGCTCAGCATTTAATTTTTGTTTAAGATAATTTGGCTTTAATTCTCTCTAAAATAAGTCCCCATAAAATGTCATAAGGAATAACTTCCAGTTCATCGCAGGTGTTTAGTTTATTGCCCGGAGCAAATTCAATTTTACTGAATTGTTTAAGGCATTGCTTTTCTGTTTTATCGGCATTGAAATTGTTTTTAAAAAGCCTGAGCAGCATTCTCATAAAAATAAACGTACGTGCAAAATTTTTCCTGTCAACGTATTTGTTAATGTAGTTTTCAAGATAGTTTGTACGATCAGCAAGTTTTTTAAAATCGCCCATGTCTATCATAGCTATTACCTGAGCAATTAAAATTGGTATATTATTATCGCTTTTATGTTCGGTATAATATGATATTTCGTTAAGGAACGAAAGCAAATCCATATTCTGTTTTATGAACTCATCACCAATAACAAAATTGAGGTATGGCTCAAAATATTTCCAGCGCTCTTTAATATCAGGAGGCAATACATCGTAAACAGATGATTTCAAAAACTTATAATATACATCCATGGCCTTTGTATAATTTCCTGAAAACATATTGTGAAGAAAAAATATTTCCAAAAAGTTTGACCAGTCTTTAGAATTCTCGTTATAAATTTCAAGACATAATTTCAAATCATCAGATGTGTTTTCAAAATCCCGCAAAAAAGCTTTCGAAAACAAACGGTGTGTTGCCATGTAAGCCAGCATTGGCTTAGGCGTTAGTTTTTGCTTCATCTGATACCAAGCATCGGCTTCTTTGGTGATTTTAATTATCTCAAGGTAATTTTTAATTGAATAATTATAATTGATGCATGTCTCGGTATAATTATGAAAAGCGCTTTCAGACTTGGTTAATTCAAAAATCTTTTTTAACCGATGTATATATTTTTTTGCTTTTTTAATATGCTTAAACTTTTCTCCAGCAGATTTTCCGGAAATAAAGTTCAATTCCATCTTACAAATCTCACCTTCAATTTCAAGGCGCGCCAGATCAATGGTATTAAGAGTAACCTGGGCGTATTTTTTAAAATTCTCATAGGAGTGGGCATTACCGGCATATCTGGTAAGATTACATAAAGCCAATATTTTTTTTTCTGAAAACCTAACTGTTTCCATTTGCTCGTAACCGGACTTAGTAAGTTCAATTGGAGCGCTGTCAAGCCCCATATAAAAAATCAATTCTGCCGCTACCACTTTCTTAAGCCCCGGTATATATGATTTCCACATCTGACTTTTTGGTACCTTCCTAGAATCTATAAAAAACAGGAGGTGGGATATTCTCACAGATGCTTCGTCTTTTAATTTCTTATACTCTGATGTAAAAGCTGTAGAAAAGGATAATAGAAAAGCCATTTCATCATCCGTTTTGGCTTTACCATCTTTTAATAATTTTAAGAAAAGTGTAAGTTTTGGGAACTTTGTATCAATAAAATAGCGCTCAAGGGGGCCAATATAGTCGCCTTTGTACTGTTCAGTTAAATCAATAATTTTTTTCAGTGCCTTTAGTTCCATTGCTCTTAAGAGGTAAAATGGTCTTCTGACCTGTTCGTTCGCATAAAGTTTTAACTAACAATTCCTAAAATTCTTACAAATGTAATGTAAGGTATGTAGTGGCAAAATTTTTTAAAGATTGTGGCAATGCGTTTGCAAATCCTTATGCAAACAACAAAAAAATCACACATTATGGAATTACTACTTGCAGCATTACTTAGCCTTACAATGTCCGGAACACCTGATATGACAACTACGGACGACAAATCTCAGACAACACAAGTTAATGATGGCAGCGCAGAAAGAGGAACAGTTGTTAATACCAACGGAAATATGTAAAAAGCAACAAAGATGTTAAAGGTCAGCTCTGTTCACAAGACAGGGCATTTTTAGTTTCCGTTAACTTCTAAAAGTAGGCACGCTTTTTCTGCCGCTATTTGTTCAGCTTTCTTTTTTACATAGTCTAATCCTACAGCCACTTCTTCGTTATCTACCAGCAACCTCACCTTAAAAAGTTTATTGTTTTTTTCATCCTCGGTGCTTTCAAAAACAAGTGCGCGCTTATTACGCTGTGCCCAGTTTAAAATTTTGCTTTTAAAATTATTCTCTGTTACCTCCATTTCTTCAATATCAACATGGTGAGAAATTAATCTTTGTAAAATAAAGCGTTGGGTTTTCTTGTAACCTTTATCAATATAAATAGCCCAAATAAGCGCTTCAAGCGCATCGCCATACATGCTCCGGTACGAATCATGACCTGCATTTTTAATCATCAGATTGTTGATGCCAAGTTTTAGGGCTAATTGTTTAAGATGCTCGCGGCTTACAATCTTGGCACGCATTTCTGTTAAAAAGCCTTCTTCGCGCAACGGAAATTTTTTAAAAAGCAACTCGGCAACAACAGCACCTAAAACAGCATCGCCCAAATATTCTAACCTTTCGTTACTTAATCTTGTACCAGTTATAGTTTGAGTGGCCGCACTGCGATGGTGAAACGCAAGTTTATATACGCTGATGTTACCCGGATAAAAGCCCGTAAGGTTCTTAATGGCAGAAACAAATTTTCTATCTCTTGAAAAGAGCCATGAAAACATTCAGTACAGAAATTTTATTGAAATTTTTTGAAGATAACCGATGCGTTGTGCCCGCCAAAACCAAATGTATTACTCAATGCAACATTTATTTTTCTTTCCTGAGCCTTGTTAAAGTGAGATTGAGTTTGGAGTCAATCTCAGGTCATCGGTAAAATGGTTTATGGTAGGGGAATAATGCCATAATTTATGGCAAGTACTGATGCCATTGCCTCAATTGCGCCTGCACCGCCAAGCAAATGCCCCGTCATTGATTTGGTTGCAGATATATTCATTTTATAGGCATGGTCGCCAAAGGCTTTAGTAATTGCTTTTAGCTCCTGCGGATCGCCTACTGGTGTGCTAGTGCCATGTACATTTATATAATCAATCTGTTCGGCATTCATTTCAGCATCGCTAAGTGCATTTAACATTACGTTGTATGCGCCTAATCCTTCAGGATGTGGAGCAGTTAAATGATAAGCATCAGCACTCATTCCACCACCTACAATCTCTGCATATATTTTTGCACCGCGTTTTTTTGCATGTTCCATTTCTTCCAGTATCATGCATACACCGCCTTCGCCCATCACAAAACCATCGCGGTCTTTGTCGTAAGGGCGCGATGCTGTTTCGGGCGAATCGTTTCTTAAACTTAAAGCATGTGTGGCATTAAAACCGCCTACCCCTGACTCATTAATAGGTGCTTCGCTTCCGCCTGAAATAATTATATCAGCTTTATTAAGCCTGATGTAATTAAAAGCATCAATCAATGCATTGGTTGAAGATGCACAAGCCGATACGGTAGTAAAATTAGGACCTCTGAAGCCGTAGCGCATAGAAATATTTCCGGGCGCTAAATCAGGAATCATTTTGGGAATAAAAAACGGGTTAAAGCGCGGTGTACCATCCCCTTTAGCAAAGTTTAATACCTCCTCTGTAAACGTGTTCATACCACCCACACCCGAACCCCAGATAACGCCAACACGATCCGGGTTTATAGCGGCATTGTCTTTAATGCCTGCATCAACCACGGCTTGTTCTGAACTGGCAATTGCAAAATGGGTAAATAAATCCATTTTGCGCGCTTCTTTTCTATCTATGTAAGAAAGGGGGTCAAAATTTTTAACCTCGCAGGCAAAGCGGGTTTTAAACTTTGATGCATCAAAACGGGTAATTGGTGAGGCACCACTAACTCCGTTTATAAGGTTGTTCCAAAAATCGGTTACCGAATTTCCTACCGGAGTAATGGCTCCTAACCCAGTTACAACTACCCTTTTTAATGTCATTAAAAAAAGGTTGAAAAATTACTTTGCGTTAGCAGTGATATAATCTACAGCCTGACCAACGGTGGCAATTTTTTCTGCTTGGTCATCAGGTATAGCAATGTTAAATTCTTTTTCAAACTCCATGATAAGCTCAACGGTATCTAATGAATCGGCACCGAGATCATTGGTAAAACTTGCTTCGGTAGTAACTTCTCCTTCATCAACTCCAAGTTTATCTACAATGATAGCTTTAACACGTGATGCAATGTCTGACATTTTTCTTTTGATTTTAAAGTGAGGGCGCAAAGTAAATGATTTTGAAATGGATATTCAAAATAATTTTTAACGCCTTAGTTTAGCCGTAAATACCCTCTGTTTGTGTTTCTTTACCCCATCATTTTATGAGTTTACATACACAACTACAAACGTATTCCGTAGCCATTTTTGCTTCAGGTTCAGGAACGAATGCCGAAAACATCTGCAATTATTTTAAGCATCATACTTTCATTAAAGTTTGCCTGATTGTTACCAATAACCCGCATGCCGGGGTTATAAAAAGAGCAGAAAAATTGGAGGTACCCCTGGAGGTTATATCAAAAGAGATTTATAATGATGTAGAAAAATTAACATCGTTACTTAAAAAATACAAAACAGATTTTGTAGTGCTTGCCGGTTACTTAAAATTGATTCCGGCAGGGTTGGTTGAAGCTTTTCCTGCTAGAATTATAAATATCCACCCGGCATTGTTGCCTAAGCATGGTGGCAAAGGAATGTTTGGTATGCATGTGCATGAGGAGGTAAAAAAAGCCGCGGAAGATAAAACCGGCATTACCATACATTATATAAACGGCAGGTTTGATGAGGGCGAAATTATTTTTCAGGCCGAAACAAATGTTGAAGTAGATGATACCCCATTTGTAATAGCCGAAAAGGTACACAAATTAGAGTATGAATATTTTCCAAAGGTGATTGAGGAGGTTATTCTAAAGTATCAACGAAACGTGTGAAACGTTCCAAATCGTCTATTACCATTACATTTTTGGGTATGTAAATGCCTTTGTTGAGTAATTGGTTTCCTGAGAGTAAAATTTTGCAAGCGGAAATCTTTCGGCAATTGCTTTTACAAAATCCTGGGTGTCTTTTAACTTAAATGTAGAAGTAAGAACACTAATAACATAATCGGCTTTGTAAGCATTACTGACGGAAACCAAATCGGCTAAGGGCAAATTTTGCCCGAGATAGATAGTGTGGTGCCCGCGCACTCTTATCAGGTAATTGGCAAAAAGTAAACCGAGTTCGTGTGGTTCTCCAGCTGGCAAGAAAAGAATGAACTTTTTTGTTTGTGGTGTAACGTGTTTGTATTGCCCGTCAATGGCAACCATAAGTTTTTGTCTTACTAAGTTGGCAATAAAATGTTCGTAGGCAGGATTGATGTTTCCGCTTTGCCACAACACACCAATTTTTTTTAGAACGGAAAAATAACTTCAAGCATGGTTTTTTCCAGTCCATGCTGAAGAATGTTTTTCGAAAGGATTTTTTCAAAAGCCATTTCGTCTAATTGTAGCATGGCGTTAGTCAAGGATTCGGTAAGCACGGTATCGCTTTGATCTTTTTCCATGTAGGCAAGTACCATGCGCTCAATTTCCTGCTCAGTAAGCTTTGTGATTTTCGAAATTTTTACACCAAAGCGGTTTAACATACTTACGTTAAGCATTAGTTTTAGGTCGGCATCGTCATAATAGCGAATGTTGGTAGTGGTGCGCTTGGGTTGTGGTAAATTATAGCGCTGCTCCCAAATACGAAGCGTATGTTGCTTTATACCCGTAAGCGCTTCAATATCTTTGATGGAAAAACGTTGCATGATAAAGATGTTTGTAAAACAACAAGCTTAAATAATAAAAGTTTATTGGTTATTAGAAAATTTAATTCTTGCAGTTACCTTAAAATATTCGCGCCTGATGATTGCATCTGCAAGCATTAAAAAATAGTTGGTCTTTGTGGCTTGTTCAGGGAAAATTTTTCTGGCATATCAATCCTGTATAATAATGAACTGAGTTTGTATGTTCCTTCTTTAACAATGTTTTTTAATACCGCTGCAATTTGCTCCTGGATGTATTGATAAGATGTGTTTGCAGTTAAATCAATATTCAATATCGGGGCAAAACCTGCAAAATCTTTATTGATTTGATCTATTGTTTTTTGAATTATCTCTTTTTGAGAGTTAAAAAGCTCAATGGAAAAATCGTGCATATCAGACTTGTGTGGTTCTGTCAAACTTTAGCCGTAACCGTTCAACAGGAATATTATTTAGAATATGGCTTGAAATAATTTCGTCAACATCATTAATAGAAACGCTACCGTAAAAAACGCCTTCAGGGTAAACAACAAGAGCCGGTCCAAAATCGCAAACATCAAGGCAACCTGTTTTTTGAGCGCGTATGATAGTATTTAATCCTAACTCTTTGATTCTTTTTAAAAGCATCCACTAATTCAAGTCCGTGTGCTTCACCACAACTTTTGCGCTCGCTGTTTTTGCGTTCGTTGGTGCAAATAAAAATGTGTTTGTTGTATTTCATTTTTAAAACTTAATGTGCAAATATAGAAAGCTATTAACAGAAGTGATGTTGTAAATAAGATAATACACAACTATCAATAACTAAACATTAAACTAATTTTATAATCGAAAATTTTAGCTTCATGAACCCATACTTTGAAGTAATTCTACGCACATGCGCAGTTTACATTTTTATTGTGCTGGCAATACGTCTTTTTGGCAAGAAGGAGTTGTCGCAATTATCAGTAACTGATCTGGTTTTTATTATGCTGATAAGTAACAGTGTACAAAATGCAATGGTAGGAAGCAACGTTTCTCTTCTTGGTGGTATTATAGCTGCAGGGGCGTTATTTATTTTAAACTCATTGCTAAAATTATTGTCATACCGAAGCAAAGCAATCAGTAAATTTTTGCAAGGCGAACCTGTTATGCTTATTCATGATGGAAATATTATTGACGAAAATTTATGGAAAGAAAAAATTACTATTCGCGAATTGGAGGCTGCTGCACGCGAACATGGTGTAGCTGATTTAAAACAAGTAAACTTAGCAGTGTTAGAAACCGATGGTAGTATAAGCATTCTAACTGACAACTATAAACAGAGAACAAACCGAAAAAGAAAATCAAGTAAAACACTACCAAAATCAACGTCATAAATATTCAGGGTATATGATTAAACATTTTTTTACCGTATTGCTGTTTTTTATTTTTTTAAATTCAGCTTTTTCGCAAGACAAAAAATTTCTTTCGCCAAACCTTACCATATCGGCAGATTATATTCCCGGGCAGCAGTTTGCTGACTTTAAAGAAAAATATTCTACCGCGCGCGCCAACGCTATTTTTAATTTCCCTCTTTTGAGCAGGAGGTTTGCTCTAACCAATAGCTTAGAATATAAAACAATGGTAATACTTGCCAATGCACATGCAGGATATGGATTACCAAATTTTTCTTTATAGATGAACAGCATCAACTGGTAAACGGAAATGCAGGCATGAGTTTTATTTACAGCAGCGGCAGCAAAATACTTTAGTCGCAAATGCAACTGTTGGCGTGGCTGGAGGATTTAGAAACGATTAAATCTTTTCAATTGCGTTTTGGGGGGTTGTTCATTTTAAAGCCTAAGTTCAACGGAGATTTTTCGGGGTTGATAGGTGCACACTATTCTTATGTGTATGGCAGAGGGCTACCATTACCGGTGTTAGGTGCAATAATAAGAGCGGGAGATAAAGCCAAGTTTAAAATTATTTTGCCGGTAAACATTTCGTACATGCGTAAGTTAAACCAGTGGGATATGCTAATGATTTTTATTGCGCCTGAAGGCGGGCAAAATAATTTTGCAACTGTGGCGATACAGTTTTTGCGGGCAGACCCGATGTGGTGCGTTTTCGCAGCAAGGCATTTAAAGCAGGGGCGAGTTATAAAATTGGTGTAAACGACAGGATACATGTAACGCCTGAGCTTGGTTTTTTAACGCGAAGAAATATTTCATTCAGCGATGCTGGATTAACCGCCAAAGACAGTTTTATAAAAGAAGATCTAAAAGGAATAGTGTATGCAAAAGTGAGCATGCGCATTTTGTTTGGCGATTTAAGGTTCAAGCGCACGGGTGATAATTTTTTATTGAATGATGAGCGGCTGGACGATTATGATTTGGATGAGGTTACGAAACTGTAAGGGAGGTTTTTTGTTTAAGTTGATGTATGACTAAAACAAAAACAATTTTAATTACGGGCGGTAGCGGGTTTATTGGTTCGCATTTAATAAAGTACTTAAAAAATAAAAATTACAATTTGCGCATTTTATCGCGCAATAAAAAAAATGTTGGAGGTGCCGAAGTTTTTTTGTGGGATGTAAATAAAATGCAGATAGACGAGCGTGCAGTTGTTGGGGCTGACTACATTGTGCATTTGGCAGGAGCAGGTATTGCTGATAAAAGATGGACTGACCTAAGAAAAAAGGAATTATACAGCAGCCGCATAGATTCTGGCAAGTTACTATTGCAAGCTATTGAGAAATCACAGCATAAACCTGAGGCTATTGTTTGTGCATCAGCATCGGGTATTTACGAACCATCTCAACATAGTATTAATGAAGAATCTGCTTTAGCAAATGATTTTGCAGGAACCCTGTGTTGGGAATGGGAGCAGCAAAATTTAAAATTTGAAAGCGTTGGAATACGTACAAAAATTTTAAGGTTTGGTTTGGTAATGGCACCTGATGGCGGAGTGCTGAAAGAATTGTTAAAACCTATGAAATTTTTTGTTGTGCCTGTGTTTGATAATGGCAAACAATTTATGCCGTGGATTACTATTGAGGACTTATGCCGACTTGTTACTTTTTGTTTGGACGAAAAATCTTTGAAAGGGATTTTTAACGCAGTGGCTCCGCAAAAAATTTCAAATGTTGATATGGTTTCAGAACTCCAAAAACATATTACTCCTTCAATTAAAATTTATGTTCCGGCATTCATTTTAAAATAATGCTTGGCAAACGGGCTAATATGTTATTGAACAGTTACCCCTTGGTGGCAGATAAAATTTTGAAAGTGGGGTTTGAGTTTAGTAACCCTACATTTCAAAATTTTATTACAAAAAAATTGTAGGACATAAATTTTATTATAGCCCTTTGCCCTTACCACCCCACCAACTTCCTTTGCCTTTAAAAAACTTGCGGAAAATACCCACCCTGCCAAATTCACTTGATTTTTTTCTTCGGGGATTATAAATCAACCCAACGGTGAACCGAACATAATTATCGTTCTTTTTAGTATTAGCGCGACTTCTTCCCACTGGAAAAAATCCTTTGGTGTCAATTCTTCTGTTTGATAATGCTATTGCCACTGGTCCGCCAACTGCTGCAAGCAAACTACTGTCGGGGTATCGGCTGCTTGCATCATCTAAATAATCTGTTGATGTAAAATGTTCAGCAAATTCCACTTTCAATTTCCAATTGCTGTTTAAGTTTATGTTTACCCCCAAGCCTAATGGTATAACTCTTTGCCTGAGTTTATATGGGGATGGATAATTTCCTCCCAAATATTGCCCTTCTGTACCGATGGGCTGCAACTCGTATGTAGTTCCATTAAGCTCTGCTGTTGGGTTAAACCAGAACATACCAATTCCACCAAAAACATACGGGTTAAATAGTTTCTTCTTGTGAAGTTTAAAAAAACTTTATATGTGCTGTTATTGTAACCTCGTCAATTTTTGATTTGAAGCTAAGATTACGTACTTTATTATCGTACTCGTTTGAAATAGAATCGGCACCTTCAATATTGCCGTGCAAATACTGAAGTCTTAAATCAAAATACCATCAATGTTATACCCGATTCCGGCTGTATAATGCGCATTAAAATTTTTGATGGTGGAATAATTCTTTTATCATTTAAATCGCCATTGTAATAAATAATACCAGTGCCAACTGTTCCGAAAAAACGGCTTTGAGAAAATGATGTAATGAAAGCAAAGGTGAGATACAGAAGTAAAAAGCTTCTTTTAATATTAATCATTAATAAGTTTTTATATAAAATCAATGCTACAAAAGTAACCATGATAATAGGAGCAATTATCAATATAAACTTGCATTGCTTTTACTTCTACACAAAAAAATGTTAATTGCTCGCAACTAAATTATTTCCTATCATATCAACAGGTTTATCAATTTGCATGAGGGATAAAATTGTGGGAGCCAAATCAGCAAGTTTTCCGCTTTTTAATTTAAATTTTCCTGAAGCCTCAATCAAAAAACACGGAACAGGGTTGGTGGTATGTGCAGTGTTTGGAGTACCATCAGCATTAATCATTAACTCAGCATTGCCATGATCTGCAGTTATTAGAAACGAATAGCCATTTCTCATCCCACATTCTACCACACGCTGTACGCATTTGTCAACTGTTTCAACTGCCTCAACTGCTGCCGAAAAAACGCCCGTATGTCCAACCATATCGGCATTGGCAAAGTTTAAGCAAATAAAGTCTGCTTCTGCTTTTTCAAGTTCGGGAAGTAACGCATCTGTTAACTCAACCGCGCTCATAGATGGTTTTAAATCATACGTAGCAACCTTAGGAGATGGGATTAAAATTCTCTTTTCTCCCTCAAATTCTTTTTCTCTTTGACCCGAAAAGAAAAATGATACATGTGGATACTTTTCTGTTTCTGCTATACGAATTTGCTTTTTTCCCGCTTTTTCCAAAACTTCTCCTAAAGTCATTAACAAATTATCCTTCTCGAAAATCACGTGCACGTTTTTGTATTTATGGTCATACCTGCACATGGTAGTGTAATGGAGGTTAAGTTTATGCATGTTGTACTCATGCATGTCTTCCTGATTCAGCACAGTTGTTATTTCACGGCAGCGGTCTGTTCTAAAATTAAAACACAGCACTGCATCATCGTCTTTAATCTTAGCTAACGCCTCTCCCCTATCATTGCAAATAACAACAGGTTTAATAAACTCATCTGTTATATTTTCTGTGTATGATTTTTTTATTGATTCTGCTGCATTGGTATTTTTTTCTCCTTCGGCATTCACCAGTAAATCAAATGCAAGTTTTATGCGCTCCCATCTTTTATCCCTGTCCATTGCATAATATCTGCCTATAACAGATGCAATAACAGGTTTACCTCCGCCAAGTGTGTTTAAATGACTTTGCAAATCCTCAATATATTTTGCACCGCCTTTAGGGTCAGTATCTCTGCCGTCCATAAACGCATGAATAAAGACTTGCTTTAATCCATGACTTGCAGCAATGGAGCATAATCCTTTTAAATGATTGATATGGCTATGCACTCCGCCATCAGAAACCAAACCCATTAAATGCAATGGTTTTTTATTGACTAAACAATAATTGATTGCAGCCAATAATTGCTTGTTGTTATCAATTGTTTTTCTCTGAACGCTTTATTAATAAGAGCGAGTTCCTGGTAAACCACCCTGCCGGCACCAATATTTAAATGACCTACTTCACTGTTACCCATTTGTCCCTCAGGCAAACCAACATTTTCGCCATGAGTGAGCAAAGTTGAATTGGGATATTTTTTGTAGCACGAATCAATAAAGGGAGTGTTTGCTTTTGAAACTGCGTTGGCTGGAGAATCGGGAGCCTGCCCCCACCCGTCCATAATTATTAAAACAACTTTTTTAGACATGTAATCTTTAAATATGATGCGAAGTTAACAAGGCATTTTGAATATGAGTTTAATTGCAACTTCACTCAAACACTATGTTAATTTTAATTAAAAGTCATACTTTGAAAACTTTATTTCATTTACCTTATACATTCTTTCTCTGTATTAATTTTGTGGTATGAATGAACAATGGGTAAAAGTTTATTCAACAACGCAACATCACCAAATAGAAATTGCAAGAGCCGTATTGGAAGAAAACCATATCAACTCCAGTTTTATTAATAAGATGAGTACAAACTACGGAACGCTAATTGGCGAAATAGAATTGTATGTAAAAGCCGGTGACGAAACGCTGGCAACATTCATTTTAAAAAATCTTCAACTGTGACCAATTTTACACAACGCGTAATTACAGGTGCATTGTTTGGCGCTGTTATGATTTCGTCTGTAGTTTTTAACGGCTGGACTTTTATGGCGCTGTTTTTTGTTATCAATGTTTTAAGCATTTGGGAGTTTTACAAATTGGTGATGACCGATGGCTCTGAACCGAGGCGATATGCAGGCACTGTTTTATCATGTCTGCTCTTTGTGCTCACTGCACTTATTGCGAAAAATGTTGTTTCCCCGTTTTACCTGATTATACTTATTCCGCTCACTTTTTACATTTTTATTCAGGAACTGTACTTAAAATCTAAAAAGCCGTTTGAAAATTTGGCTGATACATTTATAGGAATTATTTATTTAACCGTTCCGCTTTCGTTGTTTAACTTTATTGCTTTTCCGGTTAGCGATGGGGGCGACTATCGTTACGAAACTATTTTGGGTTATTTCTTTTTTGTTGTGGGCAAAGCGATACAGGCGCATATTTGTTTGGCAAGCGCTTTGGCAAAAGAAAACTCTTTTGAACGGCACTCTCCGAAAAATCGTGGGAAGGAAGTGCTGGTGGTACAATTGTAACCATATTGGTTGCTTACTTTCTATCGCAATACTTTGTAAACATTGATTTAATTGACTGGATGGTAATGGGAGGTTTAATAGTAGTTACAGGCACTCTTGGCGATTTGGTTGAATCAATGCTTAAAAGAAGTTTAGATGTAAAAGATTCGGGCAAAATGTTGCCCGGACATGGCGGCATACTCGACAGGTTTGACGGATTATTTCTTTCTGTTCCGTTTGTAGTAACCTATCTGATTTTTTAAAAAATCATTTTTCTTAAAGAATGCGCAGTAAGTTTAGTTTTATAACACAGTATTCCCTCTCCTTTGTAGAGCATGCCTGTCCGGTAGGCAAGGGTGAGGGGTAAGGGGTTTTTAGTTTTGTTTTTTATTTTAATTGCCAAGGCCTCTTTAGCTCAAGATGCAAAAGAATATTTTGAGAAGGGCATGAAATTTAAAGAGCAGAAACAATTTGATTCTGCCATTGTAAACTTATCGGAAGCAATTTTGCGCAAAGAAAAATTTGAAGAAGCATACATTCAACGTGCCGATTGTTACACTAAATTTTACAAATACATTGATGCCGCAAACGACTACCAGAAGCTTACTTCCTATTTTCCAAAAACGAAGACTACCTGAAAGCAGCCGGTAAACTTTTTTTAAAGGGAGATGACTATAAAAATGCGGCCATTTATTTAGAAGCATATCACAAAAACCGTGAAACGGATGAGATGATAATACCTGAATTAATTGAAGCAAAAAATGGCAGTGGCAGTTATGCTGATGCACTTATGTATTGCAACAAGTTTGAAAAAACATTTGCAGCCAATGCCGTTTTTCTGTTCGGAAAATTTGTTGCTAAAAAAGGTGCAGAGCCAACAAGTGATTATTATCCTGCTTTAAAGGCTGGCTATGAAGCAATGCTTAACTCAACCGAGTATATTAAAACACCTGCACGTTATCATGAATATTTGTTGCAATATGCTGATGCGCTTTTTGAAATAAAAAAATACAACGAAGCCATTTTTTTATTGAACACGCTTACCAAAAACGAGGGTAACAATTCAAAATATTATTACAAACGCAGCCAGATTTATTTTGAGCAGGAAAAGCTTGACAGTTCGCTGTTTGAAATACAAGGTGCATTTAAAATGAGTAAAACCAATGCGCAGTATTACATACACCGCGCAAAAATTTATGAGAAACAGGATAAGTGGAAAGAAGCATGTAACGACTATGAAATTGCCTTTGAAAACAAAGCCAACTGTGATGCTGTTTATGGCAGATTCAAATGCGAACGCAGAAGTAATAATATTTTTAATTCTGTTGATTTGCTAAAAAAAGGAATTGAACTTTCATGTACTGAAGAAACCTATAATTTATATTTGAGAGAGATTGATTCTATAAAAGCATCGTATAAAGAGGAAAAAATAAAACCAATTGTTTACATAACTGACCCGTTAGCTGTTGAACAAAAACTTTTATTAAAAGAAGAGCAAACATCAGTTACACTTAAAGGATATGTAAAAGACGACAGCAAGATAAAACTACTTATGGTTAACGATTTACCGGTAGCCATGAACAACAACTTTGAATTTGAAATACCTGTAGTGGTTAAAGGTGGCGATAGCTTAAGAATTACTGCCATTGACATTTGGAATAACGTAAGCTCTGTTCCTTTTTATTTCACAATGGTATTACCCGATTCTGTGGAGATAAAACTTACAGATCCTGTTATAAAAAACAATGTGGCGATGATTAAGAGTAAACCTAACTCCTCTGTGTATATCCAGGGAAGCATAAATTATCCCAAAGAAAAAATACATCAACTGCTGCTAAATAATACAGAGACAACAACAGAAGTAAAAGAGCAGGGAGTAACTTTTGAGTCGGCAATGGATTTGCTGCCGCCAGATACCTTAACAATTAAACTGACCTCTGTAAGCGGAGCAGTAAAGGAAATAAGTTATCCTGTAAAGAGAAACTAAATGCTCCTTAAGTAGCCCCAGGAGTGCAACTTGTCCGAATCTTCAATCCATCGTTCGCCAATGTCATCTCGGTAGTACATACCGGGTATCATCACATTTGCCACACGGCTGTATGCCTGTGCTTTTGCCTGCTTCATGGTTGAACCTGTACCCACCACTATCATTATTACACCGCTGCTGCCCGCTACCATCCACTCGCCATTTACGAGTTTTACGTCTTCAATGTGTATACCTTCAAAATTCTTTTTCTTAAACATGATTACACTGTCTTTGGTGTGGGTGTTATATGTCTGGTCATCGTTAAAAGGAAAAGGAGGCATACATATACGCACACCTAACTGAAATCCTTTTTTTGTTTTAAACTCATTAAGCGTACCGCTTGCCATGCCGTACAAAAATTCGGAGAAGGGCATGTTTATACCCTCCTGTTGAATGCTGATAGTGGGATAACCAAAACGTGCAGTGAATTCTAGTGGATAAATGCCTTGTGAATTTACAATGCAGTTTACATCCATGTAGCCGGTGTATTTTTCTTCGCGTAACTTAGTTTCCATCTTTTGCAAGGTGGCAGCAAATAGTTTATTGGGTTCACTCCAGTACATGGTAGTACCCATTTCACCAGTGGCGGGACCAATATTGCCGGGGAAAAGTTTTTTGTGCTCAAAGTTTACGTTGATGGGTGTCATAAACTTATTGCTGTTAAAGAAAGCACCTACGGCAACTTCAACACCAGTAACACGTTTTTGCAACTGGAATATTTTCACTTTATCGGCAACGGTTTTTTTGTAGGCTTCCAGCATCTGCACCACATCTTTTCCGTCTTCTTCTTCGCCCACAAATAAAAGGCGCTTGTAGTTTTGCGCTTCGCCACTGGGTTTTATAACGTAGCGGAAAGGATTGCTTTGTACAAATCTGATGGCATCGTCAAAAGAAGTAAACTCCTGAAACGGAATAATATTTACGCCATACTTTTTAGCTCCTCCTGCCCAAAGGTTCTGTCATCTTCCAACTTATCGGTATAACGTGATCCGCCTACCACAACCTTTCCTTTGTTTTGAGGTCTTCGCTCCATGCGCCCATGCCCAGTACATCATCAAATACAATAATATCTGCCCAATCAATTTCTTTTGCCAGTCTTTTATTTTGGGTACAAAGCCATCAGCACAATCAGCACTGTCTTCTTCGCGTATATAATACTTTGCATCGTGTCCTTCTTTAACCACCTGCCAGGCTATATCACTGATAAGGGCATCGTAAGAAACGAATAAGAATTTTTTCTTTTCCATGTTTTGATTTGTGGCTGTGAAAATAGTTAGGATTGATAAAAAATTAGGATACCGGTAGGATGATATTAAATTTGTTTTTAAACACATTTGCTTACAGGCAGGCAGAGATTATAAGATTAGAAGAAATGATTAAAGGATTTTCACTAACACTGCATTGCCAATTAGTGTTAATCAAAAGCGCAGCGTTAATTCCTTTTTTAAAATCTGTGAATCTGTGTCTTAAAAAAAGGAACCACCGATTTACAGATTGGAAGAAATGATTAAAAAGATTTTCACAAATGCTGCTTCGCAGTTTTGCATCGCCAATTAGTTCAAATCAAAAAGCGAAGCACTAAATTGTTTTTTAAATCTGTTAATCTGTGTCTAAAAAACCTTGTTCAAAAAATAATTTCAGAAAAATTTTCTTTTCAAAAAACAACAGATTATATTATGGCCACAAAAATGATATTATTACAATCATTGCAAAAAAGTGGATAGCGACAACGAAAATATTACAGGTAATGAAAGGCTCCGTGGCAGAGGTGCACAGATACATGCCCGTAACCGTTTTTTAAAACATGAGATTGTAACCGAGCATATAGAGGGGTTGGATGAGCCTTTTCTTACCAATAGTAAAACTGAAGTGTTTATTGAGAATCCGCGCAAGCTGGTAAATAAAATGACGAGCCCTGATGTGGGCATGATGAGTAGCGCCAATCCTTACCAGGGCTGCGAGCATGGCTGTATTTATTGTTATGCGCGCAATACACATAATTATTATGGCTTTAGTGCAGGACTGGATTTTGAAAGAAAAATAATTGTAAAGCCTAACGCAGCAGTATTGCTTCGCAAACATTTCTGACAATAAAAATTATAAGGTGGGCAGCATTACTTTTCGGGAAATACAGATTGCTACCAGCCGCTGGAGCGCAGGTATAAAATTACACGCAGTTTATTGGAGGTGATGCTTGAGTATAAAAACCCTACGGGCATTATCACTAAAAACAGTTTGATACTGCGCGATATTGATTTGCTGAGCGAGCTTGCCAAACTTAACCTGGTACATGTAATGGTGAGTATTACTTCCTTACGCGAAGAAGTAAGACAAATGCTGGAGCCGCGCACAGCTACTGCCAAAAACAGACTGAAAGTTATTGAAGAACTTTCAAAAAATAATATTCCTGTTGGGGTGATGACAGCGCCCATAATACCGGGGCTAAACGGTAATGAGATACCTGATATTATAAAGGAAGTGGCAGAGCGCGGAGGGGTAACGGCAGGATTTACAATAGTGCGGCTGAACGGAGAGATTGCAAGCATTTTTAAGGACTGGCTTGATAAAACGCTGCCCGATGCTGCCAATAAAATTTGGAAACAGATAAAGGAGTGTCATGGCGGGCAGGTGAACGACTCGCGATTTGGGACGAGAATGAGCGGTGAAGGAAAAATTGCCGAAAGCATAAGGCAGTTATTTCATATGGCTAAGAATAAATATATGCAGGGAAGAAGCATGCCCAATTATGATTTTAGTCTGTTTGAAAGACCAGGTGCGTGCGGGAGGACAGATGCAATTGTTTTGACCCCAACCGCTAAAAAGGAGAAACAGTTTGAAAATGATTATTGATAACAAAGAATAAAATGATACAGAGCAGTAACATAGAGAGAACAGTGGCCCACATGGATTTGGATTGTTTTTTTGTTTCGGTGTCGAGGCTTATTAACTCTAAGTTAATTGGTATGCCGGTGATAGTTGGCGGTGGGGAGCGTGGAGTGGTGGCTGCATGCAGCTATGAAACGCGGAAGTTTGGTGTGCACAGCGCTATGCCTATTAAGACTGCAAAACGGTTGTGCCCTGAGGCCATCATTATCCGTGGAGATTATGATGCGTACAGCAAGAAGAGCGATGAAGTAACGCAGATTATTGAGGAAGATGTTCCGCTTTTTGAACGCAGCAGTATTGATGAATTTTATATTGACCTGACAGGCATGGATAAATTTTTTGGATGCTTTAAACATGCAACCGAACTGCGCGAAAAAATCATAAAAGAAACTGGCTTGCCTATTTCGCTGGGGCTGAGTGCGAATAAAACGGTGAGTAAAATTGCAACAGACGAAGCCAAACCCAACAACTATAAAAATGTAAAACATGGCGATGAAAAAAGTTTTTTGGCTCCTTTGCGTGTAAATAAAATACCAATGGTTGGAGAAAAAACATACCACCTGTTGCGTAGCATGGGAGTGGAATGGGTGCGCACCGTGCAGGAAATGCCCATGGAGCTGATGCAAAATGTATTGGGCGAAAACGGAACATCTATCTGGAAAAAAGCAAACGGGATAGACAATAATCCTGTGGAGGCATACAGTGAACAGAAGAGCATGAGCCAGGAAGAAACGTTTGAACAGGATACGATAGATGTGCAGAAGCTGAAAAACATTTTGGTGGTGATGACAGAGAAATTGTGTTTTAAGTTGCGGAGTGAGAAGAAAGTAACGGCATGTGTAAGTGTTAAAATACGCTACAGCAATTTTGATACGCATACAATGCAATGCAGAATACCTTATACCAGTTGCGACCATACGATAATAAGAGTGATAAAAGAACTGTTTGATAAACTATATAACAGACGATTGCTGATACGACTGATTGGTGTGAAGTTTACGCCTTTGGTAGGAGGCACACACCAGATAAATATGTTTGAAGACAGTACAGAAATGATAAACCTATACCAAGCAATGGATAAGATGCGGTTTAGGTTTGGAGAAGATAAAATACACAGGGCAGCAGGGCTGAACTTTTC
The DNA here is from genome assembly GCA_016714005.1 of Bacteroidota bacterium. Classification (GTDB taxonomy): domain Bacteria; phylum Bacteroidota; class Bacteroidia; order AKYH767-A; family OLB10; genus JADJOA01. The sequence goes on from JADJOA010000002.1 coordinate 363,428, forward strand.
GTTGAGGGGGTTTAATCCGTTTAATGGGTTGAGCAGTTCGCCAGTAGGAAAAGTAAAGTGATAAGGGAAGTTAAAATACTAAACACTAAATTTGAAATAGTTTAAATATCAAGAAAATTATGGAAGAAACTTCTTTAAATACACAACCAGCATTTATTAAATTTAAAAACAGATTACGAATATTAAAGAGAATGTAGGAGTCATAACACTACTTATTTTCTTTTTTCAATATTGAAATATGCCTTATATTTTAATATGTTTTCAATATATATTCTAGACTATCTCACCCTTTCTGAAATTACTATTCATTTCGCATGGGATTTAATTAGCTTCTTGCTTTTATACATGATGTTAATATTGAGCTACCATTTTATTAATTCATTATTTTCTAAGGATAGAATAGCAAGTTATACAATGAAAAAAGGATAGTGTTAGCTATAATGTATGGTGTTTTATTGTGTTTAATGGTGGTGGCAATTTTATTTGTAGTGATAATAACTAAAATCAATTTTTCTATTTTGTGGTGTTTCATTTTGGGAGTAATTCCACCACTCTTTCTAACTATTCTTTGGAAATACAGATTTAGAAAAACATTAATATTTGACGCTCACATGTACCTGATTTTTATACTAAGTGCTCTATTAATTAATGCCACTTGGGAACCATATAAGCTTGGACGAATTTTTTATCTAGATGAAAGGCTGCATACTAGTTATGTTAAACATGAAAATGGAGAAGTAAACCCATTTGAGAATACTTTTTTAATTGGTGTTACAGAGAACTATTTTTCTTTTATAACGATTCCGCCAGAAGCCCTGAGGTCATTAGTCGCAGTAGTGTTAAAGTGTTTAAGCCTGGTTATTTGCCTTTATCAAATAAATTTGAGATTAAAATAAATGAACAGTACAGATTTTTAGATCTCTTTAGTTTACCGGCTAGGAAATGAAGTTGAAATTGTAATGTACATTAACTGCCACACTTATTTTTCGTTTAAGTACGGGACGCTTGCACCGGAGGATTTACTAAGGGCATCACAGGCGAATGAAATAAGTACGCTTGCCCTTACGGATATTAATAATACATCAGGAGTACTTGATTTTGTGCGTATAGCACCCAAGTATAAAATAAAACCGGTTGTGGGTGTTGATTTCAGGAACGGAAACAAGCAAATGTTTGTTGGCATTGCAAAGAACAATGAAGGGTACAGGGAACTGAATGACTTTTTATCGTATCACCTGCACAACAGGCTTGAGTTTAAAGAACGTGCACCGATATTTAAACATTGTTATGTAGTGTACCCAACAACAGCAAAGCATTTAAACATTACAAAGCGGGGAGAAATAAAATTTAACCTGCGAGAGTACGAGTATGTAGGATTAAAGCCCAAGGAACTTACGCTGCTTCAAATAAGCGGATTGAAAAACTACATTGAAAAACTTGTGATACAACACCCTGTGACATTTAATGAGCCGGGAGATTATAATACACACCGATTGTTGAGAGCGATTGATCTTAATTTATTGGGGAGCAAGGTTGATAAAGGCGAGTATGCAGATTGTAATGAAATAATGGTGCACCGATATGAACTGATAAGGGAGTACGGTAATTACCCTAAGATTATTGACAATACTTTGAAGCTGCTTGATAATTGCGCTATTGATTTTCATTTTGGAAAAAACAAGAACAAAAAAAGCTTCACAGGAAATGTTTACGAAGATGAACTGATGATGCTGAAACTGTGCGAGGAGAATTTACCTTACCGTTACCCGAATGCTACTGAAGAAATAGCAGAAAGATACAAGCGTGAAATAAAAGTAATAACAGAGTTGGGTTACTCATCGTACTTTTTAATAAACTGGGATATTATAAACTATGCAAGGCATAAGAATTATTTTTATATAGGAAGGGGGAGCGGTGCAAACAGTTTGGTGGCTTATCTATTGCGGATTACGGATGTTGACCCCGTTGAACTAGACTTATATTTTGAAAGATTTATTAATGCCTACCGGACAAGCCCTCCTGATTTTGACATTGATTTTTCGTGGAAGGACAGGGATGACATTATAGATTACATTTTTGAACGGAACGGCAAAACCAATACAGCACAACTGGCAACATACAGTACCTTCCAGTATAATGCGGTGATAAGAGAATTAGGAAAAGTATTTGGTTTGCCTAAAGCAGAGATAGATGCACTGAGTGAAGAGAAGAAACACCCCGACACGACAGATAAAAATTATGCAAGCATAATAAAGTATGGAAAAAAGATTTTAGACTTTCCGAATCATTTAGGTGTACATGCAGGCGGAATACTGATTTCTGAATTACCTATACATTATTATACAGGGACAACCATATTGCAGAAAGGATTCCCTATAACGCAATTCAGTATGCTGGAAGCAGAAGATGTAGGGCTTTATAAGTTTGATATATTATCGCAACGCGGACTTGGACACATAAAGGATACTTTGGAGATAGTGAAGAAAAACCAAGGAGAAGAAATAGACATACACGATATACAGCGATTTAAAAATGATGAACATGTAAAATTGCGGTTAAGTGAAGCACGCTGCATGGGTTGCTTTTATATTGAAAGCCCTGCAATGAGAATGTTGCTGAAAAAATTGGAAGTAAAAACTTATTTAGGATTAGTTGCAGCAAGTTCGATTATAAGGCCAGGAGTTTCATCATCAGGGATGATGAAAGAATATATACTGCGATTCAGGGGGATGAAGGCCAGTTATGAAACACCAAAGGAAATTTATGAGATACTGCATGATACTTATGGAGTGATGGTGTACCAGGAAGATGTGATAAAAGTGGCGCACTATTTTGCCGGACTTACTTTAGGTGAAGCAGATATGTTGCGGAGGGGTATGAGTGGCAAATACCGAGGCAGGCATGAGTTTACCGTAGTAGAAGAAAAATTTTTTTCGAACTGCAAGCAGAAAAAGATACCTGAAGCAACAGCAAAAGAAGTGTGGAGACAAATAGAAAGTTTTGCGGGGTATGCTTTCAGTAAAGGGCACAGTGCATCGTATGCAGTGGAGAGTTACCAGAGCTTATTCCTGAAAACGTACTGGCCACTTGAGCATATGGTAGCCGTTGTAAATAACTTTGGCGGCTTTTACAAAACGGAATTTTATTTACATGAGGCACGCATGTTAGGCGCAAGGGTGCATGCGCCTGATGTAAATAAAAGTGATTTGCAAACCAATATACACGGCAAGGATATTTATTTAGGCTTGCAGCATTTGAAGGAAATGGAGGATAATGCCAAAGAAGAAATATTACGTGCGAGGAAAAGTGACGGGCTGTTTGCTTCTTTGGAAGATTTTATGAAACGTGTTGCAATATCTATTGAGCAATTGCGGATATTGATAAACGTGGGCGCTTTTAGATTTACAGGAAAGACAAAGAAAGAAATGCTATGGGATATTTATTCGATATTAGGGCAAGGGAAAAAAACTGAGGTGAAACAGGAGTTATTTGAAATGGAAAAAAGAAATTTTAAACTGCCCCCGCTTTACTACAACAGTATATATGATGCATGGGATGAGATGGATATATTGGGGTTTCCGTTGTGTGCGCCATTTGATTTGCTTGCACCATTACCTACCAACCTGAAAAACATGATAGAAAACAGCGTGCATCTTGATACTGCGAAAGACCTGAAAAATATTTCAGGAAAGAAATAACGATAACAGGCTACATGGTAACCTATAAACCCACACGAACAAAGCATGGTGAAAGCATGATGTTTGGAACGTTTATAGATAAGCAGGGAATATTTTTTGATACAACCCATTTTCCGGCAGTGGCAGCACAATATCCCTTGAAATGGAAAGGCTGTTATTTAATACAAGGAAGAGTAGCCGAAGAGTTTGGATTTTATAGTTTGGATGTAACAGAGATGGAAAAACTTAATTTTATTGAGCGTTACTCAAATGAAGCGATAAAAGAACCGGCAAACTAAATGTTTCTGATGCCTCAAAATAAAAATGTTAGCCGTGGTAAACTCTTGATGCCACAATCAACCCATTTTCAATTTCAAGAACCTCAGCAACCATCATATCTTCTTCTGCGGGTACCATTCTTTTATACTCCATAAAAACACGCTGGTGGTTAGCAGTAATAGTTTGCTTGATGTACCGAAGTTGCGGCAGTCTTTCAAAAGCATCGTGCCACCAATCTCTTAACGCATCTTTACCTTTAATTAATCCCTTAGTCCCTGTTTTCTAATTTTCAGCTTAGGGCTAAAGTGAACTGCATCGTTATGATAAAGCGAAAGCAAGTTTTCTAAATGATGTTCATTAAATGCTTCAAGCCATTTTATGGCTATTTGTTCGGGTGTCATTGGTTTCGTGTTTGATTTGTTCTTGCAAGTGCTTTACGATAATCCTCATTTACATAATGGCCTAATCGTTCTGCATTACTAAAATCTTGTTGTGCATGATCAAACATTTTTAACTGATAATAAGTAAGAGAGCGGTTATACCATGCGAGTGCGTTATCGGGTTTTAGTTCAATAACTCTTGAAAATGCAGTAATGGCCTCTTCCAGTTTTCCTTTGCGAGCCAAAACGTTGGCTTTGTTCATTAGTGCTTTGTCGTAATTTGGATTTAGCTCCAATGCTCTGCTAATGGCGGGCAAGGCTTTATCCAAATTATTTCCCTGATCTAAATAGGCAACTCCTAAATTATGCCAAGCACTTACTTGCTCAGGCTTCTTTTCTGTCGTATCTTCCCACAATACCACATCATCTTTCCATTTTTTTTGTGCAGAATAATTAATAAGGGCAAGCGCTGCAATTACACCGAGTACAGTTAGCCTGAATTTATAATTGACAAATAATTTTTGCATTGCCTGTAACTCAACTGCAAGAAAAAAAGAAATTCCTACTAAGGAAACGTATAAGTACCTGTCCGCTACATTGGAGAATTGCTGGAAGTAAAAGTTATGATACCTGACACAGGCAAAAACCCAACGACAAAAAACAAAAAAGCAAACAGCAACATTTTGTTATCTTTTCTTTTTTTATAACAGTAAAAAATTACGATAACGCTAAGCAATACAGAACCGGAAAGTAATAAAAAACTGTCTTGTAAAAAAAGTGGTGTGTATGCATAAGAAGCGCAGTAGCCATACGGTAAAAACAACTTAAGAAGGTAAAACGCAAAACTGAAAAAAGGCAATATACCTCTTAGCCAAAAGGGGTATTGCATTTCGTGAAAAACTGTTGGTTGTAATTGTGCTGTAAAAACGGCAAAAGGAATTAAAGAAGCAGCAATAATCATATAGTGCAGAATATTTTTTTGCTGAATTGCTTCATCACAAAATAATCAATTAAAAAAAGCAACACCGGGTAAATAACAGCAACAGGTTTACTTAACATTGCAAATAGGCCCATGAGCAAAACCAAGATAAAATTGGTATTAGTAAACTTATTTTCGAATTTATATTTGTAAAACAACAACATGCCCAGAAGCATAAAACAAGTTGCAAGTAATCCCTCTTAATTCACTTATCCATGCAACAGTTTCAGCCTGCAATGGATGCACAGCAAAAAAAGAGCTGCAATCAATGAGGTGAAATTATTTTTTGAAATTTTTTTTGCTAAAACAAAACGAGCAAACAATTAATTGTGTGAATAGCAATGTTTGCAAAGTGCATGTAAAAAGGAATGGGGATTTTTACTCCGCCTGTAAGTTTGTAAACGACTAGCCAAAATGTGTAGGATACCGGGACATACATTCCCTCGTAAGCCTTATTCCATAAACCTTCAAAGTTGCCGCTCCTAAAATCTTTATTGCCAACAAAGTGTGTTCTTAAATCGTCCCACACAAAACCAAAAGAGGTTGTTTGACAATAAAGAATAAAACAAACAACAACGATTAATGCGACAGCAAAACGATCCGTTTCAAAAAAAGATGGTTTCTTAAGCTGCTGCTTAGCCATACTTAAATTCTATTCAGCGTATTCACGTAAATCAACAGGAACCACAGCCGTTACACCAGGCTCATTCATGGTTATGCCATAAATTAAATCGGTGGCAGCCATTGTTTTTTTGTTATGTGTAATGATGATGAACTGACTTTCGTCCGAAAACTTTTTGATAATGTTATTGAACTTGTCAATGTTGTTGTCATCAAGGGGCGCATCCACCTCATCAAAAATGCAAAATGGTGCAGGCTTAACCAAGTACAATCCAAACAACAACGCAGTTGCTGTAAGTGTTCTTTCCCCGCCTGATAATTGCTGGATGCTCAATGGCTTTTTACCTTTTGGCTGCGCTATTATCTGAATATCACTTTCAATAGGATTATTCATATCACTTAAGATTATATCGCAGTTATCAACTTCCGTAAACAAGGTGCGGAATACATTGATGAAGTTTTTGCGAACCTGATTGTATGTATCAAGGAATTTTTCCTTTGCCGAATTATCGATCTCACCAATGGTTTGCAATAACGATTCTTTTGCCTTGGCTAAATCTTCCTTTTCTTTAATAATAAAATCGTAACGCTCTTTAATTTCTTTAAATGATTCAAGAGCCATTGGATTTATTGGTCCGAAGTTTTTCAATTTATTTTGCATGGCTTCGGTTTTTTCTTTTAACTCTCCCTCATTTAAAGTTTCGTCAGGAGCTTGCTCCATCAAATCATCAATGTTGAGATTAAACTCAATGTTTAATCTCTCTTTAAAGAGGTAAATTTAAGGTTTACTTCGTTAACCTCATTGTGTATGGCATGAATCAGTTCATCAGCAATTTCCTTTTTCTGCGCGTATCACTTATTGCTTTGTCTTCAAAATCAATTTGACCTTTACCTTCAAAATAAGTTTTTTCAGTCTCGTTTAACAAATTTTCAAACTGCACACGCTCTTCAATATTTTTTTGCAAATCAACTTCCGAATTGTTTCCAAGATTAGCTTGTTCACTTATCTGTTCATTAACCTGTTCAATTTCACGGCTGTTGTTTTCAATATTGTTTTTAAGCGTGGCAAGTTGGTTGTTTTTATAACCGCTATCGCGAATAATATTTTGGATTTTATTTTGTTGCTGTAAATAAAATATGTTTTGCTGATTGTATTTAGCGCCTGCATCAACCGATTCTTTTTGAAACAGGTTTGTAGCTTCCTGTTTTTCGCGCTGCTGATTTGTTAAGCGTTCAAGATTGATGCGCATTTCGTCCAAAGAAAAATCACCAAGCCCTGCTGCACTGTTCTTTTGATCTTCTACCTGTGAAAGTTCATCTTCAAGTCTTGCTAAATTTTTTGTATTGGCTTCGTTGTTGCTCGAAATAAAATCTTTTTTACTCTGCAAAGTGTTCAATTGCAAAACCGCCTTACTCAATTCACTTTCTAAACGATAAAGTGTTTGGTTATTTGTTTGCAATGTTTGTTTGTTTTGTTGAAACTGAGAATCTGTTTTTTGCAGTTGCTCCTTAAACGATTCAATGTTAAATGTATGTTCTTCAATTTCTGATTGCAGTTTTTCTAAATGCTTGAGTTTACCTGTACGCTTGCCATCAAATAAACCAACACTGCCACCGCTTATAGAATATTTTTGTTTGAAAAATTTACCGCTTTTGCTCAACACAATTGCTGAAGGGTTATTTCCGGTTTCAGCATAAGCCAGTGGAACATCTTCGGTTAATATGTAAACATTGTTCAACAAATAGCTGAACAAAGGCTGGTAGCTACTGTCAACATCCACAACTTCTAATGCCGAAATACAATTGTTGATTGACTCTGTATTGGTTGTGCTGAAATTAGAAAGCGATTCCAAAACAAAAAGTGCGCTCTGCCTTTTGAGTTTTCACTCAATAACTGAAGTGCTTCCCATGCATCACTGTTATTTTTTACCACAAAGTGATTCAAAAAAGGTTCGAGGTAATTTTCAATGGCAACCTTATATTCTTCTTTACAGTTGAGTATATCACTCAATAAAGGTGTTGATTTAAATTGGTCGTAATTCTTTTTCAGGAATTTGATTGATTCAGGAAAACCATCCATCTGCTCCATTAAACTTTTGGTAAGCTGGTACTCGTTGTTTTTTACATCAGCAATTCTTCTTTCTTCTGCTAATTTATCGCGCAGTTCCTTTACCTCAGTCTCCCCCTTTTTTATTTCCTCTTCAAGTTGAATTCTAAGTGCTTTTAAATCTCCTATTTCTTTTTCTTTGGTATGATGGGTTGTGTTTAATTCGTTTAACTCATTTGCAATTCCATCCAATCCTGTTGAATCTTTTTCAATCTGTTCGCGCACACGTTTTATCTGCTCGCTTAATGAGTTAATACGGGTTTGTCTTACAGCAGTATATGTTTCATGATCGTTAATTGCCGCGCGCCTGCAATAGCTGAATATTTGTTTGCTTCAATTCTTCATTAGCGGTGTCGTAAGTTGTCTTGCTTTCTTCAACCTGCGATTTCAGTTGCTGTAATTCATGCTCCTGCACAGCAAGTTTTTCTTCCTCCTTAATTTTTTCTTCGTTGGCAATTTCAATAGCAAGAGTTAACTCCTCAACCTGCTTACCATCTGCGTCAACCTGTTTGTGCAGTTGGTTCTTTTTATCGTTTAAATAATTTAATCTTTCAACACGAGATTTTTGCTCGTTTTCAAAACGGTTAATGAGCAGCAATTTTTCATTTAGTTGTTTCTGCGCAAGTGAAAGAGCTTTTTCTTTTTCATCGGTTGCAATTTTCAATGAATGAATACTTGTTTCCAATTTTTCCAATTGCTCTACAAGCATTGCTTTCTCAACAGATTGTTGTTCCTCTTTCGCTTTCAGTTCAATTAACTTTTCCCTAAAACTTTTAATAAGAAAAATAGACAGCGCAGTTGATGACACCTGGTACTCTTCTTTTAATTTATAATAGCGTTCTGTTTTCCTTGCCTGTTGTTCTAACTGCTTGAGGCTTTTTTCAATTTCAAAAAGTAAATCATTCACACGATTTAAATCTCCGTCCGTCTCTTCAAGCTTTTGTAAAGTTTGTGTTTTGCGGATTTTATATTTTGAAATTCCAGCCGCTTCTTCCAGCAACATTTTAATGGTATCGTTCCTGTCATTAATAATATCATCAACCATTTTAAGTTCAATGATTGAATATGAATCAGGACCAATACCTGTATCCAAAAAAAGATTGTTGATGTCTTTTAACCGGCAAGTAACACCATTCAACAAAAATTCGCTGTCGCCACTGCGGTAAAGTCTGCGGGTAACGGCTACGGTGCTAAATTCCGTTGGAAGAATTCCTTTATCGTTAATAAACGTAAGTGTAACTTCTGATACGTTACTGGGTTTACGTGTTTTGGTTCCATTAAAAATAATATTCTCCATTTTTTCGGAGCGGAGCAACCGCATTTTCTGTTCGCCCAAAACCCATCGGAAAGCATCAACAACATTTGATTTACCTGAACCGTTGGGACCAACAATGGATGTAACGCCTTCGTCAAAGTGAATGGTTACTTTATCGCCAAAGCTTTTAAAGCCTTTTATTTCAAGGGATGATAATTTCATTGCAAATTGTAAATTGTCAATGGTGTATGGTCAATAAACTAACGACTAAGCATCATTGATAAATGGACTTCAAAAGTACTTAATGAGAGAGAGTAGAATGCGAAAAGATATTAACGAAAACAGGTAGATTTGTTAGAAAATTTATTTGAAAAATCCGACTTATTTCTTAGAAAATCAAGAAGGTGCCTGGTTTGCTTTTTAGGGGTAAATATGGATCTATTTACATTGGTGTTTTTAGACCCCGTTCAGAAAGTTTTTCGTTTAGTGTGCTTGTCATTACATTTTCAATTACAAGCTCCGTTTGTTTTTTATCGTAGTTAAGCGATTTATTTAAGATTGTTTGCCTTTCGTAACCAAGCAAAGTTCTCAATTGATTTATTACCCGCGTTCGTCTTTCTTTTACTGTTTCAAGATAGTTTCTTAATTGCTCAGGGCTTTGTTTTCTTAATGAGTCTGCGAGTGTTTTTGAATCTACTTTTCTTAAATCACAACCCCGGGATTTAATACAATCAACCAAATCCCAATCGGCTTGTTTGTTTTGGTAATGATCACTTATTTTATAATAGAGCATCGCTTCAAATGATGATTGCCCACTCTTTAATGTCCCTTGGTGATTATTAAGCATCATTTTATATCGATTGTATCCATCTTTACCATAATAAATGTAAGTGCTGTTTAACTCATTGGATAAATCAATTAAAAGCGGGCGGTTATAAACCGTAGGTGGTCTTGGAACAATTTTATGAACTTTAACATCAAACAATTCTCCTCCGGTTGCATCTGCTATCTCTGTCCATCCGGCAATATCGCGAGAGCGCAAAGTGCTGTAGCAGTATAAACTGTTTATAATAATGTTCTTTTTTACAGCTACCTCAATCGCTTCACGATGGTCAAAGTTTCCGGTACCTGCATTACCATTTCCAACTAAGTAAACCAGTTTAACTGCATGAGGAGAAGTGTTCCAATCCATTAGTTCAGCACTGGCACGAATGGCTGCACCTACAAACTGATCTCCTTTTTCAATATTAGGTTTTAACTCGTAGAGTTCATTTGAAAGTAACTCTATATCGTTAGTTAGTGGGCAGATAACTTTTACAAACTGGTTGTAATAACCAAAACTGGGGCGCGCATAACCTATAACACCAATACGAACATCAGGAGCAGGACGCATGCTGTTGAGGTGATTTGCTAAATCCCAAATACGATCGCGCACATCGTCTATTAACCCATTGGTGCTGGCACTTAAATCGAGCGTAAAAACAATATCAACCGGCAACTGAGATGCACCTGCTTTAATTTTGGTAGTGCATGGGGTAATAACCAAAAGCGCACAAACAATGGAGCCAATAATCCTTTTAAGTCGTAACCTCATCTTACTTATCGTTCTACAAATTTAGATTTTTATGCCTGATGACTTGTTTCATTTTCTCTCGTACTTTTGAACAATCTTATGGACAAAAAGAATGCACATATTACGAGTCTAAAGGAGCGGTGGGAGTTTTTGTTAGGCAAACTTAGCATCATGCTTGGCGAACCTCCCGATTTGCAAGGTGTAATTTATTTAATAGGTGTGCAGGAATTGGGAAAGGGTTTTTTAAAATTTAGTAAGGATCAAAAACAAGATCTAATGCACATTGCAACCTGTAAACTTTTAAGCTATTCAGGTTATTACGTTTTAGAAGGCGAGGATCTTGATGGATGGCCTCATTGGAAGCCTGTTAAAGAAATTCCTAAGTTAAGCCTTAAAGAACAAGACTGGATGCTAAAGGAAGCAGCAATTACTTACTTTGAAGAAATAGAATTTATTTAGTAGATCTTTCTACTCTTTGGCAATTGGCTTTTTTGAAGCCATTGAATTAGACAAAATTGAAGTGAAAACATTTTTGTCATTGAGCGCTTCCACAGCTTTTCTTATCTCATCATCATGATCAAAAGAAGCTTCAATCTGTCCGTTTTGAAAATAATAACGCGACACAATTTCGCTTTCAAGCATCTCAGTTATTTCTTCTTTAAACTTTTTAAGATCGGCACTTTTATCGTGCATTATTTTTTTCTTCAAGGCTTCGTATTCTGTTTTTACCGATTCAAAATATTTTTCCTTTTCTGCAGTAGCCTTTAGCTCTTCTATTTCCTTTTCACTCTTGGTAGTGTAGTCATATTCTTTTCCGGAAAGGAAAGAAACAAAATCATTATACTCAGGTTCTGTTAACCTGAAAGTTTTTGCAGTAGCAATGGAGGGGTGAGCGATGCGATACTTTGTAGCAAAATCAAAAATGTGGTACTTAGCTACAAGACTTTGAGATATGTTACTTAACATCCTTGGCTCAGTAACAAAATCAGGATAAACGCCTCCACCATCATAAACAGTTCTTCCGCTTTTGGTTTTAAATTCCGTCATTAAAGAATCCGGAATTTTACCAACACTTCCATCATCGTTTCTATGCGCATAATCCAATGCTTGTATGCATCTACCACTTGGTATATAATATTTTGCTGTCGTAACTTTTAGTTGTGAGTTATAACTTAACGGACGTGTAGTTTGTACAAGTCCTTTGCCGAAAGAACGTTGACCTATTATTATTCCTCTATCTAAATCCTGAATAGCGCCACTCACAATTTCGGATGCAGAAGCACTGCCACTATTAACTAAAACGGCAATTGGAATTTCGGTATCAACTGCTGTGTTTAATGCCTTGTATTGTTTGTCCCATTCTTTTACTTTTCCCTTAGTGCTAACAACATCGGTTCCTTTGTTTACAAAAAGGTTTACAATATTAACTGCCTCGTTTAATAACCCACCCGGATTCCCTCTCAAATCCAATACAAGAGATTTAATATTATTTTTTGTTTTTAGCTCTGTAAGTGCTTCTTTAACTTCATTGCCCGCATTTTCTGTAAAACCGGTAAGCCTTATGTAACCGATGCCATCCTGAATAACTCCATAATAAGGAACACTTTTTATTTTTATATCATCACGTTCAATATCCTTTACAATTGGTTGCACTTCGCCATCGCGTTTCAGGGTAAGTTTAACAATTGTCTTTGGCTGTCCCTTTAAAATTTTACTGATGTCGTCATACTTTTTTCCTTTTATAGATTTACCATCAATTTCAATAATAACATCACCGGCACGCACATCGGCCTTTTGTGCCGGAAAATTTTCATAAGGATCAGTAATAATTACATCATCCCCCCTTTGACCTATTAAAGCACCAATACCTCCGTACTGCCCTGTGGTCATAAACCTGTAATCTTCAATATCAGATTCAGGAATGTAATTAGTGTAAGGATCAAGGGACTCAAGCATGGAGTCAATTCCCTTTTTCATAAGGTCGCCCGGCTTTACCCCATCCACATAATAAATATTTAGCTCTCGGAAAAGTGTGGAGAAGATGTCGAGGTTGCGTGATATTTCAAAATAGTCGTCAGTAAAACTATAAAAAGAAAAAGTGGAGACGGCTATGGCTACCGTTACAATTGCGATTTTAAATTTTTTAGAAATTTTTTTTATCATAATATTAAATTGAAATTGTAGATACTTTTTTTTAACATTTTTGAAAAGAAAAGCTAAGGTACAGGATCGTGTCCATGCCCGCCCCAAGGATTACAAGAAATTAACCTTTTAGTAGTAAGGTAAAATCCTTTAATAACTCCATGTTTGCGTAATGCCTCTATTCCATATTCCGAACAAGTGGGATAATAACGGCAAGACATTGGAAATAAGGGTGAAATGACGGCTCTATAAAATTTAAGAAGCAGTATGAGCACTTCCTTTACGGGATTCATTTGTTGATTGCAAACGTTGTAAAAGTAGAATTATTTTAGTTGTGAAAATGTTAAAGTCAACCTCTATTTGTTTCCCTGTAAAAATAAACAGTAAGTTAAATTTAAATTTATTGGCAACAGCATAGTCAGCCAGCAAATGTTTATTAATACGGTAGACCTCACGAAATAATCTTTTAATATAATTACGATCAACTGCAAGCTTTACCTTTTTTTCGGAACACTTATTGCAATTTTTACAACCGGTTGTTTTTGATCTTCAAGCTCAGATTTAAGATAAATTAATTTAAAAGGATGGGCGTTCATTGCCTTTCCTTTAGAAATAATTTTTCAAATTCTTTTCAGATTTAATTATCTCACTCCTTTTCAAAGAAAATTTCTTGCTCATTCCAGATAAAATAACAGAGGTTTAAAAACTGCAATTTACCTGAAATACAAAACTGCGTGGCGACTGCATATCTGCCGGGCGGCTTATATACTCGTGGTTAGTAAGGTTTTTGCAAAGTACAGCTACCTTAATGTTTTCATCAATTATGTAACCAATACTTGCATCATAAATTACATCACCCTTGTTATGCTTTTCTCTGAAACTGAGTACACCCGGAATAAGTTGGTTAAATACTTCATCAATATTTTCCATAAAACTGTTGTACCTCACTCCTATCCCTACATTTATCTTCTTTACAGTTACACGTACATCTGCTTTAAAAGAATGTTTATATCTGTATTTCAAAATATTTTCGTTGCTTGAGTTTTTTCCGGTGTCGCGTTCTGCAACAAAATCTATTTGGATAGGATTAATGTAAGTGTAGCCTGCAATAATATCCAGCGGAACTTTAAACAATTTCCCTTCTGCACCACTTGAAATTTCAAAACCATCAATTCGCGTATTGCCAATATTGACTGATTTAAAACCAATACCAAAAAAAGGGTCAACAAAAGGCTTACCATAATTTCCAAAAGTAAATTCAAGCATATCTCTGTATTCATTCCTGAAAACTGAAGCATCAATAAATGCTTTCCACTCACTCACTTTAAAAATTTGTCTTACGCCAATTTCAGCACTCCATCCCGTTTCGGATTTTACGCTATCATTAGGATAAATTACAAGAGGACCAACTTGCGTTTTTATATACCTCTCAGCAATTGTAGGATAACGATACCCCTGTCCATAACTTGCTCTGACATTTGTTCCCTTTACAATGTCGTAATTCGCGCCAGCTCTCATTATTGGTTTTGATTCTGTACCCTTGTAAGCAAATTTGAACCACTCCTTTCTTGCACCAAAAGTTAAATTAAGTTTATTAAAGAATTTTTTATCCATCTGCGCATACACCGAGCGGTTAACATTTTCTCTTATGCCATATAAGTCACTCACCACTTCGCCATTTTGTAAGACTGCGCCAAAAGATGCGGAAAGATTAATTTTATTCCATATTTTTTGGAACTGAGACTCTCCATAGTACAAATTTGCAAACGACTCCTGTTGCGTATCGTTAAAATTAGATGTTTTAAAGTAGCGCATTCGTAGTTTGTAACTGAATCCGTTTTTATCAACATAGGTTAAATGGGGGTCAATTGAAAACCGAATTGTTGTGTAATTGCTATTGGTGGTTCCTTCGCCAATTCCGCCTAATGGTTGCAATGCTCCAGTTGAGTCATCAGCCCAAATAAGAAAAAGACCTCCATTGTTGTACATATAATTTGCGTTTATTCCGGCAGAGAGTCCTTCTGCCCTCTTAAAACGATAGCGTGTGTTTGCATTAAAGCGATGGCGCTCCTCTACTTCGCCCTGGCGGTAACCATCGTCTTTCATATAATGGCTGCCAATTACCACATCCCACTGACCAAATTTTTGGCCATGCAAAAAACTGGCACCGGTAGTAAGCTGCGTGTTTTTACCCCACCACTTGTACAAATCATTTTTGGGCGCCTCGTAAAAGCTGCTGTAAAGACCAAATTTGGTAACAGGTTTTGTCTTAGCATAGGCGGTTCTCAAATTAATAACGCCATTCATAGCCGAAGAGCCAAATAGGGCGGAGGATGCGCCTTTGATTATTTCAATTTGCTCCAAATTCTCAATTGGCAAAAAACTCCATTTTACATCTCCGGCATCTGCCGCAAGTGTAGGCATGTCATCAACCAAAACCTGAACCCTGCTTCCGGCACCATAACTCAAACCACTTCCACCTCTAATGTTAGCCTGCCCGTCTATTATTGTAACACCGGGCACCCTTTCTAATGTAGCATCAAGATTAATGTCATTATTATTTTCTAGCAAACCTGGTTTAATAACTTCCATAGATACTGTTACCTCCTCAAGACGTTGTTCAAACTTTCCGGCACTTACAACAACTGTTGAGAGTTCTTGTGAGAGTGGCCTCATTTCAAAATCAATGCTAATAGTTTGATTTGATTTGATTTCAAGGCTCTTTTCTGCTAACTCATAACCAATCAGTTTTGTTTTTAAAACGTAATTCCCCTCTTGAAGTAATAATTTATAATCTCCATTTACATCTGTAAAAGTAGCGTGAGCATCATCCGTAAAAACTGTGGCGCCAATAACAGCCTCTTTTGTTGCTGCATCGTAAATTCTACCAGAAACAATTCCGGTTTGAGCAGCAAGAAAATAAGCGCACGAATAAAAAAAAGAAAAGAAAAACAAACTGCGTTTTAGAAACATTATTTTTTAGTTGATTTTTTATCAGGCTATGGCAATAATATCTTTATAAAATTACCTTAGCAAAGAAATTATTGAATTATAGGTCAGAGTTTTTAACAAATGAATACCACATTAGAAGACGAAAAATTAAAATATGAGATAGCACTTACACTTATTTCCGGAGTAGGTAGTGTTATTGCAAAAAACCTGGTAAGTTACTGCGGAAGCCCTGAGGCGGTATTTAAATCAAAAGAAAGTTCTTTACTTAAGATTCCTGAAGTAGGAAAGGTTGTTGCTTCGCAAATTATCAATCATAACGTATTTGAAATTGCAGAAAAAGAAGTTAGTGTAGTGAGGAAGAAAAAAATTGAAACTGTTTTTTACACAGAAAAAAATTATCCTGCGCGGTTAAAGAATTGTGTTGATGCCCCAATAATGCTTTTTTACAAAGGCAATATTGATTTTAATCCTAAAAAAACAATAGCAGTAGTGGGTACAAGGAATGCCACAGATTATGGTAAAAATTTTTGCGACTCTTTTATTGCCGATTTACAAAAACACGAGGTGCAAATTATTAGTGGTTTGGCTTATGGCATTGATATTTGTGCTCACAAAGCTGCACTTAAAAATAATCTGTCAACTTTAGCTGTGCTTGCTCATGGGCTAGACAGAATTTACCCGTCAGTTCATAAATCAACCACCGAAAAAATGTTTGACAAAGGTGGAATAGTTTCAGAATTTATAACCGGCACCAACCCCGATAGAGAAAATTTTCCAAAAAGGAACAGAATAGTAGCCGGCATGTGCGATGCTGTTATAGTTGTAGAAGCCTCATTAAAAGGCGGTGCACTAATTACTGCTGATATTGCAAACTCATATAACCGCGATGTCTTTGCGCTGCCGGGAAGAATACAAGACGAATATTCGCAAGGCTGCAATCATTATATAAAAACAAACAAAGCAGCTATGATAGAATCGGCTGCCGACTTGGAATATCAATTAGGATGGGATTTGTTTGAGAAATCAATTGACAAAAAGATAATTCAGAGAGAATTGCTAATTGATTTAAATGATGAGGAAAAAACACTTATCAGCTATTTAAAAGAAAACGGCAAACAACACATTGACATGATTGGAATCTACTGTAATGTTCCCGTGAGTAAAATCCCCTCTGCATTACTTAGTTTAGAGTTTAAAGGGGCGGTTAGATCCTTGCCAGGTAAAATTTATGAAATGGTATAAATGAAAAAACCCCGGCAATACCGGGGTTTTAAATTTTGTTGCTTGATGATTATTTAACCATTGCAGCAGCAGAGTCAACCATTGCTCCGGCAGCAGAGTCAACAGTAGCAGCAGCAGATGCAGCAGCAGCAGCAGCTTGGTCAGCAGCAGCTTGTGCAGCAGCAGCAGCAGAATCAGCAGCAGCTTTTGCAGCTTCTTCCATTTTAGCTTTTTCTTCAGCAGATGGTCCACATGCTACAACTGAGAACATACCGGCAATCATCAACAGGGCAAGTAATTTTTTCATTTTGTGTGTTTTTTTTAAATTTTTAAGTATACCTGAAATTTGAGGCGCAAATATATAATTGCGAATATGTTGCTCTGACAAAAAAATGAAAATTTCTTTACTCTGAAAACCAGATGATTAGCACAAACAAAATTGAATTAATGATAAATTCTTTGATTGATTAACCCAATAGCTGTAAGGTTATACAATTCAATTTTTATTTGAGAACTCTTTAGATCACAAAAAAATTTAGAGTAATATTTTTACTTTTGAAAGCTCAAAAATAAAATAATTATGGCATTTACACTTCCCAATTTACCTTATGCAGTTAGCGCTCTTGAACCGCATATTGATGCTAAAACAATGGAAATACACCATGGCAAGCACCACCAGGCTTACGTAACAAACCTTAATAATGCCATTGCAGGAACCGATGCCGAAAAATTAAACATTGAAGACATTTGCAAGAACATTTCTAAATATCCTGCCGCTGTAAGAAACAATGGAGGCGGACACTATAATCACAGTTTGTTTTGGGAAATTTTAGGACCAAATAAAGGCGGTGATCCTACAGGAGAACTTGCAGATGCAATTAATTCAGCATTTGGAAATTTTACTGAGTTTAAAACTAAGTTTGCTGCCGCAGGCACTACACGCTTTGGCTCGGGATGGGCATGGCTGATAAAAAATGCCTCGGGAAAGCTTGAAATTTGTTCTACCCCAAACCAGGATAATCCTTTAATGGAAATTGCAGAAGTTAAGGGTACTCCAATTTTAGGATTAGATGTGTGGGAGCATGCGTACTACCTCAATTATCAAAACCGCAGACCTGATTACATAACTGCCTTTTGGAATGTGGTTAACTGGGATGAGGTAGCAAGGCGTTATAAAATATATTAATAGCTTCTTTTGACAAAAAAATACTTCAGCCGGGTTGGTTCGAGTTCGCACTATCTTCTTCAGGAGTTACTGTAGGTTCTTCCTTTTTCTCCTCCTTAAAAATTGATTTATTAAAAAGTATAATAATTGCCACGCCTGTTGAAATTGAAAAATCGGCAACGTTAAATACCGGGCTGAAGAAAATGAATTCTTTTCCTCCCCAAATCGGAAACCAATCAGGGTAGTGTGTTTCTATAATCGGGAAATAAAACATGTCCACCACTTTGCCATGTAAAAAAGTTGCATAACCGCCATCGGCAGATAAAAAACTTGCAACCTGGTATTCGCTTGATGAGAAAAGCATTCCGTAAAAAGGCGCTGTCAATAATATTGCCCAATGCACCGGCAGTAATAAAGCTCATGGCTGTAGTAAATGCAGTATGTGCTTTTGTTTTTACGAGATGATGCAGATACCAGAAAATACCAGCAACAACGATAATTCTAAACGAGCTTAAAAACAGTTTACCAAACTCGCCTTTAAACTCCATGCCAAAGGCCATTCCATTGTTTTCGGTAAAATGAATAATAAACCACTCGGTAATTTTAAATTCCTCACCAATGTACATATTGGTTTTTATCCAGAATTTTAAAATCTGATCGAGAAGAAGAACAACTACTATGATGATTAAAGGGCGTTTCAATGGAAAATATTATTGTGAATGGTCAATTGTGAATTGGGGTTACAGATAGATTAAGGATAGAATTAAAAAAACCTTTGATTGAAAATTAACCAAAGGTTTTGCTTTTTATTTAACGGTAAATCAATTACTCAATCCCCTAATTCCTTAATCAAGTTAATTACCTTAATCTCTGTACTGTTGCATTTTTGCTTCAATACTTTGTGTGGTATGTGGCACAGCACGTAAGCGTTCGGCAGGAATTAGCTTTCCGGTAACGCGACAAATGCCATATGTTTTATTTTCTATACGTACTAAAGCATTCTCAAGCTGTTCAATAAACTTACGCTGACGCGCTGCTAATTGTCCTGCTTCTTCTTTGGCTTGTGTATCGCTGCCATCTTCCATCATTTTAAATGATGAAGCAGTATCATCTGTTCCATGCTCATTGGGGTTAAACAATATAGCCTGAAGATTTGCTAATTCCTTTTTTGCCTCATCAATTTTTTTGATGATGATAGTACGGAATTCCGCCAATTCTTTATCTGAATATCTTGTTTTGTTTGGATCTGTACTCACTTTCTTTGTTGGTATAATTGCTACTGGTTTTGCTAAATTTCTGATTGGAGGAACATAAGCAGCAATAGCTGCCATGTCAACCTCGCGGTTTAAAATACTTACAGGGCGTGATGAACCTTCGGGCTTCGGTTTTGGCTGACGTCCTCGCCTTCTCTTTGGTTCGGGCTGCATGGGGTCATCCTCATCAATAACCGGCTTATTTGCATTGGCTTTTGTAATGCCTGTTTGATGGCTTCTTTTTCGGAAGATTCTTTTGAGGCTTTTGCAATTTTTTCTGCCTTAATGGGTTTTTCTGCTTTAGCGGGCTTACCAAACTTAGCCTCCTTAACATGCTTTACTGCTTTTGCTGGCTTTACAACTTTAGCAGGTTTAGTGGCCTTAACAGCAGGCTTTTTACAGGCTTAGCCTTTGCGACAACTTTTTAGCAGGTTTAGCTGCTTTCTTGGAAGCAGGCTTAACTATTTTTTTAGCAGGTTTGGCTTTGGGGGCAACTTTTTTAACTACTTTTTTTACTGGCTTTGCTGCTTTCTTTGGAGCCGGTTTTTTGGCTTTGGCAGCGGGCTTGGCTTTTGCCTTCGCAGGCTTATTTTTTGATTTTGTAGCCATCTTCTTAAATCCTTTCTATTTGAATAAGTGTTTTAATATCATCATCCACCTCAATCTCCACGGCAGCAGGGGTTTCTAATGTGTCTACCATCTCCAATGACCCTGCTAAAATTTCCGCGCAAATATATTCTTTATTTGATACGACAGAAGGGGTAATTATATCCTGTTTTTTGAGCTTTACATGAATACGGTCTGTAACCTCAAAACCCTTGTCTTTTCGCAGGTTTTGCACACGGTTTACCAGTTCGCGGGCTATGCCTTCCTGTTTGAGGGCTTCATTGATGGTAATATCAAGGGCCACGGTGTATTTGCCATCGGTATTAACAGTCCAGCCAGGTATATCTTCAGTGGTAATTTCTACATCATCTAAAGTAATTTCTATAGGTGATGATGATGTAGGCAGGAGAATCTTTCCGCTGCTTAGCAATGAGTTGATATCGATTTGTGATAACTGCCCTATTTTTTCAGCTACCTCTTTCATCATCCCTCCTACTTTTTTCCCTAACGATTTAAAATTGGCTTTTATTTTTTTGCTTGCAATGCCTGCCGTATCGTGTATATATTCTATCTCCTTAACGTTTGTTTCTGAAAGGATAAGCTGTTTAACCGCTTCAATATGCTCTTTGGTGTAAGCATCGTCAACAGGAATTAAAATTTTATTGAGCGGCTGCCTTACCCTGATGTTTACTTTTTTGCGAAGTGCAAGCACCATGCTTGAATACTTCTGTGCAAGTTCCATACGCTCCTCCAAATCTGCATCAATAACATTCTCTTCTGCTTTGGTTATGAGCGAAAGATGTACCGATGGATATTTTAATGGTGTGCTTTTTTTTACCGCTGCTTCTCTAATACAATCGCTCAAATTGCGGTACAACCAATCGGAGAAAAACGGTGACACAGGACTCATTAACTGACAAGTAACCATCAGGCACTCATATAAAGTTTCGTAAGCAGCTTTTTTATCCTGGTTCATTTCACTGCGCCAAAAACGCCTGCGAGATAAACGTACATACCAGTTGCTTAAATGTTCGTCAACAAAATCTTCAATGGCGCGTGCAGCTTTGGTAGGTTCGTATTCATCATAAGCACTACAAACATCCTTAACCAAAGAATGAAGTTTAGAAATTATCCATCTGTCTAATTCCTGTCTATCTTTTACCGGAACTATATTCTGTTCGTCAATAGCAAAACCATCAATGTTGGCATAAAGTGCAAAAAACGAATAGGTATTATAAAGTGTTCCGAAGAGTTTACGTTGAACCTCTCCTATTCCATCAATGTTAAACTTAAGATTATCCCACGGCTGCGCATTGCTTATCATGTACCAGCGCGTAGCATCTATTCCATATTTCTCTATAGTAGTAAAAGGATCAACGGCATTGCCAAGACGCTTGCTCATTTTGTTGCCATTCTTATCGAGCACCAACCCATTACTCACTACATTTTTAAATGCAACACTATCAAACAACATTACAGCAATGGCATGCAATGTAAAAAACCAGCCGCGCGTTTGGTCAACACCTTCGGCAATAAAATCTGCCGGATACTCAGCAGGAGGCTGAGGGCTGCCGAGCCAGTGATTCTGGGCATAGGGCATTGCACCGCTATCAAACCATACATCAATTAAATCTGTTTCGCGCCACATTTTTTTTCCTGATGCAGAAACAAGAATAATATTGTCCACATAAGGGCGGTGCAAATCAAAATCGGGTTTGGTGGCATCTACATGTTCTAAATGTTTGGCATCCATAAAACCTACTGCAACTGCTTTTTCAATTTCAGTTTTCAGTTCTGCAATAGTGCCAATACATTTTTCTTCCTTCTTATCTTCTGTTCTCCAAATTGGCAACGGAATACCCCAATAGCGTGAGCGTGATAAATTCCAGTCAACCAAATTTTCTAACCAATTGCCAAAGCGTCCTGTTCCTGTTGATTCTGGTTTCCAGTTAATGGTTTTGTTTAACTCAACCATTCGTTCTTTGCAGGCTGTGGTTTTTATAAACCAGCTATCGAGCGGATAGTACAATACAGGCTTATCAGTTCTCCAGCAATGAGGGTAACTGTGTTCGTATTTTTCTACTTTAAATGCTTTGTTCTCTTGTTTTAACTTGATGGCTATACGTTCGTCAACAGACAAATATTTTTCACCACCTTGTTTTTTTCTTTCCACTTCCTTTTCCTCATCAGTTAAATATTCTGTCTTCACATATTCTCCTGCAAAATCTGTAACTTGTTTTACAAACTTGCCGCGCTTGTCAACCAAGGGCATGTCGTTGCCATCTTCGTCTTTAACCAAGATAGATTTAATGCCGTTTTCGTTACACACTCTGAAATCATCAGCACCAAAAACCGAGGCAGTGTGAACAATACCTGTTCCATCTTCAGTAGTAACAAAATCACCGGTAAGAACTGCAAATGCTTTTCCGCCAATTGGCGGATGCACATAAGGCATGAGTTGCTCATACTTTATTCCAACTAAATTTTTTCCCTTTACTCTGCTACAACTTTAAATGGTATTGCTTTATCACCTTCTTTGTAATCCTCCAATTTCAGCTCTGCATTTTTCTCAGGAAAATATTTTCCCAATAAATCTTTTGCGAGAATTACCCTTATAGGTTTAAATGTGTATGGATTAAAAGTTTGAACCGCTACATAATTTATTTTTTCGCCAACTGCCAATGCACAGTTTGAAGGCAATGTCCAAGGCGTGGTAGTCCAAGCGAGGAAGTAAGCCCCATCTAAATCCTCCTCAGTGGGAAGGACTTGCCCCTCTGCTATCTTGAATTGTGCAATAACACTCGTATCTTTTACATTACGATAAGTGCCAGGCTGGTTTAGTTCGTGCGAACTTAAGCCGGTACCTGCTGCCGGAGAATATGGTTGAATAGTATAGCCTTTGTACAACAGTTTTTTTTCATGCAGCATTTTCAACAAATACCAGCAGGTTTCTATATAACTGTTTTCAAAAGTGATGTACGGGTTTTCCAAATCAACCCAATAACCCATCTTGCGTGTGAGGTCATCCCACACGTTTTTGTATTTCATTACCTCTTTACGGCAGGCTTTGTTGTAATCTTCTATAGAAATTTTTTGCCTATGTCATCCTTTGTTATTCCTAAAGTTTTTTCTACCGAAAGCTCGATAGGCAAGCCATGGGTATCCCAACCGCCTTTGCGTTTTACCTGGTAACCCTGTAATGTTTTGTAGCGGCAAAAAATATCTTTTATGGTGCGTGCCATTACATGGTGTATGCCGGGCAATCCGTTGGCAGATGGCGGTCCTTCGTAAAATGTAAATGCAGGATTGCCTTCGCGCACAGCAATGCTCTGCTCAAAAGTTTTTCTGCATCCCACTTAGCTAAAATTTCTTTGTCGATGCTGGGAAGGTTGAGTTGTTTAAACTCGGGGTATTTTTTGGCACTCATTATTTTTATAAAATATCAAAAAGGAGTGCGAATATAGTTAAAGCCACCCATGAAATGAAGGGTCTTGGGAATCCGCAATTTTGTATGAAAAACACTTGTGGTTAAACAAATTACCCGGCATTGCCATTAACATTTTAATTTTATGAAAATTTTTAAATCCTGTTTTGAAAAAAATCATTCCCGTTCACGATATTCCTGAAACAGAAAAGAAGGAAATTAAAATAATTGAGCTTGGCAGTAAAACCATAGATGCAACTGGTCCGCACAGGCATAATTATTTTGAATGTTTTTTTTTATAAAGGGTGGTGGGGTTCATATTATTGATTTTACCGAATTTGTAATACACGATAGCTCCATTCACATTGTTACACCCGGGCAGGTGCATGAGGTTAAACGTGCAAAAGGTTCTTATGGCTTTGTTTTTCTCTTCGAGTTGATTTCGTTTAATAACGTTCAAAACATTGAGAACTTTTTATTTGACCACACTTGCTTTGATGTTAAAGAACTTTCACCGGCTTATGTTTTTGATACATCTTTTGCAAGCGAATTGGAGCATATTACTTCACAAACATGGGCTGAGTACAAGGGGACAGGTGTTTTAAAAAATCAGGTTGTTGTCAATCAGCTATCGCTTCTAATGTTGTATTGCATGCGAAAAAAAGCAACAGTAGCAATTGTTAATGGAGCAGGTAAAAACGATGTTTACATATCGTTCAGACGATTGCTAAATACACAATTTAAATCACTCAAAAAAGTAAAAGACTACGCATCTGCTTTAAACGTTACAGAGAAACAACTCAACGAAATTATATTACAACGTACCGGGGACACAGCCTACAATTTTATACAGAAACAAATAATTCTTGAAGCAAAGCGGCTCTTAAACATAGGTATTCCGACAAAAGAAGTTGCCTATGAATTAAATTTTATGGATCCTGCACATTTTAGCAAATTCTTTAAATCGCAAACAGGATTTTCTCCATCAGCTTTCAAAAACATACATGCTTAAGTCATAATTATACATTGATGAAATTGTTTTAGTGCTTTAGTTTTGCTATAAATAAAAATCTTAGAAAAATGAAAACACTAAAACTAGTAGTAACTTTTGTCACATTGTTAATTCCATTTTTAACAACAGCGCAAACAACATGGTATCAGATTACCAGCGGAACGCAAAAAAAATTAAATACTATTAACTTTCCTTCTGCCTCTGTGGGATACATTGGTGGCAACGATAGCTTGTTACTGAAAACAACCAATGGAGGATTTAGCTGGACACCATTAAATTATTCAGGCGTAACATTTTTTCCAGGAGGCGAGCATATTTTAAATCTTCAGTTCTTAACTGATGATGTTGGCTACATGACTGTTGGCCCGTATTCAGGCACCTATAAAACTATTGATGGCGGTAATAACTGGATTCAACTGCCAATGCCGCTTAATCAATGTTATAATCAGGGATTGTATTTTTTTAATCAGAATGATGGTTTTATTGGAGGTTCGGGATGTTTTCAAGGAGAGATTATAGGTAGAATAAACGGAGGTGCATGGGCATCAACTACATTAAATGCTGCAACTCTTTTGCCGGCAAACCTTATTGTTGATTTTGATTTTTATAATTCTTCACTTGGTCTTGCAGCTAGCCGAAGCGGTTATATTTTTAGAACAACAGATGGTGGTGTTAACTGGGATTCTATACCAACATCAACAGAATATAATCCTTTAACCTCTGTTGTTATGATTAACGATACATTGGCGTATGCAGGTTATGAATCGCCCTTAGCCACAGGATTTGGCTTATATATTTCTACAGATGGAGGGTTAACATGGAATTTTGATATTAATTCAGCCACTTTTTTCTATCCTGATTTTATGTGCCTGCATCATGCAGCAAGCGGACAACTTTATACCGGTGGTATTTCTCTGAATTCCACTACAGGAGTCATTTTTGAAAGCCCAGCGGATATTACAACATGGTCATACACTCCTGTTGACCAAAAAATTAATGATATATCATCTCACAACGATTCAACAATTTTTGGAGTTGGTGATAGTGGTTACATTGTTGTAAATAAAATACTGACAGGATTGGAGGAATCTTCTACACAGCAAAATTTAATGCTTTTATTTCCGAATCCTGCCAATGATGTTGTAAAGATTAGTGTTTCTGCAAACTTTAAAACAGCAAGTGCAACAATAAATTTATACAATACAATTAGCCAACGCTTGTATTCTTTGCCTTTTAAAAATACCATTAACGTTTCTGTACTGCGTAACGGAATATACCTTCTTGAAATTAATGATAATGTGCAAACAATCAGAAAAAAAATAATGATTGAATAGTTTGTTAACAAATTAAAATATGTTTGATAAAATTAACCTGTTATTACTAAAAAGACAGCAGAGGGGTAAAATTACTCCTCTGCTGTTTTTTCAGACCATTAGTTGATTGTAAAATTAATGCTGAACCATTAGTTTACCTTTAAATGATTTGCCTTTGTTATCGGTAATTTCGTAAAAATACAAGCCATTTGTCAACTGTTCGGTATCTATCATATAGTGCCCGGTTTGCGTAACATCTCTATGAATACGTTTGCCCGTGGTTGAGTAAACATTTAAAAAGTACAATGTTTGATTTTTGTTTTCAAAATATAAATGCGCTTCGTTTTGGGCTGGGCTTGGCACCACTTTTACTCCATCACTTTTGTTTTCTATATCATTTACACCAACAGGTATTACAGCCACAAGTGTGTTAAACACACTGTTGGTAACAACAGGTGGATTAAAATCAAAATAAATTAGGGCTTCATTAGTTACTATGGTGTTTGGAGCCAATCCTGAAACAGGGCGTATTTTGTATTTAATCCATCCATGACTTGCGGGTTCGTTTGTATTGCTGTCAACCAATAAAATATTATCGAATGTAAAAGACACTAACCCGGTTGGAGCCAACATTGTACTCATGTTATGGCTACTGCCCAAAACTTCAAAGGTAGAACGATTAAGATCACTGTCAAGTTGGTCACGCACTACTACTTTAAATGCTGTATCATTACCTGTATTTTGGAAACGAATTAGATACTCGAGTGTATCTGTAAACAAGGTATAATGCTGGGCATAAAAGCCCGGTGGTGATACTGCCTTGTCGTTTGGATCGAAAGAACAAAGTACAGTTTGTACCAAACTGTAGCTAACCGTATTCATAACATTTCCGCTGCCATCTAATGCTTGCAGGTATGCACTGTTAACTATGGTCTGTGGTATTGTTTGAGGCATTTGTAATGTTAATGACACATAGCTGTAAGGCTGGTAAGGTTGCAAATTACTGATGTTGTAAAAAACAGTATCGCCATTTACGGAACTTGGAACAGGTGTAGAACTTACAAAACCTACCGAATCTGCCAATACAACATACGCATTGGCATTGTAGGCAGTTGGAGATGTATTTTTGAACTTTAACTGATATGGTACCTGAAAGAAACATCTTGGAAAAGATAACCCATCTAATTGAACTGAGCCGGAATAATTTGGTGCGCTTGATACTAAGCCAAAATCATTACCAGTTGTCATGGCTCCTGTAACATTTACAGTGTATGATGATGGAGTTGAGGTAGTATAATTGATGCCTGCATTAACATTAAAAGTGTGATTGCCGGCTGAAGATACTATATAATAATATCCTGTGTTATCTGTATAAAATGCTGTCTGTAATGTAGAAGAATATACAATTACGTTAGGCACTCCACTCTCACCTACATCTTTGACTCCATTTTGATTTAAATCATAAAACACATAGCCAGATATATAATGACTGGGCATTACTACATCAAATGAGTTGAACAAGTTATACGTAGAAGGTGTTGCTGTAACATACAAATCATAATTCCCTAAATAGGTTGTTGAAGATGGAATGTCAAATATTGTTGAAACGGTATTGTTGTTAATGTAAAGATTGGATCCAGTTTGATTGTATATTGTAGAGCCCGCTTTTTGTAAATATCCACTTGTAAAATTCCCGGCAGGAGAGCTTGTTGTAAAAAACAAATTGTTTCCTGTAATAGTGGTTTGCAAATTTTGCTGACCAAGCTGGGCAACGTTTGGAGAAATACCAAGCAACTGCGCTTCAACAGCTAAAGAAATGGATAACGTGGTAAGAAGTAGTAGTAATTTTTTCATAAGAATTGAATTTATATGGTTAATTAATTTTTAGTAAAAATAACTCTTTTGATTTTTAATCCAAGTGTTGGTTGAAATTTTTTTTCGATAACCAAGAACTCAACCTGATAATGTGTTTTCCAAACTTAATGATTAATAATTTTACTGCTTAAATTAATTATACTTGCATCGTGCCGGTAGTAATAAAAAACATTAAAAAAAAATATGGTACTCTTGATGTTCTGAAACAGGTTTCATTAACCGTTAACGATAGTGAGGTAGTAGCAATTGTTGGTCCGAGTGGCGCAGGAAAAACCACCCTGCTTCAAATTGTGGGTACCATAGAAAAACCTGATTCTGGCTCGGTTGTAATTAACAACGAGGCAATAGAAAAATTTTCAGGCAATAAACTTGCTTCATTTAGAAATAAGCACATTGGTTTTGTTTTTCAGTTTCATCATTTATTGCCTGAGTTTACCGCTTTAGAAAATGTTTGTATTCCCGCTTTTATTGCCGGCAAAAGCAAGAGTGAGGCCGAAAAAAAAGCAAAAGAGCTTTTTTCATTTCTAAACATTGAAAACAGAATACATCACAAGCCTTCAGAACTGTCGGGCGGTGAGCAGCAGCGCGTTGCCGTTGCGCGTGCACTTATCAATAATCCATCTATAGTACTTGCTGACGAGCCATCGGGCAACTTAGATACACAACATGCGCTTGAGCTGCACAACTTATTTTTTGAGTTGCGAAAAAAACTGGCCAAACTTTTATAATAGTTACTCATAATACAGAGTTGGCTCAAATGGCTGATCGTAAAATTGAAATGCGTGATGGTGAAATAATTTAGCTATGCAACCATAGGCAACTTTTTACTTCCCTTTAAAATTCGCTTTGCGCTTCTCAAGAAATGCCGTTGTCCCTTCTTTAAAATCTTCGGTGGTAAAACATCTGCCAAAAGCATTTATCTCTTCCGCAAATCCATCTTTGCCTGAATAGTATGTATTAATACAAGAAATAATTTCGGCAACAGCAACAGGTGCCTGTAGTTTTATTTTTGATGCTATCTCAAGACACTTACCCATTAGTTCCTCCTGCTTTACAACATAATTAACCAAACCAAGTTGTAGTGCTTCAGCGGCTGAAATCATATCGGCAGTTAATAATAGTTCTGTTGCTTTCGACCTGCCGATTAATCGAGGCAAACGTTGTGTGCCTGCATAACCCGGAGTAAGCCCAAGTTTTGCCTCGGGCTGTCCGAATTTTGCGTTATCAGATGCAATTCTCAAATGGCAACTCATTGCCAACTCGCATCCGCCACCTAAGGCAAAACCATTAATAGCAGCAATAACAGGTTTTTTACAATTTTCAATTGAGTTAAAAACATCGTGTCCGTGTTTAGATAGTGCTTTGGCTTCCTCTAAATTATAATTGGCAAGCTCGCTGATGTCTGCGCCTGCAACAAATGCTTTATTTCCGGCACCTGTTAATATTATTACGTTAACAGAATTGTCCTTCTCGGCATGTTTTACTGCAAGCCCAATTTCAGCAATTGTTTTTTTATTAAGTGCATTTAATTTATCGGGTCGGTTTACAGTTATAGTGCAAATGCCGTCATCTGTTTCTGATAATATATTTTCTAATGTCATAAAGTTTTAAAATAATAGTTTTTCAAATAGTATCACTTACTGCTTCGTTTTTCTTTTACAAAATCAGTAATGTATTTTATTATTTCTTTGGTATCTGTGCCGGGAGGAAACAATTTTCCTACGCCAAGTTCATTCAGCTTTTTGGAGTCAGCATCCGGAATTATTCCTCCTCCTGTTAAGAGCACATCATGCATTTCATTTGCTTTAAGTAGCTCCATTATTTTAGGAAACACAGTCATGTGTGCACCGCTTAGTATCGAAACACCTATTACATCTACGTCTTCCTGCAAGGCAGCATTTACTACCATTTGTGGTGTTTGACGCAAGCCTGTATAAATTACTTCCATGCCTGCATCTCGCAAAAAAGATGCGATAACTTTTGCCCCACGATCATGCCCGTCTAATCCAACTTTGGCTATTAAAACTCTTATTGGTCTCTCCATAATTGGCAAAAATAAAATTATTGGCATACTTGTTTTATCATTTTATTTTAGAAACAACTGATGTAATACTGTTGCTTATATTTACAAAGCAAATTTTATGAACAATACATTTTTAACACCAAGAGAAGCGCAACATTTACACTGGAGGGCAGGATTTGGAGTACCACCATTAAAGTGGCAGGAAAAAAAATTTGATTTGGAAGAAGAGCTTGAGCAAATTTTTATTCCGGTAAAATTTTTTGAGGAGATCAAAACCATCCCTGCAGAAAAATTTGATGAAATGAGTATGCAACCTAAGGCAATGGCATCAATGCAAACGAGGGTTGCTGAAAAAAAAGATAAAGCGTTCCAAGGTGGTGTTTCGTTTGATTTTTTTAAACTGATGAATAATCCCAAAAATACCTTTAGGGAAAAAATGAGTTTATTTTGGCTTAATTTGTTTGCCTGTCAGCCAGAGACTCCTTTAGCAGGACAACAATTTTTAAACACAATAAGAAAAAATGCTTTAGGGGATTTTAAAACGCTGCTTCGTGAGGTTGTTAAACATCCTGTTATGCTGCATTATTTGAGTGCAAGAAGGAACAAGAAGCAAAGTCCAAATGAAAATCTTGCCCGGGAGTTGATGGAACTTTTACTTTAGGAAGAGGAAATTATACTGAGGGCGATGTAAAAGAAGCTTCAAGAGCTTTAACCGGTTGGAGTTACAAGGACTCTAGTTTCAAATTTGAAGCGAATTTCCACGACCTAGAAGAAAAAAACAATTTTTGGAAAGAGGGGTAATTTTGATGGAGATAGTTTACTCGACCTTATTCTTAGCAAATATGACTGTGCACATTACGTCACCAACCGTATATGCAAAGAGTTTATAAACTATAACATCAGTCCATCCGCTGTAAAGATCTATTCGAAAATCTTTTTTGATTCTGGCTATGATATCTGCAAGCTAATGCGTACGATATTTACATCTAAAGAGTTTTATAAGCCTGAAAATACAGGCACTCAAATCAAATCTCCTTTTGACTTATTGGCAGGCATTGCCTTAGTATCAGATTTAAAATTTAACAACAGCCATATATTTCTTGATTTGCAAAGAAATCTTGGGCAGGAAATTTTCAAACCTCCCAACGTTGCTGGATGGGCAACAGGAAAAGGATGGATTAACAATAACACCCTAACATTAAGGCTAAATTTGCCTGATACTTTTTTCAAAAAAAAGAAACTAAGTTTTATGCTAAACAACTCACTGAATCAACCCTCTAACAATAATGAAATAAATAATGGTGCATATTACGTATCTGACTGGAGTAGTTTAAACTTGCGTTTCAATCACCTTAATTCCCTCGATTTGCCTCAACATTTATTGGACTATTTGATTCCGTCTGATTTAAAGTTTATTGATACCTTTTTACCACTTGATTATTCTCACTCTATAAATCCAACAGAGGTTGCAATAAAAATTATGAGTTTGCCTGAGTACCAACTTTGCTGATAAAATGAACAGAAGAAAATTTATTTATACCTCCTCGCTTGCCACAGGATCTGTTTTTATTCCTTCCTTTTTAAAAGCATTTGAAACACCAAGCGCAAAACTGGCAGTTAGCAATAAAAAGCTGGTTGTAATGCAACTCTCAGGTGGAAATGACGGGCTTAACACCTTGGTTCCTTTTAGAAACGATCTCTACTATTCTTTAAGACCAGATATTGCATTGAAGCGATCTGAAACTCTTTTGCTGAATGATGATATCAGCTTGAATCCTGCATTATCCGAATTCAGAAATTTGTATGACGAAGGCCATATGTGCATTTTAAATAACATTGGTTACCCTAATCCTGATTATTCTCATTTCAGATCAATGGATATTTGGCAAACAGCAAGCGCAACAAACACTATTGAAACTACGGGTTGGATAGGTCGCTATCTCGATCAGTTGCCTGACCATTTAAAAAAGCCACACATGGCTATTGACTTCAGCAGAACTTTAAATACTGCTCTCAAAGGGTCAGAAATCAACGGATTTTCCATTCCCGATTATGGGCTTATGTCCTCACTTTTATCCAACAAACTGCTTCGAAAAAAGAAAGCAAATTTTCACGATCACCACAATGATAGTAACAGCTACCTGCATAAAACATTGAGTGAAACTTTTTCTTCAGCAGATTATATACTTGAAAAAAATAAATCCTTTCGTTCAAAAATTACCTATCCAAATAATGTTTTAGGTAAGGATTTAAAAAATATTGCTGAACTTATTAATGCAAATACCGACACCAATGTTTATTATGTATCAGCTGCGGGATTTGATACTCACGCAAACCAATTAAAACAACAATACCGATACCTGAAGATTGTTGACGAAGCAATGGATGCTTTTATAAAGGATATTAAAACCAACAACCTCTTTAATGATGTTCTTATAATGGTTTTCTCTGAATTTGGAAGGCGTGTTGCACAAAACGCAAGCAACGGTACCGATCACGGTGCGGCTAATGTTTTGTTCCTTATAAGTGGGGCGTTAAAATCAAAAGGCATTTACAATCCCTTGCCTGATTTAACCAACCTTATTGATGGCAATTTGAAATACACAATAGATTTTAAATCGGTTTACGCAACCATCTTATCGAAATGGCTTTCAACCGATCCTTCTAAAATAGTTGGTAATTGGAATCAATTAGCTAATATTGTTTAACAAGTTGCGTCACAACTATCACTTTTATCAGGTCGAAAGCCGACCATAAACACAACTTATTATTTTTACAAAATAAATTTCACCGCAATGTACACTAAAAAAGATTTGTCAATTTTTTTAATTGACGACAGCCCTGCTTTAATTGAAATGCTGCGCGATTTTATTTTGCAAAAACACCCTGATGCGCAATTATCTTTATACTATACCGGTGAAGACGCGCTAAAAGACACCTTTAAGAATCCTGATATTATTATTCTTGACTATTATTTAGATGGAGTACATGCTGATGCAATGAATGGAATACAGGTATTGAAAAAATTAAAAGAGGAGTTGCCCGAAACACCTATTATTATGCTAAGCAGCCAAGGATAAGACAGAAATTTCGGCAAACACTATCCGCTTTGGTGCGTACGACTACATTTTAAAAAACGATAGTGCGTTTGATAAAATTGAGATCATACTTAAAAATCTTCTTACCAAGCATCATCTAAAAAAATCATTAGGTACACAGGTGTTTTTTAACAGACTTCTGTTGTTCATACTTATTATCATATTGAGCATGTATTTTTACATGCGCATGAACAACTAAGTTTTCTTTAATCACCCTCAGTAACCGGCAAATTTAAGTTGTATTCCCCGTTATCATCTTCCTCAATGGTGTAAGGAATTCCACCAAGCACACGGTAAGGTCCTGTAGAATCCATAGCTGCGCCATAAAAATAGTAGTCACCACATTTTAATCCGGTTATCATAACCGTATTACTAGAAGTGTCGCTACCAATAAACAATGCATCATAACTTATTGGCAGTTTACTTCCATCATTTTTTAATGCAGGTAAATCGCTGGTATTAAAAAAAACATAAACGCTGTCAGGGTAACCAGTTAAATTTTTTATTGGTCGAGAATGATGAAAGAGGTTGAATTTCAGGTTTACGCTGCCTCCTGTACCGGCATTGTCCTTACATGGGTCTTTTTCCTTGCAGCCTGAAAAGGAAGAAAGAACTATAGCAAAAGCTACTATTAAAATGTTTTTCATTAGAGTGTTTTTTTTATAAAAGTTATACGAATATACGTCAATAAGTAAACGCTACAACCTACGAAAAGTTATTGGTTACAAAAGATTTACAATAAAGTTAGTGCCTAAACCAATAATAACAGACAACACGCCTGAAAGCACCAAAAAAAAAAGTGGTAGTCCTTTAATTTCAAAAGCAGTAGTTTCATTTTTACCAGTATACATCGCCATTACAATTCTAAAATAATAAAATACCCCTATTAAAGAACTAAGCACTGCCATTAACACAAGCCATGTAAACCCACTATTTAATGCAGCCAGAAAAATATAGTACTTACCAAAAAACCCTGCCATGGGTGGAATGCCCGCCATGCTTAACATGCAAATGCTTATCATGGCAGCAGCTAAAGGGTTTGATTTTGCCAACCCATTAAACACAGAAACATCGTCACTAAGCTTCTTTTCATGTATAATGTTTAACACTGCAAACACACCAAGGGTAGATAATGAATATGCAATCAGGTATAAAAATATGGCACCTTTCGAAGATTGACTTACTGCCGCCAATGCCATTAAAATATATCCGGCATGTGCTACACTGGAGTAAGCAAGCATGCGCTTAACACTCGTTTGATACACTGCTAGAATATTACCGGCAAGCATGGTAAGTGCAGCAACAATGGCAATGATGTCTATCCAGAATGTAAATACGGACGAGAAGCAAGTTGCAAACAAGCGGTAGAATGCAGCAAAAGCGGCCGTCTTTACAACTGTAGCCATAAAGGCTGTGATAACAGTTGGTGCACCATCATACACATCGGGTGCCCAAAAGTGAAATGGTGCTGCGCTCACTTTAAAAAATAACCCCACAAGCAGCAACACAATGCCTGCATAAAAAATCATGGGCAGGTTATTTACATTTTGTCCGGTGTATGTTGCAATATCAGTTAAGTTAAAGCTGCCAACTACTCCATAAATAAGAGCAATACCAAAAAGTAAAAAACCCGTAGCAAAGGCACCCATCATAAAATATTTCATGGCGCTTTCGTTACTGCGTTTGTTCAGTTTATCGCTTCCACACAACACGTACATTGAAATTGATAATATTTCTAATCCAATAAACAGCATTGATAAATCCGAAAAACAAGTCATGCAAATTGCACCACACAATGCAAACAAAATAATGGCAGCATGCGCTTCCATGCTCGACTCTGATTTAAAATAACTTTGCGACATTAAAAACCATAACAGCGTTACAGACATTAACAAAACTGAAAATGCTATGGCATAATTATCAATCAGCACCATGTGGTTATAGTAACTGTAAGCTGTATCCCACTCCATTACACTAATGCCAATGGCTGCTGCAAGCCCAAGCAAAATCAAGACAAAAAGCTGTTTTTTGAAATGAAAAATTTCAGACAACATACTTAATATGCCCAATCCTGCTATGGTTACTATTGTGTTCATTTAATATCTACGAATACGAATATTTAAAGAATTTACGAATGGTGTTATCCAACTTTTTACTTTGAATTTTGAATTTTCTCCTTTGATTTTTTTCCAATTCAATATTTATTGCTTCAAACACACCCCCTACCCCCTCTCGCTTTCGCACTTGCTTACACACAGAGGGGAATGTGTGGTG
Organism: Bacteroidota bacterium; assembly: GCA_016714005.1. GTDB lineage: Bacteria > Bacteroidota > Bacteroidia > AKYH767-A > OLB10 > JADJOA01. The sequence continues at coordinate 398,657 of JADJOA010000002.1, forward strand.
TTCTTTCACTTTATCCTATTCACTAAATCCTTAATCCTAATTAATTTATCTATTAATAACTGAAATTAAATTTTTTACTGCCGGTTCGCTTATTTCCAATAAAGGTTGTGACAGCACCCCGGTAATTATTACAACAGCACACACAATAATCAACACTGCTTTTTCAGATGCAGCTAATGGAGCAAACTTTTCATTGCTGATAATTTTATCGCCAAGCATTATTGCTTTATAACTTCTAAGCATATACACTGCTCCAAGTATAACTGTAAGTCCTGCAAACAAAGCTGCATAACCACTATAGGCAAACACACCATTTAATAACAAGAACTCGCCTACAAATCCGTTTGTGAGCGGCAAGGCTACACTGCCTAACATGATTATTACAAAAGTGATGGTAAAGAATCTTTGATTATTTGCAATGCCACCTAATTCATCTGTATTACGGGTGCCAAGACGATTGAAAATAATGTCGGCAATAAAAAACAAACCCACCACATTTACTCCATGGCTGAGCATTTGAAAAATAGCCCCCTGCAAACCAGCTTCATTATTTGCAAATACACCGGCAGAAATTAATCCAACGTGGGCTATAGACGAATAAGCAATCAGTCTTTTATAATCTTTTTGAACTATAGCCATGCAACTTGCATAAACAATTCCTATAACAGAAAGTGCAATGGCTACTCCCATCCATTCGCTTACGCCATTGGGCACAACAGGCAACAGCCAGCGTATTACTCCATAAACACCCATCTTTAACATAATCCCTGATAATAGCATGGTTCCCTGTGTGGGTGCATCGGTATAGGTATCGGGTTGCCAGGTGTGTAATGGGAACACCGGCATCTTAATGGCAAACGCTGCAAACATCATCCAGAAAACAAATGATTGCTGAGATGATGTAAGTTGTAAATTATAAAATGCTTCAATATCAAAAGTATGTTCGCCAGGTGTTTGAAGGAACAGGTAAATGAGCCCAACAAGCATCAATAAACTTCCGGCAAGTGTGTAAATAAAAAATTTGAGGGTAATGCGTTTGCTGTCCTTTCCTCCCCACATCAAACAGATAAACCAGATTGGAATTAGCGCGAGTTCCCAGAAGATATAAAATAAAAATCCGTCTAATGCAGTAAAAACTCCAATGAGCGCAAACTGCATGAGAAAGATGAGTGCATAAAAAGATTTTTCGGTTTTTATTTCGCGGTTAAAAGATGAAAGTATAATAAGCGGAACCAAAAACGTAGTGAGTATGACCAACAAAAAACTAATTCCATCCATTCCAATTTTAAAGGAAATGCCAAGCGAGGGAATCCAGGGGTATGTCATTTGATAAACCGAGCCGCCATGCTTTCCTATTTCAAAAAAGATGTGTGATGAAAAAAGAAAGATGAGTGATGAAATTGCCAAAGCAAATTTCTTTACTCCATCTTTCCCAATTAAAAGACAGAGAAAAGATGCTATAAGCGGAGCAATTAATATGTAGAGTAAGTCTTTTGACACTGTTATTTAACGCTTGGTTTTTGAAACACAGATTGACAGATTATAAAAGCAATTAACGCTTCGCTTTTTTGATTTTAAGGATTGTTGATGGCTGGATTTGAAACACAGATTACCAGATTTTAAAAAGGAATTTTTTGCTTTGCATTAGATGCGCACAGATTGTTTTAACGAATTATTCTTTTGAACTTTAATGAGTCTTCTCCGAAATTGACAAGCAACCCTATTTTTAATTTAGTAGCAGAGAGGTAATTTACTATTTGTCCAATATCATCTTCAACAACGCCAGATTTAGCTTTCGCTTCAAGAATTATTTTTTCATACACCAAAAAATCTGCGTTAAACGAACGCTGTAAAATTATTTCTTTGTAATGAATAGAAAGATTTTTCTCTCGCTCATAATTAATTTTTCTCTGTTGCAACTCAAATTCAATAGCATCTTTATAAACAACCTCAGCAAATCCTCTTCCCAATACACGATGAACTTCCATACAAATTCCATGAGTTCGTAAGTTTCCTTTTGAAACGGATACTCTTCCTTTGAAAAGTAATTTTCCAAAGGTTCCTCCCACATAAGTACTTTTTCTTCTTCTGTCATTCTATTCATTCAATCAAAATTACCGAAGGCAATCCATCATTATTTATTCCTTTTTATAATCTTTCCATCTGTGTTTTATTTCTTTTAATAATTCTTTTTCTTGATCTGTTAATCTGTGTCTCCTCTTTTTTAAATCATGAATTTAAAAACAAATATTAGTATTATTCCTACCACCATGGCAAATAAATAAAAACCAATACTTCCGTTTTGAGCCAAACGCAGTACAGAGCTTAATCCGTTGGTGGCTTTAGGAATGGCGTTTACTATTCCATCTATCACATTTTTTTCAATAATGTTGTAAGAATGTTTTGAAATAAAATCTAAAGGCTTGCGAATTACCTTGTCATACAATTCATCCACATAATATTTATTCATTAAAACCTTAGCAAAACCTTTTGTTTCACTATCACCTTCAGGAATGGTGTTTTTAGAAATGTAGTAGTTTTTTGTCTGAAGATAAATTACCAGCAGCGCAATAATTGAAACCACCAATAATGTAATTTCAAAGGTGTGAGAGGCATGGTGCTCCTGGAAAAAATAAATGGCAGGTGCCAAAAACTCATTTAATGCATGATGTGTGCCGAGGTATTCATTAAATAATTCAGGCAAGCCCATGAAACCACCAACTGCAGATAATATGGCAAGAATGATTAATGGAACGGTAATAGTTGCAGGTGACTCATGTAAGTGCTCTTTCTGATGATGCGTTCCTCTGAAATCTCCATGGAAAGTTAGCCAGTACAGCCTGAACATGTAACATGCAGTCAACACCGAAGCAAATGCAAGTATTGCAAAACCTACCATAGAATGCCCGTGCATTACGGCAAGTATTTCATCTTTGGAAAAGAAACCTGCAAACACCGGCACACCGGCAATAGCAAGCACGCCAATTAAAAAAGTAAGATGAGTGGTAGGTAAATATTTTTTCAGTCCACCCATTTTGCGTATGTCCTGCTCGCCACTCATGGCATGTATTACGCTTCCTGCACACAGAAATAATAATGCTTTAAAAAATGCATGTGTTACTACGTGGAATAAAGCAGTAGAATAAGCGCCAACACCCAATGCGGCAAACATGTAACCTAATTGCGAAACAGTGGAATAAGCCAATACTTTTTAATGTCATTTTGTTTTAACCCAATGGTGGCGGCAAACACAGCCGTTGCAATTCCCACAATGGCAACAATCTCTTGAGTAAATGGTGCCAGCGTATATAAAATGTTTGAGCGAACAATCATATAAATACCTGCTGTTACCATTGTAGCTGCATGTATTAAGGCAGATACAGGAGTTGGTCCTGCCATTGCATCGGGCAACCAGGTGTATAAAGGAATTTGTGCACTCTTACCCATTGCACCAACAAAAAATAATAAGGTGATGGCGGTTATGGTTGCATCTCCTGTTGAATAACTTTTAGCTGCTTCAAAAACTTCGCTGTAGTTAAGCGAACCAAATGTTTGGTAACAAAGAAACATGCCCAATAAAAAACCCAAATCACCAATGCGGTTCATAATGAATGCTTTTTTTGCTGCATCGTTATACTCATTGTTCTTAAACCAAAAACCAATTAGGAGATAAGAACACAAACCCACACCTTCCCAGCCTGCAAACATTACCACATAATTATTTCCCAATACCAGCAGGAGCATAAAAACACAAAGAGATTAAGGTAGGCAAAGAATCTTGCATAATCTTCATCATCGTGCATGTAGCCAATTGAATAAACATGAATAAGAAAACCCACACCTGTAACCACTAACAGCATAATAACAGAGATGCGGTCAACAACAAAGCCCAAACCTAAATCAAGTCCGGCAGTTTTTATCCAACTGAATAATTCAACATTAAAAACACCGGCTCCGCTTTTTATTTGAAAAAACAAACCGAGCGAAATAATAAAAGACAAAAGCAAAGAACCACTTGCAATGATTCCAACCAATCCTTTGGGCATACTTTTGTTGAGCGAGCCGTTAAGGATAAATCCTATTAAAGGCAAAACAGGGATTAACCAGATAAATTTTTTCCAACGCTTTTTTAATTTCAGGCAACAAACTTTGTTACCACTTTATTTTATTTAAATCGTCAATATCCAAACTTTTAATATTCCTGTACATCATCACAACAATGGCTAAGCCAACAGCGACTTCGGCAGCAGCTACAGCCATAATGAATACTACAAAACCTGCCCGTCTAAATTTCCATGCTGGGCAGAAAATGCAGTCAGTAATAAATTAACAGCATTCAACATTAATTCTATACACATAAAAATGATGATAGCATTTCGTCTCATTAAAACACCGGCAACACCAATAACAAATAATACTGCCGACAGTATTATGTAATGATTGATTGATATTTCCTGTAAAACCATTTTTAGTCTAATTCTTTTTTTGATAACAATACCGCACCAACCATTGCTGATAAAAACAATACCGATGCAACTTCAAAAGGCAATGCATATTTATTGTACAGCACCATGCCCAAATTTTCAACCATTCCAGTGTTTTTTTCTGTTGCTGCCTGCAATGGAATAGTTTCTGCGCCTTTTAATGCAGCCATTACAACAAGTAATAAAACGCCTCCGGCAACTACAGCGCCTGCCTTGGCAAGGTTGCTTTTATGCGGCTCCATTTCTTTATTCATATTAATAAACATGATGGTATATAAAAACAGCACCATGATAGCACCTGCATAAACTATTAAATGAACGGCAAACAAAAACTGCGCATTAAGCAACAGGTAGTGTCCGGCAATAGTGAAAAAACAAAAGATGAGATACAAAACCGAATGAACCGGTTTTTTAGAAAACACCACAAACAATGCACTGATTACAGAAAGCGCTGAAAGAATGTAAAACGAGTACGAAAAAGGCATTTATCAGTTAGTGTTTACTTGTGATTTTTTGCGTGGGCGAAAATAGAAAAAGGATTTAAACTATTACTAAAGCCTTTTAAAATAATGGCAACTTGTATGAAAAAAAAAAATTAAAAACCCTATTTATATAAACCCTAAACTATACATTTATCTACACCAAATAAAAACCATGCTTGCCCTTTTATTTTTTACTGTTTTTCTTTTGCTTTTGTTTGCAATAGCAAACCATGCAAAACTTACTTTTGGTTTTAACATGTTAAACAAAAAAAGTAATTACTCTTTACATAAAACTTTTTTAATAGCCCTGTTTTTAAGTTTTATTGCGGCTAAGCTGCGCTTTTCTTAACCGCAGCCAAACTTTAGCCTAATCAATACCAACTTTCTTTAAGTGTATTAACTTATAAGAATGTGTATTTTTATAAAACCCAAAACGCTTTAACATGAAACATCTATTTATAATTGCCCTAGTAACATTATGCTGCGCCACTAAAGCACAAGTAAACTTAGTGCCTAATGGTGGGTTTGAGTTGTATAGTACTTGCCCAACAGTAAATGATAATATTACTGAATCAACTGGTTGGTTAAGGTTTAGAAGCACACCCGATTATTATAATGCTTGCGCACCAAGTGGAGGGATGAGTGTGCCTAACAATAATTATGGCTACCAGCAATCCAATAATGGTAACGGTATAGTCGGAATATATACTTATGATAAAACCTCTTTAAATTATAGAGAGATAATTGGAAGTCAATTAGTCCAACCCTTAAATATAGGAGTAAAGTATTACGTAAAAGCTCATATAAATAAGTCACCAAATGCTCAGAATGGCGTTCTTTCTATCAATACAAATAAAATTGGCGTCAACTTTACTAATTTACAATATTCTGTTTCAAATCCTGCTCCGGTAACAAACTCTGCAATAATTTATGCTGACACTATAATTACAGATGCAATGGGTTGGTATAAACTGCAAGGGTCATTTGTTGCTACTCAAAATTATCAGTACATAATGATTGGTAATTTTTTTGATGCTTCTCACACCGACACATCTGGGGCAACAAACTTCGGCGTAGGCTCCTATTATTTTAGTGAGGATGTATGGGTATCAACAGATTCTCTTTACTGCTCAGGTTTTGTAAATCTACATTTAGAAAACAATACAGAAATTTCAGTTTTAAATGAAAATGACGGAATAAAAATTATTGTTGATAAATTTCTAATAGGTTCACATGTTAATGTTTACAATTCTATGAGCGCAATGGTTGTAAATACAACAATTATAAGTAACTTAAAAACTACCATTTCCACTAAAGAGTTTAAACAAGGATTGTATTTAGTGGAAATAGTTAAGGGTAAAACAAAATCATCAAAAAAAATCTTTGTTCACAATTTAAATTAAATATTATGAGAAATACAATAAGAACTATTCTATTTTTTGCTACATTTTTTGTAGCTCAAAAATCAAACTCTCAGGTTTCCTGGCTCAGCAATTCTGCTGGTAACGCATCTCATTATTTGGGTTGGGATGCAGGTAATGCCTTTGACCTCAACGTTGAGCACCGTGCCCAACGCGACATCAATCTAAAAACCAACGGCACCCACCGCCTTGTTATACGTGGCAGTGGCAATGGTTTTGTGGGTATTGGTAACGGGTTTAATGTGCCTACATCATTACTGCACATTAATGGCAACAATGATGCAACGGATGAATTATTTAGAACCGATTGCAACATTAATAACAGCCCGCAATGGCGCTTCAACAGAGGCGGCACACAACGCGCAAGGTTTTTTAATAACAACAACGATGAGCATTTTCACATGGAGAGTACCCGTGGCGATATTATTTTTGATGCAAATGGGCAAGGAAATAATTCTGCCGGTACTGGTCCGTTTCAAACAATGAGAATATCATCAGGTGATGGTGTAGATAGATTTGGTTTTCCATCGTTAAACAATACCCATGTTACAATTTATAAGGAACCAGGGTCGGGATTTGTAAACCCCGAAGCTATGCTCAACATAGGCACCACAGATTTTACGCCTAACCCCGGTATATTGGGAGGCAGAAGAGATTGGATGGATGTTGGCACTTATTATATGTTTGCATCAGATAACATGTATGTTGGTTTAAAAAACAGACAAGCAGGTCAATCGCAAGACAGGTTTGATGCTGTAATAAACTGGGGAGATAATAGCGGCAATACATTTAATAACTCAGACAATCTGAGATTTATTTTTACCACATCAGTCAATAATGGAGCGTTACCATTAGCACAATCAGCCAATGGTTTTGAAGTGGGACGTTTTACTTCTGATGGCTATTTTGGCATAGGCAACTTTTCAATTAATACAAATGGCAATGGTTCCAATGTGCAACCACTAAGAAGGCTTGAGGTATATGACCATAGTATTTTTACCGGGCTTGGCTATCAACCCGCACCACAATTTCGCCTAACCTTCGCACCCAATGCAAACGTAGCGCAAGGCATTTGGACCGATTTTCAAACCACACCTCGTGGCGATTTATACATTACTCCACAAAATACCAATCAACTATTAAATGGTTTTGCTTTCCGCAATGTGGGCATACAATCTGCCGCACCTAACTATACTTTAGAGGTTGCAGGCACCGGTGCGTTTAGCAATAATGGCAACCCTGGCAATAGCACAAGCCCTGTTAACGGATTTAATATGCTTAGTAACAATGCAGGTGCACAGCATCCGCTAATTGTAAAATCAAATACTGATAACCGTGCTATTATCATTTTACGTGCAGGCACATCGGGTACTTATGAAGATGGGTTTACTATGTACCAAGATGCCAATGCGCTTACTCATTTTAGAACTACCGGAGCAGGTGCCGCCAACAATAATTTATACAACATTACATTTGATAATTTGCAATCAAATGTTGCAACAGTACCTACAAGTTGGATGGGTTTAAATTCTAACCTAAAAAGTGTGGTAATAAAAGATGATTTTAATGCCAATCCTCAACCGGGTAATGTAAATAGTAAACTGTATGTGGAGGCGCAACCAGGCGGTGGAGTTACCAATCACTGGTATGCTATTTATGCGAGAAACAGTAATAACCCTACCGGAGCGAATCAATTTGGACTTTATGCTGAAGCAACAGGGGCAAGAACAGGATCTAGAAATTACGGAGGATATTTTAGAGGCGTGGGGGCAAGCGGAGGCTCATCGTATAATTATGGTTTGTTTGCAACAGCAAGCGGAAGCGATGCCTCAACAGAAAATTATGCAGGATATTTTGAAGTGAATGGTTCGGGTGCTGCTGTGACGTATGGCATACAATCATGGATTAGTGGCGCAACAAATAATGGCATAGATAATTATGCAGGAAGATTCAGAAATACAACAACAGGCATTTCGGGAACTAATTATGGAATAAGAGCAGAGTGTGCAGGTTCCACCAACTGGGCAGGATTTTTTGATGGCAGAGCTGGCAATTCAGGTGGAACATTTACCACCAGCGATAGTATTTTAAAAACCAACATTAAACCACTTAGCTCAGCAATGGCTTTGCTTGACAGGTTAAATCCAATGGAGTATAATTTTGATGTAGCAAAGTATGGTCACTTAGGTGTGCCTGATGGTTTACATTTTGGGTTTCTTGCGCAAGACTATGCCCATGTTTTTCCTCAGTTAGTTGCTAATGCAAACTATCCTGGTGAAGTTGATGCACAGGGAAAAGTGATACACGACCCAATGGATTATAAGATGATAAACCGTGAGGAGCTAATACCCATATTAGTGGCTGCCTTTAAAGAATTAAAACAACAAGTTGACGCTTGTGGTTGTGGTGGCTTAAGGCAAGGCTTAAATCAAATACTGCCAAATGAAAACCTAACAGAAGTAGAACTTGCCAACAGCCAAACGATTTATTTAGACCAAAACGTACCCAACCCGTTTGAAACAGAAACAAACATTACTTACAACATACCCGAAAATATAAACGCTGCAAAAATTATTTTTTACAATAACAATGGTAATGTTTTAAAAGAAGTAGAAATTAGACATAAAGGCGCAGGCACTATTAAAGTGTATGCTACAGAATTAACTGCTGGCATTTACAATTACTCTTTAATTGCTGATGGAAAAGTAATGGATACAAAAAAGATGGTAAAGGCGCAGAAATAAGCCGTTGGTTTGAAGTAGATACCCAAAAAAAGTTGAGTTAGATGTAACTCAACTTTTTTTTTATTTTCCTTAAAGAGAAAAATCTATTTTGTACGGTGTGCTGAAGTTCTTTTACCGATATCAACACGATGCGCGGCATCAGTACCTTCCACCAACTTATCTTTTCCGAAAATAAAATTCTCGCGTAGCATGTCTGATGGAATAATTCTGTCGGTAAGGAATATGGCTTCTTTAGGGCACGCTTCTTCGCACAATCCGCAGAAGATACAGCGCAGCATATTTATTTCGTAAACCGAAGCATATTTTTCTTCGCGGTACATGCCTTCTTCTCCTTTTTTTCTTTCGGCTGCAGTCATAGTAATGGCTTCGGCAGGGCATGCCACAGCACATAAACCACAGGCTGTGCAATTTTCTCTTCCCTGCTCATCGCGCTTAAGCACATGCTGCCCACGATACACTGGAGCAATAGGTCGCTGCACTTCGGGATACTGAATAGTGGCTTTCTTTTTAAATAAATGTTTTATGGTGATGGCAAGTCCGCCTAAAATGGCAGGGAGATAAATCTTTTCTTTAAAAGACATCTCTTTGTTTACAACAACCTTGCTTCTGTTTGTGAGCTGCATCATTTTTTAAATTGGCAGTTGGCAATGTGCAGTTGGCAACTGCCAGCTGCTAAATTACTATCCTATTTTTTTTTCTTCTTAAACGGAGATTTAGTGGTGATGGTGCCATCAGGCATTTGGTAAAGAACCTTATCCTGAAAGCCAAATACTGTTGGAATGCCTTTACGTTTTGATTCTTGCAAAGCAAGCTGAACGCCACGGTTTCCCATAGCCAGATACATTAATGTCTCCTGCAAAAGATTCTTATTCTTAAAATTAAAGTTTTTCATTTTCTTTAATAAATATTTCGTACAAATTATTGTTTGTTATTGCAGCTTTGTTTTTTTCTCCTACCGCCACTAATTCAAATCCCGATTCTGTATTATTTATCAACCTCCAGTCTTCAGCCATGTTTTTATATATGTTCCAAAAATTCCACCTGCCTCTTTTAAATCTTCGTTTTACATCTATATCCGCAACGTGATGCCCTCCAAACCTAACCCTGTGTTGGATTCTTTCAAAACATTGGTAAGGAGAATTCAGCGTTACAAATATTATTTTAACAATGTACTTTTCCTTTTTGAACTCCTGAATCAATCTTTTTAGAAACATACCTGATAAAATTGATTCAAGAATTATGTTTTTATTTTTGATTTTAATTTTTCTACTCGATTAAAGTACTCTTTTCCTGCTGCAATATTTCCTGCTCTTGATGTATCGTTTGTTAATTCTTTTGAGATTTCATCTGCATTTAAAAACACATGCTTGTAATCTTTAAAAATTCTTTGGCAAAAGTTGTTTTTCCACTCCCATTTGGTCCGCCTATTATAATGAGTTCTTTAGCCACGTTGTTTTAACCATTCGTAGGTTTTTAAAAATGTAACTGTCCGTTTTTCCATAAAGTAAATAAGCCGGTGAGCAACACATTTATTATAGCAAGAGGTATCATTATTTTCCAGCCTAAGTGCATTAATTGGTCGTAACGGAAACGGGGTAATGTCCACCTGATCCACATAAAAAAGAAAATAAAGAAGAATATTTTAGCGAAGTAAAACAACGTGCCCAATAAGGCTACGGTGTTGTGCGATAAATCAAAGGAATCTAAAAACGGCATGTTGTAGCCGCCAAAGTAAAGTGCAGAAATTACCGCAGCAGAAATAAACATGTTGATGTATTCAGCAAACAAATAAAAGCCAAGTTTCATACTTGAATATTCTGTGTGATAGCCTCCAACCAGTTCTGTTTCGCATTCGGGCAAATCAAAAGGTGTGCGGTTACATTCGGCAAAGGCGCAAACTATAAAGAGTAAAAAACCAAGGGGTTGTGCGATTACGTTCCAATGCCAGCCATGTTGCTGTTCCACAATTTCTCTTATGCTCAAGGTGCCCGTTGTCATTACCAACGCAATAATTGCCATGCCCATTGCCAGTTCGTAACTAACCATTTGTGCTGATGCACGCAAGGCACCCATCAAAGAATATTTATTGTTAGATGCCCAGCCGCCAATCATAATTCCATAAACACCAATAGACACTACAGCAAAAACATAGAGGATGCCAATGTTTACATCGGTAATCTGCATCAGGTAAGTTTGTCCGTTTATTATGAGGGAATCTCCCCATGGAATAACCACACCTGTCATGCAGGCGGTAAGCATCATCAGGCACGGTCCCATAATAAAAAGAAACTTATCTGCTTTGGCAGGAATAATTTCTTCTTTCATAAACATTTTTACGCCATCAGCCATTGGTTGTAAAATACCAAACGGTCCTGCGCGATTAGGCCCGATTCTGTCCTGTAGAAAAGCAGCAACTTTTCGCTCGGCATAGGTAGAGTACATAGCCACCACCAGCGATACGGTAAAAACCGCCACCACAAAAATTATTTTAAAAATGAGTTCGTTAGTGTCCATTATAATTATGCGCTTTTTCTCCTAACTGTTTTTGTTTTGATAAATCTATTTTCAACTGTTTTAATTCTGAATAATGATTTTGTGAGATAACAGAATGGCGGTCTATTTTACGAGGGCCTTCAATATTCCAGTCAGATGCTGCTTTCTTTTCAAAACGACATTCGTTACAAATAAATTCTTCCACTTCACCCCATTTATCTTTTCGCGCAGTAACACGAAACACTTCATTTCCGCTCATCCACAAAGCAACTTTACCACAACACTTGGTGCAGTTTCTATGCGCATCCATTGGCTTGGTAAACCATACGCGTGATTTAAACCGGAATGTTTTATCGGTTAATGCACCCACAGGGCAAACATCAATTACGTTTCCGCTAAAATCGTTGTCAATTGCCTGTTCAATATAGGTTGAAATTTCGGCATGGTCGCCACGAGAGATAACTCCATGCACTCTGCCATCAGTAACTTGTTCGGCAGTTTTTACACAACGATAACATAAGATGCAACGGTTCATGTGCAACTTTATCTTATCGCCAATATCTTCCATTTCAAAAGTTCTGCGCTCAAACTCATAACGTGTTCCTGCTTTGCCATGCTCATATCCTAAATCCTGCAAATGACATTCGCCTGCCTGGTCGCATATCGGGCAATCTAGCGGATGGTTGATTAATAAAAACTCAACCACACCGGCACGTGCTTCCACTAAATCGGGTGCAGTAAGATTTTGCACTTCCATGCCATCCATAATTGTCTGGCGGCAAGATGGCACCGGTTTGGGCATTGGTCGCGGGTCTTTTTCAGAACCTTTGGTTACTTTAACAATACAGGTACGGCAATAACCACCCGATGTTTTTAACTTGGAATAGTAACACATGGCAGGAGGAACATTGGCATCAGGCATTATGCCTTGCTCTGCCAGCATGCGCGATGCCTGCAATATGGTGGTTCCATCAGGAACATCAATGGAGTATCCGTCTATAGTAACTTTTGCCATATTAATTTAATCAAAGTCAAAAAGGTCGCCTAAAAAACCTTTTTTCTTTTTGTAATGATACTTGTCTTTATTGTAATAATAATCTCTTTCCTTGTTGTAAAATTTTTCACTTTCAGAATGAGTGTTTATTCCTTTTCCATGATAGTGTTCGGAAGAGCGTTCAATTATTTTATCAAGTTCTCCTTTGTCAAGCCAAACGCCACGGCAGTCTGGACAATAGTCTATCTCCACTCCGCTGCGGTCTGACATTTTTAGTTCGGTATTACAGTTTGGACATTTCATGCTAATTCTGATTGAAGATTATTTAAACGGTAATAATGTTTTACATCTTTTATGGAAGATGGATTTTTACATATTCCTCAAACTCATGTCTGAAGTGACGGATGGCTGCTGCTACGGGCCATGCTGCTGCTTCGCCAAGCGGGCAAATAGTTTTTCCTTCAATCTTGCTTTGTATATCCCACAACAAATCCACATCTTTTAATGTGCCGTGTCCATCTAAAATTTTATGAAGAATTTTTTCCATCCATCCTGTTCCTTCGCGGCAGGGTGAACACTGTCCACAACTTTCGTGATGATAAAAACGCGCAAATGTGTAAAGATTTTTTACAATGCTGGTATCTTCATCCATGACAATAAATCCGCCTGAACCCAACATGGTTCCGGTCTGGAAACCACCATCACTCAATGACTCATAAGTCATCAATCGTGGTTCGCCTGCTGCAGTTTTTAAAATTAAATTGTCGGGTAAAATAGGAACTGAAGAACCACCAGCAACAACGGCTTTTAATTTTTTTCCGTTTCGTATTCCTCCGCAATATTGATCACTAAAAATAAATTCCTCAACAGGAACGCCTAATTCTATTTCGTAAACACCAGGTTTATTGATATGACCAGATGCAGAAATTAATTTGGTACCTGTTGATTTTCCAACACCGATTTTTGCGTAAGCATCGCCACCATCATTTACTATAGGAACTACAGCAGCAATGGTCTCTACATTATTTACAACCGTTGGACAATCGTACAAACCTTTTACTGCCGGAAACGGAGGTTTTATCCTTGGATTACCGCGCTTACCTTCTAACGATTCAAGCAAGGCAGTCTCTTCTCCACATATATAAGCACCGGCACCAACCTGTACATAAAGGTCAAGAGAATAATCTGTGCCCAAAATATTTTTACCAAGCCAGCCTGCGGCATAAGCCTCCTCAATTGCTTTCTCTAAAATTTGAGATACATAAAAGTACTCTCCTCTTATATAAATGTATGATGTGTTTGCTCCTAAAGCAAAACTAGATGTAATCATTCCTTCAATAAGCAAATGCGGAATGCGCTCCATCAGATAACGGTCTTTAAAAGTGCCGGGTTCGCTTTCATCGGCATTGCATACTAAGTAGCGCGGTACTCCCGGAGGTTTTGCTAAAAAACTCCACTTCATTCCGGTAGGAAATCCTGCTCCTCCGCGCCCGCGCAAGCCCGATTTTTTTACTTCTTCAACAACTGCATCAGGTGTCATTTGCTTTAACGCTTTTTCTACCGATGCGTAACCTCCCTGCCTCCGATAAACTTCGTAAGTGTTTATGCCGGGTATATGGTCATCTTTTAATAAAAGTTTTTTTGCCACTTCTATTGTTTTTAAACTTTATCCAAATAAGTTTTTCTGTTTCCTTCTCGTCTTAAGTTATCTAGCAAATCGTCCACTTTTTCTAGCGTAAGATTTTCGTGATACTTAGCTCCGCACTGCAACATGGGCGCTGTTCCGCAACTACCCAAACACTCCACGCTTTTTAGTGTAAACATTCCGTCAGCCGTTGTTTGCCCGTCTTTTATTCCTAATTTTTTTTCAATATGCCTTACAATATCTTCAGCACCTAATAACCAGCACGAACTTGTGCGGCAAACTTCCAAAGTACATTTACCTACAGGCTTTAAGTTATACATGCTATAAAACGAAGCCACCTCGTAAACCTCAATTGGTTGAATGTTGAGAATGGATGCAACGTAGTCCATAACCGGAGCCGACAACCATCCATCAAACTCTGCCTGTGCCACGTGAAGTATGGGTAACAAGGCTGACTTCTGTTTACCCTGAGGATAGCGGCTGATAATTTTATTTACCAGTGCTAAAGATTCCTCTGAAAATTTTATCTCTATATTTGACATTTCTGCATTCGTTTTATTTAAGCATCCAGCTCTCCTGCAATTACATTCATACTGCTCATGGTAAGAATGGCATCACTCAGCATGGCTCCTTTAATCATTTCGGGATAGGCTTGGTAGTATATGAAACAAGGTCTGCGCATATGCAAACGATAGGGTGTTCTTCCGCCATCGCTCACTAAATAATATCCTAACTCACCATTACCTCCTTCTACACAATGATACACTTCTCCTTTGGGAACTTCTGTTTCACCCATCACAATTTTAAAGTGATAGATGAGCGCTTCCATGTTGTTATAAACTTCGTCTTTAGGAGGTAGATAAAACTCAGGCACATCAGCATGTATGGAAGTTTTATCTTCTAATTTATCTAACTTCTGTATGGCTTGTTTGATAATGCTCATACTCTCCCACATTTCCTGTTCGCGAACCATAAACCTGTCGTAAGTATCGCCATTGGTTCCAATAGGGATTATGAAATCAAATTCTTCGTAAGATGAATAAGGATTCATTACACGTACATCGTAATCAACACCGGCTGCTCTCAAATTAGGTCCGGTAAATGAATATGCCAATGCACGTTCGGCACTGATAGGTCCGCACTTGATGGTACGATCCATAAAGATGCGGTTACGCGCCAAAAGGTTTTCAAACTCTTTTAATCCTTTTGGTAATTCTTCTAAAAGTTTTTCAATTTTTAACCAGGCTGTTTGAGAAAAATCTCTTTCCATGCCACCAATACGTCCTATGTTGGTTGTTAAACGAGCGCCACAAAGCTCTTCGTAAATTTCGTAAATGTGTTCGCGATATTGGAATACGTACAGGAACCCCGTCATGGCACCACTATCAACACCAATTACAGAGTTACAAATAATATGGTCGGCAATACGTGCAAGTTCCATTACAATTACTCGCAGGTACTCCACACGTTTTGGCAGTTTAATACCGGCAAGTTTTTCAACCGTCATGTGCCAGCCCATGTTGTTGATGGGTGATGAGCAGTAATTTAAACGATCGGTTATTGGAGTGATTTGTCCATAAGGTCTGCGCTCAGCCAATTTTTCAAATGCGCGATGTATGTAACCAATGGTAGGCTCGGCAGAAACAATAATCTCTCCATCCATCTTTAACACATTTTGAAAAATGCCATGTGTGGCAGGATGGGTTGATCCTAAATTTAAAGTTTGATATTCCTTTTGAATTATATCTGAGGTTGTTTGAACAGCCATGATTGCTTTGCCTTGTACTTTTGAATTTTGACTTTTTTCTCTTCTAACTTATCTCCCAAACATCTTATCATCTTTATCAAACCTTGACTGGTCTTCAAGCGGGTATTCTTTTCTTAAAGGAAATCCTTCCATATCATCTACATTTAATATTCTGCGTAAGTCAGGATGCCCGGTAAACTTAAATCCAAAAAAATCATATGTTTCACGTTCCATCCAATTTGCGCTTGGGTAAATATCTGTTAGTGTTGGAAAAGTGGGCGGCTCGTGGTTGGTAAATGTTTTTAATCTTATTCTTAAATTGCGTGGCATATCTTGCAGATGATAAACTATACCAAACTTTTCTTTAGCGTCAGGAAAATGCATTCCGTGGCAGCTTGTTAAAAACGTAAATCCTTGTTCTTTTAAAAAAACAATAACATCTTTTATAACGTGATGCTCAATAGTTGCTACAGAAACATCGCAATGTGTTTGTACCGAAAGTATTTTATCAGAAAAATTTTTCCTTTAAAAGATTTTCAAAGTCAGCAATTTCTATTGTTTGAAACATAATTACTCCATTTATTGTATTCCGTAGCTTGCAAGTAACTCTTTATACTCAGCAGAATTTCTTCTTCTTAAACTTTCGTTTCCAACTAGCTCCTGTATTTTCATTACACCGTCTAATATCTGTTCAGGGCGCGGAGGACAACCAGGCACATATACATCCACTGGTATAATTCTGTCAATGCCCTGCAAAACTGAATAAGTATCAAATATCCCTCCACTACTTGCACATGCCCCAACACTTAAAACCCAACGCGGTTCCGCCATCTGCTCATAAACCTGTCTTAATACCGGCCCCATTTTTTTTGCAATGGTTCCCATCACCATCAATAAATCTGCCTGGCGCGGGGAAAAACTTAAACGCTCGCTGCCAAACCTTGCTAAATCGTAATGCGATGCCATGGTTGCCATAAACTCTATACCACAACAAGAAGTAGCAAAGGGCAAGGGCCAGATAGAATTCTTACGTGCTAAACCCACCGCTTTATCTAAAGTTGTAGCCATAAAACCCGGACCTTCATACCCTTTCAGGTTTGTGTAAGACCTTTGTACCGCTGTTGTCCCTGTATTTTCCATTCTCTTTTCTATATAACAAACCAACTATTTCATAGTTAAATTACTCCCATTTTAATGCGCCTTTCTTTAAAATATAAAGAAGCCTATTAAAAAGTAATCCCAGAAAAATCAACATTTTTAAAAACCCTTCCATACCCATATCTAAAAAATTAACTGCCCATGGGTACATAAAAATAATCTCTACATCAAACAAAACAAACAAAATAGCTATGAGAAAATATTTTATCGAAAACGGAACACGGGCATTGTCTTTTGATTCAATACCACACTCAAAAGAATCTAACTTAATTTTTGATTTGCGGTTTGGACCCAACAAATGAGTAACAAAAATGGTAGTTAACACAAAGCCCATTGCCACCACAAACATGATAGCCACTGGTAAATAATCAGCAGGAGAACTCAATAAAACAGTTAAAGTCATAGCATTTATTCTTTGGCAAATTTATATTTTTTAGTACACCAAATTTTTAAGAAAAAGGAAAAACTTATACAGGATAAAAGTGTTTTAGTTTTATCTTTGACCCTAGTTAAATCATGACAGATATTTTAATAAACATTTTGGCGTTTTTAGGAGCTTATGCGGGTATGGAGTTTGTTGCCTGGAGTAACCACAAATACATTATGCATGGTTTTGGCTGGTTTTTGCATAAATCTCATCATGTAAACCGTGGCAGCTGGTGGGAGTGGAATGATGTTTACTTTGTTGTTTATGCCGCTATCAGTATGTCACTTTGCTATTTTGGGTGGGAAAATTTAGATTACCGCTTTTGGATGGGCTGTGGTGTTGCAGCTTATGGCTTTACCTATTTTTTGTTACATGATATTTTTATTCATAACCGTATCAAGCTTTTCAGGCGTACAAGATGGCGCTATTTTGAAGCTATGAAACGCGCTCATAAAATTCATCATAAGCATTTGGGCAAAGAACATGGCGAAGAATTTGGCATGCTTCTTTTTTCTAAAAAGTATTTTAAAATTTTAGATGCAAAATCGCTTTTTGAAAAAGCCAACAGAATTGAGTGATCTCGTTTTTCTGCCGGTTAAATTAACTAAACCTTTTTAACTCCTCCTTGTTTACACCCTGTGCAAAAAAAGAAAGCAATAATTATTGGCTCTGGCCTGGGCGGCTTGGCAACTGCTTTGCGTTTATCTGTAAAAGGTTTTGAGGTAGAAATTTTAGAAAAATACCATCAACCCGGTGGTAGGTTAAATCAATTGCAAAAAGATGGATTTACATTTGATGTGGGTCCATCATTTTTCAGCATGAGCTATGAGTTTACAGAGCTGTTTGATTATTGCGGAATTAAAAATCCGCTGCAACTGAATGAACTCAATCCTTTGTATGCTGTTTATTTTGAAGGAAAAGAAAAACCGTTTCTCATTTACAAAAATTTAGAATTGTTGCAAAAAGAATTTGCCGGAATTGAAGACAAACTGATTGAAAAAACAGAAAAATACCTGAGCGCTGCCGGAAATCTATTTCATGACTCTATTGACAAAGTAGTGAGGCGTAATTTTAATTCAAGTTTGATTATTTTCTTTTCGCTGGCAACGGTGCCGCTAAAGCATTCTCCTAAATGTTCCGCAGCATGTGGAAGGAGTTGAAATGAATTTTAATAGCGAAGAGGTGAAAGTTATTTTTTCATTGGTTGCATTTTTCCCAAGGCTCTACTCCATTTCAAACGCCTGCCGTTTATTCTCTTTTAAACTTCACCGAACTAAAGCATGACGGCTACTGGAATGTGCAGGGCGGCATGTATAAAATTGTGGAAGAGGTGGTGAAACTTCTAAAAGAACGCGATGTCAAATTCCATTTAATACTGAAATAAAGAAGTTCGGAGTTCAGCGTTCGGAGTTCGAGTGTAGTTGCTGAGAATGGAAAAGAATATTTTGCTGATTTATTTATTTGCAACAGCGATGCTGCATCTTTCAGGGAAAAGTTCTAAATCGAGAAAAATTTTCAGAGCAAAAAGTTAGATAAGATGGAATGGACGCTTTCTCCTTTTACCATTTATTTGGGCGTTAAAGGAAAATGCGAGAACCTGCATCACCATAATTATTTTTTGGGTAACAACTTTAAAGAGTATGCCGATACTATTTTTAAAACATCCGTTAACCCGCAAAAGCCATATTATTATGTAAACGTTAGCAGTAAATCAAATACTTCTTGCGCGCCCGAAGGTTGTGAAAATATTTTTATCCTCTGCCCTGTTCCCGATTTGCGTTATAAACCCAACTGGAACGACTCACAACAATTAGCTGATAATATTATTTCAGATTTATCGTCACGCATTAATTTTGATTTACATAAAAACACTTTAACCAAAACCATAATGAACCCAGTTGACTGGCAAAATAGTTTTAATCTTTACCGCGGCAGCGGATTGGGGTTAGCGCATGGCCTAAACCAGATTGGCGGCTTTCGTCCTAAGAACAAAGACGAAGAATTTTCAAACCTTTATTATGTTGGTGCAAGCACCATTCCCGGAACCGGCTTGCCTATGGTGGTTATTAGCAGTAAATTGGTTTTAGAACGAATTTTACTTGACTTTCAGAAATAAAAATCAAACTTATTGCTAAACTATTATTAAACAACATTGTTGGATAGCTGAATATGCAAGGTCTCACTCTTTACAACTCCGTAAGCTTTGAAGCAAGCCGTAATTTAACCAAACGTTACAGCACTTCATTTACAATGGGTATCCGTACGCTGCACAAAAGATTTCGGGAGCCTATCTATGCTATTTATGGTTTTGTAAGATGTGCCGATGAAATAGTAGATACTTTTCATAACCACAACCAAAAAGAACTTTTAGAAAATTTTAAGAATGAAACATACACCGCCATCAACAATGGTATAAGTACGAATCCGATTTTAAATTCATTTCAAATCATTGTAAATAAATATAAAATTGATTTAACGCTTATTGATTCTTTTTTGCACAGCATGAAGATGGATCTCACAAAACAAACCCATGAACGAAACACTTACGATGAATACATTTATGGAAGTGCCGAAGTGGTTGGGCTTATGTGCCTTACTGTTTTTGTAGAAGGAAACAAAGAAGAATATAATAAACTTAAGGGCGCTGCCTGCAGTTTAGGTGCCGCTTTTCAAAAAGTAAATTTTTTACGTGATATTAAAAGTGATTTTGATGAGCGCGGCAGAATTTATTTTCCAAACGTTGACTTTAAAAACTTCAACAGCATCAGTAAGGAAGCGATAGAAAATGAAATTGAAAATGATTTCGCAAAAGCTTATCAGGGAATATTAGCATTGCCAAAAGATGCACGTTTTGGCGTGTATGTTGCTTACCGTTATTATAAAAGATTATTACATCGAATAAAAGTTACACCTGCATCGCGCATTGTTAATGAGCGCATACGAGTACCCAATAACGAAAAAGCCTCATTGCTGTTCCGTTCTTTTTGCAGGTATCAGTTAAATATGCTTTAGAAGTTGAGTCTATTCTAAACATCAGACTCTGAAGTCTTTTCTAAAAAAGTTTTATCGCTAACGCAATAACATTTAATTTCTCCCGTAAATATTATTGGTTTAACAAAATGCCCCCACAATTTTCCTGAACTTTTTTAAAGTGGCTCACGCCTGTACGGCCCCTTTTGATAACTGACCTGACGTCAGATTTTTCAGGAATTATAAATCCATAATTTCACCCCATAACATATCAACCCTTCCTATGTTCAGTAAAAAAATAATTGCCTTTGCAATTAGCGCTGTATTTGTTGCTTCGTGCAGTAAAAAAAATGAAGTAACCCTAACAAACAAAAATTTTGAAAACGAAATAGAGCTCAAGCAAAACCTTGTCTTTACATTTGACAAAGAACTTGCGCCCGACTCCTTAATTGACAGATGGGACAGTACACAATACATTTCAATTACCCCACAGGTAAAAGGGCTTTTTAAATGGAACAATAAAAAGGAATTGCTCTTTAGCCCTGCTAAAGGTTTTGAGCCTTCAACGGATTATGTCGCATTGCTCACAAAAAATATTGCGAAACACCAAAAAGTTCTTTCTGTGAAGGAAGAAAAAGATTCTTTTCATAAACCCTACCTTAACTTTACCGAAACAAGAGGTTATTGGTCAAAGTCTTCTTTGGGTAATGATGCGGTTGCATTAATGTTAAACCTTGGATTTAATTACAACATCAATCCCTCGCAACTCGCCACGCTTTTGACAGTAAAGATTGATGGTAAACAAACACCATTTAAAATTACAAGTGCCCAGGTTAATGACGAAGCGGTAATATCTATTGAAGGTTTTACAAAAAACAACATACAAAAAGTTACTGCCGAAATAAATATAGCAGCCGGACTTACCTGCGTTGAAAGCAAATACAAAACAACAGCGCTAATAAAAAACACGGTTGATATTCCATTACCAGATAAACTTACGGTTAACCAAACATTAGGAGAATTTATTGGCACACAAACCGTCATGCACGTTTACACCAATCAACCGGTCGATGAAACTGATTTGAACTCGCTCATTACAATTACTCCAAAAATTTCTTTTACAACAGAAGCCACTCCTGATGGGTTCCTTATAAAAGCATCTTTTGATCCGGGCGTATCTTATCAGCTTACCATCAGCAAAAAACTGCGTGGATTATTAGGTGGCGAAATGACAAACGATTATCAATCATTAATTCCTTTCGGACAAATGCAGCCTTCGCTGAGTTTTTCATCACAAAAAGGAATGTATTTATCATCTCGCGGTTCCAAAAATTTAGGCGTTAACGTGGTTAACATACCCAAAGTATATGTTACGGTTTATAAAATTTATGAAAATAATATCCTCGGATTTCTAACCCAAAACCGCAATTCTTATTACGATTATGATGAGGAAAGCTACTCGCAGCGCTACAACATTTACAACATGGAAAATTTCTCTGATGTTGTTTATGAACGCATGGTTACTACCAAGGACCTCCCTAAAAACCGTGGCATGCAAATGCTTAACCTGAGTCTTGACGAAATAAATAATTTTAAAGGAGTGTATTTAATAAGCGTTCGTTCGGTTGATGATTACTGGCAGCGTATCACTAAATTAGTTGCCATAAGTGATGTGGGTTTAATAGCCAAACAAACTGAAAATGAAATTTATGTTTTTGCAAACTCCATTAAAACAACCAACCCTGTTTCGGGTGCTCAGATAAGTTTTATCTCCAGTAATAACCAGGTTTTGTTTACCGGAAAAACAGATGGAGATGGCATTGCAGTGTTTGGCAACATCAAATCAAAATATCCGGGCTTTAGAGTTGAAATGATAACCGCAAAAAGCGATGGCGATTTTACCTGCATGGTTTTTAATGATTCGCGTGTTGAAACATCAAGGTATGATGTGGGTGGAAGATATGATACCGAAGGCGGTTACACCTGCTTTATGTATGGCGACAGAAATATTTATCGCCCGGGAGAAACCATTTATATGAACAGCATTGTGCGTACCGCCAACATGATGCCCGCTGCCGATATGCCCGTTAAAATTAAACTGTACTTGCCCAATGGTAAAGAGTTTAAAACGTTGCGCGGAAACTTAAATAAACAAGGCGCTTTAAGTTCTTCATTTCAATTACCTGCCGGTGTGGTTACAGGAAATTACACTGCCGAAATTTACACGGCTAATGATGTTCAGTTAGCATCGCGCAGTATAAGTATAGAAGAGTTTATGCCCGACAGAATTGATGTAAAACTGAAATTAGATAAAGAGGAGTACAAAAGTGGAGATACTGTTGCAGCAAACATTACTGCCGTAAATATGTTTGGTCCTCCTGCCGCCAATCGCAATTACGAAGTAGAATTTAGCATGAGCCGTCAGTATTTTTCTGCACCTAAATTTTCAAACTACAATTTCCAGGTTGATTTACAGCCTAACGAACTTCAATTTGAAAATAAACTTAACCAGGGCAAAACAGATAAAGAGGGAAACGGCACTGAGCGTTTTGAACTAAGTGAATCTTATAAAGATGTTGGCTTGCTGCAAGGGAAAATATACGCCACCGTATTTGATGAAACCGGCAGGCCGGTAAACCGCACAAGAAGCTTTAATGTATATACTCAAAATACATTTTATGGAATTCAGCTTAACGATTACTATAACAACCGTGGTGAGCGCATGCAGATACCGTTAATT
This sequence comes from Bacteroidota bacterium, assembly GCA_016714005.1. Lineage (GTDB taxonomy): Bacteria > Bacteroidota > Bacteroidia > AKYH767-A > OLB10 > JADJOA01. Next base: position 421,962 of record JADJOA010000002.1, read on the forward strand.
GCCGTTGACAAAAAAGGGAATGCAGTTGCAGCAGAAGCAATTGTAGAGATTATTAATCACCAGTGGTATTCTGTAATTGAAGGAAGTCCCGGCAGTTACCGTTATGTTTCGCAAAAGCGGGAAATTACCATGCTTAACCAGCACGTTAAAATTTCTCCCCAAGGTTACACCCAAGTTTTTATTCCAAACAATTCGGGAGAATATGAGGTGCGCGTGTCCGCTCCTGATGCAGAGCACTATGTTTCTTCTACGTTTTATTCGTATGGATATCGCTATACACAAAACACTTCTTTTCAGGTAAATACTGAAGGACAGGTTACCATCGAAACTGATAAAGAAAAGTATGAGCCGGGCGAGCAGGCACGATTACTTTTTAAAACACCATTTGCAGGCAAACTTCTGGTAACGGTCGAGTCAAATAAATTGCTTGAACACTTTGTAGTAAGCACTGATAAAAAATCAGCCATGCTTAATTTAAAAGTCAAAGAAAATTATTTGCCCAACGTGTATATCAGTGCAACGCTTATTAAACCATTAGATGATGGGAGTATTCCATTAACCGTTGCGCATGGTTACCAGCCTTTGATGGTGGAGAAAAAAGAAAATAAACTTCCGGTTACTATCACTTGCGTTGACAAATCAAGAAGCCGCACAAAACAAACCATTAAAATAAAAACACTTGCTAAAAGAGATATTGAAGTGACCGTGGCTGTGGTGGATGAAGGTATTCTTGCATTAAAGAACTATAAAACTCCTGATCCTTATGAGCACTTCTATCAAAAGCGGGCATTGCAGGTTAACTCTTACGATATGTATCCAAACATCTTGCCCGAGCTTTCTCTGAAACGCTCAAGTATGGCTGGTGATGGGTATGATTTATCTAAAAGAGTAAATCCGCTTACCAACAAACGTGTTCAGCTGGTGGCATTGTGGAGTGGTATTTTAAAAACCAACAGCAATGGCGAAGCATCTTACACCATTAACATACCTCAGTTCAGCGGTAGCTTGCGGGTGATGGCTTGCGCTTATTACAATAATTCTTTCGGCAGTGCAGAAAAAATATGAAGGTTGCTGACCTGTTGTCATCAGTCCTTCCATTCCGCGCTTTCTTGCACCAGGTGATACATTACTGATGCCTGTTACACTTACCAACACAACAGCAAAAGATAATGTTGCGAAGGCAGTGGTGTCGGCAACCGGAAATGTAAAAGTGGTGGGCGCTTCCGAAGAAAATATTTCTCTTACTGCCAATAACGAATCCAGAACCACATTTAAACTTGTTGCTGATAAAGCAGTGGGAACAGGAAGCATTACGATCAATGTTAATGCATTTAACGAAGTGTTCACCGAGAAAACTGAAATTACAGTAAGACCCATTACCTCGCTACTAAAAGAAAGCGATGCAGGAAGTATAAAAGGCGGTGAAGCAAAAACCATTGATTACGCTTCGTCATTTGTGCCATCTACATTAGAATCAAAATTGATTTTAAGCCGCTCACCTATGGTCCAGTTTACCGATCAGTTAAGTTATCTGTTGGATTATCCTCATGGCTGCATAGAGCAAACGGTATCTATAGCCTTTCCGCAGATTTATTACATTGATTTGGTTAAGATGATTAAAAATAAACCAGGGTTTGCAGTAGATCCATCGTTTAATATACAGGAAGCAATTCGCAAAATAGAAACCATGCAGATGTATAACGGAGGTTTGAGTTACTGGCCCGGCAGCAGTTACGAAACATGGTGGGGCAGTGCTTATGCTTTACACTTTTTAACCGAAGCGCAAAAGGCAGGTTATGATGTGAGCAAAGAAACTGTTGATAAGCTATTCAGTTACCATTCGCAAAAAGCTAAAGAACGGGCAATGGAGCCTTACTGGTTTTACGATAATGGCACAGGAACTTACAACAAGCAATTTGCAAAGCGTGAAATATTTTACTCATTGTATTTGCTTGCATTAAACGATAGAAGGGATTTGAGTACCATGAATTATTACAAAGCAAATCTTTCGCAGCTTACATTAGACTCGCGCTATATGCTGGCATGTGCGTACTTGGCTTTAGGCGATGATAAAAGTCACAATGCCATATTGCCCAATTCTATTGAAGCTATGCGCTCGGTGCGCTCTACAGGCAGTTGTTTTTACTCAGCCATTCGTGATGAAGCGCTTGCGCTGAATTGTTTACTGGAAACAAACCCTGATCATCCGCAGGTAGGTACCATGGTTAAGCATCTTTCTCAGCAAATAAAAAAAGACCCTTACATGAATACCAATGAACGTGCTTGGGCATTTATAGCGTTAGGTAAGTTTATGAAACGTGCTACCGCTTCAACCGTAACGGCATCGGTATTGGCAGATGGAAAACCAATTGCCGAATTTAAAGGTGACGACTTGGTATTGCGCACGAAGGATATTGCTAATAAAAAAATAGAAATAAAAACTTCCGGTGTAGGAAACCTGTACTTTTTTACAGAACAATCGGGGTTAAGGTTTGATAATAAATTTAAAGAAGAAGACAGTTACCTGCAGGTGCGCAAGTCTTTTTACGACAGGTTTGGAAACCCCATTTCAGGAACATTTACTCAAGGAGATTTAATTGTAGTGAAGATTACTTTGTTTAACAAACAAGGCTCTGATGTGGACAATGTGGTAATTACCGATATGCTACCCGCAGGTTTTGAAATTGAAAACCCGCGTTTGACAGAAAATAGGGATATGCCCTGGATTAAAGATCAGTTTAACCCCGATTATTTTGATGTGCGCGATGACAGGATTAATCTCTACACCACCTCAGGAAGAATGCCGCGCAACTTCTACTACATGGTACGAGCTGTTTCAACAGGTAACTTTATAATGGGTCCGGTAAGTGCCGATGCCATGTATAATGCCGAGTATCATTCTTATAATGGAGCGGGCGTTGCAAAAATTGTTGAGCGCAAGTAATCGAATTGGATTTAAAATTAACATTGAAGCATTAATTTTAGAAACCAACATTGATGTTAAGTCCATGTAAACATAAAGTTTACAAATCACAAGATTTAAACTCAGTGTTGGTTTTCTTTTATAACCAATCAGCGTAACCACTTTTATACATTTGCCAAATGATACCCGAACATAAAGCCCACCACATTTTTTTTGTTGGCGTAATAGTATTGGTAGCGGCTTTGCCTTTGAGCATGTTTGTAATGAGTATTGCGCAGTTTGTAATAATTGCTGGATGGCTGCTTAGCGGAAACATTCTGGAAAAATTCAAGCAAGCTTTTAGCAAAAAACTTGTGTTGATTAAAACTGGCTTTTTTTTTATTCATGTAATAGGTTTGTTTTGGACAAGCGATTTTGGCTATGCATTTAAAGATTTGCGCATAAAGCTTCCATTACTTGCCTTGCCGGTAATTTTTTCAACCACTGCCCCTTTCAGTAAAAAAGAATTTGAAATAGCGCTAAAATTTTTTGTGGCTGCCGTGCTTGTAAGCACACTTATAAGCACCTCTGTGTATTTAGGTCTTACTTCAAAAAAAATTACAGACATAAGAGAGATTTCCATTTTTATCTCACACATACGACTATCACTTTTAGTGTGCATGGCAGTATTTACTTTAATATGGTTTTGGATGAAAGGGAAAAAAAGCGGTGTAGTAAAAATTATTATCCCCGCTTTAGTAATATGGTTCGTGTGTTTCCTTGTGTTGCTTGAATCGGTAACGGGACTTGGCATTTTATTTTTTGTATTAATTGTTTTTTCTTTTGGAAAAATAATCAGTCAGAAACGTTTTGTTTACTTAGCTATTATAATGCCCGCATTAATTGGTGGCTTGTTTACTGGCTTTAAATACTGGAACAGCATTTATAAAAATGTAAGCAGGGTAACTGAACAAGCAGAAGTTGATGAAAAGACTCTGAATGGAAATATGTATGTGCACCACCTTGAAAGATTTGACATTGAGAATGGCTTTAGAGTTTACTGGCACATTTGCGAACCTGAGCTTGAAGCTGAATGGAACCGAAGAAGCAAGCTTTCTTATAATGGTTTAGATAACAAAGGCAATGGACTTAAATACACATTGTGGCGGTACTTAACATCATTAAATTTAAAAAAAGACAGTGCTGGTGTTACCCAGTTAACTGATGATGACATTATAGCTATAGAAAACGGAATACCTAACCATATTTATTTAACACGCAACAAAATTTATAAGCGGTTGCATACCATTGCATGGGAAATAAATAATTATAAACAAGGTGGAAACCCAAGTGGGCACTCTGTTACCATGCGTTTTGAGTTTTGGAACACGGCTTTGTTCATTATAAAAAAACATATGTTGAAAGGTGTAGGAACAGGTGATGTACCAATTGCTTTTAAACGTGCATACATACAAACACACTCCCCTCTTGACGAAAAGTGGCGGTTGCGTGCTCACAACCAATTTTTAACTATTGCAGTTGCACTAGGAATTTTTTGGTTAGCATATTTTATCTTTTCGCTCATTGCTCCGGTGTATTTATCACAAAACGGAAAGTCCTTTTTGTTTTTAAGCTTTTTGCTCACAGCTATTTTATCTATGCTAACGGAAGACACAATAGAAACACAAGCAGGAGTAACTTTTTTTGCTGTGTTTAATGCTTTATATTTATGGGGTAGTGATAGGAATGCGCACAGTTAGCTTTAATGATTATTTAAATTGTAGGGTATATACTATTAATTATGGCTCTTCAACAAACAAATCGCTTATGATTTTATCTGCAATAAATTTATTAGCTAGGGGAATTGATAATAGTCCGTTTTTGTCATCTATCAATCCATTTTGTACAGCATTAGCTACGGCATAAGTCAGCTTTCGCCATTGTGTTGTTGTAATATTTTCCTTCAAATAGTTTAAGTCTGCTCCCCATTTAGTTCTAAGAGTAGTCATAAGGTATTCATTTATTTTATTTATAGAAGTAAGTTCTTCTATCTCAAAAAAGAAGTGTTCTCTTTAATCGCTTTTACATAAGAGAAATTATTTTTCAAATTCCATTGCCTGCTTGTGCCATTGTACGAATGCGCAGATGGCCCAATACCTAAATAATTTCTATTCTTCCAATAGGAAGTGTTGTGCATTGCATAATTTTCATTCTTACAAAAATTTGAAATCTCGTATTGCTCAAATCCATTTTCTGTTGCTCTGTGCACAAGAAATAAAAATTGTTGCTGTGCATTTTCCTGTTCCGCTTCAGATATTTTACCAGTTGATACCATCTTGCCATATACCGTTTTTTCTTCGGCAGTAAGGCAATATGCCGATAGATGATTTACAGGAAGTGATAGTGCAATGGATAAATTTTTTTCTATATCTTTTACAGTTGAATTGGGCGTTGCATAAATTAAATCAATAGAAATATTTTGAATGCCTGAGCGATAAGCATCTTTTACAGCCGCAATAGCCGTTTGGCTGTTGTGTGTGCGGTTCATCCATTTTAAAACTCCATCGTTAAAAGATTGAATACCCATACTCAACCGGTTAACTTTTGTTTTGGCAAGTTCTGTCAAATAACTTTTCGCTAAGTCATCCGGGTTTGCTTCAAGCGTGCATTCCTTTAAATCAACGGCATAGTTTTTAAAAATGGCTTCAATTATTGCATCAATTTCTGCAGCAGAGAGTAAGGATGGGGTACCTCCTCCAAAATAAATGGTTTCTACAGGTTCGTTTAAGTAGTTTTTTCGCAATTCAAGCTCCGTTTTTATGGCAGCAACCACTTCTTTTTTAATATTTAACGAGGTTGAAAAATGAAAATCGCAGTAGGTGCAAGCCTGCCTGCAAAAAGGAATGTGTATATAAATACCAGCCATGTAAGATTGAAAAAATTATGGCAACTTTTCTAGTGCCCTTACGTATAAATTTCTACAACATTAAAACATTAGACAAATGGCAGCAAAAAGATTTTTTACAGCATTAATTACAATACTATCAATACAATTACATGCGCAGCAAACTTTGTATAGAGTGCAGTGGGACGACTATTCCTCCTTCAGCATTTCTGGCGGAGCTATTGAATCGGGCGCATGGAGAGTGGCAAACGATTCATGCATATTTACAAGTGCTGTTTTTGCTATCGATCAACATATAGTTTCGGGAGTAGATGTTGACCTAACCGCAATGGTTGATGGTAAAATGAGCGCTGACGAAAAAATATACGGGACTTACTTTGTAAATGGAAACATTATGAAAATGTTTGAAGCAAATGGTTCGCAGTTTGTGGGCGACTACAGACGCACAGATTATATTGCAGCAAAACCGGGGCAACGTATTATGATAAAACTTGCAATGGTATCGGGCAGTAAAGACAGAAGCTGGTTGATAAACAGCGAGGATATAAAAGTTAATGTTACAGAATCGGAATCAAAAAAAGTTGCTACAGTTTATAATGGGCGCACTATTAAGGTTGCCTGGAATTTCGAACCAACTAATGATTGTAATTATTTTATTGTTGAACGTTCGCAAAACGGCCATGACTTTTCACAAATTGGATTGGTGAAAGCTGAGCAAAGCAACCGAAACACCTTTCAGTTAATAGATAATGCAGTAATCAGCGGTGTTAACTACTACCGTGTTAAAATCAAAATTCAAAGGTGATATTATTCAGGTAGGAAATATTTCTATGCTTAATACGCAAGACGAGTTATCAGAAGCACACAATTAATTTTATCCGTTTGAGCGAATTGCTTCAACAGGATCAAGTTTAGAGGCTGACCATGCAGGGATAAAGCCTGATACAATTCCTATAGTAGCTGAAATACCTATGCCCCATACAATGTTTTCAAGAGTTAAGGTCATATCGAAATCCATTGCTTTGGTAGCAACCAGGGCAAGTATGTAAATGATAATTAAACCAATTATTCCACCTATAATACAAAGGACTATCGACTCTATTAAAAATTGAAGCAGTATAAAATAATTTTTTGCACCAAGCGCTTTTTGAATACCTATTTGACTGGTACGCTCACGCACCGAAACAAACATAATATTGGCAATACCAAAGCCGCCAACAATAACAGAAAATATTCCAATAATGCCACCAAACATGCTAATGGTATCAAACATGATGGCTACATTTTTTGTAAGCAGGTTTGATTCGTTCAAAGCAAAATTATCATCCTCAATAGGGCGCAGTCTTCTTATGGATCGCATTGCACTTTTCAAATCATCCATTGCCTGCTCATTACTAACGTTGTCTTTAACCTTCGCCTTGATAAACGGGCCAACATTGTCGCTCTTTATATTCACTAAGTTTCTACCGTAATTAAGAGGCAACACTACCACATCATCATTACTTGTTTCTAAAAGACTGGTGCCTTCTCTCTTAAAAGTTCCGATTACGGTAAGCTTTCTTCCCATTATAGTTATGTTTTTCCCAATTGGGTCTTGGTTTTCAAAAAGGCTGGAGGCAACCTCGGCCCCAATAACTGTTACCGGTCTTCCCGTTTCCGATTCTACTTCCGTAAAATATCTGCCATCCGATAATTCAAATGCTTTAATTTTATCAAAATCATGACTCACTAATGCAACAGTAGAATTTTCTATAGCGTTGTTTTTGTACTTAATTATTTTTCCTTCCGGTAAGCTTCAAAGGAGAAGTATTGAATAGTGCTTGTTCTGTTTTTCAAATCATTCATCTCCTTAATACCGGGCAATGGCCTTTGCCAATATTTCCACCAGGCATATTCACCTCCGCCAAAACCCCAAGGCCATTTCTGCACATAAATTACATTTTCACCAAGCGATTTTACGCTGTCCTGCACATTATCTTCCATAGAATCTACAGCCGTAAAACAGATATAATGGCAAAAATGCCTATGGAAATTCCGAGCAAGGATAAGAAGGTGCGCAGTTTATTAACGCTTAAGGCATGAAAAGCAAACAATACACTTTCTCGTAATAGTTTTAAAAAGATTCTCACTAGAAATTAAAATAATATTGATGCGAATGTAAATGAATTAAACAAACAGCATTACAAATAATTTCTTAGCCGCCTAAAACTATATATTCGCCTCTTCAACTCACTCCGTATTCAAAACTCCCTGCTCCCATGTACACTGGAATGCTTCACACTCACACATTAGTTGTAATGCTGTTTGTAATTCTTTACCTTATCAAAACAACTTTACTGATGATGGACAAAAATGAAACGCTCAGAAAATTTTCGGCAAAAACAAAAGTACCCGAAATGATTATCAGCTTTCTGTTTCTGGCAACAGGAATTTATCTGGCAATAAATACCGGCAACAAAGGAATGTGGCTATGGGTTAAAATTGGCATTGTAGCACTAACTATACCTATTGCCGTAATTGGTTTTAAAAAAGAGCGCAAGCCAATGGCATTACTTGCCATGATGTGTCTGGTGTATGCATATGGTATTTCAGAAACAAAATCACCCACGTTTAAAAAGGAAGCCGATAAAGAAGAATTTAAAAATGTAGCTGCTGTAGATTTAGGAAAACAGATTTACGAAGCCAAGTGCATGATGTGCCACGGACCCGATGGCAAACTTGGATTAAGTGGTGCAAAAGATTTAACACAATCTCAACTTACTCCTGAGCAAAAGATAGAGATAATTAGAAAAGGAAAAAATGCCATGGCAGCTTACGAAACGCAATTGAGCGAAGAGGAAATAAAAGCAGTGGCTGATTATGTAAATAATTTGAAATAGATTTTTGTGCGCTTTAAGTACGACAATAATTTAGTAAAACAGGAAACAGCCATTTTAGTTAGTGTTGTTTCGAAGAACCAAAAAGAAGAACAAGCTGAAGAGTATTTAGATGAGCTTGCATTTTTAGCCGAAACTGCGGGTGCAATGGTTCAGAAAAAATTTTTTCAGAAGTTAGAGCATCCTGACTCCCGCACATACGTGGGCAGCGGAAAACTGAATGAAATAAGCACCTACATAAAAACTAACGAAACGGCTATTGTTATTTTTGATGATGAGCTTTCGCCATCACAAATAAGAAATATAGAAAAAGTAGTTGGCATAAAGGTATTAGACCGGACTAACCTCATATTAGACATTTTTGCAAGGCGTGCTCGCACTGCACAAGCCAAGGTGCAGGTTGAGCTTGCACAATATAAATACCTGATGCCCCGTTTATCGCGCATGTGGACACACCTTGAGAAACAACAGGGCGGTATTGGCACACGCGGACCAGGTGAAGCTGAAATTGAAACGGACCGCAGGATTATCCGAGATAAACTTGCTTTGCTGAAAGAGAAATTAAAAGATATTGAAAAGCAAACAAACGTTCAGCGTAAATCGCGCGGCAACGTGGTAAGGGTTGCTTTGGTAGGTTATACCAACGTGGGCAAATCAACACTTATGAATTTGTTGAGTAAGAGTGATGTGTTTGCCGAAAACAAATTATTTGCAACACTTGACACCACTGTGCGCAAAGTTGTTTTAGATACTATACCATTTTTACTTACAGATACTGTTGGTTTTATACGCAAGCTGCCGCACGATTTGGTAGAGTCTTTCAAATCTACATTAGATGAAGTGCGCGAAGCTGATTTACTCATACATGTAGTGGATATTTCTCACCCCAATTTTGAAGACCACATAAATGTAGTTAACCAAACATTGGTTGAAATTAATGCCTCAGATAAACCCACCATACTTGTTTTTAATAAAATTGATGCTTATAGGTTTACCGTTAAAGAAGACGATGATTTAACTCCTGCAACACGCGAAAATCTGAGCATTCCCGATCTTAAAAATTTGTGGATAGCCAAAGAAAATAATCCATGCATATTTATTTCGGCTGTTAAAAAAGAAAACGTAGAAGAACTAAGAAATGCTATTCTTGTTGAGGTAAAGAAAATTCATAACAGGCGTTATCCGAATATTAAAGTTTAACATCATTTATTACTTGCCGAATTTTTAAGCAGGTTCTTTTAAATACTTTTACGCCATTACCCGCTATGTCTGACGCAGTAGTTATAATTCCCACTTACAACGAAAAGGAAAATATCCAGAAAATCATCATGGCTGTTTTTAAATTGATGAAACAGTTTGATGTGTTGGTTATTGACGATAACTCGCAAGACGGAACTGCTGATCTTGTAAAGCAATTAATGCCCCAATACCCCAATCACTTGTTTATGGAGCAGCGTGCCGGCAAACTGGGATTAGGCACTGCATACATTCACGGTTTTAAGTGGGCACTTGCCCGCAACTACGAATATATTTTTGAAATGGATGCCGATTTTTCTCATAACCCGGAAGACCTTCAGCATTTATATAACGCCTGTAAGAATGGTGGTGCCGATCTGGCAATTGGTTCGCGATATATTACGGGAGTAAACGTAGTTAACTGGCCAATGGGCAGGGTTATGATGAGTTACTTTGCAAGCATGTATGTGCGTATGATTACGCGAATGACTATACGCGATGCTACTGCGGGCTTTAAATGCTATAGACGTGTTGTTCTCGATAAAATTGATTTGAATAAAATTAAATTCATGGGCTACGCTTTTCAAATTGAAATGAAATTTGCAGCATGGCGCTCAGGTTTTAAAATTAAAGAAGTGCCCATCATTTTTACCGACCGCAGCGAAGGCAAATCTAAAATGAGTGGGGGTATTTTTAAAGAAGCTTTTTTTGGTGTGATAACCATGAAAGTAAAAAGTTGGTTTGGCAGCTATTTGAGGAAATAGAATTGCTTCCTGTCTTTTGATTTTTGTCTTAAGCACTTATGCTTTTATATCAAATCTGTTAAAGTATGTGAACAAACTTTTATCCTCACTCAAAAAACTACTTTCGGAAACTCTTTATTTCTCCTATGCAAAAAATTATTTTCAGCATTGTCGCATTTCTTACCTGTGCAAACACATATGCGCAACAACAAACTTTTCCTGTCAATGGCATTAATGATAACCGCCATACTGTTTTCGCTTTCAGCAATGCAAAAATTTATGTTGACTATAAAACCATAATTGATTCCGCCACACTTATTATTAAAGACGGATATATAGTTGGTGTCGGAAAAACAATTGTCATTCCTAAAGATGCAATAACGTATAACTTAAATGGAAAATATATCTACCCTTCTTTTATAGAACTCTATAGCGATTACGGGATAACCGAACAAAGAACAAAACCAAAAGATGGTAATACTCCCCAGTTCTTATCAAATACCAAAGGTGCTTACGGTTGGAACCAGGCAATAAGACCTGAGATAGATGCATACAAATACTTTGACACTGACAAAAACAAAGCAGAAGAATTAAAGAGGATTGGCTTTGGAACTGCTCTAGCCTTTAACAGAGATGGCATAGTACGAGGCTCAGGTGTTTTTGTGAGCCTTGCTGATTTAAAAGACAACGAAGTAATAATTAAAGACCGTGCTGCTTCAAACTTTTCTTTTGATAAAGGTTCTTACACTCAGGATTACCAGGTTCATTAATGGGCTGCATAGCATTAATCAGGCAAACATATTTTGATGCACAATGGTATAAGCAATTTTTGACTGCCGAAAATTCTCCCGAGTTCAACATTTCATTAGATGCCTTCAACAAACTCTCTTCGCTTCCTGTAATTTTTGATGTACGTGACAAACAATCAGCCTTACGCGCAAATAAAATAGCAAAAGAATTTTCTACCTCTTATATAATTAAAGGTGGTGGCGATGAATACCAGCGAATCAAAGAAATTAAAGCAATAGGCACAACATTTATTATTCCTTTAGCTTTCCCTGATGGTTATGATGTTACCGACCCTTTTGATGCCAATGCTGTTTCACTTTCTGATATGAAGCATTGGGAACAGGCTCCGTTCAACGCATATTATTTATTTAAAGAAGGTATTCATTTTGCTTTTACAACTGACAGGTTAAAAGAGAAAAAGGATTTTTTTAAAAATATTCGCAAAGCAATTGATTGCGGCTTGCCCGAAGAAGAAGCATTAAAAGCGCTAACACAAACTCCTGCAAAAATTATTAACGTGCAAAACATTACAGGAGAATTAAAACAAGGGATGATGGCAAACTTTTTATCTCCTCTAAAAGTTTTACGAAAAAGATAACATCATTTACGAGAACTGGAGTAAAGGCAGTCGTTATATTGTTAAACCAACAGATCCAAATGATATACGCGGCAATTATTCCTTTAATGCCGGTAACAAAAAATATACTTTAAAATTTAAAGGTGAAATTGAAAAACCCGAAGTGCAGGTATTTGACGATTCCGTAAAACTACAAACAAACTTTACAGGCGCAAGCAATTCTTTTACCATCCAGTACGAATCAAAAAAAACAGGCAGCAAAGAATTTATTAGACTGAATGGTTCTTACAATTCCGCTAAACAAAATTTATACGGAACCGGTCAGCTAAGTGATGGCAACTGGTTTACATGGATTGCAAATTTTGATTCTGCTTACGTTCCACAGCCAAAAGTTGACACAGCTAAAATTGAAAAGCCAACAGCAGGAATTACTTGGTTTCCGAATATGGCTTTTGGTAATGCAGTGCAGCCGCAGGCAAAAACTGTTTTATTAAAAAATGCAACTGTATGGACCAACGAAAAGGAAGGCATCCTGCAAAATACTGATGTCCTAATCCAAAACGGAAAAATTGCTGCCGTTGCAAAAAATTTAGATGCCTCAAAATATCCTGGTGTCGAAGTTGTTGATGCAACAGATAAACACATTTCCGCAGGCATTATTGACGAACACAGCCACATTGCCGCTACAGGCGAAGTAAATGAGTGTACGCAATCTGTAACTTCCGAAGTGCGCATTGCCGATATTATTGATGCCGATGATATTAATATTTACCGTCAGCTTTCAGGCGGTGTTACCAGTTCACACATACTGCATGGCTCTTGCAACCCCGTAGGCGGGCAAACGCAATTGATAAAACTTCGCTGGGGAAAATCGCCCGAAGAATTAAAGTTTGAGGGCGCTGACGGCTTCATCAAATTTGCATTGGGCGAAAACGTAAAGCAAAGCAACTGGGGCGATAACAATACCACGCGTTATCCGCAAACGCGCATGGGTGTTGAACAAACCTACATCAACGCATTCACACGTGCACGCGAGTACGAGCGGAAAATTAAAGCGCCACTCTCCCTTTCGGGGAGAGCCGGAGAGAGGCTTTACCCCCGCAAAGACTTAGAGCTGGATGCCTTAACTGAAATACTCAACAGCAAAAGATTTATAACTTGCCACAGCTATGTGCAGAGCGAAATAAATATGCTAATGCACCGGCTGATAGTTTTGGTTTTAAGGTAAACACCTTCACTCATATTTTAGAAGGTTATAAAGTTGCCGATAAAATGAAAAAACACGGTGCCAGTGGTTCTTCTTTTTCCGATTGGTGGGCATATAAGTTTGAAGTTTACGAAGCCATTCCTCACAACGGAAAAATTATGCACGACATGGGAATTACCGTTGCATACAACAGTGATGATGCAGAGATGGCAAGACGTTTAAACCAGGAAGCTGCTAAAGCCGTCAAGTATGGCGGTGTTAGCGAAGAAGAAGCTTTAAAATTTGTAACGCTTAATCCCGCCAAACTTTTACATGTTGACAATCGTGTGGGAAGCATTAAACCGGGCAAAGATGCCGATGTTGTTTTATGGAGTGATAATCCGTTAAGCATTTATGCACGCGCCTTACAAACGTATGTTGATGGCATTAAATATTACGATGCTACTGATGATGAAGCCAAGCAAAAAGCCAACATGACTGAACGCGCACGTATCATCCAAAAAATGATTGACGCAAAAGCGAAAGGCGAAAAAGTAAAACGTGTTTCATCAGCTCAAAAAGAGCTTAAACATTGCAATGATTTTGAATCCATGCCTCATTAAAAAAACAGCAAATGCAAAATATACTTCAAAAAATTTATTTGTTGCGCTGTTATTGATATACAGCAGCAGCATCGCGCAAAACCCCACGCCTGCCCCACCTCAGTCAAAAAGTATTTTACTACTAAATGGTACTGCACACATTGGCAATGGGGCAGTTATAGAAAAAACGCAGCCATTGGTTTTAAAACGGAAAAATTACTCTCGTTGCCGATGCACGACTCATCAGACTTGCCTCCGGTGCGTTCGATACTACAATCAACTGCTCAGGCAAGCATATCTACCCAGGCTTTATTGCACTTAATACAGAACTTGGCTTACGCGAAATTGAAATGGTTAGAGCCACCAACGACCAAAACGAAACCGGTAAATACAACCCCTCTGCACGTTCCGTTTCATCCTACAATACCGATTCAAAAGTTATACCCACTGTTAGAAACAATGGAGTGCTGCTTGCGCAAATAACACCCGGTGGTGGCACCATAACGGGCACCTCATCCGTAGTTGAGCTCGATGCCTGGAACTGGGAAGATGCTGCATACAAAACCGATGTGGGCGCACACCTCAACTTTCCTTCCATGCGTATTTTCTCATCGGGCGATGCGGGAAAAGATGCAGAGCAAGCAGAGCGTCTTCAAAAAATATTTCCGACCTCAAAACATTTTTGCAGAAGCAAAAGCATACTGCATGTCAACACCCGTAGAAAAAAACCTTCACTTTCAATCTATGTGTGGACTTTTTAGCGGCACACAAAAACTTTTTGTGCATTGCAACGATGCGCGCGAAATTATTACCGCCATCAACCTCTGCAAAGATTTTAATATGCAAATGGTTTTAGTTGGCGGTGCCGATGCACACCACCTTACACAACTCCTCAAAGAGAATAATATCCCCGTTGTAATCACACGCACACAAGCCCTTCCTCACCGGCAAGATGATGACATAAACCTCCCTTACAAACTCCCGTCCATCCTCCAAAAAGCAGGAGTAGAATTTGCCATTACCGATGGCGGCTACTGGCAAATGCGCAACCTCCCTTTTCAGGCAGGCAACGCTCTAGCTTATGGCATCACGCCTCAGCAGGCGCTCACGTCCATTACACTTTCACCTGCACGCATACTAGGCATCAGCCAAACCACGGGCAGTATCGAACCACAAAAAGATGCCACGCTTTTTATTTCATCGGGCGATGCATTAGATATGCGCGGAAACAACATTGAGTGTGCATTTATACGAGGAAAACAAATTGATTTAGATGATGTGCAAAAGCAGCTTTACAGAAAATATGTAAGCAAGTATGGATTGAAGGAATAATATCCTAATGTGCTGTATAACACTTTTTGTTTATTCTTTCTTTCTTAGTTTTATTACTTATTAGTGATTCACCATCCCTAATAAAATCCAAATATCCTATGCCCATTTACCCTAAGTTTACGCCTCGCAAAAAATCTCTTTGTCTTGAAAAAATTATTAGTCGCAGTACTACTCATTGCATCATTCAAAACGCAGGCGCAAACATTTACCGGAACAGGTGGCGCTATCCCCGATAACAGCAATGCCGTTTATTTTTCCATCGGCATCACCGGCTTGCCGGTAACAGTTATTGACACCTCCTTTGGCGTTGAGTCCGTTTGCATAAACATCTCTCATAACAACGATCAGCAACTTACCATACAATTAGTTGCGCCTGATGGCACCACCATAGACCTTAGCATGTACAATGGCGGATCAGGAAATAATTACACAAACACCTGCTTCAATTATAATAGCACATTAAGCATTAATGCCGGCAACCCGCCTTTTACAGGTAACTTCCGCCCCGAAGGTTACCTAGGCAACGTTAACAACGGGCAAAACCCAAATGGTTTATGGCGATTAAAAGTCCAGGACCACAACTTCCCAAATGCAGGCACATTAAACAGTTGGAACATTACATTCAGCAACACACCTGCGCAGCCTTTTATTTACAACTCTTCTAACCTGCCCATAGTTTCCATCAACACATTTGGTCAAACAATTTTAGATGACCCGAAAATTACCGTGCACATGGGCATTATTGATAACGGACCCGGCATACGTAACCACATTACCGATTCATTTAACTCATACAATGGCAACATTGATATTGAACTACGCGGAAGCTGGTCGCAAACATTTCCGCAAAAACAATATGGTTACGAAACCCTGGACTCAACCGGCACAGAGGCCGACACATCCATTATGGGTATGCCTGCCGAAAGCGACTGGATACTCTATGCTCCTTACAATGATAAAACTTGTATGCGCAATGTTTTGGTTTACGATATTGCCAATAAAACAGGACACTATGCATCCCGCTCGCGCTTTTGCGAACTTGTACTTAATAATGAGTACAAGGGCATTTATGTAATGCTCGAAAAAATAAAGCGTAATGTTAACAGGGTTGATATTTCAAAACTTACACCTACCGATACTATAGGTGACGATGTTACTGGTGGATACATAATTAAAATAGATAAAACTACGGGTAGCGGAGGTGGTGCCGGTTGGAGTTCTGACTTTGACGGAATTCCGGGCACACCTATTGAATTTCTCTACGAATATCCGTCCTATGACGAAATTGTTCCCAAACAACAAGCATACATACAAGCTTATGTTGATTCGTTTGAACATGCCTTAGATGCAGCATGGTTTATGAACCCAGTAACCGGCTACAAAAAGTATATTGACCTTCAATCTTTTGTTGACTACTTTATTTTAAACGAAGCAAGTAAAAATGTTGATGCATACCGCATAAGTACTTTCTTATACAAACAAAAAATTACCAAAGGTGGCAAATTGGTCATTGGACCTGCATGGGATTATAACATTGCCTTCCGCAATGCTGATTATTGCGATGGCGACATTCACACCGGCTGGCAATATCAGTTTAACAACATATGCGGCAATCCCGGTGATAAGAATGTTCCTTTTTGGTGGGGAAAAATGTTGCAGGACTCTGCATTTACATCCTTACTTAAATGCCGCTGGAACGAACTTCGCTTAACCACCTTGCATGTTGATACACTGTGGAATTATATTGACAGCGTTGCTTTGGTACTGGACGAAGCCAAGGAACGGCATTTTTTAAAGTATCCTATTTTAGGTGTTCAAATCTGGGCAAACCCTACGCCATATCCTGTTAGCTATGCTGGCGAAATAAGCAGTATGAAAACATGGATACAACAACGTTTAACATGGCTTGATGCAAACATGCCGGGCAACTGCACAAGCGTTTTTGTTGAATCAACTGTACCAACCAAAAAATCCTTACATGTATTTCCAAATCCATTCAACAACCTCTTAATCACAAAATTTTCGTTAGCTGCCCCATCCCAAATTACTCTTATACTTAAAGATATTGCGGGTAGGGAAGTAATGCAACCACGAACTGAACAACTTGCGGCAGGCGCACATTCTATTCAACTTAATACCCCTGATTTAAACCTGGTGTGTATTTTTTAAATGTGAAGTCTGATAATGGCATGACGATAGTTAAAGTCATTAAAAAATAAACCGCTTGGTGTGGTGCATACACTGCTGTTTTGCCTATATTTGTGCTTTGTAATTCTAACATTTAATTAAAATGACAGCGTATATCCTTCTTGGTTTTTTGGGCGGCTTAGGCGGCACCGAAATTTTATTAATCGTTCTTGTGCTTCTTCTTTTTTTTGGCGGCAAAAAACTGCCTGAACTTGCACGCGGATTGGGCAAAGGCATCAGGGAGTTTAAAGATGCCTCTTCGGGCATTGATAAAGAAAAGGATAAGAACGAAAGCACAAATAAATAATAATCTGCTTTAACTTTTTTAAGCCCCACACATTGCGGGTATTTTATTTTAGCAGAAATAAAACCAACGCAAAGAGATAGCCGTCTGCTTTGCGTTTTTATGTTAACTGATAACGCAAAAATCTGTTCTATGCAATCAAAAATTCTTTTGCTCTTTATTGTTTTGGTAGCTTACACATCCTGCAAAACAACCAAAAACAATATTGAAACAAAGGAACTGCCGCCTATTACCATAAAAGCCACTGAAGAGAAAAAAATATATCAGGCAACCAATACCGTATTGCATGACATCAAGCATGTAAAGTTAGATGTGTCATTTGATTGGGGCAAAAAACATTTGTTCGGAAAAGAATGGATTACACTACAGCCGCGTTTTTACCCGCAAACGACATTATTTTTAAATGCGCGTGGCATGCAAATAAATGATGTGCAGCTAACAGACGGAAAAAACAATATAAAAAAACTTGAGTTCAGTTATGCGAATGATTCGCTTACTATTTTGCTTGACAAAACATATACAAGAGATGAAAAATATACGCTCTTTATAGATTATGTAGCAAAGCCTGATGAACTTGGCAAGCTTGGTGGCAGTGCTGCTATTAACAGCGATAAAGGTTTGTATTTTATTAATGCCGATGGCAAAGACCCCAACAAACCAACTCAACTTTGGACACAAGGCGAAACACAATCCAATTCGGTTTGGTATCCTACTATTGATTCACCAAACCAACGCATGACACAGGAAATAAGAATAACGGTTGACACATCGTTTGTAACACTTAGCAATGGTGCGCTTGTTTCATCGGTTTTAAGTGATGACAAAAAAATGAGAACGGACACATGGCAAATGTCGTTACCCCATGCTCCTTACTTAACCATGATGGCGGTGAGCAACTATAAAGTTGTAAAAGATAAGTGGAAAAATATGGAGGTAAACTACTATGTTGATCCTTCGCATGAGCAATATGCCAAAGAAATTTTTAATCACACACCAGAAATGATTCAGTTTTTTTCTGACAAACTGATTGAGTATCCATGGGAAAAATATGCACAGGTAATAGCACACGATTATGTGAGTGGTGCAATGGAAAATACTACAGCATCTTTATTTGGCGAGTTTGTTCAGAAAACACATCGCGAACTTATTGATGAAAGTAATGATGATATAGTTGCGCATGAGTTAATTCACCAATGGTTTGGCGATTATGTAACATGCGAATCGTGGAGCAACATTCCGCTTAACGAAGGTTTCGCAACTTATGGCGAATATCTTTGGAATGAATATAAATATGGAAGAGACCATGCCGACTATACAGGTTTGCAGGATTTAAATGGTTACCTGAGTGAGTCAAAATATAAACAAGAAAATTTAATCAGGTTTCATTACAATGCACGCGAAGAGGTTTTTGACGGACACTCTTATGCAAAAGGCGGGCGTATTTTACACATGCTGCGCAAACTGGTGGGCGATGATGCTTTTTTTACATCTCTGAAAAAATACCTTAGCGATAATAAATTTACTGCCGTAGAAGCGCACAACCTAAGACTTGCTTTTGAAGCAGTCACCGGTCAGGATTTAAACTGGTTTTTTAATCAATGGTTTTTTGCATCTGGTCATCCCGATATTGAAATAAGTTACAATTATATTGACTCGCTTAAAAAACAAGAAGTAACTATTGAGCAAAAGCAAAATTTAGAAAAAACACCTCTTTACAAACTCCCACTTGCAATTGATATTTACGAAAACGGAAAACCAAAGCGCTTATACATTACTGTAGAAAATAAAAAGGATATTTTTCTTTTTGATTGTTTGGTAAAACCTGATGTGGTTAATGTGGATGCCGAAAAACAGCTCCTTTGTACTAAAGCCGATAATCATACAACAGAAGAGTGGTTTTTTCTTTTTTACAATACCCCGCTTTACTTAGACAGATGGGAGTCGTTTCAAAAAATATCAAAGCTCGTACCTGACAATGAAGAGGCTGTAGCTGCCGTAAGAAAAGCATTAGCTGATGCACATTACTCTATCAGAAATGCTGCCTTAAAATCTATAGACAAACTTACACGGGGACAAAAAGACAAACTGAAATCTTTGTTGCTACAAATGGCGCAAACTGATGTTAAATCATCTGTAAGAAACAATGCCGTGGCAAGCCTCGCCAAAAACTTTGAAGGAACTGATATAAATGAAATGCTGCTGCAAGCTGTTAATGATTCATCATACAATGTAATGGGCACTGCGCTTACCAAGTATGTTGAGTTAAATCCCAAAGAAGGAATGGTGCTTGCCAACCGTTTTGAAACTGACAATAATTCAAATGTAATTATTACTCTTGCCAATATTTACACAGAGTACGGAGATGATACAAACTTTGATTACTTATACTCACGCGCAGATTTGATAAAAGGGTTTGATGCGTATGGCTTTGCCCAAACATATGGCAAGTTTATTTCTAAATGCTCTCCTGAAAACATTACAAAAGGGAAAGAAAAATTAGTGAACATTGCCACCAACGGATCATCGTGGTTTGTGCGCGGGCAGGCAACTAACTCACTAAAAGATGTAACTAAAAGTATAGATGAGAGAATTAAAAAACTTTCCACCGAAACAGAGTTTGATAAAATTAAAGCCCTTAAAACCGCAAAAGAAAAAGTTGAAGGAGATATAACCGCCATTAAAGCACTGGAAAAAGATGACAGGCTAAAGAAAATTTATGGCAGTAATTAAAATTAACGGTGCTAACTAAAACAATTTAAAACATGGACAGCACAAGGCAACAAAAATTTGCAAAACTGATTCAGAAAGAAATCAGTGATATATTTCAACACGAAGGCCGCAACTATTATGGAAATGCTTTTGTAACAGTGACGGGCGTAAGAGTTACACCTGATTTAGGATTGGCTTATGTGCGTATTAGTTTATTTAAGCACAAAGACCCTGATAAGGTTATAAATGATTTGAATCATCATACCGGTGATATAAGAGGCAAACTCGGCAACCGAATACGTAACCAGGCAAGACATATTCCTAATCTTAAATTCTTTCATGACGACTCGCTAGATTACGTGGACAAAATGGAAGACATTTTTAAAAACATTGACATCCCAAAAAACGAAAATGAATAAGTAAAGAGTTTAGCGTTTAAAGTGTACAAAACAAAACTCAAAACATAAACCTCTACACATCTCAACTCCGAACTAATAACTTACATGCAGTACGATCCGATAAAAAGAAGCCTCGGCACAGTTTTTAACAAAACTCCTTTTCTTAGAAAATTATTTTACAACCTGCTTGATTTACTGTTGTTGCGTGCATGGCATGTACATCATCATTTAAACCCCGTTATTCAAAAAGCAAATGCCGAAAATAAATCTTTGAACATTTTAGATGCAGGATCGGGGTTCGGACAGTATAGCTATTGGATGAGCTCAGAACTTAAAAATTGCAACATACTTGGTGTTGATGTTAAAGAAGAACAAATTGCCGACTGCAATAATTTTTTTAAAAGTATCGGTAGAGAAAACGTAGCATTTTCTGTTGAGGACCTTACAATTTTCCGTAAAGAAAATAAGTACGATTTAATTGTTTGCGTAGATGTAATGGAGCATGTGTTGGAGGATGTAAAGGTTTTTGAAAATTATGCCTCATCACTTAAACCGGGTGGTATGCTTATTATTTCTACACCAAGCGACCAGGGCGGAAGTGATGTTCATGCCGATGGTGAAACTTCTTTTATTGAAGAACACGTGCGCGATGGTTACAACATAAACGATATTAAAGAGAAACTTTTTCGGTCCGGTTTTAGCAAAGTTGAACCTCATTACACATACGGAACATTTGGCAGCATATCGTGGCGCTTGTCAATGAAGTATCCGATACTAATGCTTGGCTTTACAAAACTTTTTTTTATTGTGCTGCCTTTCTACTATCTTATTATTTACCCAATTTGTTTTATTCTCAACTTTTTAGACCTACACGCTACTCCTGTAAAAGGAACAGGGCTTTTGGTAAAGGCTTATCGTTAGATTTATTCAAGGTTTTTTTCCTGCAATTAAATCTTCAAAAGCGATTACCATATCATTAATGGTAATAGACTCTACGGCTTCGGGTATGTACTTGGTTTTATAAAAAGCTGTAGCCAGTTTGGGGCTTACAACTTTTCTCATTATACCATAACCTGCAATTTCCCACGGGCTGGTGCAGGTAAAAACTGTTACATTAGGTATTTTTAAATATAAGGCAAGGTGCATGGTTAGTGTATCTCCTGTAAAAACATATTGACAGGAACTTACATCATTTATATAATCAATTATGTTGTTGCGCTGCTCAAAAAAGAAAATATCGTATCCTCTGCCTTTTAGTAGACCAGCAAGTTCATCAAACCCATTCCAAGATTTTGTAGGCCATCTTTCACCCGCTCTTTTTTCAATTCCAATACGTTTGGTAATAGTTTTCGCGTTTATACTTTCATTCATAAAGTAGCTATGATTCTTGTTAAATTCCATACCAAATCCTTCAAACAGCATTTGCTGAAATGTTTTTCTGTTATCCAATTTAATTTCATCGGCACGTTGCTTACCATGCACAGAAATTAAACTCATATCAAACCATTCTTTTAAATGCCGTGTGTAAACTACTTTCTCATCTTCTTTGTACACTCCAATAATTTCATTTGATTTTATTGTAGTTGCCAATGTGGCACATTCATCATCATCATCTAAAGAAATTATACAATCAAAGTTTTCGTTTAAAATCCTGTCTGTTTCTTCAAATGATAAAATGCGTTTGAGTTGGGAGTGATGCTGTGGCAAAAAAACTTTATTGTAGATGTGTGTTGCCCATGTAATATCTCCTTTTAAAAAATGTAGAAGCGTACTCGTTCTTATCACGTCTCCCGAAGCACCTTTTTTTATTACTAAAATTTTTCCTTCCATAAATTATTCCAGTATTGTGTCAAAAATACGCTGCAGGTTTTATATCCTAATGACGAAACCTTATCATCAATATTTTCAGAAAAGTCAATGCCCTGGTTGTTTTCAAGTATTTCGGTTACTGCTTGGGCAATAATATTTGAGTTGTTATTTTCAATCACAATACCCGTGCGGTGTTCATCTACTAACTCCTTTAGTCCGCCTGTATTGGTTACAACAACAGGCTTTCTAAAACCGTAAGCCATCATTACAATGCCGCTTTGCGTAGCAGAATAATATGGCAGGCATACCACATCGGCAGCTTTAAAATAGGGCTCAATGTTTTCGTTAGGAATGTATTTAATATGCAGTTGTATTTTTCTTTCACCCCGCTTTTTTCAATTAACTCATTGTACTTATCAAAACTTTCGTAATTCTCACCTGCCACTAATAGTGTAACATCTTGTAGTTTATTTTTCTATTTTGGGAAAAGCTTCCAGCAATTTATCTAACCCTTTATAGGCTCTTATCAAGCCAAAAAACAATACTACATATTTTGTTTTAATACCCAAATGCTCTCGTGCTGTGGTGATGTTATATTTATTAAGATCGTAACAATCGTAAATACTGAGGGTTGTTTCAAACACGAGTTTGTTGTTTGTAAACTTCTATCAATTGTTTTTTTACAAAGTTGCTTTGGCAAATAAAATACTGCGCATTTTTTAAAGTAAGTTTGGCTGATATACGATCAAAAAATCTTTTTTCGTGAGATACGAAATTCTCCATCAAAAAAACTATTCGAGTTTTACCAAACCATTTTAGTATTTTAGATATGGTCCAATAGGCAGGTCCAAAAAAGGGCATCCACCATACAAACACAACAGCATGTGGCTTTAACCTAAGTATATGCGATGCAGCTTTTATCCATGTAAACGGGTTAATGGAATTAATGATACGTGTAATTTTTTCCGTATGAGGAAAAGCTACAAAGCCCGATTCTTCGAACTGTGTGGTGCCAGGAAAAAAAATGGATGGATACAACAAGGTAAAGCTAACGGTATGACATTGATATCCCAGTTCGGTTAATGTTTTATAGAGATAAGCTTCTACTAATGCCTGCCCACCTCGGTATGGATAGGCAGGACCTACTATGATTATTTTACGCTCATTCATTTGGTGGTGCAAACCTAACTGTTTCCAGCCACATCAATAAATGGCGGATATAGCCTGTCGCTCTTAGATTTTACCAATTACCCGTTATAATTACCAATTACCCGTTGTAACATCCCAATACTCATTAATACCTGCACAGTGGCAATGCCTGAACATATATTTGACTCAATAAATAACTCCAGAACTTAATCTGGAAACATACCAACGGGACGTTGGCAATCAAAACGCAAAAAGGACAGTTAGTTATTTAGGTTAATCTTTTTCAGAGCCGGGATTTAAAAAGTTCCGGCTTGTTTATTTTATATAACCCTTCAACTTTCTATAGTTCAAATGCTAATCAGAAAAGATAAAACTAAAGCTGAAATTTCTATCCTTATTCATCTTTAAAAGAAAATTAAATTTGCCGATATAAAATTTTAATATCCGTACTTGCAAACACCTCTTCTGATTTTTCTTTCCGGGCTTTCACTTAACTATCCGCTCATAGGAGAGTTTGTTGTCTTATTTATTCTGTTTTTTCTTTCAGGTTTTTTTGCCAGTGCCGAGGTTGGCTTATTTTCATTAACTCCCGCTCAATTAAGCGAGTTAAAAGACGATAACCGCAAGCAGGTAAATAAAATTATACTTCATCTTTTAAATCGTCCAAAAAAGTTAATTGCAACTCTTATCATTGCAAATAACCTGGTAAATATTGCAGCTATTATTTTATCATCGGTTATAACAGCCCAACTGGGACAGTTTGACGACAACCCTGTTTTGGCATTTGTTATTCAAATAGTGGTAGTAACATTTTTAATTGTGCTTATTGGTGAAGTAATGCCCAAAGTTTATGCAGCACACCGCAACATGTCAATTGTAAAAATGTCGGCATACCCGGTTTACCTAACCGATAAATTACTTACCCCCATAAGCGTACCAATGGTTTCATCAACATCTTTTCTTGAAAAAATATTTAAAAGAAAAAGTTATAACGTAACGCTTGATCAACTTACACATGCCATTGATATTACTGATGATGAAGACTCTCCTCCGGAAGAAAAAAGAATATTGAAAGGAATAGTAGGCTTTGGAAACATTGATGTAAGACAAATAATTAAACCACGAAACGATGTGGCTGCTTTTTCTCTTGACCTTAAGTTTAGTGATGTTAAACAACACATTCGCGATACAGGTTACTCACGCATTCCGGTTTACAAAAACACCATTGATAATATTAAAGGTGTTCTACATATTAAAGATCTTATTGCTTATTTAGATCAGGATGATACGTTTAAGTGGAGTGATTACATTAGGCCTACTTACTTTATCCCCGAAAGCAAAAAAATAAATGACTTATTGCAGGAGTTCAGGCAAAAAAAAATACATATGGCAATTGTAGTTGATGAGTTTGGCGGAACTTTAGGGATAGTAACTTTGGAAGATGTGCTGGAAGAAATTGTAGGTGAATTGCGTGATGAGTTTGATGATGAGGAACCATCCTACACAAAAATAGACGACCACAGCTATGTGTTTGAAGCAAAAATTTTGCTGAATGATATGTGCCGTATTATTGATTACGAACGTTCCTATTTTGATGAAGTGGAAGGTAACATTGACACCCTTGCCGGGTTAATATTGGAATTAAATGGATCCATTCCGTTAAAAGGAGATACAATATTCTTTAAAAAACTCTCGTTTTGTATTGAATCGGCTGATAAGCGAAGAATTAAGCGTGTTAAAGTTAACTTAAACAAACCTGATACCGTTGCTGATGAGATTTAAGCATTGTTTTTTTTTAGCAATTATTGCATTAATCTTCATTGGCTGTAAAAATGATTATGCACCAAAACCTCGTGGCTATTTCAGAATCGATTTACCCGAAAAAAAATACAAAACTTACCAATCGCCCGATTGTCCTTTTTATTTTAATATACCCGAATATGCTATTGTTTTAAAGACTCAAATCGTTTAGCTGAACCGTGTTGGTTTTACATTGCGTTTCCAGCTTTAAACGGGCAACTTTATTTTACCTATAAGCCATTAAAAAATAATTTATTTGAACTTACAGAAGACAGTCGCAACATGGCGTATAAACACACTGTTAAAGCCAACGCAATTAACGAAACAAAAATAAGAGGGAATAATGTAAATGGCGTTTTGTATGATATTGGCGGAAATGCAGCATCCAACATGCAATTTTATATGACAGATAGCGTTCATCACTTTTTAAGGGGGTCATTGTATTTTTTTACTCCCCCCGAAAGCGATTCTTTGGAGCCGGTTATCAATTTTGTAAAACAAGATGTAAAAGTTTTAATCAATTCATTTCAATGGAAATAAAAAAAATAATTTCGGAGTTTTTATCATTGCAATTACTGCATCATCGTGCAGCATTTTTAAAAAGAAGTGCGACTGCCCAAAATTTAGTAAACAAAAAACAATACTGAAAAAGTTTCAGCTTCTGCCGCAGAAGTAAAAAAGCCCATTTATAAAATTGTCTTCAAATGCAGAATTTTTTCCCACCAAAAGAATTTTACTTTTTTGTTTGATTAGAGAAAAAAATCGTTTAAGTTTGTTAACAAATCATATAACAAAGCCTTCTGCGGAAGGCTTCGTTGTTTAGTAATTTTTTAAAGTAATGAATGAGTTAGAGAATCAGACACCAGAAAACCAGGCTAAAGAAGTAAAAAATGGGCAGCCTACGGTAAACACGGAAGCAGAGTTGCACAATGTGCCGGTTATACTGGCCGAAGAACATGAAATTGCCGAAGATCACACAGAAAATTTTTCTGCACTTGGTAAAGAAGAATTGGTGAAGCAAGCCGAGTCATTTGCCGATGCAGATATTAATACTGTTAAGTCAAAAGTATATTCAATAAAGGACGCGTTTGATAATCTTTTTAATTCGGAAAAAGAAGCGGCATTAGCATTGCACATTGAGCAGGGTGGCACAAAAGAGGATTTTGATTTTGGTGCTGATACTTTAACAGAACGGTTTTATGCTGCAATAAAAAAATTCAATAAACGAAAAGCCGATTTTTTAGAAGAGCAGGAAAAAAACGTGAGCAGAATTTAAAAGATAAGTTGAGTGTTTTAAATGAGTTTAAAAACCTCATTCAAAATGAGGAGAACATGCAAAAGGCTTTTGAGCAGTTTCATGAGTTGCAAAACAAGTGGCGCAACACCGGTAATGTACCCACTGCCAAAGCGCAGGATTTGTGGATGACTTACAAAATGTACACCGACAAATTTTATGAGTTAATTAAAATTAACCGGGAGTTACAGGACTTAGACTGGCGCAAAAACCTTGAAATGAAAATTGAGTTGTGCGAAAAGGCGGAAGAGTTGCTGCTTGAGCCATCGCTCAATAAATCGCTAAGCAACTTGGCAAGCCTCCAAAATAAATGGAGAGAGGTAGGACCGGTATCACGTGATAAGAAAAACGACATATGGGAAAGAGGTAAAGCTGCGGCCGATAAAATTTATGCCCGCAGAACTGAATATTTCAACGAAGTAAAAGTTAAGCACGAAAACAATCTTGAAGAGAAAAAAGCAAACGTTGAAAAACTGAAACCACTTTTACAAAAACCAATTGTCAAAGCAAACGAGTGGATGGAGCGAGGTAAGGAAGTAATAGAAAGACAAAACGAGTACAAGAAAATAGGCTTTGCCGAAAAAAAATCAAACGCTGAGGTTTGGGCAAAATTCAGAGGGGTTTGTGATAAATTTTTTCATGATAAAAATGAATATTTTCAATCATTAAAAAAGAATACTCATCTAACCAACAGGCAAAAACTGATTTGATAGTTCAGGCTGAGAACCGCAAAAGAAAGTACCGATTGGAAGAAAACAACCGAAGAAATAAAACAGTTGCAAGCGCAATGGAAAACCATTGGCGCTGTGGGCGAGCGTAACAGCCAGCGTTTGTGGGAGCGTTTTCGATTGGCATGTGATGCTTTTTTTGATCGCAAAAAACAACATTATAGCAGCCTGGAATCAGAGTATAACGATAACCTTACCCGCAAAACTCAATTGACAGATGAGGTTGAACAATTTGTTGCCGGTGAGAATGGGGAAGAAACTATCGAGCAGTTAAAAAAATTTCAGCGCAGGTGGTCTGAAATTGGCCCTGTGCCTTTTGAGAAAAAGGATGAAGTGCAACAACGCTTCAAGAAGAACATTGACAAGCATTTTGATTTGGTACACTCCAGACATAGAGAGTTTCGGAAATCGGGTGGGAATATTCAAAGGCATTTTGCACCTAAAGCCGGTGGCGAAAAAGGTGCTATACAACATCGTGTAAGTTCTTTACAGCATGAAGTACAAACTCTGGAGAATAACTTAGGCTTCTTTGCCAAATCGAAAATTCTGACTCGCTTAAAAAGGAATTTGAAGAAAAAATAAACAAAGCCAAAGAAGAAATTAAAAAGCTTAAAGAACAATTGCAGAGCATTAATAACCCTGTATAATATTCACAAATACTAATGGGATTGATGGTATAAAACATCCGCAATCCCATTAGTATTTAATAAAGTATTTACCTGGCTTTTACATACTGGTGTTTCCTATATTTTATTTTTGGCAAAATTTTTTTCAATGAAAAAGCTAATTGTTTTCCTCGCTGCAATTATAACTTTAAATGTAAGCGCTCAGCAATCTCCTTTTATTACCGATTCGGTTAAAATCAGTTTAAAAAAACATATTTCAACACTGGCAAGTGATAAATATGCCGGACGAGAAACTGGCAGCGAGGGCGAAAAACTTGCTTATACTTATATTATACGACAATTTCTTTCAATGAAACTTGCACCGGTTAAAGGCAAAACTTTTTTACAGCAGTTTCCATTTACCAAAGGAACGGAATTTGGCAAGCGTACCTATTTCTCCATCAATGGTAAACAATACAAACTTACCAATGAGTTTTATCCTTTGGCTTTTTCAGGAAACGATTCGGTGGCGGGAGATTTTATCAATGTTAGTTATGGAATTGAAGCATCAAAACTTGATCATGATGATTACCGCAAACGAAATGTAAAAGGAAAAATAGTAGTAATAGAAACCACCACACCCGATGGTAACACCCCGCACGGAAAATTTGGAGAGTTTGCCGATTTAAAAGACCGTGCAATAAATGCTGCAAAACACGGTGCCATTGCAGTTGTGTTTATCAATTCAAAAGACAGCTCGCAAAACCCAGTTTTTGATTTTCACAATAAACATACAGCTATACCCATTCCCGTAATTTTTGCAAAAGGAATTGCTACTAAAACATTAGCTGATGGCACAACCGGAAAAGTAAATTTGGTGGTTGATTTAAACAAGATAGAGGGCGAAGGACATAATGTGGCTGGGTTTATAGATAACAATGCAAAACATACGGTTGTAATAGGTGCACATTACGACCACTTGGGCTTTGGCGATGAAGGTAGTCTGCATCGTGGTGAAATGGCAATACACAACGGAGCCGATGATAATGCAAGCGGTACAGCAGCCTTAATTGAACTGGCACGTTATTTTAAAAATGCAACTGCCAAAAACTGCAACTATTTATTTATTGCGTTTAGTGGTGAAGAAAAAGGATTGCTGGGCTCAAACTATTTCATAAAAAATCCTTTGGTTGATTTAGATAATGTTTCTTACATGTTAAACATGGATATGGTAGGAAGACTTAAACCCGAAGACCCTGTTTTGATTATTAATGGCATAGGCACTGCCCCTCAGTGGGACAAAGCAATGAAAGAAATAAATGTTGACGGATTAAAAATTAAAACTACCGAAAGTGGTCTTGGTCCTTCTGACCACACTTCGTTTTATTTAGACAGTATTCCGGCAATACATTTTTTTAGTGGAACACACAGTGACTATCATAAACCTTCTGACGATGAGCCGCTCATTAATTACGATGGACAAATATCCATCATGCGTTATATGATACAACTTATTGAAAAATTGGATTCGCAAATGGGTACAGAAAGCAAACTTGATTTTGTAAAAACAAACGATAGCAATAATGATAATGCACCGCGCTTTAAAGTCACTCTTGGTGTTGTGCCCGATTATGCCTTTGAAGGAAAAGGAATGCGCATTGATGGTGTTACCGATGGCAAACCTGCATCAAAATGCGGTTTACAAAAAGGAGATATAGTTATTAAGTTGGGTGATGTGGAGGTTACAGATATGATGAGTTATATGAAAGCTCTGGGCAATTTTGCTAAAGGCGATACTACTAAAGTGAAATACCAGCGTAACAATGAAGAGAAGGAAGCTGAGGTAACTTTTTAAACCTCATCTTCTCAAATCAATATCTTCGGCTCGGTGAAAATATATTGGCGTATTCTTAAAATGCTAAAGCCTTACAAGGCTTATGTTTTTTTAAATGCTTTGTTCAATATTTTATCGGTAGTATTTTCGCTTTTCTCACTTACCATGATTGCGCCTTTTCTTGATTTGCTTTTTTTAAAAGAAGAAAGTTTTTACCGCGAAAAAATTTCCAATGGTGTTCCTGCATTTCAATTTTCAGCGCAGTCACTCATTGATAATTTCTACTACTACATTACACAAATAATACTTGACCCAGCACAAGGCAAAAGCGCAGCCCTGTTTTATATATGCGCTACGGTGGTGGTACTTTCCTTTTCAAAAATTTATTTCGTTACCTAGCCATGTATGTGCTTGCAAATGTGCGCAATGGTGTTGTAAAAGATTTGCGCAACAATGTCCCTGAAAAACTCATGCGCCTTCCATTGGGTTATTACAGTAACGAAAGAAAAGGCGATATCATTTCACGTATAACTACAGATGCTACCGAAGTAGAGTGGAGTGTGATGAGTTCCCTTGAAGTAATTTTCCGCGATCCGGTAAATATTATTCTGTTTTTGGGCATGATGATTTTTCTCAGTGCAAAACTCACGCTGTTTGTTTTTATTATACTGCCAATTGCAGGAATTGTACTCGCGCTTATTGGTAAAAGTTTACGCAGGTCTTCTATAAAAGCGAAAAACCTTTTGGGTCAGCTGTTTTCGATTATTGAAGAAACTATTTCAGGATTGCGCATCATCAAAGGTTTTAATGCCGAAAAATATATTGGTGAAAAATTTAAGCTGATTAATTCAGCATTCAACAAAGCATCTATTAAAGTTTACCGAAGAACAGATTTATCTGCACCGCTTTCCGAATTTCTTGGAACTTTAGCAATGATGATTGTAATGTTTTACGGTGGTAATTTAGTTTTGAAAAACGATGGCAGCTTAAGCGCATCAGCGTTTATAACCTACATTGCTTTCTTCTCACAACTTATTCCTCCGGCTAAATCTTTCACCACTGCTTTTTACAACATACAAAAAGGCATGGCATCGGCAGAAAGAATTTTTGCCATTACCGATGCCGAAGAATACATCACCAACCCTGCCCAACCTGTTGCTATAAAATCTTTTGAAAAAGAAATTGAATACAAAAATGTTTCGTTTGCATATTTACGTGGAGATGAAGGCTACGCCATCCGTAACCTTAGCCTTAAAATAGAAAAAGGAAAAACAATTGCATTGGTTGGGCAGTCGGGTAGCGGCAAAACAACATTAGCAGATATGTTACCACGTTATTACGACCCTACCAATGGCGATATAAAAATTGACGGCATCAACATTAAAAATATTTCATTGAATAATTTGAGAAATTTGATGGGCATTGTTTCTCAGGAAGCCATTTTGTTTAACGATACCGTTTTAAACAACATTGCTTTTGGGCAAGAAAATGTGAGCGAACAAGATGTAATTGCCGCTGCAAAAATTGCCAATGCACATGAGTTTATTATGCAAATGCCTGATGGTTACCAAACCAACATTGGCGACCGCGGCAGCAAAATGAGTGGCGGGCAGCGCCAACGTATCAGCATTGCACGCGCTGTTCTCAAAATCCGCAATACTTATTCTTGATGAAGCAACTTCTGCTTTAGATACAGAAAGCGAACGATTGGTGCAGGATGCCCTTACTAAACTTATGCAAAGCCGCACCACATTGGTTATTGCACACCGCCTCAGCACCATACAACATGCCCACGAAATTGTCGTTTTACAAAAAGGCGAAATCATACAACGTGGCACACATAACCAATTGGTAAATGTTGACGGCATGTATAAAAAGTTGTACGAGTTGCAGGCGTTTGTATAAAGTAAATGGGTGGGTACATTTCACTTATTTTATCCGTCTGACTACGCTCTTTAAGGTAAGCCTTCCTGACTTAATATTTGATATATGAATAATTCCCGGTTTAATGCCGGTTTTAAAAGCGCCAAACTTATTTGCAATATCTAAAGCGTCAGCACCGCCTTTGGTTGCCCAGTAAATGAGTTGTGTTAGAGGAATTGATTTAAAATTTTTTGAAATGGTTTTATTTCTTCCAATACAGATAGATTTTTGTTGGATGCATAACTATCTGTACCAATACAAATATTAGCCCCGCTCTTGGCAAGCATGTTTATTTGAGGCAAAACTTTTTCAATGTATAAATTGGCGCTTGGGCACAAACAAAAATTAATGTCAGGTTTTTGATTTAAAATATAAGTCAAATCATTCTTGCTCGTAAATGTATTGTGTACAAGCAAAACAGATTTAATATTTTTTAAATACGGCAGCGAGTAACAAACAGAATTTTGTCCCGTTGATTTTACATGCCGCAAATCGTTGCCAATGGACACAAAAAATCGTGAAGTGTTCCTTTTTTTATTTTTAAAAAATTCGTTTTCGGCTTTAGATTCCTGGTTGTGTATGCTTATTACTTTGTTGCCAGGATATTTTTTTATCAACTCAAACAAACCTGCTGTTACGGTGTAAGGCGCGTGAGGTATTATAGACGCTGCACAATTTTTTGGAGCAGTTTTTTTTAGCGCTGCCACTAATCCCTGAGCCAGAAAAAAAGCATTGTTGGTGTTGGTTGGTTTAAGGTCAAGTGCTTCAATAAAAGTATGGTAATAAATTTTTGATTTTGATTTCTGATAAAAACTGTTGTGGTTGTTTGAAATATCGCCCACAGCTACAATGCCGTTTGCATACATCTCCTCATCGGCTTTTCTAATATGTTTTTTTATAAGTGCATCAGAATAAGAGGCACGCTTTTAAGCAATTGCTGTATAAAATGCACGATCCCTCCGCCCTGTTTGATTTTATTATTTAAAAAAGAAAGCTCTAAATGACAATGTGCATTTACAAACCCTGGGCATAAAATGCCACTGTAGGTTTTCAATTTGAAGTTTCTGCGTTGTAGTTTTGGATAGGTTTTAAAAATATCTTTTTCCGTTTTATGAATACTTAAAATGGTGCCGTCATTTTTGGTAACTAAAATTCCATTGGGCACAGGTTGTGATGTAACCGGAAAAATAAAATCGGCTTTAAAGAAGAGCATGGCTCAAATATAAATTAGTTGATACATTAGGGTTATCTTTGCAAGGCAATGCCCGATTCAAAAAGACATCCGCACTCTTTCGTTAGAAGAGTTGATAAAAGAACTTACAGTATTTAACGAAAAAGTTTTCGTGCCAAACAAATTTATGAGTGGCTCTGGAAAAAGTGTGCGCAGTTTTGATGAAATGACTAATCTTTCTCTTACCTTCGTAACCAGCTCAAAGAACTTTTTACAATTAATGCCATTACTGTTGATACCACACAAACCAGCAACGACAAAACCATAAAAAGTGGCTTCAGGCTTTTTGATAATCATTTAATAGAAGGGGTGCTCATCCCAACAGAAACACGAATGACTGCCTGTGTAAGCTCCCAAGTTGGGTGTAGCCTTACCTGCAAATTTTGCGCAACAGGCAAATTGGAACGAATAAGAAATCTTAATGCCGATGAAATTTACGACCAGGTTGCTATTATCAAAAAACAAAGTGAGGATAACTATAACATACCACTTTCTAATATTGTGTACATGGGTATGGGCGAACCTTTGCTTAACTATACCAACGTCCTTAAGTC
This sequence comes from Bacteroidota bacterium, assembly GCA_016714005.1. GTDB lineage: Bacteria > Bacteroidota > Bacteroidia > AKYH767-A > OLB10 > JADJOA01. The sequence goes on from JADJOA010000002.1 coordinate 455,635, forward strand.
TATAGAAAAGATTACCTCTCCCGAAGGTTTAAACATGAGTCCGCAGCGTATAACAGTTAGTACCGCAGGTATTGCCAAAATGATTAAAAAACTGGGCGATGATGGTGTTAAGTTTAACCTCGCTTTATCATTACATGCAGCCAATGATGAAAAACGCGATAAGATTATGCCTATTAATGAGCATAATAATTTAGAAGCCTTGCGCGAAGCGCTTAAATATTTTTACAACAAAACCGGTACTCGTATCACTTATGAATATATTGTTTTTAACAACTTTAACGACTCCTTAAAAGATGCAGCAGAACTTGCTGACTTTTGCAAAAACACTCCATGCAAAATAAACCTTATTGAATACAATCCGATTGGTGATGGCATTTTTGAAAACGCTAAAATTGACCGTATAGAAGCCTTTAAGAAATTTTTAGAAGGCAAAAACTTAGTAGTTAACATTAGGCGCAGCAGAGGCAAAGATATTGATGCTGCATGTGGGCAATTAGCTAATAAGCACTAAGTCAACTTCAATATCACAGGCTAACTTTCTTATTTCTTAAGTCCATGCCTATTATGTTTTACTACTCAAAATTGTAGGGTGACCTTTTTTTCTTTTTATGTAACTTAGGAACAAGTAAGCCGCATGCAGCACCCGTTATATATGCGCTCACCACATCAGATAAAAAATGTCTGCCTGCTTTAATTCTTAGTACCCCGGTTGCTGCAGGTACAGCGGCAGCTAAACTCCACATATAGGGTTTTAGCTTGCTATTAGGATATATATCGGAAAATATGCGAGCAGCAAAAAAACTACTTGCGGCAGTTGCGGAAGTATGACCACTGTAAAAGATTTTTGCCGCATAAGAATCACTTTTATCATGAAGGAAATAGCCGTTATAAACATAGGGTCTGTACCTGCATACTGCACCCTTTACAGCATTAATCATACCAGTGGTAATAAGCATGGCTTCGGCATACATTGTAAGTAAAATAATTCCCTTGGTGGGAGATTTTATACCTTTTATTAAACATAAAGACAAGGGAATGGCAATGCCACTAAGTTCGGTTGCATCACTTAATGTTGCTGCATTTTCCGAATGATAATTTACACTCCATCGGTCAAAAGCCGGAATATTTTTTCGGTTGGCATTAGCAAAAGAAAAAGTTTTTGCATCCTTATTTTTATTTAACAAATAACCAGCTGTTTGTAAACCCAACCCTGTTGCACAAAAGTAAATTTCATTTTTGGCTTCAAGAGTGTAAGGAAAATCATCAACCTGGCTTTTTGCATCATTTAAGATAAACGCGAATAAGATGCTCAGTAAAAACAACCTTTTAAAACAAAGGCTTTGATTAGGGATATATTTAGGGACAAAGGGTATGTGCTCGTATAAATTATCGGGGCGCATTAAATTAACCCTCTCTTTATATTTGATGGATTGCATTATTTTTTAGAAAAGAATGTTTTTTTGGTTTGAACAAAATAATTCATTTCTTTGTCAACAGTTAATTCAACCTGAATTTTATTATAAACACTTAATTATGAAGCGTTGTTATTTTGCATTTGTTGTAATGCTATGCGGTATTTTTGCGTTTGGTCAGTTAAATGCTGCCGATAAAAAAAGTAAAACAGAAAAGGCTGATAAAATATATACTGCCGGCAGATATGCCGATGCTGCCGAACTGTACAAAAAGGCTTATGCTAAAATGAAAGCCAAGCAGGACAAAGGAAGAGCAGCCTATTTGGTGGGAGAGTGCTATGCTAAAATGGGTAACCAGAAAGAAGCCTGCAACTGGTACGAAAAATCTGTAAAAGCCGGATATAAAGATGATGGAGTTCTTCTAAAATATGCCGATGCACTTAAAGGTCAGGGAAGGTACGATGAGGCAATAGCCCAGTACAATGCTTACAAGGTTGAAAACCCAAGTGACTCAAAGGGACAAGAAGGTGCAAGCGCTGCTGAAATGGCGCAACAATGGAAAGACAAACCCACAAAATATTCTGTTCAGTCTGTTTCAGCCCTTAACACAAAATATTACGATTTTGCCGTAGGCATGAGCAATCTTGAAAAAAATACTGTTTACTTTTCTTCTTCAAGAATGGAAGCATCGGGTGGTGCTAACGATGCATGGTATGGTCAGAAGTTTTTTGATTTATTTAAATCATCACAAGACAACAACGGCAAATGGAGTATCCCTACCCCACTGCCTAATCCCGTAAATTCAAGTGCGAGTGAAGGCGCAGCAACTTTTGATGCAAAAGGCAATGTAATGTATTTTACACGTTGCGAAGAGTTAAAAGGTAAAGATACCAAGGACAGCAAGTGCAGAATTTACAGATCGATTTACGATGGCGCTAAATGGAGCGAGCCGGAATTATTGCCATTTAATAGTGATGAATACGTTTGTGGGCATCCGTCTTTAAGTGCCGATGGCAATACCTTATTCTTTGCATCGGACATGCCAGGAGGTAGTGGAGGTAAAGATATTTGGATGTCTAAAATGGAAAATGGCGCATGGAGTACTCCTTCTAATTTAGGATCAAGTGTAAATACTTCTGGCGATGAAATGTTTCCTTATAGCGCTCCAAACGGAAAACTCTATTTCTCCTCTAATGGACACCCTGGAATGGGCGGTTTGGATTGTTTCAGTGCATCAAACGAAAACGGTGCATGGGGAAGCGTTACCAATCTTAAATCACCTATGAACAGTGCAGGTGATGATTTTGGAGTTTTCTTTAACAGCACTACTACAGGTTACTTAACCTCAAGCCGCGAAGGCGGACAAGGTGCCGATGATATTTATTCTTTTGTTATCCCTCCTGCTAACTTCTCAGCATTTGGTAAAGTTTACGATACCGATACCAAAGAACCAATACCTGGTGCAACAGTTGAATTATTTGGTAGTGATGGAACATCTCTTAGTGTTAAAACGCAGGATGCAGGCACTTACCGCTATGAGTTAAAACCAAACGTGAAGTATAAAATTTCTGCATCATTCACAGGTTACCTAACTCAGTTCCGCGAAGTGTCAACAGAAGGCTTGGATGAGTCAAAAGATTTTGAAGCCAACTTTGATTTCCCATTAAAATCTACAGCAAAACCAATTGCATTGCCCGAAGTATTCTACGATTTAGATAAGGCAACTCTTCGCCCTGAATCTAAAGAGGCAATGGACGGTTTAATAAAAGTGTTAGACGAAAATCCAACCATCACTATCAAACTTACTTCACACACCGATTTCCGTGCTGATGATGCTTACAACTTAGCACTTTCTAAAAGACGCGCAAAAGCTTGTTATGATTACCTGATTTCCAAAGGGGTTGATAAAGCAAGATTAGAGCAGGAAGGTCGTGGAGAGAAGGATGACAAAGAAGTTGAAAATAATGACCAGTATCCTCCATTTAAAATGGGTGATAAGTTAACCGAAGCATTTATTAACGGTTTAGCCTCTGAAGAGCTAAAAGAAAAAGCTCACCAGTATAACCGTAGAACAGAGTTTACTGTAACGGGTACTGACTACACACCGAAGAAAAAGTAATAGTAAAAGATAATTTTAAAAAAGCATTCACCAACCGTGAATGCTTTTTTAGTTTTGCGGGAATACAGTAATGAGCAACAATTATAATTTAAGAGGGGTTTCGGCAGATAAGGAAGATGTGCACAATGCCATTAAAAAAATTGACAAGGGCATTTTCCCTAAAGCATTCTGCAAAATTGTTCCTGATTATTTAACCAGAAGTGCTGAACATTGCATTGTAATGCATGCCGATGGTGCCGGTACAAAATCATCTCTTGCTTATGCTTATTGGAAAGAAACAGGAGATGTTTCCGTTTGGAAAGGAATTGCCCAGGATGCACTCATCATGAACATTGATGATTTGTTATGTGTAGGCGCAACGGAAAATATTTTATTGTCATCAACTATTGGACGTAATAAAAATCTTGTTCCCGGAGAAGTTATTTCTGCAATTATAAGTGGAATGCAGGAATTAATTGATGAATTACAAAAGCGTGGTATAAGTATTATAAGCACAGGTGGCGAAACGGCTGATGTAGGAGATTTGGTGCGTACCATAATTGTTGATTCTACAGTTACTTGCCGAATGAAAAGAACGGATGTAATAGACAATGCAAATATTAAAGCAGGTAATGTAATTGTAGGCTTGGCATCGTTTGGGAAAGCAACCTACGAAAAAGAATACAACAGTGGCATGGGTAGCAATGGACTTACATCTGCAAGGCATGATTTTTTAATAAGCAAGTTGCAGAAAAATATCCCGAAACTTTTGATGGTTCCATTCCAAAAGATTTAGCCTATAGTGGCTCTACTTTTTAACTGATGAGGTTATTATCGAATACAAGAGAGAAAAGATAAAACCACAGCTGGCAAAATGGTTTTATCGCCAACAAGAACGTATGCTCCTGTAATAAAAAAATAATTGACGAGACAGGAAAAATATTTCGGGCATTGTGCATTGCAGCGGTGGTGGGCAAACTAAAATTCTACACTTTTTATTGAAAACCTACACATCATTAAAGATAATTTATTTGAAACTCCTCCGCTTTTTGAAATGATTCAGAAGAGCTCGAACACTACATGGAAGGAAATGTACAAAGTGTTTAACATGGGCACCGAATGGAAATATATTGCAGCAAAGAAGTTGCCGACAACGTCATTTCCATCACAAACTCCTTTAATATTGATGCACAGGTAGTGGGAAGAGTGGAGCAGTCAGAAAGTAAAAAACTGTCAATTATTTTCCCCAAACGGCTCGTTTGAGTATTGATTTTCCTTTCTGGAAAAAGGCTTGTTTATATGAGGTTAAATTTTATACTTTTAACCAACCTTAAAGAATAAGTCTCTTACTTCAATGCAAAAGATTTTTTGCTTTTTAGTTTTCCTGTTTCTTTTTGTTGAAACACATGCAACCCACTTAATGGGTGGTAGTATGACTTATACTTATAATGGAGTTGATGTGGCAACTGGAAATGATAAGTTTAAAATAAGTCTAATTATTTACCGGTATTGCGAAGGCGCCACTGCACCATTAGATGCAAGTTTGCAAATGGGTGTTTATCCTCAGGATGTTAATGCACCAAATGATGATAAAATATGGCAGGAAACTGTTGTATTAAATTTAACTTCTCAGCAAATTATTGAACCACCAGCCATAGGCTCTACTTGCAATTTTACAGCTAATGTTTGCGTAGAAAAAGGTGTTTTTGAAGCTGATATATTACTTGCTCCAAGTGCAGGAGGTTATCATCTTGCTGTTGAAAGATGCTCGCAACGGTAACATTATTAACCTCTCCAATCCGGGAGGCATAGGTCAGTCTTATTATTGTTTTATTCCTCCAAGCCCTGTTGTAAACAGTTCTCCAGTATTTCCGGATATTGCAGTGCCTTACCTATGTATTAACGACACGGTAAGTGTTGTTAACAATGCGGTAGATCCAGATGGTGATTCTTTGGTTTATTCTTTTGAAACTCCTTACATTGGAAATACTGGGCAGGGAATTCCGCTTCCTGACCCGCAGTTTGACAATAATCCTTATCCTGTGCCAATACTTGGCGCTACTTATACGCCTGGTTACACAACATCAAATCCTTTTGGAGTTGGTAGCTATGCTTCTATTGATACGCAAACAGGGCTCACAAATTATTTTATTCCTAATCAGGGATTTTATATTGTAGTAATTGAAATTAAAGAATACCGCAATGGTGTTTTAATTGCTGCTGTAAGACGAGATATTCAGTTGATTGCTATTGCTTGCCCGCCAAATTCTCCGCCAAATTTAGACGCTGCTATTCCAGGCAATACTACTACAAGTTACACCATTACCGAAGGTGACCCGTTGTGTTTTCCATTGTTTTTTTTAGACCCTGATAATGATAGTTTATACCTTACATCATCAGGAAATATTTTTAATAGCGCCATTACTACTCCAACTGCTGTTTTGCCTGCTTCTGCCGGATCTAATGGATTAGTGTCAAGCCAGTTTTGCTGGTTTACAGATTGTGGATTGGCTAAACCAACACCATATCAGTTTACCGTTTATGTAACCGATAACGGATGTCCTCCAAAGATCAGAAACATTATTTATTCTATAAAGGTAAATCCTGCACCTGCAAACCCTAATGCTTCTATTTCAATTTCGCCAAACCCTTCAGGTCCAATATGCACAGGCACCCAGGTAACTTTTACAGCTTTGCCTGTTTTTGGAGGAAGTAACCCGCAGTTTCAGTGGTTTTTAAATGGTAATCCTATAGCAGGTGCAAACAGCAGTACTTTTGTTTCAAGTAGCTTAAGCAATGGGGATATTATAACTGTTTCACTTGTTTCAAATTCAACGTGCGCTACCTCCCTAAATGCAACTTCGCCCCTTTAGTAATGGTGGTAAATCCATTTGTTTCACCAACGGTAACAATAAGTGCTGTGCCATCCACTCCTGTTTGCAGCGGAACAAATATTACCTACACGGCAAATGTTGTTAACGGAGGCGCTTCTCCAACATATCAATGGATGTTGAACGGAAGTAATATAGCAGGTGCTAACTCATCCACTTATGCATCCTCTACACTTTCTAACGGCAATTCTATTTCTGTTGCTGTATCATCTAATGCAGCGTGCCCAAGTGCCAACAGCAATAGTATTGTAGCCGCAATTAATCCTAATGTAACGCCATCAATTACTATAAGCACCACGACTGTATTTCCTGTTTGCCCCGGTGAAAGCGTAACTTTTACCAGCATAGCGGTAAATGGTGGTGCTGCGCCTGTATTTCAATGGAAGATTAACGGAGTAAATGTAGCGGGAGCAAATGCTTCAACTTTTACATCAACTGCGCTTGCTAATAATGATGTTGTGTCTGTTGAGTTAACTTCAACTGCAAGTTGCCCTACTGTGCCCAATGCAACATCAAACACTATTCAGGTAACCACATCTGCCCCCACCAATCCTGTAGTAACTATTTCGGCAAATCCTAACGGACCGATTTGCCCTGGCGAGGATGTTACATTTACTGCTGTAGCCACATTTGGCGGAACGGCCCCAACTTATTTATGGCAGGTAAATGGTATTAATGCCGGCACTAATTCAAATACTTTTATAACCGGTTCTCTAACCAATGGCAGCAAAGTAAGAGTGATATTAACTTCTAGCTCTGCCTGCGCTACTACACCAAAAGATACATCAAACGAAATAACTATAACTGTTGACCCAACATTGGTTCCCACTGTTTCTTTGAGTACAAATGCACCTTCACCGCTTTGTTCAGGCAATGCTGCTACATTTACTGCAACACCAACCAATGGTGGAACTTCTCCTATATATCAATGGCAGATAAATGGTGTAGTGCAAGCTGCAACTTCCGCAACATTTACCCCTGCGTCATTGAGCAATGGTGATGTGATAAGAGTTCGCCTTACTTCAAATGCAAGATGCGCCTCTCCTCCTACAGCGCTTTCTAACTCCTACACAGTTGCTATAATTAATCCTGTAGCGCCTGCAGTAAATATTTCAATAACTCCTTCAAACACAATTTGTGCTGGCACACCCGTAAGTTTTACAGCAACCCCAACTAACGAAGGTACAACTCCGGTTTATCAGTGGCGGGTTAACAACATAATTGTTGGGAGCAACCAAAATACTTTTGCCTCTTCAACCTTGCAAAATGGCGATGAAATAAAAGTGGTAATGACAAGCAATAAATATTGCATAGTACCTACTGTTGTTTCTTCAAACTTAATTACCATGACGGTTAATCCGTTGTTATCTCCTGCAATTGGTATTGTGGCTGCTCCATCAAATACAATTTGTGATGGGACACAGGTAACTTTTAGCAGTTCGGTTTCTAATGAAGGGGCAGCGCCTCAATACAAATGGTTTTTAAATAATACATTGACAGGAATAACTACATCAACCTTTACCTCATCTGCACTGCAACATGGCGATGAAATAAAAGCTGTGCTTGTTTCCAATGCCATTTGTGCAACTCCGGCTACAGATACATCAGGAATAATAACCATGACGGTTAACCCTAACGTTACACCGGCAATTACTCTTGCAGCAACATCAAATAATATTTGTGCTGGCGAAACAGTAACATTTACTGCAACTCCAACCCATGAAGGAACTGCTCCTGTTTATGCATGGTTTAAAAACGGAGTTATTTATGCAGGAGTTACCGGCACTTCACTTTCTACTTCAGGCTTAAATGATGGCGATACTATTACAGTTCAGCTAACATCAAATGCCATTTGCCGAACAGTTACTACTGTTGTATCTAATCAAATTATTTTAAATGTTGATCCTATTTTAATTCCTGCCGTAACTATCACCGCAAATCCTTCTGTACCAATTTGCCCTGGTGATAACGTTACGGTTATTGCTTCGCCTACTAACCCCGGTACTTCTCCCGTTTACGATTGGTTTATCAAGAATAATTTAATTGTTAGCAGCGGAATAACTTTTAGCTACAGCAATTATCAAAACAATGATGTAGTAAAAGTGCTGCTACATTCTAATGCACGATGCGTTAGACCTGATTCTGTTTTTAGTTCTACAGTAACAATTGCTGTTAATCCTAACCTTACACCAAGCATAAACATAGCACAAACTCCTGCCGGTGTAATATGCGATCAGGTGCCTATTACCTATTTATCCTCTGTACAAAACGAAGGACTTGCGCCTGCTTATCAATGGCAGATTAACGGGCAAAACGTTGGAACAAATTCTTCTACGTTTACATCTGCTACCATTAAGAACAACGATATTATCAGTTGCATACTTACCTCAAGTGCAACTTGTGCGCTACCTGTGGTTGATACCAGCAATTTAGTGGTAACAGGAATTGATCCTTTGCTGATGCCCGGCATTACCATTTCTGCAAACCCTCCCGGAACTTTTTGCGATGGCACTGTAATTACATATAGCTCAAGCGTAAATAACGAAGGAGATTTCCCTCAATATAAATGGTATGTAAATGGCTTGCATAACGGTGAAATAAATAATGTTTTTATTACTGATATGCTTAATGATAATGATACTGTAGAGGCTGAATTAGTTTCATCTGTTCATTGCCCATTACAGAATCCGGTAATGTCAAATAAAATAATTATAGACCGCTTGCCACCTTTAGCGCCTTCTATTACCGGGGACCCTGCAATATGTTTTGGAAAAGATGCAATAATGCAGGTGATAACAACAGGCGGTAATGGCGGACCATACTATTACACCTGGGACAATGGATTAGGTACTGCCGATAACTTTGTTTTATCCCCCGACAGCACCACAACCTATACGGTTACCGTTACCGATTCGTGCTCAACAATACGTTATGATGATTTTACCATTGTGGTAAATCCATTACCAATACCTGCTTACGAGATTGATCCTCCGCAGGCAACCATACTAAATCCGTTTTTTGATTTTAAGGATGGTTCACAAATTACCGCTTTCTGGAACTGGAATTTTGGCGATGCCAGTAGTTCTGTTTTTTCCTCTCCGCAACACACATACGAAAATGCAGGTTACTATACAGTACAACTAATTGCTACCAGTAGCGAAGGTTGTGTTGATTCTTTAAGCAAGGAGTTATACGTTGAAGAAGTTGCAACGGCTTATGTACCAAATTCATTCAGCCCGAATAACGATGGCAGAAATGATTTCTTTGGACCTATAGGGCATGCCATGCCGCCATATACTATAAGTATTTTTAACCGATGGGGCAACAAAATGTATTCTGCTTCGGGCTCAAACAAATTTTGGAACGGGAACTACAATGGCGAACCTGCGCCCGTAGGCGTATATGTTTACGTAATATCTTTTAACGACCCTATGTTGAGTAAGACGTATAAGGGTCAGGTAACATTGGTCAGGTAATAATTAAAAAGTGTGATAATCCTCTGATCTGTAGGTTTTACATTACTAAATTTAACCTTACTGCTTTTGTCGGTTTACCTCTTCCAAATTCTCCTTAAACTCATTTTTAATATCCTGAAAAAACGGGTTTAAAAATGTAGCGGTACTCAATACCGGTTCGTAAAGTTTAGATTCTTTTTTTGTTTGCGCATTAATAAAATTAAAATGCGGCTCCAATGATTTTAGTCCGTGAAGTATTACGCTTGTTACCAATGCAAATTTTAATAAGCCAAACAAAGCGCCTACAATTTTATTTACAATGTTTAAATCTCCTGCTTTTAAAATCCCCTCAAGCAGTTTGGCATAAAACAAAAAGATTAAAACAATTACTGCAATTACAATTACAAATGCCACCCACTGTGGCACGGTGCTGCTTTTGTCAACCACACTTTGCAATACACCTTGTGCCCAGCCCGAAAGTTTAAATGCAGCATATAAGCCAAGCACTAATCCTAAAATAAAAGCAATCTCGTAAATAATGCCGCGGTTAAATCCTTTCCATGCACCCCATAAAAGTGGTATGGCAATTACAATGTCAAGCAGATTCATCAGTTATTAAAATGTTTTGAAATTAAAACTGCTATTAAATAAAATTATTGCTAAACCAGTGTAATGTCAAACTGAACTAAATCTATAAACTCCTGCACACGCTCTTCCACTTCCTCCTGTGTAAGTCCAATGATTCTTTCCGTGCCAAATTTTTCTACGCAAAAAGATGCCATCGCTGATCCATAAATAATTCCGCGTTTCATACTATCAAAAGAAATATCGCGGGCATGAGCAAGGTATCCAATAAAGCCCCCTGCAAAAGTATCGCCTGCACCGGTTGGGTCAAAAACTTCCTCTAATGGTAATGCTGGAGCAAAGAAAACCTGGTTATTGTGAAACAACAAAGCACCGTGTTCACCTTTTTAATCACTAAATATTTTGGTCCCCATGAAAGGATTTTTTTAGCCGCTTTAACCAAAGAATATTCATTAGTTAACTGGCGCGCTTCAGCATCGTTAACAGTAAGAACATCCACCATTTTAATGTTCTCCATTAAATCTTCCATAGCAATCTCCATCCAAAAGTTCATGGTGTCCATTACAATCAACTTGGGGCGTTTTTTCATACGCTGCATCACCTGCATCTGAATTTTAGGCATAAGGTTACCCAACATTAAAAATTCGCAATCTTGGTAACTGTCCGGTATGATGGGGTCAAATGTAGCGAGCACATTCAATTGTGTGTCTAATGTATCGCGTGTGTTCATATCGGTGTGATATTTACCGCTCCAGAAAAAGATTTTTCACCTTGCTTAATTTGCAAGCCTTCCGTTTTTATTCCATGATTATTAAACTCCTTAATCATTGCTTGCGGAAAATCATCACCAACCACGCCTACAAGGTTTATATTTTTAGTAAAGTATGATGCGCTTAAAGATGCGTAAGTGGCGGCACCGCCTATTATTTTATCTGTTTTTCCAAAGGGAGTTTCAATGGCATCGAATGCTACGGTGCCTACTACTAATAATGACATATTTTATGATGTGATGAGTTATAAATTAGCTGGCGAAGCTACATCATTTTATGTAAAACTCCTTGCTCATTTACCTATTCATTTCTCTTACTCAAAACCTCTTTATTCTTTCATTTTATCTACTAAATAAACATTTAGGTTTGTGTAAAAATAAATAGATGGAAAGAATTACGCCCTTTATTGCTGTGTTGCTTTTAGCTTTTTCTCTTCAGGCGCAAAATAAATTTCCACAGGAAAAAATAAATGCTGCATTAAATTATAATGCAGTTAATAAGTGGGTTGCGGATGGCAAACAAACTCAATCGTTGCAAACATCAAGTCCTTTTAGTGTTCTGAATAAAATGCAAAATTTTAGCGTCCCTGATGTTATTGCTTTGCAGAATTTTACTCCACTGGCAAGCGATACTTTAATAGTTGGCATTGTACCAAATGATACATTGATAATTTCCGGCAACTGGAATCATGATGGACCAATTTGGGTATTTAATAATGGGGTTTTAATTTTTGATAGTGCTAACGTTACCAATACCAATGGCGATTTAATTGTTTGGCAGAGCGGTAAAGTAATTGCCGATTCCTCTTCTTTCTTTTTTCCCCAACAATATTTTTACGAACGAAGTTTTATTGCCGTACAAAATGCGCAGCTATCCTTTACCAACTGCAATTTTAATTTCAGCGGCATGTCTCATAATTTGGTGCTTGCAGATTCTGCAATGGCTACTTTTAACAATATACACCACAACGATTGGACAACATGCGGCATGTTTGGTGCTCCAACGCTAAACATTAATGGCTGTAATCTCACAGGTGAATATATTTTAGCAGGTACATCACAATCAGCTTTTAAAAATGCCGATACGCTTTTGCTTTGGCATTATTTGCCCGACAGCGCTATTGTAAATTATTCTTTTCCTGCGGGCGATACAGTCTATAATTATACTTTCAATAATTCTGTTGCAGGAGTTGATGGTGTTGGATACAGTGTAATTGCTGACAGCTGCCATACCGTTTGGTGGGCTTTAATGCCGGTTAATGGCTCTGATGTTACCATCAGTAATTCAACTTTAAGAGCCATAGGCAACTGGTTTGAAAGAGGAGATACCGCGAATGTTATTGGCATTTTTAATAACAGCAACTACACAAATTACAATGTTCCGCTGATGGACCGCAATCAGCAACTTATTAATTCTTATGTACAAACATGGAGCATGTATGTGTTTGACTCTTCACAAATTTTTATTGATAGCTGCCAGCTTGGAGAAGTAGGTACACAGCAACAAGCATCAGTCCTTTCGCAGGATTTTATTTTGGATGGTTCAGGCGGTTATTTCTGGGCTACAGATTCATCGGGAATTATTGCTTCTAATGTTGCAGTTTATACAACGGTGAGAAGTGAGAAGAAAGGAATTTTTTTGTTGGCATATAGCCTGCATCCCTTTACTGCTCCATCGGCTATTGGAGAAAGCGTTGTTGTATGTGCACAAAATATATTGGGGGGCGACCCGGTTGCTTTCAGTAAAAGTACGGCATGGCTTCAAAATATTTCAGCACCAGATACTGTTGCGGTAAATACAACTTCTGCAATTAATGGTTCAGCATGGATTGACCAGGGCCGCTTGGCAGTTGGATGGATTTTGGTAGTTACAGTTTGTCTTATGCTTCAATTGCAAATGGTGTATGGTATCCTTTGGTAGTAGATTCTGTTACAGAAATACGCAATAGCGTGCTTGCATTAATAAATACGCAAGGACTCGCAGTTGGCGATTATTTATTCAGGCTTACTATAAAAAATAATTTGGGAGATAGCGTAGAAAGCTACAAACCTTTTTACATTACACAGCAAGTATCAATTGAAGAAGCACAAACACGTACTGATTATTTTTTCATTCATCCAAATCCGGTACGCAATGTTTCCGAAATTATTTTTAAAACTATTTATTCCGATAATATTATTGAAGTAAAAAATATGGCAGGTCAGGTTTTATTTAATGATGAGACGCCCTCTTGCATCAATGTATGCAAATATGTGGTTGATTTTAGTTTTCTTGCACCGGGAATTTATGTTGTATCACTACACAATCAGTTTGTAACCATGCATAAAAAAATAATTAAACAATTACGGACTTGCTGCAATTTTACCTTATACCAACTTTACTTGGAATTGGTTTAAGCGCTGCATGTGGCTTGCGTGTTTTCTTTCCGTTGTTTTTAGTTTCATTGCTGGGTTACTTAGGTAAACTATCCATCACCGAAAACTTTTTGTGGCTTACGCAGTTGCCTGCTGTTATAACCTTTGGCGTTGCATCTGTTATAGAAATTGTTGCTTACTTTATTCCATTAATTGATCACTTGCTTGATGCCGTTACCATACCCTCTTCTATTGTAAGCGGTATAGTTTTATTTGCATCAATGTTTCCCGAAAACGAATCTTTAATAAAATGGGCAATGGCAATTCTTGCCGGAGGTGGCACTGCAGGATTGGTGAGCAGCGTAACTTCTCTTGCCAGATTTAAATCAACTGCATTTACAGCAGGGCTTGGCAATCCGTTAATAGCTTTTACTGAAACTATTGGTTCAATTATCATTTCAGGTCTTAGCATTCTGTTTCCTTTTTTTGTAATATTGGTTATAGCCGTGCTTATTTATCTGGGAATTAAAACCAGTAGTTTTATAAAACGAACATAGTACAATCAACTTTTTTATCATGCTTAAATCTATTGCATTAGTAACCGGAATATGGAGAGCAACACTCTCATTGCCCGATGCCGAACTTCCATTTAATTTTAAAGTAAACGATAATGCAAAAGGTTATACCATAGAAATTATTAATGCCGATGAAAAAATATTGGTTGATGAAATTTCTTTTCAAGGAGATTCGGTTTTTATAAAGCTGCCCGTTTTTGATAGTGAGATAAGAACAAAGGTGAGCGATAAACAAATGACCGGTAATTGGATTAATTATTCGCGCAAAACAAATCAGCTAATTCCTTTCAATGCCAAAGCTAGTGTAAGCGAAAGGTTTATTGCGAATAAAAAAGACAGCAGCATTAACTTAAGCAGCCGATACGAAGTTTGGTTTAGCCCTCACAACAAAGATTCTTCTTTGGCAATTGCGTTGTTTAACCAAACAGGCAAAAAAGTACATGGCACCTTTTTAACCACCACAGGAGATTATCGCTACTTAGAAGGAATTGTCAATGGAGATAGTTTGTTTATGAGTTGCTTTGATGGGGCACATGCATACTTGTTTAAAGCAAAAGTTGATGGACAAAAAATTAATGGCTTTGTATTATTCCGGCAACCACTGGAAAGAAGAGTGGATTGCAACAAAGAACGACACCATTGAATTGCCCGATGCAGATAACATAACCAAACTAAAAGCCGGGCAAAACACCGTATCGTTTAACTTTAAAAATTTAGATGGCAGCGATTTTCTTTTTCCTAATGATGAATACAAAGACAAGGTAACCGTGTTACAAATAATGGGTTCGTGGTGCCCAAACTGCATGGACGAAACAGCTTTTCTTTCTCCATTTTACAACCGCTATAAATCGAAAGGCTTTGAAGTAATTGGTCTTTCGTTTGAAAAAACAGATGATTTTACAAAGGCTGTTAGTCTAATAAATAGAACTAAGGTTAAGTATAATGTTAACTATCGTTTACTTGCAGCAGGCAACCGCAGTTTAGCATCTCAAAACATGAGTATGTTAGAAAAAATAAACGGCTACCCCACCACCATTTTTATTGATAAGAAAGGTATTGTTCGCAAAATACATACGGGTTTTACCGGACCTGCCACCGGTAAGTATTACGAAAAGTTTAAAGATGATTTTACAACGTTTATAGAAAAGTTGCTATCTGAATAATTTTTAACCCACATTTTCTATCTCCCCATTCCTGTTATAAAACCTGTTGCTCGATGTGCCAATATCAGCAAACCCATCATTATTAAAATTCAGTTTGGCAATTACCTTTTCTATGTCGGCAGGTGTAACTGTTCTTTTAGCAGGGTCAACTCCTTCGTAACCTGTTTTCTCCCAACCATCATATCGCCATGGTGTATCAACCAAAGTGCCACGCGCAGCCATAATGCCCGGGTTGCCTCTACCGCGTAAATCATAATCAGGGTGCACAAGCCCAAGGCTATGCCCATATTCATGCGCAGCCGTTGTTGATTTACCAAGATTATCACTTGTAACAAAAAAACCACAGTTGTCACCCAAACACATTTCACTTCGGTTTGTTGATACCCCTTTGCCCGCGGGTTTATCATCTTCTATACGTACAAAAAGTTTACGCCCGTCTGCATTTACTTTAAGCATAGCAAGCACTTCTTTCTCTGTTGCGAGCTCAAAAGTTATATTAAATGCAATTTTAAAACGCTCTCCATTAATAAAAGTTACAGCATTGGCAGCATTATACATGGTTTCAATTTCAGATGTAATTGCTTTACCTGTTTCTTCAATGGCGGCATTGCCGTAAAAAATAAAATGCGATTGAATGGTGGCGGTGTTCATAGTTAATGAATGTTTCTAATGTGCTGTGCTTTTTTACTGCTTAACAAGTTTAACAAGCTGTTTTTTGTTATTGATTACAAATTCTGCAACATAAATTGCAGGGGGTAAAAAACCAAGATCAATAATCAGGGGCTCACCTGAAAATAAATTAAATTTATTCGCTTCAAAAACTCTTTTCCCTGATGTTTCAGCTATAAGGAATTTGTCAACATTCAAATCTTTTGTACACGATAATGAAATATAATTTGAAAATAATCTAGGGTTAACTGAAACCAGTTGTTCTGTTTTGTTCTTATGCTCAAAAACTGACACTGCGCCCTTCCAACAACTTGTAATTGGTTGTTCTAAAGCAGCATCACATGCATAACGCAAACCATACATATCTTCAATAGTGCGCAAAAGAGTATGATGATCTATATAATCAGTATACAATCCTCCCTTTACCATTTCGCCACAAAACAAAGTAGTTATCGGATTATTGGAAGAATCATTTTCATCAAAAGTGAGTATAAATAAACTGTTGTTATTTTTTGCCCACTGAATATATCCACTCATGTTAGTTTGCAACCAATTGTCACCTGCAACAATTCTATCAGGGTCATTACCTGAATCCATACTATTCGAATCGTTTGGCACAACAAGACATAACGTTGGAAGAAAATTGAAATTCTGAAATGGAAAATAAGTAAGTGGTTGTACTAATGTATCAGGAAAGTTAAAGATGCCTGTTCCCATCCAGTTTGATGCAGGATTGTGGTTACGAGAGTAGAAACTGTTAGAAATCCCATCAAATCCGGGATAAGGTAAATCCTCATGAAAAGAATAAAATGTGTAGCCAGAGTCTAAAAGCTGGATACCAAGATTATCGGTATTAAAAGGGTGAACAGGCATTAAATTGTTGGTTACGCTTTGGTTACAACCTGAAAAAAGGTGTAGATAATTAGGCTGGCTCGGATGTGTAAGAGCCAGTGATTGTGTAAAGAGTGCAGTGCATGAGTCTTGTGCAATGCTATTTATGTAAGGTGCGTGAACACTTCCTATAATTTGATTGTATGAGTGATCTTCTAATACTACAATAACAACATGGTCAGGAATTGGTAATGCCTGCGAGTAAATATTCAGTCGCCCAAAAACAACAAACAAAAATATTATGTAGAATTTTAAACTAAAGCTCATCGTTTTTAATATCACTAACCAAATGTAAAAAAATCGTTTAGACTTCTTAAAAATAAGGGCAGTTTGTTACCATGTTTCATTTCATATTTTTGAATCCTTATTAAGACACGGTATGAAACAAGTTTGTTTTATTTTTTTTATAATTATTATGGCCTCCTGCAAAAGCAAAGATGGCGATTATACTTTTTTCTCTGAATCTGATGACGCAAAGATGGGCGCAGCTATGCACCAGCAAATTTTAAACGATAGTAAGTTTAATATTCTTGATACGGCAAAATACAAAACAGCATATCAAAAGTTATATAGTATGCGTGATGCTATTCTAAACTCTGGAAAAATTTTACACAAAGACGAATTTGAATGGAACCTGTACATTGTAAAAGACGATAGCGTTAACAATGCATTTTGCACACCGGGTGGTTACATTTATGTTTACACCGGGCTGATAAAATTTCTACAAACAGAAGAAGAGTTGGCTGGTGTAATTGGGCATGAAATGGCACATGCCGATATGCGCCACAGCACAGATCAAATGACAAAAGCCTACGGACTAAAAGTTTTAATTGCATTAATTGCAGGGGAAGATTACTCGCAATATTTAGAAGCAGGAGAAAGTTTATTACAATTATCTTTTAGTAGAAGTGATGAGAAGGAGGCAGATTTAAAATCGGTATCTTATTTATGTGAGACGGATTATAACGCCTCAGCCTTTGCGCAGTTTTTTAAACGCATACAGGAAACAGAACAAGATTCGAGAATGCTGCAGTTTTGAGTACGCATCCTAATCCCGAAAACCGTGTAGAAAATATTATTGCCGAATGGAAAAAACTTTGCAATAACGAAGGGAAGGACTTTACAGTCTCTTACAAACAACTGAAAGAAAGTTTAGCCCTGTAATGTCTGTTTATTTTCAAAAATTTGGTTTTGGCGATTATAATATAACCAACAAAATTAAGCCTGATACTTTTTTATCGGTAGTAATTCCATGTTACAATGAGCCTGATTTGTTGCGCACACTCCAAAGTTTATTTGATTGCAGCGAAACATTGTTTCCTGTTGAAGTAACTGTGGTAATTAATTCTTCGGAGACCGATAGCGAAGAAGTTTTACAACAAAATAATAAGACACAGAGTAAGGCAGCGATTTGGATGAGCAACCATAAAAAAGAAAAAATAATTTTTCACATTCTTAATGCACCAAATCTTCCTGCTAAACATGCCGGTGTTGGGCTTGCCCGCAAAATAGGAATGGATTGTGCCGCCATGCGTTTTTGCGAAATACAAAAGACTGATGGTGTAATAATTTGCTTAGATGCTGATTGCACTGTTGCAAATAACTATTTATGTGAACTTGAAAATCATTTTATAAAAAATAAAAACACTACCGGTTGCAGTATTTACTTTGAACATCCGCTCTCCGGTGATTTATCAGAGCAGCACTATCATGCTATTACCGATTACGAGTTGTTTTTACGTTACTATCGTTTGTCGCTTTTCAATACAGGTTTTCCGTATCATTTTCATACCATAGGCTCCAGCATGGCAGTGCGCAACAACGTTTACCAAAAACAGGGCGGCATGAACAGGCGCAAAGCGGGAGAAGATTTTTATTTTTTGCATAAAGTATTTCCTCTTGGGAATTTTACAGAGCTGAATACAACCTGTGTTTATCCTTCGGCACGCGAATCAATGCGTGTGCCGTTTGGAACCGGAAGTGCAGTTACTAAAATTTTAAAGCACGAAAGTAATTTGTCCGAAGAATACAAAAGCTATAACTTTAACATTTTTAAAGACCTTAAAAAATTGTTTGATGTGGGGCATGTTTTTTATGAACTCTCTGCTGAAAAAATTTTGTCAGAAGTTGATCAGTTGCCAGTTTCTGTTAAAACGTTTTTATTGCAAAACAATATCTCCGAAAAAATTATTGAACTCCAGGACAACAGCGCATCTTCCACTCAATTCTTAAACAGGTTTTGGCGTTGGTTTGATGGGTTTATGGTTTTAAAGTTTGTACACTTTGCTCGCGATAATTTTTACGCGAATGAAAATATAGAAGTGTGTTGTGATAATTTACTATATGGACTATCTAAAAGCACTAACCAAATCCCACAAAAAAAACAACTGCTTTTTTTAATGCGTGATATTGACAGGAATATTTCCTTATAGTTGTTATTGCTTCAATTTTATATTTTCGTCATAGTATTTTTATGTACACCGAAGCCAAGTACTGGTACCTCCGTAATCACAAATTATTCTGGATGCTCAACAACAGCCAGATAAAACAGTTGTGCATTATTACCAGATTTAAAGAGGCGGTAAAAGGTGACATCATTTATTTTTCTGATAGCGATGAACCTAAAATTTATTTTTTAAAAAAAGGGAACATTAAAATTGTAGAGCTTGATGAAAACGGCAATGAGCAAATTAAGGAAGTAATAATGCAGGGAGATTTGTTTGGAGAGCTAAGCCTTGATAATACGGTAAAGAGTAACGAGTTTGCACAGGCACTTACTAAAGAGGTTACTATTTGCAGTTTCTTATTGAAAGATTTTGAGCACCTGATGGAGGAAAACCCAAACCTTGCAGTTTCTTATACAAAGTTTGTTGGATTTAAATTGAAAAGGCTTCGCAATAATTACTCTAACCTTATATCGAAAGATGCGCGCCATCGTTTTGTTTCTTTTTTAAAAGATTGGAGTATGCGAGAGGGAAAGACTGAAGGGAAAAAAGTAGTACTTGAAAACTACCTTACCCAGCAGGATATTGCCCAGGTTATATGCACATCGCGCCAAACCACTGTTCAGCTCATTA
The DNA here is from genome assembly GCA_016714005.1 of Bacteroidota bacterium. Lineage (GTDB taxonomy): Bacteria > Bacteroidota > Bacteroidia > AKYH767-A > OLB10 > JADJOA01. Next base: position 475,575 of record JADJOA010000002.1, read on the forward strand.
CCGATTTTGAAACCGAAAAACAGATTGTTTACACTCGTAAACAAATCGTTATTGAAAATATAGAAACACTGAAATGACTTTGCTTTTCTTGCTTCAGATGTAATCTGCTTTACATTTTGCCATTTAAACAAACATAACTTTGCCTGAAAAATACTCCATGATTAAACTAAAAACAGTTTTTATTACTTTATTCTTTTTTTCAAAGCTTCCTTTTATTCAGGCACAAGGTTGCAGTGATGCTGGGTTTTGTTCCATTGGCGATATTAAAACCAACGGAACTCAAGAAGACAGTTTACCTCCTAACCATTTATTTTTTGCTGGTTCCTTTTCAGTGGGACAGAATGATATCAACTATTTAAATCCATATATTGAATACGGTAATGCATTTAACAAAAGGTTTAATGCACAGGTAAAACTTACTTCGCAATTTGCATCAGGCAAGCTTTATAATAATTTTAATTTATCGGATGCAATTATAAATACCCGCTATCTTATACTAAAGGACAGTAATAAGCTAAGTATTACAAATGGTATAAAATTGCCACTTAATAATGCAAATACAAAAAATGAAAATGACTTATCATTACCGTTGGAATACCAGTCAAGCCTTGGCACTGTTGATTATATTTTAGGATTGAGTTATTTTCCAAAAAACCATTGGGAATTTAGCACCGCCATTCAACTACCGGTATTTAATTTTAATGATAATTCTTTTTCACCTGCCGATTACACTCCCGCAGATGCCGATGGGTTTAGCCCCACTAATAAATTCAGGCGCGCTCCAGATATTTTGCTGAGGGTAGGCTATCTGATAAAAATTGGATCAAGGCTTAAAGCCAAGCCTAATCTTTTAAGTATTTATCATTTGGCTAATGACTCTTATGAAGACGCAAACGGAAATAAAAATATTATTTCGGGCTCAGCAGGTATTACGTTAAATGCCGGATTGATTTTGACCTATAAAGTAAACAAGATTAGCGCAGTTGAATTTACTGCTGCCGCTCCTTTTGTTGTAAGAGAAAAACGACCTGACGGGCTAACCCGTTCTGTAGTAACAAACTTAGAGTATAAAATTTATTTTTACTAAACTGTAAACCATTTTACATTCTCAACTATAAGCCCCAGTACTTTTGGCGTCATATTTAACAACATCATGTACAAACTACTCACTTCAACATTACTTCTGTTAACCTTATTCAGCACAAATGTTCAATCGCAAAACAATGCACAGAAACGTGCAGAGGAATGTAATGTTTCTAATGCTGTTGGCATACAAGGCTATGACCCGGTTTCTTTTTTGATACAAGGAGAGGGGGGAAAAGGAAAAAAAGAAACTGTTGCGACAACAGAAGGTGTTACCTATTATTTTTCTTCAACTACAAACAAAGAGGCATTCGTAAAAAATCCATCTTACTACGAGCCGCAATATGGGGGCTGGTGTGCATACGCAATGGGTAATTCGGGAGAAAAGGTAGAAGTGGATCCCGAAACATTTAAAATAAAAGATGGAAAATTATTTCTCTTCTACAACTTTTATTTTAACAATACTTTAAAAAGTTGGAACAAGGATGAAACTAATCTCAAAAGCAAAGCAGATGCAAACTGGAAAAATATTTATAAATAATTACAAAAAACAAAACAATGAAAGTACTCACACTAATTTTAAAATTAACAGCAGCAGTTATTATGCTGCAAACATTGTTCTTTAAATTTTCGGGCAGCGAAAGAATCTGTTTTTCATTTTTCAAAGCTTGGAGTTGAGCCATGGGGCAGAATAGCTGCAGGCATTTCAGAATTAATTGCAAGCATTTTAATATTAATTCCGCGCACAACACTCATTGGCGCCATAATGGGTGTTGGAATAATGCTGGGTGCTATTGCCTCGCATATTGGTGTTTTAGGAATTGTGGTAATGAATGACGGGGGTCAGTTATTTATTTATGCACTTTTGGTGTTGGTGGCATGCGCAGGCCTTGTATATTTAAACTCAAATAAAATTCGGCAATTGCTTAAACTAAAATTTTAATGTTATGATTTATCGTTCTGTAATCAATACGCTATCTGAGTTAACAGATTTATTAAACCAACTGAATACGCAGGAATACACCAACCCTGTTAACCATTTAAGTAATGCTACCATTGGTCAGCACACACGCCATATTATTGAATTGTTTCAGTGCCTTATTAATAACTATGAAACCGGTACGGTTAATTACGATAGCCGATTACGAAACCGTAAAATTGAAACAGACATTAAATATGCTGTAGCTTGTATTGAAAGCATTATGCTATCAATTAATAAAGTTGACATTGAAATGTTGCTTGAACAAAATTTAGAAGGGCAGACTAAGCAAATTAAAACCAGTTATTTGCGCGAGTTGTTTTAACTTAGAGCATTGCATCCACCACCGGCGCGCTTATTAATTGGCTGTGTTTGACAACAGCAAAATTCTTGTAAGCGAAAATTTTGGAGTAAGCTCCTTCAACCATTCAATACCGCAATGCATGTGTACAGTAAGTTTTGTTAAATCAGGCGAACGGTTTATTCTCACGAGTAACCGTGATGAACATACGCGGAGACCTGCTGCACAACAACCGCAGCAATATTGCATCAACGATAAAAGATAGTTTTTTCCAAAGACCCCAAAGCAGGAGGCTCTTGGTTTGCTGTTGATGAATTTGCCAACATTGCTGTGCTGCTTAATGGAGCTGCACAAAAGCATATTGAACAGCCGCCTTATTTACGCAGCCGAGGCTTGGTATTGATTGATGTTATCAGCAATACAAACCCATTTGATTTGTGGGAAATAATTCCGCTCGAAAAAATTGAACCGTTTACGCTCATACTTTTCAAGCCGGAAAATTATTTCAATTACGTTGGAACGGGCAAGCAAAGAAAGTATTGAAATGCCCGTTGAAGAAAATCATATTTGGTCATCGGTAACTCTGTATCCTCAAAAGGTAAGGAGAACAGCGCGAGCAATGGTTTAACACTTTTATGGCAACAACAAAAATGTATCGGGTACCGATATGCAGTATTTTCATTTAAACTGCAATAAGGAAAATACTGAAAATGGATTGGTAATGAACCGTAATGACACTGTTAAAACATTTAGCGTAACACAAACGGTGGTGGAAATGAACAGGGTGAAGTTGTTTCACCACGATTTGCATACAGGACAAGAAACTGTAAACTCATTTTTAATTATTTAAAAAAGATGCAGGTAAAAAGTTTTGATTATAATGTTTCGCATATTAATACAAACGAGCATTATTACACCTCAAGCAGCATAAAGAAGGAGAGAGGATATTTTTTCTCATGGCTAAAAACAGCAAAACTTACCATTTATAAATGGACGCATTGGGAGTATTATCCCTTTCAGTTGGTGTATCTTCCCATGTATTTGGTGTGGCTGTATTATTCAATTAAGGCACGCTCGTTGTTCTTTTTTGCAGCAAGTAATCCGCTCATAAAAAATGGCGGGTTTCTAATGGAGTCAAAAAAATCTATTTATGATTTAATGCCAACTACTGTTTACCCGAACACGTTGTTTGTTAAAACCGAAAGTACAGTTGACGGGGTATTACAAAAAATGAATTCAGTAAACCTCAGCTTTCCGGTAATTGCCAAGCCCGATGTTGGCATGCGCGGTATGGCAGTAAAAAAAATTAACAGCATTGCTGAACTGCAACATTATATTTCTACCATAACGGCTGATTATTTAATACAGGAATTTATTGATTTGCCGCAAGAAGCCGGAATATTTTATGTGCGCATTCCGGGCGAAACAAAAGGGAAGATTACAGGCATTGTTGCCAAAGAATTTATGACGGTGACGGGCGATGGAAAATCTTCTGTGCTTGATTTGGTGGAAAGAAACCCGCGCTATTTATTACAGTTAGATGCACTCTCGAAAATTTACGGTAGCAGATTATCTGAAATTATTCCTAAAGGACAAACTGTTAACCTGATTCCTTATGGCAACCATTGCAGGGGTACAAAATTTATTGACGCTACTGGGTGGGCTTCCAAAAAATTGAATGATGCCATTGATGACGTTTGCCTGCAAATCCCACAGTTTTATTATGGCAGGCTCGATTTAAAATTTAACTCCATTGAAGAATTAGAAGAAGGGAAAAGCTTTTCTATTATAGAATTAAATGCAGCAGGCAGCGAGCCCACACATATTTACGACCCAGCATTCAGTCTTTTTTGCATGGAAAGAAATTGCAAAACATTTTAGACTACTTTATAAGGTAAGTGTAATAAACAAACGCAACGGTGCATCTTATTTAACTTTTAAAGAAGGCATGCAAATGCTTAAAGAAAATAAGGAGCTCACAAAAAAACTAAAAGCCGTTGCCCTCTGATGAAATATTTTAAAAACATAGTAGCAGGTTTTTGTGTAAGTTTTGCAGGTGCCATTCCTTTCGGTTATCTCAATTTAATTGCGTCAAAAATTTTTGCTACAAATGGTGGTGAGGCTTTGTTTGCATTTGTTATGGGCGTAGTAATTATTGAAATGATAATTATTTACGCTTCATTACATGCAGCGCAATGGTTTATTGCGCAAAAAAAATTTTTAACGGCAACAAAAGTATTTTCTGTCATTTTTCTCGCTGCTCTTTCCGTTTGGTTTTTTATGAAAACAAGCGAAGGACCAACAAATGAAATACCTTTAATAGCCGGTAATTTTTTTTGGGCAGGGCTATTATTAAGTGCCATTAATTTTTTGCAAATACCCTTTTGGTGCGGATGGAGTGTGGTTTTATTAAACAAGAATAGAATAAGCACAGGCACTACAAATAGTTTACTTTTTGTTACTGCTGCAGGTGCCGGAACTGTTGCAGCCATGCTTTTGTTTGCATTGCTTTTTCAGTGGGCATTGGTGCAGTTTACCCTTTCAGCTTATATCATAAACAAAAGTATGGCAATAGTTTTTTGGTATTAGTGTGGGCAAGTTTATAAACTTGGAGTTAAAAAATCGGCTATGGATTTTTCAGCGAGTTCTTAATAAGATTCAAGAGAAAAAATTCTGTTCTGGTAGGCTCATCAACTTTTATCCCTTTGTTTCCCCCCACAAAATTTTCTTCACAGTTAAAAAAATAATTTTTACATCCAGCATCAGGCTCCAGTTTTCCATGTACCAAACATCGTATTCAATTCTTTTTTCCATTAACGATGCATCGGTGGTTTCGCCACGCAAGCCATGCACCTGCGCCCATCCTGTAATGCCCGGTTTAATAAAATGGCGCACCATAAATTTATCAATCATAGCAGCGTAATCAGCCGTATGTTTGAGCATGTGCGGGCGTGGTCCCACCACGCTCATATTTCCTAAAAACACATTTACAAACTGCGGCAGTTCGTCCATGCTTGTGCTGCGTAAAAATTTGCCTATAGGTGTAATGCGCTGGTCGTTACTTGTTGCCTGCAACACATCTGCACTTTCATTCACCTTCATAGTTCTGAATTTGTAACAATAAAACTCAGCATTGTTTTTGCCCGATCTTTTTTGTTTAAAAAATACACCCCCTTTTGATGTTAAAATTATGATTGGCGCAAATACCAAAAATGCAATCGGAAAAACAGTGAGTAAAATTATGAGTGAAAAAAATACATCAAAGCCTCGCTTAATTATTCTGCTCAGCATACTTTGCAATGGCTCATTACGCACGCTTAATACCGGAACACTTCCGTAAAAATCAATAACTACTTTGCGGTTATGAAAGCCCCTGAAATCGGGAATAACTTTAAAACGGATTAAATTTTTATCGGAAAAGCGCATCAGGTTTCCCGCTTCTTCGGTTTGCAGTTCTGTTATCGAACAAAATATTTCGTCCACATTATTTTCTAATGCAAATTTTTCGGCATCAGCTACTGTTCCTTTTACCAATCCATTAAACCGGTAATCGTTACTGTTAACAAACACGCCCAGCATTTTATAACCCATCTCGGGATGAGAATGCAATGTATCATTCATACTCACACTTAAATCTCCACCACCTACAATTATCACACGCCTGTAGTTAAATCCTCTTCGCCTTATAAACTTAATGGCAATAATCATGGCAGTACGCCACATCATCATTAACAAAAAAAAGAGAAGATACTTGGTAAAAAAATTGGCAATAGAGGGCGCAAATTTTCCTATAAAATAATTGAATGCCGTTAAAATTAAAAAGTGAATTACTATGGTTTTAAAAATATTCCGTACCACTTGCTCAAACCGCAGGGCTCTGTCCAACTCATTAATATTAACCGACAAGCCAATCAGTATCCAGAAAAAATTGATGCATAGAAACTGCAACAAAAAAGCAACATCTACCTTTAAGTGATAACCAGAATAGTAGTAACTAACTATGCCAAAAGAAAAATTAAGAAGAAATAAATCTCCAAGGGCATAAATTAATTTCAGGTATCTGGAGTATCCTATTGCCACAGTGGTTGTATAGAAAAATTTATTTACAGCAACATTAAAGAAAATAAAATGATAAAGAGAATTTTGTTATACATGCTCACCACTGTTTTTGGATATGTTGCAAATGCGCAAGACAGCAGATTTAAAAAATGAAATTGCGCCTACCACGGCAGAAGAATACAACTATTGTTTTGCAGGGTACCGTTTGCAGTTGAATATGAAATTACCTATGAAAGAGGGATATTTTTTAAAAGAGTACAAATCTGTTGAAGAGCCTGAACGCACCATGGAGTTTAAAGGCGTTTTCAGAAAAGGAGAATCAAAGCCTTGCGTTATTATAATGGTATTTACCAAGTTGCGCACACCACCGCAGTACTATGCCATTCCTACCGCTGATGCATCACCCGAACTTTGGAAGAAATTTTATGACAGCCTTATGGATGATGAAAAAAATAATTTGCCGCAGCTACAGTTTTATACCTCGTGCCTCGGAAACCTCTCGCAGCAACTTGCGCATCAGTAAGTATGATTAAAGCACTTGGTGTAATTCCTGCGCGGTATGCAAGCACACGCTACCCCGGTAAACCCTTAATTGAAATTGCCGGTAAAAGCATGATTCAAAGAGTATATATGCAGGCATGCAAATCAGCTCTTGCAAAAGTTATAGTTGCTACTGATGACCTGCGCATTTATAATCATGTTAAAAATTTTGGCGGAGAAGTATTAATGACTTCTGTAAATCACCATAGCGGAACCGACCGTTGTGCTGAGGTACTTGAAAAAATAAATGAGGAGTATGATGTAGTGGTAAATATTCAGGGTGATGAGCCGTTTATAAATCCTGATGACATTAACAGTGCTGTTGCACTATTCAGCGATAGCGAAACAGATATTGCTACTCTTTATAAAAAAATTACAGATGTAGAGGATATTGTAAACCCTAACGTGGTAAAGGTGGTAATGGCAACATCGGGCAAGGCATTATTATTCAGTAGAAGTGCAATTCCTTTTGCAAGAAATATTTCAACCAACAAAGCCATTCACGATGGAATTTATAAAAGGCATATTGGTTTGTATGCATTTCGCTCAGAGATTTTGAGAAAAATTGCTTTGCTCGAAACCTCCATGCTTGAAAGGATAGAGTCGCTTGAACAACTGCGCTGGTTAGAAAATGGCTATGCTATTTATGCGGTAGAAATATTTTCTGACTCTTATGCCATTGACACAGCAGATGATAAAGAAAAAATTGAATTACTTATTAAAGAAGGAAAAATTGCTTAGTAACGAAAACATTAATCGTATTTACGTTTTTGAAACCAGCGCTCATTAAAAGTGATACCAACATAAAAGCGAGACATACTGTTCTTTTAATAGATTATTATCTGTGGTTCCTTTTTGGGCGCCCACAATTGCAAAATGTAGAAGTGTTTTTTATGTCTTCGTCTCTGCGCTCTCGCTTTGGGTAAGCCGAATGGGTAAGCCCGCTCCAACAGAAAAACTGTAATTGTTAATATCCGTGTTGCGTAAATCGAGATATGTTTTAGAGTAATTTATTCCTGCACGGTATTGTGCTCGCATTTTAGGTTTATAGCCTGCACCCGCAGCAACATGATAACTATTGCTGAGCGATTGAGATTTTACACCAAACGATTTATAATTACTCCAATCCTGAATTCCGTAATCAGCGCCAAACATCCACTTACCCTTTTCAATTGTAAAACCAGCATTCCAATACATGGGAATAGTTGATGAGCCTTTAACCCCTTCTTCAAAATAAACAGTATCTTTTACTGTTTCTCCAAAGGCAGTTGTTTTAAAATTGTACCAGGTAATATCTCTTTTTGCATTTATATCAGCAGCCATTGCACGGTTTAATCCAATAGTAAATTTGGTATTGTTTGCAAAAAGATATTTGTACTGTAAACCATAATCAAAGTAAAAATCTCCATAGTACGTAAGATCATTAATACCAGTATTAAAAATATTCACCGCATTCTGAAATTCAACTTTGCGCGATTGATCTATTGATCCAAAAATATATGAAGCATTAAAACCAAACGAAAGCCCCGAAAAAAACCCTGAGGCGTTTAACGATGCGGTTTATTTTTTGCAGTTTCATTGCTTTCTTTAAGCTTGTAGTATTTTGCACTCTTAAAAAACGAAATAGTATCGTTTGCGAATGGCGCTATGCCTGTGCCAATAAAAAAACGACTTAATCCTCCACTGCCTTTATACCGTTCGTTGTATTGGTAGGTAATGGTATCGTTAGGATTGATAATGCTGCCGGGGTTTGTCAAATCATATCCTGTTAAACTATACGGCATTATTCCAAATGATGCGCCCCACTCACCTCTTAAAACAGGAAAGCCTACTGTTAAATAATTTAATGATGCTCCTTTGTTGGTTTGCGATTGTGTAGCGTTTGAAAATTTTTTCGCTTCAATATTTGCGCTTGTTTCAAACGTGGTAATTTTAATGGTAGAGTAAGATGCAGGGTTACCAAAATTTATTGCAGAAGAGTTATTGAACCCAGCAGATACACCGCCCATGCCTGTTTGGTGAATAAACCCGTTGCTTTGCAAATCGCCTATACCATAGCGTGAATAAGGAGATTCTGTTCCGCCCTGAGCGAACGAAGAAGTATTGATAGCAACAAAAATTAAAAGAAAAAGAAAACTATTTCTTAGTTCTGAAGAGCAAAATTTCATTAAGACCATATAAGGTTAAATCGGGCGCAAATATGGTTTTTTTAAGTTGGGGTTCAAAATAAGAAGCATCGCCTCCGGTTAAATAGACGTGAAGGTTTTTAAACCTTTTTTTATATTCTTCAATTACACCAGTAATTTCTGCAAGCATTCCTTGCTGAACACCTGCGCGTATTGCCCTTTGGGTTGAGTCTCCAATAAGGTCGGGCGATTTTTGTGATGGTGATACTTTAGGAAGTTTATCGGTAAAATGATGTAAAGCTTGGTAGCGCATGAATAACCCGGGGGAAATGGCTCCACCCAAATATTCATTTTTTGAGTTTACAAAATCAAATTTCAGGCAAGTGCCTACATCCACAACAAACTATTTTTACCCCTGTTAATGGACGCAACGCCAACAGCATTTGCCAACCGGTCTTTTCCTAATGTTGATGGTGTTGAGTATTTGTTTTTTATAGGAATTTGGGTGCGCAAGTTAAGTTCATGCAGTTTAATGCCGCGAGTTATGAATAACTTGTTTTTAATTTTCTCTTTGGTAACCGATGAGTAAATTGCCGAATCAATTTCATTAAACATCACCAGCAAAGTTGACATTCCTTTCAGAGAACCTACACTATAATTTTTCTGATAACCAGTCTACGCAAGTCAAACACTGCAACTTTAACCAATGTGTTTCCTATGTCAATTACGAGATGCACTTTATATAATGATTTTATTTGCTGCTCAAAGGTCTAAAAAACAACCAATAAATAAACTCGCTATGTTTTTGCTTATAACATATTCTAATTAATATTTTTTATCTCGCTTCAAATGTTTTTTTACAACCCAATTTGTTTGTAAAAACAAAAACTTTAAAGAAGTGTTAAATTTTCTTCCGACTATTTTTGCAATTCAATAATATTTAAGACTTGAAACGGATATTTATATTTTCAATTGCTTTGTGTGCATTTGTAACGGTTAAAGCACAAGATTACAAAACAGCAACCGGTGTGCGATTTGGCGCTTCAAATGGTATAACTCTAAAACATTTTATTAAAGATGATGCAGCATTAGAGGGCATACTCGCTTTTCGCTATAGGGGTTTTAATTTTACTGGCCTTTACGAAAAGCATTTTTCAAATGCATTTAAAGTTAACAGGCTTAATTGGTACATAGGGGCTGGTGGAAATATTGGAGTTATTGACCGCGACCGTTACCGTTGGTACGATGAAAAGGACGAAGGAACAGCATTGTTGCTGGGTATAGATGGTATTATTGGTATTGAATACAATTTTCAAGAAGTGCCTTTAAACGTTTCATTAGATTGGAAACCAATGATAAACCTCACCGGAGTTTATTTTTGGGGAGATATTTAGGTTTAAGCATCAGGTACACATTCTAAAAAATTTTACGAAAATCTGCCATGAGCATTTTTGTAAAGCTCATCAGGTGTAAGTGTTTTAAAATACTCGTACGTTCTCTTTAATCCTTCTGCACGCTCAACTTTAGGTTCCCAGTTTAAAATTTCTTTAGCACGTGTAATGTCGGGCTTGCGCTGCTTTGGGTCGTCTTGCGGTAGCGGCTTGTATACAATTTTTTGGTTGGTGCCCGTAAGTTTTATGATTTCTTCTGCAAACTGTTTAATAGTAATTTCAACAGGATTGCCAATGTTTACAGGATAAACATAATCGCTCATCAGCAAACGGTAAATACCTTCAATCAAATCATCTACATAACAGAACGAACGGGTCTGGCTTCCATCACCAAAAACTGTTATGTCTTCGCCACGCAACGCCTGCCCAACAAATGCAGGTAATGCGCGCCCGTCATTCAGCCTCATACGTGGTCCGTAAGTATTAAATATTCTTACAATGCGTGTTTCCAGTTTATGATAGGTATGGTAAGCCATTGTAATAGCTTCCTGGAAACGTTTGGCCTCATCATAAACTCCCCGCGGACCTATAGGGTTAACGTTGCCCCAGTAATCTTCGTTTTGCGGATGCACCATAGGGTCACCATACACCTCGGATGTTGAAGCAACCAATATTCTGGCTTTTTTTGGCAAGCGCAAAACCAAAGCAGGTTGTGTGTTCCAAGCGAACCAACCTTTAAAGTCTGTATCGGAATTTTTAAGTAATCAATAGGACTTGCAGGTGATGCAAAGTGTAAAATATAATCAATGTTACCAGGCACATGTACAAACTTGGAAACATCATGATTATAAAATTCAAACTCTCCTATTTTAAAAAGATGTTCAATGTTTTTAAGATCACCGGTTATTAAATTATCCATCCCCACCACAGCAAACCCTTCTTTAATAAAACGGTCGCAAAGATGGGAGCCTAAAAAGCCGGCAGCGCCTGTTACTAAAACTCTTTTCATTTTTTAAGGTTGATGAGGGCTTTCTTTAAACTTATTTAACCGTATTTCTTCCTATGCTATTATAATAATACCCCAGCTCTTTCATTTGAGCAGGGTCGTATAAATTTCTTCCGTCAAAAATTACTTTGCTCTTTAACGAAGAAGAAATTTTATCAAACTCCGGTGTGCGGAATACGCTCCATTCTGTTGCAATCAATAAAGCATCAGCATCTTTTAATGCATCATATTCATCTGTTGCAAATTCAATTTTATCGCCAATTTGTTTTTGCACATTTTTCATTGCTTCGGGGTCATAAGCGCGAATGGTAGCTCCGGCTTTTGTGAGTTCGTCAATTATAAAAAGCGCAGGAGCTTCACGTATGTCATCAGTGTCGGGTTTAAATGCCAGACCCCAAAGAGCGAACTTTTTACCCTTTACGTTACCATTATAATATGATTTAACTTTTTCTGCAAGCACATTTTTTTTGCCTGTCGTTAACATCCATTACTGCTTCCAAAATTTTAAAATCATATTTGTAATCTTTGGCGGTTTTCTCCAATGCCTGTACGTCTTTCGGGAAGCAACTTCCTCCATAGCCAATGCCTGCAAATAAAAAGCGCTTGCCAATTCTGTCGTCAGAGCCAATTCCAATACGAATGGCATCTACGTTTGCACCAACCTTTTCACAAAGATTTGCAATCTCATTCATAAAAGTAATTTTTGTTGCAAGAAAAGCGTTGGCTGCATACTTCGTCATTTCGGCACTGCGCTCATCCATAAAATAAATAGGATTACCTTGCCTTACAAACGGAGCATACAAATCGCTCATTACTTTTTTGGCTTTATCACTTCTAGTCCCAATCACCACTCGGTCTGGCTTCATAAAATCATCAACAGCAAAACCTTCGCGTAAAAATTCGGGGTTGGAAATTACATCAAACTCCACCTTGGCATTTTTTGCAACCGCATCTCTAACCTTTTCGGCAGTACCAACCGGTACAGTGCTTTTGTTAATGATGATTTTATAATCATTAATGATAGAACCTAACTTATTGGCAACACCAAGCACGTAAGATAAATCAGCACTTCCATCTTCACCCGGAGGTGTGGGCAACGCAAGAAAAATAATAGAAGATTTTTTTATGGCATCATCTAACTCAGTGGTGAAAGACAAACGATTCTGTTTGATATTTTTTTCAAAAAGTTTGTCTAAGTGCGGTTCGTAAATCGGAATTTCTCCATTACGCATTTTCTCCACCTTGGCTTTATCTATATCCACACAAATTACATGATTGCCCATTTCAGCAAAACACGTTCCTGTTACCAAGCCAACATATCCTGTCCCTACTACTGCTATATTCATTTTTTAAAATTGATTTTAATTTAAAGTCTTTTATATTATCTTATTTGCAAAATTCAAGAACCGAATCAGTAATAAATTTTAATTGATCATCTGTAAGTTCAGTATGCATAGGCAATGAAATTACGTTGGCGCACAATTTTTCTGTAATCGGGAATGCGCCTTCTTTATAACGGTCGTCCTTATACGCTTTTTGCATGTGTAATGGTATTGGATAATAAATCATTGCCGGAATATCTTTAGAGGCAAGATGCTCGCGCAGTTTGGTTCTGTCAACACCATTTAGCAGCATAGTATATTGATGAAAAACGTGCGTTGAATTTGCTGCACGTGCCGGTGTTTTAATTTTAGGGTTATTACTAAATGCTTTATCGTAGTATGCAGCAGCTTTGTTTCTTGCAGCGGCATAATCGTCTAAGTGTCTTAATTTAATTCGCAAAATTGCTGCCTGCATGGTGTCAAGTCTTGAGTTTACACCAATCTGATCATGCACATACAAGGTGCTTTGCCCGTGGTTGGCAACAATTCTTATTCTTTCGCCAAGCTTTTCATCATTAGTAAAAATTGCACCTCCATCACCCATACATCCTAAATTCTTACTTGGGAAAAAAGTGCATCCAATAGTTCCGATAGTACCTGCTTTCTTTTTAGTGCCATCGCTAAAAGTATATTCAGCACCAATTGCCTGGGCAACATCTTCTATCACATACAACTTGTGTTTTTGTGCTATAGCCATAACACTTTCCATATCGGCACATTGCCCGAATAAATGCACAGGCACAATGGCTTTTGTTTTTGGCGTTATTGCCTTTTCAATGGCGGCAGGGTCAATGGTAAATGTATCTGGGCTTACTTCTACCAATACAGGTTTTAACTGAAGCAAAGCAATTACTTCCGCAGTTGCTACATAAGTAAAACTTGATGTTATAACCTCATCGCCCGGCTTAAGGTCTAACGCCATCATGGCTACCTGCAGTGCATCGGTACCATTGGCGCAGGGGATTACACATTTTGCATTGAGATATGCTTCAAGTTCAGTTTTAAATGCTTTTACATCTGGTCCGTTAATATAGGCAGAAGAAACCACTACATCTAACAGGGCTTTATCAATTTCAGGCTTAATTTTATTGTATTGGCTGATAAGGTCAACCATGTGTATTTTTTGCATAGAATTTTAAATGAGGCAGCGAAGATAATAGTTTGAACCTTTTTCGGTAGTTATTGCAATGCTCATAACTCAATTGGTATTTACAATGAATATGAGGACTGAACCAAAGCCGTTAAATAAATTTGCTTCGAATATTAGCGGTGAAAAAGAAAACAAAAAAAAAATGGATAGCATTGGCGATAATTCTGCTGTTGCTTGCCACTGCATGGTATTACGAAAAAAGTTATACGGTATTCTTACAAAGCCTATCGTTTTTATAAAGCGCTTAACGAAAAGATGTTAAGTATGGAAGGTTTCAGCCAATAGAATTTCCTTATGGTTATAAAATACATGGTGTGGATGTTTCGCGTTGGCAGGATGAAGTTGACTTTTACAAGCTCAAAACAAAAACATTAGATAATGATACACTTGTTTTCAAATTTGCATTTATAAAAGCTACTGAGGGAGTTTTGTTAGAAGACCCAATGTTTGAAGACAATTGGGAGAATGCAAAGGATGCTAAAATTGTACGCGGTGCTTACCATTATTACATTCCATCTTACGATCCTAAAAAGCAAGCACGTAATTTTTATACAAGTGTAAAACTGCAAAGGGGAGATTTACCGCCCGTAGTTGACATTGAAGAGATTGGTAAGTTGAAAAAGGGCGAACTGGTAAAAAATTTAAAAATCTTTATTGCTGAGATTGAAAAGAAGTATAGCGTTAAGCCTATTATATATTCTAACATCAGCTTTATAGAGGATTATTTGGCCGATGATTTTAGCAACTACAAATTTTGGATTGCACATTACTATGAGGACGAGCTTATAGTGGAGTCATCCATTAAGTGGCTTTTTTGGCAACATACAGATAAGGCTTTTGTTTTTGGCAGTAATCAATTGATAGATGCCAATGTTTTTAATGGCAACGAAGCCGATTTTAAAAAAATTTTGATCAGGTAAATTACCTGTAAGCAATTTTCGATTTAACATAAACCTTACATTTTTTGTGTAAGGTTTCTTTGAAATTGGTTTTTTACTAAACAAAAATTATGTTTTTTTATAGGTGCTTTTTAAGAGTTTTCCTTCTCAATTTTAGTCTTTAGGAAATTGTAACCTTATTTAACAAATCATACGTCCGGTATAACTTTTAGGAACAGTTATCGTACAAACAACTCAAATATTAACCATTATTAGTAAAGACATGACACAGATATTAAGAAAAACATTAACGGTACTTGCAGTTGCTTTTTTTATGTGTACAACTACTCATGCACAAATAATATCAGAAAAAAATAAGGACGCAGTGGTTTATATAATTAAAGTAGAAGAATTGAACGATGATTATAAAGCCGTCAAAATTTCAACCATGCTAAACAAATATTCCGACAGGATTATTGAATACACCATTAATACATTAAACAAAACTGTGGCTTTATCTATAAGCGAAAAGGAAAACATCTTAAACATATTAGAGGTGTTTTCAATTAATGGCTACACAGCCTGGTATAACGATAATGAAAATAACAGAGTAATAAACACCGGCAAAGGTTTCACAGAAAAATTCCCCGAAAAACAATAATAGTATCAATATTTAAAACGAAGCGACTAAAATTTAATATTATGAAAAGAGGATTATTAGTAATTTTCTTATTTGCAGTAAAGTTAGGGTGGGCTCAAACTCCATCTAATGATTGTTCAACTGCATTAGGTCAGCAACTAACGATTAATACCAGTTGTACTTACATAGCCTGGGATATAAATACAGGCATTGGGTTGCCGGCAATTGCAAAGTGTAGTGGAAGCAATTCAGGCTCACGTGATGGATGGGGTTGGTTTACAGGAAATGGCTCTACAGTAACTGTAAGTTACGACCCTCCAAATAACAGAAATGCCGCAGTGTATGTTTATACAGATATTGGAATTGGATGCACCGGTTTAAGTGTAGCGGGTTGTGCAGATGCAGGGGGAGATAATTTTACAGAAACTGTTAATGTTGCTACTACTGCCGGAACAAGATATTATGTACGTGTAGTAAGACGTTCGGGAAGCGGTGGTACAATGGGGGGGCAAATTTGTGTTTGGTCATGCCCTGCTCCTTCTAATGATAATCCGTGTGGAGCTACAAGTCTTACAGTTAATACATCATGTACCCTATCATCTTATACATTAAACTCTTGCGCAACATCAAGTTCAGTTGCTAACCCATCATGTAATAATATTGCAGTTAACGATGTTTGGTTTTCTGCTACAGTTCCTGCCTCAGGAAGAATTACGTTTCAGACAACAGCCGGTACCATTACAGATGCCGATATGGCTTTATACTCTGTAAGCGGTGGTTGCTCAGGTACGTTTACACAATTATATTGTGATGATGATTCGGGTCCATCGGACATGCCTCAAATTACAGCTTCGAACTTAACGCCAGGATCAATAGTTTACCTTAGGGTATGGGCTAGAAACAACGGGCAAACCGGCACTTACAATCTATGCGCCTTTGATCCATGTTCATCAAGTCCGGGAGGAAACGATAACCCGTGCGGAGCCACATCAGTAACTGTTGGCACAAGTTGCACCATGGCTTCATACACTTTGCCAAGTTGTGCTTACCCAAGTGCGGTTGCCAATCCAACTTGTAATAATATTTCTGTGTATGATGTATGGTATTCGGCTACTGTTCCAGCATCAGGAATGATAACCATACAAACCTCTACAGGAGGTGTTACTGATTTAGATATGGCGCTTTATTCTGCAACAGCATGCGCAGGGGTGTTTACTCAACTTTATTGTGATGATAATACCGGACCGGGAAGCATGCCCGAAATTACAGCAACCGGACTAACAGCAGGCAGTACAGTTTACATAAGAGTTTGGGCAAGAAACAATGCGCAATCTGGCACATTTAATATGTGTGCTTTTGACCCTTGTTCCACATTACCAGCTAACGATAGCCCTTGTGGGGCAACAAGTATAATAGTAGGTACATCATGCTCTTACAGTTCATATACACTTAACACATGTGCCACCGCAAGTGGTGTTTCTAATCCTACCTGTAACAATATAGCAGTAAACGATATTTGGTTTTCGGCCATTGTACCTGCATCAGGTAATTTAAACGTCACCACCACAACAGGAGGAATAACAGATTTAGATCTTGCAATATATTCTGCAACTGCATGTGCCGGAGTTTTTACACAACTTTATTGTGATGATAACACGGGGCCTGGTAGTATGCCCGAAATTTTTGCAACAAGCTTAACACCAGGTGCAACAGTTTACATAAGAGCATGGGCACGAAACAATGCACAAACAGGAACCTTTAATATGTGTGTTTATGCTCCCTGCACACCTTCTAATGACGACCCTTGTGGAGCAACTGTTATACCGGTGAATGCAAGCTGCAGTTATTCCACCTATACCAATGCATGCGCAACCAACACCGGTGGTGGTATTCCTGGACCTGGATGTGCATCATACAACGGTAGCGATGTATGGTTTAGAGTAACTGTGCCTGCATCTGGCACATTGCAGTTTGATTCCCGCGAGGGCGATATAACCGATGGAGGAATGGCAGTTTATTCTGCAACTAATTGCTCAACAGGATTTGCCGTTATTGCATGTGATGATGATGCAAGTTCTAATGGGTATATGCCTTACCTCAGTTTAACTGGTCTTACTCCGGGCGCAACACTATTCATAAGGTTTTGGTCGTATAATAATGATGAAAGTGGCACATTTGACTTATGTATTTATGACCCTTGTGCCGGTGGATCACCATCAAATGATGACCCTTGTTCTGCAGTTGTAATTACACCAACCACATCATGCAATTACGCAACGTACAACAATAATTGCGCTACTGCTACAGGTGGTGGCATACCTGCACCGGGCTGCGCCAATTATGTTACTGGCGATATATGGTTCGCTGTTACAGTTCCTGCATCAGGGGGATTAACCATTGATACAAAACAAGGTACATTAACAGATATGGGCATGGCGTTATATTCTGCTACTGCATGTAGCGGCACTTACACGCTTGTTGCGTGTGATGATGATGCAAGTGCGAATGGCTTTATGCCCTACCTAAGCGTTACTTCACTTACTCCTGGCGATGTCGTTTACATAAGAATGTGGGATAAGGATGGTAATGCGCAAGGAACATTTGATTTATGCGTTATGGATCCATGCCCTAATGGAATTCCAACAAACGATTTACCATGCGATGCCCAGGAATTAACAGTTGGAGTTACTCTTTTTGGAGATAATGGCTGTGCAACATCAACCAGCGATCCGGCATTACCTGCCTGCTGGGGTGGTGGTAATTCAAATACAGTTTGGTACTACATTGTTTGCCCTGCATCCGGCACCATTCGAGTAAGAACTTATTTGGGCACCTTGGTAGATACACAAATTGCATTATTTTCAGGAACCTGTTCCTCCTTAACCAATGTTGCTTGCAATGATAATGCAACACAATGCCCGGGTTCAACAACTGTCTATTATTCAGAGATAAATCAATCTGGTTTAGTGCCAGGCAATACCTATTATCTTGCTGTTGATGGTCGTAGTAATTATATGGGTAACTTTAATATAATTGCCACTGATGGTGCGGCATTCCCTTCTATACCACAACAAGATTGTATTTACCCTACTCTTATTTGTAATCAAATAACGCCTGTAGGTAATCCTGGATTTACAGGTGCAGGTAATGTTTGTGATTATACAACTCCTTATAGTTGTTATGGAGGTGGGGAAAGAAACTCGGTATGGTATTACTTTAATATTCAAAACAACGGAACCCTCGCTTTTGATATTACGCCTTTAGTGTCATCAACAGATTATGATTTTATGCTTTTTAATACAACAGGAATTTCTTTTGGCACTGTGTGTTCTCAAATTTCCTCACAATCTATCATGCCTGTAAGGTGTAATTTCTCCGGTACGCCAGGCACTACAAGTTTAAACGCATCTGCAACAGGTACTCATGAAAATGCAGGTGGTCCAAATGATTGTTCAACACTTGCTGTTACTGCCGGGCAAACATATATTCTACTAATAACCAATTATTCCAATAACAATACAGGTTTTTCATTAGATTTTACATCCGGTTCGCCATTATCATATAGTTCAACCCCCACAACCGTTGTTTGGACAGGAGGAATAGATAATGATTGGTTTAAACCGGGTAATTGGGGCGGGTGTGCAATACCATCATGCACCATTGATGCAGTTGTAGTAAATGGCCCGGTAAATCAACCTGTAATAAATGGAAGTGGTGCAGTATGCAAGTCTCTTACAATAAACCCCGGTGGTTCCCTTTCGATTCAGGGAAACAACACCCTGCAGCTTTGCGGAGACTACACAAATAATGGTGATCTTTCTGCAAACACAGCATCAACAATTTATTTTGGACCTGGAACGGCAACTCAAGCAATTAACGGAAACCTAGTTGGATTAAGCCAGTTTCCTAACCTAAGAATTCAGAAGACTGGTGGTCAGGTAAACCTCAATCAGGATATTGATATTGCTGGTAACATGACGGTACAAAGTGCTACGAGTGTGTTTAACTTTAATGGAAAATATATAACCCTTGACGGGAATTTTTTTAACGCCAACGGGAGCACAAGTATAATAAATCGAGAAGGAAGTACACTTGAATTTGACGGATTAACAGCCCAAACATTCAACAAGGGTGGTGGTTCATTAATGTGAGGAAGGGTGAGGGTTGATAATAAAAGTACAGGCATTACATTGAGCGGAGGAACAAGCAGTATTAATATAGGATCTACAGGAACACTTGATTTAAACGATGGTGTAATAATAACAGCAGCTAACAACGAGGTGAATGTTACCAATACAACACCCACTGCTGTTAACTCAGGAAATGTGAATAGTTATGTTAGAGGAAGGTTGCGCAGAAGCATTGGAACAACTACCGGCAATTATTACCTGCCTGTTGGCAATGCTGCAATGGGCTATGAGTTAGCAGAAATTAATTATACCATTGCCCCAACCTCACCCTACAACCTTTTAGCAACTTTTAGTAGTTGGTCTACTGTTCCTAACGGACCTATATCAAGCGATTGCTCTGGACGAAACTATGCTTTAAAACCAGCATTAAATCATGGTTACTGGACAATTAATGCAAGTGTTTCTCCTGCAAGCGGAACATATAATGTAACTTTATACAACCAGGGGTACAGCAATAATACAGGCACTTTCTGGACGGTAATGAAGCGAAGTCCATCTGGCAGCGGAGGAACATGGTCATTAAACGGAACATGTAATACCTCAAGCACTGCCGATATAACAATCAGAGAAGGGCTGGGTGGTTTTTCTGATTTTGCCAGCATACAATGGGCTAATCCATTACCAATAGAATTGCTTTCGTTTTATGTTGAAAAAGCTGATGATTATGCTGTTTCAAAATGGATAACTGCAAGTGAAGAAAACAATGATTTCTTTACAGTAGAGAGGAGCAGTGATAAAGCAAATTTTGAAGAGATAGGAAGAGTTAACGGTGCTGGTAACTCTAAAGAGGTACACAGTTACAGTTATACTGATAAAAATCCTTTAACTGGTCAGTCGTTTTACAGAATAAGGCAAACAGATTTTAATGGGCACTCTACAACAACCGAATGGAAATCGATTGACTTTAATAAATCGCCATCACATCTTAATCTGTTTCCTAACCCAGCTTCTAAATTTATTAATTGTGGTTTTAGTGCTGAATACAAAGGGCAGATTGAAATATCTGTAATTGATATAACACAAAAAGAACTGATAAGATACAGAACTGAAATGGTTGAAGGACAAAACAGAATTCCTATAAGCATTGAAAGTATTCCTAATGGAGTTTATTTTATTAAACTAAAAAGTGCTGATTACAGCAAGCCCTACTTTGAAATGTCATCAAAGTTTATAAAGGGGAAGGGTGTTAAATAATATTATAAAAAACTGAAGGGAAAGCTCTGTGTTAAAATACACAGGGCTTTTTAACATTTCAGATTTAACATCTTATTGCTAAAACTAAAATTGCCAGTTTTTTCGTTAAACAAGGCATATATTTTTGAAGAAAATCAGCCAATGCCTTTTCAACGCTTTTTAAAATACCTTCAGTACGAGAGAAGATATTCTGCACATACGGTTCTTGCTTACAGCAGAGACCTGGAACAATTCTTTAGCTATATTGAAAAGACATACGAAATAAAAGAGGCCAAAGAAGTAACGCATGTTTTTGTACGATCATGGATTGTTTCGCTCATGGAGCAAAAGATAAACAGCCGTACTGTCCGTAGGAAAATTTCCACGCTCAAGTCTTTTTTTAAGTTTTGTCTTCGTGAAAAATCAATTGACCGCAACCCCATGCAAAAAATTGTTTCTCCAAAGGTTGCCAAACACTTGCCCGTTTTTGTTGACGAACAGCGCATGGATATTTTACTTGATAAAGTAGAATTTAAAGAAGGATTTCCGGGTGCAAGGGATAAACTGATTATCAACATTTTTTACCAAACCGGCATTCGTTTGTCTGAACTCTGTAATTTAAAGGACACAGATATTAACCTTTATGATTTAACAATTAAAGTGCTTGGTAAAAGAAATAAAGAGCGCATAATTCCGGTTTCGGCCAAAATGAAAGTGGAGGTTTCTAACTATATCAACCTCAGGAATAATTTATTTACCAAAGAATTATTGATGAATAATTTTTTTGTGTTAGATAACGGAAACAAAATATATGATAAGTTCGTTTACAGATTAGTGAAGTCGAAACTGGCAACTGTTACCACCGGACAAAAAAAGAGCCCGCATGTATTGCGGCATACGTTTGCAACCCAAATGTTAAATAACGGAGCCGAGATTAATGCAGTAAAGGAAATTTTGGGTCATGCAAGTTTGGCCGCCACGCAAGTTTACACGCACAATACAATAGAAAAATTAAAAAATATTTATAAGCAGGCACACCCTAAAGCATAATTTTGAATCGTATATTTACCTACCGTTCTTTGATAGTCGTTCCCGTACCAGATATTTTATGTATAACTTAAAAGCAGGCAATGCGGGATTGCCAATCGCTTTTTAAAATAAATTTGAAATGATTATGAAAGTAAAAGTGCAGTCCATCCATTTTGATGCCGACAGAAAGTTGATCTCATTTGTTGAGGAAAAAATTGAAAAGCTACGTCATTTTTATGACAGCATTATAGACAGTGAGGTTTTTTTAAGGCTAGACAAAAATTCATCACACGAAAACAAAATAACAGAAATTAAAATTAACACCCCCGGCAAAACACTTTTTGCCAAAGAGCAATGCAAAACTTTTGAAGAAGCTACCGATACAGCCGTGGAAGCTTTAAGAAAGCAAATAACAAAATATAAAGAGAAACAAAGGGGTATGTGAATGCAGATTTATAAAATAAAAAAACGCGAATCATTAAACGATTCGCGTTTTTTTATTTTAAATGGTTATTATTGAAACCGTGAAGTCTTTTTTTTTCCTGATTGTTTGCGTCTTTACAGCAGTAACTGTATTATCTCAATCTTTTGTTTACAGACACTATACACGCGATAATGGTTTGGCGGGTAATATGGTTTACTGCTCATCACAAGATAAGGATGGGTTCATTTGGTTTGGAACTGAAAATGGCGCAAGCCGTTTTGATGGAAAAAATTTCGTAACCTTTACTACTGAAGACGGATTAACCGACAATGAAGTGCTTGAAGTTTATTCAGATAAAAAAGGCCGAACATGGTTTATATGTTTTACAGGCGGGCTATGTTATTACTACAAAGGGAAGATATACTCACACAAAAACGATAAAAATATACCGGAAAACCTGGTATTATCTAAAAGGTCATTCAGTGGGTTTTACGAGGATAATTTAGGGACTGTTTGGTTTTTATCAGAATCGCTTTGGGGGTACAATGAAAACAAAAAATTTATTCCTTTTATTCCGGAGATTGCCAATGAAAACAGTTCTAAACTTTACCACATACAGGTGTTAAGGGATAGTGGGAAATACAACTTAGCAATATTAATTGCTGAAAGATTTACAGATACAGGTATCCTCTATAGGTATGATAGTTTAGGAACATATAAAAGAAAAATAAAAAACATTAGGGTTTTCTCTCAGGACCTCGGGAATACGAATATTTTTAGAAAACAGGCCATTCCTGAACTGAATCTTTTTAATATAAAAGGGAATAATGTTACCTTATTTAAAATAAGAAATGACAGCGTAATACTTGAATATAGCAAAAATTTAAAATGGGATATTACACGCTCCAATTATAATTACACTACAGGTGTACATATAATTTCTACATACAAACATGGCGTACAGGAGGTGAATGATGCATTTGAGGTTACTGGAACAGAATTATTAAACGAAAAAATAAGTTCAACATTAATTGACAAGGATAACAACAGATGGTTTTCTACATTGGGTAATGGTGTATTTTTCAGATCAAAATCGGCCATTAGTTACTATTCTGAAAAAGACGAATTAAAGTCCAATGATATTAAAATTATACATTTTCTTAATAATAGAATTTATCTTGGATTCAAAGAAGGTATAACCCAAGAGTTGGTTAATAGCACTTTTTATAATAAATCGGTAATCCCGGCATTTAACAGATCGTTTAATAACATAAAGGGGGTTTATCAAAACTCTAAGGGCGAATTGTTTTTTTGTTCTGATCGCAGTGTTGCAAGAATAAATAAAGCCGGGGCAATCAGTTACTACAACATTGGCGGGTCATCTGTAAAAGATTTTTCGGTTGTCAATGACAGTATTTTGTTGTTCACTAGTCACTCGGGAACATACTTGGTATCTCCACAGGGAAAAATTGATACCTTAATACACAGAAAAAGAGGAACAACAATTGAATCAGCTAATTTGGTTGGATTTTCGCACTACATTGCAACTATAGATTCTTTATTTTATTTAGACACCAGCAAGAGGCTTAATCACATTTCATTATACGACTTTAAAAAATGGGGGCGTATTTCTGACCTGAAATATTTAAATAACGGGAAACTGATAATTGCCACGTATAATCATGGAATTAAGTACCTCTACAATGATTCCTTGTTTTCAATTAATAATATAAATGGATTGATTTCTAATCAAATTCGCAAACTATATATTGATTCATTTCAACATATTTGGGCAATCTCTGACCTTGGCATTTCTAAAATTATTTTAAATAGAAAAAATGAAATTCAAACTTGTTTAAATTACACACAATCTGATGGGTTCTCAACTGCTTTGATTAATGATATGTGTATTAATAAAGACACTATCTATCTTGCTACCGATAACGGATTAAATTTTTTTCACGAAAACCAACTCTCTAAAGATCCGGATCATTCTGTTCAAATTACCTCTTTTTTAGTAAACAATATACCGGTTGAGCTTGCATCCAAAAAATTAACTGCAAACTACGGTAATAACATAAAAATAAAATTCAACGGTATTTCTTATTCGTCATCTGATTTTTTGACTTATCGTTATTTTTTGACAGGGGATAATCCCGAGGGCACCATTACCTCATTAAATGAAATAGAACTCCCTGCATTATTACCCGGCAGCTACTCATTTAAGGTACTGGCAATTAATAAAAACAATATTGAATCAAAAGATAATGCCATTATAATATTTGAAATTTTACCTGCATGGTGGCAAACATGGAGATTTAAAGCTTTAATGGGGCTAGTCAGTTGCCTCGCTATTTATTATGTCTTTAAATACCGAATAAAAAGAATAAAAAAAGATGAAGCCGAGAAAACTTCAATAAACAAACAGTTTGCAGAATTGAAATTAGAGGCCGTAAGGTCACAAATGGATCCGCATTTTATTTTCAATTGCTTAAATGCCATTCAACATTTTAATATCAAAGAAGATTACAAATCAGCGCAGTATTTTATGGCTGAGTTTGCTAAACTTATTCGCAAAACACTCAATCACTCTCACAGAGACTTTGTTATTCTTGCTGATGAAATTGACTTATTAGAGATTTATATAAAGCTTGAAAAGTTGCGTTACGAGGATTTAATTACATACAGTATTACGTTGACTCAAGATGTGAAGCAACAAGCTGGAGAGCTGCTTGTACCATCTCTTATATTTCAGCCATATGTAGAGAATGCCATTAATCATGGATTAAAATACCTGAAGGATGGGGGCGGAAAATTAATTTTGAATTTTGAAATACAAAATAACCGGCTATTTGTTACTTTAGACGACAATGGTATTGGAATAAATAAATCAAAAAAATTGAAAGAACAAGAGAATAAAAGCCGAACATCGGTTGGAATCTCTTTGAGCGAGTCGCATATAAACGTAATTAACAAAATACACGATTTGGATATTGCATGCACCATAATAGATAAATCTGCGTTAACCCCTTCTAATCAAGGAACGCTTGTTCAACTGTCTTTACCTATAAAACAAAAAAACGTTTAACTCTTTATGTTTACAGCCATCATTATTGATGACGAACCCAAAAGCATCAGTTCATTAAAATTTGTTCTTGAAAAAAACTGTCATCAGGTAAAAGTTTTAGAAACAGCCCGCTCTTCCGATGAGGGATATGAAAAAATAAAACAACACAACCCCGATATCGTTTTTTAGATGTGGAAATGCCGTATGGCAGCGGATTTGATTTGCTTAACAAGTTTTTAGACCATCAGTTTGAAATTATTTTTGTGACTGCTTACGAAAACTTTGCCGTTAAAGCATTTAAAGTAAACGCAGTTGATTACATACTTAAACCATTTACCGAAGATGATATTGTTAACGCTGTTAAAAAAGCATGCGAACGCATACAAGAAAAAAAACTGATTCATAGTAATGGAAATGTACCTCACCGAAAAGCCTCCATTCCATTTTCAAAACGAATTGCAGTACCGGCTTTTGACGGCCTCGCTTTTATAAATATTGAAGACATTGTGCGTTGCGAAGCTTCCGAGAATTACACCAACTTTTATTTAAAAGACAAAAAGAAAATATTGGTGTGCAAACCACTTGCCGATTACGAAGAAATGCTGGAGCCTTTTGACTTCCACCGCGTACATCAATCGCACTTAATAAACCTTGCTTATGTAAGTAAGTATGTAAAAGGCAGAGGCGGTTATGTAGTTATGCAGGATGGCGCAACGGTAGATGTTGCAGCAAGGAAAAAGATGGAATTTTTAGACGGGATTTTTAAATAAGCAACCTTCGTATTAAAACTAAGCGTGTTTAAACTACACGCTTTTTTTGTTTTTGTGCACGGATAAAAGTTGGCTGTAATTTATTTAAGTGCGGTTTAAAATATTTGGGGCTTAAATCAAATTATGTCTAAACAATTAAAAAATTAAAATTATGAGAAAAATTATTTTATTATTATTTATTGCGTATTCGAATCTATGCAATGGACAGTGGTTACCTACAGGGGCTGCCTCTACTGCAAGTATTTATCGAAGTGGTAAAATTGGTTTTTTTCGGTACAGGGTTCTCCAGCCTTAATCCTGAAGCTTACATTCATTTTAAACAAAATTCGGGCGGGCATTATGTTACCGTGCCAGAGTTAAGATTTGAAAAAATACACTATTCAACAAACCCAACTGGTACATATTATTACAAGTGGGATATAGAGTCTGGTGCATCTCTGGATTTTAAGTACAGAACGGGTAGTGCCAGCGTAGCCGCTTCAAAATTTTCTATTGATAGACAGGCATTATCATTTACAAAAGATTTTTCTGTATCTAACCATATAGAAAGGTTTGAAATGGGTACAAAAAGTTCAGTTTTTGCGCCAACTCTAAAATCAAGTTACATCTCATTTTTAGGTGGGGTATCCGGATTAACTAACTACAGTATGTCTGCTAATGGAAGTACAGAAAACGGTGGTGTGGCAATAGAAGGAGATAAAGCGGGTAATTTTACAGTGCTTACAAAAGGTACAACTTCAAGTAGCCTTTTAAGTAATGATGAAATCAGATTTAGAATAGACGGGTCAGGTAAGGTTATTATTGGAAAACACTCAACCACATCTCCAGGAGATTATAAACTTTATGTAGAGAAAGGTATACTTACTGAAAAAGTTAAAGTAGCAATTGCAAACACCGCCAACTGGGCTGATTTTGTTTTTGATGAAAATTATAAACTCAAAGACTTATCAGCAGTAGAGGCGTTCATAATGGAGAATAAACATTTACCAGATGTACCATCTGCCAATGAGATGGTATCTAACGGGATGGATGTTGCAAAGATGAATGCTCTGCTTTTGCAGAAAATTGAGGAGCTTACTTTGTATATAATTAAACAAGAAAAGGATATTAACTCCCTTCAACGCAAATTAAATTTCAACTGTAACCATTAATGCCACAATCCTATGACTCAAAGAAAAATAGTGCTAATTATGAAATATTATATTAGTAAGTTAATTGTCCTTTTGCTTTACTTCTCTACCTCCAATGCACAAACAAACCTGATTTATAACGCAGGGTTTGAAAGTCATAAGAGTGGCGAATCTTATCCTAGTGGGGTTGCTCAAGCTGATAAATTGGCAAACTGGCTTTCAAATATTGAATTTGCAAATGATGATAATTCGCTTCATTTCCATTCATGTGATTGGAAACATTCAAGCGGAACAAACTTAGGGAGCCACACTCCTTATGTAATCTCTACATTATCTGGAAATGGTTCTCTAGGTATGGGAACCTATGAATTAATTCAGCAAAAGTTCAACAACGAAGGAATGAATCCTGGACAGACATATTATTTCTCAATGTATATTTATTTATCCCCTGAAGGAGTATTATGGAACACTACTGAAACCAAACTAAGGATAATGGTTGCGAAAAATAGAATTCATTACCAAAACGAAGATGGTCAATCTGAAATATTATGCACAGAAAACTATATCGAACTGGAAGATGGATTGGCTCAGGATATTGATGAGGTTGCTAATTTTGACATTAATCCTCAAACTTACTCAATTGGAGCTTGGCATAGGATTTCATTTTCATGGGTGGCTCCTACAAATATTGATCAGTTTGATTACATAGGGTTCCACATGACCAGAGAGGATTTTGATCCAAGTTCAAATGGTTCGTTTGAATGTTTTGCAGGGTATATTGGAATAGACAATGTTCGTTTTTCTTCCGTTGATTATGAGTTTTGTGGTGCATATTGTTCACCCAATTTAGGAGCAATATCTCACAATCCTAATTTACCAAATGTTATAGTTGCATCTGAAACCCCATGGATGATTTTAGTAGAAAATGCGATCGGAATCGACTTCACCTTGTGGGATGGGTTTGGTGCGCCTGTATATTCCCAATCTGCTTTTGATGTTAATGGTTTGATTGATGCTGGATATACCGATTACTTGTTTGCATGGGTTGGTGAGTTGCCAGATGGCACCAGTTTGCCAGAAGATGGCTACAACTATACTTTAAAATTATGGAATTGTAATGAAGAGATTAACCTGATCGGAAGTATAACTTATTTAAATGGGGATGATGTTCAAAATCAAATACCCGACACTTATAATTCTGATCTCGAAAACTGTTGTCTTGATGAATTGTATATTCAGAATACTCAATTCAACAATATCCATTTAGAATCAGCAACTAATTTTATTCATGCTGGCAGTAACGTTACTAATCAACAAACTAATGGTCCAGTATTAATTAATGCAGGAAGTTCAGTCAGATTCGTTTCACAAGCTGTTGAGTTATTTCCAGGTGTAGATATTGATGATGGAGCCGATTTTGAAATTGTGATTGATGAATGCATTTACGCACATCTAAGAATGGGTAAACGGCTTAGGCCAGAATATAAATATCGGTCTTTGATTATAAACGATAGCAGAATTTTCCCAAACCCTTCAAAAGGAATATTTATTATTGAAGGAAAGGATATAATTCACTTAGTTGAACTATTTGATATGTATGGTAAACTAGTTTTATCGGTTTCGAATTTATCTGAGCGTAAATCCAAAATAGATTTAACTAGCTTAAAAAACGGAGTTTACATTATTAAAATTTATGAAAGCGGCTTTTCGTGGACAGAAAAATTAATGCTTGAAAAATAAAGTTAAAATGGTATTGGCTTAAAAAAGCGTGCCCAAACAGCACGCTTTTTTTGTTTTTGTGCACGGATAAAAGGTTGTTGTAATTTATTTAAGTACATCTTAAAATATTTGGGGTATTAAATCAAATTATGTCTAACAATTAAAATCAAAAGTTATGCGAAAAAACAGTTTAACAATCAACGCTATATTGGCTATTTATTCTTTTTCAATTGCGGCTCTCTTGCTCATGATGCCAGAAATATCAACTGCACAGAAATTGAGCAGTGAATATCTGACTCGTATGAATAAAATGAAAGTCGAGGAGTTAAAAATTGAAAAATATATTGATGACAAAATAAAGGTTCCTTTTCCAAAAGAAATTTTAGAAGGATACGTCAATAGTTTTAACAATCACGGGCATGATCATGGTGAAGTACTTGAAAGCGACCTACAACAAATCAAATTGAATTTTATAAGAAACTATTACAGGCAGCAGTATTTTAAAGAGTACCCCGAGTCAAAAAAAATTTATCAGCGGGCTACTATCACTGCAAACAGTCCATCAGCAAAATTGCTTGGGGGTGGCTGTTTAGATTTTGAGCAAGATCCATTTGATTTATTTGAGGGTTTTTCTGCTTCAGGTTCAGTAGGAGGCTATACTGGAGGACATTGCAATGCTATTCCCAACATTGGAGTTGGGGGCTTTGGGTGGTCTCCCACTGCATTAAATGTTAATTCTGATAACTTTAGTTTGGTTACAAATGGGAGCGATCCAATAGTTCCTGCTTTAGATATGACAAACAACAACAGTGGTTTTGCAGCAAGGGTAAACTCATTTAACCCCTGTTTTCCTAACTTTGGAATCAATCGCTTGTCTTCAACTTTTACAGCAACCCAAAATTGTCCTCAAACTGTAAGTTTTTCTTACGCATTGGTTATGGAGTTTGTTGCTGACCATGTCGCCCCCGAAGAACTTCCATTTTTTGTTGCGAGAATATTGGATAATTCTGGTGCAGAATTAGATAGAATTTGTATTGTAGCTGATCCACTAAATCCATTATTTAATCCTGAACCAGCCTTGCCTATTCTAAATTGCGTTAGAACCACCTCCGGCCTTTTATGGCAAGACTGGCAAGTTGGTACACTTAATTATAATTCTATTGCCGGAGATGATTATACGATTGAGTTTATTGCTGCAGATTGTGGCGCTGGTGGCCACTTTGGTTACGCATACATAGATGATGTTTGTTTTAATCAATCTCCCATCGCAGTCAACCTCGGTTCCGACCAATTAATCTGCAACGGCTCATCAGTAAACTTAAATGCCGGTGCAGGCTTTGCAAATTACCAATGGTCGCAACCCGGCACATGTTTATTTGGTGGACCAAATATGAATGCATGTGTAACCGGTAATTACTGTGTAACTGTTACCGATGCTAATGGTTGTACAGCATCTGACTGTGCGTACATTACCATATCGAACATGCCCAATATTAGCATTCTATGTACCGACCCCGATATTTGTTTAGGTGAATCTGTTACACTATCTGCTAATCCTGCATGTATTGGTTGTACCTATTCTTGGTCTCCGGGTGGGGCTACTTTTAACTCCATCACAGTTTCTCCGGCAGTAACCACTAACTATTCAGTACTTGTTACCAATGCTCAAGGCTGTTTTGATTTTGCTTCGCAACAAGTAACTGTTGATCAAAACTGCCCGCCCACATCATTATGTATGCATATTGATCAAACAGGAAATACAGATGTTGGGAGAAGGGTAACTGCTACTTCTGACGGTGGGTTTGTTGCAATTGGGGATATTTCAGGTGCTCATAACGCAGCCGACAGAGATTTATATGTTGTAAAATACAAACCCGACATGACAGTTGATTTTAGAAAAAGAATAGGCGATTTTGTTAGTGGAACAACTACTTATATTTATAATGAAAGCGGATTTGATGTAATGCCAATGGTTGATGGTTATTTGGTAGCGGGAACTGTTTCAATATCTACAACAAATACAAATATTATACTTTTAAAACTTGACCTTAATGGCAACTTTGTTTGGCGCACATCACGCACTTCAGCAACCACAGATAAAATTGATGAAGCAAGAAAAATTGTTCGCATATCTCCATTGTCAGGAGCACCATCGCGTTACTATTTGGTTGGTCATACCAATGGTGGTACACCAACAACCGATTTTGATATTATTATTTATGAGTTTAATCCAGCCAATGGTAACATTATTGGCACTCCACAAAGATTTGGCGCACAATATATATCTTATGAAGGTTGATGAGTCTTTATTTACACCAACTGCCAATAAAATTTATTACTCAACAGTTGATGAGGTTGCTAATTTCATCATCAAACATCTGATAATAATTTACACTTTGTAGGAACTTACCGAAGTGGTTATGCTATAAACATGAAAATAGATGTTTATCTTAACCAAATATGGCTGTACAAATCAACCTTAACAAGGGGGGATCTGTTCAATGGAGTTGCTGAACAAACTGATGGATTATATGCCGCAGTGGGTATGTACAACGAAGGATCTAATGACGATGAATTTTATATCTCAAGAATAAAACCTGATGGCTCATCGTGTTGCAATGCTGTTTGGACTTTCTCTTCGGGAGGAGGTATAAACCCTAACTATAAGGGAGGTCAGCGCAATGGGACACTTTCTCCCGTTAAATGGGGTTTAATTGACAATACAGGTATTGAAAAGTATCTGTGTCAAAATACTTCAATGAGACTTCCAGGCTCGCAAGAAAATGAAAGTATGAATGAAATCGAATTTGATAGGGGGCTAAAAGTAATACCTAACCCAAGTAACGGAATTTTTAAATTATTGTTTGAAAACGAGTTGGAAAATATAACCGTTAATATTTACGACCTCTCAGGTCGCAAGATAAAATCCATTTCCAATCTTTCAACCATCAACCTTGATTTATCTGAACTTAACGATGGCATTTATTTGTTGGAAGCCACCGGTGACGGTTTTAGCGAACGACAAAAAATTGTGATTAGAAAATAACCCTTCAAAAAAATACTCTTCCAATAAAGCTGCCCCGTAAGGCAGCTTTACTTTTGCAGTAAACTATTTTTAAGCACTATTGTTGGAGTAACATTATATGCACCAACAACCCATTACCATTTTTTGGCTAAGACGCGATTTGCGATTGCATGATAATGCCGCGCTTTATCATGCATTAAAAACCGGCAACCCGGTGTTACCTATTTTTATTTTTGATAAAAACATACTTGATAGGTTAGAAGATAAGTACGACAAGCGTGTAATGTTTATTTATCAGGCTTTAAATAATTTGAATGATGAGCTAAAAAACTTGGCAGCACACTTTTAACCTATTATGCTACTCCGCTTGAAGCCTGGAAAAAAATTACTGATGACTACACTGTAAAAACTGTTTACACCAATCACGATTATGAGCCTTACGCCAAAGAAAGAGATGAAGCGGTAAAAAATTTCTTGCCGCAAAAAATATTTCGTTCAACACTTTTAAAGACCAAACCATTTTTGAAAAAGATGAAGTACTGAAAGATGACGGAACCCCCTACACAGTTTTTACTCCATACAGCAGAAAGTGGAAAGCTAAGCTCAGCAACTTTTATCTTAAAGCCTACCCCACCGAAAAATATTTTAATGCTTTTTTCAAAACAGCGTTTAAAGAAATAACTCCGTTGCACGAAATGGGTTTAAAAAACAGTGACTGATTTTCCTTCAAATGAAATTGTAAAAGACATTATAAAAAATTACGGACGCAACGAGATTTTCCTTCGGTAAAAGGTACATCGCGCCTAAGTGTACATTTGAGATTTGGAACTGTAAGCATTCGTGAACTGGCAACTGCTGCAAAAAATTAAGTGAGCCATGGCTCAATGAATTGATATGGCGGGATTTTTATATGATGATATTGTGGCATTTTCCTCACGTGGTTACGGGTGCATTTAAACCACAATACAACCAAATACAATGGAACAACAATGAGGAAGATTTTTTAAAATGGTGCAATGGCCAAACAGGTTATCCCATTGTAGATGCAGGCATGCGCGAGTTAAATGAAACAGGTTTTATGCACAACCGCGTGCGCATGATAGTGGCAAGTTTTCTTACAAAACATTTGCTGATTAACTGGCAATGGGGCGAAGCTTATTTTGCAAAAAATTATTAGACTTTGATTTAAGTGCGAACAATGGAGGCTGGCAATGGGCAGCTGGCAGTGGTTGCGATGCTGCTCCGTACTTCAGAATTTTTAATCCTTATGAGCAAACTAAGAAGTTTGATTCAGATTTAAAGTACATACGCAAATGGGTGCCCGAATTTGAAGATTTTAATTACCCTCCACCAATGGTAGAACATACGTTTTCTCGTAACAGGTGTTTGGAGAGATATAAGGCGGTGTTGGCAAGAGAAAAATATTAATCCGCCTCAGCAACCACCTCTTTTACCTCAGGTATCATACGCTTTAATAAATTCTCTATGCCCGATTTTAAAGTTATGGTGCTTGAAGGGCAGCCACTGCAAGAGCCTTTTAGTACAACAGTAACAATGCCATCGTTAAACGATTTAAAATCAATAGCACCACCATCACCCTCAACAGCCGGGCGCACATACTCATCCAGCATTTGTTTGATTTGATTTTCTATCTCTACAGATTCTTCCGTTGAATATTGTACACTGTGTTCTTCAACTTTTGAATTAATGTTGGTCTCCGTTTTGGTACTTGGTACCTCGTACTTAACTCTCTCTTTAAGCCTGAATTCTAAACTAAAAACTCTTTCCCCATTATTTAAAAACGACTGAATAAACTCACGCAAAATATTGGTGATTTCGTACCAATCTAAATCCGCTTCTTTGTAATGGTAACAAAGTTAGATGTAATAAAAATAGATTTCACGCCAGTAAAATCAAACAACTGAAATGCCAACGGGCATTCTTTCGCTTCTGATTTATGGTGGTATTCAACCTTACCTTCATCCAGCAACATGCGACTTGCAACAAACTTCATGCTGTTGGGATTAGGAGTCATTTCACTGTAAACGGTATAAACTTTTTTTTGCATTATATTATTAGTGGTTAAGTACTAAGCAATGTGGTATGATTCGCAAATTCGTATCAATTCGCTACCAGTACAACTAACTCCGAACTACCAACTCCAAACTCCGTACTATATTTGTGCAAAAGTAACAATCAATGTCTAACAAAGTTGATTTTTTAGTGATTGGTTCCGGCATTGCAGGATTAAGTTTTGCATTAAAGGCTGCGCAAAAAGGAACGGTTCACATTATTACCAAGGCCACCGAAGACGAATCAAATACCAAATATGCACAGGGCGGAATAGCAGGAGTAACTTATGCGCCTGACTCCTTTGAAAAACATATTCAGGATACGTTAAGTTGCGGTGATGGATTGTGCAACGAAAAAATTGTACGCATAGTAATTAATGAAAGCCGCCAGCGTATTGACGAACTTATAGCATGGGGAGCGAGTTTTGATAAAGACCAAAAGGAAATTTTGATTTGGCAAAAGAAGGTGGGCATAGTGAGCATCGTGTATTGCATCATAAAGATATAACAGGATTGGAGATTGAGAGAAAATTGTTGCAGCAAATTCACAGCAATAAAAATATTTCTATCAGTACACACCAGTTTGCAGTTGACATTATTACGCAACATCATCTTGGCAAATTGGTAAAGCGCTCTACTCCCGGAATTGAATGTTATGGTGCATATGTGCTTAACTCCAACACCAATAAAGTTGAAACTATTTTAAGTAAAGTAACACTAATGGCAACTGGTGGTGCTGGCCACGTTTACAAAACCACTACCAATCCCGTAATTGCAACGGGCGATGGTGTTGCAATGGCATATCGTGCAATGGCAAAAGTTGATGGCATGGAGTTTATTCAGTTTCATCCTACGGCATTGTATCAGCCAGGAGTTAATCCTTCTTTTTTAATTACCGAAGCGGTGCGCGGTTTTGGCGGTATTTTGAAAACGCAAGATGGAAAAGAATTTATGCAACGTTATGATGAACGCGCCTCACTTGCGCCACGCGATATTGCTGCACGTGCTATTGACAGCGAAATGAAAAAGCGTGGCGATGATTTTGTCTTACTTGACTGCACTCAACTTGATTTGCAAAAATTTAAAGATCACTTTCCAAATATTTACGAGAAGTGCTTAAGCATAGGTATTGATGTGAGTAAGCAGGTGCATACCCGTTGCGCCTGCGCAGCATTATGTATGTGGCGGAATTAGTGTTGATGAATTTGGATGCAGCACTATAAAAAATTTATATGCTGTAGGTGAATGTGCAAGCACTGGATTGCATGGTGCAAACCGTTTGGCATCAAACTCACTGCTTGAAGCGTTGGTGTTTGCTACACGTGCATTTAATCATTCTTCAGAAAAAATTTCTCAAACAAAATTCAATGAACAAATTCCCGAGTGGAATGATGCAGGCACGCGCACACAAGCAGAACTGGTATTGCTAACACAAAGCCGCAAAGAATTGCAGGAAATAATGAGCAGTTATGTGGGCATCTTCCGTAGCGATATGCGATTGAAACGCGCATTAGATAGGCTTAAGCTCTTGTATTTGGAAACAGAAGAATTGTATGAGCAATGGAATTTATCGCCACGTCTGTGCGAATTGCGCAACCTTATTAATGTCGCGTACTTAATTGTAAAAGCCGCAATGTCACGCACAGAAAACAAAGGATTACATTTTAATGTGGACAATTGAGATGAGTTCGGAGTTTGGAGTTTGGGGTTTAGAGTTACGTAACAGAATTTTTTCTGATGATTTAAATTTTGAAAAAACCGCACTTGATGTTTTCAGATTTCAGGCTGAGTTTAGTCCTGTTTACAAAAACTTTATTGCACAACTTAGCATCCAACCAAATAATGTAAAATCTATTGAGCAAATTCCTTTTTTGCCAATACAATTATTCAAATCGCAAATTGTTGTTTGTAACCTAAAGCATCAAAGCACTAAGGACCTTGCTGGTTTTAGTAAAGAACTCTCAACTCATAACTCCAAACTCCAAACTGTATTTGAAAGCAGCGGCACAACAGGCACAACCACCAGCAAACATTTTGTAGTTGATACAGAACTATACAAAAAATCCTTTCTTAATGGCTTTAAAAAATTTTATGGCGTTCCATCCGATTATTGCATACTTGCATTATTGCCATCTTATTTAGAAAGAAATAATTCCTCTTTGGTTTTTATGGCTGATGAATTAATTAAACAAAGCAAGCATCCGCTTTCAGGATTTTATTTGAATGAGTTTGAAAAACTAAATGAAACCATTTATCAACTCATTAGCGAAAAAGAAAAATTTATTTTGCTTGGAGTAACCTTTGCCTTACTTGACTACGCAGAAGAGAAGTCTCCCCTTGGAGAATTTAGGGGGCTTGGCATTGTGATGGAAACAGGAGGCATGAAAGGACGCAGGGAAGAAATAATACGTAGCGAAGTGCATGATATTTTAAAACAAAAGTTGGGAGTTGAACATATTCACAGCGAATACGGTATGACAGAACTTTTATCACAGGCTTATTCAAAAGGTAGCGGCATTTTTGAAACCCCACCGTGGATGAAAGTTTTGATACGCGACACCAACGATCCGTTTAAGATTTTAGGCAGCGGAAAAAGCGGTGGCATTAATGTTATTGACTTCGCCAACATTTATTCCTGCTCATTTATTGCCACCCAAGATTTAGGTAAAACATTTTCTAATGGTTCATTTGAAGTTTTAGGAAGGTTTGATAACAGCGACTTAAGGGGTTGTAATTTGATGGTTGGTTAATACAAATTTAAGAAGCGCAAATTCACTGATTCAAAGTTTAAAATTACTTCAATACATTAGCGCCATGCAACTCACCGATCTTACATTTCTTAATTCCTTCGCCAAAGGCGATAAAGAAAAAATTGCCAAATACATTAAAATGTTTTTAGATGCCGCTCCGGGCATTATAATAAATATGGAAACACATTTGGCCAATAACGATTTAAAACAACTGCGTACTGCTGCACATTCCTTAAAACCACAAGCGGGTTATATGGGATTTAAGCAAGGCGAATCTCTTTTAAAAACCATTGAGCAATGTGCCGATACTGGTACCGATGTGGACAAAATTCCTTCTCATATTGAAACCTTTAAAACTATGTTTGAGCAGGCAAAAACGGAATTAACAACAGCCCTTTAATCACTTTTATTTTTTGCTTGTTTCTGTCAAAAAAAAACCTATACGTTTGTATTGAAAATTAAATCTTATGGCAAAGCCCACTTCCATTTTTATTGTTGATGATGATCCGGTTCAATTGCAAATGCTTACCGACCATCTTTCGTCCATGTCAAATTTTTCTATCAAAACTTTTGCTACAGGCGAAGATGCATTGAAACAGATAAGTGATATGCCCAACATTGTTTTTTTAGATTATTATTTAAACAGCATTGATAAGGATGCGCAAGATGGCTTGGATATATTGCAGGAAATAAAAAAAACAAGCCCTGCAACTGAAGTTATAATGCTAAGTGGGCAGGATAAAATTGATGTAGCTGTTGAAGTAATGAAGTATGGCGCTTTTGATTACATTGTAAAAGGCGAAAGCGCTTTTTACCGTGCCGAAAAAGCAGTATATAATTTATACCGCCTTGCCAAACTAAAGCAAAATGCAGGCATGTATAAATCATTGAGCATAGCATTTGGTGTTGCATTTGTTGTGATGATAGCTATTGTTATCTATCTGGTAATGGCAGGTAAAATTTCCAATAACCCAGGCTGGGTTTAATCAAGCAGTTTGTGCTCGTAGGCATATTTTAAAAGTCCTACAACTGTTTTTGTATTTGTTTTTCGGAAAATATTTTTACGATGCGTTTCTACTGTGCGCTCGCTAATAAATAGTTTGTCACCAATTTGCGCATTGGTCATTTCAAGACCGATAAGTTTTACAATTTCAATTTCACGTACTGTTAGTGCGCTTGCGCCTTCTTCTTTTTTGCCTGAAATGTTACGCATCATCATATCTGAAATTTCTGCGGAGTAATAAACCCCTCCTCCATAAACTTTATTAATAGCTGCAACAAGTTCTTCTTTGCCGGTGTTTTTTAAAACATAACCGCTCACCCCGGCTTGCAGCATATCACTAACCACAGCCGCATCGGCATACATACTTAAAGAAATAATTTTAACTGCAATGTGTTTTTGCTTTAAAATACGGGCAAGTTCAAGCCCTCCCATTCCTGGCATATTTATGTCTGATAGTAAAATATCAGGATTGTACTTTTCAACCAACTGCAAAGCATCCGTACCATTGTTTGCACAATCAACAATTTCAATATTCTCAACTTCTTTTAACAAAGATTTTATCCCATCAATAAGCATTTGATGGTCATCGGCTATTACAATTCTTATTTTTTTACTCATATTGCGATAATATTTTTATGCAACAGGCACCTGTATGTTTACAGTTGTTCCTTTGCCTGGTTGCGAATCAAAATCAACCGTACCGTTTAAATACTCTACTCTTGATT
This sequence comes from Bacteroidota bacterium, assembly GCA_016714005.1. Taxonomy (GTDB): domain Bacteria; phylum Bacteroidota; class Bacteroidia; order AKYH767-A; family OLB10; genus JADJOA01. Next base: position 514,187 of record JADJOA010000002.1, read on the forward strand.
GTATGTTTTTAAGACCAATTCCATCAAACATTCTTATTTTTTTTGCATCAAACCCTACTCCATTATCTTCCACCATTAGTACCATTTCATTATCATGCCTAATTAGCTGTATGCTTACCTCAGTTGCCCGTGCATGTTTAATAATATTGTTTACAATTTCCTGCAACACCCTAAACAAAATATTTTCTGTATTCTGGTTCAGCCTTTGGTCAAGACCAATAGTTTGCAGTTCAATTTTTAATTTACCGGTTGACGAAATTTTATCAATGAATTCGCGCACTGCCTTTACCAAGCCTGATTTAATAAGCATATTAGGCATCATGTTATGCGAAATGGCTCGCACTTCTTTTACCGACTCATCAATAAGGTCCACTGCATTTTTAAAATTTATTTGCTGCTGTACAGGTTGATGTAAGAAAATGTTTTCAAGATTGGTGACATTCATACGTGCGGCTGATAAAAGTTGTCCTACACCATCATGCAAATCCTTGCCAATTCGTTGGCGTTCCTTTTCTTCAGCATCTATTACAGCTTGCGAACGTATTTCCTTCTGCCGCATTAGTTCCTGCTGATGTGCCTTTTGTTGTTTTAACTTAAAATGCATCCATGCAAACCAACCCGCTATTAAAATGAGCGCTATTGCAGCAAGAAGAAATATTTTTTCGTTACGCGATTTTAAAATTTCTGTGTCTTTACGATTGTTTTCAACAGTTAAAATTTTGTTTTCCGTTTCTTTCTTTTCTGTTTCATACTGTGTTCGCAGCTCTTCAATTTGACGATTGCTTGTTTCGTCCAGTAACGAATCGTTGTACGCTTTGCTTAGTTTTTGATATTGCAGGGCTTTGGTAAAGTTCCCCTCTTTCTCGTAAGCATTTGCAAGCGTAGCGGTAATTCCTGCAATGGTTTTTTTTGCACCAATTTCTAACGACAACTCAAGACACTCATGCGCCTTTTTAATGGCATCATCATTTAGCCCCAGATTAAAATACACATGAGAGGTTTGTTTGGTAACCTCGCTTAGTGCATCGGCATTTCCTATTTCTATTAATAATTTTTCTGCTTTTAGGTAATAGCCTAACGCCTCTTTATACTTTTTATTGACAACATACAATCCTGCTATTCCCTCATAAGAAGCGGCTTCTGCATTTTTATCACCTGTTTGTAAGGCAAGCGGAAGAGCCATGTTATAATTGATTAATGCGCTGTCGGCATTATTGGTGGCAGCATGGATTTTTCCAATACTGTTGTATGCCATTGCAATGTATTGAGGTTGCGGAGAAAGATTTTTTGTTACCTCAAAACATTTTCGGAAATATGGCATGGCGGTTTGGTGTTTTTCTAGTTGATAAAACAATCCGCCAAGATTCATGTAGGAGGAACCAAGCCTTTCAGGATTGATATGTCTCTCTTCAATTTTTACAGACTGAAGATAATAGTCTATGGCTTTGTTGTAATCTCCTTTGTATAAGTAAACGTTGCCAATATTATTTAAAACTGCAGCTATTCCAACAGAATCTTTTTGCCGCACATGAACTTCCTTGCACAACAAATAATTTTCAATGGCAAGGTTATAGTTGCCAACTATAGTAGCATGTATGCCTTTCATTATATACCCCTTGGCAATGCCAAAGTTAAATTTTACATTTTTTGATTTCTCAAGTGCATCGTTTGCGTAAGCAAGTCCGGTGTCAGGCTTGCTTTGAATATACTGCCAGCATATATCGTATAGTAATTTTATTTTAACGGTATCAATAGTAGCATTCTTCTCTGCTTTTTTAAGGCTATCAATAATTGACATATCCTGTGCATTTAAAGGAACAACAAAGCAAACACACAAACACAGAAACAGGTTACGCATGAAATAAGATTTAGTAATTTGAATGGTGCTAATCTAAAAGTATAAGAGATTTTAAGCAATGATATTTGTAGTGATTATTAATGATAATGCCCGCAGAAGATTTTCTCAATTATTTTTCTTGTAAGTACCGCAAGTTAGGTTTTCTTTTAAACTTAAATTTGCAACCTATTTAATTTTTATGACAACAAAAACATCTTTCAACAAACTGTTATTTACTTTTATCGCTTTACTAAGTTGTACTTTATCAAATGCACAAGATACTTTTTATAAAGCATATGGCAATACTCAAAACTATAATTTCAGAGCAAACGCCATTTGTAATGTGAATGGAATTGGTAATGGTTATTTGGTAGCCGGTGAGCGTAACACACCTACTACCGGAAGCAGCGATGTGTGTGTTATACACATTAACGATAGTGGTGCAGTGCAATGGAGCAAAACTTATGGAGGAAGTAATGATGATGTGGCATGGGATATACATCCAACCCAAAATGGTAATTACATAGTGGCAGGAAGTACCAAAAGCGCTAACGGTGCTTTTGATATGTATGTGCTGGTAATTGATTCTGCCGGAGATGTGCTTATGTCCAAAACCATTGGCGGACCAAATTTAGATATTGCTTACTGTATTTCGCCAACTACCGATGGTGGTTTTGTTTTAGCCGGGCGCACACAAAGTTTTGGTGCAGGCAACGAGGAGTTTTATCTTATAAAAGTTAATAGCACACTGACTGTGGAATGGAGCCGCACTATTGGCAATACCAATCCCGATTATGCAGCATGGGCAGAGGAGTTACCCGATCAAAGTATTATTACATGTGGCTACTCTGTTATTAATGGATGGGATATTTTACTTGTAAAAACGGATAGCATTGGAAATGTGCAATGGAAAAAAAATTATGGCACACCAACAGAAAACGAATACGCCTATGTTGTTAAACCCACGCCTGATGGCGGTTATATTACGGCAGGAGACCAAGCATCAAATGGTGGCGCTACGCGCAAGGCGTTAATCTCAAAAGTAAATTCATCCGGAAATGTAGAGTGGTGTAAAAGTTTTTTAGCAAACGGGTTCAGCAAACTCAACGGCATTTATGTTGACTCAACAGGTTTTGTTTTTACGGGTTATGTGGTAAACAACGGGCAAACGGATGCATTGGTTATTAAAACCGATTTTAATGGCGATACTTTATTTGTAAAAGCAATTGGTAGTGTAACAGCATCTGATTACAGCGAAAAAATTATTCCTGATGGACTAGGCGGTATGGTTATAGCAGGACATACTTCCTATGTTGGAAACTACGGCACTGATTTTTTATTGATAAAAGCTGATGGTAATGCTAATGCAGGTTGCTACAGCAACTCTATTGCAGTTACTGTTACTAACTTGGCTGTGAACGCTGCTAATTTTGGTAATGCGGGTTCAGGTGCCAACGCTGTAAATTTTTCTACAACAGAATTAGCTGCTCCCGTAACCGATACCGTTTTTTGCAGCACTATTTTATCATCATTGCCTGAATTTCCAAATGATAATTTCTTTTCCGTTTACCCTAACCCTGTTGCAGATGAGTTGCATATCTCTTTTAAGGAAAATAATATCAGTAATGCTAGATACATTATTTATAATTTGAGAGGAGAGGTTGTAGTAAATGGAATACTCTTACCAAAGCAAAACATACTAATTAATGAACTAAGCGATGGAGTTTTCTATCTCAAAATAATTACAGCGGATTTTAGTGTTGTAAAAAGAGTGATAAAGGTTCGAGAATAATAGATAATTTTAATCGTTACAGTGTTTGCATTTTATAAGGATTTATCCAGTGGGTAACTTAAATTTTGAATAACAAGAATCATTATTTTGCTTTAAAAGATTACATGTCTTAATAACAACCATATGAAATCAATCTATCAAGCAATTATTATTTGTTGTATAACTCTATTAAACTGCATAACATCTTGTTCAACTAAAAAGAATGATGTTGATACAAAATCGACCAACATAAAGCAGGAAGAGAAACTGCAATATATTCAGAAAAATCCTTTTGCTTTTTTTCCTGATTTGGATTCATTACCCATATACAGTGGAGACCAGATTTTTTACGCAACTGACAAGTATATTGATGATAGACATAATATTTCAGCCATACTTTTTCAGACCAACGATTTTGGAGGGAGTGGATGGGAAATGCAAATGATTGCCTTTACTTTTCTCAATGCAGACACGGTATTTATACCCATACTTGACAATTTTTTACTTTTTAAAAAGATAGAACTGAGGCGATGTTTAATTGATGAATCTTTAAATCAATTTTTTAAAACCCTTGATAGAATTGAGGAGATCAATAGCCCAATCAATGAAATTCAGTTTGCTGTTTCTGATATAATTTTCAATAAATTACTTGACTGGAGAAATCTGGGAGATTATATATATGTAGGAGGAGTTAAGTGTTTGACTGACAATAAATTTTTTTTGAAAGAAGATAAGAAAAGCCGTAACATTAAGGACTACAATTATGCAATTAACAAAATCAGAGCCTATAGAGACAATAATGCCTTAGTTGGAGTATATGAATCCGATAATGTGATATATATTTTGAAGAGTAATGCAGATGAAAGAATTTTTGTGGAAATGTATAACAAGAATAATTTTTCTGTATTCCTCTTCTAAATCAGTAGTGCAAGAGGAAATTCCAGTTTATCTATCAAATAAATCATCTGATCGTTTATTAATTCTAACCTTGGGGAAATACTTTTTCAATATTCCCTCTAGTTTTAGCCGATGCTTTCCCTTAACGTCAGGGTAAAAAACGAAGAATAAAAACCAATTACAACATACAATTCCAATAGTTCGCTGGTGGTTTTAGCGTTAGGGAAATTTTTACACACCCCCAACATCTCCCTCTTTAATTAAAACCATTAAAAACTACATTTGCCACTTCAAAAAATGAAGAGTAAAAAATTATCCGAGGTGGCAGTGGGTCATAGCTGCGTTATAGATTCTTATACCGATGATGAGATAAAACTCAAACTGATGGAAATGGGATGCCTGCCTGGTGAAGTAATTAGGATAGAGCGGCTGGCTCCTCTTGGTGACCCTATTGCCATTGAAGTAGCTGGCTATACTTTGACAGTTAGAAAAAGTGAGGCCCAAACCGTTTTAATAAATACTATTGATTAACTTTTTAAATGCTTTACAGCCCTGCGCTAAAATAAATTGTGAGCGAGATAAAAATTAAGGTTGCTTTAATAGGAAATCCCAACAGTGGTAAATCTACTTTGTTTAATTCTTTAACAGGATTAAACCAAAAAGTTGCCAACTTTCCGGGCGTTACGGTTGAAAAACATGTAGGCAATTTTACCTACAGCGATGCAATGCTTGGCGTTAATTATAACATTGAACTTACCGATTTGCCTGGTACTTATTCCATATATCCTAAAACGCTTGATGAGCAAATTCCTTTCAGGGTTTTAATTGACAAAAAAGATGAATCGCACCCCGATAAAGTAATTGTTATTGCCGATGCTACTAATCTTAAACGCAGTTTATTTCTCTGTTCCCAAATTATTGATTTAAAAATTCCGGTGGTGTTGGTGCTTAATATGATGGATATGGTAAGGGAGCAGGCCATTAACATTGATATTCAGAAACTGCAAAACGCATTGGGAGTTTTTGTTATACCGTGCGTTGCGCGCAAAGGAGAAGGTATTGATGATATTAGAAATGCAGTGGTTAGTAATCATAACATGCTGCAAAACGATTTTATAGACAGCCGCTCTTTTGCTCCGCTTGTTACAGATAGCATTAAGTATATACTTAACATTGATAACAATTACACCGCTTTTCAAATCGCCAATAATTTTGAGAAAGTTGATTTATCCTTTATCAGCAATGAAAAGAAAAAAGAGATTGGAAAAATAATTTATCAAGGTCATTTTACCTCATCATCCATGCAAGCTGCCGAAACACTGGAACGCTATAAGGTAATTAGCCTCCTGATGAAAAGCTGCATAACACATAAAAACGACCGCCAGCAAAAATCATTTACATCAAGGCTTGATAATATTCTTACGCATAAAGTGTGGGGCTATGCCATTTTCTTAACCATACTCTTTCTCATCTTCCAGGCCATATTCACGTTTGCACAAGTGCCTATGGATATAATTGATGGCGCTTTTGCAAGCCTGAGCGATGCTGTAAAAAATGCTCTGCCCGCAGGCGAAATCAATGATTTAATTGTAAATGGTGTTTTAGCCGGGCTTGGCGGCATAGTCATTTTTGTTCCGCAAATTGCCATGCTGTTTTTATTTATTGCCATATTAGAAGATACCGGCTATATGGCTCGCGTTAGTTTTATTATGGATAAACTCATGCGAAAGTTTGGATTAAACGGACGGAGCGTAATTCCTTTGATAAGTGGTGTAGCTTGTGCTGTACCCGCTATACTTGCCACACGTACCATACAAAGTTGGAAAGAAAGACTCATCACCATTTTTGTTACGCCTTTAATGAGTTGCTCTGCGCGGCTTCCGGTTTATACACTTTTAATTTCCATTATCATTCCACGCGATTATGCTTTTGGTTTTTTAAGTATGCAGGCAATGGTAATGATGGCAATGTACCTTATAGGTTTTTTTGCTGCTATTGGCTCGGCTTTACTTATGAAGTGGTTTGTAAAAGCGCGTGAAAGAGATTTTTTTATCATGGAATTGCCCGTTTACCGCTCTCCACGCTGGAAAAATATTTTGCAAACCATTATTGAAAAAGTTAAAATATTTTTGTTTGATGCCGGTAAAGTTATCATAGCTATTTCTGTAGTGCTTTGGTTTTTAGCATCGCACGGCACAGGCGATTCTTTTAAATCTACTGACAAAAAATTACACATTAACGAAACCAATGGATTGCTTACAGAACAAGAAGTAAACGAACTGGAAGCGCAAAGATTAGAAGCCAGTTATGCTGGTAAAATGGGTAAATTATTAGAGCCCGCCATTGCACCTCTTGGCTTTGACTGGAAAATTGGCATTGCATTAATTACTTCATTTGCTGCCCGCGAAGTTTTTGTGGGAACTATGTCAACCATTTACAGTGTAGGCAAAGACAATGAAGACACTGCCACCATTCGTGATAAAATGCTTACTGAAAAAACTGAAGTTGGAACACCACGTTACTCGCTTGCAACAGGCTGGTCGCTTATGTTGTTTTACGCATTTGCCATGCAGTGCATGAGTACGCTTGCTGTTGTAAAACGTGAAACCAATAGTTGGAAATGGCCTCTGCTGCAATTTGCTTACATGAGCGGATTAGCATATCTCTCAAGTTTTATTGTTTTTAATTTGTTGAAGTGATCGGGTCAATATTTAATTGTGAATGGCGAAATGCACTAAACTTTATTTATCTTTTCTCTTTAATTTAAGAAGGAGCTTTTATGGCACGATTAAATATTGAACAATTAGAAACAGCACTTAAAAAATATGTACCTGCAAAAGCACTGCACTATTGTGTTGATTGGATTGCACAGAATAATATTAGCCTGCGCATTTCTAAAAGCAGACATAGTAAGTATGGCGATTATCGTCCGCCCTTTAAAGGTGCCGGGCATCGTATTTCCATTAACGGAGACTTGAATCCATACGCTTTTCTAATAACATTTGTTCACGAAGTTGCTCACCTCAACCAATGGAAACATTACAAAGCCATTTACGAACCGCATGGCAAACTCTGGAAAAACGAATACAAAAAGCTGATGATGCCTTTATTGCACGAGCATATTTTTCCTGCCACGGTTGTTACAGCTTTAAAAAACTATATGCATAATCCGGCAGCTACCAGTTGCACCGATCATGATTTGCTAAAGGCTCTTCGAGAGTTTGATGTCGAAAAAGATGAATGGCTTACGCTTGAAGAAATTGAAATGGATGCAACATTCAGAATAAGAACCGGCAGAAAGTTTATTAAAAACAAAAACTCCGTAAAAATTACTCTTGTATTGATGTAAGAACAAAAAGCATTTACATGATTAATCCGCTTACAGAAGTGCAGGTGATTATGTAAAATAATTTTCCACTTTTCTTTTTCTTCAACCCGCTATTCTATTTTTGAAAAGTAAAATTAAAGTACATGTTAACTGAAACACTTACAAAGAGAAAACTTCAGGCATCGGCAATGGCTGAATCTCTTATTGGTTCTGAAATTATAAAGCTGGCAGCGGAGATAAACGAAAAAATAAAACAAGGCGAAAAAATTTACAATTTTACCATTGGTGATTTTGATCCTAAAATTTTTCCAATACCTGATGAGTTGCGTAATGAAATTATAAATGCTTATATAGCTGGGTACACTAATTACCCTGCCGGCAATGGCGAGCCTGAATTGCGAAAACAAGTTGCCTCATTTATTGAACATTACCAGGGTTTAAAATACAAGCCTGAGGAGTTTTTAATTTCTGGTGGAGCGCGCCCGCTTATTTATGCTATTTACAAAACTGTACTTGATGCAAATGATAAAGTAATTTTTCCCGTGCCATCATGGAACAACAACCACTACTGCCACCTCACCAATGCACAACAAATTTTAATTGATGCATTGCCTGAAAATAATTTTATGCCAACAGCAGCATCCATAAAGCCGCATATTAAAGATGCCACACTTATTGCTTTATGCTCTCCGCTAAATCCTACTGGCACTGTTTTTACAGAAGACAACTTGTGCGAAATTTGCGAATTGGTGCTTGAAGAAAATAGCCGCAGAGCCGCTACCCAAAAACCGCTTTATGTGATGTACGATCAAATTTACTGGATGCTTACTGCTGGCAACACCAAACATTTTGATCCGGTTTCACTCTACCCTGATATGCGCAACTTTACTATATACGTTGATGGCTTGTCAAAAGCATTTGCGGCAACAGGAGTACGTGTGGGATGGGCCTTTGGTCCGTTTGCTATCATTGATAAAATGAAGTCCATTCTTTCTCATGTAGGCGCGTGGTCTCCTAAAGCAGAACAGGTAGCTACTGCAAAATATTTATCAGACAAAATAGCCATGGATAATTATTTATCTCATTTTAAGAGTGAAGTAAACAAAAGGCTCATTGGTTTTTACGAAGGGTTTCAAAAACTGAAAGCAGAAGGATTGCCCGTTGAAGCTATAGAACCGCAGGGGGCTATCTATCTTACAGTGCGGTTTAATATTATTGGAAAAAAAACAACAGAGGGCCATGTAATTGCAAACTCAAATAATATTACACATTACCTCATTAATACAGCAAAAACAGCCATGGTTCCGTTTAGTGCATTTGGTGCAAGCGATAGCAGCGATTGGTTCAGGCTTAGCGTTGGCACAAGCAGAGCAGAAGATATTGACACGGTAGTTAATCTCATTGCAAATGCACTACGCCAACTAAAATAAAATTGCTCAGTTACGCTATGAAAAAAACCTTGCTTGCATTATTTCTTTTTACTATACCAATCAATAGTAGTGCGCAGGAATATTTTTTTAAGGAGATAAACGCTTTTAAGTTTTCGCCCCTGCGCATGGTTGACCCCATAACACCAGGGCTTGAATTTTCTTTTGAAAAACAACTTCTTCCAATAGCATCTGTTCAATTAACTGGTGCTAAACTCATGATCATGTTTCCGGCATTGTCAAACCCGATAACAAATCTTGAAGGCACACGTTGGGCGCTTGAAGTGAAATACTTTTTAGCACAGGCAAAAAAATCTGTTTGGTATGCTTCGTTTGAAGCCGCATTTGTGCAATCGGAATACAACACCATTTTAAATTTTAGTTATTATGATGATTCCATTCATGTGAAAAAGAAAACTACATCCTTAAATTTTAAAACCGGTTTTTATTTTGACTTTAAACCCATAGTGCTCGATTTTTACGCAGGCATTGGTTTAAAATTCCGCAATGTGAGGCATGAGGAAAGGCTTAACCCGCGCGATAACCTATATAATGAAATTCTACCTTACAATCCCCACTACTTTGCCTCCCAGGAAACCCGCAAACTCAAATTCAATGTTCCTTTAGGATTTCGGGTAGGATATAATTTTTAATCTGACAGAGAGTATAATTTTTTCAAGTATCTATTGTTTTATTGTGGAATCATACTATATTTGAACAAACCTTCTGAAGATGTGTACAAAACTATCTGTCGTAGTGCTACTAACTGTAGCAGTAATATTTTCTGCTTGCGAGTCAAATCACATGTTTAAGTCCGAAAAAAAAATTAAAAGTGATATACAGGGAACTTGGGATATGATAATATTTAAAACTGATGAACTTGACCAAACTTGGATTTTTACTTCGGATAGTCTGTATCTGCTCAGGCAAGAATCTTTAGGTTCTTCAAATTATGATACAGTTGATGTAGTTGACTATAAAATAGATGTTACAGTTTCGGCACCTTACGTTATTGTAGATGGAATAGAACTTGACCCCGAATACAATAAAAAGTGGACCATTACACAACTTGACACCAAGGTACTCGCTATTGCATGCGATTATAAAAATGGTGGTGTATTGCAGAAAGAGTTTGTGAAACGATAAATCATTTTTACTAAAAGTATTTTTCAGCTTCTTTTAATTCAAGCATTTTAATGGCAAAAGCTAAAGCAGTTTTTATTTGTCAGAGTTGTGGAGCTAATTCCCCGAAATGGATTGGTAAATGTCCTTCATGTAATGAATGGAATACTTACGTTGAAGAAATTGTAACGCCACAACCAAAAGAAGTTTCGCGCACTTCAACAAAAAATTCGCAGCCGCAGTTGCTTGAACAAGTTGAACTATCAGAACAAAACCGACTTGTTACACCCGATAATGAATTAAACCGTGTGCTTGGCGGAGGTATAGTTCCCGGCTCATTAGTTTTAATAGGTGGTGAGCCCGGCATTGGCAAATCAACTTTAATGTTACAGTTAGCACTATCGCTTTCAGGAAAAAAAATTCTTTATGTATCAGGCGAAGAAAGTGAACAGCAAATACGAATGCGTGCCGGCAGGGTTGATATGCAAAACGCTAGCTGTTATGTTCTTACCGAAACTACCTTGCAGTTAATTTTCAAACACCTCGAAAATATTGAGCCTGATATTTTAATTATTGATTCTATACAAACTTTATACAGTACACTTATTGAATCTGCTCCCGGCAGCGTTTCGCAAATAAGAGGTTGTGCCGGAGAATTGCTGCGCTACGCCAAAGAAGAAAATGTTCCTGTTTTTTTAATAGGGCATATTACCAAAGATGGTGTTATTGCCGGACCTAAAGTTTTAGAACACATGGTTGACACCGTTTTGCAATTTGAAGGTGACAGGCATCACGTTTATCGTTTGTTGCGTTCTTCTAAGAACCGTTTTGGATCTACATCCGAACTTGGTATTTACGAAATGCATGGTAATGGTTTAAAAGAAGTAACCGATCCCGGTGAAATATTAATTTCTCAGCGCAATGCCGAACTTAGTGGTATTGCCATAGCTTGTAACTTAGAAGGCATGCGTACCATGCTTATAGAAACGCAGGCATTGGTGAGCAGTGCTGTTTATGGCACACCACAGCGCTCGGCAACAGGGTTTGATATACGCAGATTAAACATGTTGTTGGCCGTGCTTGAAAAACGATGCGGTTTTAGGTTAGGAGCAAAGGATGTTTTTTAAATATTACTGGTGGCATTCGTGTAGAAGACCCTGCCATAGACCTTGCAGTTACTTGCGCCATACTCAGCAGCAACAGCGATTTAGCCATTCCGCCTCAAACATGTTTTGCAGGCGAGGTTGGTTTGTCGGGTGAAATAAGGCCTGTTTCCCGTATTGAGCAACGAATTAAGGAAGCGGAAAAACTGGGTTTTAAAAAATTCTTTTATCCTTCCTTTAACGAATCTTCTATTAATAAAAAATCTTTCTCTAATATTGAGTTGGCTGCTGTAGCAAAAATTGAAGATGTTTTCCAGTTACTTTTTGGGTAAAAAGGATTGTGAGAAGGATTGTTTTAATTCACTTCATATTCCAATTAATAAGTATGTTTGTATCTCAATTCAGCAGATTTAAAAAATGAAATTTGGCGTAGTAGTTTTTCCGGGCAGCAATTGCGATGATGACATGGTTTATGTTTTAAAAGAAATTTTAAAGCAGGATGTTGTAAAACTTTGGCATAAAGAACATACATTACAAAATTGTGATTTTATTGTACTTCCCGGTGGTTTCAGCTATGGCGATTATTTACGCAGTGGCGCTATTGCACGCTTCTCCCCCATTATGCAGGAAGTAATTGAGTTTGCAAACAAAGGCGGATTTGTTTTTGGCGTATGCAATGGATTCCAGATTTTGTGCGAATCGCATTTATTGCCTGGAGCATTGCTCAGAAATACCGATGGTAAGTTCAGTTGTAAAAATGTTTTTGTAAGAGCCGAGACTGATGAAACTATTTTAACCTCATCATTGCGAATTGGCAAAGCGTTAAAAATTCCTATCGCTCATGGCGAGGGTAGATTTTATGCCGATGAAAAAACAATGCTTAACCTACGCCAAAACAACCAGGTAATTTTTCGTTATTGCAACAGCGAAGGACACATTGTTGATGATGCCAACCCCAATGGCTCACTTGAAAACGTGGCTGGTATATGCAACGAAAAAAGAAATGTATTTGGTATGATGCCTCACCCGGAGCGCGCCTGCGATGCTAACCTAGGTAATACCGATGGATTAGGTGTAATGAAATCTATTTTGAATTACGTGGAAGCTTAATATTTCTGATCTCTCTTACCTCCTGAAATTTCCTTTTCCATTTTCTTTCCATCTGATGATACAATAATGTAAGCAAATGCTTTTATTTTGCTTTGGTAAAAATCTTTGAGCGTTCCCCTAAAAATAATTTTTCCCGAAAGATCATAAATAATCACTTTGTCATTTTCAGTAAAAACATTTTGTGGTTGCAATACTGTGTTTGATATAGCTGTGGTTCCCATAAACTCATAAGCCCCTATATCAATTGCGTTGCCTTGAGGCCGTGGATTGTTTTCCAAATCAGTTAATGGTGCCGAAGCGTTGTAATAAGAACTTCTTCCCGCATTTACTGCAACACTGTTTACAAGCAAATGATAATTGTTGGCACTAACATTTACAAACAAAGCCGCTGGCACAGCAATAACAGAACTACTATCTGCATATGTTTGTTGTTGCCATTGTGCCAGTGTCATATTTGAATTGCCGCCATCGTTACTCATTCGGTTGGTTAAAATATTGTTGTTGCTTTTAAATCCCGGCATACTTGCAGCATCTACACTTATGCTTCCTCTGAAAGTATGAGAACTATAAAATATATTATTAAACACTTTATTATTTATGCTGCCATCACTTACATTTAATGCCCAGCGTCCGTCATTGGGTTGTAAAATGGTGTTGTTTACAATTACATTGCCCGATGCAGGGGCACCGCCATCAATCATATAAAGTGATATTCCGCTTGCGTGGTTATTGTAAAGCAAATTATTTTGGATGATGGAATTTTGCACACCGTCACAGTTAATACCTGAGCCACCGCCAACTCCATTATTGTAAATAATATTTTTTTCTACCAAAGCATTAGAGATAATTCCATCTCCACCCAAACTCACATCGCCATTCATGTGAATGCCACAATCACTGTTGCCCCAGCAAATGTTGTTTCTAATTATAGGATTATCGGCAGAGTTGCTGAAATCGATTCCATGCTGCTGCACAGAGCGGCTGCACACATTATTTTCAATGATAATGTTTTCACTAAAACCTGTTAAAATTCCCCAAACCCCATTTTGATCACATTTATTATTTGTGATTATTACACCTTCGTTTATTACTGACCGGATACCTGCACGTGGCACACCGTTAACCTCAAAGCCATCAATAGTTACATAGCTTGCGCCTTCTAAATTAATTCCATCACTTGTTGTTGCATTAGGTGAGTTAATTATTACACCAGGTTGTGCTTTAAAAATTATTCTTTGCAGCGCTGTTCCACTCGTGGTATGATAAAAACCTGCATAAGTTCCAGCAAGTACAATTACGCTGTCTCCTGCATTAACCAAATTAGAAACATACTGGAGTGTTTTAAAAGCATTTAGTTGCGATAAACCGTTATTGCTGTTGCTGCCGCTGTCAGACACATAATATGTTTCGGCATTTACATAATAGAAAAGAAAAAGTGCGGGTAATAAAACCTTACATTTAAACATAGCTTGTGGATTAAGAATTTAATGCAAGATAATTCCAAACAAAATCAATTTTAGGGCAGTAAGTGTTATTTTCTTACAATTTCTGCAAACTAAAATAGGTTATGATAAATACTTGCCCACAATAGGCATCCTTCTTCCTAAGCCAAAAGCCTTGGAAGATATACGCAGTACGGGTGCAAATTGTTTTCGTTTGTACTCGTTTGTATTTACCATCTTTAAAATACGTTTCACCAATGCCTCGTCATAACCGGAACCAATAATTTCTTTCGGACCCTTTCTTTGCTCTATATATGCGTGCAATACTTTATCAAGTATTTCATAATCGGGCAATGAGTCAGAATCTTTTTGTCCGGGTCTGAGTTCTGCAGAAGGCGCTTTGGTTAAAATATTTTCAGGAATAATTTCTTTTTCACGATTAATATAATCGCAAAGTTCATACACTTCTGTTTTATACAAGTCTCCTATTACACTTAAACCACCGCACATATCACCATACAACGTTCCATAGCCTACTGCCAGTTCGCTTTTGTTAGATGTATTTAAAAGTATATTACCAAACTTATTTGACAAAGCCATGAGCAACGTTCCCCTTATGCGTGCCTGAAGGTTTTCTTCTGCAACATTAAAAGGCAATTCCTTAAACAAAGGCTTTAGTGAATTTAAATATTGATTATAAATATCTTTAACGGAAATAAGTTCAGTTTTAATACCCAAATTGTTACACAACTTTATTGAATCATCAATCGAATGACCACTCGAAAACTCAGAGGGCATCATTACAGGAAGAATATTTTCAGCTCCTAATGCATCACAGGCAAGCAATGTTACCAAAGCAGAATCTACTCCGCCCGATAAACCAAGAACCGCCTTTTTAAAACCCATTTTTTGAAAGTAGTCTCTAATACCAAGAGTTAGTGCTTGGTATATAAGTTCAGGTTTTGTGCTGAGCGTTTGTTGTTTGTTGTTTTGCGCTTGATTTTTTGCGTCACGGATAATCTTGTTTGTATCAAGGACAAAATAATCTTCTTCAAAATATTTTAACTCTTTTATTACTTCTCCGTCAGCATCCATTATAATACTGCCCCCATCAAAAATAATTTCGGTTTGCGCACCAACATGATTGACGTAAAAAATAGGAAGATGATATTGTAATGCATTTCGCTTTAAGATAGCTTTCCGCTGTTTTGCATGTTTATAATCAAATGGTGAGGCGGCAATATTTACAATAAGATCGGGGCGTTCCTTTATTAATTCCTCCATAGGCGAATGAATGTAAAGCGGGTCATCCTCCACATTCCATAAGTCCTCGCAAATGGTAAGTGCAATTTTTTTCCCTTTCAGTTCAATACAATTAAACTTTCTGTTAGGTTCAAAATAGCGGTACTCATCAAATACATCATATGTTGGTAAAAGTGTTTTGTTAACGATGCTTTTTATTTTGCCATTCTGAATAAAACAAGCCGAGTTAAATAAGTTTTTCCCTTCTAATACAGGATTAATAGTAGGTACTCCAATGATAGCAGCAATGCCTTGGCAATGAATGGCAATATTATTTATAGCCTCCATACATCGCTTTTCAAAATCGGCAAATTCCAAAAAATCAAGAGGCGGATATGCACTCACTGCAAGTTCTGCAAATACTACCAAATCGGCATCATCAGCTTTTGCTTTACTGATTTGTTCAATAATTTTTGTTGTATTATTTTCAAAGTTACCTACGTGGTAGTTCAACTGTGCAAGTGCAATTTTCATTTCTTAAAAGTTGGGCAAATGTACATGTATAAAACAAAATCCGTCCCTCCTGAGGAGGGACGGGATTAAAAACCTTCTAAAAGCATTAGAACATTATTCCTAAATCTAATGCTAAAAAGCTACTTGTTGCTTTGTATCCTTCCGTATCATCAATATCCAAAAATCCATTGTTAAATGTTATTCCCACCAATACTGCCGTTTTTCCACCTAAAGAGTATTGTGCGCCCAACCCTGCAAGAAAAGAGAGATTAAATGCGTTGATGTCGGACTTAACACTTACATCATCTTCCTTTTCGCCATTTATTTCATTATCTGCTTTTGCCTTAATGTTAATCCCAGGGGCAAAACCAAATTTGCCGAAGTAGGTAATGTATCCAATTTCGTTTGTTTTTAACTTCATTGCAATCGGCAGCTCTATGTATTGCAATGTAAGAGATTGCTTGTAGGAGTATATAGTTCTGTAATCTCTTCTTCTGATTTAGTTTTTCCTCCTCTGTAAGAAACTTCAATACCTGTTGCCAAAGCATAGTTTTTGAAAAATGATAGTCTGCCATCAGCCCATATGCAAAACCTAATTTCGAACCATCGCTTTCTATGCTTTTGTTTCTGACTTAAGCCATGCTATTGTTGGTGCAACTTTTAATCCAAATGCAAACTTTGTGTCGGAGTCTTGTGCTTTTAAAATTATTGATGCACTTACTAATGCTAATGCAATTAAAAATACTTTTGTTCTCATTATTTTTTTCGATTTATGTTTAATGGCGCAATGATAAATAATTTTCTAATGATGTTTTTAGCTATTCTGATTTGTTTTACAGGCTGCAAGACTGATAAAAATAAACCTGATGTAGATAACATTTCTGTTTCTTTAGAATTTAACCGCCTTGATAAGGACATTTTCTCAATAAAAGATTCGTTAACAGTTAGTGATTTAATCTTGTTACAAACAAAATACAATAGCTTTTTTGACATCTATTGCCGAAACATGCTAAGGCTGCCTGCTCCCAATGACTCTCTACAGGTTGTTCAATTAAATGGTTTTAAAAACGACCCAGACATTAAAAATGTGTATTCTGCTTCTGATTCTATTTATACAGAAGGAGAAGTTGAAAGAATAAAATCAGGCTTGACAACCTTTTTTAAACATCTCAAGTACTATTATCCCGAAAAATTCACCCCTGAGGTAGTAACATTTATCTCGGGATTTAATTATAATGTTGTTACTACCGATAGTGTGATGGGTATTGGGCTTGATATGTACTTGGGTGGTGATAGCAAATTTTATCCTTCGCTTGGTTTTCCTAAATATATGTTTCGTAAATTTTCCAAAGAATATATTGTAAACGATTGCATAAAAGGGTGGTTTCAGAGTGAGTATGATGTTGAAACGGTAAAGAAGGAATTATTGAATCAGCTCATTTACGAGGGAAAACTACTTTACTTTTGTGATGCTATGGCGCCTGATTTGCACGACTCTGTTAAAATCGGATACACAGGCGAACAATTAAAGTGGTGCAGAGAAAACGAAAAACAGGTGTGGTCATTTTTTATTGAAAAAAAATTATTGTTCAGCACTAATCAAAAAGAGTACATCCGTTTTATACAAGATGGAAACACCACACAGGGATTTCCCGAAGGTGCTCCCGGAAAAACAGCGTGCTATATTGGCTGGCAAATTATTAAAGTATTCATGAAAAATAATAATGCAACATTGCAGCAGTTGCTTAATGAAAATGACGCACAAAAAATTTTAAATCAATCAGGTTATAAACCCTGAAATTATTTTTAAAAAAAGGAACTATGACAAAATCAGATATAAAATTTACTATAGGTTTAGATGATAATAAACACCCTGAAACTATCCATTGGCAAGCTCAAGACTCAGGCATGGACGGCATTAAGGAAGCAAAGGCAATGATGATTTCTTTATGGGATAAAAAAGATGCAAGCACATTGCGAATTGATTTATGGACTAAAGAAATGATGGTGGAAGAAATGCAACACTTTTACTATGAGATGCTGATGAGTATGGCTGATACTTACCAAAATGCAACCAATGATGGCGATAATGCCAATGAACTTCGTGCTTTTGCAAAAAAATACGGACACCGTGTAAATGTATTGAAGTAAAGAAGTTACTCAGCGTAATTGGCTCCGTAAAACTCCAGATACTTTTGAATATCCTTTGTTTGGATCAGTGTTACAAAATTGGGTTGTGTAAGTGCAAAAATGTTGAATGCGGTTTTTTGCATATTCATAAATACATTTTCGTCTGTGCTCAAATTGGCTACATATTGTTTTGCTTCACGCGAGTTTTTAAAATCTTTTATGAGAATGAAACTATAATCCTTGTCAAAAATTAAATCGCTGATGTTAAGTTTTGCTGTGCTGTAAAACGTGCGGTTAAAATCAGACACCCTGTTTTTTAATTCCGTTACATTATTTGATTTTGGAAACAGTAGCATTACCATTTGTAGTGTATCGGCATTGTAGGTAAACATTCCTTTGGGTTGTTCAGCAGGAGGAGCGCCCGACTCTGAAACATTGTTTACAACACCACCTTTCATTTTATCTAAAATTGCTTTTGCAAGAACAGAAACCGAGTCTTTAGGATATGTGGCGATTACATTATTTAATGCCAACTCAAAATTGGCAACAGATTGTGTTCTGCCAATGGCAAGCGCTTTCAAAAAAGTAAACTTAGGAGTTAGATTGCTTGGGGGAAACAAAGAATCGGCTGCCGATTTTCTTTCAATCACATCCTGGTATTGCCCGTTCATATAAGCGCGGTAAGTGTTCTCATAAAACACTTGTGCAATGGCAGTCTTACGCTGTGCATCTTTAAAATAATTGGGGTTGGTAATTATGTTTGCATACTCCGATTCGGGATATTGAGTAAGAATTAAATTCTTATAGTACTCTGCCTTTTCTTTGTCTTCAGCCGCTAAATAACAACGATAAAGATTATACCATGCAGCCAACTTGTATTTATTATCGGGGTAACGTTTAAGCATTTGCTCAAACGTAGCTGCCGATTCTTTAGGATTCTCTAACTGCTCTTTGTAAATAATCCCTGCATTATAATATGCTTCCAATATTTTGGTATTGCACTCATCTTTTTTCGGCTTGTGTATCCGGAATTTTTTCAAGGTAAGCAGTCTTTCTTTCTCTGCATCCAATTTGCTGATAGAATCATTTAATGCTGCCTGTGCAAGTTCAAGGCTATCGGTGTATTCCTGGCTGTCGCCACCATCACCACCATCATTTATTACAAGTTCTGATTGTTTATTAATTCTGCGCCAGTTGTCTTCTAATTTTCTGTTGCCCCATTTTTTAGTAAACTCTGTAAAACCAAAACTTAATGCGCTTTGGTTATAAAAATACCACTGCCCTCCTGAACCTGCGCCAGAATTATTCTGATTACTTTGCTGGCTTCCAAAATTGCTGAACTGTTGTTGTTGACCTCCGCCCTCCAGTTCATTTTTCATTTGCTCTTCTAACTCTTTCTGTTCTTCTTCCAGTTTTTTTAATCGCGCTGCTTCCTCTTCTTCCACTTTTATTACTGCATCAATTTTTGCTTGCTGCTCGGCTGGCCATGTTAGCCAGCGCAAGTAAACTATCCTGCTCAGCAATGGTGGTTAAGTTTTTAATTAACCTACCTAAATTATTTTTTTTTGTTTTGTACCAAAGCATAATCAGGATAATCGGTTGCAATAAATGTTGCAGCACTATCGTAATAAATTTGTGCAGCGTAGTAATCGGGTTTTTTAAAATTCATTTCACCGAGTTCTAAATACGATAATCCTTTCTGATTAACATTTGTTGTGCTTGTTGCTATTGATTGTTTTAAATAATCTACTGCAAGAGGCATATCATTTTCCTTTTGTGCAATACCAGCAAGTGCATAATAAATCTGGTCCTTGTAATCAATGTTCTTTTCATCTTTCAGCATCTTCTGCAATTCTTCTTTTACCTCTGCTGCATTTGCACTGTTTACATCAAAAGAACGCGCCCTGTTTATGCGTGCATTAAAAAGCATTTCGTATTCAGGGTTCATTTTAATTATTCGTGCATACAACTCAAACGCTTTTTCTGTGCTGTCTAATTTCTGGTAAAGCTGTGCAAGTATGTAGCTGTAGCGTATTCTCTCATCGCGCACCTTTGTTGTTTTAACCGCTTTAGATAACCACTCGCTCGATTGCTTGTACTCTTTTTTCTGAATATGAAAGTTGGCAACCGTTGCATAAAAAAGCGGGTTTAGTTTTTTAGGAAAGTCCTTTTCGTTTTTCAAAAAATCAATAAGGTATTCGGCATCAGCCATTTTACCCAGTTCCATGTAACTTTGTATCAGGTAAACAAAGGCTTCGTATCGCGCATTGCGGTGCTTCTTATCTTTATATGTTGCGCCTATGTACTGAAATGTTTCAATGCTGCTCCAGTAATCGTGTTTAAGAAACTGCGCTTTACCTAAAACCAAATAATTGTAAGGAATCCATTTTGTTCTTTCTTTCCCGCCAATAAACATAGAATGGCGTTGTATTACTATGGATGTTTTTTTAATAGCCTCATCCATATCCGGAAAAATTGCTTTTGCTTTTCCTTCATCGCCATATTTAAAAACGGTAAGCAGGCGGTCGTAGCGGTCTTCAACCGAAGCAGCAAGTGTTTTCTGGCCTTCCTTTACCTTTTCGCGGGCATTAAAAAAACCATTGTAGTGCGATGTAACGTTGTGATAAGCGCGCGATACAATTGTATTTTTTTTGGTTGAGCATGAAAAAACAAAAAGCAACGCAAATGCAATAACAAGTATTGACGATTTATTTTTAAAAATGTGGTGCATGTAAACTTATGTTGCAACAAAGAAAAAACAATCTGTTATAACGTTTTTTGTTTGTTCTTATTTTGCCTGACTAAAATTTTTAATTCTTAACTTTTATTAATTCAAACAACCAATTTGCCAATTGTTGTAAACCGAAAATTGGTGTAGGTTTGTAGCCTATGCTCGCAAACTTAATCATTTTTATTTTTTAGCAGCAACAAAGTTAAATGGCAGAAGAAAAAAAGCCAAAGAGGAAGATTTATAAGAAACTCAGCAATAAGTACCGCTTAGTGGTAATGAATGATGAGACCTTTGAAGAGCGGGCATCACTCAGGCTTTCTCCATTAAATCTTTTTGTGTTTTTGGGTACCATTATCATCACCTTTATTCCGCTTACTATTTATGTAATTGCATTTACCGGCTTACGCGAATATATTCCCGGATACACAGATATTACCGTGCGCAAAAAAGCGGTTGAGAATTACAATAAAACCGATTCGTTATCGCAACGCATTGCAGCGCAGGATTTATTTATTGCTAACTTACAGCAAATTCTTTCAGGTAATATTGATAAAGAAATATTGATTGATACTGTTAAGTCTTCATTGTTGTATGATTCGATAAGGCTGCTGAAAAAAATTCCGGAAGATTCTCTTTTACGAAAAGAGATAGAAACCCAGGATAAGTATAACCTTGGTGTAAATGATGAATCAAACACAGGAGGAATAAGTAATTTTTATTTTTTTACACCGGTTAAGGGAACTATTACCACTACCTTTAATCCCGAGCAAAAACATTTTGGTGTTGATGTGGTTTCATCGCCCGATGCAATTATTAAAAGCGCATTGGATGGTACTATTGTTTTCAGCGAATGGACTTCACAAACAGGTTATGTAATTGCAGTGCAGCACAGCAATAATCTTTTTCTATTTACAAACACAATTCAGCCTTGCTAAAGAGCGTGGGCAATGTGGTTAAGGCAGGTGATGTAATTGCTATAATCGGCAACACAGGTGAGCTAACATCGGGTCCGCACTTACATTTTGAACTTTGGTATAATGGCGCACCTGTAAATCCATCTGATTACATTCCGTTTCAATAATTTTTCCTGAAAATGCAAATACAAAGTTTTACATTTAATCCTTTTGACGAGAATACATACATTGTTTATGATGAAACAAAAGAATGTGTAATAATTGATCCGGGGTGTTACATGGATGAGGAGAAAAAGGAATTGGTTGCATTTATTGATGAAAAAAATTATCTCCTGTTATTTTGCTCAATACGCATTGCCATGTTGATCATATTTTCGGGAACAAGTTTTGTTTGAGAAATACGGTTTGTTGCCGGTATGCCACAGGTTGGAGTTAAAACTATTAGATGCTGCCGGTGAATACAGCAAGCAATGGGGAATTTTTTTAGAACCCTCGCCCAAGCCTGAAAAGTTTTTGGAAGAAGGGGATTTGGTGCAGTTTGGTAATTCTTCTTTTGAAATATTGTTTACTCCAGGACACAGCCCAGGCAGTATTTGTTTTTACGACAGCAAAGAAAAAAATTTGATTGGAGGCGATGTGTTGTTTCAAATGAGTATTGGGAGAACCGATTTACCGGGCGGGCATCATCAAACATTACTTGACAGTATTTCTAAAAAACTCTACACACTGCCTGCCGATGTAAAAGTTTTCCGGGGCATGGTCCTACAACTACCATTGGATTTGAAAAAATGTATAACCCTTTTTTGAAGGAACCATAAAGGAAATTTAATAATTTAACACTCTCAGATTATTAGTATTGCTATGAAAAAAAATCTCCTGTTTATTCTATTCATGTTTAGCATTGACTTTGTTGCTGCGCAAAATAATAGCGATTGCGGTACACAGATGAAAACGTCATGGATCCAAGAACTGGCACGGAAAACTGCAAATCTGCAGCCGCAGTTCTCTGCACCGCAAACAGTTAATGTACCTTACCAGATACACTTAATTGTAAGAGCAAACGGAACATCAACTATTACATTACAGGATTTATATGATGAAATTGATTCCGTAAACGCGTTTTATATCAACAGCGGCATTCACTTTTATGAATGTATTGCTCCCGAAATTATTTATGATGATCTTTTATTTGATTTTGATTACAATACCGAAGAGTCTATTTTACTCACACAACATTATTCACCCAATGTAATTAACATGTACTTTGCCAATACTGTTACCTCGTGGAGTGGGGCCGCATTATGTGGCTACTCACAATATCCGCCAAGTGACGATTACTTGGTGATGGCGGCTAGTTGTGCTACCAATGGAATCACATTGTCTCATGAGTTGGGTCATTACTTTGGTTTATTTCATACGCATGGAGGTTCTGCCTTTGAATTAGTAGATGGAAGTAACTGTGCCACGGAAGGCGACCTCATTTGCGATACCCCTGCCGATCCTACACTCAGCAATACGGTTGTAGATGTAATGTGTAATTATACAGGAACAGCGTTGGATATGAATGGCATGCCGTATGCTCCCGATCCTACTAATATCATGAGCTATTCAAGGAAAGTATGCCGCAATTATTTCCCCTGAACAGTATCTTGTCATGAATTCAGTAAGCCTGAATGAACGTAGTTATCTCTTTTGTGCCACAGGCGTTGATGAAATAAATGCCGGTAAAAGTTTTGTTGCCTCACCAAATCCCGGCACAGATAATTTAACTTTAAGGGCAAAGCAAAACTTTTATAATGCAGAAATTAAATTGTTTGACAGCATAGGAAAAGAAATATTGAAAGGAACTTTTTCAGGAAGCAGTGCCGATTTCAATACAACGCACCTCACTCCAGGCGTTTATACATATGAAATTATACTTGGCAACAATGTTACCAGGGGCAAATGGATAAAGGCGGGCAACTAACTGCTTTTTTAAAAAAATCCTATTCCTGTTTCTCAGTTTCTTCCAGGTATTTTTCCATCAACCTTGGCAAAGCATATTCATGAATGTTGCGCAGTTCAATCTTTATCCAGTTATTTTTTTTAACGATTGCAGCAGATGGTTTGCACCACACCTCCACAAATACAGCCTGTATGTTTTGATGCGTGAGCTGATGCTTAAATGGCTTTGAAATCTTTTCAATTGTTACTTTTTTAGAGCCAGAAAGTTTAAGCGCTTCCTTTTTTGTTCTGATGCAGTTTCTAAAATATGATCTGCATCCACAACAGGAAAGTCAAACAATCCCTGCCAAATATCTTTTGCCGTGCGCTGTTTTATGTAAATGTATTTACCATCCTTAAAAACAAAATAATTTAAAAAGCGGTTTTTTATTTTTAGTTTTTTAAGTTTTACAGGAACAGAATTCTGTGCTTTCTTTTCATAGGCCTTACAATAAGTGCGCACCGGGCAGTTGGCACATTCAGGATTAGCGGGTTTGCAAACCAATGCTCCCAGTTCCATTATTGCCTGGTTAAATTTTGCAGGATATTTTTTATCAAGAATATCATCAGCAATTTTTGCAAAAGCTTTTTACCTTCTGTTGAATTAATGGGCGTATCAATTAAAAACAACCGCGATAAAACCCTGTAAACATTTCCATCAACCACAGCATGCGGTTTGTTAAATGCAAAAGATGCAATGGCTGCTGCAGTATAATCGCCAATGCCTTTTAGTTTTTTTATTTCATTAAATGTTTGAGGAAATTTGCCCTTAAAATCTTTTGAAACAACTTTTGCTGTAGCATGTAAGTTTCTTCCGCGCGAATAATACCCTAAGCCCTGCCACAGTTTTAAAACCTGTTCTTCTTTGGCATTGGCAAGTATAAAAACATCTTTAAATGCCTCAGTAAATTTGTAATAGTAAGGCAATCCCTGCTCTACGCGGGTTTGTTGCAAAATAATTTCGCTTAGCCATATATAGTAAGGGTTTTTTGTTTCGCGCCAGGGTAATTTCCTGTGGTTTTTATCATACCACTTTAGCAAATCGGAAGAAAAACTCATCTGGCAGGGTACAGAAATTTTTTTTGTAAAGATGTGACAAACAAATGAACTGTGTTGAAAGTTGTTGAAAACAAAAGCTTTTTATCTCTCTGTTATTATCCAAAACAAATACATTTGCCTTAGTAAAGAATAAAATACTGTAAGAGAAAATGACAAAAGCAGATTTAATTAATGAGATTTCAGTAAAATCAGGAATTGATAAAATAGCTGTGCAAACAGTTGTGGAATCAATGATGAAGGTTGTTAAAACTTCTATTCAAAACAAAGAGAGCGTTTATTTAAGAGGGTTTGGAAGTTTTATTCCTAAAAAACGCGCACAAAAAACCGGTCGTATTATTTCTAAAAACGAAGCCATAATTATACCAGAGCATTATATTCCGGCTTTTAAACCAGCTAAAACTTTTATGGAGCGTGTAAAAAACTCTATTGCCAAACTGGAAAAGGAAAAGCAGGTTTAATTTTTCAGATGAAAAAATATTTGATAATAACAGCAGCAATAGTTCTTGCTGCTGTTATTTATTTCGCTCCTAAAAAAAGCAGCAAGCAACCGGTTGTCCAAAAGCATGAACACAATCATGGATTTAATGAAGAAGAATTTTTAGCAACCGCTAAAAAGAGCCTTCAGTTTGATGACATTGCAAAGGTTGAATCTTTTGATAAGGATATTGCAAAGTCGCAAATGCTTAGCGCCTACGACAGTGCCGCATCTGTTTTTGATAAAGCAAAAAGACCTGATGTGGCAGCTTTTTATTTTGAAAGAAAAGCAACTAAAGAAAAAACCGAAGGCAATTACCTGAATGCAGCTTACCGTTTTTTTGACGGATTTAAAATGGCAAAGGACAGCACCACTCTCAATCACTTTGTTGAGCGCGCTATTTATAATTACGAAAAAGTGCTGGAGATAAGCCCCAACAACTTAAATGCAAAAACAGATTTGGGTATTTGTTATGCCGAAGGCTCTGCAAACCATGAAAGGCATTACCATGCTGCGCGAAGTGGTTACCACAAACCCAAAACACGAAAACGCACAGTTGAATTTGGGATTTTTGTCGGTTAAATCAGGACAGTATGATAAAGCGCAGGAGCGATTTGACAAGGTGCTTGAAATAAACCCTGCACGTTTGGATGTATATATTTTTAAAGCGCAAACATTTTATCAGAGTGGCAACAAGGAAAAAGCTATTGAGTATTTTGAAAAGTTTAAGCAGTACAGCAACGATAACGAACTTATAGCCGAGGTTGACCGTTTTATAAAAGATATTAAAGCGGGGAAGTA
Source organism: Bacteroidota bacterium (assembly GCA_016714005.1). Classification (GTDB taxonomy): domain Bacteria; phylum Bacteroidota; class Bacteroidia; order AKYH767-A; family OLB10; genus JADJOA01. The sequence continues at coordinate 540,072 of JADJOA010000002.1, forward strand.
ATGTGCCACAACAAGTTTAATAAGAAGCCGCTCTTTTTTGAAGTATCCACTCGCTTTATCCGAAGTCGTTATTTTAGGTGTAGTAATCTGCTTAATACGAAACCGTCATCCTTCAAAATCTAAACAAAAAAAGCCTACAAACTTTTAACTGCAAAAATTCCTTTTAGCGATACGCAACCAAATAAATTTATCACTTTAAAAAAAGTATTTTCGCAACCGTTAATTATTCTTTGGTCCCGTAGTTCAACGGATAGAATAGAAGTTTCCTAAACTTTTGATGGCAGTTCGATTCTGCCCGGGACTACCAGCATAAAAATTTTTATACTACTGCTTATGTTTTTATTGAAGAAGAATAAGTGGAATACCGTGTATGTAATTGTTGTTCTTTTTCTGCTTTTGCAAATTGGGTTTTACTATTACCTCACCATTAGTTTTTAAATGCAGTTAGCCGATTGGATAGTACTCGTTTCAACCATTGGTGTGCTGGTTTTGTATGGGCTTTATAAAGGACGCAGTCAAAAAGATATTCATTCTTTTTTATTAGCGGGCAAACAACTGCCGTGGTATCATGTACTGCTTAGTGTAATGGCAACTCAAGCAAGCGCCATTACTTTTCTTTCAGTACCCGGGCAGGCATATACCGATGGTATGCGCTTTTTACAATTTTATTTTGGATTGCCATTGGCAATGATTGTGCTTTGCATAACGTTTGTTCCCATCTTTCATAAACTAAAAGTTTTTACCGCTTACGAATTTTTAGAAACACGTTTCGATTTAAAAACGCGGCAGTTTACTTCCTTTCTTTTTCTGCTGCAACGCGGGCTTTCCACAGGCTTATCTATATATGCTCCCTGCATTATTTTGTCGGTTATTTTAAAAGTTCCGGTTCACTACACTACACTTGCTATTGGTTTGCTGGTAATAGTTTACACCGTATATGGCGGCACCAAAGCGGTAAGTTACACGCAGCTGTTGCAAATGATAATTATTTTTTCGGGGCTGATACTGGCAGGATATTACTCACTTAAACTACTGCCGCAAAACATTGGCATGGGCACTGCGTTGCACCTAGCTGGCGATGTAGGTAAAATGAACCTCATTAATTTTGAGTTTGACTGGCGCGACCGTTACAATATATGGAGTGGCATTATTGGCGGGTTTTTTCTGCAACTTTCTTACTTCGGTACTGACCAATCGCAGGTGGGCAGGTATTTAACAGCACACAGCATTAAGCAAAGCCGCATGGGTTTAATCATTAACGGAATACTTAAAATACCCATGCAGTTTTTTATTTTAATGTTAGGAGTGCTGGTGTATGTTTTTTATTTGTTTAACCAGCCTCCGCTGTTGTTTAACGAAAAAGAAATTTCCGGCAAAAACAAAATTGTTTTATCAGACCCTGCTTACCTGCAATTAAAAACCAGTTACGAAACTATAAATAACCAAAAGACGCTTGCAGCAACTGAACTTGCAGCCGCATATAACAACAACACAACAGCAGTAGCCGAAAAAAAACAAACCTTTCTTACTCTCACACATGCATCGGACTCTATACGTAAAGAAGCCAAGCAGTTTTTAAGCAGCAAAAAAATTACGGAGCAAAACGATGGCAATTATATTTTCCTCTCATTTGTTATTGCACAATTGCCCACAGGTTTGGTAGGCTTACTTATTGCCATTATTTTTTTGGCAAGCATGGGCTCGCTTGCATCAGGCTTAAACTCATTGGCATCATCTACCGTTATTGATTTTTATAAACGCAACCACAAAACAGAATTGGATGCAAAGCACTATTTAAAAGCATCGCGCATTAGCACGCTTGCATGGGGCTTATTTTGTATTGCCGCTGCATTGTTTGCAAGTAAAATGGGCAACTTGGTAGAAGCGGTAAACGTGCTTGGCTCACTTTTTTTATGGAACCATACTGGGCATTTTTTAGTTGCGTTTTATGTAAAGAAAATAAAAGGAGACGCAGTGCTTGTGCCCGCTATTATTACCGAACTGTTTGTAATAACATGCTGGTATTTTGATGTAATGGCTTTTTTGTGGTTAAATGTTTTGGGATGCTTAATGGTGGTGGCGTTGAGTTGGGTGGGGATGATGTTGAAAGGAAAAGGTAAGTTGGTTTAGATATTGGGGAGCATCACAGGAGGCATCAACAAATCAATGCTCCTTACAAAAAGTTAATATGCCTGATAAAAAATTTATACATTAGCCACATTGTTGCACCGCGTTCTTTTTATATACCACCATTTACAGCACACATACAGTTAGCTAAGTGCAAAAATATCAGGGGCATGTTATAATAACATTTGAGGAGGCTCCTGCTTCTTTCTTAAAAACAGAAAGAACAAATAATTGAAAACTATTTTTTTTAAGTCATGTATGTTTTTTGTGGGTTTTTATTTTAATAGATAAACAGCGTTGGGTGCAACAATTAAGCATGGCAAACGTGCCTTGTTATTTTACATTATCCTCAACAATAACTGAACATTTATTTATGCAAGAAAAAACTGAATTAACAAAACGCGAAAGAGAAATTTTATATTACGTTGCATTGGGTTATCAAAGAAAAAGAATAGCCACTGCCATGCAAGTTTCTGTAAACACCGTAGGCACGCACTTAACTCATTTGCATAAAGCAACCAAAACACATAGCATGAGTGAGCTTGCAATATGGGCAATAAACAATGGTTATAACAAAAAACCACAGTAGCCATATCACCAATATTGTGTAGTTGCTTTTGTGTATTGTTTATGCAGTGCCCGCCCGCTTTATTTGCAGTGTTAAATAAAGTAAAGGATAATTTTATATTTTAGTTGGATAAAATTTAACGAAATGAGAAAACAGGTATTCTTACTACTGCTAATTTTATTTACCATTAAAATTAAAGCACAGCCCAACGTTACCCCGGTTGGATGTTTCATATTGCTTTTGAAGATGCAAGTGGTGCTAAAGACACTGTATTTTTTATTTTGGATTCTGCGGCAACAAACAACTTTAATGACACGGCCTTTGGCGAGGTAGGAAATGTCAATGCCCGGTAACGTGTTTCAAGTTTATCTTGCTTTGCTTACACCTACCGATTCAACAAAGTACGATGCAAGACCTTTAAATTCTCTTGGAATAGGAGCATATATTTATGCGACTAACGTTCAGTATCCGTTAATTGCGCGTTGGGATACATCTTTATTTAGCAGCCCCATTTTACCTGCACCATATAGGCACGCAACATTAGATAACGAATATTTCTTTTTAGTTAATAACTGGGTAGGGCATCAGTATTATAACATGACCAAGGTTGACACCGCTTACATGCCCGTGTTTCCGTGGGGAAGCGGGCAGCATTTTCCATTGTTTTTTCAGGCAGACAGAGTTACCAGTATCGTTAATAAGGTTAACGATAAACAAGCGGCAATTATTACTCCTTCAATTGCAGAAAACGGATATGTTGAAGTTTCTATTCAATCAACCAACATTAAGTGTATTGAAGTTTACAGTTGCACCATGCAATTAGTAAGCACAATAAATTGCAATGCACCCAATGCAAAAAATCAACACCAATACTTTGAAAAAAGGAACGTACTTTTTAAAAATTACAAACCAATTAAATAATATATGCTATGGAAAATTTATTAAGCTTTAAAAAACTGTTTATTGCAGCAATATGCAGCTTGTTTGCACTAACATTAACCGCTCAGGTAAGCTACTCGCCTGGGGGGTGTGATGGAGCTGCCCCCTATGGAGGACCTAACATTAATCCCTCTGCTGTAAAAGAAAGTAAAAACGGATGGGTATTGCCTGTTAACGGTACCATAAATGTGTTGGTAATTTTTGCAGAGATTAATTATGATGTAACTGCAGACCCTTATGGAGCGCCAAGCGCTAACTGGCAACAGGGACAATTGCCTGTTTTTAAAAATCAGTTATACGACCCTGTTATTTCTACCAACCCAACCGGCATTATTACCAAATACTTTAAAGAAGCATCGTTTGGCAATTACAATGTAATAGGAGATTATATTATAGACCCGCTCAACCCTAATGTTTGCATTACGGTTAATCAGAGTGATTTTGCTGCACAAGGCGGGCAGTTTGGCGCTTTGTTTACCAAAATTAATTCTTTTGCCAATTTTCAAACAGCAAATAATGTAACAATTACCGATTTTGACAACTGGACATTAACCTCTGATGGTGAACCAAAAATTTTCCCTTCCGTGGATTTGCCCAATAAATACGACCATGTATGCGTGGTGTGGCGCAACTCTACATCTCCTATTAATCAAAATGGCTATACAGGTCAGGGTTCATTAGGAAATATTTTTGGATTGGTAATGGACTCTTACCAGGTAGTTACCGGTCACGATAATATTCCTTATAATATTATGAAGCATGAGTACGGGCATTTGATGGTGGGTGGTAATAATTTTCATATTGATGGGGGTGGTCAAAATAATTATTTTTTACCACGGGTGGAGGTGGGTTGGGGAGTTATGACTGCCGCCAATGGTTCTTTGCAAACATGCAGCAGTTGGGACAGGGACAGATTTGACTGGAAAGGACCCGGCAAAACAATGACCATTAGCTGCCGTAATGCTGCCAATACAGCCGAGGTAATTGGAGATTTAGATGCAACTAATGCAACGCAAGCCGGCACCTACATTTTGCGCGATTTTCAAACTACAGGCGATGCTGTTAGAATAAAACTGCCCAACACACCGGCAGGTAAATATGAGCAATGGTTATGGATAGAAAACCACAACGGATTTGCCATGAACGGAAGCGTGTTTGATAAATTTATGTACCAGGATAACCCGTGCAGGCAAACTGCGCTCTATGGGTTATATGCATACATACAAATAGATAAAAATGTAAAAAGCGGACCTAATACCTACGGTGGTAATGGCAACTTTAAAAGAACTGTATGTGCCGATGGCAATTTTGATTACACCTTTGACGGCAGCCAAATTTTAAATACGTGCATAGCTTATGGTATGGCGCAACCTTTTCAAAAATATGTTCCCAATCCGCTTTCAGGCGACCAAGACCAGCAGATTATCCATCATGACAAAAACAACGATTTAAGTTTATTTGGAGATGCTTACTCCCCTTTTTTAGAAACAAAAATTCTTGCTTTTTTCGATAACCTTGCCATGCACGGACTTTCAAGACATGCCTTTACATATCAGGGAAACAAAAAAATTGGCATTGGAAGTAACCCCTCACCAGCAAGTAAAATGAATTTGAGTAATTCTTCAACTTTGGAGCTATCAGATGTAAAAAACTTACGAAGCATTTACCTGAATGGCATATCAGTAGAAATAATAAACCAGGCGGCTAATGGAGAAATTACGGTATTGGTAAGGTTTGATGATATTGATGTAAACAACAATGTAAGCTGGTGTGGCGATGATATTGTACTAAGCCCGCCCCATGTGAGCACTGCCGGAGGCTTGGCTTTAAATGTAAAAGCCGGTAAAATAATTACACTTGACCAAAGCACAACACCCAGCCGATACACAACACCTATAAACTACAACGGACAAAATGTTTTTGCAGACCCAACTGTATTTAGAATAAAAACCGGTGCCATAGCGCAATTAGAAGCCAACAGCAAAATAATAGTACAAAACGGCAGCACTTTGTTATTAGAACCTGGCGGACAAATAGATATGCTTGCAAACACCGAAATACGCGTAAAAACCGGGAGCAAGCTTATAATGGATCAGTACAGTTATATAAACAACTATGGTGGCAAAATAATAATAGAAGATGGCGCCACCTTAGAGTACACCAATGGTCTTGTAAACTTATTTAATAGTACCAGTACGCTTGAAATTGCCGGGCTGCTTGATTTGAAAACTCCGCTTTCCGGTAACAATGTATTTAAAATTGGAGGTGATGGTTACATTAAATTTAATAGTCCAAATACCTCCGGAAACAATATTAATTGTGGCAATGATTGCTACATTGAATTTGGTAATAGTAACAATTCTACAACCCAAAAGGTTGTAGAATTGTTACAAAGTAAGTTAATAATACCTACTAACCTTATGGGGTTAAGTTTTATGCACGGAAAATATTTCTTTCAAGGCGGAAGCTATATTCAATCGTCAGGCATTAACACAGGTGTGCTATTTAACTATGCAACCATAACTTCTACCAGCGTTGGATACAACGGGCACTCTGGCATCCGATTAAGCGGACAACCTACAAACGCAAGCTACAGCAATTTTTATAATGGGGCGTATGGTATTTACAACGTTCAAACGGCTGGTGGCAACAGCATAAGCTTAACTAATTGTGTTTTAATAATTGTGGCACCGGATTATATACCTATGATAAAGGGGCTTCGATTACCAACTGCAATTTTGATGGCAATAGAGGTTTTGGATGGTGGGCACAAAAAATGTCATTACTTTGTATAGTTCAAAACTCAAGTTTTAGTAATATAACTTACAGCACAGCCAATGGCAAAGGAGTAAGATTTGATGGAACGGCATCAGGCACCCTTTTAACATGGAATAGCTACTATAATAATAATAGAACAGGTATAGAAATTCAGAATGCGGTACTGGCCGGCTACTGTAATCAAATTTCAAATAATGTTGACAGAGGAATTAATTTGCTTGGAGGCGCTACGTTAGATTTTGCAGGAGTGGTCAGCACCGGTTACATGCCTATGAATGATATAAGCAATAACCCCATAAGTGTCGGCACCAGCGTAGCTAAAAATATTTTACTTTCAGATGGATATAATAATTTACAACCCAATGCCGGAGGACTAAGCATAAGCGGAACCATAAAAATGTTTTGCACTCCTCCACCCAGTATAGTTGCAAATTATAATAATTGGGATGGAACTACATTACCTCCTTCTAACTACAATTTAACAACTGTTGCCGGGCAGGCAGGTTGTACATCTGCAATACCTGTTACAATCAGCGATTCTAATCCTGGACCCGTAATAGCATGCGGCAGCAATTCTCAAATGATGGCAGGCACATCGCCCATCAACAATTGCCCAACGTGCGATAATATTTATACCCCGCATTTTAGCGGACAAGGTTTAGAAGAAGCCAGCGTAGAAGCATTAGAAAAAACAACACAGGTAGGAGGCAATGATTTTAAAGAAGCCGTAAACATGTACAACGAAATATTAATGTACAACCTGCCCAACCCCGATGCTGCCGAAAAATATGTGCTAAACCACAGTTATAATAATATGTTGCCTGCATTAGGTCGCTCTTTCAGAAGCGGGCAAATTACCGAAGCGCAAAACGCAACTGCATTAACACCAGAAGTGCAAAAAACCATAGATGTGCAAAACAAACTTATTGTCGAAGCCGCTGCCAATAATGCTTACTTGGATAAGTATTATTTAACCTTAGACAAAGCCCAAACATACCGCCTTGCAGGCAGGCGCGATTTGGCTTTTGTGGTGTTAGATGATTTAGCCACGTGGGTACAGCCGGAACAAACCGATTATTTTAACTACTGGAGTTGCACCACGCACATGGAGCAGGACTTAATAGACGGCACCATTTCTTACGATGATTTTGTGGCAACTATTGATAACTGCGGCACCTCTGCCAACTACAGGTTTGCACAAACTGCCACTACCCAAAATACAAATTCAAGCATAGCAAATATGGCTAAATTGGTTTCGGTTTACCCAAACCCAGTTAAGGACAATCTTACCATAGAAAATTTAACAGGTACACAAATAAAAATTGAGTTAACCAATACCATAGGGCAGGTGCTTTACTCCAATAAATTTTCTGAAGCAAACTTTAATTTAAACTGTGCAGCATTTACCAAAGGCATTTATTCTCTTGCAGTATCTGATGTATCGGGCTTTAAGTTTTCAGTAAAAAAGGTAGTGGTAAATTAGTTTAACCCTAACCCTTGCGAAAGTTTAAAACTTTCGCAAGGGTTTTTAACATCATTAGCCACAAAACATGTTACCTTTTGTACCCCGCCTATCATCTATAGCACAAAACAAATTACATTTTTAGTTTCCTCTATCAAATTAATGGCAACACTTGTTTCTTTTTGTGCTTTTTGTATCTGCCTAATCGCAAAACATAACATGTCTGGCATTAGATAAAGCATTTTAACCATAAAGCATATTATAGTATGCCCTTTGTTTAACAGGTTAGTTACTAAAAGTGTTATGTTTTTTGCTCAACAAACCACCATAAAGTAAAAAATTAAACAGAAAACGCAACCGGTCTTACACCAAAACCTATTGCAGATGCCTGCAATGTTTTGTTTGATTATCAATCCATTATATTTTAATAATAATTTTATAGACGCAAAATTATTATTATGTTCAAAAATCTTACATATTTTTTTTGTAATAATATTTAGTAATACTGTAACAATATAAAAAAAATCTCGCTTAAATAGGTAACTCAATACACCAATCCCCGGTTACACATCAACCACAAGCGGTTGCTGCTACTAAAGGAACGTGGATGTGAGGAAACAGCAAAATTCTATTACACATGAAAAAAAATGTTGTACTAAAATTGAGCGGGCTTAGCACCGAAGGTCTCATAAACCTTGGCAACACTATTGTTGAGAAAATGACCGGAAACGGAAATTTTCCTACGCCTCCTGTATCAATGACAGATTTGGAAAAAGCTGTTAATGATCTTACCACAGCCTATGCTACTGCAAAATTCAGCCGCAGTAAGGTTGAGTTTGAAAAGGTAAGAACATTAAAAGCCGATTTAAATTCTGTTCTTGAGCAAGAAGCGGAGTATGTAGATTGGATTGCCAAGGGTGATGTTGCCATCATTTTGAGTGCGGGCATGAATGTAAACAAAACTCCCCAGAGGCATCCGGCACCTTCACAGGTAACGGATCTGGTAGGAGTGTTTACAGGCATACCCGGCACTATACTGTTGCGTTGGAAACGATCTGCATACAGCAAAATGTTCCAGGTGTTTATGACTACCACTCCCGATGTTGCACAAAGCTGGAAACTTATTGATACCATTACCACACGCAGGTTAATGGTGGAGAATGTTGCCAGCTCAACCAAGTTCTACTTTAAGGTAGTACCGGTAAATGCAGCAGGCGTGGGTCCCGACTCTGAAATTGCCGAAGCCATAGCGGCTTAAGCAATAACCGGCAGCTAAGCATAGCTGCCGCGTTGTAAAATGAAAAAAGCTGTTCCGTTAGCGGAACAGCTTTTTTTGCTTTATATTCAGGGTTTAACTTTCAAACAAATCAACCTTCATTAACCCCATGGCAATTCTTAAACTTTTTGCCACTGCCACATGGGCAAGGGTCATTGCGCCCCACTTTTACTTCGGCACGCACAGGTTGTGTTTTTTGCGGAGGAGGAGGACCTTGTGGCGGGCGGCCTCCACCGGTGGCTGTTGTGCTAACATTATCTGAACTGCTGGTGCGCAGCTTGCTCATATCGGTACGTTGTGGCGCTTTTGCCTGCTGTACTTTGTCAGCATCGTTATTTGGTATATAGCCTTTAAACAAAATGATATAATGTCTTTATTTACTTTATCCAACATTTGTTTAAAAAGTTCAAAAGACTCAAACTTGTAAATAAGCAACGGATCTTTTTGTTCATACACTGCGTTTTGCACACTTGTTTTTAACTCATCCATTTCGCGCAGGTGTTCTTTCCATGCATCATCAATAAGTGCAAGCGTAACCGTTTTTTCAAACGCAAAGTTTAATTCTTTGCCTTTGTTCTCGTGTGCCTTTTTTAAATTGGCAAGCACCTGTATGCCGCGCATACCATCGGTAAACGGCACCACTATGTTTTCTATCTGATGCCCCTGGTTGGTAAATATTTGTTCAATAACCGGTGCCGATTTAGATGCAATTAAATCAGATTTTTCTTTGTAGTGCTTATGCGCAGCATCATAAACAAGCGGTGTAAGTTCTTCGGGTTTTATTTTTAAAAACTCCTGCTCATCTACAGGTGATTCTATAGAAAAGTAACGAAACAAGTCCAACTTAAATTCTTCAAACGCTCTGTTATCGGCATAAGCATTTACAATGCTATCGCTTACATCGTATTGTGTGTTTATAATGTCTAATGCCAACCGTTCGCCAAACAAAGCATGTCTGCGTTTTTTATAAATCACTTCGCGCTGCGCATTCATCACATCATCGTATTCAAGCAATCGCTTGCGCATTCCAAAATTATTTTCCTCCACTTTCTTTTGTGCGCGCTCAATAGATTTTGAAATCATGCTGTGTTGTATCACTTCACCTTCTTCAATTCCCATTCTGTCCATGAGCTTTGCAATACGCTCACTGCCGAAAAGTCGCATTAAGTCATCTTCAAGCGAAACAAAAATTGCGATGAACCGGGATCTCCCTGCCTTCCTGAACGACCACGCAACTGCCTGTCAACCCTTCGCGACTCATGCCGCTCTGTACCAATAATGGCTAAACCACCTGCATCTTTCACGCCCGGTCCCAGTTTAATATCAGTACCACGCCCTGCCATGTTGGTAGCAATAGTAACAGTACCCGCAAACCCTGCTTCGGCAACTATGTCGGCTTCTTTTTTATGCAGCTTTGCGTTAAGTACGTTGTGTTTAATCTTACGCAGGTTAAGCATGCGCGAAAGCAATTCCGAAATTTCTACCGATGTAGTACCTACCAGCACCGGTCTGCCGGCTTTGGTAAGTTTATCAATCTCTTCAATTACGGCATTGTATTTTTCGCGTTTGGTTTTGTAAACCAAATCCTGTTCGTCCTTACGCGAAATTTTTTTGTTGGTAGGAATCACCACCACATCCAATTTATAAATCTGCCAAAACTCGCCTGCTTCTGTTTCGGCAGTACCTGTCATACCTGCAAGTTTGTGGTACATGCGGAAATAGTTTTGCAGCGTAATGGTTGCATACGTTTGTGTGGCAGCTTCAATCTTTACATTTTCTTTTGCTTCAATAGCCTGGTGCAATCCATCGCTGTATCTTCTTCCATCCAACACACGACCGGTTTGCTCATCAACAATTTTTACTTTGCCATCGGCAATAATGTACTCCACATCTTTTTCAAAAAGAGTGTACGCCTTTAATAATTGATTGATGGTATGTACGCGCTCGCTCTTTACCGCAAAGTCACGCATAAGGGTTTCTTTCTTTTCTAACTTCTCCTGATCGGTGCCACCGCTTTTTTCTATTTCGGCAATAGCACTGCCAACATCGGGCAATACAAAAAATTGTGAGTCTTCGTTATTGGCTGTTATTAACTCAATGCCTTTTTCAGTTAGCTCAACAGTGTTGTTTTTTTCGTCAATAACAAAAAATAATTCTGCATCGGCTTTGTGCATTTCGCGCTGCTGATCCTGCAAATAGTAGTTTTCTGTTTTTTGCAACAAGGCACGCACGCCTGTCTCGCTCAAAAATTTTACAAGCGCACCATTTTTAGGTAACCCCCGGTGCGCCCGAAACAAAGGCAATCCGGCTTCGTCATTTTTGCCTTCGTTAAATTTCTTTTTTGCATCAGCTACACATGTGTTTAAATAATTGCGTTGCGCGTTAAATAATATTTCAACCTTGGGTTTTAATGCAAAAAACTCCTGCGAATCGCCTTTAGGTGTTGGTCCCGAAATAATTAATGGTGTACGCGCATCATCAATTAAAACCGAATCCACCTCATCAACTATTGCATAATGATGTTCGCGTTGCACCATATCTTCGGGTGAGCGCGCCATGTTATCGCGCAAATAATCAAAACCAAATTCGTTATTGGTACCGTAGGTAATATCGGCAAGGTATGCTTTGCGCCTGTCATCGGAGTTTGGCTGGTGTTTGTCTATACAATCAACCGTTAACCCAAGAAATTCAAATATAGGTCCGTTCCATTCGGCATCACGCTTTGCAAGGTAATCGTTAACGGTTACTATATGTACACCGCAGCCTGCAAGAGCATTCAGGTAAATAGGCAATGTGGCAACTAAAGTTTTTCCTTCACCCGTTGCCATCTCGGCTATTTTTCCCTGGTGCAAAACTGTTCCGCCAATTAACTGCACATCGTAGTGAATCATGTTCCAGGTAACTGGTGTTCCGTTAGCCAACCATGTATTTTTATAAACAGCATACTCACCTTCTATACGAACATTATCGCGTTTAAGCACTAAGTTTCTATCGTGCTCAGTAGCTCTAACGGTAACTTCGGTGTTTTCAGTAAAACGTTTGGCGGTTTCTTTTACAACGCAAAAAGCTTCGGGCAAAAGCTCGAGCAATACTTCTTCAATTTTTGAATTGCGTTCTTTTTTTAATTCATCTATGCGTTTGTAAAGCGCTTCCTTTTCCGCAGCTTCCATATCGGGGTTGGCTTCCGTGGTTTCAGTAAGTTCACTTAATTCGGTTTGAATGGGAGCGATATAATCAGCTATTCTTTGTTTAAACTCATTGGTTTTTTCGCGCAACTCATCATTATTAAGATTGCCAATAGATGGTTCAACCTCTTTAATATTTTTAACTATTGGCGTTAAAAGTTTTAAATCGCTCTCAGCCTTTGACCCGAAAAGTTTTTGAATGGTTTTGTTTACAAAATCTAACATAATAAAAAAGAGAATGGAAATGATTTTAACAGATACTAAATAAGGGGCAGCGAAAATAGTCAATAATCAATCCTTTACCATTTGGCTGACAAAAAGCCGGTTTAAGATTAGTTTAACATGCCAAATGAGCTAAAAAAAATCAATTAAGCGGACATTTTGCAGCCCCATATTCAAATGAAATCAATTACTTTAGGCTCGCAATGAAAATGACAAGGAGTGTTTCTTTATTGCTGTTGTTTATTTTACAGTGCCTGCAAAGCGCTTCGCAAAGCCGCAATGCCACTTTAAAATCTAACGATGGCGAAATTGTTTTTTTGAGCGATGCTCCTATGGAACTTATTACTGCTAAAAGCAAAAAACTGCAATCGGTTATTAACTCTTCTGAAAGAACTTTTGCATTTGTGGTAAACATTAAATCTTTTGAAGGATTTAATGCCGCCTTGCAGCGCGACCATTTTAATGAGAATTATATGGAGAGCTCAAAGTTTCCGGTTGCAAATTTTTCAGGAAAAATAATTGAAGATTATGATTTAAGCATTCCGGGACTTTATAGTGTAAGAGCTAAAGGTATTTTAAATATTCATGGCGTACCGCAGGAACGAATTGTTAAAGCGGTAATTAAAGTAACTGAAGGTGGCATAGAGATTTATTCAAAATTCTCAATTATGCTAAAAGAACACGCCATTAAAGTACCTCGGGTAGTTCACGAAAAAATTTCCACAGAAGTAGATGTTACGGTTAGTGCAAAGCTTAAGTAGGCATTTTTTTTTAATATGTGTTTGTCTGCTGCTTTCCTGTTTGCACGTGTGCGCACAAACTCCTTTGTTTAAAAAGTCAGACCTTAAATACCAATATGCAAATGGCACAGTAAATATTGTTTATACCGATATGAAGGGTATGCTGTGGTTAGGCACCAGCAATGGCATTTTAAAAACTGATGGCAGTAATTTTTTTGAGTTTAAAATGCCGCATACAATAAGTAAGGCAGATGTAACCGCAATTAATGCCGAAAGAAAACATAAAACATGGTTTGGTACAGCAGAATGTTAAATAGTTTTAATTGAAAACGAAAAGGTAACAATATGCTTTTTTGAAGAAGGATGCCCTAAAAAAACAATTTCGGGAATTGTTACAGACCATGAAAACCGAAATTGGTTTTGCACCAAAGGAGAAGGGATTTATTATACAAACAATAATAGATTATATAATATAAATACGGATGATGGACTAACAGATAATTACTGTTACACTGCCGTTTGTGATAAACAAAATAATATATGGGTAGGTACTGATAATGGAATAACGGTTTGTAAAGTTATTTCAGATAAAAAAACTATTGTAAAAAAGTTTCGAATTAAAGAAGGGCTGCCGGATAACATTGTAAAAGACATTGCTTTTTTAAATGATACTATTCTAATTGCGGGTATGCAGGATAAAGGAGTTTGTTTTATAAATACAAAAACCAATGCGTTGAGTATTCCCGACAAATACCTGGGTTGGAGATATGGAGAGGTAAATAAAATATGCGTACTCAATGGTCAGATGGTATGCCACTTCGCAAAGCGGGTTGGTGTTGGATAAAGGAAATGGAAATGATTTAAAAAACTTTTTTTCATTTGAGGGAATTAAGTTTGACAAAACTTATTGCATCACCAAAGATTTTCAGAACAATTTATGGATTGCATACAGCGATGGCGTTTTGCGCAGCACCGGAAGTAAACTTCAAATACTTGATCAATTTAACGGAAAGCCGGTAAACTTTGTACATCAGTTATTAGTAACAAAAAATGCACAACTTGTTTTTACACCTGACCAAGGCTTAGTGATTACGCCTGTTGGAGATACTTTTCGGGTGAAGGAAAATATGTTGAAGTAACGCCCCGGCAACATTAGTTGATATTGTAAGTTTGTTTGAAGATAAATGCGGGTTTATATGGATAGGAACAACCGGACGTGGTTTGTTCAGGCTCAATTTAACTACAGGCAAAATAACTAAAGTGCTCTTACAGGGAATGGACGATGCCACTATTCTCTCTATAAGCATTAAAAACAATTTTATTTGGATAGCATGGCTGGGAGGCGTAAATAAATTTGAACTGCCCGATAATTGTAATACCGATGAAATTAAGTTGCAAAAAGTAGAATTTGACCCTCAAAAAAAGCAGGTGAATATTATGTCTATACCGTCTTTAACGACAATGAGCAAAGAACCTGGATTGGAACAGACGGCAAAGGGCTTTTGAAAATTGAAAATAACGATTTAAAATTTTTAAAAACTGCTGATGGTTTAAATAATGATGTGGTTTACTCTATTGCCGCTGACAAAAGTGGAAGGGTTTGGTTGAGCACCGCTTCAAATGGTTTGAATTATTTGCAAAATGATAGTGTGTTTACATTAAATGAAAACAACGGACTAAGCGGAAATATTTTTACCGCACTGTCAACTGATAGTAAAGGAAATGTTTTAGCAATTGGCGATAATGGATTTGACATTATTTGCAGTAAGACACGTTCAGTAATTAATTACGGAAAGGAATGGGGTCTTGACGCAAATAATGTTGACTTAAATTCGGTATTCGTCTTTAATGATGTATTTTACATTGGAACCGAAAAGGGAATTCTTATATACAACGCCCTCCTTGAACCCAAAGATTTTAACACGCAAACAATTATTGAAAGCATTAAGTCACCGCAAAGAGATATTGCATCAGACAACAGCAAAAAACTTGCTTACGATGAAAACAACCTCACCTTTACTATTTCTCACAACAACCTTGTCAATGCCGGTAACATTAGCTTTCAATATTTTCTTTGAAGGGTACAATAAAGAGTGGATTAACACGCGCGATAACAGAATTAATTTTCCATCATTAGCACCAGGAAACTATGTTTTTAAGGTTAGAGCTTCCTCTAATCAGTCATTTAGCAACAGCAAGGTTTCTGAAACAGCATTTTTTATAGGCAAGCCCTTTTGGAAAGAAACATGGTTTATGCTTTTGTGCTCTATTATATTTTTAATGCTAATTTCCTTCTATTTAAAAATGAGAGATGAGAACCAAAGAAAAATAAATGCTTTAAAAAATGAAAAACTCCTTTTTCAATTTGAAACTTTACGTAACCAGGTTAACCCACATTTTCTGTTTAATAGCTTTAACACGCTTATTTCTATTATAGATTCCGATAAAGATGCAGCTATTGAATACGTTCAAAAGCTTTCTGATTTTTTTAGGGACGTGGTAAGCAACAAAGACAAAAACTTTATTTCACTTAAGCAGGAATTGGAACTTGCCGACACTTATTTTTATTTGCAGAAGAAACGTTTTGGAAAAACATGTTGCTTGAGTTAAGCATAAAAGACCCCGATTTAAAAAAAGAATTACCTCCAATGGTATTGCAATTGCTGATTGAAAATGCTGTAAAGCACAATGCCGTTTCATCCGAGACACCATTGCATATAGCTGTTAAATCAAATGAAGGTTGGTTACAGGTAACAAACAATAAAAACGAAAAGAGAAATAAAGAACCATCAACCGGCACCGGTCTTTCAAATATCATTAACAGGTACAAAATACAAACCGATAAACCGGTTATAATTAACGAAACAGAAAAAAGTTTTCCGTAACCATTCCACTTATTTAATTTATAGCGCTATGAATATTTTAATTTTAGAAGACGAGGAACCGGCAGTAGAGCGGTTACAAAAACTTGTAAGAGAGGTTGACCCAACCGCCACAATTACCAAGGTGTTAGGAACCATAAATAGCGCTCTGGATTATTTTGCCACAGCCAAACAACCCGATTTAATTTTATCGGATATACAACTGGCGGATGGATTAAGTTTTGAAATATTTAAAAACGTTCAGCTTTCTTGCCCCGTAATTTTTACCACTGCTTATAATCAGTACGCTCTTGATGCGTTTAAAGCCAATGGAATTGATTACCTGCTTAAGCCTATTAAAAAAGAAGAACTGGAAAATGCACTCAACAAATACAAAAAATTGTTTGAGAAAAAATTTGATGCTACTGCCCTTACTGTTGATTATGAAACTATTTTAAAGGCTATTAATGGCGAACGCAAAAGTTATCAGAAAAGAATTATTGTGCGCTTTGCCGATATTATTAAAGCTGTTGAAACAGATGACGTGGCATACTTTTTTACGCATGAAAAAATAGATTACCTCCGCACATTTTCAGGATTAAACTATGGAATAGATTTTCACCTTGATGAATTAGAGGAAATATTAAACCCCGAAAAATTTTTCAGGATAAACCGGCAATTCATTATTAATGTAAAGGCAATAGACAAAATGTTTTCTGTTTCTAAATCGCGTGTTAAATTAACCTTAACTCCTAACTGCGAACACGAAACAATTGTAAGCACAGAGCGCTCACCGGAATTTAAAAAATGGCTGGCGGGTAAATAATATCCCACTCAACTTGCGCTTATTCCCGTTAAGGAAAACTTAGTTTAGTTTTATTAATAAACAACCTATAATTGTGTTGTTGTAATTTGTAGTTGCAACAGGTTAGTTTTCCATAGTTGAGTTTTTGAGGTTTTCATTAAATACCCTTCCCATTCGGGAGGGGTTTTTACTTAATAAGAAACAATCAATTTTTTTTGCTATCAGCGTACACTATGTTAGACCTGTTAATAAGAGGAATGCGTTTCAATAAAATCTATTTTTTATTTCTGGTTACAGTAGCCGGCCTGTTTTACCAATGCAAACATGAGCCTGTTGTTCCAAAAATAAACACTGAACTAATTGTTGATGAGGTATGTAACGCCAATACAATATATTTTCAAAACGACATCTTACCTTTAATAGTATCAAGCTGCGGCAAGCCAGGCTGCCACAACAGTACTTCTGCTGCGGATGGTATTATACTTACCGATTATCAAAGTATTATGAGCAACGGAGAAATTGAACCGTTTGATGATACAGAAGGAGAATTGATAGAAGTGATTACAGAAACAGATCGAGATAAAGTCATGCCTCCTCCTCCCTACCTCCTCTTACTTCGGCACAAATTGTTTTGATTAAAAACTGGATTATGCAGGGTGCTCAAAACAATGCCTGTGCGCAAAGCACAGTTTGCGATTCTGTTAATCCAACATTTGCTAATAATATTTTTCCGCTTATTAGTAATAAATGCAATGGCTGCCATAACAGTATTAATGATTCATCAGCAAACGGAATTGATTTAAGTAATTATAGCAACATTCAAACTTATGCTTTGAATGGTTTATTATACGGAGCAATTAATCACGAGAGTGGTTACAGCCCCATGCCCAAATTTCAGTCGAAGATGCAACAGTGTGAGTTGGTAATGATTAAAAAATGGATTGATGACGGGGCCCCAAATAATTAATAAAAATGAGTAAGAGAATTTTAATACTATGTGTGTTTTCGGCATTGCTTAGCAGTTGCTATTATGATGTGGAAGAGGAATTGTACCCACAAAAAATAATTGTAACTTGTCTGATATTACTTACTCTACAAAAATTAAATTGATAGTTGCACAAAACTGCGCACTTAGCGGATGCCATGTTGCAGGCGCACAGCAGCCCGATTTATCTGATTATAATAAACTGAATTCAAATGTCTCGCGTGTTAACGAACGGGCTGTGGTAGGCAAAACAATGCCACCATCAAGCCCTTTAAATAGTTGCGATATTGAAGCACTTAAAGCATGGATTGACGGAGGGGCACCTAACAATTAATCTTAAATTCGGTTATGAGAAAAAAAATAATTCTTGGAGTAGTAGTAATAATTGCAATGGGTATAGCCACCGGGCTTTATTACTATAATAAACCTGTAGAGTCGTTAAAAAATAAAACAGCTGACATAAAAGTCACGTCCGAAAAACTCTTCACTGATTTTTCTACTAATGAAGAAAATGCAAACACAGTTTATCTCAATAAAATAATTAATGTTGCAGGAAGTGTTACAGGTATAAATAAAAACAATGATGGAAGCGTAACATTGCAACTTCAATCAGGCGATGCAATAGGAAGTGTTACATGCAAAATGGAAGTAAGTGAAACAGATAAAGCGTATAAGGGTAACATCAGGTACTATGGTATCGGTAAACGGAATTTGTACAGGATATTTAATGGATGTGGTAATGGTTAATTGCAGTTTAACAGAAAAATAAATTTTAAACAAATAATTACAGATATGATAATAAAAACAATTTCATTTGCAGTGGTAGCTTTGCTTGTTACCTCAGTTGGTTTAGCGCAGGACAAGTATTTTACCAAAGAAGGAAAAATTACATTTTACTCTAAAACACCGGTTGAAGAATTTGATGCAGTTAACTCTGCCGGTTTAAGTATTATAGATACAAAAACCGGAGCTATAGAAATGTCGGTACTTATAAAAGCATTTGAGTTTAAAAAAGATTTAATGCAGCAGCACTTCAACGAAAACTATATGGAGAGTGACAAATTTCCTAAGGCTGTTTTTAAAGGAACAATTAGCAATATAGCGGAAATAAATTTTACAAAACCCGGCACCTACAAGGCTGGTATTGATGGTAAACTTACCATGCATGGTGTAACACGAGATATTACTGTTGATGCAATATTTATTGTAAGCATAGCGGGTGTAATTGCGAAATCAGAATTTATTGCATTGCTTGACGATTACAATATTAAAGTGCCCGGGGTGGTTAAAAATCAAATAAGCCAGCAAATAAAAGTTGAAATAGATAATACTTATAAACCTTACGTTAAATAGATTTGTCATGCAAACCAGATTAATCCTGTTTTTTTTAATATTTTATATAAAAAGCGCAAGCGCTCAACAACCTGATTTACTTTCGCTTGTTGAAGACGAAAAGCAGCCAAAAGAATTTGTAAAAAACTCATACAAATCTACACGGGTAATTATGAGCCACTCTTTGGAAAATTTAGCAGGAGGTGTTTTAGACTTTAGAATACTCCACCGTTTTGGTATGATTAACGAAGGCGCTTACCAGTTTTTTGGTTTGGATCAGGCTACTATTCGTTTAGGGTTAGATTATGCCGTTACGGACAGGCTTACCGTTGGCATTGGGCGCAGCAGTTATAAAAAAGAAGTTGACGGTTTTGTAAAATATAAATTGTTGTGGCAGGCTACAGGACCAAAATCTTCTCCGGTATCTGTTATTTACGTGGGCGGCACCACAGTTAATGGTTTAAAATTTGAAGATGAGGAAGTAGAAAATTATTTTACATCGCGCCTCGGTTATTATCACCAACTAATAATAGGGCGAAAATTTTCTGAAAGCCTTACACTGCAAATTGCTCCCACATTTTTACATTTAAATATTGTACCCGAAACCCTTAACCGCCACGATATTTATGGAGCACAATTAGGCGGAAGAATAAAACTCACCAAACGATTAGCGCTTACTGCCGATTATGTTTTTGTTGCCAACGGAAAAGATGGAGATGTAGAATACAAGCATCCTTTATCAATTGGTTTTGATATTGAAACAGGCGGACATGTTTTTCAATTGCATTTTACAAATGCAACCGGCGTGAACGAGCGCGCCTTTATTACCGAAACACAAGGCGACTGGGGCAAAGGCGATATTCAGTTTGGGTTTAATATTTCAAGGGTGTTTACTATTAAAGATAAGAGAAAGAAGTAGTTCTTTTAGTTATTACGTTTATCTGGTTTTTAAAATATCTTTAACCCTTTATCGTTACCACATCAGCCAATTAAACAAACTGTGCAACCAGTCCACAGGCGTTTTAAATATTACTTTCTTTTCTTGTTGTTGCTTTGCTACGCATACACTGGCAGCGCACAATATATTTCCATTAGAGGCACAGTAACCGATACCACTCAACAAACTACCGTAACCAATGCAGTAATAATGGCGGTACGTTTGCAGGATTCTTTGCTTACTTCTTTTACACGCTCAAACGACAGCGGAAATTTTTACCTGCAAAAACTTCCCATTGATACTTTTCAAATAATTATTTCGCATCCTTTATTCAGCGATAAACTTTTATTTGTGTTAGGAAACAATACTGAAACTGTTATTGATTTTGGAAAAATTCAAATGCCCTCAAAATCTATTACGCTTAACGAAGTTGCCATTTATGGTTACCGTGACCCAGTGTATTATAAAGGCGATACGTTGGTGTATGTTGCCGATTCGTTTAAAGTAAAAGAAAATGCTGTGGTAGAAGATTTGCTAAAAAAACTACCCGGCATCAAGGTAGATGTAAGCGGAAAAATTTTTTCGCAGGGGAAAGCCGTTGACCAGGTGTTAGTAGATGGCGATGAGTTTTTTGGCAGCGACCCTACAATGGCAACAAAAAATTTAGCTGCCACAAGTGTTGAAACTGTAAACGTGTATGAAAAGAAAAACGAAAACGCAACCGATGGCAGCACTTCTGAAACAATTAAAGTGCTGGATTTAAAATTAAAGGAAGATGCAAAGAAAGGTTACTTCGGAAAGGTAAGTGCGGGTACAGACTTTAATCAGTTTTTTGAAGGAAGCGCTTTGCTAAACAGATTTAAAGGTGCCCAAAAAATTTCGGTGTTTGCATTGCAAAGCAACACTCCGCGTTCTTCTTTTGGGTGGGAAGACATTAATCAATACGGCTTAAATGATGAGCGCAATAGTTTTTCTAACGATGATGGTGAAACTTATTACTGGTTTGGCAACAACCAACCGCAAGCTATTACCACCAATTTAAAAACAGGCATTTACTTTAACGATAAAATTACCGCTACCTCCAAGTTATTGATGAATTACGGTTACAATCAATCAGACAGTAAAGAAGAAAGCAACTCTACATCTCAATTTTTTAGAAGACACTACTTACTTTACAAAGAATCAAAACAATAATGAACGAGAACAAAAAAATCATACATTAAATGCAACCATCAAACAAACACTTGATTCATTAACAGATTTGGAAATAACAGGCAGGTTAAAACTATCAGAAAGCGAAAGCAATCGTTTCGATGCCAATAACTTTTTAAGCAATGAAAATGTTTTAACACGAAGCACTTCAACTAATAACAACTCCTCTGCCAAAGGCAACGATTGGGGAACATCTGCCAAACTGATTAAAAACTTTGGCAAACGCGAACGAAAATTTGTTGCCAGTTTCGGTTTAGCAGGAGTTGATAATGAGAGCGAAGGAATTCTTAAAATTAATGAAAAAAACCTTGTGGATAGCAGTCTTGAATACGATACTACCAACCAGAAAAAAATTTCTGAAAACAACAGAATTACTCACCGGGCATCGGCAGAGTTTACAGAGCCTATTACACAAAAAATAAAAATTGAAATTTCGTATGATATAAATGCCGCATACAACAAACAAAACCGGCAGGCTTTTGATGCTGTTGGAGATGAATACATAACTGAAAACAGCTCACTCACAAATTATTTTAAAACATCGCGCACAGTGCAGCGCGCAGGACTAAAGTTTATTTACGATGTAAAAAAACAAACCTTAACTATTGGCTTGCGGTTTAGAAATGTGTTTGCCAAAAACGAAAATGTAAGCAGCAATCAATCCATCACGCAAAACATCAATAACATTTTACCTTATGCACGTTACCGCTATAAGTTCACCGATAACCAATCGCTGGCAGTGGGTTACTCAACCGATTCGAAACAACCTGACTTCACTCAGTTGCAGCCAGTGACAGATAACAGCAATCCTAATTTTATTACCAACGGTAACCCCGGTTTGGTGCCTTCCTATTCTCACAACTTTAATCTTAACTACAATCAATACAAACCTGTGTCGCAGCAAAGCATGTGGATGGGTGCCAATTTTTCTTTCACAAATAATGCATTTGCAAACCTGCGTGTTATTGATAGCATCGGGCGCACCATTTCCACTCCCGTAAATGTTGACGGCAATTACAATGTAAGTGCTTATGCCAATGTTAACCTATCGCTCTTCAAGAAAAAACTTTCATTAAACCCAGGTGCCGATTTTAATTACACCAGCAATGCAAATTTTATTGATGGCAAACGCAACACCTCCACTAATTTTAGTTACAACGCTAACACAGATATTACTTTTGAAACCGAAAAATTAGAACTGAGTGCAGGAATAGAGGCTGAAAATAACTTCACATCTTCCACCATTAACACACTTAGCGACCAGCGCTACAGCACCATTGAATATCGAAGTTCTTTGCTTTATACGTTTCCTAAAAAATTAAAGTTTGAAAGTGCTGCCACTTACACAACAGATTCCCGCAGACAGCAAGGCTACAACAATAAAATTTTAAGGATTGACGCATCACTCGAAAAAACATTTTTAAAATCAGAGAACTTATTGGTGATAGTTTCTGTAAACGATTTGCTCAACAAAAGCATTAGCAGCCGCAGAACTACCGAAGACAATGTAACTACCGACATTAATTCGAAAGTTATAGCACGTTACATTTTATTTAAAGTGGTTTATAAATTTAAAAACAAAGGAAAGGAAGGTGGTGATGAATAGATTGAAAATTCTTTCGCTTCTATTTTTATTGATCCTATCATTTGATGCCATATCACAAATCACTTCAGGCAAAATTATTTATGAACGCAGAACCAATCTTTATAAAAAATTTAAAGACAGCGATTGGGTACGAAATAATTTAAAAGAGCGCGACAAGAACAAAATAGATTTTTTTGAATTGTATTTCAGTGATTCACTAACTGTTTTTAAACCACAAGAAAACGAACTAAAGGAAATGTATGGTTGGGCTACAGAAAAAAACACGGTCTATCAAAATTTGAATACAGAAACACGATTGACAAGTACAGAAGTGTGGGGCGAACATGTTTGGTTAAAAGATTCATTATATAACCGCCAATGGAAAATAACCGACAGCAAAAGAAATATCGCTGGCTACAACTGCCGTAAAGCTATTTGGAATGCCAATGACAGCACAAAAATTTATGCGTGGTTTTGCAATGAGATAAATACTTCAACCGGTCCCGAAAGTTTTGTAGGCTTACCCGGTGCAATACTTGGTATAGCTACGGAAGATGGTGGAGTAGTTTACTTTGCTAAGAGTGTTGAGCAAATAAAGCCTGATGTTGCAACACTCCTTCCACCCAAAATAAAAAAAACAATTTACAACCCCAAAGAATTAAAAGACGAACTGCAATTGCAATACGGCAAAATGCCCTGGGGAAAAGAAATGCTGAAGAATTTATTTGGGTGGTGGTAGTTTTAATTACATGTTGCCCTCACACTCACAACTTTGGCAGTAGAACCATCAGTGCAGGAAATTTTACAGAAAGTATAAACCTTACTGCTACCTGAATCGGTTACTTTAATAGTTCCTGCTGTGCCATGCCATGATGTCGCAGTGTTGTAATACTCAACAAACACCTGTCCTGCGGCAATACTGCTTGCATTAGGTGTAACGGTATAGTCGCCCACTGCAGGCGCTGCTCCGTTAAAAACCATTACAACTCCTTTAGGTGAAGTAGAACTTGTATCACTCATGTGCTCTGAGTAATAAGTACCGGCAAAAGGGCTAAAGCAATTGCTTTTAATAATTGCTGCCTGCGTTCCATCTAAAACAATTGCATTAGCCGAAAGACTGCACTCATCTGTTGAAGGAGTTTGAGGTGTTGCAGTTTCTTCTTCGTTATCTTTTTTGCACGAGGTAAATGAAAGGAGAATAACAGGTAAAATAGTTGCTAAAAATTTTTTTGAATAGTTCATTTTTTTTGACTTTAAAATTTATACCGCAAACATATTTCTACAAAAGCCCTTCGCCAATACCCTGTAATCGGTAAATTGATATACCGTTAAACACGTATAGAATTTTTATTTATTAAAAGCGAAAGCCCAATAGAAAATTCAATTGGGCTTTCGCTTTTAAACTTGATTTTATTTTACCTGATCGTAACCAATTCCCGGTATTTAACCATTGGCCACATCTCATCATCAATCATCATTTCCAATGAATCAACATGATCGCGAATTACATCAAAGTTTACTTTTACTTTATCGCAGTAAGCTATTGCTTTATCGCGAATGCTTGATAAATTGTTGGCTTTATCGCGTACAGCACTCATGGTATCTACATTTTTCTTAATGCCGTTAATGTGAGTGCTCAATTCTTTCAGCATTTCAATTTGTGTGCTGAACGCTTCTGCTTTTAAACCACAGTCTTTTAAGTTGTCAACGTTTTCAGCAATTAAAGTCTGGTAGCGAATAGCGGTAGGTACAATATGGTTCATTGCCAAATCGCCCATTACACGGCTTTCAATTTCAATCTTCTTGATATAAGTCTCCAACATAATTTCATGGCGTGCTTCTGCTTCGCGGTGACTAAAAATGTTCATCTCCTCAAATAATGCTAAAGATTTTTTCGTAACAAAAGCATCCAATGCAACGGGTGTTGTGGTAAAATTACTTAAGCCGCGCTTCTTTGCTTCTTTCTTCCATTCATCACTGTATCCGTTTCCTTCAAAACGAATTGCTTTTGAATCAACAATGTATTTGCGAAGTATGCGGAGAATAGCTTCGTCCTTCTTTACATTTTTCTTTATAACGGCATCCACTTCTTTTTTAAATTCTTCCAGCTGTTTTGCAACAATAGTGTTCAGCACCATCATTGCATTTGATGAGTTGGCAGAAGAGCCCACAGCGCGGAACTCAAATTTATTTCCGGTAAATGCGAATGGGGATGTACGGTTACGATCTGTGTTATCTAAAAGTATTTCAGGAATTTTTCCAATGTTAAGTTTGAGGTCTGTCTTTTGTTCGGGGCTCATCTTTTTATCGTTAACCGATTTCTCTATATCATCCAACACTCTTGATAATTGCGCGCCTAAGAAAATACTCATAATAGCTGGAGGCGCTTCATTTGCACCAAGCCTGTGATCATTACTTGCAGATGCAATACTTGCACGTAATAAATCGGCATGTTCATGCACAGCTTTTATAATGTTGATAAAGAAAGTGAGGAACATTAAATTGCTCTTGGGATTTCCACCTGGCGATAAAAGATTTTTTCCGGTGTTGGTTCCCAAACTCCAGTTGTTGTGCTTACCGCTTCCGTTAATACCTGCATACGGTTTTTCGTGCAACAACACTTTAAAGTTATGCCTGCGTGCAATTTTGTCCATCAAATCCATCAGCAACTGATTATGATCAACCGCTAAATTTATTTCTTCAAATATTGGGGCACATTCAAATTGAGATGGTGCGACTTCATTATGTCTTGTTTTTAATGGAATACCCAATTTGTATGATTCAATTTCAAAATCATGCATAAATGCAATTACGCGATCAGGAATAGAACCAAAGTAATGATCTTCTAACTGCTGTCCCTTTGCAGGGGAATGACCAAATACGGTCCTGCCGGTAATAGATAAATCTGGTCGTGCATTTGCAAGTGCAGTATCAACCAAAAAATATTCCTGCTCTATACAAAGCGTGGCTGAAACTTTGTTAATGTCCTTATCAAAATACTCGCATACGGCTACTGCGGCTTTATCTAAAGCATGTAAGGCTTTTAATAAGGGCGCTTTGTAATCTAAGGTCTCACCCGTGTAAGAAACGAATACTGTTGGAATACACAACGTTTTTCCATTTGGGCTTTCCATTAAAAATGCAGGTGATGATGGATCCCATGCTGTGTAGCCGCGTGCTTCAAATGTATTACGTATTCCTCCACTCGGAAAGCTTGACGCATCAGGCTCTTGCTGTACCAATGCGCCTGATGAAAAAGTTTCAATTGCTGTATTATCATTTAAATCAAAAAATGAATCGTGCTTTTCGGCAGTCGCTCCTGTTAACGGTTGAAACCAGTGTGTGTAGTGTGTAGCGCCTTTGCTCATTGCCCACACTTTCATTCCATTGGCAATTTCACCGGCTATTTTGCGGTCAATTTTTGCACCGCTTTCTACAGCAGCCATTACTGCTTTAAAAGCATCCTTTGGTAGATACTTTTGCATGGCATCTTTATTAAAGACGTTGCTTCCATAGTAATCAGAAATTTTTTCTGATGGTGAAGCAACCCTCACAGGGATTCTGCCGTTAGATGTTTCTAAGGCACGTACTCTTACATTGTTCATTTTTTGTTTTTTGTTAATTTCTGCGCAAGTATAGTGCAAAAATTGGGGGGTAAGCAAGAAAAATGTCATTTTTTTTGACCATACCCCCTAAAAAACTATCATATAAGAGAAAAATTTTCGTTTTTTATGTCCTTGGGGTACTATTTTCAGGGGTTTGTATTTCAATTTTAGGCTCTTCATCTCTTATTCCCTTCTTTTCTTCACTGGGTGGTGGTGTTTTCATGCTATCCTCTATCTCTCGCTGTACACCACTCATTGCATCCTTAAACTCGCGGCTTGCTCTACCCATTCCCTTAGCTATGTCAGGAATTTTTTTTGAGCCAAAAAAGAAAAGTATAAAAAGCATGATGACTAAAATTTCGCCACCACCAAGGTTATCCAAAAAAGAAGCATACCAATCATTGTTTAATCAATTAAATTGAATAACTGTAAAAGTATTTGGTTATCGTATCTGAACATAATTTTTTTTCTAATCGATCTTTACAAATTTCTGTTGGCTGCTATTTACCCCATCATAAAACTGAAAGATATAAATTCCGGCTGCCCATTCTTTAACATCAATTTTAGTTGTTGCGCTTACTCCTTTCAGGTAAGAAATATTATTGCCGAACAAATCATAAACTTTTACATCTGCCTGTGAAGAAAAACTACCGGAAACAGTAACATAATTATTGGATGGATTTGGTTGTAAAGAATAGCTGAATTTCTGGTTTTCAAAATTTTGAATTGAAGTAAATAAATAGCAAGAAGTAGAATCAGCAAAACTAATAGAGCCCGATATTAAACTAATGTTATCTGTATATGCAAGGCTATATTCAGTAAACTGCGTGGTATCTACAAAAAGCGGACAAGTGCTTACAGTTGGAACAATTGGTTTTGAGTTGCAACCTG
This sequence comes from Bacteroidota bacterium, assembly GCA_016714005.1. GTDB lineage: Bacteria > Bacteroidota > Bacteroidia > AKYH767-A > OLB10 > JADJOA01. The sequence continues at coordinate 567,582 of JADJOA010000002.1, forward strand.
CTATTCCGTTTTCATCAGTAATAATTACAAGCCCCTGCAAGCTATCTCCAAAACTATAGCTCTGTGCAGCAATCATTATTCTACCATCGTTAGTTTTACCAATGCCATACGATTCTTCCAGGAGATATCCGCCATAACCATAACACCAAACTGTATCACCAACCGAGTTTAACTTAAAAGTAAACACTTCGGCACTATCTGTTGCAAAAGTTGAACTGCTGCTATTTAAACGATGTGCATTATAGCTTTCTGTTTGACCGGTAATTACAAAACCACTGTCTGTTGTTTGAACCATAGCATACATAGCATCGGGATTAGTGCCGCCAATTGCAGTGCTCCAAATTATGTTACCCGATGTATCTGTTTTAAAAACCATTGCATCATAGCCGCCTGCTCCAAATGTAGTGGTTGAGCCTGCCACAACGTACCCATCATTGGTAATAGAAACCGCCTGCGCTTCTTCCCATGCATTACCTCCGTATCTTTTTTGCCACTCAATATTTCCATTTGCATCAAACTTTACTAAAAGCGCATCCATTACCAAATTTCCAAAGCTGTTGCTGCGTCCAGTTACAATAAAGCCGCCATCAGGAGTTTGCCGCACAGACGAAAAAAGTTCATTGTTTATATTACTGAATCCTTTCGTCCACAATGTATCGCCATTGCTGTTTAGTTTCATTATAAAAGGATCGTTATTAAATGTGCCGGTAAGATTGTTTGTGATACCCACCACCACAAAGCCACTGTCAATGGTTTGAATTAAACCATCAAGCGTTGAAGCAAGATCAGTTCCTGTTGTTCCATAACGCTTGCTCCATAAAATATTGCCGGCATTATCAATTTTCATTACCAAAACATCGCGTCCATAAACAGATGAATCGGTAACAGAACCTGCACAAACAAAATTGCCATCATACGTTTGTACAGCACTTGTGAGTTGATCAAAATCCCCTCTGCCATACGCTTTAGTCCAGAGAATATTTCCTGCACTGTCCATTTTCATTACTACGGCATCAATAAACCCTGCAACTACATTTTTAGTTGCTCCGGTAAGCAAGTAGCTATTGTCATTTGTTTGCAAAATGCTCGACACCAAATCATCGGTAGTGGTTCCAACTGATTTTACAAAAGTTTGTGCGTTTAAAATTCTAAAAGAGAATAAGAAAATGATGATAAGAAATATTTTGCGATTCATATTTTTAAGATAACTGCATGTAATAATTATAACACCATATAAACACTAATAAAACGAAAAGTGTTTCGTAGTACCATACTTTTTTTGAAGCAAGAAAATAATAAGATATAAAGAGCGATGCAGGAATTGAAGTTAAAGCAAACCTGAACAATGCTTTTTCATAAGGAATAATAATGATAAGTATAGAGAACACCAGCATAAAAAGTACAACTACCTGAAAGCTGCGGGTGCGGATAACATTTTTATAGTAATTAACCCGCAGTTTATTTAATGAAAGCAACAACAACACGCCTACGGCAATAAGCGTATAAAGTACCGGGTGCGCAGCACCTGCATTAATATTAATTACTGCCTGCAAACGGGTAATAGAAAAAGAACTGAAAAGCTGAGGCGTTTCATCAATAATGTAAAATATGGTAAAAAGTAAAAACCATGGAGTAATCAGTCCCATGAATGAAACCAACCAATCTCTCCACGAAAACGAACGCAAGACAACAAGACTGATAAAAAAGAAGAACGCTAACAATATGCACGGCAAATAAAAAAGAGAAGCAAGAGAAATTAAAAAACAAATATCAAAATCGAGCATGAGCGGTGCAGGGTTTTTATACAACCTGAAAATTCTCTCTAAGGCAAAAAGAAGAATACTGTTGACAAACAGAACAGGATGGAAGCCAATAAAAACAGGAATTAAACTTGCCACCACCACATAAATTAACGATGGCAGGTTAGAGGCTTTGTACAACACTTCGTAATCAATAATTATTTTGTTGAAATGAAGGGCTTGTGCTGTGATAAGAAGCCATGCAACCGTTATAACTACCCAATGATTGGCAGTGCCTGGTATTTTGGTAATTAGATCAAACAAGGGCATTTCGTAGGCTGAATAAGGAGCAAAAGACTTGTTGGAATAAAAAGTGGCAATACATATAGCGGCAGTAACCAAAGGCAGGATAAAAGCGTAGCGGGTTGTGGCGATTTAAAAAACTTACTACCATTTAGCTGTTTGTTTTGTAATGTATTTTTCTATTTTGGCTCCTCAAATAAAAACAATTATGACAGCATTTTGGAACGGTATTGCAGCATTTTTTGAGTTTATTTTTAAACTTATTAAACCCGTAGGCATGTATATAGATATTATCTTTATGATAATTATAGCCTTTGGCTGTGCTTACTGGTTAATTTATGAGCAAAAAGTTATGAATGGCGGCAAAAATTATCTTGCCGATAAGGTAAAGGAAAAGGAGTAATTTTTCTCAAGCTAAAAAATATTGAACCCGCTGTGAGGCGGGTTTTTTTAGTCCATTCTAAAAAACAATCAAACTACTTTCCATCTTTTTCAATCCTCACCCCTGCATCCATAATACCAGGCAAAGGATTTACGCGCATGGCTTGTATCAAATCAAAAGTATAATCACCTGCCATTGGAAACTTAAATTGTTTTCTGAAAAGATAACGGTTGTCGTAAATATCGCCCAAGCCATCGCCAAGCCATTTTCCTTCGGGCGATGCTAAAGTAATTTCAACCGTATCGCGCGTGGTTATGCCATTGGGCAAATGTGTGTTTATAAACAAAAACAAATTACTGAAACGGTAAAAGCCTGCATTGCGTACGTTAATGTACATGTTGTGCTGTGCAACGGTATCGGTTATGTTTACCTTAAAAGAAAGTGGCGTGTTGTAATCCCAGTTGTTTTTAGCAATTTCTTTATTTTCTTCAAACACGCGGTTGCCATTGCACGAAACAAAAAGCACAGCCCAAAAAATAATTGCTGAAAACAAAACAGGTTTAAACTTTACACTAAACATTTAATTGCTGTTGGGTAATTGCCTTGGTGGTCTTTTGCTTGAAGGTGGTGCAGCATTTGCATCGGGTTTGTTTTGTGGCGGAGGATTACTGCCTGATGGTTGCTGCGGTTTATTATTTTGAGTTTGCTGTTGCTGCCTGTTACGATTCTGATTTTGTTGCCTGTTTGGGTTATTGTTTTGCTGCTGCCTGTTTGGGTTGTTTTGCTTTTGTGCAGGCTTTGCAGAAGGTTGATTTTGGTTTTGCGGCTTGGTTTGTTCACCGGCATGTGCAGCACTTTGCTGCTGAGGTCTGCTTTTATTTTTTTTCTTCTTTTTCTTTTTGCGGTTATCCATTCTCGAAATGCTGTCCTGCCCTACTACATCGCTGTAATCTGGTTCAAACTCTTCCTCCTCATCAGGCAATCCTTCTTTTAGGTTAACAGGTTTATTGCCTGCTTTATTCATTTCAATAATTTCAATAACTTTTTCTACCGGTAATGCCTGCCACTTATCAGCACTCGAAAAATATTTTTCTCCTTCTTTCAATTCAGGAATTACTTCATACCACATCAGCCTTTTAAAAATATCTGTTTTGCGGTGTACTGCCTTTCCTTCTTCCGTTTGTAAATTAATGTTTGAATCAGGAATATCTTTAACGGCATCTACATAGCTATCTAATTCATAATTTAAACAGCACTTTAGTTTACCACACTGCCCTGCAAGTTTGGCTGGGTTAATAGCCAAATTCTGGTAGCGTGCAGCCGATGTGGTTACTGCTTTAAAATCGGTAAGCCATGTGCTGCAACAAAGCTCTCGCCCGCAAACACCAATGCCGCCAAGCCTGCCCGCTTCCTGACGCAAACCAATCTGCCTCATCTCTACACGTATTTTAAATTCATCGGCAAGTTTTTTAATTAACTCCCTGAAGTCAACACGCTCTTCGGCAGTGTAAAAGAAAATTGCTTTCTTGCCATCGCCCTGGTACTCCACATCGCTCAGTTTCATTTTTAAACCAAGGGCAAGTGCAATTACTCTTGCACGGTGCATAGTATTAAATTCGAGGCTACGTGATAGTTGCAAACGCTCTACATCAGCAGGGCGTGCCACACGATATAGCGCCCGTATTTCAGGAGAGTCAAAACCCAATCCGCTTTTGCGCAATTGCAGTTTTACTAATTCGCCTGTTAAAGAAACTTCGCCTATGTCGTGCCCTGGTGTACCTTCAACGGCTACCATATCACCCATCTTCAACTCCAGAAAATCGGTATTACGAAAAAACTCTTTGCGCGTATTTTTAAAACGTACTTCTACTATGTTAAACGGCTTTTGCCCATCAGGCAATACCATGTTTGATAACCAATCGTAAACATTTAATTTATTACAACCAGCCGTGCCGCATGTACCGTTGCTTTTGCATCCGGGCACACTTCCATCTTTAGTTGAACAAGAACTGCATCCCATTAGAAAAGTGCTTAAGTGTTGAAGTCAAAATTCAAAAGTAATTATGAGTTTAAAAATTTAAACCAAAACTATAACGGCTTTGGCGCATGCAGCAAAGCATGCATTTTAAACGACAAATCTAAAAATAAAATTTTGGCATTGGCATTCCTTTCAATGTGGTTATAAGCATGGGTTAGTTCATTCATAAAGGCCTCTAAATTATTGGCATGGAGCATAAGTGAAAAACGTGCGAAGCCTGGAAAGCTTGTTTCATCAAACCGCGAGTGCGATGCTCCGGCATAGTTGGCAATAATGGCTTCGTGTGCAGTTTGTAATCCAAAAGCCAAAAAATTTTTATGTGCTTCACGGCCGCCATCACTCAGTGTTTCTTCTATCCATGTAACTAATTGCTTGTAGTTTTTTTGAATGTTATAACAGAGCCGCAACCAGTCTAACAATTTTTTTCTATGTCAAGCACTGCCTGCTCCTCTTTAATGAGATTGTAAGCAGCCGTGTAATCGCTATCGCTGAGGTGTACCATGCGCTGCGCCTGCTGCTGCTGCAATCCGTAAACATTTACAAGTGCATGAGTTAAATCAGCATCTTTAATTTTATTAATTTTTATAAGTTGTGTTCTTGATAAAATGGTGGGAAGAATTTGCTCATAGTTATCAGTAACTAAAATAAACAAAGTGTTATCGGGGGCTCTTCTATTATTTTTAAAAGTTTGTTGGCAGCAGTGGTGTTCAGTTTATCTGCCTGCCACATAATGTGTACCTTGTACTTTGCTTCATACGCTTTTAGTGAAAGGTTATGAATGATAACATCGCTTTCTTCTTCCCTGATAATTGCCTGTTTGTTTTCTACACCCACAAAATTGTACCAGTCGTTAAGTTGAAGGTAAGGCATTTGCAAAACGGCTTCCCTAAAATCGGGCAACAACTCTGAGCACCAACCGTTTTTTGCTTTCTTGTCAATTTTGGCAGCAGGAAAACTAAAATGCAAATCGGGGTGAACGAGCTTTGATATTTTACGGCACGAAGGGCACTCACCGCAACTATCAATATCATTTTGGTTTTCGCAATTAATGTATTGGGCAAACGCAAGCGCCATAGCCAGCCCGCCACTGCCGGGCAGTTCGCTAAAAAGTAATGCGTGGCTTATGCGGTTTTCCTTAACCATTTGCACAAGCCTTTGCTTTACTTCGGGCTGACCAACTACATCTTTAAATTGCACGGGGCTAAGGTAGGGGAAATTGGAAATTATGAATATGGGTTTTGTGTTGGGCTTAAGGAGAAGTAGGATTTCAAATAGTATTAACAGTTTTTATCTGCCCACTTATATAAATCTTCTAAAGAAACTCCTATAGTAGTACAGCCTGTTTTAAGATGAAAAGCGGGTATTTGTTTTTCGTCCTGCCAAACGGGAATTGGTCTTTTTCCTGGTTTTGAATACTGATGATGGCTTCCTTTTGAACGGGAAAATCTAAACCCCATTTCTGTCAAATATTTTATCCAACATTTTGTTGGAAGGGGTCTAAAATTGCCCATTACAAAAATTTAAGCAGTTACGGCTTGTAGGCTCATTCTAACTTTGTTGTCGACAGCATTAAAGTTTTGAAGTGTGCCGTCAATATCTACATAAGCTTTAGAAAAATCTTTTGATCTGATTGCATCATGAATCCAGCCATGATTTTTTAACTCAATCTCTAATTTTTCTGGTCGAAGATCAATCAAATATTTAAAGTAGTCATTGATAGACTCTTTAAGCATGGTTTCAGCTTTTTCGGTTGTTTGCCCATAACTTGAAATACCTAAAGACGGCATGTAGAGCACATGCTGTAATGTATCTTTGTCTTGAAACGACACTGTACCAACAATTGCATTTATCGATCGCTTCTTTCTATTAATATGCAGTGTTTCAAAAACTGGTGCATTATCAATACGAAGTGAAAAATCAGCTTTGAGTGCCATGGTTTATTTTAAAAGGAATACAATATTAACAAGAAAAGGTTACCTAAAAAATGAAAATTTAACCTAATTATTTTCTGATACTTTATTTCTTTGGTTTTTGCAGAAGAAATAGAAAGATTTTTGGTACATAAAAATAACCTATGTTAGTGCCGCCTATTTAGCTGTCTTATGCATATTTTCAGAACTATTGCTCAACTTGAAGAGTATTATAAGACTCACCAGGACATTACCATTGGTTTTGTGCCTACCATGGAGCTTTGCACAAGGGGCATATTTCGTTGGTAAAAAAATCGGTGGAAGAAAACCAGCTTACCGTTTGCAGTATTTTTGTAAACCCCACGCAGTTTAACAATAAGGAAGACCTTGAAAATTATCCGCGTAACGAAAAGCACGATATACTTCTTTAAAACATGCCAAGTGTAATGTAGCTTTTATTCCTTCGGTAGAAGAGATGTATGCCGAAAAAGAAAAACTGCTCAAGTTTGATTTGAAAGGATTGGATGCTACCATGGAAGGGAAATTCCGCAAGGGGCATTTTGCCGGAGTAATTACCATTGTAAATAAACTGTTCAATATTGTAAAACCCAACCGTGCTTATTTTGGCGAAAAAGATTTTCAGCAGTTGGCAATCATCAAATACATGGCGCAAAAGCTGCACAAAAAGGTGGAAGTAATTGGATGCCCTACCATGCGCGAAGAAGATAACCTTGCTATGAGTTCGCGCAATGCAAGGCTTACACCCGATGACAGAAAACATGCACCCACCATTTACAAGGCTATGTACTACGGGCGCACCCACAAACACGATTGGGATTTTAAACACATTAAAGAAGAAGTGGTGGAGCGCATAAGCGCATACAAAAAATTTAAAGTTGAATACTTTGAAATTGTAGAAGCCAAAACTTTAAAGCCGGCCAAAGGAGTTAAAAAAGATGTGCAGCTACGAGCATGCATTGCCGTGCAAACCTCTACGGTGAGGTTAATTGACAATATTATTTTCTGAAAAATAAACTGTTGACAATTTGTGAGGATATTTTTATTTTCAGCACAGGGATAGACGTTCTCTCAAAAGAGTAAAAGTCTAAAATTTTTACTTTTGCCCCCATTATGACAATTACCATTTTAAAATCAAAGATTCATCGCGTAAGAGTAACACAAGCCGAGTTAAATTATGTTGGCAGTATTACATTAGACCAAGACCTGATGGATGCAGCAGATTTGATAGAGAATGAGCGCGTACAAATTTTAAACATAAATAACGGAGAGCGTTTTGATACGTATGTAATTAAAGGCGACCGAGGTTCGGGCGTGTGTTGTTTAAATGGTCCGGCAGCACGCAAGGTACAGGTTGGCGATTTAATTATTGTGGTTTCTTACGTAGGGTTAGAGAAAGAAGAAGCTAAAAATACAAGCCAGTTATTGTTTTTCCTGATGCCAATAACAAACCCGTTAAGCAATAAATTCAGTTAAGTGAACAAGAACGTAAAGGCTGCCATCCGATTTATTATTTTTTTCGGGTTAGGTATTTTTCTCATTTGGCTTTCAGTAAAAAATCTCACGCAAAAAGATATTGATGAGATTAAAACATCACTCAACCGTGCAAATTATATATGGTTGTTTGTGGCAGTAATTATTGGTGCGATAAGTAATGTAAGCCGTGCCATGCGCTGGAAACAATTGTTGCAACCACTAAATCAAAACCCCAAACTGAGCAATACATTTTTTTCCGTTATGGTTGGTTATTTTGCCAACTATGCCGTGCCGCGCTTGGGAGAAGTTACCCGATGCGGCATTCTTGCAAGGTATGATAAGGTTCCGTTTGCCGAATCGTTAGGAACTGTTATAGTTGAAAGAATTATTGATGTAATTTGTTTTTTGCTGTTTGTGGCAATTGTTTTTCTGATACAGTTTGAAACCATTTGGGGTTATCTGAAAGAAAATTTTTTGCCGGGCATGAGTGGCAAACAAGATGGATCGGGCTTACTTGTTTTTGTTCTAATTGCTGTTGTTGCAACAGGAGTTTTAGTGTTCGTTTTTCGCAAAAAAATTCTTTCGCTGTTTGGCGATAAGGTTAAAAAAATGATTACCGGTTTTGCAGATGGAATTAAAGCAATAGCAAAAGTTAAATCGCCCGCTCTGTTTATAGCGCATTCAGTTTTTATATGGTTATGTTATTATGTTATGCTGCATGTTACGTTCTGGAGCATAAACGAAACAAGTTCATTAGGAGTTGATGCTGTTGCCACTGCATTTATTTTAGGAACTGTAATGATAATGGTTACGCCCGGTGGAATTGGTGCTTATCCTATTGCAATACAAGGTGTGCTTACTATGTATGCCGTAAACACCAATGTGGGTTATGCTGTGGGCTGGCTTGCATGGCTGTGCCAATTTGTTTCAAATGTTTTCTTTGGTGCATTGTCTTTAATTTTACTTCCGTTGTTAAATAAAGAAAACAATGCAGCAGCAAAATAACTCTCCGTTATCTTTATTAGAAAGAAAAATTTTTACCCGCGAATCGGTAAAGCATACGCTTAACTACTGGCACTTTATGGGCAAAAAAATTGTGTTTACAAATGGATGTTTTGATATTTTGCACAAAGGGCATGTAGCCTATTTAACTGAAGCAAAAGCATTAGGCGATGTGTTAATTATGGGGTTGAACAGCAACTCGTCTGTAAAAAAACTAAAAGGAGAAAGCAGACCCGTAAATGATGAAAATGCCCGTGCGTTTGTGCTGGCGGGTTTAGCTGGCATAGATGCTGTAATTATTTTTGAAGAAGACACACCTTACGATTTAATAAAATTCATACAGCCGCATGTGTTGGTTAAAGGTGGCGATTATAAACCCGAACAAATTGCAGGGCACGATTTGGTGGAAGCATCAGGGGGTAAGGTTGTAATTATTCCTTTTGTTCAGGGGTTTTCTACTACGGCTGTTATTAGAAAAATGAAGTAGGGAATTTACTTCTTGCTAAATAGAGTATCTGATTGAAAATACACTCAAGTTTTTCCTGGCAATTTATTATTGTAGTAATCTCTTCTGCATTTCTTTTATTTTTAAGATTAGGAGAAGTTAATTTAGCAGAATGGGACGAATCCCGCAATGGTGCTAATGCTTTTGAGATGTATTACAATGGAGATTTGATAAACCTCTATTTTAACGGCACACCTGATACATGGAACAATAAACCACCGTTGATGATTTGGCTTATAACCATTTCATATCGTGTTTTTGGTTTTAATGAATTTGCACTTCGATTCCCATCTGCTATTGCTGCCGTAATTTTTTTTCTGGTTTTTTTCAAACTTATTTCCCTTTATAAAACCAAAAACTTTGCATTGATATGTTGCCTGTTGCTTATGTCATGCAAAGCTATCATAGGTCATCATGCAGGTAAAACGGGAGACTTTGATGCTTTGATGCTATTGTTTTTGACCCTGTCAGTATATTATTTTTTGCTCTACATTGATTTTAAAAAAGAAAGAGACATTATATTTTCTTTTTTAGCACTTTGCGCAGCATTTTACACAAAGGGTACAGCTGCATTTTTATTAATTCCATGCTTTATTGCTTATGCAGCTCTAAACAAAAAACTATTTAAGGCTATAAAAGATAGAAAAGCATGGTGGGCAATTTTTGTTTTGTCGTTACAGCATCTTCATGGGTGGTGGCTATTTTATTGTGGGGAGAAAAATATCATTCAAATAGTAGCGGCAGTACCAACGCTTTGTTTACACTATTTAAAACCGATACTATTGATCGCATAACCGGATTGAATAATGAAACAACTTCTAACAACACCTACATATTTACTGTCCTTGATGCAAAACTTAATTTATGGAATTACCTTCTTTACGCAGCAGTTATTTTTTTCCTTGTTAAGGCATTGACAAAAACGCAATCCAACTATGCACAGGATAAATTATTAGTTATAGCTTTAGTATTTTCCGTTTTAATAACAATACAAATATTGCTGATGCAAAATAAGCATGTGTGGTATTTAATTCCGGCATTCCCATTTTATGCCATTATAATTTTATCATTCATTGTAAGAATAAAATATTTGATGCCTGTTTTCATTCTGCTTTTGGTATTTACGTTTACAAGACAAGTTCACTTTATTTTAAATCAAAAATCTGACCTGCACACTTTTTTCATTTCATTTAAAACAGAATATCCAAACTCATCCATCTTAATTAAAGATATGCCAACACAAGACTTATATCTATACATATTGTGGAGCTCGAAAAATGTTGTTGCAGATAAAAAGCCAACTGAATTGAGTAAAGGGAATTTTGTAGTACACAATTCAGAAAATCCTTTTTACAAAGGAAGAGTTCTACTTAAACACAAGAATTCTATATTAACTGCAATTGATAATTAGCAAAAAAATATGCTGCCCCTACTTCAAAACAAGCGCAGCAATTTTGCTTAACAGTAAATCAGGGTCAAAAGGTTTAGATATGTAGTCGTTCATACCAGCAGCATAGCACTGGTCAATTTCTTCTTTAATAACATTGGCTGTCATAGCAAGTATGGGTATGTTGTTTAACGGTGCTTCAAAATTTTGCCTTATATTTTTGTGGCAGTGTAACCATCCATCACCGGCATTTGCACATCCATTATCACTAAATCATATTTGTTTTTCTTAAGCGTATCTAATGCTATTTGCCCGTTATCAGCAATGTCAATTTTTATTCCAGGAATTAGATCATTTAAGGTATCAACAGCAACAGTTTGGTTGAACATATTATCTTCTACCAGCAAAACAGCTATGTCTTTAAGATCGTTAGCTGAAACCTGTTGATTATTTTTTGCAGCTACAGGTTCACTTGTAATTTTAAATCTGATTTCAAAAGAAAACTCCGAGCCTTTCCCAACTTCACTTGTAACATGAATACGTCCTTTAGCTAAATCAACAATTTGTTTGCTGATGGTTAAGCCTAATCCTGTGCCACCATACTTGCGTGTGGTTTCGCTGCTTGCCTGGCTAAAACTTTCAAATATTTTTTCCAACTTTTCGGAAGGTATTCCAATACCAGTATCCTTTACTCCAAATCTTACTTTGCATTTACCTTCTTCCTCATTTACAAAAACAGTGTTAGCATATACGGTAACGCTTCCTTTTTCGGTAAACTTAATGGCATTGCCAACTAAATTAATCATCACCTGGCTCATACGCACCGGATCGCCCATTACATAAGCAGGCACCGTTGGGTCTATTTCAAGAATAATTTCCAGGTTTTTTTCATCGGTTTTAATTTTCAACGACTCATATACCGTTCCCATCACATCTCTTATGCTAAACGGAATATTTTCAAAATGCAGTTTGCCTGCCTCCATTTTAGAGAGATCAAGTATGTCATTTAAAATTACAAGCAAATTTTCGCTGCTGGTTTTAATTATTTTAAGATACTTCTGTTGCCCTTCGTCTAACTTAGTTTTAAGCACAAGGTTGGTCATTCCTATGATAGCATTCATAGGAGTACGTATCTCATGGCTCATGTTTGCAAGAAACATTTGCTCAATTTTTTTTGCCTCTTCTGCCTTTTGTTTTTCAATAATGGCAATTTCCTTTTCGCGAGTTGTGCGTTCCAAATCAACTTTTGCCTGCACTCCTTGTCTTATAACCTCAAACTCACTAATGGCTTTGTGCAACGTTGTTTCAAGGTCGTTCATGTCAATGGGCTTTGTAATAAAATCAAAAGCTCCACGGTTCATTGCCACCCTTATATTTTCCATATCGCCATAAGCAGAAATAACAACAGCCTTTGGCATCAGGTTTTCTTCCTTGATTTTTGTCAGAAAAGTAAGCCCATCCATTACTGGCATGTTTATATCTGTAAAAACAATATCAATAGATGAATCATTTTTTAGTTTGGTTAAAGCCTCCGCACCATTGCGTGCAAATTCAAAACTCAATTCACCTGCTCTTATCCTTGATCGAAACCGCTGTGTAATCAGCAGTTCAAGATCCGCTTCATCATCAACAACAAGTATTCGGTTTGCCATTCTATTATGCGAAGTTTATTTGTGCCAAACGTTGTTTAAGCAAATCAAAATCAACGGGCTTGGTTAAAAAATCATCAGCGCCATTTGCTTTTGCTTCGTTAAAATTTTTTTCATCACCATAAGCTGTTACCATAACCACTCTTAACTGAGGAAACAATGATTTGGTATGCTTAAGTAATTCCAAACCTGTCATGCCGGGCATGTTTATGTCCGAGAGCACAAGCACTATATCAAAAGGATTAAGTGTTTTCATAAAACTCAAAGCATCTTCTCCGCTAAAAGCAAAATGAAACAGAAATTCTTCGGCTTTTATTTCTTTTCTGAATTTTTGTTTGAACAGCATTTCTACATCCTGTTCATCATCCACCACAAGTATTTTGGTTGGCATGTGTTGCACGTTATTAAAAGGTTTAATCGGAGATAAAAATAAAAATTATTGTACGTTATGCCTAATTATCAAAATTAAATTAATTTGTTTTCTCAACTACCTTTAGCCCATGTTTAAATGGTTTGTTTTATTCTTAATTCTTCCTCTCTTAACTTTTTCTCAAAGCAATTCGCTTTCCGAAAAATACTTCAGCTATCGCCAAAGATTGGTTAATGAGTTTATGCTTGGCGTTGAAAAGATTTTGGGATGAGTATTCCTGCATCTATGAGAAATACACACGATTCCAATTACAGCGGGCGCGAAACAATAAAATGGGGTGATGCCACCATTGACCGTTCTTATTACATAGCCACTCTTGCAACAGAATACAAGCTGTTAACTGATGAAACAAAACGGGAACAAACACTTAAAGAATTGTTTTATGCATTAGAAGCCATTAACAGGTTAGATTATTATGCCGAAGAATATTTTAATGCCGCACCATCTTTAAATGGTTTTTTTGTAAGGAGCGATGTTGGCAGGGGTTTGTATGATGCAAACAAAAAAAACGGTGAATACAAAAATGCCGTTAGTAGGATTAATAATGGTGCGCAACCGGTAAACAACATATCAAGCGAGTGGATAAATAGTCATTTAAAAATGACACGCGCAGGTTTGCCATGAGTAAAGACCAAACGTTTCATGTTTTCCTTGCCATGATGTTTGTTGTAAAATGTATTCCTGCGCATGTAAATTATTTAAATGAAATTTTTTAGACGGTGAAACATCCATTAGCACCGAAGCAAAAAAATTACAGACAGGATTATGAATTACATACACGATCCGGCAGATGGAAACATTATATATAAATGGAGGGTAAAAAGCCTGATGGAAAAAAGTTGGAGCTGGCTATAACGCATGGTCGTTTGCATACGGGATGGGTTTAGCTCAAAAAAAAATTTCAGGAACCGTTAATCCTCAAAAAGGAGGTTTAAGCTGGTGGCTTTCAAAAGCGGTTTATAACACTACATGGAGTTTGTTTAAACCAATTTACTTTTTTAATAATGGGGAAAGCACAAAAACATTAACGCTTGTTTGCATAAACAATAGTTGCCGTGGTAATGCCGAAAAAATTTATCGTTACAGTTATTTGTTTGAAAAATATCCTAACTATCATATACCATTAGTTTTTGGTTTTTTAAATGGTAAGCTTTCAAAAAAAGTAAACTTAAAAGAATACGAAAAACTTTTTGCAGAAGCACCCGAGCAAGGACCCTATAACGATCACAATATAAAGGATAGGGTTTACAACTGGTCTTCCACCTCATTGATTATGCACCCGCAACGCAGAGGCAGAGAAATACCCAACTTCCCAGGCAGGTACAATCGACTTGATTATATGTTTTTGTACAATTTGTATTTGCTCAACTCCGGAAAAACTTATTGAGTTTATTCCACTTTTAAGTACGGCTTGATCTTGCTATAAATTTCAGCTTTCATTAATGGCAATGTTTTTTTGTCATCAATGGTTGCGTAGTTGCCATTTGTTTTGCGGTTATTTACAATAATCTCTGCCAGTTTGTACGGGATATAAGGGTGCTTGAGTTGCTCTCGTTTTTCTGCATTTATATTTAGCTGAACAGGTTTAAAGCCAGATTTTACAGTCACTTTTTCTTTGATAACATCATATACCGAGTCAACCATTCCGTAAACTTCTTTAACTGTTCAATGCTTGTGTAACCTCCCAACATAATTTTATAATTAAAAATAGATTTTGCTCTCGATGAACCGATACCCGGCAACATTTCTAGTTCAATAGTGGAGGCAGTATTTATATCAATAGGAAAGAGTAAAGAGTTATAAGATTTAGTTTGTTTTTTACTGTATCAAGTTGTGCAATTGATTTTTTGTGGTTGCGGTATCAAAATTTTTTGACTTCACTTCCGGAATATTAATGTATGGCTCTATGCGTGAAAACATTTCATCAGAAATTACATACATCTTTTTTACATCCTCCTTAGTTCTGAACCTGCCTCCCTTTTGCTCATAGTTTTTTATGACGGCAATTTGTTTTTCAGATAAGCCGAGTTTCATCCACAAACTATCAGGCAAATTATTGGGGTTAAATAAAAATGCAGGTGTTAAGAGAGTTTCATTTTTATTTGCAACCAAAGGCTGGTTATTAAACGCTGCAGCACTGTCCTTGGCTAACTGTGCATAAAAACTATCCACCTCTGCATTAAACTTTGTAAAATCCTGTTGCCTGCCAACATGCAAAAAATCAAGCACGAAAAGAGCAATTAACCCGGTTAGAATAAGAGCAAGCAATAAAATAATTCCACGTTTTTCTGTCCGCGTATAGGTTAAAAAATCGCGCAGGTAGTTTTTAAAACCTGACATATAATTAGCGTTGGTTTATTGGGTAAATATATATGTAAGAGGGATAACTCCAAACTAAGTTTAATTTATAGTTCCGCAACCGGGTTTTAACTCAACCCTCTGAACTCAAAACCCCCAATATAATTTATTCTCCCATCCACTTTTTAAAATCGGCAGCACGTTCGCGCGATATAATAATTTCTGTTTCTGTTACTGGGTTGGTGGTCACTTTTAATTTACCATTAAACCAATGATGCACTTCTTTAATACTTTTTACATTTATAATAAATTGCCTGTTGGCACGAAAATATTTTTTGTCGTCTAAAAAACCTTCAACTTCCTCAAGCGTGTAGTTAAGTACATGTCTCTCTCCTTTATTGGTTTTAAGCATGGTAACTTTTTCTTCAGTATAGAAAAAGGCAACATCGGTTATTTCAACAGAAATTAATTTTTGCCCTTGTTTAACTAAAAACGCTCTTTAAAATCGGGTATTTGTTGTTTTTGTAAATCTGCAATACGGCTCTCGATAGAAGATACAGATGTTACTGCTGATTTCAATTGCCTGAATTTATCAATTGCATTTTTAAGTTCCTTCTCATCAATGGGTTTTAATAAATAATCAATGCTGTTTACTTTAAAAGCACGTAGTGCAAACTCATCATAAGCGGTAATAAATATTACAGGGAAGTTAACTTTTGTATTTGAAAAAATTTCAAAGCTTTGCCCATCTGCCAATTCAATGTCAAAGAACGCCAAATCGACACCTGCATTTTTTTCAAACCAGGCGGTTGCCGATTTAATACTGTCAGCCACACCTTGCACCTGAACTGATGGGTCAATATCCTTCAACATTTTTTGTAACCGCTTTGCTGCAAGGTTTTCGTCTTCAACGATAAATACTTTCATGATTGATTTTTCAATATTGATTTTTATTTGGGTGCAGTGGCGCAGAACCATTGAGAATAATATAAATCTCAGATCCCTGGTGGCTCTGTGTGAATTTTTTATCTCCTTTCAACTGCTGCTCCATTAACGGAACTTTTACTTCAAACCTTTTTTCTGTTACAATAACTTCTACCTTTCTTTTACCAAGTAATTCGTAACGCTGCATAATATTTTTTAACCCAACTCCGTTTGATTTTACGAGGTGTGTTTTTCTCTGCAGCACATTGCTCACCACCAGTTTTTGTTCATCGTCAACAAATATTTTTATTACCAAAGGATTTTCATTACTCACTACATTATGCTTTACAGCATTTTCAACCAATAACTGTAGCGTGAGTGGTGTTACCAAATAATCTTTGTATTCATCTGCAATTTGAATTTCTACTTTAAGGCTTTCATCAAACCTTGTTTTGAGCATAAATATATACGACTGGATAAATTCTAATTCCTTGCCAATCGTTGTAAGTTCCTTTTCGTTGCTCTGTAAAAGATAACGATAAACGGTTGACATTTTTTGCACAAACTTTATTGATGCATTCTTATCTTCTTCAATTAATGAAGCCAGTGTATTTAAACTATTGAAAAGAAAATGAGGATTAACCTGGTTCTTTAAAGAATCAAACTGCGATTGAAGGTTAGACTTTTTCAGTTCTTCTGTTGTTACCAATGCTTCCTGATATTTTTCAAAAAAGTATAACCCTTCGTATACGGATAAAACAAAAGCTGTTGCTACACCACCTATTAAATAATTGTCGACCATAAACAATGGTCGTCCCTCATCCTTAAAAATAAAATGAAAAACTATATCAAGGATGGAAGTAATCACAGCCATGGTAACCATAGAAAAAATAAATTCAAACAAAATGCGTCTTTTGGTTTGTTCAAGTTGCGGGAACTTGCGCTGCAAACGCTTAATTACTTTTAAACACCCGCCCCAAATAGTAGAAGTAAAAGCAGGGTAATAAAAAGTCAAGCCAAAAGATTCCTGCAATGCAGTTTACATTTTTATTGATAACCACAACAATAAAAAGTGTAAGCAATGGTACGCCCAGTAACTTAAACTTGCGCTCGTTAAATGTAAACTGGTGATGATGGTGATAGTGGTGTCGCAATTTCTATTTTGAATTTAATGTTTCATTCAAAGAATCAAAGTTCGCAAAGTTGCAGAAACTAAACTAAAGCTCTGTCCCTTTTAAGGGGTTAAGTGTAGTTTAAAACGTTAGCTTATACATGGGTATTGGTAAAAATCCTAATTGATATTCTTTAATCACAGTTCCTGTTTTTTGACTGTACTGTTCGCTCCAAATGTTTTGCGTATCAAAAATATTGTTAATGTCCAATGCAACCTCATGTGTAGTTTTTTTGCGATTAATGCGGTAACTGAATTTTACATCCGCTCTGAAATAATCTTTTCTGCGTTTTTCAAAAGCGTTTTCTTCATCATACTCTGTTTCTCCTGTCAGGCTTGATTTTTCAATATCAACCGGAATATACCTTTTACCGCCCGAATAATTTGTCTTAACATTAACGGCAATAACATTTTTCTTTCTGATAGTCCATTCTTTACCGCCCAATACATTAAACACAAAGTTGCCGTTAAAAGCAGTGCTGCGTTCTTTGCCATCGCTTCCTTTGTAAGTTGATTCAAACAAACTTCCAGTTAAAAGAAAATAATATCCGCGGCTGTAGAATTTTTCAAGCGTAAGTTCTAAACCATAATTGATTCCTGTTCCATCATTTACCAAACTATCCACTTCGCGTATACCAAAATCGGCACCTTCGTTGAGTAACGAAAAAGAAGTTGCACGCTGCTCCACCGGCACATCAAATAAATACTGATAATATGCCTCGGCTTTTATCCTGAAGTCTTTTCCAACGGTTCTGTCATACGCTGTAACTACATGCCAGCTTCTGGTAAAATCTAAATCTTTGTTGGTCTCCGCATAAGAATTATTAGCAAGCAGTGTTTTTATGTAATACACATAGTAAGGTTGCTGCTGGCTATGCAAACCTGTTGCAATACTCAATGCCTGTCCTTCTTTTAATTCCCACTTTAATCCTAAGCGTGGTTCAATACTATAAGAATTGTTATATGAATAAACCTGTGAGTGCAATCCGCTATTGAGTGTAAGTTTATCGTTAAAACGATGTTGCCAGTTCAGATATCCGCGTAATAAAGATGCATTACCTTTAAACTGGGTAATGGTTCGCCAAGCGCCATTATCAATAGTACTGTCGGAATAATTAAACTGAATGTTGGTAGCAGCAACTCCAACTTTTACAAAATTGCGTGCGGAGAATTTTTTGTTGATACTGAAATCTGCAATGTATTTCTGCTGGTCAGATTTGTTGCGGTAAACAGGTATAGCAATATCATCGCCTGCGCGAAGTGTATCTATTTTGTAATTCTGCCCTGATGTGGACGCACTTAAATTTAACTTGCTGTATGTGTTGTTATTAAAGAAGTAAGTATGTGTTAAACCAATCACTCCCATATTGTTTCCAAAATAACCATCATCACGTATGGGGTCATCGTATAAATTTTCCTTGGTGCTATCCACATCTTTGTCCAGCACCTCAATGTAGCTGATACCACCCATACCAAATACCGAAAACTTTCCCGCCTTTTGTGTGGGCAAATCAATTTTAAAAGAAACATCCTGGTATTTTGGCACTGCAGCACCTGTTCCAAAATTTAATCCTAATGCGCTAAAAACGCCTAAAGTTGAGTAGCGATAATTTACAATGTAGGATGAACCATTTTTTTTGTTGAGGGGGCCTTCAGCACCTAACTCAAAGCCATTAAAACCAACCTGTGCAAGAAACTCGTTCTTCTCGTTATTGCCCGAACGCATCTGCAAATCAAAAACGCCTGCCAAGGCGTTACCGTATTCAGCCGGAAATGCACCTGTCATAAAATCAGACTTATCAAGCACGTTATTATTTAGCATGGAAATAGGTCCGCCTGTTGAGCCCAATGAACCAAAGTGGTTTGGATTGGGGATTTCAACTCCGTTCAGTCGCCACAATAATCCTGAAGGAGAGTTGCCACGTATAACAATATCGTTTCGCGAATCGTTAGCACCGCTTACACCGGCATAGTTTGCAGCCATGCGTGATGGATCGCCAATACTGCCAGCATAACGTGATGTTTCTTCAATGGTAAAAGAGCGACAGCTGACCGTGGCAAGCTGGTTATTTGATTTGTCTTTTTGTTTTTCGGCAACTATAATTACGGTATTTGCTGTTACAACCGATTGTTCCAAATCAATATTCAGCACAACTTCTTTTCCTGAAGTAACAATAACGGTAACAAAACTTTCGCGATAGCCAAGGAAAGAAATTTTAAACGTTCTTCTTCCAACAGGCACATCTTCAATTGTGCTTTGTTTGTCGGCAATAGTTCCGCGAACGGTTTGCGTTAATTGTTGTGCAAAATTGTTTTTTACAAATAATAAAAATACAATAAGAAGCAGATTGAGTTTGCGCATATAGATTTTGAATTTAAAGATGTCAAAAATGAATCAGAAAGTATATGTTGGCAATACGATATGTGGTAAAATGTAATTTTAAGACGCTGAAGTGTAGCGAAAAGTTACTGAAAAGTTTATTTGGGAGAAGGAACACAGATTAACAGATTAAAAAATATTAGCGCTTCGCTTTATGATTTACACAAATTCAAAATCACGTTACTGCCTCAGGCAGATTCAGTGCAAATAATTTTTAGAAATTCTTTTAAAAATCTGTCAATCTGTGTTTTAAAAATCTTTGCACTAGATACTAACCAATCCTTACCGATGTCATTGTCAAAGAACCCGCAACAGGTTTATCGTTAAATAAATTGATGCTTTCATATTTTTCTTTTAATGCAAGTGTATAAAGCAGCGGCAAATAATGTTCTGCCGATGGTATGGCTAATTGAAAGGGGCGACCTTGCTGTTTATAGTTAATTAAAGATTGGTGATTGTCATTTAAAATAAAATCTTTCATTTTTTGACGCGCTTCAAGCGCCCAGTCAAAACCATAATCAGCAACATTTAATTTATCCCATGCCACCATGCCAAGGTTATGCACCATGTTACCGCTTCCAATAATTAAAACACCTTTGTTGCGAAGTGAAGAAATTTCTTTTGCCAGATCATAATGATATTGTGGAGATTGATTGTAATCTAAACTCAATTGAATGACGGGCACATCGGCATTAGGGTAAAGATGTTTGATAACACTCCATGCTCCATGATCTAACCCCCATTTATCATCTAAACCAACAATAGTTTTTTTAATTATGCTTTTTGTTTCGTTGGCAAGTTGCGGATTACCAGGTGCAGGGTATTGCACATTAAACAAAGCCTGAGGGAAACCTCCAAAATCGTGAATGGTGGGTGGGCTTTGCATTGTTGTAACAAAAGTGCCGTTGGTTTCCCAATGTGCCGAAATGCAAAGTATGGCATTGGGTTTAGGAATTTGTTTTGTTACATTTCTAAACCCAGTTACAAACTCATTTTCCTCAATAGCATTCATGGGGCTGCCATGACCCAAAAACAATACCGGCATTTTTTCTGTAGCTGGCAATGGCTCTGTAATTTTATTTAAATCTTTTAATCTCATGCCTGATGCCGCTATTGGTAATAAAGCAAGTGATTTTAAAAAATGTTTTCTATCCATTCATAAGCTTACATAGAGAAATCAAAAATTTTTAAAAGCAAAAAACGCATTATTCCTTTTTATCCGTTTCTTTCAAAACTTTTACATGCTTTTCAATTTTTACTGTGTCTCCCTCACTATCAATCATCACCCTCATAGTTTGCAAAGAATCATCTTCACAGCAATGAAATTCCTCTTCCATGCCGCAGTTTTTTCCTATGCTGCAACTTTCCTCCATACCTGCACCGTTGTAACAACAGCCACCATACCAGCAATTGTAAAACATGCAGCTAATGCAAATGAAGGAAATAACTATGCACAGCCATGCCACCCATTTTAAAAGGGTGTTGCCATTTTCATTTTTATTTTTTAGAAGAAAAAATAGTGCGGCAATAATTGCAAGGAGCAGAATTCCCGTTCCTGAATAACATTCCATAATGTTGTTTTACTTCAAAAGTTTGGTTGATATTATAAATCAAATTTTATTCCTTGTGCCAACGGTAATTCCGTTGAATAGTTGATGGTGTTTGTTTGTCTGCGCATGTAAATTTTCCAGCTATCGCTTCCTGATTCACGTCCGCCACCTGTTTCTTTTTCGCCACCAAATGCACCGCCAATTTCGGCTCCGCTGGTACCAATATTTACGTTTGCAATGCCGCAATCGCTTCCTTCATGCGAAAGGAATTTTTCTGTCTCCAACATATTTCGAGAAAAGATAGAACTTGATAAACCTTGGGGAACATCATTTTGAAATTCAATTGCTTCATCGATGGTTTTGTATTTCATGATGTAAAGCAGTGGAGCAAAAAGTTTCGTGACAAACAATAGGCAAATTCTTTTTTACTTCGGCAATTGCAGGCACCACATAACATCCGCTTTCGTATCCATCACCATTTAAGTTTTCGCCACCACACAAAATTGTTCCGCCTTCTCCCTTTACTCTTTCTATTGCAGTATTAAAATCTGCAACTGCGCTTTTGTCAATTAGCGGGCCAACTAAAGTTTTTGAATCTAACGGATGGCCGATGCGAATATGTTGGTAAGCGCCCACTAATTTTTGCTTGAAGTTTTCATACACACTTTCGTGTATAATAAGTCTGCGCGTAGATGTGCAACGCTGACCTGCAGTGCCCACTGCGCCAAACAACACAGCACGTAATGCCATATCCAAATCAGCATGTTCTGAAATGATGATGGCATTATTGCCACCAAGTTCTAACAAGCTTCTTCCTAATCGTTCTCCAACAATAGCGCCTACACGTTTTCCAACACGTGTGCTTCCTGTTGCAGAAATCAAAGGTACACGGGTATCCGCTAAAAAATTATCGCCCACATGTTTGCTGCTAGCTACTATTAAACTGCAAACACCTTCGGGCACATTATTTTGTTTTAAAACTTTTGCAATGATGTTGTGTGTAGCAATGGCACACAATGGAGTTTTGCTTGAAGGTTTCCACAGCACCACATCGCCACATACCATGGCCAACATAGCATTCCAACTCCACACCGCCACAGGAAAATTAAATGCAGAAATTACTCCTACAATTCCTAGCGGATGGTATTGCTCATACATGCGGTGTTTGGGGCGTTCGCTGTGCATGGTGAGCCCATAGAGCTGGCGGGATAGTCCAACAGCAAAATCGCAAATATCAATCATCTCCTGCACTTCGCCCAAACCTTCCTGGTAAATTTTCCCCATTTCATAAGAAACCAATTTTCCCAAAGGCTCTTTATACTTGCGCAGTTCATCTCCAATCTGACGTACCACTTCACCACGATGTGGCGCTGGCATCATTCTCCATTCCTTAAATGCTTTTTCAGCGCCCTGAATTATTTTTTCGTAATCGTCCTTCGTACCTTGTTTTATTTTGGCAATAAGTTGCCCATCGGTTGCTGAATAACTTTCTAAAACTTCGCCTGGGGTTTCAAACCATTTTGTTCCGGTGCAAACACCGTTGTTAATCTCATTTATGCCTAGTTGTTTCAGTGCTTCTGAAATTCCGTAATCTGTTAATGTGGATGTTGACATTTTTAAAATTGCTTTATTGTTATGTAATTTGAGGACGAAATTAAGAATAAAAACGAGGGAGAATGACTCAGTCATCAAAGTCAAAATCAAAAGGGAACGCAGTCACATTCATCATTATGCTGCTGTTGCTTGCAATAGTTTTCGGGATAAAAAAATGTAAAGAATCTAAACAAACATATCCTGAAAGACCTGTAACGACTGCGGAAGGCGACTGGCGAAGCCACAAGCTTGTTTACACAAAACATGCGCGCTGCCGTATGGATTGCCGCGAAATTTCAGAAGCCGAAGTGGAGTTTATTTTAAGCAGCGGAACTATAAACACAGAAAAAAGCAAGGAGGCTGATGATGAAGCTACAGGAAAATGTCCAACCTATGCGCTGGAAGGAAACACCAAAGACGGACAGCACGTGCGTATTGTTTATGGCGCTTGCGATAAAATAACAAAGGTTATTACCGCTATTGATTTAGGAGAGGATCACACCTGTAATTGCCGCTGATTATTAATAATAACTTTTTATTAAACAAATGGTTGTTACTTTTTCAATCGGCTTTTCTTTCATTTCTTTAGCCTGAAAATTTTTTAAAGTGCAGGATATTCTCATCAATTACTTAAACGACACATCGGTTTCAAGTATAGATGTTTTTAAAAAATTATTGCAGTAATACGGCCTGCAAACGCCAAAGATGTGCAAGACACTGAAAATAAAATTATGCGCCTGCAAACATTACTCGAACGTGATGAGCATTTACGTGCTGCATTTGCAAAAAGAATAACTGCCCTGGTTGGTGAAGCACGTCAAAGTGAGTTGTTTACCAATGTAACTGCCGTTAGCCGCAGTGGTTTTTTTGGTGAGTTACGAAAACTTGCCTTTTATAAAATACTTCCACCCTATTTTGATATAAATCAACTAAGCGATATTCTACACATTATTTTCAATGAGCGGAATGATTACAAATGGTTTTGTGAAGTAAGTA
This sequence comes from Bacteroidota bacterium, assembly GCA_016714005.1. Classification (GTDB taxonomy): domain Bacteria; phylum Bacteroidota; class Bacteroidia; order AKYH767-A; family OLB10; genus JADJOA01. The sequence goes on from JADJOA010000002.1 coordinate 591,333, forward strand.
ATCACATATTAGTGCGCTTCGTAAAAGCGGTTGAGTAATTCCTTCGGCACAATTGCCCAATGAGCATTATATTGTAGAAGAGTTAACAGATGATTTGTATTTGCTCACTCAGGTTATTGCTACGTTGAGTATGGATAGCCACATTATTAAAAATTTTAATGAACTGCTTACAGTAAATTCTCCTTTTCATCAACTGCATTTGGCTATTGGCAATCTTGTAAATGGCATTAAGAAAAACGCACTTAAAAGAAATACGCAATCAGTGGTTTATAATGATGTATATACTGCGTGGAAAGCCTGCATTCAGTTTGAAAATAAAATAAGAGAAAGCAAAAATGAATATGGAACTAGCTTGCACCTCACTGTTATACTGCAAAAAATACACAAATGCCTTGTACGTGTAAACAGTTTGATGCAAATGCTTATTTCGCATGAGTCCGACAAAGATTATTTATTGTTAGTGCAGTTTGCCAAACGAATTGTAAAAATTGAAACCAACGTTACAGCATCAGCAACTATTTTAACGAAACCATTTCATTGCTTGCTTTCCAGGTTACCGAGCACACAGGCAAAACAGGCGAGCATTATGTTACCAATACGGTTAAAGAATATTTTCAAATGTTTTTCAATTCTCTCAAAGGGGGTTTGTTGTTGCATTTTTGGTGCTCGGAAAATTTCTTGTTCAGTTTTTAAAACTTCCCATATTTCAGGATACGCTATTGAAAGGATTAAATTACTCCTTAGGATTTGTAGGCATACACTTATGGCATGGTGTGCTTGCTACTAAACAACCTGCCATGACGGCAGCAACTATTGCACAATCTATTGAAAGCACTAATACGTATGATGAAATAAAAGAACTCGGAAATTTCATCATTAAAGTTTTCAGGAGCCAGTTTGTGGCTGTGGTTGGAAATCTTGCTATGGTATTTCCGGTGGCATTTGGTATGGCATGGCTTTACCATTACTACACGGGCAGTTATATTTTAGGAGCAGAAGACGCACAACATAAATTTGAGTTGGTGCATCCGTTTAAATCGCTTGCACTGCTACACGCAGCTATTGCAGGCATTATGCTTTTTGCTGCCGGCATACTATCTGGGTTAGCTGATAACGGAAATATTTTTAACCGCTACAGTGACCGGTTGCAGTATTCAAAATTTATAAAGCGAATAGCAGGTAAGAGGAATGCAAAAAACTTTCAACATACATAACTAAAAATTTAGGAGCGATAACCGGTAATTTTACTCTAGGGTTTTTGTTGGCATTTGTCTCTTTCCTTGGTTTCATAACAGGATTGCCTCTTGATATTATGCACGTAACTTTTGCAACGGGCACACTGGGCTTTGCTGGTTTTGAAATGATGGGACATTTGACTTGGTTTGAAGTAATATTGGCATGTCTGGGTATTACCGGGATTGGGTTAATGAATATAGGTGTTAGTTTTTCGCTTGCTATATTTGTTGCAGTTAAATCTAGAGGAATTGATTTAAGTTTAATGCCCGATGTTCTCAAATATTTATTAAAGAAGTTTTTTAGAAATCCGGTTACATTTTTCTATCCGCTTACCATAAAAAAATAAAAACTTATTTTGCATCACACTCAATACTCTAATATGACTACAGCACCAAAAATTTTATTTTTTATCATTTGTGTTTTTATTGTTAACGGATGCACAAATGAGAAAAAAGAAAACAAAGAACCACAAAGCAACATGCAGCCTGGGCTACCGGTTGATACAACTCCTAAACCTAACCCTTATATAAACAGTAAAGTTGAAACACAGGTTTTTAGTAACGATTCAACAAAGGATAAAAACCTTGGCGGTTTTGGATACAATATTATAATTGATGGAAAAATGTACGTGCATCAGCCGCATGTACCGGCTGTGGCAGGTAATAAAGGCTTTACATCTTCAGAGGCGGCAAACAGAGCGGCAAACTTAGTGGCTTATAAAATTAAAAACAACATTATGCCACCAAGCATCACAGAACCTGAGTTGGATAGCGTTGGTGCGCTGAAATAATTTATTAAGCCCACGCTTTAATCAATTCTTTAAAAAAGTACCACGACATAGTTCCTGCGCAAATCAATTTTAACCCAATAGAAAATAATGTTCCAAAAAAAGTGGCAATGCCCGATTTAAAAGCATCCTTGCTTTCTTTTCCCGCCATCATATCGCCTATAACTGCTCCTGCAAATATGCCCAACAACATTCCTATTGGAGTAAAAATTATTCCAAGCACCATTCCAATCATGCTGCCCCATATACCTTGCTTTGTAGCACCAAATTTTTTTGCTGTCCATATTGGTAGAAAATAATCCAGTATCATTATTACAGCCATTATCACAGCCATTACCACTAAAAAAGTAGTGCTGAATGGTTTATAATAGTATTGCAACATAAGCAGTGCGGCATAATTAAACGGCAACCCTGGCAAGGCAGGTAACACACAACCTATTACTCCAACTATAGTAAAAACGATTGCAATTGATAAGATGAAATATTCCATGATTTTATAAACTGTTAAGCCGTAAATTCATTGGCAGCGTTTAATGTTTGATTCAGTTCTTTGTCGCCTAAAGCATCACTTAAAAACCAACTTTCAAAAGCTGAGGGTGGCAAGTAAATTCCTTTGGCAAGCATGTGATGAAAAATTTATTGAATAATGCATTGTCGCAATTCATAGCATCATCAAAATTGTTTACAGCCTTGCCAGTAAAGTGTACGCTAATCATAGAGCCTAATTGATTAATACAAACAGGGATGTTTTTTTGATCAAAAATTTTCGCCAATTCTTCCTTTAATAATTTTCCTTTTGCATTAAGCTTGTCGTAAATAGACGTATTATTCTTTAAGTGTGTGAGTAATGTAAACCCGGCAATCATTGCAAGCGGATTGCCGCTTAATGTACCCGCCTGGTAAACCTTACCAACAGGAGCAACACATTCCATTATTTCTTTTTTACCACCAAAAGCCCCCACAGGCATCCCCGCTCCTATTACTTTGCCGTAAGTGACTAAATCAGCATTTATATTTAACAGTTGCTGCGCACCACCGGTTGCTAACCTGAAACCTGTCATCACCTCATCAAAAATGAAAACAATTTTATGCTCATCACACAATTTGCGCAGCCCTTCTAAAAATCCATGTTGTGGAATTATACAGCCCATGTTTCCTGCAACAGGTTCAATGATGATGGCTGCTATTTCATTTTTATTTTCTTCAACAAGTTTTTCTACTGTAGTTAAATTGTTGTACGGTGCTGTTAGTGTATCTGTTGCAACACCTGTAGTAACACCTGGCACATTTTGTATATCAAATGTAGCAACACCGCTTCCTGCTTTTACAAGAAACGAATCGGCATGACCATGGTAGCAACCTTCAAACTTTATTATTTTGTTTTTGCCAGTGTACCCGCGTGCAACACGTATGGCGCTCATGCAGGCTTCAGTTCCGCTATTAACCATGCGTATAAGATCAACGTTAGGAACCATAGATTTAATGAGCTCTGCCATTTTTATTTCTAACTCCGTGGGTGCGCCAAATGAAGTGCTGCGCTCTGCATATTCCTGTATAGCTTTGGTTACAGGCTCAAAAGCATGACCCATAATCATGGGACCCCAGGAGTTGATATAATCTATGTATTTGTTTCCGTCAGTATCAAAAAGATAAGCGCCTTTTGCATGAGAAAAAAATAGTGGTGTGCCTCCAACAGATTTAAAAGCCCTTACCGGTGAGTTTACACCGCCCGGTATATGCTGTTGTGCACGAATGAATAATTGTTGACTGATTGTTGTGTTCATTTAAAATTTTAATGTGTTCGGTCGGTTGTAAAGTTTACCAACTCTTTTAACGATGCTTTATATTCACTCTCCGCAAATCCGTTTAAAAGTAAAAATGCTTCATCACGCAGTTCAAACATTTTTTTCTTCGCATACGCAATTCCTTCTTTTTCTTTTATAAAAGCAAGCACACGTTTTACTTTTTCTTTTTCCCCATTGTTATTCTTTACAATATTTATTATTTCTCTTTTTTCTGATTTTACCGATTGCTGCAAAGAATAAATAAGTGGCAGTGTCATTTTACTTTCTTTAATATCAATGCCGGTCGGCTTGCCTGTGGTTACGCTGTCTTCAAAATCAAATAAATCATCTTTAATCTGAAATGCCAAACCAATCAACTCACCAAACTTTTGCATTGTTAAAATATCATCCTGATTTGCTTTTGCTGATGATGCCCCGCAGCCGCAGCAGGAGGAGATAAGAGAAGCTGTTTTTTTTCTTATTACTTCGTAGTAAACACTTTCATCAATATCAAGCCGTCTGGCTTTTTCTATTTGCAACAATTCACCTTCACTCATTTCACGCACAGCCTGTGATACTATTTGCAGTAAATCAAACTCCTTATACTCAACAGAAAGCAACAATCCTTTTGACAAAAGATAATCACCAACAAGCACTGCAATTTTATTTTTCCAAATGGCATTAATAGAAAAAAAACCTCTGCGCAAGGTTGAATCGTCCACCACATCATCGTGTACAAGTGTGGCTGTATGTAACAATTCAATTAACGAAGCTGCGCGATACGTGCTATCGGTAACACCGCCACATACCGGCAGTTAAAAACACAAACATGGGGCGCATTTGTTTGCCTTTGCGTTTAACAATGTAGTGCATTATGTTATCAAGCAATGGCACCTTACTCTTCATGGCTTCACGAAACCTTGTTTCAAAAAGTTCCATTTCTTTAGCAATGGGTTTTTTTATTTCGTTAAGCGAGCGTGGCATAAGGGGCGGCTAAAATAGAAAAACCGTTTGCGCAACGGCACACAAATTTTTTATCTATAGCTTGGTTCTCGTTTTTTAAAAACTAACTTTGACCCAGACAACTTAAAACAAAAAAATATGAAAAAGCTAATTTCATTTGCAGTTGCCCTGATTCTATCCGTAGTTGGTATAAAAACAACACAAGCCCAGATATTTGATGAGGGCAGCAAACATTTTCATGTGGGCATCGGGTTTGGAAGTCCTTATTATTATTCCGGTTCTAAATCCACAATTCCACCTATTCATATATCTGGAGAGTATGGTATTAAAGAAAAAATTGGCATAGGTGGATTAATAGGTTACACTTCTTCCTCTTACGAAGATTCTTATGTGTATCCAGGTCTGTATAGTTATAAATACACTTGGAAATTTTCTTATTTAATTATTGGTGCCCGTGGTTCATATCATTTCTGGCAAAACGATAAGGCTGATGCCTATGCCGGATTATTGCTTGGCTATAATGTGGCTTCTGTTAAAGAGGAGTATGAAGGAACCGGTACCGGATATTACTATGATGAAACACCAACCGTGGGTGGATTTGCTTTAGGTGCTTACGGAGGCATCCGTTATCAGTTTAAAGAAAATTTAGGCGCATTTGCCGAGTTGGGTTACAATATATCGTGGTTGAGTGTAGGCTTGCATGTAAAACTTTAACCGTACTAAAACCAAATTTGCTTAAGCTACACTATTTTATTGTGTAGCTTTTATTTTTGCTGTTAATAGAAACCATGCTCAAAAAAATTTATCACCTCGGCAACTGTACAACCTGCCAGCGTATTTTAAAAGAAATTAAACCTTCCAAGGATTATGTTTTGCAAGACATAAAAACAGAACCTATTACTGAGCAGCAGATTGATGAAATGAAAAATCTTACAGGAAGCTACGAAGCTCTGTTTAGCCGCATAGCATTAAAATTCAGGGCATGGAAACTGAACGAAAAAAAATTAACTGAAAAAGATTATCGTAAATATATTTTGGAGGAATACACTTTTTTAAAACGTCCTGTTATCATTAAAGGCGATAAAATTTTTATTGGCAACTCACCCAAAAATGTGGCTGCAGCAAAAGAGGAATTGAAGAAAAAATAAACTGATTACTTTATTTTAATTCCCCAGGCATTTAGCAACTTCTGAATACCGTCTTCCAAAGTAGTAAGTTCTTTACCGAGCAATTGACGCATCTTAGTGTTATCAGGCAAACGCCTGGTCATATCCCCATCTTTTAATGCTGGCAAATGCACAATTTTTGAATTTGATTTGGTGATTTTGATAATGGTTTGAGCTAATTCAAGAATAGTGGTTTCATTATCGTTTCCAATGTTTAATACATCATTTACAAATATGCCTTTGTAAAAAGCATTTACGCTTGCTTCAATGTTATCATCAACATAACAAAAAGTGCGGCTTTGGCTGCCATCGCCATAAATAGTAATATCTTTCCCCTGCAATGCAGCGTAAATAAATTTACTCATTACAAAGTCTGTGCTTTGCTTGGGTCCGTAGGTGTTAAAAAAACGGAAAATGGTAAAGTCAAGATTAAATTCCTGTTTGTATGCTCGCAAAAATGCTTCACCAATGTTTTTAACAATGGCATACGGCAACCGTGAGTTCAAAGGAGTTGTATGTTCGTTTTGCGGAAATTCAACAGGCTCGCCATAAACCTCACTTGACGATGAAAAATAAATTCGCTTTACTCCTGTGTTTTTACTTAGGTCAAGCACATTCTTTATTCCATCCAAATCTTCAAGCACCATTACAGGGTTATCTAAAGTGCGCAACACACCAACCACAGCAGCGTAATGAAAAACATAATCAAACTCATTGGCAAAAAATATAGATGATATGTCTTTATAATTATTTGCATCGGCTTTTATAAAGCGCATGTTGTTATGAGGAGATGTTGGAATTTTTTCGGGCGAGCCGGTTAAAAAATTGTCAACACCAACTACAAAATTGGTGTTGTTTTCAGCAAGTTTTTCTGCTATAGCACTTCCTACAAAGCCGGCTGCACCGGTAACTAATATTTTTGTTGGCATAATATCGTGGTCCTAATTTGCGGACGAATATATAACGATGATTGCTATAAAGGGTTACATTTTATCATCAGCAACTTTTAATAAGTACTGCCCATAACCGCTCTTAAGTAAAGGTTGTGCTATATCTGTTAACTGCTGCTTGGTTATAAAACCCATTCGGTATGCAATTTCTTCTATACAACCAATCTTTAATCCCTGCCTGTCTTCAATCACCTGCACAAAATTTCCTGCTTGCATAAGCGAAGCAAAAGTTCAGGTGTCGAGCCAGGCTGTGCCACGGTCAAGAATTCCTACTTTCAGCTTCCCGCGCTTCAAAAATTCTTTGTTTACATCAGTAATTTCATATTCGCCACGTGCACTAGGTTTTAAGTTTTTTGCAATTTCTACCACACTGTTATTATAAAAATACAAACCGGGTACAGCATAATTTGATTTAGGATTTGCAGGTTTTTCTTCAATAGAAATAGCATTTTTATTTTCATCAAATTCAACCACACCATACCGTTGGGGGTCATTTACGTGATAGGCAAATACAATTCCGCCATCGGGGTTTGTATTGCTCTGCAACAATCTTCCTAAACCTCCGCCATAAAAAATATTATCGCCCAGTATTAAAACAACAGAATCATTGCCAATAAATTTTTCACCAATTACAAATGCCTGAGCCAGACCGTTAGGTAGTTGTTGCTCCTCATAAAAAAAATGGCAGCCTAATTGTTTTCCATCTCCAAACAGTCTTTTAAAATGTGGCAAATCATGTGGAGTAGAAATAATCAGAATTTCGTTTATGCCAGCCATCATTAAAACCGAAAGCGGATAATAAATCATTGGCTTATCGTAAACTGGCATCAGTTGTTTGCTCATGGCAAGCGTTAATGGATGCAATCTGGTTCCTGAACCTCCGGCTAATATTATTCCTTTCATTGTATATTGAATTGTGGGCTATTGAGATAATTAAAGCATTGAGTTGTGAACTCTTTACCGCGTCAAAAATAATTATGTTTTCTTTGCTTGCAGTTTTACAACAGGTTATGTTAAAAATAGATATTCATACACACATACTCCCAAAAGAGATTCCAAACTGGAAGGCAAAATTCGGCTATGGTGGATTTATTCAATTAGACCACCATAAAAATTGTTGTGCACGAATGATAAAAGATGACGGCACTTTTTTTAGAGAGGTAGAAAGTAATTGCTGGGATGCTGATGTGCGCATGAAAGAATGCGATGTTCACCACGTGCACGTGCAGGTTTTAAGCACAGTACCTGTTATGTTTTCTTATTGGGCAAAAGACAATGATGCACTTGAGGTCTCCAAATTTTTAAACGACCACATTGCCAACATTGTAGTTAATTATCCAAAACGGTTTATTGGTTTAGGAACTATTCCATTACAAACTCCCGATTTAGCCATTAAAGAATTAGAACGATGCAAGCAAATAGGCTTGGCGGGTGTGCAGATTGGTTCGCACGTTAACGACTGGAATTTGAATGATGCAAATTTGTTTCCTGTTTTTGAAGCCTGTGAGAAATTAAACATGGCAGTGTTTGTGCATCCATGGGAAATGATGGGGGAAGAAAAAATGAAACGCTACTGGTTGCCGTGGCTGGTAGGTATGCCTGCCGAAACCACACGTGCTATATGCTCTATGATTTTTGGAGGAGTGTTTGAGCGCTTACCCCAACTTCGTGTTGCATTTGCACATGGTGGTGGAAGTTTCCCATCAACCATTGGCAGAATACAACATGGCTTTGACTGCCGCCTCGATTTGGTTGCTATTGACAACAACGTTCCTCCAAAAAATTATCTCGGCAAATTTTATTTTGATTCATTGGTACACGATGAGCGCATGATGCGTTTTTTAATTGATTTAGTTGGCGCAAATAAAATTGCGCTGGGCAGTGATTATCCTTTTCCGCTTGGCGAAAATATTCCGGGTAGTTTAATTGAATCAATGAATTTGAGTAACGATGTAAAGGCACAACTGCTGCATGGAACAGCGCTGGAGTGGTTGCAATTAAAGAAAGACTTGTTTTTGTAGCTTTTTAAATCAAACCTGCAAAGCCATTCTACAACACTTTATTACATTCGCGCAAATTTTAAAAACAATGCTTGAACTGTTAAAGAAATTTGAGGCGAAAAGACCCGAAATAGTTTTTGAATGGAAAGATGCTGAAACAGAAGCCGAAGGCTGGCTCGTTATAAACTCACTGCGCAATGGGTCGGCAGGCGGAGGCACACGTATGCGCAAGGGGCTAGACAAACGCGAAGTGGAATCACTTGCCAAAACAATGGAAGTAAAATTTACGGTTAGCGGGCCTGCAATTGGCGGAGCTAAATCAGGAATAAATTTTGACCCGTCAGACCCTCGCAAATTGCAAGTGCTGGAGCGCTGGTTTAAAGCAGTTAAACCATTGCTTAAATCATATTACGGAACCGGTGGCGATTTAAATGTTGACGAAATACATGACGTAATTCCTATCACCGAAAAGCTAGGTATACTGCACCCGCAGGAAGGGACAGCAGTTGGTCATTTTTATGATGGCGAAAAAAATATTGCAAAGCGCATTGAAAATTTGCAAAAGGGCGTTTCAAAAGTTTTAAACACTGATTTGTATTCGCCCGATTTAAAAAGAAATTACAAAGTGGCCGATATGATTACTGGCTATGGTGTAGCAATGGCTGTAAAACATTATTACAACTATTGGGGAGGAGAAGCAAAAGGCAAGCGTGCTATTATACAGGGTTGGGGCAATGTGGCAGCAGCAGCAGGTTTTTATCTGGCACAAATGGGTACAAAAATTGTTGGCATTATTGACCGCAGTGGTGGTTTGATAAACGAAAACGGTTACACTTTTGAAGAAATAAAACATTTTTTTAATAACCGTAACGGTAATGCTTTAAATAATGAAAAGGGAATGCTTTCATTTGATGAGGTGAACAAAAAAATATGGAATACCAAAGCTGAAATTTTTGTACCTGGTGCTGCATCACGTTTAATTACCAAAGAACAAATTGATGCAATGATTGCATCTGGTCTTGAAGTTATTTCCTGCGGTGCCAATGTTCCGTTTGCCGACAAAGAAATTTTCTTTGGGCCAACAGGCATGTATGCTGATGAAAAAGTTTCTGTCATCCCCGATTTTATTGCCAACTGCGGCATGGCGCGCGTGTTTGCCTATTTGCATAACACAACATCCAAAATTGGCGATAGCGAAATTTTTGATGATGTAAGCAGCACCATTAAAAAGGCATTGGCTGATGTAAATGCCATCAACAAAAACAAAACAAAAATTGCAGCATCGGGTTTTGAAATTGCAATGGGTAAGTTAATGTGATTTAACTGTACTAATTTTGTTTACTTATGAATGATTATTTTCTTGAGCAAAAATTCTTAGGAAATACTTTAGAAAGTTATTTGTGGTTTGCCGGAATATTAATTGCCGGATTAATTTTCCGCAACCTTATTTCAAAACTTTTTCTTACCTGTTTTTTAATCTGCTGAGCAAGCATTTTAAAACGGTAGGCGTAGATAAATTTTCCGACCTTCTTGCCAGACCCTTTTCGTTTTTCATTTTGGTGGTGATAGTTTTCCTTGCTTTTGACAGACTTGAGTTCCCTCATGAGTGGAAGTTGGTGCCCGGCCATCAATTTGGTGTAAGGCTGGTGCTGTTCCGCTTGTTTCAAATTGCTGTTATTTTTTCTATTACGTGGGTGCTGCTTCGTGTTACCGATTATATTGGGTTAGTATTAACCACCCGTGCCGAGAAAACAGAATCGAGAATGGATGACCAATTGGTTCCATTTATAAAATCTGCAATAAAAATTTTGTTGTGTGTGGTTGCATTAATGATTGTGCTTGGTAAGGTGTTTGAGTTAAATGTAGCGTCAATTATTGCAGGACTTGGTATTGGTGGTTTGGCAATTGCGCTGGCAAGTAAAGATACGCTTGAAAATTTGCTCGGTTCCTTTTTAATTTTTTTAGACCGCCCGTTTACCATTGGCGATTTAGTACAAGTGGGTAGTCTTCGCGGGCATGTAGAAGAAATTGGTTTCCGTAGCACAAAAATTCGCACGCTTGATAAGACATTAGTTACAGTGCCCAACAAAAGAATGACCGATGCCGAATTAGAAAACCAAACCGAAAGAACCTTTGTGCGCAACAAAATAATCTTAGGACTAACCTACAGCACCACCAAAGAGCAATTGCAAAATTTTATTGGCGATGTAAAAGATTATTTAAGCAATCATAAACAGGTAGAAAAGGATTTTACCGTACACTTTATAAATTTTGGTGCCAGCAGCCTAGATGTTGAAATTGTTTTTTTTGCGAACACATCAAGTGTTGGCGATAATGCCATAATACGCGATGAGGTAAACTTCTCTATTATGGATTTAATGCGAAAGAACAATTGCAGTTTTGCTTACCCAACGCAAACGGTTTATTTGGAAAGCGATTTGTTGAAGGAGCATAAGAAACAAGAGCAATCTCAAAAACCGTAGCGCTTAATTTTCTTGTTCCAGATTACAAAAATCAGCGCGTAGCAAAAATGGTGCAGGTTTTAGATATCGTTTTCGTAAGTAATTTTTAAATTGCTGCTTATGTTTTTCAGTTTCTCCTATCAAAATCCTGCCTTTTTTCTTAAAAACCCTCAAACCTCCATTACCAAAAATTGAGTACAAATACCTAACGTTTTTCGGATTTACGAAATTGCAAATTGAGTAAAAGTACTCTATGAAAAAGTTTTTTATGCCTGTAAGTTTGATGAGTTCAATTGATCAAGAGAACTAAAACAAACCGGAGGTGGCCAAAAATCCGATTGAAGAGTAGGCAACAAAAATTATCTTTAAAAATGAAAAAATCAATTTTAATTATTGGCGTCTTAACGCTTTTTATTACAGATGCTATCGCACAAACATGCAATGAGTGCAGTCCATCTTACCCTTTAACTGGTACAAATGCAATTGCTTTGGCAGACCTATCAGTTGAAAGCATGAGTGTAAACTGTGATGGTGGAAAATGCACTGCTCAAATTACAGTTAAAAATTTGCAGGATGACACAGGCGCACAAACGCAATTGATTGTAACAATGCCTGTTGAAACAACTTTTATCAGCGCAGCAGGCGAGGGTGCTACCAATATGGTTTGCGGCAACACGGTTACATTTTGCCTTGGCGACATTAACCCGGGAGTTTCAAAAACGGTAACCGTTGTTACATCAGAAATTACAAACACTTTTTGGAAAAAGCATGAGTCCTTTGGCGCTTATGTCTATAGCCAAGTGCCTGATATGTGTCCCAAAAACAATTTTAAATTCTGGCTTAATAACAAAATTGGAGACAATTGCAGGCAATTTAAAAACAATGCAAGAAATACCGATTGAAAAAACGGAGGAAGCCGAAAATCCGGTAAAGAGTAGGCAAAAAGTATAAAGAAAATAAAATGGCTATTAAATCATTTGAAGTTAAATCCTATGTAATAAACAATGGATTTAAAAACTCCGCTACATGGGGTGGAGTAAGTATTAAAATACAGGGTTATTTAGTTTGTTATAGTGATGATGGCTATCGTTTCATCATATACGGGCTACACCCATCAAGCCCCATTGCCGCTCCTACTTACATTCCTGCAAACAAGGTTGGTGCAAATTTTATTCCTTTCAAAGAATTGTTTAACTACATTGACCTTGCAAGAAATGAAAAACCTGTTTACGCTTACCTAAACTCCGATAACCCAGACTGGAACAGTATTAAAACCAGTACCGAACCGGTAGGCGAAGAGGAGTCGTAACCTAAACTTTAAAAAAGAAACTAACCAATGGAGAACAGTTCACACTTGCTAATAGCAAGTGTGAACTTGATTTGAAATGAATCAATAACACCTCATCTTAAAAAAATTACCCATGACACCATTTGCAGACATACATTGTCATCCGGCATTTAAATCTTATGGACACAGTTTTCCGGGCTTGCAAAACAACATCTTGAAAAAATGCAATATGAATAATACTGATTAGTAATATGTTTTGTAAACCCTGCATTATACGTTTGCTTAATAATATTTGAAGTGCCACAGTAATTTTATATAATTACTTTTACTTGAAACAAAAAAAAATGCCTCGCGCACTAAAAAATTTCTCTCTCTTACTGCTGCTCTCTTTATTTATAAGCTGCTGTAAAGATGACGACAACGGCAGCGGTGCCGATAGCAAAACCATACGCATACCGCAAGAAGTAAAAGACTACATGCAGTTTAAAACCGGCACATGGTGGTTGTACGAGGACAGCGTAAGCCTTGCTACAGATTGCGTATATGTAACCTTACACTCGCAAGGTTTTGATACCACTTACGAAAACGGGCGCATAAAACAGATTTATGAATACTTCTCATGGTCTTGCCATAATACTTTTGAAAATTTTAATCATAGGTATTATGTACATCAGTCCTGGTCAACAGTTAATCCTTCTACTAAAGTTTTTTACAATAAGTATGATAATATCCACTCAACCACAATGATTATTTTTCTTTACCCTTTTGTTTATAATGTACCATACGCATCTGGCTTTTCATCATACGATACAACCGTATGCAATATAAATCATATTGATTTTTATGTTGATTCCATTCATTTTACAAATGTTATTGAAGAAACCTTTTGGAAATACGATTATGAATTGGAAAATGACACAAAATTTTTTATTGCTAAACACTTTGGCATCGTAAGACGTAATATAGTTGGAAGAAATAGATTTTGGAAAATTAAAAGCTTTAACATAGTGAAATAAAATACATTAATCGTTCTTAGTCTAACCATCTAAATTTTAAACATCATGACAAAAGTTAAAAAAGCCCTTATGGGGCTTTAACACAAAAGCTTCTTTTTTTACTTGAAACAAAAAACGACATGCTACAAACCCTAAAAAATATTTCTCTCTTACTGCTACTCTCTTTATTTATAAGCTGCTGTAAAAATGATGATAACGGTATTGGAGGCGATGATAAAACCATACGCATACCGCAAGAAGTAAAAGACTACATGCAGTTTAAAACAGGCACCTGGTGGCTGTATGAGGATAGCGTAAGCCTTGCTACAGATTGTGTGTATGTTACAGCAAGCGCACAAGGGTTTGATACTGTTTATGAAGCTGGGCACATTAAACAAATTTATGAGTACTTTACGTGGGAGTGTTATAACACCTTTGAAAATTTGCAGCATAGATACTATGTGCACCAATCATGGTCAACAGTGAATACGGATACTAAGGTCTTTTACAACAAGTTTGATAATATTAATAGCACAACAATGGTAATTTTTTTATATCCATATATACTTAACAAGTACTATGGTTCTGGTTTTTTTTCATATGACACCACCTATTACCAAAATGTTTATTCAAATTACAATGTTGATACGATACAGTTTACTGATGTAGTACAAACGCTTTTTAAAAATTATGATTACGAGATAAACAAAGACACCAAATTTTATTTAGCCAAACAAGCCGGCATTGTTAGGCGCGATATACCCGATAGAAACAGATTTTGGAAAATTAAAGCTTACCATTTAATCAAGTAAAAATTCCTAAACGTTCCTTAGTATCTAACCAATTAATTTTTAGATAGAACAAATAAGAAATGCTACGAACCCTCAAAAATATTTCTCTTTTGCTCCTGCTCTCCTTATTTATAAGCTGCTGTAAGGATGACGACAACGGCAGCGGTGCCGATAGCAAAACCATACGCATACCGCAAGAAGTAAAGGACTACATGCAGTTTAAAACCGGCACATGGTGGTTGTACGAGGACAGCGTAAGCCGCACTCGTCCTTGTCTGACGTGCTGTCTTGTGCGGTTTTCTGAGACAAGGATGTGATTAGTTCTCATGCCAATTCCAGAATATTACTGCACAGTAATAATTTATTACAACTTAGTAATAGGTTTTGTAACCCCTGCATTATACGTTTGCTTAATAATAAACTGATGGGCTACGTAATTTTAAATAATTACTTTTACTTGAAACAAAACCCCCATGCAAAAAACAAAACTCCTTATAGCCATACTTACAACTTTTTGCTTTACCTCCTGCAAAAAAGTAAAAAACAACCAGGCTGATGCAACCATATATGTAAAGCAATACAAAACCAATGCACCCATTGCCAATGCCAAAATATTAATAACACGCGGCAAACCCGGCAGCGGTGTTGGCAGCAGCATTGTTGATAGCTTATTTACCGATGCCAGCGGCAAAGCCTCTTATAAAAAAACTTTAGACGAAGATTACATGTACTATGCCGAAGCTTACAAAGAAAAATATTTTGATACCCACAACCAGCAGGTAAGCGTAACCCTTGGGCAAAAAAACTTTAATACCACCATTTTTATGTATGCACACAGCTATGTTAAGCTGCATGTTAAAAATGTAAATCCGGTTAATCAGTTTGATTTGATAAATTTCAATTCTGGATGTTATACATACTCATTTCAAGGAATTATTGATACAACATTCTTATTGTGTGATAACTGCAGTTGCGCATGGTTTGGTGATTACGATTTCCAAGGCGGTGCATTTATTACTAAAAATAATACTCAATCAACTCAACATTTTTCATTTACTCCCCCCCCACGATACAATTCTTGTAAACATTAACTACTAAAAACAATTAACATGAACAGCTTAAAGCTAGCCCTTGCAATGCTTGCCCTTGCAGCCACAAGTGCATTTTACCGCACTCGTCCTTGTCTGACGCGCTGTCTTGTGCGGTTTTCTGAGGCAAGGATGTGATTAGTTCTCGTGCCAATTCCAGAATATTACTGCACAGTAATAATTTATTACAACTTAGTAATAGGTTTTGTAAACCCTGCATTATACGTTTGCTTAATAATATTTGAAGTACCACAGTAATTTTAAATAATTACTTTTACTTGAAACAAAAAACAAATGCTCCACTCACTCAAAAATTTCTCTCTCTTACTGCTGCTCTCTTTATTTGTAAGCTGTTGCAAAGAAGATAAACACCCTGCGCAAATGATTGCAACATAAAGAAATTACCTCAGGTAGTTAAGGATTACATGCAATTTAAAACAGCTACCTATTGGATTTGCGAGGATACTATAAAGAGCACAATTGATTGCGTATATGTTTATGATGACCGCGCGGGCATTGATACCCTTTTCTTTGATGATGGCTCAATAAAAGAAATTTACGAATATTTTGATTGGCACGGGCGCAGCACCTTGGACGGATATAATTATTTCTATTATGTGAATCAAACGTGGTCTAATGAGGAATCTGCTACCTCTCGTATTTGAAGAGATAAATCCAAGACAGGAAGTTATGGAGGCACAATAATTTTATCATACTTGCCTGAGAACGCATTTAATCAATTGTATTGGTATCAAGATACAATCAAATATCAAGGAATTGTGTCATTCGATACGCTCAGTTCTATAAAGTTTAGTCATTCATACGATTTTACCTTAAATAATAAAGCATCATGCTATTTACTTGTTAAAAATATTGGAATTGTGCAGATAGCAAATCTAACAAGTAATCAATTTCAAAATCTTGTTAGATATTCAATAATCAAATAAACTCAGGTATTTACGAATGTGTGTTATACGATAAGAGTAAAGGTATTATAAAGCAGCGGTTAGTTATTCAGTAAATAAAAACTCCCTGCAACAATAATTATTAACTGTTGCAGGGGGTTTTAAATGTAGTTTCTCACAAAATCTGTTTTGTTTTTTCCTCAACTCAAAACTTCTGCCCCTGCTTCTTCCTCCTTTGCCAATTCATATTCTGGCTTCAGTTTAATGTGCATCGTTTTCGAACGCCCTCTTTTAAAGTGTATGTCTTCTAAAATAAGTTGTTGGTAGTTCTCCTTTTTTATTACAACATTTTTTATTCCTTCTATAACCCCTGTTAAAGTCAGGCTGCCATCCTCATTAGTAAACCCCTGCGCTATTGTTCCTTCAATCTCAACTTTAGCATTTACAACCTGCACGTTAGTGTATTTATCTCTTATTTGCATACGCAGTTTGGTGTGTACGCTTGCTCTTATAACTTTTGCATTTAATATAAGTCCATTGTAAAAAGCGGGGTACTCCTCTTTAAACTGCCTGCCAATCTTTATCAACTGCTTGCGCATTATTGTATTTGCCTGGTCTATTAATTCATGCAAATTTTTAGTTAAAGTAGTCTTGTTTACAATAGCATTGCGCGGTGCTGAGGTTTGCACCATATAGGAATCAATTGTTTTTCTAAAGCGCATTATCACATCTTCGTTTATCCCATAGCTTGCAATCACATTGTTGTTTATTGTTAATACAGTGTCATACACTAATACGCTTGTGCTTATAGCTTTAACATCTGTGCTTTGCGCAATTTGCGTATGCGTAATGTTCATCTTTTCGTATAGCGCAACGTTTTTAACGTCATGGCTATACGCCTGTAATGCTCCGCTTATTGCAAGTGCTTCATCCGCCATCTTTATTTTTAATGCCTTCTTATCCTTTGTTATTCCGGTGTTACATTGCTCCTGGTTGCCTTGTTTGATTAATATCAAATTCAATATGTCACTCAAATTATCATACGCTTGCTCAAACCCTTGTAAATGAGTCCATATAGGTCTGTTCTTTTTACAAAAATCCACAAAAGCCGACATGGCTTCTTGCTTTTCTTTTAATCGTTTTTCCATTTCTTATCTGTTTTAAACAGTTTTACTGCTTCTTATCAAAAAAGTTACCCAGGCATAAGCAATACCTGCATCAAACATCAAAAAATCGACATTGGCATTTCATAAACAGAAGTTAGCTTCTGCAAAATTATAATCAAATTCATGCTCCTTAACGCTGCTATTCCTAAAATCATCATCAGTATTAATTAAATTAAAGCCAATAACATCTACAAAAATTTATTCCTTTAAAAAATCACCATCGTCAAATCAATTTTAGCGACTACTCATTTAAAAGCATCAATTGGCAATGATTGTAATTTCTTATGCGCTTAAATTTTTTTCATCAGCTAATCTCTTAATAAGATTAGGCAAAAAAGATCAGCTCTAAGATTAAGAAAATTTATAGTCCACCCGCAAACCAAAATATTTCAGATTCATTTTTTTGTTTCTTTTGCCCTATGAATCTTACCGAAAGCGGAGTTTTAGATTATTTACTTTATCGTGGTCTTATAAGTTACAGTGAAGCGCTTCATGAGCATACCACAATTTATAAAAGTTTTAGCCGTAACCGAAATTTTGTAGTTACCTCATCAGAAGAAAAAAACTATTTTATAAAGCAAGCCGCTTCAGGCAGTGCCGAAAAAATAAAAACTCTGCGCACAGAAGCCAACTTTTACTGGCTGGTAAATAACGATGAAAAATTCAGTGCATTGCGCCCTTTCATTTGCCGGTATTTTGATTATCATCCCGCTTACTCTATTTTAATAATTGAAGGAATAAAAGGTAAAATTGATTTATATGACACCATACGTCATAATGGAATTATTGATTTAGAAGCAGCAGCGCTCATCGGAAAAGCATTGGCGGCATTACATTCAATAAAATTTTCTGATGTAAAAAATACAAAAGCCGAAACGCTCTTTAATAAATCTGTTCCATGGGCATTTAAAATGGAAACCGATAAAATGAATAAGGAGGCTGCACGAACCAAAGCTACCAAACAACTTTTTGAAATTGTAAGCACCCATGCTAATTATATTGATTTGATAAACCATGCAAGAAATGCTTATGTAGTAAGCAGCCTTATACATGGTGATATTAAGTTTCCCAATTTGGTTTTGTGCAATGAATCAGAAAAACAAAGCATAAAAATTATTGATCTTGAAATTTGCGATTTTGGCGACCCGTGCTGGGATGTGGCGGGTTTTTTTCAATCTTTCTTAACATGGTGGATTGAAAATACCAATACTAATAATCAGGCATTGGAAAATAATCAGCCGTCTATAAACCAATTCTGGAAATCGTATTTTTCAGCTACAAAAGAAGCGGCAGAGAATGAAAAAGATTTGCTGTTAAAATCAATGCAATACACTGCCATAAGAATGATTCAAACAACATTTGAATATTCCGTAACTCAAAAAGAATTGCAGAATAATCAGATAAAAATGTTGCAATTGAGTTTGAATATTTTAAAAAACGCCCCACAGGCTTGCGAAGATTTATTAGGAATAAAATGAGCAAAAACTCAAAACAATTATTGAAACTATTGTTGCAT
Organism: Bacteroidota bacterium; assembly: GCA_016714005.1. Lineage (GTDB taxonomy): Bacteria > Bacteroidota > Bacteroidia > AKYH767-A > OLB10 > JADJOA01. The sequence continues at coordinate 610,430 of JADJOA010000002.1, forward strand.
CTTTTGATTGTGACAACAATAAATCTGTTTTTTACAAAGAACAATTAGTGGGCGCACTTAATGATAGTCAGCCTGCAAAAAATAAGTTGGTTAATGCATTAATGGATATTATATACCGCGATTTTTATTGTGCCAGTACAGAAAAGCTTAAAAAAAACATTAATGATGATTTGTTTTTTCAATCGCTCGTTAATGCTACTAAACCTGAACAAACCATTAACCATGGCTGGAAAAATATAGAGCTTGAAGCAACCGGAAGCGCATATCTTCAAAAGCAAAACAGAATTATTAATGCTGAGCCCGGCAATTACATAAATGAGTATGATAACAAGTATGCTAACAATTCGGGTTATGCAGGCGTTGTAGTTAATCCTTCTTTTAACAAGAAAGATGCTTACTTTTTTTATGTTACTGGCAAAACACCTAACAGTGGCAACATACCCATCATACGTTTCTACTTTAATATCAAGCCTAGTGGAGCAACAACGTTAATACAATCTATTCTTTCAATTGCCATTCAGTTGTTAGAAAAAGTAATTGGTGATGTAAAGTGTTTTTAAATAAAAATGTGCCATTGTTTACCTATAAAATTTCTAACGGGTTTTCTTTTGCCGAAAACCCACAAGGTAATTAAGTTTCGGGCAAAGCCGTAGCAACGTAATAGCAGCAGGCATAGTTGATGCAATGTTAGAGGGCAAAAACAAAAATGATTTTGCTGATTTTGTTTTGGAATGTTTTAATCGTGATGGATTTAATACCAATAAACCATACCTTAATCCCTCATCAACCATTTGCTACAATTTTTCGCTGGGAGGATTTAAGAATGATTAAAAAGGCTGATTATATAAACACTGCGTTTGAGATTGGGGCAACACTTTGCCGGACTGCAATATGGTACAATGATAGTTGCAACTGGGTTGACTTGAAATTTAATGAACGAACTACAAAATTCTATCATTCACCCATGCCTGCCGATTTTTATGAAGGTACTGCGGGCATTGCATTTTTCCTGAATAATCTTTTCCTGTTAACTAACGAAAAAATATTTAGCACCACTGCATCAGGCGCGCTGAATAATGCGTATAAACACAGAGATAATGCACAGGCTGCTTTCAGTAATTCCTTTTATCAGGGCAAGGCAGGAATTGCATACACAATGCTAAAGGCTTATGAAATTACCGGGGAAAAAGTTTGGAGGACAAAAGCACTTGAATTGTTTTCGGAAATTGAGCAGGCTGATGTAAATGCAATGCGTTATGACATTGTTTGTGGTGTGGCAGGAATTATTCCGGCATTTATTTATGGCGCCTTTGTGTTAAAGAAAAAACAATTGCTGCAAATAGGGTTGAAATTTGCTGATGCGCTTATTGAAAAAGCTGGTGTGCAAAACCAAAGTATGAGTTGGAATTACAATGGTGAGTTTGGTCAGCCGCATACGGGCTTTGCGCACGGGTCATCAGGGATGGGGTATGTTTTTATGATACTGTTTAAACATACCGGTCAGGAAAAATATTTGAAGTCAGCATTAGAATCTTTTAATTATGACGATACCTTTTTTAACAGAGAGTTAAACGCTTGGCAAAGGTTGAATGAGCCGCCACTATCACAAAGCGAGAAGGATTTGTGGCATCAGTATCCATCTATGTGGTGCTACGGTGCGGCAGGTATTGGCTTAGCAAAACTCACGGCATGGTTGATTACAAAAAATACTGAGCATAAAATTTTTTTAGTTAGTGCTGCTTCAAGAGCATTGGCAGCAAACCAATTTGAAACCAATTACGGACTTTGCCACGGGCATTTTAGTAATTGCGAATTACTGTTAACAGCCGGGCGTTTTTTAAAAAACAAAAAATGGATTGCTGAAGCGGTAGCAGTTGCCAATAAAGGAATTGAAAATACTGCTGCTTTAAATCGTGAATGGGTATGTGGAGGTCGCGGTAATTATCAAACTTATGGTTTCATGAATGGCATAGCAGGTATAGGTAACTTTTATTTAAGGCTGGCTGACGAAAAAGTTCAATCAGGGTTGTTTTTAGAAGAGTTGCTGTAAACACACTCTACTCCCCTAAACTATTTTTTCAGTATCAAAAAACTCATGTGTCGTTCCTTTTTGGCTATGGCTTTCAATCTGTTTTACAATTGTAGCCGCTTTTTGACCATGCTCTTTAATTTTTTTAAGGTTATCAGAAATTACTCGGCCATTTTCACGCGCCTCGTTTTTTAAGGATGGAGTTATTTCATCCATTAACTCTTCAGATATTTCACTAAAGTTGTTGATGAAATTAAGCGGGTTTAAAATCTCATGAGCCATGCGCGATGCAACCATTCCAATGGCAGCCATTTTTTCAATCTCAATTAATTGCTGCTGTGTTTCCTTTAAAAGTTTATTCGCTCTTTGCTGTTTTACATAGCTTCTGTAAATAAAAACTGAAAACAAAATAGTAAGTATAATTCCTATAAGAGAAAAGTATATTAATCGCCTTTGGCTTGCCAGCTTAACTGATGCAAGCGCTTTTTCGTTTTCCAATTTAATTCTGTCCTCAGCTAGCTTTTTTGTCGTATTCATAGTCCATTTCCATTTGTCGTATTTTACCAGCGTGGTCTGCATCACTAAGGGCAAATAAAATTTCATCGTATTTAAGCCTGGCTTCATATGCAGCTTTAAAGTCTTTTTTGGCAACATAGATTTTTTCAAGCCCGCCATAAGCCTCTTCCGTCATTTTGCTTTCTCCTACTTGTAAAGAAATTTCAAGTCCTTTTTTTGAAAATTTTAGCGCCTCATCAATTTTATTTTGCTGAAGATAAACTGGGCAATATCGTGATGTATGGCAGCCTGCCCTCTTATATAATTGTGTGTATGTACCAACTCAAAAGTTTCAAAATAATATTTTAATGCTTTATCATACTCCTTTTGTTTGGTATAAATGAATCCGATAAGGTTTAAGTTTTTTGAAATATTAATTGGGTTGTTTAGCTCAAGTTCAAGATTCAACGCTTTTGTAAAATAGTTTAACGCTTTATCATAATCAGGCATATCGGCATAAGCATGACCAATGCGTGTAAACGTAAAAGCAATGCCGCTTTTGCTTTGTTCGCTCTGGTAAATCTCAAGTGCTTTTAAATGAAATGAAAGGGCATTATCATACTCCTTTATATACCAATAAATAATTCCAATATGGTTATTGGCTTCGGCAATTCCATTTGTATAATTTGCTTTTTGCGATAGCAGCATGGCTGCATCTGCATACTTGCGTGCCTCTGTGTACTGTGCTACTTTACATTTTTCGCGGCAAATAGATATAAGTTTCAATACTTTGACAGAATCGCTGTTGATACTTCCAACTATTCCAAGTAATGATTCGTTGCCATCAGGTTTTTGTGCATCAACCGCTAAAAAGAATTTAATAATAAAGCGATGACTAAATGAAAGAAAAATACTGCGGATTTTATTATCACGCTTGTAAAAATAACTTATCAGAAAATACTTTTTCCCATTTGTATAAATATTGTTCAGTTTATTTTAAACCACAAATGTTAAATTCAATTTCATTACAATAAATTGTATAGGCACATCATCAGCACACAAAATACATATAAATATCGCCTTTGTTCTTTGCGGAAATGGTTGCGCGATGTTCACACTTAAATTTATCTTTAACTAATTCATACGTTGAGCCGCTGATGTTTACTTTGCCTACCTCTCCGCTGCTTTCTAAACGCGAGGCTGTGTTAACGGTATCGCCCCATATATCATAAGCAAATTTTTTTGTGCCTACCACACCGGCAACCACTGGTCCTGTATGGATTCCAAGCCTTAATTCAAAAAACATAAGTCCTTTGCTTTGTCTTTCAGTTTTATTTTGTTCAATAAATTTTTGCATTTCAATACCTGCATTAATTACATCAACGGCATGTGTATCGTTAGGCACAGGCAAACCACCTGCACACATGTATGCATCGCCTATAGTTTTAATTTTTTCTATGCCATGCCTGGTTATAATTTTATCAAACTCACTGTAGCAGTAATTAATTTCTGCTACTAATTCTTCGGCAGATAATTTTTCGCTGGCTTGCGTAAAATTTTTAAAGTCGGTAAAAAGCACTGTTACCGATTCAAATTTTTTTGCTTTTGCTTGCCCTGTATTTTTTAATTCTTCGGCTGTTTCGGCAGGTAAAATATTGAGCAATAAACTTTCGCTGCGTTTTTTTCTTTAGAAATTTTATTGCGCTGCCTGTAAACCACTATTGCAAAAGCAAGCACACCGGCAAGTCCTGCAAAAGTGGCATTACGCACATTGCGTTGCCTTATCATTTTTTGCTGTGCTATGGCGTCCTTTTTTCCTGCTCCGCTTTTGTAAGCGCTTCTTTTTTATCACTCTCATATTGCATTTGAGATTGCACCGTTTTTTTTGTGTTTTCCTCATTAAGCAAACTATCTCGGTATAGTATGTGCATTTTATAATTGCGGTAGGCCATTTTATAATCCCCCGTATTTTCATTCATAGCTGCTAAATTGTAATACGAATCTTTAAGCTCAGCCATTCCATTTATTTCTTTGGCTAATTCCAATCCTTTGTCTACATAAATATTGGCTTTTTTGTATTCTTTTAATTTAAGGTAAATAGCTCCAATATGATTATACGATGCGGCCATTCCTATCTTCAATCCTCCCTGCTCAAACAACTCAAGTGCTGCTTCACTTTTTTCAAGCGATTGCAAATAGTAGTCTTTGGCTTCTTCTGTTTTATCATTAGATAATTTAAAATCAGCTTTTTTTTCGAGCACTCGACTTATGCTTTCATAGCAATCGGCAATATTGGTTTTGTAATTTTCCCAGTCTTCGTTAAAAATTTTAAGTGCTCGGTTATATTTGGTAAGTGCATCATCAAGCAAGTTATTATTAAAATCAAGTTGCCCTAAACTTGAGTAAGCATTGGCGATAAGTGCATTGTTTTTAGCTTCAATGGCAAGCTGCAAAGATTTTTCATACGCTTTAAATGCTTCCTTAAAACTGTTTTGCCTTTCGTAAACATATCCCTGGCTTGAGTAAATTAAAGACACATAATCGTATTGTTTCAACACCTCAAAAAAGCGGATGGCTTTAAAAGAATAATTTATTGCTTCGGGATAATTGCCCAATGCACTGTAAGATTCGCTTATTCCCCAGTTGGATTTGGCAGTTAAGGTGATATCCTTTACTTCTGTTGCAAGCTCAAGCCCGCGTTTAAAACATACAATGGCTTTTGAAAAATCAAACTTGGCAAGCGCCCATCCTTTTGAAATATTTATTTCGGCTTCGCTTTTTTTATCTCCTGTTTGTTTGGCAATGCCAATTGCCTCATCGTAATTTTTTAATGCCGTTTCGTTTTCATACAAAACCATGTTAGCAATACCACATTTGAGCAGCGCTTTTTTCTTTCCGCTTAAATAATTTATTTGCCCTGCTAAAATATTTGCCTTTTGCGCATAGTAAAGTGAGCTATCATAATTGCCCGCTGCGGCTGCACTATCGCTAAAAGCAATAAGCTTTAAGACAGAAATGGTATCAGCCTTTGGTTGTGCAACACTTTTGTTACTCAAGAAGAAAACAACAATAAAGGACAATGCTCTTATAAAAGCAATACCGGTATTTTGAGATGTATGTTCAGGGCTATTCAATAAGACAAGTTTATAAGCAAAGGTTGACGGGTATAAATATAAAAAATCATAGTTGCTTGATTAAAAATTATACAGTAACACCGTTTAGCATCATTAGTTACATTTACAAAAAAATAAACCCATGAACAGTAATAAAGTAAAATACGGCTGGCTGCCTGATTTGCCCGACCACAGAGATTATTCTTATAAAGCTCCTGTACACGTATTAAAAAAACTTCCTTCGATTGTTGATTTAAGAGGCCAATGCCCGCCTGTGTATATGCAGGGGCAGCTTAACAGTTGTACAGCAAACGCCATAGGCGCTGCCATTGAATTTGAAATGATGAAACAAAATGCCTCAGATGTATTTAGTCCTTCGCGGCTTTTTATTTATTACAACGAAAGAGGATTAGAAAACACCATATCAATGGACTGTGGCGCACATATACGCGATGGCATGAAGTGTGTAAGCCAGATTGGTTATTGCCCAGAGTATATGTGGCCTTATTATATACAAAACGTGAGTGTAAGACCACCTTATGCCAGCTACATTGATGCAATGAATAATAAAGTGGTATCGTATCATAAAGTGCAACGCACATTGCAACATTTGAAAGCATGCCTTGCGCAAGGTTATCCTTTTGTTTTTGGATTTACTATTTATGAATCATTTGAAAGTAAGGAAGTGGCAAAAACCGGAATACTTAATATGCCTAAACCTGATGAAAAATGTAATGGCGGACATGCAGTGCTGGCTGTTGGGTATGACGATAAACAAAAACGATTTATAGCGCGTAACAGCTGGAGCGAAATGTGGGGTATGAAGGGTTATTTTACCATACCTTACGATTATCTGTTAAATGAAAATCTTTCAAAAGATTTTTGGACTATAAGATTGGTTGCTGATAAGGATTAGCTATTGGGGTGCTGAAAAAATTTGCCCCATAAAAAAACCGGCTGCAAGTGGCAGCCGGTTTTTATTTTTAAAATTAAATTTTGTTTACTCAATTATTTTCATTTCGTTAATGGTGTTTGTTCCACCCATCATTTTGTCTATTACCCATAACACATAGCGTATGTCAACATTGATGGTGCGTTTGTAGAGCGGGTCGTATTTGATATCACCGCTCATTGCCTCCCAGTTGCCGTCAAAAGCAAGACCCACTAATTCGCCATTGCCGTTGATTACATCGCTGCCGCTGTTCCCACTTATTTTCTCATTTGTAGAAAGGAAGCAGGTGTTTAATACTCCGTCTTTGCCATAGCGCCCAAAATCTTTTTGCGGAAAAGTTCCTCCTGTAGTGTTGGTACTTTAAATTCAGGGTGGCTGTTGTCCATTTTTTCCATAATGCCGTTGTATGTGGTAAACCAGTTATACTTAACAGCATCGGCAGGGTCGTAAGTTTTACAGTGCCATAAGAAAGGCGCATGGTGCTGTTAGCATCGGGAGAATATTTTACATCAGGATTCATTAAACGTAAACCACGAATAAACTTACGATTGTTTGCAGCAATTGCCTGTTCAAAACCGCGCACAGCAGGGCGGTAGTTTGTTGTATAATGATTGATGATGGAGGTAATGGTTTTATAAGCCAAATCCTTTTCTAATTTTTTTGAAGAAGGCTTATCAAGAAATGCTGCCAATTTTTCTTTAGAAGCGAACATGCTTTTCTTAAAAATGTCGGCAGCATAGGCATCAAAATCTCCTTTGTATTTGCTCATTATTTCTGCAAAAATTGGTGCATGTTGCTCTTTTGGAATATCATCGTAAAACAATTTAAGCATAGCGCCTGTAATGCGTTGGTCAGTTGGGGCATCGTATTCTTTCCAAAAATCTTCAATACCTTCTTTTAACTCGGCAGCCTTTGCTTTAACATCTTCAGGCTTTGCATCTTCTTTTTTAAGCATATCTCCAAACTGACCATACGAACCTGCATAGGCAAAAATTTCGGGGGCTGAAGCACACTCTTGCAAATACTGGCGCACCAGACCATATTTTCTATAGTTGCTATAAGTGTTTTTTAAATCGGTTAAAACATTTCTATATTCTGTTTTGCGGTTTGCATCAGCATTTGCCCACTGCTGAAACTGTGCTTCTAACTGGCGCTTTTGCTGAGGCACTTCCATACGCTTAAGTTGTTTCATTTGCCCAATAAAATATTTCCAGTAGTTGCTTATCTGATTTTTCTTAGCCTGGTATTTTATACGTACCTCGTTAGAGTTTTTCATGGCATCGTTCCAAATTTCTAACCGTTTTTCGCGCAGTTTTACTATGGCAGGACTTGTTATGTCTAATCCATATTCAACAGAATATGAAGTAGCATAACGATCTGTTCTGCCCGGGTAGCCAAGCGTCATGGTATAATCGCCATCGTTAACACCCTTAATATTTACGGGTAAAAAGTATTTTGATTTGTATGGCACATTGTCTTTTGAATATTCTTTAGAGGGTTTTCCATCAGCAGTCATATAAACACGGAACATGGAAAAATCGCAGGTATGGCGGGGCCACATCCAGTTATCGGTATCGCCACCAAAATTGCCCATTGCAAAGGGAGGGTTGCCTACCAATCTTACATCGCGATAAATTTCATATACCATTAAGTAAAATTCGTTGCCGCCAAAAAATGCTCGTACGTCACTTGTATATTTTCCTTCCTGGTTAGCCTCACCGGTAATTTTTGCAAATATACCAGGGAGTTTTTGTTGGATGGATGCTTCGCTCAAGGTATCAGACAACTGGCTTTTTACTTTTTCGGTTACATCATCTATACGCACTAAAAATTTTACGAATAACCCGTCACACTTTCTTTCTTTGTCGCGTGATGTTGCCCAAAAGCCTTTGGTCATAATATCATCATCGGGGGTGCTCATGCTTTGCACGGCATCGAGCCCGCAGTGGTGGTTGGTTAAAATCAAACCATCGGCAGAAACAATTTCACCGGTACAAAAACCGCCAAAGTGAACAATTGCATCTTTCATGCTTGATTTGTTGATGTCGTAAATTTCTTCGGCACTTAGTTTAAGTCCTTTGGTTTGCATATCGGCTTCGTTAATTTGCTTGAGCTTGTTAAGCATCCACATGCCTTCATCGGCTTTTACAAAAATGAAGCAGAGTAATAATGTAAATAAACTGAGTAATCTTTTCATTGCGCTTTAAATTTTAAATTTGTTTAAGGAGTGCGAATATCAGAAAATAAAGATGCTGTGTGGTTAAAGTTTGTTAATGGAAAATGTGTTGCCATTGTTTGTTGTCCAACTAAAGGGATCAAATTTATATTTTCGTAAAAAAATTTATGCCCGTAATAAAACCCGTAAAGGGAATACACCCAACGTTTGGCGATAATTGCTTTATAGCCGAAAATGCTACCATTGTTGGCGAGGTGATAATGGGTAACGATTGCAGTATTTGGTTTAATGCAGTGGTGCGTGGCGATGTAAATTCTATTACAATAGGTAATAAAGTAAATGTGCAGGATGGGGCTATAATACATTGTACATATACCAACCTGCCTGCCGGACAAGCAGGGGCAAAAACCACCATAGGCGATAATGTTTCCATAGGACATAATGCTATAGTACATGGTTGTACTCTGGAGGATAATGTTTTAATAGGCATGGGTGCTATAGTAATGGATAATGCAGTGGTTGAAAAAAATGCAATAGTGGCGGCAGGTGCTGTGGTGCTTGAAAATACGAGGGTTGAATCGGGAACTATTTATGCCGGGGTGCCCGCTAAAAAAGTTAAGACGATAAGCCCCGAGCATTTTGAAGGATTGAACATGCGCATAGCAAATAATTATGTGATCTACAGCGAGTGGTTTAAGTAGCAGGGTTGCATTAAAAATTTTAACTGTAACTGCTTTTTTTTATCTTAGCCGCTCTTTATCTTTAGCATTTTATGAAATTAGATAAACACATAGGATATTTATTGTACAAGCACAATTGTGTAATTGTTACTGATTTTGGAGGCTTTGTTACCAATTACAAAAGTGCTACCATACACCCTGTACAGCATACGTTTACAGCACCATCAAAACAAATTGCGTTTAACCGCAACCTCACAACCAATGACGGATTGCTGGCAAATTACATTTCGCAAAAATTATCGGTTACTTACCCAGAGGCTTGCAGGATTATTGCCAGCTTTGTTGCTGATTGCAATGCTGAATTAGAAAGCGGAAAAAAAATTGTTTTGAAAATATTGGCGAATTATTTTTTGATCGCGAACGTAATTTACAGTTTGTACCTCATACGGAAGTAAATTATCTGTTGGATTCTTTTGGTTTGGGCTCATTCCAGTCACCCGCTATTAAGCGAGAAGAAAGAATGATTGAACTGGCAGAGATGGAAAATGTTATTCCATCTTTATCCCGAAGAAAAACAAATCGAGAATATGGCGATTGGTAGAAGTGGTTCCAGTTGCAGCGGTGCTAACTTACTTTATCATTAATTCTTCGCTTACAGCTCAACTAAATACTAATTTTGCAAGCCTTAATCCGTTTGCAAATGCAAAAACAGAAGTTGTTACCCATGCTGAACAACCTTTAGCAGAACCCGCTGTAAACACAGCGGAAGGACCGGAAGTCAATAATATTTCTGAAAATAATGTTGCAACCACACTTGCAGAAAAAACAGTTGAAGAGAATCCCGCTCCCATTGTTGAACAAAAGCCTGAAGTAATTGCAGAGATTAAAACAGAAACTCCTGTGCCTGCAAAAGAAGAAAACGTGCCAGTACCTGTATCGGTTAAACCTGTTATGACAAGTTCGGGAACGCATAAATTTTTTGTTATAGGCGGATGTTTTTCTATTCCTGAAAATGCAGAAAAACTTGTTGCACAACTTAAAGCAGAAGGATACCCAGCACTTATTTTAGGAAAAAATGCCAAGGGCATGGATATGGTTGGTATTGCATCGGCAGTCAACAGAGGCAAAGCAGAAGAAATGTTGGGCTTTATCCAGGAAAGCGGTTACCCCGATGCCTGGCTTTTCAGGAAGAAATAAGTTTATCAATTTCTGCCGCTAGTTTTCTGTCTTTATCGGTTACCGTATTTCCGGCATCGTGCGTGTTTAAAGTAATAGACACCGTATTGTAAACATTACTCCAGTTAGGATGATGATTCATTTTTTCGGCAACAAAAGCCACGCGCGTCATAAATGCAAAGGCTTCGATAAAATTTTTAAACTTAAATTCTTTTTTAAGTGAGTTGCCTTCACCTGCATGTAAATTTTCTTCTTTCCACATGATTGTAAATGTTTATGATTGTAAAGTTACAATTTTAACAGCGCTCGTGTGATATAAAATTTAAGGATAGGTTTTTCATAGAAGATATTTCAGCATTTTTGTTTTGATAATAGATGGCGCAGCTACTTTCGGTAAGAAATCTTTCTGTAAATTTTCACTTGCACGAGCTGGTTATTGCTGCTCTAAAAAATATTTCATTTGATATTGATTACGGACAAACACTTGCCATAGTTGGGGAGAGCGGCAGCGGTAAATCTGTAACTGCACTTTCGCTGATGCAATTGGTGCAAAAGCCGGGCTTGGTTCGTGCTGATGAAATCAGTTTCAATTCAAGAAAGCAGAACAAAATCATTAACATTAGCTCCGTTGCCGAAAGAAATGGATAGCATTCGCGGCAACGAAATTGCTATGATTTTCCAAGAGCCTATGTCATCACTTCAATCCTGTAATCAGTTGTGGTAAGCAAGTGGCAGAAGCACTAATACTCCACAATAGAATTACGGCAAAAAAAGCAAAAGTGCAAACCATTGCTTTGTTTGAAAAAGTAAAACTACAGCAAGCTGATAAAATTTACGATTGCTATCCGCATCAGTTAAGTGGCGGACAAAAGCAAAGGGTAATGATTGCAATGGCAATAAGTTGTAATCCTTCTCTACTTATTGCCGATGAACCAACAACAGCATTAGATGTAACTACCCAAAAATCTATTTTACAGTTGTTAAAAGATGTGCAAAAAGAGTCGGGCATGGGCATGATTTTTATTTCGCACGATTTGGGAGTTGTTTCACACATTGCAGACAAAATTGCGGTGATGCGGAATGGTGAGATTGTTGAAACAAACACCAAAGAAAATATTTTTAAATCGCCTCAGCATTATTACACTAAAGGATTGCTTGCATGCAAACCGCCATTGAACGTAAAGTTAAAAAGACTTCCTGTTGTGGACGATTTTCTATCATCAACCGGTTTTGATATTGCGGGTAATTTTACTGAAGAAAATTCAGCAAATAATTTCCTCAACGAAAACACTTTTCTTCAAACAGAAAATTTATCAGTTGAATTTAAAAGAGAGAAGGGCATTTTCAGAAGATCAGTCGGAAAATTTAAAGCCGTTGATAATGTTTCATTACAAATAAAAAAAGGAGAAGTGCTTGGCATTGCAGGTGAAAGTGGTTCGGGCAAAACAACTTTGGGGAGAGCAATTTTAAAACTTACACCGTTAACAGGAGGGAAAATTATTTTTAATGGAAACGATATTTCGAGTTTGGAAGAAAGTTCTTTTCGTCCGCTTCGAAAAAAAATGCAAATCATATTCCAGGATCCGTATTCATCTCTAAATCCAAAAATGACGGTGGGTAATGCAATTGAAGAAGTAGTTTCTTTTCACAAAATTGTTTCAGGCAAAGCTGAAACAAGAAATGAAACGATAAGGCTTCTCAAACAGGTTGGATTAGATGAAAATTATTGTAACCGTTACCCGCATGAATTAAGCGGAGGGCAGCGCCAGCGTATATGTATTGCGCGTGCACTTGCAGTTAAGCCTGAATTTTTAGTTTGCGATGAATGCGTTAGCGCGCTTGATGTATCAGTGCAGGCAACAATTTTAAATGTGTTAAAAGAACTAAAAGAAGAATTTAATCTAACCATGCTTTTTATTTCGCACGATTTATCGGTACTTAGTTTTATGTGTGATAGAATTGCAGTGATGAAAGATGGAAAAATAGAGGAAGAAAATACTACTGAAGAATTGTTTAATAACCCACAAAGCTCTTATACGAAACAATTGCTGGAAGCAGTGTTGGCAGTAAATGTTTGATTATGCAAGAATCAATTCAGCAATTCTGTAAGCGCTGCAATTTCTACACGCGCATTTTTATTCAGGTACAAAATATTATAAACAGCATTGCATATAGGCATATCAACTTTAAATTTTTTGTTGATCTCCTGTATGCACTTTACGGCATAATAGCCTTCGGCAATCATATTCATTTCCATTTGCGCAGCTTTAACCGAATATCCTTTGCCAATCATACTTCCAAATAACCTGTTGCGGCTAAATTGAGAATATGCTGTTACCAATAAATCACCTAAGTAAGCAGAATCATTAATGTCTCTGTTTATAGGATGGGCTTCATCAACAAATCTTTTTATTTCCCTTATGGCATTGCTTATTAGCACAGCGTGAAAATTATCGCCATAACCCAGGCTATGACAAATACCACTTGCAATGGCAATTACATTTTTTAATACAGCACTGTATTCTGTTCCATAAATATCATCGCTTACGGTGGTTTTAATAAACCTGCATTCTAAAAGTTGAGCAAGCATTTTTGCATTTTCAACGTTGTTGCAGGCAACAGTTAAATAAGATAATCTCTCCATGGCAACTTCCTCCGCATGGCAAGGACCTGTTACAACTCCAATATTATTTACCGGAACATTAAAAGCATGCTGAAGATATTCCCCAACAATCAATAAGTCATCGGGCACAATTCCTTTTATGGCAGAAAATATTTTTTGCCTGCCAACTTTTCTTTGCTAATTTCTTTTAATGAATCTTTTAAAAATGCCGATGGTACAGCAAGTATAATTATATCCGATTTTTTTAAAGCCTCAATCAGGTTATCCGTAACATTTACCTTGTCTGTATTAATAGTTACATCAGTTAAGTAACTTGGGTTGTGTTTGTTCTTTAATATAAAATCAACATTTGATTTGTTACGTAACCACCAGTTTACCCGGCAATTGTTCGAAAGAATTTTAACAAGGGCTGTTGCCCAGCTTCCTCCGCCAATAACAGAAACGTTGTTTGGTTTTTTCATAAAATTTGGTTTGGTAAAAATGAGGTTTTTTATGATTTATAAAAAGACAGTTAAAGGCTCTGGTTATATTGTTCAAAATTGTTGAATAAAGAATTAAAGGTGTTTTAAAATTAGCGCTTACAAACGTACTTTAGCAACCTATGCAAGCCGTAATAGAACCTGTTAACAGACAAGCTTTAAAAGCAGAGCTGAATGCTGATCGCTTTGTAAGGGCAACCAACAATGGTTCTAACGAAATTTATATTATAACGCATCACAACTCCCCTCAGGTGATGAGAGAAATAGGCAGATTGCGAGAAGTTACTTTTAGGGCAGCAGGTGGTGGCACGGGGCTTGACTGCGATATTGATGATTATGATACGATTGAAAAATGTTACAGCCAGTTAATTGTGTGGAGCCCAAAAGACGAGGAGATAGTAGGCGGTTATAGATTTATTAAATGCAAAGATGCCGGTAAAAGCAGTGATGGGGAATACGAACTTGCTACAGCAAAGCTTTTTAAATTCTCTGACCAGTTCATTCAAAAATATTTTGATTATACTATTGAGTTGGGTCGCTCTTTTGTTCAGCCTAAATATCAGCCCAGCAACGAAAACCGCAAAGGACTTTTTTCTTTGGATAATCTTTGGGATGGATTGGGTGCTATTTTAGTTGATAACCCTGATGCGAAGTATTACTTCGGCAAAATAACCATGTACCTTCGTTTTAATCGCATGGCACGCGATTTAATTCTCACGTTTATGAACTATTATTTTCCTGATACTGAAAATTTAGTTACCCCTATTACTCCTTTGAACGTAACGCATAATGTGGAAGATTTTAAAAAAGAAATTGAAGGACAGCCGTATAAAGAAGGGCATCGTATTTTAAATCATCATGTACGTGCTCTGGGAGAAAATATTCCTCCGTTGTTTAATTCATACATGAATATTTCTCCTACTATGAAAACTTTTGGCACAGCTCTTAACCATGGATTTGGAGATGTAGAAGAAACTGGTATACTTGTAACGTTTGCCGATATTTACGATACAAAAAAAGACAGGCACGTAAACAGCTACATAAAAAAGTAGCAGGGTTGCTTTTAATAACCTTTTTATCATTATCTAAAGCATGCACATAAGTAAAGCAGATTTTGTTGAGAGCAATACGGATTATAAAAAATGTCCACCCCCATTGATTCCTGAGTATGCATTTATTGTACGAAGCAATGTGGGCAAAAGTTCGCTTATAAATATGTTGTGTTTACGCAATGGTTTGGCAAAAACTTCTTCCACACCTGGCAAAACGCAACTCATTAATCATTTTAAAATTAATGATGCATGGTTTCTGGTTGATTTGCCCGGCTACGGTTATGCAAAAACCGCACGCCACCAGCGCGAGAAGTGGAACAGGATGATTCAGGATTATATACTCAATCGCGAAAACCTGATGAATGTTTTTCTGCTGATTGACTCACGCATTCCGCCACAGCAGAAAGACAATGACTTTATTATTTGGCTTGGAGAAAATGGTATTGCATTTAGCATTGTGTTTACAAAAACCGATCAACTTACCAAGCTAAAGTTAGAAACAAGTATTCGCACGTATCAGCAAACATTGCAAAGAGAATGGAAACAATTGCCTCCATTTTTTATAACCTCATCAGATAAAAAAACAGGACGTGATGAGTTACTTAACTACATTAAAGAGTGTAATAAGAATTTTTTGCAGTAGTAAAACCTGGCTTTTAATATTAATAGCAGTCTTAAAAAATTACCCTCTTTCGTTATGTAGTTTACCAAACTTGAGGGGATTGGCGGTTGCTTCATTATTCATATTACGTGCATTAACAATATCACAAGCTAAATAAACCGCCTCTCGAAAAGAATCTTCGCTGGCAATATTTTTTCCGGCAATATCGTAACCCGTTCCATGGTCGGGTGAGGTGCGGATGATTGGTAACCCCGCTGTATAGTTTACTCCTGAAGTAAAAGACAATGCTTTAAAAGGAACCAAACCCTGGTCATGATACATGGCAACAACACCATCAAAACTTTTAAATTTCCCTGAACCAAAAAAACCATCGGCACTATATGGTCCGTAAACAGAAATATTGCCCGCACATTCTTTTACTGCGGGCTCAATAATTTCTATTTCCTCTTTACCAAGCAAACCACCATCTCCTGCATGAGGATTTAAAGCAAGCACTGCTATGCGCGGTTTGCGTATGGTAAAATCGCGCTTTAGCGATTCGTTCAACACTTTAATTTTTGAAATAATTCTTTCTTTGGTTATGTTTTGTGAAATGTCCTTAACCGGCAAATGCCCTGTTACAAAAGTTATTTTAAGTTTTTCGCCCACCATGAGCATAGCATATTCGGGTGAGTTGCATGCGTTGGCAAAAAATTCTGTCTGTCCCGGAAATTTAAATTCATCGCTTTGCATATTTTTTTGTCAACAGGAGCAGTAACCACTGCATCAAGTTTTTGTCAAGCAAATCTTTTGACGCTGCCTGCAAAGATTTAATCGCATACTTGCCCACAGCAGGGTTTGATTTTCCCAAATCAATCTTCACTTCTTCTTCCCAGCAATTTATCAGGTTTACTTTTTTATTATTCGCTTCAATTATAAACCTTACCGGATTGTAATTAAACTCATTTAAGTTTAAAGTTTTGCGGTGATAAGAAATTACTTTTGAAGAACCATAAATGACAGGCACACATGTTTGTAATATGCGTGTGTCCATAAATGCTTTCATTATTACCTCTATGCCTATGCCATTTACATCGCCAATGGTAATTCCAATTATTGGCCTTTCGTCTGTTTCTAAAAGTGCGCTCATTTTTTTTTGTTGTTGAGGATTAAGGTAATTGCTCTATTTACCTAACCACTTTATTTGATAAGAAATCTACAATCAATCTCACTCCCGTACCTGTTCCGTTTTTACCGCGATAGCTATCGGCTGCATGTAAAAACGCAGTTCCAGCAATATCAAAGTGCATGTAAGGGTAATCAATAAAATGTTCTAAAAATTTAGCAGCAGTAATCATTCCTGCTGATGGTCCGCCAATGTTTTTTATATCGGCAATATCTGATTTTATCAGTTCGCCATAATCTTCCCACATTGGAAATTCTACCATGCGCTCAAACACATTCCACGAACTTTCAAATATTTTTTTCTTCTGTACATCGTTTGCAGTGCTTAAAAATGCACATGCAAATTTTCCGGTGGCAACGCTTGCTGCACCAGTAAGTGTGCTAAACTCCATTACCAATTCAGGGCTGTATTGCTTGGCATAATGCAATGCATCGGCAAGTATCATTCTTCCTTCGGCATCGGTATTTAAAACTTCAACTGTTTTGCCACTATGCATTGTTACAACATCACCCGGAGTGTAAGCATTTTCCCCAGGGCGATTGTCTGTTGCAGGTACCAACGCTATAACGTGTAACGGTAATTTGTTTTTAGCAATAGCAAATAGACCACATGCAACTGCTGCCGCACCGCCCATATCGCATTTCATATAATCCATGCTGTTGGCAGTGGGTTTTAAACTTAATCCACCGGTATCGTAAACAACGCCTTTGCCAACAAGCACATAAGGCTTTTTATTTTTTGAACGCGGGTGCTTGTATTCCATTACTGTAAAAGTCGGAGGCAAATTGCTTCCCATATTTACAGCCAGCAACCCTCCCATCTTTAGCGATTCAATTTTCTTTTTATCAAAAACAGTAACTTTAAAACCTGCTTCTTTGCCCAGTGCCTCAAACTCTTTTGCCATTTGCACTGCGTTTAAAAAACTCTGCGGCTCGTTAACCAAATCGCGTGCGCGGCAAACAGCATCACAAACATTGGTGAGTTTGTCTATATCCGTATCAGCAACTTTTCTTCCCTTAATAATTATTTCTTTAAGTGTATTGGTTTCCTTTTCGCTTTTATATTTTAGAAACTGGTAATTGGCAAGCGCCATTCCTTCTGCATAACACAACAATTCTTCTTTCAAATCATCATTCACCAATGTTATCTTTTCCGCTTTCATACCATTAAGAGAGCTGCAAAGTACAGCGCCTTGCTTGCGGCAAAATTCTTTTACATCATGCGGTTTTTTACTTGTTTTTTCTATCCGTTGTATAAAAACAAAACGGTTAAACTGATTTACAGCAACTAATTTCTTTTTAGCAGTAAACTCTTTTTTACAAACTGAATTTGGTCAGCAGTTAAAAGAGATTGGTCAAACTTGTTTGGGTTGGTAGTAAAAAAACAACGTTGCTTTCTTCGGGGATAGTGCTGCTCCTCTTAATTTGAATATTCATAGAGTAAAAATTAAGGGGATGAAAATAGGTAAATGATACATCTGTTAAAAGCCATTGACAAGGCTCTTAATAACAAGTTATTCGTGGTTACTTTTATTAAGCGGCAACGTTACCTGAAAAACTGTACCAACACCGGGAGAACTGTCGAAGGAAATTTTACCTCCCGAACTTTCTAAAATATTTTTAACCATTGCTAGCCCTAAACCTGAGCCCGCAGATTTGGTCGTAAAGTTTGGTGTAAATACCCTTGCCTTTACTTCCTCGTCCATACCTGTTCCATTATCTTCAATTTTTACAATTGCATCGTAATTTGTCTGCGAAAGCGTGATAGTAATTTCTCCTTTGCGAGATGGCGGAATAGATTGAATAGCATTTTTAATAAGGTTTGAAAACACTCTTATCAATTGTTCCCTATCGGCATATACTTCGCAGGCGCCACTGCTCAGGTCAATAAAGTTGATGTTGATGTTTTCTGTTTCCTTATACAAATCAACATTTGAAATAATTACCGGGAAAAGTTCAAACGAAGAATTTTGAGCCTTTGGCATTTTAGCAAAGTTTGAAAACTCAGTGGCAATATTTGAGAGCGTATCAATTTGTTCTATCAGCGTGCTTGTTACGTGTAACAATTTCTGGCGCGTTTTGCGGATTATCCTTTATAGAGCGCTGCAAATGCTGAACGCTTAGCTTCATTGGCGTTAGCGGATTTTTAATTTCATGTGCTACCTGCTTTGCCATTTCGCGCCATGCGCTTTCACGCTCGCTCTTTGCCAAAGCATCGGCACTCTTTGCAAGCTGGTCAACCATTTTGTTGTACTCTTCTACCAAGGCTCCAATCTCATCTTTTGCTCCCCATTCAATCAACTCATTTCGTTTTCCAAATTTTATGTTACCTAATTTTGCTGAATAAGATTAAGCGGTTTTACCAATCGGTTTGAAATGATAAATGTAAGCAGTACACTTATTGCAAAAAGCAAAACATAAATATTGATGAGTGATACAAGAAACGAACTGATTTCTTTTTTCAATTCTGTTTGCCGAGCAAAGTACGGGAGGTTAATGTAACCTATGAGTTTGTTCTCTGCATTTCGCACCGGCTCGTAAGCAGAGAGGAATGACAGCCCCCCCACATCTTCGTAATGAATAAAATTGGTGTTTTGATAATTTACTAACTGTTCGTAAGCTCTCCGGTTCATTAAGATAGAGAGAATTTCCGGTCAAATATTTTAGATTGTGTGCTGAAGATTAAACGCCCTTTTCTGTCAAAAAGATTAAAGTCGGTTTCAAGCGTATTAGAAAGTTTAGAAAACGTTTGTGAAAAATCTTCTGCAACTGCCCCTGATAAATTTCCGTTTGCCGCCAACTCATTTTCTATTGCAAGCAATATGGATGAAAGTTTTTCTTTTATGCGCACTTGCTGATCATCACTATACCCTTTTACAATGTAATAAATGGTTCCTCCACCAATAAGCATAAGTGCCGCTACCACTATTACAATTACCGAAAGCTGAATACGTTTTTGAAAATTGAGTTGATACGTTAATTGAGAATTCAACAGCCGATATAAAATTAAAACACCCAAAAACATCACTGTAAGGAAAGAAAAAACATAAGAGAAAAGTGTTACCGTTTCTAACCATGTTGGGTTACGGTGAGAGATAATTACCCAATCATTATTATCGTTTCGGTATACAAAGTGTAAATAATCTCCAAAGTTTATAAACTGCTCGTTGCGATTTACCCCATAAATTTTAGTATATGTATCTGAACTAAAAAAATAAGAAAAAGAACCAAACTGGTAGGTAAGTCTTCCATTCTGATAACGTGCATAAGAGTAATTTGAAATATCTCTGCTCACAGGCATTTTGTCAGAGATTAGTAAATCAGGAAAACCCCCGCCCTCCTGGTAAAAGCGTGAGTTTAATTCTATTACCAAAACTCCGTTTAACGAATTTAAATTTTGAGCGTCTTTAAACTGTATTAACCCCACATAAGAAATTCTACCTGTATTGGTATAAATGTAATGGAACCCATGCGTATAAGTTGGTTTTCCTTCGCGCTCTACTAAACTCTGGTAATAGTTTAAATTTTTTGTGGTGTCGTTTTGTGTAAAGTATGAAATACCATTCCTATCAAAAGCTTTTATGGTAATATCGTAACGCCCCCAGTAAACTTCGCCAAAGTAAAGTGTGAGTATTCTTTTTTTAATTTTCTCTTCAAGGAAAGGGTTGGGAGAATTGAAATATGATTTAATGAAATTGTCTTCTTTAATTTTTTCGTCAAGTTCTCTGAATAAGTATTCAGCAATTAAATCCTGCTGGCTTTCAACTTTGTTTACTAATAGCTTTAAATTGTCTTTTTCTTTTTTCTGATTAAAGGTGTAAATAGTGTAGGTGGCATAAATGGAAAAGGCAAATACAACAAGAAGAGACCTGCCAAGGGAAAGGGCCTTTTTAGAGGTAAAGCGTATGTACGCTGTAAAAAGAATTAAAAAAGTTGGTTAGTACAAATGAGCTTACTCCATAATTATAAAACACTTCATTATCTCTGAGCAAAATCAGTAATCCTAAAAACAACCCTTGCGTAATTAAAAACAAAAGCACAAGCAATGGAATAGCAAAAAGTGTTTTGCGCGCAAAACGGACTGTACCCTCACAAACAAGGTAGAACGTAAACAGCAAAGTACCAATAATGATAAATCCTATCAGGCTGAAAGAAGTCAGTTCGAATATGTTGTTTACGTTAAAGGAAATTTTTGAATTAATGATTAAGCCGCTTATCAGGTAATTGATAAAAACAGAAAACAGAAAAGTGGTGAGCATGGTAAATATGAGCACCAGTGCAAAAAGAATTTTGTTTTTACGCAGGTATGGAACATTGTTTCTGTCTTTAAAGTAGTAATAGAAAAAAAGTACAAACATGCTTAGCACAATTATGCTTAGCAGAAAATCGCCCAGTGAGCCCAGAAAAAAAGAACTTGCATAAAACTGCGGGTTAAACATAGGTGAGTTGTACAATAGGTAAGGAAAATGAAAGTGAATGGTAACTAACCTTACTACAACCAGAAGCAAAAGAACCAAAACCGATGCCCAAAAACTTTTTTTACTCCAGGTAATAGCGAACAACAATATGCTGAATGCAAAAAACGCAAAGGCAAAAAAATACATTGTAGCAATCCACCAATACTTGCCGGGGTCGCTGTCATCGGGATTATATTTTATAGAGAATAAATATCCGCCTGAAGAAGTAATTATCGGATAAGAACCTTTAGTTGGGTTAAGCGAAAGTGTTGCATGATCGGGTAAATTAAAAATGGGGTTAAAGCGGTTAACTAAATACTGATTTTGAAAATTATATTCGTTTTTAATAAGCAGCAAACCAATTACTACAACATTGTTTTTTGAATACTTAAACAATTCGTACCAACCGTTTTTAAGTTTTAATAATTGCTGATTTACCCCGCCTTTAACCTGTTCATAAGCAAAGTACGTGTTGTTGTTTGACCAGTATGTTATAGAATCGTTTGAAAAAATAAAATAGGTAACATTGTTTTTAGGAACTTCAACATTCTTAAAAACAGAATCGGTAATAATAACACCGGCAGTTTGTGTTGAAAGAGCATCACCCAATCTTTTAATAAACTTATAGCATTTATCCTCTTCCTGGTGCAGTGTTTTTTTGGCAAAAACAGTTGTGCGAACAAAATCAGAATCGCGGTTGCTGTAATATTCTTCCAGCAGCCATGCACCTGCAAATAGCGCTAAACCAATTATTAAAAAGTAAAATCTGTTCTTTTTCGGATACATATACCCCTGCAGCAAATGTATTTATCATACGAAAAGACGTCAAAATGGTTCATTAATTGTTTTAACATGAAAATGTGTGTTAAAAGACCGATAAATGACATAAAATATAGTGGTAAACCCGAAACAAAAATTACATTTGCGCGTCTTAAAAAATAACAAAATGTTACCACTAAAATTTGCACGCGGACAGTCTTCTTTTTTTAATGATTTAAAAGAGCAGGTTAACACATATTTTGAATCAAAGAACAAACGTCAAACCGGAAACTTATACTTATATAGTAAAGCGGTTTTTTTAATATCTGTATTTCTGTTTTGTTATGTAACACTTGTATTTTTTACCCCCGGGGTGTGGTTAGGTTTGCTTTTATGTATACTGGCAGGTGTAGCCACAGCGGGCATAGGTTTTAATGTAATGCACGATGGTGGTCATGGAAGTTTTCCCGAAAAAATATGTTAATAGAATTGCAGCCCTTTCTTTAAATGCACTTGGTGGCAGCGCATTTTTTTGGAACATTAAGCATAACATTGTTCATCATACTTACACAAATGTAGAAGGACATGATGACGACATACAAACAGAACCGTTTATTAGATTAACTGATACGCATAAAAAGTACTTCTTTCATCGTTACCAGCATTTTTACTTTGTTTTCGTTTATGGCATTCTCTACATGGCATGGGTTTTTTTACTTGACTTTAAAAAGTATTTTACCAAAAGTGTAGGCATGAAAAAAGAGATTAAAATGGATACTGCTACGCATATTGGTTTTTGGCTAACTAAGAGTCTTTATATCTTATTCTTTGTTGTGCTTCCTATTACACAAGTAGGGTTTGTTCCTTTTTTACTTGGTTATACACTTTATATGTTTTTACAGGTGTTTTAATCAGTATTGTTTTTCAGCTTGCACACTGTGTAGAAGATATGACTTTTATAAAGCGAGATGGAGTGCTTGAAAACGATTGGGCAACGCATCAGCTTTACACCACAGCAAATTTTGCAACTAAAAGTAAAATAGTTTCTTTTTTTACCGGTGGGTTAAACTTTCAGGTAGAGCATCATTTGTTTCCAAAAATTTCTCATGTGCATTACCCTGCCATTAATAGAATTTTAAAACAAGTTACTGCTAAACATAATTTACCATACTTTGAGCAGCCAACTTTTTGGAGTGCTTTGGTTTCGCACGTGCGCTTTTTGAGAGAGGCCGGAAGAAAATAATTTACCATTTAAAATTTAGTAAATCATGGCACTTAGTGTTAAAGAAGTAATAACTGTGAGCATGATTTTGTTTTCTGTAATTGATATTATAGGAAGTGTACCCGCCATTTTAGATATCCGCAATAAAGTTGGCACAATACATCCTGAACGTACTTCATTAGTTGCATTGCTCATTATGATTGTGTTTTTGTTTGTAGGCGAAAACATTCTTGGATTTATTGGTTTAGATCTTTCATCATTTGCTATTGCAGGTTCTCTTGTTTTATTTTTCTTGCATTGGAAATGATTTTAGGAATAAAATTTTATCGTGATACCATGCCCGAAACAGCAAGCATAGTACCCATTGCATTTCCTTTAATTGCGGGCTCAGGTACAATGACAACGTTACTTTCTTTGCGCAGTGAGTTTAATATTGAAACTATTTTAATTGGTGTTGGGTTAAATATGGCACTTGTGTATTTGTGCCTTAAAAATCTTGGGTTTATTGAAAAGCTTTTAGGACCAAGCGGTATTGCCATCATCCGCAAAGTTTTTGGATTTATATTACTTGCCATTGCAGTAAAATTATTCAGGGGTAACGTTGGTATTTAAATAACATCGCAAACTTTTTTTTCTTTGCAGAAAAATTTTCGCTCATGTTTGAAAATACAATTGAGTTTGCACAGCTTTGTGATGATGCTGACAAATTAAAATCGTTTCGGACGAGATTCCATTTCCCCCAACACAATAAAAAAGATGTAATTTATTTCTGCGGAAATTCTTTAGGACTTCAGCCAAGTAAAACAGAAGAGTATGTTTTACAAGAGTTGAAAGACTGGCAAACATTTGGGGTTGAGGGACATTTTGTAGCAAAGAACCCTGGTTTCCTTATCACGAATTTTTGCGAACAAATATGTCAAAAGTTGTAGGCGCTTTACCAACCGAAGTGGTTGTGATGAATTCTCTGACAACTAACATTCACTTGTTACTTGTTTCATTTTACAAACCAACAAAAGAGCGTTACAAAATAATATGCGAAGGTTCAGCTTTCCCGTCCGATCAATATGCTTTGCAATCACAAGTAAAATTTCATGCCTGCCTGCCGGAAAGGCAGGGCTATAATCCTGATGATGCCATTATTGAATTAAAACCAAGAGAAGGAGAGTATGCGATAAGGCATGAAGATGTGCTTGCTACTATTGAAAAACATAAGAACGAGCTTGCTCTTGTATTTATAGGCAACCCTAACTACTACACAGGACAGGTTTTTAATATGAAAGAAATAACGGATATGGGTCACCGTTGTGGTGCATTGATGGGTTTTGACTTAGCGCATGGTGCCGGTAACCTTGAATTAAAACTGCACGATTGGAATGTTGACTTTGCCGTGTGGTGTTCTTACAAATACCTGAATGCCGGACCAGGTGGTGTAGCAGGAGCTTTTGTGCATGAAAAACATTGCAACAATACAGAACTTATACGCTTTGCCGGCTGGTGGGGTAACGATCCTAATACAAGATTTACCATGCCACATGATTTTGTTCCTGTTAAAAGTGCAGATGCATGGCAGTTGAGCAATGCACCTGTTTTACCAATGGCAGCGTTACGTGCATCACTTGAAGTTTTTGCCGATGCAGGCATGGAAGACCTTGTAGCCAAAAGAAAAAAGTTAAATGATTATTTGCGTTTTGTAATTAATGAAGCCATTAAAAAAAATAAGCAAGGGAAAAATATTTTCATCATAACACCCGAGCACGAACATGAAAGAGGTGCCCAGGTGAGCTTAATTTGTAAAAAGAATGGCAAGCAAATACATCAGCACTTAGCTACCAAAGGAGTGGTGGCAGACTGGCGTGAGCCTGAAGTATTAAGAATGGCTGCCGTTCCGCTATACAATTCTTTTACCGATGTTTTTGAATTCGGAAAGTATTTTGACGAAGCGTTGCAATTGCATCAACAATAATTTATTGAACGTTATACCTCAATAACCTGTTTTCAAAACGATCGGGCATTGAAGCATAATAGTAGCAATACCTTATCTTGCCAATACCATCAGTGTATTCCTCCTGCATAGTTTTCGGATTTGCTCCTGAATTCAGTGTTAAATCAAAGGGCGGACGAAATGTATGTTCGCCATTATATTGAATACATTGAAAACTTCCTGCAGGAACGGTAATGGAAACCTGAGTTGGTGTCATAAAATGATCAACATCTGCAACAGTATCAAGATTAATGGTTATGTAGCTTACCTTAAATACGCCCGTGCTTAGTTGGTTTGTTGCCAATACTTCACCAATACTATTTATAAGTATTCCTGATGAGTCTCTAATCCAGTTAGGAGAGTTAAGAGCAAGACTATAGCGGTAATCATAGTAAGTATTCCCGTTCATTACTGTATCTCCATTTACGTAAGCGCTATCAAGTGTTCCTAAATTGGAGGGGACTCCGTTTGCATCAATTTTCCATCGTTCATAAACCCAGTAATTTCCAACTGCCAGTTTGAAATAATCTGCGGATGGAGTTTGTAGTTGAGTAGTGGGTTCGTTGTTGTTGTCTTTTTTGCAAGAAGCTAAAATAAAAGTTAAAGCTGTTGCTACTATAATTAGATTTCTCATAATGAATTAATTTTAGTGTTTGCTGTATAACTGCTATGTTTGGATAATTATTGTGTACATATTTAGTATATGACTAAAAAAATTTCAATTGTAGGCGCAGGTCTTGTGGGCTCACTGCTTGCTATTTATTTAAGAAAACGCGGATATGAGGTAACGCTTTACGAACGCAGACCTGATATGCGTAAAGTAAAAATTCCTGCCGGGCGTAGCATCAATCTTGCCTTGAGTGACAGAGGCTGGAAAGGATTACAAGGCGTAGGTGTAGATAATGCTATTCGTGAAATAGGAATTGCCATGACGCACCGCACCATGCACAGTGTTGACGGAAAAATTACTACACAACCCTATGGAAAAGATGGGCAGGGAATTTATGCAGTATCTCGCGGTATATTAAATTGTACGTTGCTTGACATAGCTGAACAATCGGGTGCAAAAGTTTTTTTTAACGAGCGTTGCACAAACATAAATTTGGCTAATAACGAAATGAGTTTTGAGAACAGCGAAACACATTCACACACAAAAGCAACCTCCGATTTAATTTTTGGTGCCGATGGCGCATTTGCCGCATCGCGTTTACAAATGCAGCTTTCAACCGATAAGTTTAATTACTCTCAATCGTATTTAGAGCATGGTTACAAAGAACTGATGTTTGTTGCAAAACCTGATGGCTCTCATCAATTAGATAAAAACTCTTTACATATATGGCCTCGTGGAGGATACATGCTAATTGCACTCCCAAACTTAGACGGAACTTTTACTGTTACCATGTTTTTCCCTTTAAAGGGTAATCCATCCTTTGAATCATTAAAACCCAAATTGGACGTTAATAAATTCTTTAATGAAATTTTTCCTGATGCCGTACCGTTGCTGCATGATTTGGAAGAAGATTTTTTTATGAATCCTACTGGTTCGTTAGTGACAGTAAAATGTACTCCGTGGAGTTTTAACAATAAAATAGTTTTAATTGGCGATGCAGCACACGCAATAGTTCCGTTTTATGGACAGGGAATGAACTGTGGTTTTGAAGATTGCACAGTACTAAATGATTTGCTTAATAAACACAAGGATAACTGGGAGCAGGTAATTCCGGAGTATGAAAGAATGCGCAAACCCGCTGCCGATGCTATTGGCGAATTGGCTGTTGCAAATTTTATTGAAATGAGAGATTTGGTGGGCAAGCCTGAATTTTTTATTGCGCAAAAAATTGAAGGATGGTTTTACGAAAAACACCCGGATAAATGGATACCATTATACACTATGGTTACGTTTACCAATATACCATACAATGAAGCACAGGAAAAAGGAAAAATGCAGGATGCAATAATGAACGAGATAATGCAAATGAGCGATATTGAAAATAAATGGAATGATATAGCTGTTGAAAATAAAATTTTAACTTTACTGAAACAACAGTCCCCCAATAAAAATGGTCTTTAAAGAAATGAATTAATATGCAAAAAAGGGTTTTATATCCATATTTGGTTATTGGCTTGATAATAACATTCTCATCATGCAAAAAAAGAATGATGACGAAGGTCCTGCTCCTTTTATTACCGATATAAAAGCGGACCTTACAAAAGATAAAGTCTTGCCCATTGACAGCGTTTATTTTTCTGCTACCGTAAGTACTGAAGCAGAAATTGAGTGGGAATTTGATGATGGTTCCGCAAATACCATTGGAAATAATGTAATGCATGTATATGCTCAACAAGGATATTACAGCGTAGTCGCCCGAGCAACTGCTAATAACAAAACAACAAGTACATCGGTTGATGTAAATACAACCGTTTATTTAAGATTCAGGCTAAACTCTGTTACAATACTTGGTATGCCTGCGACTAATTCTGGAGGCAGTGCCTGGGATAATGATGGTATAAGTAATGGTAACCCTGATTTATTTGTATTTCCTGATGTTGAAAATTTTACAAATTACAACTCACAGCTTATTGCAAATACTCCTCCGGGACCTATAATGAGTTTAATGATTCCATTTGCCGTTCCCCCCATTTTCTCTGATATGAGTTCTGAGTTTAAAGTATCATTCAATGATGATGATGATACGGATGTTGAAAATATTGCCACACTAAATTATGGAGCAATAAAAGTTTTATTGAATTCAAATATCAATTCTCCACCAACATCAAAAACTATTTCCAGCAATGGAGTAACAGCGCGTATTGACTTAGGTTGGATCCAATAAACTATTTTTGGTAATACACTATCCTTAAACTATGAGTGACAAAAACAACAAAAAAATAATTAATGCCTGGGCAATTTATGATTGGGCAAACTCTGTTTACTCGCTCACCATTGTTACCGCTGTTTTCCGCTCTACTATAATTCTGTTACATCGGCACATGGAAATGATATGGTGCATTTTTAGGGCGCGAGTATAAAAACACAGCGTTATACAGTTATTCCCTTTCGTTTTCGTTTTTATTAGTTGCATTTTTATCTCCATTACTTTCAGGCATTGCCGATTTTAAAGGAAACAAAAAATCATTCCTGCGTTTCTTCTGCATTCTTGGCTCTGTAAGTTGTGCTTCACTTTTTTTCTTTACAGGATTAGATACATTATACCTCGGCATCATTGCATTTATACTTGCAAGTGTAGGATGGGCGGGTAGTGTAGTTTACTACAACGCTTTTTTACCCGAAATTGCCACTACCGATATGCAGGATAAAGTTTCGGCAAAGGGTTTTGCATTAGGTTATATCGGCAGCAGCATTCAGCTAATCATCAATTTAATTTTAATAATGAAGCCTGAGTTGTTTGCCATAACAGATAGTTCTTTTGCCCCGCGCTTTTCGTTTTTGTTTACAGGCATTTGGTGGATAGCTTTTGCATTCATCACCTTTAAACATCTTCCTGAAAGAACAGCACAAGTGAATTACCAAGGCAATTTGTTTAATAAAGGATTTAAAGAATTGCTAAGCGTATTTGTTTCATTAAAAGAAAATGCTTTGCTAAAAACTTTTTTAATTTCTTTTTTCTTTTACAACATGGGCGTACAAACTGTTATGTACGTTGCAAGTTTGTTTGGTGCAAAAGAATTAAACATGAAAGCCGATGAATTGATTGTCACCGTTCTCATTATTCAGTTTGTAGGAATAGCGGGCGCTTATTTGTTTTCCTTCCTCTCCAAAAAATTTTCAAATGCCACAGCAATAATCATTGCTGTTTTTGTATGGATTTTTATTTGTATTTGCGCTTACTATACTTACACATCAATGCAGTTTTATGCATTAGGATTCACGGTAGGAATGGTAATGGGTGGTATACAATCATTATCTCGAAGCACGTATTCAAAAATGTTACCTGTAACAAAAGACCATGCGTCATACTTTAGCTTCTATGATATATGTGATAAAATTGGCTTGGTACTGGGCACTGCTTCTTATGGTTTAATAGAAGAGATTACAGGCAACATGCGCAATTCTGTTATTGCGCTTGTAAGTTATTTTCTTTTAGGGCTTTATTTTCTTTTTATCCTGTCAAAATCTCTAAAAAAAGCCAACTCGTTGACGTAAAAGCGCATCTGTTTAACACTCAAACAGAGGTAAAATACTTCACTATCTTTGCCCGCATGTCAGATTACCTACATCACGAGTGCGGAATAGCCTTACTGCGATTACTCAAACCCATATCTTATTACGAAGAAAAATATGGCACCGCCCGTTACGGCATTAACAAGTTGTACTTGCTTATGGAAAAGCAACACAACCGCGGACAGGATGGCGCAGGTGTTGTAAACATAAAGTTAGATCCTAAACCCGGTGATGAATATATTTCACGTTACAGGTCAATAAGAAAAAATGCCATTGTTGAAATTTTTGATCACATCAACAAAAACGCAAATAAATATTCGGGAGAATTATTTCTTGGTCATTTGCGTTATGGAACTTTTGGCGGTAACTCAATAGAAACCTGCCATCCGTTTTTACGTCAAAATAATTGGATGACGCGTAACCTTGCTATGGCAGGCAACTTTAACATGACCAATGTTGATGAGTTGTTTAATCATTTAGTAGAAATAGGTCAGCATCCACGCGAAAAAATGATACGGTAACTGTAATGGAAAACATTGGTCATTTTTTAGACGAGGAAAATGAAATCCTGTACCAAAAATTTAAGGAGCTTGGAAATACCAAATTAGAAATATCTCCGCTTATTGGTGAACATTTAGATATTGCTAATATACTAAAGCGATCCAGTAAAAACTGGGATGGCGGTTATGCTATGGTTGGCATTGTTGGCCATGGTGATGCATTTGTGTTAAGAGACCCTGCAGGTATTCGCCCTGTTTATTATTATGCCGATGATGAAATTGCAGTTGTAGCAAGCGAGCGCCCGGTAATACAAACAGTGTTTAACACAAAATTTGAAGATATTCATGAGGTTAAACCCGGACAAGCTGTTGTTATAAAAAAGAATGATAGGGTAAAAGAAGAATTGATTAACGAACCTACCCAACGTTTGAGCTGTTCTTTTGAACGTATTTATTTTTCGCGCGGAAGCGATGTAGAGATCTATAAAGAAAGAAAAGAATTAGGAAGACTTTTATGCCAAAGTATTTTACAGGCTGTTGATTCTGATTTGCGCAACACCGTTTTTAGTTTTATACCCAACACTGCCGAAGTAGCTTTTTATGGTATGATGCAGGGCATGGAAGATTATTTGAAGGACGTAAAGAAGAGAAAGATAAAAGCATTAGGCACAAACATCACTGAAGAAAACCTTAGCGAAATTCTTCCATAAAACCACGTGCCGAAAAATTGCCATAAAAAGACATTAAGCTTCGCACGTTTATTACCAACGATACCGATCGAAGCGATATGGTTGCAATACGTTTACGATATTACCTACGGAACCATACGCAAAGGCATTGATAATTTAGTGGTGATAGATGATAGCATTGTACGCGGAACCACGCTTAAAAATTCAATTATTAAAATGTTAGGCAGGCTGGAACCAAAAAAAATTGTTTTGGTTTCATCTGCTCCGCAAATTCGGTACCCTGATTGCTATGGAATTGACATGGCTAAAATTGGCGACCTTATTGCATTCCGAGCTGCTGTGGCATTGCTGGAAGAAAATAATCTGGAGCACATACTTGATGAAGTTTTGAAAAATGCAAAGAGCAACTCGCATCTAATGTTCACCCAATGAAAAATTATGTGCGTGCCATTTACCAACCTTTTACTGCATCGCAAATTGCAGATAAAATTGCGCAGTTGGTTACTCCTGAAGATTGCAAAGCAGAGGTAAAAATTATTTTCCAGAAAATAGAAGACCTGCACAGCGCCTGCCCGAACAACCGTGGCGACTGGTATTTTCGGGCAACTACCCAACACCCTGAGGCAACAAAGTAGTGAGCAAAGCTTTTGTAAATTATATGCAGGGGTTAAATGAGAGGGCGTATTAATCTTAATCTAACTTGACTATGCGTTCAAAATAACTTTCTCCGCTTTTAGCAACAACCTCCACAAAAAAAAACTCCGCAATCCCATTCACTCAAATCAATTTTATTATTACCCACAGAAGTTTGTTTCGAATAAACAATTCTACCGCTTACATCATAAATTTTAATTGTAGTAAAAGTTTCTTCAGCTTTAAAAAATAAATCCCCGGTTGTTGGGTTGGGGTATAAAAGAATACTTCCTGAATTGTTGATTGAATGAGTTGAAGAAAGCAACGTCTCATCAAACCTAACCACTCCATTGCTTGCAGTGCCCATCCATACCACGTTACTATTGTCAACTGTAAGCGATTGTATGTGGTTATCGGGAATTAAAGAATTTGAAGTTGTGTATGCGCTAAAACTTGCTCCTGTTTTTTTTATTAATCCGTTATCAATACTACCTATCCACAAAATACTTTCTGTATCATTAAAATGTACAGCGCTTAAATTAGGACTGGGTATGGTTGATATACCTGGATGATACCAAAACCAACCAAACTGTCCTCTATACGCTGCAAGTCCATCGGCTGCAGTGGCAAACCAAACGTTACCAAGAGAATCCTCAGCTAAGTCTAATTGCGTATTATCGGGTATACCGCTGCCGTTAGCTATAGTGAGCACATCTTTAATAGTATCGTTAGCAAAAATGATAAGCCCGCCATTTAATGTTCCAATAATTTTTTGGTTGTTAGTGCGTACATGTATGGATGCAATATTTGCAGTTATAAGAATTGAATTAGCAGGAGTAAATGTCACCCAATTGCTAATCATGTCAAATTTGGCAATTCCATTTTGTGTTCCAATCCATAAAAAGCCTGTAGTATCAACTTCAAGCGCTTTTACATAATTGGCAGGTAAAGATGAATTGGATGTGTTATAAGTAGTCCAGTTTGTTCCGTCAAATTTTGTTAATCCTCCGCTAAGAGTTCCAATCCATGCGTTGTTATTGCTGTCAAAAGTGATGGCTCGTATGGCATTGTCCGGCAAGCCTGAATTGGTGGTAAAATAGACAGTCCAGTTTACGTCATCAAAAATGGCAAGACCGTAATCTGTACCAATCCATTTTCTGTTTAGCGCATCAATCTCAATACAACGCACAGAGTTTTCGGGCAGTGGAGAATTTGTAAAAGAATAATTTGTCCATGCAGTTTGCGCCAAACAATTAACGTTGACAACCAGCACAAGCAATAAAACCGTAATCGGTTGAATTTTTTTTATCATCATCTCAAAAATATAATTCTTTCAATGCTATACGAAAGCACTGTTAAAACGTTTCTCAATTTTTACAAAACAAAAACCCGCTTTTAAGGGCGGGTCTTAGCTTAAGTTGGTTAACAGGATACTTTATTCAATTATTATTCTTTTTACTACTGGCTGATTAAACGCATCTTTTACAACCACCATATAAATTCCGGAAGCTAATTGATTTCTTTCAAAGACAATTTCGCTGCTTGAAACACTTGATATTTTTTAACAATATTTCCAATGGTGTTTAGCACAGTTACTGAAGTTGATTTTAAATCGGCTGCATGTGACAAAGTAATTTTTGTTGAGTTGGTAAATGGATTTGGCATAACCTCAAAACCAAATTTATCCTCTGTAGAAATCAATTCACCATCGGCACCCATGCGGCAGTTAACAGTTACAGCCACAGCAGTAGAATATTTAGAACAATTATTTGCAGTTTCTTTAACCCTATACGAGCCGGCTGTTGAAACAACTAACGATTGATTTTGTGCCCCTGATATGTTTATGCCGTTTTTCTGCCATTGATAAACAACACCTGCAAAATTATTTGCTGTTAATGTGGCTGTCTGCCCGGCACAAAAAATAACCGGTCCGGCAGGAGTTACTACTGGAGTAGGATTATTGGTTACACTTAATGCTGCAATGTTAGAGGTTGTAGTACAAACACCACCTTGCGTTAGCACTGCATAATAGCTGCCATACGATGAAGTATTAAGACTTGAATTTGTTGCACCGGCTATTGCTGCCCCGTTTCTGTACCATTGATAAATAATATTAACACCAGTATTTGCAGTATAAGTTGTAGCGCTACCCGCACAAATGGTCGTGGTACCGGCAGGTGCTATTGTAGCACTTAAAGCAGAAATATTAATAGTTGTAGCTGCTGAAGTTGCATTGCCGCATGACGATGTAATAGCAACCGAGTAATTTCCGGATGCAGTTGCATTAAATGTTGGGGCTGTGGCATTGTTTATATTACTTCCATTTAACAACCATTGGTATTGATAGCCACTTCCTGTATTTGCAGCCAATGCAACAGATGACCCATTACAAATAGTAATTGAACCTGATGGAGAAACGGTTGCATTTATAGCACCAACCGTAACAGCTATGCTATTGGATGGAATTGATCCGCATGATGCAGAAACCACACAAGTATAATTTCCTGTTGCCGTAGCATTATATGACGAATTGCTTGCTCCAGAAATATTAACTGAGTTATTCTGCCATTGGTAATTATATCCAGGTACAGCATTAACCACACTAAGATTAACAGAGCCTCCAATGCAAAAAGTGGTAGAGCCATTAGCAGAAATACTCGCGCTTAAAGAGGTAGCTGCTGCATTTACAATTACTCCGGGGGCATACTTACTGCATCCGTTTGCAGTTTGTTTAACACGATAAGTTCCGGATGTATTGGCAGTGTATGTTTGTAAAGTGGCTCCTGCAATATCTGTAGAATTTTTTTGCCATTGAAATGAGATGCCTGAAAATGTATTTGAGGTAAGCACCACCGAACCACCACTGCAAAAACTTAATGGAGTGCTATTACTAATTGCAGGCGTTGGGTTATTTATTTGTGTAACACTAATTGAGTTTGAGGCACCTGAGCATCCTGCATTTGTCACATAGCAGTAATAGTTGCCATTTGAGTTTGCATTGAATGATGCTGAGTTTGCACCCGAAATTAAAACACCGTTTCTATACCATTGATAACTACCTAAAGTTTGTGCACTTAAAACAACACCGGCAGTACCGGCACAAAAACTTGTTCCGTTAGGTGCAGTAATAGATGGAGTTCCCCCACCTATGGTTAATTGTGCAAGAGATGATTCATTGTTACAGCCATTGGCATCAGTAACATAAACACTATAGTTCCCTGATGCACTTGCAGTGTATGTAGCTGATGTAGCGCCTGAGATATTCGCACCATTAAACTTCCATTGAATATTTGAACCTGAAGTTGCAGCATTTAAAACCACAGGGCTGCAACTTGAAATTGTACCAGATGGTGAAACGCTAACATTTGGTAACTGATTAACTGTAACTGTAACCTGTGCAGTATTTGTACAACCGCTTTGAGTTCCGGTTATAAGGTAGGTTTGAGTTGACAATGGATTTGCAATAACGGTACTCCCTGTAGTTGTATTTAATCCGGTGGCTGGAGACCATGAATAAGTTGTAGCTCCGCTTGCCGTTAAATTGGTGGAAGCACCAGCACAAATTGAAACATTACTTCCACCTGAAACTACAGGCAATGGAGTAACATTTACTGTAATTGTTTTAGTATCGGTACAGCCGTTTGTTGTTCCAACCACAGTATACGTTTGTGTTGATGACGGATTAGCAGTAACTGTACTTCCCGTTGTAGTATTTAATCCTGTTGAAGGGCTCCATGTATAAGTAGTTGCTCCAGAAGCAGTAAGCGTAGTTGATACACCCTGGCAAATTGAAGTGTTTCCATTTAACTGAACATTAGGATTAGACACATTTACAGTAACACTGTTGCTACCTGCACATCCCGTTCCGCTTTCCGTTGCTGTTACTGTATAGGTAGTAGTTTGTGTTGGAGAGTCAGAAGTGTTTGCAGTTGATGCACTAAAACCTGATGGGTTTGATGTCCATACATAATTTATTGTTGTTGCAACAGTATTGTTTAATGTCAGTGTCCAGCTATTAATAGCACCCACATCATTTGAGGCTCTGTCGTAAACCCTTAAAGACCACGTTCCGTTTGCATTACCGCTAAAGTTTGCAAAGTTACCTTCCGGAACAAAAGTGCCTGTAAAAGGTGCCGCAGAAGAAGAAACAAAGTTGGCGCCACTCATAGTAAATACTGTGTTGGTGTAGTTATCTCCACTGCCGCCTCTTCTGTTTGATAATAACTGATAAGCGCCATTAGGAGCATACAATCTCAATTCAATATCTCCTGTATAAGGGTGAGTAATATTTACAGTTGCAGATACAACGGTTGATGAACTTATGGTTGAAGGACTTATGCCTGAAACAGTAACAGCAGAAGTAACACCTGTAGTGTTGTTGTCAGGAATGTTGAATGTGCTGTTATTACTAAAATTTGCAGTTTGAGTTGCAGTACCAGAACCTGTTGCAGTAGAAGTTAAATTTACAGAAGTGCCTGCACAAATTGAAGCAGCACTTGTACTTGCAGTTACAGGCATTGAACTAACCGTAACAGTTACAGGAACAGAAGTGGTTGCACAAGATGATGCATTATTTACAGTACAACTATATGAACCCGATGCAGAAACTGTAATTGATTGTGTGGTTGCACCATTCGACCACAAATAATCAGATGCAGCGCTTGCAGTTAAGGTTACACTGCCCCCGTTACAAAGTGTTGTTGGACCGCTTGATGTAATGGTAGGAACAAGCCCTCCCTGTTTGGTTAATGTAACAGGCACTGCTGTTACGTTGTTATTATCATTTTCCTCTACAAAAACGTTGTAAGGGTCTTGCTGGCATACTATGTAGTAATTGCCATTACAAGTTCCGGGAGGAATATTAATCCACATACCATCTAAGTGCTGGTAATAAATATCTTCATAACCAGCGGTAATTCCCTGACTGGTTGATGAGCATGAAAAATTTCCACCTCCTAAACCAACGTTGGGTGTATTTGTAAGTACATTTCCATTATCATCTTCGCAATGCCCGTTGTAGGCCGCGCATGATCCAAAGTCCATTAAACAAAATGCAAGTTTGGCTCCGTTACCGACAATAGGCCAGTTTAAAGGGTTTGGATCGGTTGTGGCTGTGCGTAATGTATAAATGCCCCAGTTGTCAACATGCATGTGGCCATGTGATGCATGGTAAGTCATTGATCCGGCAGGGCGATCGTAATATGACATTACATTACCATTTTTATGATATATTCTTTGCTTTACCAAAACCTTGGTTGGTGTAATACCATCGGCACAATATTGTGGTATGGTAGTAGGGCTGCTTGCATTAAGTGTATCGGTACCGCAAACATATTGTACGCTTGCCACTGCATGTAATGGACCATGACCAATGTTAGGAGTAGCAACAGAAATTCTTAAACGACCGTTGTTTGCGCCATTCCCGCTCTGCGAATATTCAATTACTCCCTGAGAATTGCCGTACAGAGTTAAAGGAGGTTTTGCAGCCTTAATATCTGGCAACAAATCGCAATTGGTGCCGCCACCGTTGCAAACGCAACCCGTAGCATTGGTTAAAGTACATTGAGCCGTAACTGACGATACAGATGAAACGATTAGAATAATTAAAAGATAAATTTTTCTCATAAAACGATTAAGTATGTTGGTATAGTGATTTTTTGTAAATGAATGTGCAATATATTTTTAACAGAACCGATAACCTTATTGATTAAGCAAATTGTACAATAGGAGTGGCGAATCGATAAATTTCAAGGGTGAAAATAGGTGGAATTTTCTCATCAATTAAGCCCCTGGAGTTTTTTTAAGGCATTAAAAAATTCTTCCTTTTTTTGGGTTCCTATTTTATATGCAACTCCCTCCTTATCTGTAAGTAATAACGCATCATTACCCGATGTATAAAACCTGATGGTTCCTTTTATATGAAGGTTGTAAACAGGATTATTTAACATGTGTTTGCTGTACTCGCTTTTTTCAAATTTAACAATGTTTTGCAAATCAATTTTCACCTTTTTAGTTGACCACAATCCATCCAACTCAATTCTGCCCGGGTAAACCGTTGTTTTAAGATGAAGCACAAAAAGAGTTATTATGGACACTACCAAAACGACCACGCCAAGTAAAAAAAGCAAGTCTGCATTTTGTTCCCTGTCTTCGGTATAATAGTAAGCCACAAAGCAAAAAATTGCCAGAATCATTCGCCTTAAAATGGAATACTTATTAAATCCTAAGTATTGCTTTTCCTCAAATAATACCAGTTCACTCATCAGGCTTAAATTCAAATTTATAAATGGACCATGTGCGATCGGTTACTTTAAACTTCTCGCTTATACGTTCGCCCATAACCCACGCAATTTGTTTATCGCATAAAAGTAACAATTGTTTTTCTTTTTGAAGCGATGAAAATTTTTTGTCGGTATAATAATCACTGATTAGTTTTTTCCCTTTCATCCCAATGGGGTAGAAAAAATCTCCTGCTTTAAAAGTGCGTATTGTAAGCGGGAACGTCAATTCATTAGCATCAAAATAGGCGATGTCTTTTATCTTATTGCTTTTAATATCAGACATGCTCACCTGGGTTACTCTAACCTTTTTTATTTGAACATAAAAATGGCTGAAATGAAATGTGCCCGTCTTTTTTATTGTAATATCTATTTCCGGGCGAATTTTAATTTCCACAATAGTCCAAACGTCACGGTCTATGTATAGTTTGTGTGTTGGAGATAAAAAAAACTTTCCGGGTTTTAAATTTGATGAGTACAATTTATGAATTGTATCGGGTGAGAAATTAAATCCCTTAAAAACTTCAAACCAGATAGCTTCATCCAATTTCAACGACTTTAATCCCTTTGCATGTACAATCACCCCATCTTTTGTTTTTTTTAAAAAAAACTTTGTAATGTTAAAAGCGTATTGGCTAATAACATCATTTGCGCCTGCTAATATTTGCGAATAACTTGAAAAAGCCTGCTCAACAGATGGGTTAATTTCTTTCAATACAGGCAATACATGATGGCGTAGTTTGTTTCTTACATAGCTATCGGAAGTATTGCTGCTGTCCTCTCTCCATTTTAGTTTTTCGGTATTGCAGTAGTTTTCAATTTCTTTTCTTGTAAAATTTAAAAGCGGACGTATTATATTTTTATTTCTTGTTGGGATACCCTGTAAACTTGTTAATCCTGCTCCTCTTAAAATATTAATTAAAATGGTTTCAACATTGTCAGTTGCATGATGTGCAGTGGCTATATACTTAAATTTGTGTTTAGCTCTAATTTCTTCAAAAAATTTATAACGAAGTTCGCGCGCTGACATTTGTATGCTCAGCCCGTTTTCTTTGGCATGTTTTCGTGTATTAAATCGTTCAATAAAAATTTGGCACCCATATTTTTTTGCTAATGCTGCTACAAACATTTCATCGGCATCTGATTCAGAGCCACGCAACTGAAAATTACAATGCGTAATAGCAAACTTAAAGCCTGTTTTGCTAAGTAAATGAAGCAGTACAATTGAATCAATACCTCCGCTAACAGCAACTAAGATCGGTTCGGTTTTTTTAAACAGTTTGTTTTCGTTTACAAAGGACTGAAATCTTTTTTCCATCAATTAAAATAATTGTAAAGCCTCCTGCATAGCTTTCAGTTTCAGTAAAGTTTCTTCGTATTCCTGTTCGGCATTACTGTTTATGGTAATTGCTCCCCCGGTTTGTACTGATACATTTTTTTTTTTTGCGTCAAATAAAATACTCCTTATCACCACATTAAAATCAAAATCGCCATCAGGGTCAATGTAGCCAACCGTGCCGCTAAAAAGTCCGCGTTTGGTTTCTTCAAACTCATCAATCAGTTGCATGGCTTTAATTTTAGGGGCGCCTGTCATGCTCCCCATTGGGAATGCTGCATGAATAATGTCTGTGAAAGCTATCTGTTTGTTCACCTCACAACTTACAGTAGAAATCATTTGATGCACTGTGCTAAAACTATAAATGCCAAATAACTCTTCTACATTTACAGACGAAAGTTCTGCTATCCGCGACAAATCATTTCTTACCAAATCTACAATCATTACGTTTTCTACACGTTCCTTATCGCTATTAAGCAACTGATGTTTTAACTGTTCGTCCTCTACAGCATTGTTTCCTCGCTTAACGGTTCCTTTAATTGGTTGTGAGTAAATTTTATTACTCCGCTTGCACAAATATCTTTCGGGGCTTGAACTGATTAAATATTTATCTCCTGTTTTTACATAACACGAAAATGGTGCAGGAGATAAGCTTTGCAGTTTCCAAAAAACTTTTTCCGGGTTTATGATAATGTCTTCAGCAAAAAACTCGTTGCAAAAAGTCATTTCATAAATGTTACCAAGTTGAATGTGTTTTTTTATGGCTTCAATTTTTTGCAGATATTTTTCTTTGTCAATTTTAGGTTTTAATCCACTAACTCCCCCAAACAAAATTTCACATTCGTTGGCAAAAAAATATTTTTCGAAGTCGGTTGTTTCATATTCAGCATTGCCATAATTATAAACCAATTGCTCATCTCCTATAATTTTTACTACCGTTTGCGGAACAATAAAATGTAGTGACGGAAATTGCACCCTGTATTCATTGGTTGATTTTATATTTTCAATTTCATTCTTTACATCATAAGAAATAAAACCAGCCATCCATTTTCCTTTGTGTTTATCAATAAATGCCCGAAGCTTTTCTAAGGAGTTGGCATTTGCTGTAATCTCATCTGCTACACCGCCTGCAAACAAGCAATCAAATTTTGAGAGGTTAAATTTTGTATCAGTAAACTCATTACTATCAAAATAAAAAAGTGAATTGAAGTGTGCATTGAAATAATGAAACAGTTGCTTTTTTTGAATGGGAACAGATTGATGAAGCACAGAATTCATATTGCACGAAGTTAGCAAAGTGTTTATAAATGGATGCAGTGAGTAATCACCTTTAAGAAAAAATTTTTTCTTTTGTATAATCAATCTCTAAACCTCAACAACATGATACTTAAAATCCTTAAATGGTCAGTTATTGTGCTGGTTTCGCTAATTATTATTTTAGTTGTTACAGTTGCACTCCGTCAAAATTTAAAATTTGATGCGCCTTTAGTAGATGTTAAAGCAAGCACAGACAGTACTATTATTGCTAAAGGAGAATATATTTTTTACGGACCCGGACATTGCATGGAATGCCATTGCAGCTACGAAGATTATAAAAAAGTGGAACTGGGAGAAAGGGTTGCTCCTAAAGGCGGATTTACATACCCATTGCCTATTGGTGTGATAAGAATACCCAACATAACTTCTGATAAAGAAACCGGTATTGGAAATATTTCTGATGCAATAATTGCCCGTGCATTGCGCCATGGTGTTGCGCCTGATGGTCATGCTATGATAGATTTTATGGCATTTCATAATACAAGTGATGAGGACTTAACGGCTATTATTCTTACTTAAGAACATTGCCTCCGGTAACTAATAAAGTTCCAAAGTTTGAGCCTAATCTTTTGGGTATGGTGATTAAAGCTTTTATGTTAAAGCCAACTGGACCTACAGGTGAAGTGCCAAAGAGTGTTACCCCATCTGTAACGGCCGAGTATGGAAAATATTTAGCCAACAGTGTTGCCAACTGCCGTGGTTGTCACACTAACCGCGATTTGCAAACCGGTGCATTTATTGGCGAGGATTATTCCGGTGGATTTCACATGGATGTGATTGGTAAACCCGGAAATTTTTGTGTGTCCAGAAATCTTACCCCCGATCCTGAAACTGGACATATTTACAACTGGAGCCAGGAAAAATTTATTGAACGTTTCAGGCAAGGAAAACTTATTCCTGATTCTCCAATGCCGTGGGGTCCGTTTTTAAAATTTAGCGATGATGATTTACGCGCCATTTACTTATACCTCAAAACACTAAAGCCTGTAAAAAAATAATCCAGGCCGGTTCTGGTTTCAAAATAGTTTTTTAAACAAAAAATGGAGTTACCCGATTTTAAAATAGTTGCCGAGCAACTTGAAAGCCAAGCGGTGAGTTTGGTTTGGTAATTGGCGAAAACATGAATGTGAGTAACGCTTACATGAATAAACTTGCTATTGATAGTTTGAGTATTTCTGAAAATGATTGTGTGCTTGAGCTTGGCATGGGCAACGGAAAATTTGTAAGCGATATTTTAAACAAACATGAAAGTGTAAAATACATAGGGCGAGATTTCAGTGATGTAATGGTAGCCGAAGCAAAAAAAATAAATGCCGAATGGGTTAAGGGCGGCAGAGCAAAATTTTATGAAGGTGTTGCCGATACACTTTCATGGGATACAAAAACCTTCAGTAAAATTTTAACCGTAAACACTATTTACTTTTGGCAGAAACCTGAAATAGAACTACGCGAAATAAAACGTGTGTTAACAGATGATGGCTTGTTTGTAATTGGAATAAGACCCAAAGACATTATGCTGAAACTGCCATTTACACAATATGGGTTTAAGCTTTATTCTGAAGGAGAATTAAAAAATCTTTTAACTAAAAATGGTTTTAGCATAGTTAGTACTCATTTAGAACAAGAACCTCCGTTTGAAGTTAACGGACAGGAAATAGAATTAGAAAGTTTGATATCGGTTTGCAGCAAGCAACACTAAATTCTTTTTGCAAACAAAAAATAAATTGTTGCCAATGAAATAAACGGCAACGTACTCAACACAATTTTTATGTTTTTAGATAGCAGCCCTGCAACCAGTACAAGCAAAACCAAAAGTGCAATTAGTACTATACCTACTACTATTATTTTATAAGAATGATTTTTATAAAACACAGCGATCAATAGAAGCAACTGCCCAAGCAAAGGAACAAGTATGGCAGGGTGAGTAAAAGTGCCTGCAAAGTCTTTGTTATTAAACAACAAATTGTATTCAACTTCAAATAAAAAAGAAGATTGATTGCTGCCCCATTCTAAATAACAAAATAAAGGAGAAAGGAGTAGCCCAACAACAATTAATATTTTAACCGGTTTCAAAACGTTTACGAATATATTTTACTACAGGTCTCTCAATAAACAAATACAATACAAAAGAAGATGTTAGAATGATTAAAAAATTTAATATGTAAGAATTTGTGTGCTGCTGAATAAAGCTGAAATAAACACCAAGATGCAATAAATAAAAACAATAGCTTGCGTTACCCGCCCACTTAAAAAATTTAGAAGGAAATATTTTTCCAATGAAAGTTTGCTCAACCATTAATCCGTAAATAAGTAAAAAAGAAAACAAGGGTAAAACCAAATTATTAATGGCAACACCTGTAGGAGTTGCCAACCCTGAAATATGATCGCCTTTAAGAGAGGAAAGCGCAAACGCTGATGCAAGAAACAATACCAGTCCTGAATAGGTAAATGAAATACCAATAGATGACAGCCGTTTTTCTTTTTTTAAAAACAAAGCAAGATAAACGCCCGCAAAAAATTCTACACATCTTCCAAAAAATGTTACCACCATGGTGAAGTGGTAGGAACCAAAAAATTTTGATTCGTTATTAAAGAACCCAAATAAAAAGGTAAGCACAATGCCTGTTGCTATTAAAATAAATGCCTGCCACAACAACTTCAATTTATTCAAGAGCAAAAAAATAAATGGTGCTAACAAATAAAAAGTAGTTTCTGTGGTTAACGACCACCCTTGTGTGATATGGGTAAACCAATATGTTTCCGAAAAGCCTTTTAACAAGGTAATATTCATAAGGTATGTTTTCCATCCTTGAAAGTTTACAATAGCTGTAATGGTTGTTAAAATAAAAAAAACGGGATATATTTTTACAAACCTGTTTATGAAATAATGTTTGAGCTGTATTGTTCCTTCAACAATTGATTGATGGTACTGCCTGCAAATTAAAAAACCGCTAAGCGTAAAAAAACAAACTTACTCCAATGTGAAATTCTTTAACAACATCATATAATAATGTACCTGCAGCAAAAGGCGTATGGTGAAAAAGATAAACAAGCAATGCCGCAAAAAAACGGAGACCGGTGAGGGGTGGGTGGTAATTTATTGATTGCATAACACATGCACACACCTTATGAAAAAGTTACCCTATCACCGCCACAATGCCCAGGTAATTCTTTCCCTTCAAAATATTCGAGCAGTGCACCGCCACCAGTGCTTACGTAGCTAACCTTATCGGCCATGTTAAACTGGTTAACTGCTGCGGCAGAATCGCCACCACCTATAAGTGAGAACGCGCCTTTGCTGGTTGCTTCTACAATGGCTTTTGCAATTTCTATAGTACCGTTGGCAAAGTTGCTCATTTCAAAAACGCCCATGGGGCCGTTCCACAAAATGGTTTTGCTTTTCAATATCACTTCTCTAAAATCGTAAATGGCTTTTTTTCCCAAGTCTAATCCCATCCATCCTTGC
This sequence comes from Bacteroidota bacterium, assembly GCA_016714005.1. Taxonomy (GTDB): domain Bacteria; phylum Bacteroidota; class Bacteroidia; order AKYH767-A; family OLB10; genus JADJOA01. The sequence goes on from JADJOA010000002.1 coordinate 653,812, forward strand.
GGTATTTCAAAGTTTTCGCAAGAACTAAGCTGGGCATCATTATCAAACTTATCTGCAATAATACTGTCGGCAGGCAATAGCATCTGGCAGCCTTTTGCTTTTGCTTTTTCTAACAGTTGTTTGGCAAGGTCCAGTTTATCTTCTTCCACCAGTGAGTTTCCAATTTGCCCGCCCATGGCTTTAAAAAAAGTGTATGCCATGCCACCGCCAATTAAAATATAATCGGCTTTGTCAATCATGTTTTCAATAATGAGAATTTTATCGCTCACCTTTGCACCGCCCATTATGGCAGTAAAAGGTTTTTGCGCCTGCTTCATAACTTTATCGGCATTTTTAATTTCGTTTGCCATTACATAACCAAAAGTTTTTGCTCCGTGAAAAAATTGTGCAATAACAGCAGTGCTTGCATGTGCGCGATGTGCAGTGCCAAAAGCATCGTTTACATAAAAGTTGCCATGCGCGCTTAGCTTTTTTGCAAATTCTTCATTGCCTTTTTCTTCTTCTTTATAAAAACGCAAATTTTCCAGTAACAAAACTTCTCCCATTTTTAATGATGCAGACAAATTAAATGCTTCATCGCTCACACAATCGGTGGCAAACTTTACATCCACACCCAACAATTCGCTAGTACGTTTTACCACATGCTTTAAAGAATGTTTTTCGTAATCAACCGTACCATCCTCTTTTAATTTTTTTAACGGCCGACCTAAATGACTCATTAAAACAACGGCACCGCCATCAGCTAATATTTTTTTTATTGTTGGCACGGCAGCTTTTATGCGTGTATCATCTGTAACTGCAAAAGTTTTTTTATCGATCGGCACATTAAAGTCAACACGTATCAATGCTCGTTTATTATTGAAATTAAAATTATCTACAGTGTTCATATTTGATTGTATGTGTGCAGGCAATAGTAATTTATTTTTACCTCTCTAAAAAATTCAAGTCATGACATTAAAAATTTTATCAGCCTTTACTTTTGCTTTAATTTATTACACAAACACATTTGCACAAACGTGTTGCAGTAATTCAACAAATACGTTTGCCATGCTGGGCTCCGACAGTAAATTTAAAAGCAGCCATGCAGAGCCCGAGCCGTTTATTTATAAACCAGGCAAGGGCAAGGTAGTTTCATTTGGTACGCCCGATGGAAAAAGTCAAAAGCATTTTATGTTGCGGCTTCTGCAAAAACAAATAAATATGTTTTTGTTTTTCATGAGTGGTGGGGATTAAATGATTACATCATACAAACAGCCGAACAATTACAAACTGAATTGGGCGATGTAAATGTGCTTGCACTTGATTTATATGATGGCGAAGTTGCAACCAAAGCTGATGTTGCAGCCAGCCTTATGCAAAGCACAAAAGCCGAAAGATGTTTGGCAATAATTATGGGTGCAAGCGCTTTTGCAGGGGATGATGCACAGATACAAACCATAGGCTGGTGCTTTGGTGGAGGATGGAGTATGCAGGCAGCAGAAATTTTAAAAACCAAAACCAAAGGGTGCATTATATATTACGGTATGCCCGAAAAAGATGCTGAACAAATTGAAAAAATAAATTTTCCGGTACTGGGCATTTTTGCTAAGAATGATGGATGGATAACTCCTAAAATTGCTTCTGATTTTGAGACCGCCATGAAAGCAGCAAATAAAAAAGTGGAAATAAAAATATATGATGCTGAGCATGCTTTTGCCAACCCCAGTAATCCTAAACACAATAAGGAATTTGCTGATGATGCAATGAAGTTATCGGTGGGATTCTTAAAAACCAACTGGTAATTTTTTACTGAGATTTATTAAATAAAAAATAAAGTGCGCTTAAGAAACCTTAAGCGCACTTTAAGCCTTTGGCAGTAAATAAATACTACCTTGAATTGTCTAACGGAAACCGATAGTAATTTTTAGTATCCATCATAGGGATTGTAGCCGCCTGTTCCGCAATATTGTGTTACACTACACTCGGTATAAGTTGAAGGTTGTATAACACCATAATCCATTTCACAACACATTGACCGCATGCCTGATGTGGGTAAGCCACCATCGCAGCACATAGAGCGCATACCTGTGGTTGGGGGCTGGGGCAGCACATTGAAGCGATGGTTTTGGTTGGAGGACCGGGGCAACACATTGAAGCAATAGTTAAAGTTGGTCTACCTCCATCACAACACATTGACCGCATGCCTGATGTGGGCAAACCACCATCGCAGCACATAGAGCGCATAGCTGTAGTGGGGGGGCGGGGCAACACATTGAAGCAATAGTTAAAGTTGGTCTGCCTCCATCACAACACATAGAGCGCATAGCCGTAGTTGGGGGCGCGGGGCAACACATTGAAGCGATGGTTAGGGTTGGTCTGCCGCCATCGCAACACATTGACCGCATAGCCGTAGTTGGGGGGGCGGGACAACACATAGAGGCTATGGTTAGGGTTGGTCTGCCGCCATCACAACAATAGGTTGGTATATTGGTGGTAGGTTTGCCAAAAACATCAGCTATATCTCCCTTAAAATAATTGTTCTTGGGATCATAATGATAGCTGTCGTTTCCGTGGCTAATGTTTGCTCCTGCCTTAATCCACAAAATACTGCCGCTACCGGAATGGCCGTGGGCTGATAAAGGTTCCTGGTGAATAACATCAGCAGCACTCACCTCCATGTAATGATTGAGTGAATGATCGGAATAAACCCTGATGTGCCCGGCAGTGGGAGATTTGCCTACAAAGCCACTTGTAGAAAATTTACCGGCTGCCTTTCCAGATGAGTCATTAACCTTGTTAACGAACTCATCAAATTTGATTTTTTAATGTCCATGATTACTAAGTTAGGTTTGAAATTAAACAGGTACTCATTGTTGTTACTACAACAACACGGTAAATGTATGTTTACAAATGATATAAACAAATATTTTTAGCCATGCCTGGTTTTTTGCGGGCCATGCTTAACAGCGTATGCCGGGGTTTTGTCAGGCATTTTGCAGGTTTAGTTATTCGCTTTACTTTCACTCACAAATAAACGGTTATGATACGTTACTTAATTATACTGATGCTGGTAAGCAGTGTTGCCAAAGCGCAGGTTACCGATGATTTTAGCGATGGAGATTTTACCAATAACCCTGCATGGGTGGGTGATGTGGCAAGCTGGCAGGTTACAGGCGGGCAGCTAAACTCTAACCACAGCACCATCAATTCTTCTTTTTATTTGTCCACGCCCAGCACTATTGCAAGCAATGCTCAATGGGAAATTTGGGTGAACTTTAAGCAAGCAACATCAAGTGCAAACTACATTGACATTTATCTTACCAGTGACATACAGGATTTAAATGCAGCCACTGGCAACGGCTACTTTGTGCGTATTGGCGGCAGCACAGATGAAATAAGTTTATACAAAAAACTGCTGGTGCACCTGCCGAAATTATTGATGGCACTGACGGACGCTCTCAGGTAAACAGCAGCGATAATTACTTTAAAATTAAAGTTATACGAACTGCCGCAGGCTTGTTTACATTAATGGATGATAACACAGGTGCAGGCACTAATTTTTTTACTGAAGGCACAGTTACAGATAATACCTTTAATACATCGGCTTATTTTGGAGTAAGTGTAACGCAATCAACAGCCAGTTTCTTTAATAAACATTTTTTTGACAGTGTAAACGTTGGCAATATTGTAGTGGATGTTACTCCGCCAACTATTGCTTCAACTATTGTCACATCCTCAACCACTGTTGATGTTTTGTTTAGCGAGGCAGTTGATTTAACTACCAGCGAAACAGAAACCAACTACAACGTAAACAACGGCATAGGCACACCTACCTCCGCAATAAGAAACGCAGGTAACAATAGTTTGGTTACCCTCACCTTTGCCGGTGCGTTTACAAGCGGGCAGTTAAATACACTTACTGTTAATAATGTAGCAGATGTAAACAGCAATATAATTGCAGTCAACAGCACAACTACATTTACGTATAACGCCCCCGTAACAGCACAACCTTTTGATGTTGTGATAAGCGAAATAATGTTTGAGCCAGAATCAGGAACACAGTTGCCCAATGCAGAATATGTAGAAATTTATAACCGCAGCAGCGGAGCCATTAATCTTAACGGATGGCTGTTGAGCGATGGTGGTTCGCTTACGCCCAATTTTGGTAATTATAGTTTACCGGCAGGGCAATATTTAATATTATGCTCTACTACCAATGCTGCGGCTTTTGCGGCTTTTGGCAACGTGCTTGCGCTGAGTTCTTTTCCATCGCTTAATAACGATGTAGGCGATGATTTAAAATTATTTAACAACAACAGTGTGCTGATTGATGAATTGGTTTTTGACAACGACTTTTATAACGACCCCGCTAAGGATGACAATGGATATAGCATAGAAAAGATTGATTTAAACTTTACCTGCACTGATGTTGCCAACTGGCGCGCCAGCGAAGACATTAAAGGCGGTACACCAGGTGCACAAAACAGTGTTAACGGTACTTTTAATGATAACACATCTCCGCAACTTGTGAGTGCGTATCCTGTTTCGACAATAGTAGTTGATGTATTTTTTTCTGAACCGGTTGATGCAGGTGCTGCTTCCATTGCAAATAATTACAGTATTAGCGGGGGTATAGGCACTCCGTTAAATGTGGTGCCGTTTAAAAATAAAGTTACGCTAACCCTTGGCGCTGCATTGCAACCCGGAACCATTTATAGCATTACTGTTATTGATACCATACGCGACTGCCCCGGTAATTTAATTGAAGGCGATTTAACGGTTAAGGTTGGCTTGGCAGACAATGTAACCACAGGTAATTTACAGATAAACGAAATATTATTTAACCCCGTTACCGCTGGTTACGATTATGTAGAGCTATATAACTCATCAGCAAAAATTATTGATTTAAAAAACGTTTACATCGCTAACGTTAACCTAACAACCAATGCTGTGGACGACAAAGAAATAATATACCCCGAAGGACGGTTGATTTTCCCTAGCGATATTATTGCCTTAACAGAAAATGCTGCTGCCACTACACTGAAATACCCCACTGATGTAAAAAGAAATATTTTAGAAATAGCATCGCTGCCATCCTATAATGATGACGAAGGAGGTGTGGCTGTTACAGATTTTGCATTAAACGTGCTTGACCAGTTTAATTACTCCGAAGATTATCATTATCCCATTTTAAACGACAAGGAGGGCGTTTCGTTAGAGCGCATAAGTATTACTGCTCCTACCCAAAACAAAACCAACTGGCACTCGGCAGCGCAAACGGTGCATTACGGAACTCCTGGCTACAGAAACTCACAATCTATTATATCACTCACTAGCCAGGAACTTGGGGTGGATCCTGAAGTATTTTCGCCCGATAACGATGGATATAATGATGTGTTGAGCATTAATTACAACTTAGGCGAAACAGGCTATACGGCTACCGTTAGCATTTTTGACGGTGATGGCAGAGAAATTAAAACCATTGCAAACAATGAGTTAGTACCGCGATGGGGTAGTTATTATTGGGATGGCATTAACGATAAAAACGAAAAAGCCCGTATAGGCATATACGTTGTAATGATGGAGGCTACCAATATTAATGGTAATAAAAAGAAATTGAAGAAGGGTTTTGTGTTGGCAGGTAAGCTGTAGCAAAAGAGATTTATGATACATCACTAACAACTTTCCGGAAGATTAAAGCTTTCGGAAAGTGGCCGTATAAATAATTTAAGAAAGCAGCATTTTAGCTTACCCCTCAAATCCAACCTTGCGGTGTGTGCCATCGCAGTAGGGTTTGTTGGATGATTGCCCGCAACGGCAAAAGGCAGTTACTTTATTTTTTATTTCTTCCCTCCCATCACTATGTTTAATTTTTATGTTGCCATACACAAGTAGTGGCCCGTTGGTTGAAACTTCGGCAATGGTTTCGGCTTCAATTTTTATGTTGTTGTTTTCTTCTGCATTCATATAATAACTTAACGCACCACTGGGGCATTTGTTTATTTGCGCTGTAATTTCTTTGGTTGAGGCATTTTCCGCTATTACCCACGGCCGCCTGCGTGGGTCAAACACGGCAGGTAATCCTTTAAAACAAATGCCTGAGTGCATGCACTGGTTGGGTTTCCATACAATGGTTACCTCGCCATTGGTATATTTTTTGTGATGTCTTTCATTGCTTTAATTGTTACTGTGTAAATTTTGTTTTTGTAAATATAACTGTTGCTTTTTATGCACAAGTTACTGTTGTTGTTTGCAGAAGCAATGTGGGTTGTTAACAGCTTTACTTATTATACAAGACTCATGTATGGTTTATAGGCTTGCGCTTTTGCACCAAATAAAAAGTTTTCAACTTTAGCGCAAAACGCCTTTTGGCATGTTACTTTAGTGGTTCAAAACCACCAACAGCACCCCATGTTTTTTAAGCAGGCATTTTTAGCAAGACTAAGCGCAGCACAGCGGGTACACTATATTTTTTTTAAAGGCATTGCGGCATAAGCAAGAGCGCGGGTAGCCGTGCTTTTGCTTTACTGAATTTTTTTTGAGGTTGAGTAACCCTTAAAACCATTAACCCATGCCCAAATATTTTGACGATTCGTAGTTATTTAAAAGCCATAAATGATGATGTGGCTATAATGATTGCTGCCAAAACATTGACAATTGATAATTGTGCTTGCTGAAACAAGGCAACGGCTTGCGCAAATAAAATGTTTAACTGCGCAAGCCAATTTGTGGCTTGTGCAAGCCGGTTGTTCGGTTGCGCAAGCGCAATAGCGGCTTGCACTAATCAGCAATTGGCTTACATAAATTAACACAGGGCTTGCGCAAGCACACTATTCAATTGCATTAGAAAACAAATCAAATTGCATAAGGCATCAAAATCATCATATATCAACAAAAAAATTTAAACACTATTTAAAAACAAAAAACATTATGAGTAAAAGAAGTGATTATATTCCCGGAAACGAGGAAGATTTTAACGATTTCGTTATAAACTTTACCGAAAAGGTAGTAGCCAATGCAGCTACGTGGGCAGTGCCCGATGCAGCCAAAACAGAATTGGTTGCAGCCACTGACGATTGGACTGCAAAATATGCAGCCGGTAACCCCGAAGCCGACCCTACCAGCGCACAGCGTCAGGCAAAAAACGATGCGCGTAAAAAACACCACTACGGTTATACGCACCGTTGTAAACGAACATTTGCGCAACAACCCGTTGCTTACCAATGCCGATTTAACATCGCTTAACCTGACAGTGCCCGATACCACCCGCACCCGTGTGCCAGTACCCAACCATGCTCCACAGGAAAACATAGAAAAAATACAACACCTGCTGCACACACTTCGAATTACCGATCCGCTTACGCCCGATAGCAAAGCAAAACCGCAAGGTGTAGCGCGCATTAACGTTTATCGTTATGTTGGCACCACAGCGCCCACAGCCATTAACCAATACCAGCTTTACGGCAGCGCCACCAAAGCCCTGTTTGCTTCTGAATTTACCGAAGATGAGGTAGGTAAAAAGGCTTGGTACATTACCCAATACGAAAACACGCGTGGCGAAAGAGGCCCGTTAAGCGATTCGGTAAGTGCTGTAATTGCCTGACGCATTTTTTAGTATTTATTTTTGATTAAAACCTTACTAAAGGTTTTGCCACAGCCCGGCTGTTTGTTTTTAAAGCTTTGCTAAAAAGTGATAAAAAACAGGTAGCCGGGTTGGTTTTTTTCAAGTGCATACTTTAACAACAACATGCCTGCATCACAACTTTTTTAAACACTTTTTTATAAGCATTAATTGCTTTTTCTTACAACAATCCTGCATATGGTACCATATATTAAGTACGCTTTTTGTAAAGTGGCGCAATTTCACCCCTTAATATAAGCAATTAGCCAAAATTAAGTACTCAATGCCAGCACTCTGTTAATACTTTGCATCCCGTAAAACAAAAACAAAACCCATATACAATGACACAAACAAACATTCCAATTCCAAAAACACAAAGGCTTGCCATAGCGCTTGCAGTAATGTTTATGGCAGTGCTTGCCCTGATGGCAGGCAGGGCTACGGCTCAAACACAAACATTTAACAGCACAGGTACTTTTACAGTGCCTGCCGGAGTTACCTCAGTAAACGTACAGGTATGGGGTGGCGGTGGTGCCGGTGGCGGTAACACCACTACCAGTGATGGTGGGGGTGGCGGTGGCGGTGGCGCATACAGTGCCACCAACGGCATTGCCGTTACACCAGGTGCAAGCTTAACAGTAACTGTTGGTGCAGCCGGAACAGGCGGCACAGGTGATGGTGGCAATGGTGGTGATAGCTGGTTTATTAATAATACAACAATACTTGCCAAAGGTGGAACTGGCGGAGATGCCCCGGTTAGCGGAGCAGGTGGTGTGGCAGGTGCTGGTGGTGCTGCCGGTAGCGGTATTGGAACAACAAAATTTAGTGGTGGTAATGGCGGAACTGGTAGAGATAACAGTACCGGACAAGGTGGCCCCGGTGGCTCATCGGCAGGGACAGGTGCCAATGGAACAAGTGGTGCGGTAGTTTGGTCAACCACGACCGCAGGTGCTGCACCAACTGGTGGTGGTAAAGGTGGTGATGGTGGTAGTTCAGGCAATGGTGGTTCTGATGCTACAGCCCCTGGTGGTGGCGGTGGTGGTGCAGGAGACAAGGTATTCACGAACCGTTCTGGTGGCGATGGTGCTGCCGGACGTGTGGTTATTTCATGGACATGCCCTACCTACAGTTTAACCTCTACTTCGGTTGTTTCTCCTTTATGTGTTACCAATACGGCTACCGTTACTTTAAACGGCAATGCGGCTAACTTACCTGCAGGTACTTATACAGTTACCTATAACCAAAGCGCACCAAACAGTGCTACAGGAGTTACCAAAACAATGACAGTTACCACAGCAGGTACTGGTTCGTTTACAACCAATGCACTTGCAAATGCTGGTGCAACTACTATTACTATAACAAATTTAACATCGGGTGCAACGGGCGGCACATGCTCTTCTGCCATGAGCACCAATAACACGGCTGTGGTTACCGTTAACGGAAATCCTACTGCCAATGCAGGAACAGATGTAACAACATGTGGCAACGCAGGTGCCGTAAATATTACTATAGGTTCAAGCTCAACCAATAATTCAGGTGTACAATGGACAAGCAGCGGCACAGGAACATGGACTAATGACAACTCACTAAGCCTTGCTGAATACACACCAAGTGGTGCTGATATTACAGCTGGTAGTGTAACACTAACATTAACTGCGTTTGGAAATTCGCCTTGCGGCAATGCAACAGATACTAAAACGCTAACTATTAATCCTGCTCCGGCAGTAACCCCAGCAACTATTTGCCAGGGGAGCAGTGGATCGCTTACTGCCACTGCGGCTTGTCCTAACGGTAGTGCTACAGCATCCGGAACCAATACCAATACATTTCAGTTAACAAACACATCGCCAGTACATAGTATTACTTTACCGGTTTCGGGAGTACCTGCCGGTGCAACTATTACCGATGTAAACGTAAGTGTTACCATAGCACACAATTACCAAAGCGATGTGGTATTGTCATTATCTACTCCTGGTGGAGGAACAACAGTGTCTTTAACCGGAGCTTCAGGTGCAGGAAATAGCAATAACCTTGGTAATACAACAGGGACAATTACAGAAACCTCAACAGGAGCTGTTGTTACTTATACATTCGATCAGGCTGCTTCAACGCAAGCTTGGGGTGGTAATAACCCCGCTACAGCAGGTAGTTTCCGTCCCGCATCAGGTGGCGGAAGTATGAATACATTTAACGGACTTACTACCATTAACGGTAACTGGACTTTGACTGCTGATGATGATGCCAATAACGATAATGGTTTAATTACAGCAGTTACTGTAACAATACAATATTCTTATCCCGGAGAAATTGCATGGTACACAGTACCAACCGGTGGAACGGTAGTTCAAAACGGTTCTCCGTTTAATCCTGTTGCCGATGCAGAAGTAATTGCAGAAGGTGGCATTTATGCAAACCTTGTTAACAGCAACACTCCCGGTACTTATACATTTTATGCTGCATGTTCATCAACACCAACTTGCCGCGAAGCAGTAACATTTGTTATTGACCCTGCTGCAACAGTTGGTGCAGGTGCCGATCAAAACATGTGTACAACAGCAGGAACGGCTACCATGAGTGGTTCGTTTGGTGGTGGCGCTTCTTCTGCCACATGGTCAACTGCCGGTGATGGTTCATTTGATAACACTTCGTTAATGAATGCTGTTTATACACCGGGTGCCAACGATATTACCAACGGTAGTGTTGTACTTACTTTAACTACTAACGACCCATCCGGTCCTTGCAATGCTGTTGCTGATAACATGACCCTTAACATTGAAACAGCACCTACGGTAAATGCAGGTGCCGATCAAAATATATGCGGAAACGGAACAGCAACTATGGCCGGTACAATGGGTGGTGGTGCTACAACTGTTGCATGGTCAACAAGTGGCGATGGCAGCTTCGATAACGCCAATAGTTTAACTGCTGTGTACACCCCTGGTGCCAATGATATTACCAACGGCACTGTTACACTTACTTTAACAACTACCAGTGCAGTGTATTGCACCAATGTAAACGATGCAATGGTATTAACCATTGATGCTGCGCCTACTGCCAATGCAGGTAGCGATATAGAAATATGCGCTCCTAACAGTGCTTTCTTAAACGGAGCGTTTGGCGGTGCTGCAACCTCTGCATCATGGAGTACTGCCGGTGACGGTTCGTTTGATAATGCTTCTTTAATGAATGCCGTATATACCCCGGGAACAAACGATATTGCCAATGGTAGTGTTGTGCTTACTTTAACTACTGATGATCCTGCCGGTGTTTGCACTGCTGCAAGCGATAATCTTACACTTACTGTACGCTCTACAATACCAATGCAGCCAGCTGTTATTACCGGTGCACCGGCTAGTGTTTGTCCTCCATTAAATGGTGTGGTATTAAACACAGCAAACGACCCTAATGCTACTTCATATTTATGGACTACTGGACCAGGTACCACAGGCATTACATTTAATCCTGCGTCTACTACAAATTCACAAACTATTGATATAGGCTCAACTGTTAATTCTACATATGGTATAAGGGTAAGTGCAGTTAATGCATGCGGTACATCATTACATCGCACAGTCAACATCAGAAGATCTGTTTCTACTCCTGCTGCTATTACAGGAAATACAGTAGCATGTGGTAATGGAACTTATGCTTACTCTATTAATCCAGTTGTTGGTGCCGAATCTTATACATGGACTGGTCCATCTCAGTCTCAAATAAATGGAGGTAGCAGTACTTTAACTACTGCCAGCACATCAGTAAATATTGAGTTGCACCATAGCTTTACTACGGGCACTGTAAGTGTTACTGCAAATGTAGCATGCTTTACAAGCCCGGCTAAAAATTTAAGCATAAGCAGTTCAACACCTGCCTTAACTACTATTACAGGTTCTGGCATTGGTTGCCCCGGAGGTACATTAACTTACACCGTTCCGGCAGTAAATGGCGCTGCAAGTTACAGCTGGACCTTACCTAACAATGTTACCGGTTCATCTTCTACAAATTCTATAAATGCAACATTTAACACTGGTTTTACAAGCAGTAATATATGTGTAAGAGCAAACAGTGTGTGTGGTGTGCAATCAGCACCACGTTGCAAAGCAGTTGCTCCTGGGGTTCCTGCGCAACCTGCTTCTATAAGCGGTAATACCAATGGCTTGTGCGGACAAAATACCTCTTTCACTACTCCTCCGGTTTCTGGTGTGAGTTATACATGGGCTCCCCCGGCAGGTTATTCTAACTTAATGGGACAAGGAACAAATTCTATTAGCGTTACCATGCCATCAAGCTTCACCAATGCCAACTTGTGTGTTACTGCAACTAATGCTTGCGGAAACAGTACACCAAGATGTATTACCGTAAAAGGTGCTCCATTAACTCCGGCTGCCATTACTGCCAGCCCTGCTTCATGGTGTGCACCTACTGAAGCCATCAGTTTCAACTCAAACACTTCAGCTTTAACAGGTGTATATAATCTATCATGGTCATGGGTTCCTGCAAATGCAGCTACTTATGTATTAGGACAGGGAACTAATGGTTTGGTTGTTGATTGGGATTTACCGGGTGCTGCCACAGTATATTTAACTGCATCAAATGCATGTGGTAATACTACACGTACACTTGCATTAAATGTTGCTTCTTGCCGTCTGGCGGGCAATGGAGAAAATGCGCAAGAGTTAATTTCTTCTAAGAGAATTACTGTTTATCCGAATCCTGCTACCAGCGTAATTAATATTGATTATGATTTGAACAATGCTGGAACTACAACTGCATATTTAATTGACTTAAGTGGCAAAACAGTAATACAAAATGTAATGAATGCAGCACAAGGCTTTAGCAAAAACCAAATTGACATAAGCCGTCTGTCTAAGGGAATGTATCTTTTAAAGATAAATACGCCCGATGGCAATGTGCAAAGCAGAATAGTAATTGAGTAATCTTTAATTTGAATAAAAGCAAAGAGCCGCCCCTTCTTAGAGAAGGGGCGGCTCTTATTATTATTTTTTTGTTATTTATCTTGAACTGCATCCATCAAATCTCCAAGTTTTGGTATAAGCACTACTTCAATCCTTCTGTTTTTCCTCTTGGATTCGGCCGTAGTGTTTGGCTCCACAGGTAAATACGGTCCCCTGCCAGATGGTATTAATCTAACGGGGTCTATAGTTGCTCCATACTTGGTTAATATGCGTGTAACGGATGTTGCGCGCAGAACGCTTAAATCCCAGTTATCTTTTATAGGACCTCCGCTAATTGGAACATTGTCTGTATGTCCTTCAATACGTACATTAATATCCTTATTAGATTCAAGAACCTGTGCTAATTGTTTCAAAGCATCTTCACCACGCTTGTCAACTACTGTGCTTCCGCTTGCAAACAATAACTTTTCATCCATACTTACATACACGTTTCCGTCCTTTTTGGTAATGGTTAATCCGTTTCCTTCAAAGCCTGTTAACGCCTTGCTAACTATACTGCGCAAAGCATTGGCAACAGAATCTTTTTGATCTAACATACGCTGTAGGTCGCGCACTTTTTCTTCGCGCTCCCTTAAATTGCCTTGCATTTTTCCGAGCGATGCCTGCAACTCATTTAAGGCAGCTTCTTTTTTTGCCATCTCATCTTGCTTCTTAATTAATTCCTCCTGCGTCATTTGCAACTGACCAATCACTTTTTTTGTTTCATCAGCTTTGCTGGCAAGCAGCTTATCATTATTAGCAACTAATTTTTCGTAAGAGTTACTTAACTCATTATACAAATTAGTGAGCCTCCGCTGCGCTGTGCCAAGTGATGAGGTGTCGTTTTCTAATTTTTCAATTTGCTTTTTTTGTTCAGCATTACGCGAGTTAAGTTCATCATTTTTTGAAATGTAGCTTGCATTTTCCGTTTTAAGTTTTGAGTTCTCTTCCTCACAGGTGGCTTTCTTTAATTTCATTTCGTCATACTGGCGTGCCGGAACGCATGCATTAAAAACAAGTGCCGTTACTGCCAAAGCAGTTGCCGGAATCATTAACTTAAATTTTGGGGTCATATTGGTGAAACTTTAATGTAATTAACAAGTAAAATATATTATGGTGTTCAAAAGTAAAAATGGTGGCTTGATTATTTATAGTGTAATGATGAAATTTGTGTTTGACTTTTGAACAAGAATTAATCAGAATAAAATGAGCACATTAAACCCTAATTGGATTACTGAAAAGCACATAGATTTTGAGTACAAAAAATACATGTTGCTGGCATATTTGCAACACGTAAACACTCACTTTACCGAACACAAACTTTACCCTACACTTGCCGAGTTGGTTACACATTATAAAAACGTGGTTACGTTGCGCGAAAACAAAAAGACTTTTTATGAACGTTTTCCTCAACGCATGAGTGCGGTTGATTTTTCTAACTTTAAAATTATTTATGAAAAGATTTTGGAGGATGATGAACTGATGCAGCATGTGGAAGAAATTATTTCATTTTCTATTCCACAGTTTGAAAAATACCTTTCGGAAGGAAAAAAGATATATGATTTTTTAGAATCACATCTTGAAATATCACCAGTAGGCATTGTTCCCTTACACAACAAAGAAGGCTATTTATTTTTAACAGAAAAAAGAAACCGCGAAACACGCATTTATGAATATGCCATTACACTTTTTGAAAGCCCCGATGAAAAATACCGGGGCATTTATACCAACTTTGTTTGTTCTTACGAAAAAAGTATCAGCAATACTTTTGAAAATATAAAAAGCGAACTCATCACCTATCATCAAAAACTCCCTAACCCTGCGGCTTACGTTATTGAAGCAGGAATTAGCATTCCGGTTGAAGAAACTTTTTTACCATTGGCAAAAAGGGTTTTGATGAAATATGTTTCGGAGTAAATTTTCCTTTTGATTGGTTTATTTAATTGATACCAAAAAAAACACCAAAGGCTCACTTCACAGTGAGCCTTGGCGAACCTAAAACTTATGCAACCTTATCGAATAAAAGCCTGATTTAATTTTGACAGGAATCTAACTTTTGATCATTCTCTCTCACTTTTCCCATCGATATTGGTACTCTTTTTTAGTTGGTCATTACAACTAAGTATTTTGATGCGCTCCAGAATTTTTCGGGGTCTGTTATCACCAGGTCAGAAACTGTTTTGTCAGTTTGCTCAAGGCGATATGAATCTGAAGGATGAGTAGTTACTAATTTTGCGCTCTTGCTATTGATTGGAATAGATGCGGTTTGTGTGTAATCAATTTTAGTGAAAGATTCATTTTTAATTGCAGGAACCACTTTGGGTTTTGCACCTAAACCAAGCACACCGCCTTCTTTTGCCAACACTTTTTGGTCTCTCAACTTTTTATAATTACCCACAGTGTAGTAAGCTGTATGCAACTTTGTGGTTTGGTCAGCAATTACGATTACGCGGTTTGCATTCTCGGTGTTAAGCGAATCGTAACTTGTACGGATCGTTGCCAATTGTACATTTAAGCTACCGAGTTGCTCGTTAAGTGATGCAAGTTCTTTTTCTTTCTGCACCAATTGCTCTTTAAGATTAGCAACCATTTTCTCTAACTTACCTACTTTACCACTGTTACGTTTAATTGATTTTTCTAAATCGGCAATGCGGGTTTTGTTTTCAGTCATTAATTGGTTAATGGCTTCAATTTCTGCATTAATTCTTTCCTTAGTGGTTTTTGCCATTTCAGGATTTTTTTCAGCGCTCATAGCAATAGATTGTTGCTTTTGAGTGATGGTGTTTAAATTCGTTTCAACCTCGTTGAAAGAACTTATAAACTCGTCAATCGTTTGGTTATTTGCATTGGTGATAGCAACCAACGAATCGCGCTGACGGGTTAACTGCTCTGCCTGTTCTTTGTAGTTTTCGCAACCAGTTAACATGGCGGCTATAGCAACCGGAACTATTAACAATGTCTTTTTCATACTTTTTGATTTTTTGAATTTGAACTATATTATGTAATAGCCGTGCCAAACCAGTTAAACAAACCTTTTGATGACCTTATTAAAATCATTTTTCAAAAGAATTTTCCTCTGAAAAAGCATGGATTAAGGGAAGGAAATTTTTCTTTCTTATCACAATCAATCTAAAATTAAAGTGTAAAACTTTTACTCAAAAAGGGAAGCGTTTTCCCAAAATGAAACTAATTTGGGGCTGTTAAAATGATTTGAAAAGGATTTCGTTTAACTTTCAATAAACCCAAAACCTCAAGATGTTCCGCTTTAAAATTGCATTAGGATTTTTACTTGCGCTTACGCTTGCTGCTGCCGGAGTGTATTTTACTTACGCTTTTCTAACCCGCATGTCAAATACTATTGACAAAGCTGTTAAACCTGATGAGAGATTAGTCATGCTTAAAAATTTAGTTAATGATATTTATAGTGCCGAAAACGCAGTACGAACATTTGCAGTTAGTAACAACGAAAAATATCTTGAGCCTTATTATCAGTTATTATCAACTATTGATGCCGATGCTGGTACACTAAAAAATGCTTTTGCAGCAAACAATTCAGATATTGATGAAATTACATCGCTGTTAAAAGAAAAGCTTTCATCGTATGATGAGTTAATAGAATTGCGATACAACAGTTTAATTGAAGATTACACCCAACAATTGAATTTACAAGCTGCCGAAGCCGACTCGCAAGCCCAGGCAGCAAGAGAGCAAGCCAAAAATCAAAAACCCGGAAAATTTTTTCTTGGTCTGACTTTGAAAAAAACTTACACAGCAAAACAAAAAGAACTTGATACATTAATTGCAATGAAAGAAACACAATCGGTTATGCTTAAACAAAAAGTAAAGCAATTAACCGAAGAGCAAAATGCAAGAGTAAAAGAAATTGCAACCCGCGAACTTGAATTGCTGGAAAAAGACAGGAGTATAAATACAGAACTGTTTAATAAAATAAACCATCTTGAAGAAGGTGTAGTAAGAGAAAATAAAATAAACATCAAGAAAACAATTGCCGATCTAGAAAAACAACAGCAGATACTGCTATACATCTCAATTGCAGCCTCTGCTTTTATTTTGCTTTTGAGCATTATCATTTTTGCTGATATTAACAGAAGCAATACATACAAAAAGCAATTAGAAATTTCGCGTAATCGTGCTGAACAACTTGCTAAATTCAGAGAAGAGTTTTTAAGCAATATGAGCCATGAGTTGCGCACGCCAGTCAGCGCCCTTTCGGGGTTCAGCAAAAGGCTTGAAAAAACAAATCTCAATACTGAGCAACAAGAGTTTTTAAAAAAACATTTCGTTTGCTTCAGATCATTTGCTTGGTGTTATTAACGATGTATTAGATATTGCGCGTATAGAAAGCGGACAGTTAAAACTTTCCGAAGATAATTTTTCTGTTTACGAAACCGCACGTGAAGTAATTTCTCTTTTATCTATAAAAGCATTAGAAAAAAATATTGAGTTATCAACTGATATAGATTCTGTAAAAAACATGCTCGTCAGCGGAGATGCGATGCGATTGAGACAACTGCTGGTAAATATTTTAGGTAATGCTATAAAATTTACTTCACATGGTACTGTGAGTTTAAATATTAAATCATCTGGCACGGCTAATGAAGAAGGAAACAAAAATTTTGAAATAAAAATTCAGGATACTGGAATAGGAATACCGGCTGATAAATTGAAGAGCATATTTGAGCCATTTACGCAGGCGGATATGGGTATAGCCCGCAAGTTTGGCGGAACAGGATTGGGATTGAGCATTTCAAAAAAAATTGTTGAGTTGCTTAAAGGAGAGCTAAAAGCCGAAAGCAAAGAAGGAGAAGGAACAACATTTACTGCTGTTCTTCCTTATAAGGTTGTTTCAACAACAGAAAATCTTTTTCAAAACGATAACACTCTTGAAGAAAAGAAAATTGAAACGCCTGTAAAAACGTTAATAGGTTTAAAAATTTTATTGGCAGAAGATGATGAGCTTAACAATATTTTACAGCAAAGCATATTAAATGACTTGGGTGCCATTGTTGATGGCGTTGGCAATGGTGAGGAGGTATTGATGAAACTGCAACTCGAAAGATATGATGCCGTGCTGATGGACTTGCAAATGCCGGAACTTGATGGAATTGAAACTACAAGAAGAATAAGACAGGACTTAAAAAGTAATGTGCCTGTTATTGCCATTACAGCCAATATCCACAATGCACAAAAAGAAAAATGTTTTGCTGCTGGAGTAAATGATGTGGTTATAAAACCTTTTTCAGAAAGCCAGATTGCAGAGGCTATCCTTAAATTTGTTTCGCAAGCTAATTACCTCAGTATTAAAACTAAGCAGGAGTATATTGCCAAAAAAGAACCAACCCTTCAAAAACCATATAATCTGGCTACATTAGAAAAAGCATCAAACGGCAACAGAGATTTTGTGGTAAGAATGATAAAGCTCTTTTGCATGAGTGGCGAAAGTTTGTTTACTAAAGCAAAAGAAAACCTAACGGCAGGCAATACAGCTAAAACTGCAGAAAATATACACAGGCTCATTCCGTCATGCAGGCAATTAAATATTTCTCAACTTGCACTAACCTTAAAACAATTAGAGGATGATTGCATTGAAAATAAAAACAGCGCAAATATTTTACACCAGTTAAATGATTGTTATCTGTACTTTACTGAAGTATCTAAAATGATGAATGATGAAGTTGAATTACTTCAAAAACCAATACAGAGCTCATAACATTTTGTAACGTTTAAATTTTAAATTATGCAGGAAAAAGGTCTTAAAATATTTTTTAGTTGAAGATGATGATTGGTTTAACGAGTTTCTATGTTACATTTTAACGTTAAACCCCGATCATGATGTAACAGCCTTTAAAAAGGCAAAGACCTGCTAAAAGCATTAAGTAAACAACCGCACATAGTTACGCTCGATTATAATTTACCGGATATAGATGGCGGCACATTACTTAAAAAAATAAAAGAACAAGGCCCACAAACGGAATGCATTATTATAAGCGAACAGGATAAAATTGACACGGCAATTAGTTTACTTAAAGATGGCGCATACGATTACTTTGTAAAATCTCAGGATATTAGAGACAGGTTGCTTAACACCATAGAAAAAATAAAGCAGCAGCAATTACTGCAAACAAAAATTACAAGGCTTGAAGAGGCGGTAGGAAGAAAATACAGCTTTGAAAACAGGCTTATAGGCAAAAGCGAAGATTTTCAAAAAATTTTTCCTCTTATTCAAAAGGCAATTCAAACAAATATAACTGTATCAATAACCGGTGAGACCGGAACTGGAAAAGAAGAAGTTGCAAAGGCAATTCATTACAACTCATCTCGAAAATCGGGGCCGTTTATAGCAGTAAACATGGCTGCCATACCTAAAGAGCTTGCAGAGAGTGAATTGTTCGGGCACGAAAGGGGAGCTTTTACCGGAGCCTTAAATTCTCGAACAGGAAGGTTTGAAGAAAGCAACAGCGGCACTTTATTTCTTGACGAAATCGGGGAAATGGATTTACAACTACAAGCTAAATTGCTGCGTGTATTGCAGGAGAAAGAAGTGATAAAACTTGGCAGCAATAAACCTATAAAATTTGATGCCCGCATAATGGTTGCTACACATAAAAATTTGCAGGAAGAGGTAAGGCGTGGTGCTTTTAGGAAGATTTATTTTTCAGGTTGTTTGGGTTGCAAATTAAAATACCTGCATTAAGAGAGCGTACTACCGACATTATATTGCTGGCAGAATTTTTATTAAAAATTTTTGTTCGGAAAACAACCTCAATACAAAGCCGTTATCCGTACATGCAAAACAAAAACTGCTGGCTTATCATTTTCCGGAAATGTTCGAGAGCTAAAATCTGTAACTGAACTTGCCTGCGTAATGAGTGAAGGAAAAACAATTGAACCCGTTGATTTAAATTTTTCACACTCCGACTTTTCAACCGAGTTGCTCTCCGAAGAAATGACTCTTGAGGGTTACGAGAAAAAAATTATCCATCATTTTTTGAGCAAATACAACAACAATGCGCTATTAGTTGCAGAAAAACTTGGTATTGGTAAAAGCACCATTTACCGTTTTTTAAACCGCGAAAAGAATTAGCATACTCTTACAAAGATGATTTGCGTGATTCAATAATTCCGTGCTCTATTGCAAAGAAAATTACATCTACCATGTTCTTTGCTTTTATTCTTTCATAAATTCTCATTCGGTGATTATCTACCGTTCTGTCAGAAATAAAGAGCATTTCAGATATCTCCTTACTCTTAAATCCTTGTGCTAGCAACTTTATAATTTCAATTTCTCGCTCAGTAAGTTCTACTTTTAATGAGCTTGCTCTTATCCATTGCTTTGGGCTTATACCCTGCTCCAGTAATATATCATTTAACTCTTTTGAATAATATCTTTTACCTGCACAAATATCTTTAACGGCTAGTTCTATTTCTTCTATATCAGTATTCTTTAGCAAATAACCACGTGCACCTGCTTTAAACATTCTTACCACACTCTCTTTGTCTTCAAGCATGGTAAGGCCTAATACTTTTATCTCAGGATATGCTTTTACAATTGTTTTGGTTGCTTCTATGCCATCAATAATTGGCATTCTTACATCCATAAAAATTAAATCAATTTTATGGGTATTAACTATATCAATAGCTTCCCTTCCGTTTTGAGCATTGTAAATGTGATTCGAAAACGGTCTGCGCTTAATTAATTTTTCAAGTCCCTGCCTGAATAACTGGTGGTCATCTGCAATTAAAATGTTTAAAGATTCAGTCATAAAAACTTCTTTAATGTTTTTAAGAGGATAGGTTATTACGCATCCGAAACCATTGCCTGGTGTTGAGTCAAATTTTATTTTCCCGCTGTACATCTCAGCTCTTGATTTAATGTTCTGAATTCCTATTCCATTAATATTTGATTCTGCAATTTGGACGCCTTTTCCATTATCATTGTAAGCAAACATAAGAGAATTTGAATCCACAATTAATTTAACATCTATATGTGTGCAATGTGCATGCTTAAGTGCATTATTAAGCAACTCCTGGCAAATGCGAAAATGATTTAATTGAAACGGTTTGTCAAGTAATATCCCATTTAAATTTATGTCATGATTAAATTGGATGTTTCTTTTTTCGCAGTTGCGTCCATATAGGTTTAATAATTCGGCAACCATTCCATTTGAACTAACAAATGCAGTTGATTGTGCTCTTACTATTTCTCTTATTCTTAGTACCAAGCCGTCAATCGCACCAACATTATCCTTAACGCTTTCTTCAATATCCTCGCGAGATGTTTCTTGCAGAATTGCCTGTGTATGAAACCTTATTGCATTTAACCCTAATCCTATATCATGATGTAAATCAACCGCTATTCGGTTGCGCTCCTCGTCTTGTGTTTTATAAATAGCATCTAATATTTCCTTATCGCGCAAAACTTTTGATTGATAGTTTTTATAAATAAGCACAACAAAAAAAACTGCCATAAAAACAAAAACAACGCTAACAGTAATAACAAAAAAAATTAATTCTTTCCCTTCCATTTATAGTTTCTGAATTTTATTTAACCCCTTAAGGTAGCATAACATTTTAGTAATGTTGGCAACAAGCGAAATAACCCAAACCTGAATCATTTTTGTTTCATCCTTTATCATTAAAAAATTTGTGCCGCTTGTAACAACACAGTCAATTAATGAATATATAAAAGTTCCTATCGCAAACCAGAAAACGGGGCTGTGAAACATATTTATTTCTTTACTGCTTGAAAAATTGTATAGAACAATTCCGGAAATAAATATTAAGACTAATGACTGAAGGGTGATTTGTACTAAATCCAATGTATTGGCTTTGGTTGAATCCAGAAGCGCATACATCGATATAAATGTTACCAATACCGTTAGGACAATAAAAAAATACCGGCTAGTTTTAAATTTTAAATATTTTAGGAAACAAAATGTTATTAATAAAAAACCTATTATAGA
Organism: Bacteroidota bacterium; assembly: GCA_016714005.1. Taxonomy (GTDB): domain Bacteria; phylum Bacteroidota; class Bacteroidia; order AKYH767-A; family OLB10; genus JADJOA01. The sequence continues at coordinate 675,348 of JADJOA010000002.1, forward strand.
AAAAACATCCATCATAAGCGTGTTATTTATTCCAAAAAAGTAAAAGCAACCTAAAATAACATCAAACAAAGCTTCTGATATAAAGAAATAAAAAAATAAGTTATAGTTGCCCAATAGTTCTTTTCTAATTAGCCATGCTTTTACGGCAACTATAATTGATATTAAGGTTGAGGTTAGCGCAACCAGTAAATAAAATATCTGGAACTTATTTCCCAATCTAATCTGAGTTTAAGGGATTATCAACACTACAACAATGCGGGCAAGGCCATGACCTTTCTAACAGTCTTCCATCTACTAAGTCATTGGCTTCGGAATTTACTCCCACAAGAACCAAAACCTTTTTACGCTTTTCATCAATACCATAATAGTATCTGAATCCAACACACCCTTCCTGATTTAGCAATTCCAGTAAAGCATCTTTGCCAAAATAGCCTCCCTTTTTTTCATCGGGAGAAATAGTTCTTCTATAATTAGCTGTGTATTCGGCAGCTAATGCTAAACTAATGTTGTGGTCTTCTCGACCTGTTAATGTTTCTGCCATAGTAATAAAGTTTTAGATTGTTAAGCTGCCAAATATAATATCACATTTATACGATTTTTTGGAGTGCCTTATTTGGTTACCCATTCGTTTTTTTTCAATTTCTAACATACCCCTAGTGCCAGTAGCAGTTTATAGGATTTTGACAAAACCGCCATTACCAAAAATTGAGTAAAAATACCTAACGATTTGCGCCAAGTACTCAACAGCTATTTTGAGTAGTTCTACTCTTTTTTTCGGGGTTTTGCCACCTTAAGTTTGCTGCCTAATTACTTAACACTGCACTTGCAAACAATAAATGGTTATGATAAAATTAAACGAGAGCGAAAATGGAATGATTAAAAAAATAGGCACTCTGTTAAAAAAACTATCATTAATTATGAATTTAGAAAATCAATCAAAAAACAATAAAGCCCCTGACATTAAAAACAAAATTGCACCGCACCGCACAAAACTTGAGCAAGATATTTTTGACAATGATGGAATTTAATGTTGGTTGAGTTATTGGGTTAATCTCCTCAATTTAATTAACCCTAGATAGAGTCATTGAGACAATCACTCTCATCTTTAACTCAAACAAAGGTAACATCCCGTAAGGTGTACACCTCTTTTCATAAGGCACTCACGTTATTAAACAAGTTACAAATCAAAACACAGCACTTGCAATTTTTCTAATATTATCCGGATTCCCCATTGTATAAAAATGCAGGCATGGCGCTCCCATTTTTATCAGCCCTTTTGATTGATTAATTGACCATTCAACTCCTACTTGTTTAACTTCGTCATCCGTGTTGCATTTTTCTATTTCATTATGCAACTCAATGGGTATATCAATGCTGAATGTTTTAGGTAAAATAGTTAGTTGCTTTTTAGTGCTCATTGGTTTTAATCCAGGAATAATGGGAACTGTAATACCGGCATCTCGACATTTGGTAACAAATTTTTCGTATTTCTTGTTATCAAAAAACATTTGTGTAACTATGTAATGCGCACCGGCATCTACTTTCTTTTTAAGGTAATTAATGTCCACATCAAGGTTAGGCGCTTCAAAATGTTTTTCGGGATAACCGGCTACACCAATACATAAGTTAGTGGGCTCTACATCTTTTAAATCTTCGTCAATAAATTTTCCATTGTTGAGGTTTACAACTTGGTTAACCAAATCAAGTGCATAATGATGCCCCCCTTTTTCGGGAACAAACTGCTGCTCATTTTTTTGAGCATCGCCACGCAGTAGTAAAACATTATCTATTCCCAAGAAACTTAAATCAATTAAAGCGTCTTCGGTTTCTTCTCTTGTAAAACCTCCGCAAATGATGTGGGGTACAGCATCTGTTTTGTACCGGTTTATTATAGCTGCGCATATACCAACTGTGCCGGGACGTTTGCGCACTGATATGCGCTCTAAAAATCCGCCATCGCGTTTTTTATAAATATACTCTTCGCGGTGATAGGTAACATCTATAAACGGTGGCTTAAATTCCATTAACGGGTCAATGGTATTAAAAATAGATTGTATGCTCTTTCCTTTTAAAGGTGGTAAAATTTCAATAGAGAAGAGTGTTTTTTTTGCTTTGGCTAAATGCTCCGTTACTTTCATTATGGTATTGTGTAAAACAAAAGCGTTCAATCAATTGATTGAACGCTTTGCAAATGTATATAAACTATAGGTAGGGTTATTTCACTATTTCAAGTATTCCTTTGTAAGATGTTTTTTCTACGCCATTGTCAGTATCAAGCACATAGAAGTAAGAGCCTGCACTTAAATCACCGCCATTCCATTTGTTATCATAGCTATCGCTGCTGAATACTTCTTTACCCCAACGGTTGTAAATCACAAGTTTTTTACCTGCATAGTTTTCTAAGTTCTCAATAAAGAACACATCATTTTGTCCGTTGCCATCAGGAGTAATAATATTGTAGAAAACTAACGTACATGGTATTTCAACGGTGGTAATTACATCAGAGTTTTTGCATCCGTTCTGATCGGTTACTTCTACTCCATATACACCTCCAACTTCAATATTTTGTGTAGCGGTTGTGTTTACCAATGCTGTTCCGTTCAGCGTCCATGTATACGTATAGTTGCCAGAAAGACCTGCTACTATTTGTGGAATAGGATTTTCTGTTAAGCAGAACGGAACATTATCAGAATAGCTTTGGCCTTTAACCGTTGCAGATAAAGCAGGCTCAGGTAATGCATTTACTGTAATAGTTGCTGATGCAGTGTTTTTACAACCATTCAAGTCTGTCTCTACAGAGTAAGTGTTTGTCCCAACAATAGCATTGGGCGTGTATGTGTTTAATACTTCACCTGGTAATACATTTCCGTTTTGAGACCATACAAATGTTTGCCCCACAGGTACGCTTGCTAAAGCAACAAGCGGATCAATTTGATCATCAAAACAATAAGTATCGTTATTTAAAACATCCAACGAAGGAGTAGGATTGATGTTTACTTGCGCAGTGGCAGTAGCATTACAAGAAGTCCCGTTTGCACTATTGGTAACGGTTACTACATACGTATAATTACCTACTGTATTGCTTGGTGTTATGCTTTGGGTGTTTCCACCAAATGCGTTTCCGTTTTCCGTCCATGAGTAAACTGTGTTAAATTGCCCGTTTGCGCTATAATCGCTTTGTATAGGATTTACTGTTTCTCCACACAATAATTAGCCGCACCGGTAATTGACATTGCTTGAGGCACTTCAATTTCGGTAACATTAGCCGTAGCTGTGCCATTACATTGTCCGTTAAAGTCTCCAACTACAGTGTAAATACCTGTTCCGTTTGTTGGTACAAACGATTGTCCGGCTCCTACCTGATTACCATTAAAACTCCATGTGTATGTTAATCCTGAGACTGTTGAAGAAGCAGTAAGTGCTCCGGGAGTGCTTCCCTGGCAGTAAGTAACATCGGTAGTTGATACTGTAATTTGTGTAACAAAGCTTACAGCTACAGTATCGGTGCTTGTACATCCGCTTCCGAAATCAACAACTACAATGTAGTTATCATTCTGACCTGTTACTGGTGTAAGTTGTGCATTACTTGCCCCTGTAATAATACCACCATTGTTATACCATTGATAAGAAATAGCGCCAGTGGTATTAGCATCTAAATCTGCAGGCGTTACACCTGCACAATAAGAAACATCATTACCAAGTGCCACAGCGTTAATTTGTATAACCAATAAATTCATGCTTGCAGAAGATGAACACCCTGCTGCATTTGTAGCAGTTACCTGATAGGTATTAAGACCACTATTCGGAGAAGCAGGCTGGTATTGATTAGTTGTTGCACCGGTAACTATAGATCCGTTGGCAGTCCATTGATATGTAACTCCGTTGATAGACGAAGTTGAAAGGACAGGTGCTGCTTGATTAGAGCAAATAGTTTGGTCATTGCCAATATTTGTAAATGGCGCAGAGTTGATAATGATTCTTATTTGATCGCTGCCAATACAAGGCGCGCCCGTTGCAACTGATTGAACACTGTATAACCCGGCTGATGTGGGTGTAAATGTTGAGGTAGTGGCACCGAGTACAGCTACTCCGTTGTTAAACCACTGGTATCCGGTTCCGGTTGTAGTTGAGGATAAAGAGGGAATAGGATCTCCGGGGCAAAGATTTAAGGTATCAGGAAGTGCAGTAGCACCATCAGTAATTGTTACTGTAGGTATGGCTAAAAGATCTACAACAATAGTATCTGAACCTGAGCAAACAGCACCCACACCTACAACACCTATATACGTACCAGATTGGTTGGCTAACAAAGAATCGTTATTGGTTCCAACCGAAGAACCGTTAAGTGTCCAGTTAAATACAGCAGTTGGTGCAAGTACGCCCATATCTAAAATTGGATATGGGGGTCTGTCACATTGCGTTACATCAGGACCAAAATTAACTGGTATATATGTAAGCACGGTAACAACCGCTATTGTATCGTTTGCATTAATATATGTTTCGCAGGTGTTAGCAATAGAGTTCCCGTCAGAGCCAATATTAGATATAACGTAAAGCGGACCTACACCGGTTGTGCCGGGGTTAGTTAAAATAGTAAGCAGGTTTGCGCTATAAGGTGCATTCGGGTTTGCTGCACCACCGCATAATGCTCCCGTTACGGGTATATTGTTACCGTTGGCATCTACTACAGTAAAATCACTTCCATTTGAAGCTATTCCAAAACAAAACAGTGGCTGGTTAAAGGTTAATTCTATTTTATCAAATACGCAACCCACCAATGCAGATGTAGAGTCAACAACCAATACGCTACTGTCAGTAATAACTAACGCAATAGAATCTAACTCTGGCATAGATGAACCACATTCACTTAAAAACGTATTTCCATCATTACCAACCTTCGTGTAAGCATAACTCGTTCCGGCAGGGAAGGGGTTAAGCACAGTTACCAAAACGCTATCTGTAAAACCATTTATACAGTTATAACCAACAGCACTAACAACAGGATTAGGCAACCCACTTGGCAAAGTAACGCGAATATCTGTGGGAACAATAGAACCGCATTGTATTTGAGCACTGTCATCAAATACAAGAAAGAAAGTAGTATCATCACAAGCTAAATTTGTAACGCCATCTACCACCACGCTCACACCATTAGCATTAAATGTTGAATCGTAAGCAGGGGGATTATATTACAATTAGCTTGAATGTTTACTTGAATATCGCGTACAGTTTCAGATTTTTTAACTTGCGTAAATCGGTCAAAGGACTCTACCTTAACTGCCATAACACTTAATTGTACCATGTTAGGAATAAAATAGATAGTTCCGTTAGTAGGGTCGCAGGTGATTGGAACCGAACTTGAAAACGGATTAGTTGCAGAATAAGGAGCCAGGTAAGTTACAGGAACAGCAACGTAAGGACAAAATCCTGTATTATCAGAAGGAGTGGTGAGCGAAAAGACAAGGCTGTCTCCATCAACATCAAACGCACCTTGCTGAAAGTAAAACGGATTGTTAACACAGAATTCTGTTACCGGCTGAAATGAAAAGTCAGGTGAATTATCCGTTGGAAAATTCTGATTATCCAACGTGCAATAAACATATAAACCAGGATTTCCTTGCAAAGTAGATATTGCAAGGTTTCTGCAACAAACTCCATAGCTAAATATCCAGTCGGTTGATGCTTGAGGTAAAACAACAACACCTTCATAAACATATTCCTCAATTGTATATCCTGAACCGGGAGGTACACACGGTGATTGATTAATAAGGTTAGGAGGGCCAACAGGATTTAAAGTTGCTGTGGCACTAAAACTGAGAATGTTTGAAGAATAGCAAACAGGAACATTTAAAGGTGCCCCGGCAGTTCCTGGTGATGCATCCCTGTAAAACCTATAACGCACCTGAAATGTATTGGCGCTGATGTAGGTGTATGTGATATCACCGCCTGCATTGTGAGTTGCTTTTGTTTCCGTTGGTATAAAACCAATTAATGCCGAAACAAGCATTGCAATAAGTAGAATTTGTTTTTTCATTTTATTATTTGTTTTAGGAAGTTATTGACGTGTTTATTTATTATCTGTTTAATATAATTTCTTTTTGTCCTTTGTAATTGGTTCCATCTGCCCCTGTTGAACTTACTATAATACGGTATGTGGCCGTTAGGCAAAATATTTCCTTTTAAGTCTTTGCCATCCCAATAGCTGCTCATGTTATTTATAAAACCAACCCTGCGGCTGCTTGCATCTAAAATAAATGCTTCTACATTTATTATATCTAAACCATCCGCATATAGGGCATATACATCGTTCCCCCCTTTTAAAGGTGGTAAAATTTCAATAGAGAAGAGTGTTTTTTTTGCTTTGGCTAAATGCTCCGTTACTTTCATTATGGTATTGTGTAAAAACAAAAGCGTTCAATCAATTGATTGAACGTTTTGCAAATGTATATAAACTATAGGTAGGGTTATTTCACTATTTCAAGTATTCCTTTGTACGATTTTTCTTCAACACCGTTATTGGTATCTAATACATAGAAGTATGAACCCGCACTTAAATCACCGCCATTCCATTTGTTATCATAGCTATCGCTGCTGAATACTTCTTTACCCCAACGGTTGTAAATCACAAGTTTTTTACCTGCATAGTTTTCTAAGTTCTCAATAAAGAACACATCATTTTGTCCGTTGCCATCAGGAGTAATAATATTGTAGAAAACTAACGTACATGGTATTTCAACGGTGGTAATTACATCAGAGTTTTTGCATCCGTTCTGATCGGTTACTTCTACTCCATATACACCTCCAACTTCAATATTTTGTGTAGCGGTTGTGTTTACCAATGCTGTTCCGTTCAGCGTCCATGTATATGTATAGTTGCCAGAAAGACCTGCTACTATTTGTGGAATAGGATTTTCTGTTAAGCAGAACGGAACATTATCAGAATAGCTTTGGCCTTTAACCGTTGCAGATAAAGCAGGCTCAGGTAATGCATTTACTGTAATAGTTGCTGATGCAGTGTTTTTACAACCATTCAAGTCTGTCTCTACAGAGTAAGTGTTTGTCCCAACAATAGCATTGGGCGTGTATGTGTTTAATACTTCACCTGGTAATACATTTCCGTTTTGAGACCATACAAATGTTTGCCCCACAGGTACGCTTGCTAAAGCAACAAGCGGATCAATTTGATCATCAAAACAATAAGTATCGTTATTTAAAACATCCAACGAAGGAGTAGGATTGATGTTTACTTGCGCAGTGGCAGTAGCATTACAAGAAGTCCCGTTTGCACTATTGGTAACGGTTACTACATACGTATAATTACCTACTGTATTGCTTGGTGTTATGCTTTGGGTGTTTCCACCAAATGCGTTTCCGTTTTCCGTCCATGAGTAAACTGTGTTAAATTGCCCGTTTGCGCTATAATCGCTTTGTATAGGATTTACTGTTTCTCCCACACAATAATTAGCCGCACCGGTAATTGACATTGCTTGAGGCACTTCAATTTCGGTAACATTAGCCGTAGCTGTGCCATTACATTGTCCGTTAAAGTCTCCAACTACAGTGTAAATACCTGTTCCGTTTGTTGGTACAAACGATTGTCCGGCTCCTACCTGATTACCATTAAAACTCCATGTGTATGTTAATCCTGAGACTGTTGAAGAAGCAGTAAGTGCTCCGGGAGTGCTTCCCTGGCAGTAAGTAACATCGGTAGTTGATACTGTAATTTGTGTAACAAAGCTTACAGCTACAGTATCGGTGCTTGTACATCCGCTTCCGAAATCAACAACTACAATGTAGTTATCATTCTGACCTGTTACTGGTGTAAGTTGTGCATTACTTGCCCCTGTAATAATACCACCATTGTTATACCATTGATAAGAAATAGCGCCAGTGGTATTAGCATCTAAATCTGCAGGCGTTACACCTGCACAATAAGAAACATCATTACCAAGTGCCACAGCGTTAATTTGTATAACCAATAAATTCATGCTTGCAGAAGATGAACACCCTGCTGCATTTGTAGCAGTTACCTGATAGGTATTAAGACCACTATTCGGAGAAGCAGGCTGGTATTGATTAGTTGTTGCACCGGTAACTATAGATCCGTTGGCAGTCCATTGATATGTAACTCCGTTGATAGACGAAGTTGAAAGGACAGGTGCTGCTTGATTAGAGCAAATAGTTTGGTCATTGCCAATATTTGTAAATGGCGCAGAGTTGATAATGATTCTTATTTGATCGCTGCCAATACAAGGCGCGCCCGTTGCAACTGATTGAACACTGTATAACCCGGCTGATGTGGGTGTAAATGTTGAGGTAGTGGCACCGAGTACAGCTACTCCGTTGTTAAACCACTGGTATCCGGTTCCGGTTGTAGTTGAGGATAAAGAGGGAATAGGATCTCCGGGGCAAAGATTTAAGGTATCAGGAAGTGCAGTAGCACCATCAGTAATTGTTACTGTAGGTATGGCTAAAAGATCTACAACAATAGTATCTGAACCTGAGCAAACAGCACCCACACCTACAACACCTATATACGTACCAGATTGGTTGGCTAACAAAGAATCGTTATTGGTTCCAACCGAAGAACCGTTAAGTGTCCAGTTAAATACAGCAGTTGGTGCAAGTACGCCCATATCTAAAATTGGATATGGGGGTCTGTCACATTGCGTTACATCAGGACCAAAATTAACTGGTATATATGTAAGCACGGTAACAACCGCTATTGTATCGTTTGCATTAATATATGTTTCGCAGGTGTTAGCAATAGAGTTCCCGTCAGAGCCAATATTAGATATAACGTAAAGCGGACCTACACCGGTTGTGCCGGGGTTAGTTAAAATAGTAAGCAGGTTTGCGCTATAAGGTGCATTCGGGTTTGCTGCACCACCGCATAATGCTCCCGTTACGGGTATATTGTTACCGTTGGCATCTACTACAGTAAAATCACTTCCATTTGAAGCTATTCCAAAACAAAACAGTGGCTGGTTAAAGGTTAATTCTATTTTATCAAATACGCAACCCACCAATGCAGATGTAGAGTCAACAACCAATACGCTACTGTCAGTAATAACTAACGCAATAGAATCTAACTCTGGCATAGATGAACCACATTCACTTAAAAACGTATTTCCATCATTACCAACCTTCGTGTAAGCATAACTCGTTCCGGCAGGGAAGGGGTTAAGCACAGTTACCAAAATACTTGATGTTAGGCCATTGGAGCAATTAATACCTACCGCACTAACAACAGGATTAGGCAGCCCGCTTGGCAAAGTAACGCGAATATCTGTGGGAACAATAGAACCGCATTGTATCTTGGCCGTGCTATCAAATTCCAAAATAAAGGTGGTATCATCACAAGCTAAATTAAGTACCCCATCAACAGTAATACTCACTCCATTGGCATTAAATGTTGAATCGTAAGCAGGGGGGATTATATTGCAGTTGGCAACAATGTTTACCTGAATATCTCTAATCGTTTCTCCCTTTTTAACTCCAGTAAAAGGGTCAAATTCTTCAACCAATACATCCATTACTCCTGTTTGTATTGCATTAGGAATAAAAAATATAGTACCAGTATTAAGATCACAAGTAATGGGTACGGAACTGGAAAATGGCGCAGTTGCAGAAAAACCGGCATTGTATGTAACTGGAGTAAATGTTAAGGGGCAGGAAAAATCGTTGTAAGCAGGACTTAACGAAAATACAAGACTGTCGCCATCAATATCAAATGCCCCTTGCTGGAAGTAAAACGGATTGTTGATGCAAAATTCTGTAACAGGTTGAAAAGCAAAATTGGGAGAATTGTTTGTTGGAAAATTCTGATTATCCAACTTACAATATATCATCCAGTTATTCGGTTGAATGGTTGTGATGGCGCCATTTCTGCAACAATCAGTGTAGCTTAATGTCCAATCTATTGCAGCATGGGGTAAAACCAATACCCCCTCGTAAACATACTCTTCAATGTTATAACCTGAACCGGGAGGTACACACGGTGATTGATTAATAGGAACACCAATTCCAACGGGATTTAAAGTTATTGTACTGGAAAACGAAATAGGGTTAGTTGACGAGTAACACAAAGGTACCGTTGCAGGTACCGGAATACCTGCTGCATCGCGGTAAAACCGAAGGCGCACCAAGTAAGTGTTAGTGCTTACGTAGGTGTAAGTAATATCCCCACCAGCCCAGTGAGATGCCTTTGTTTCCGTTGGTATAAAACCAATTAATGCAGAAACAAGCATTGCAATAAGTAGAATTTGTTTTTTCATTTTATTATTTGTTTTAGGAAGTTATTGATGTGTTTATTGTTATTTGTTACCTCTTTATAATTATAAAATCCTGTCCTTTGTAATTGGTTCCATCTGCCCCTGTTGCACTTACTATAATACGGTATGTGCCGTTAGGCAAAATATTTCCTTTTAGGTCTTTGCCATCCCAATAGCTGCTCATGTTATTTATAAAACCAACCCTGCGGCTGCTTGCATCTAAAATAAATGCTTCTACATTTATTATATCTAAACCATCCGCATATAGGGCATATACATCATTGCTCCCATCTCCGTTTGGCGTAATAACATTGTACTTAAAAGGAAAAGGTTTGTAAGCTAAGGTTTGTTGTGTAACAGGTGTATTTGTTGGTTGACTATTTTGAGGAGGGTACGTAGCTGAAGGTTCTTTTTCTATTTCAGATTTAAGCTTGCTATAATCAGCCGTGGTTGTACCATTAATAGGATTAGGATTAGTTGAGGAAATTTCTTTTTCTACTTCAGAAGGGCTTGTAGTTTTATTGCCCTCTGAGTTAATTTGATCTGAGACTACAACTTCTGCCTTCGCTTTTTGGTCAGTTGTTTCCGTAGAGGTGTTGGTTTTAATTTCAGATTTTAATAAATCTTTAGGGGGGTTACTAATAATTTCCTTGGCAGATAAATCTTTGTTGTTAGAATTTAAAACCGGCAAACTTTCATTGGATTGTATCGGAACTATAGTAACACTTTCAGGTTGTGGTTGTTGTTTATTAGCAACATCATTTTCTTCTTTGCTTTGATTAAAATAAATAACACCTGCTGTAAGTATAGCTGCTGTAGTTAAACCTATAATTGTTTTTGTAATAACAGAAACACCCGCTGCCGGAATAGATGCAGGAATCTGCAATTGGTTTTCAATACCATTCCAAACAGAAGCATTGGCATCCGCCTGAAAGTTTTCAAAACCTTCGCTGAAAATTTTTCTATGTTTCCTTTTTCTGTCATTAGTTTTTATACTGACTTTACTCCTGCAAGCATTTTTTGAATGTATGCTCTTGCACGCGCATACTGGCTTTTACTTGTTCCTTCTTCTATTTCTAATCTATCGGCAATTTCTTTATGTGTGTAACCTTCTATTGCATAAAGGTTAAATACGGTGCGGTAACCCTGGGGCAATTGTTGCAACATACGCAACAAATCTTTTACATCGTGCTGGCTTTCACCCAGGTGATATTCCGATTCTCCATCTGCAAAATCATCCTCTAATTTTTCAAAAACAATTTTGCGTTTTCTTATTTGCTCAAGCGCATTGTTCACCATTATTTTTTTTATCCAGCCGGCAAACTCACCACTAAATTTAAAAGAACTGATATTCTGGAAAACTTTTATAAAACCCTCTTGCAATAAATCCTGCGCTTCTTCTTTGTTATTTGCGTATCGCAAACAAACTCCCATCATTTTTGAGGAATAGCGGTCATACAATTGCTTTTGTGAGCGTAAGTCTTTTTGTATGCAGCCTCGTATAATTTCCTCATCGGTCATTACAATGTTGTTCCAATATTTAAGGATGCAAAAATGAGCTATGTGGTTGCACAAGCTTTATAAAAATACTCAACTTGCTGAAAATCAAAGATAAAATCTTGTGAAATCAGAACGTATCTTGCCATTCAGTACAGCTTTCTGACTAATTTTTCTGTAGTAAACAAAGTTGCAAGCATACCTACACCGCCTACAGTTAACAAAACACAAACCACATCTAACCATTGTATCATTACAGGATAGGCGTCAACAACCATGGCGCCCTGATTGCTGAATTTTATAATTGAAAAATGTATTTGTGCATAGCAAATAAGTAATCCGCAAACAATGCCTGCAACAGCGCCTATTGCTGTAATTAAAATTCCTTCAATAAAAAATATTCCTTTTACGGTTTGCAATGTTGCACCCAGGTTTTTTAGTATGCCTATATCTCTTTTCTTTTCAATTATTAAAATGGTAAGTGTGCCTAGTATGTTAAAAATGGCAATTATCATAATGAGTGAAAGAATTAAAAAAACTGCAAACTTTTCGCTCTTTAAAATTTTGTAAATAAAATCGTGTTGCTGTATGCGGTCCTTTACCAAAAAGTTTTTTCCTGCTATAGCATTTATTTGGTTAATGATGTTTTTTGTATCGGCATTTACAAGAATTGAAATTTCAATGGCTGAAACTCTTTTTTCTTCACCGGTAATTTCACGGGCAAACTGCAAAGGCACTAACACATATTTGCTGTCAAAATCCTGTTGTATACCAAAGACAGATGTTGGTTGTATAATCTTTTCATAAAAAGCATCTTGGGCAATGTTTGTAAGCGAAGCATCTTTTTTAGGAACATAAATAGTTAATGCATTAAAAGTAGCCACAAGGTTTAGTGATAATGTATATGCAATAACACTTCCTACACTTGCCGATGGAATTTCAGCATCTGACAGTGAAAAATTGCCGTCAATAATATTTTCAGTAATGCGGCTTGTGTGAATAAAGTTTGAGTCAACACCTTTGATCGTTGCAATGCATTGGCGGTCATCGTTTTTGATTAAAGCATTTTCTTCAAGTGTTAAACATATTGCATCAACTCCATTTATATTTTTTATTTTTTTAAGATCAATTAAAGAGGGGTCAAAAAATTTTCCCTGGGCAGCAATAATTTTAATATCGGGATCGAACGAATCGTACAACTGCAAAATCAAATTGCCAAACCCGTTAAATACAGACAATACTATTATTAATGCCATGCTTCCGACAAAAACACCAATTACCGAAATTAATGAGATAACATTAATGATGTTGTGGGATTTTTTAGCAATTAAATATCGCTTAGCTATTTTAAGTGGGAGGTTCACCTTATATAAAATGCGTAGCGCAAATGTGATATTAAATTGATTAAAAAAAACTGTTCAACTCTTTTTGTTTTATTTTTATGCCAACAATTTGACAACTGAAAAAACATTCATGCAAACTATCCACTCACGACTTTCATTTATGCAAGGCATACCTTCTGTTGACCAGGTTGGTGTTGAAGAGCGTGTAGCACGTCTTAATAAACGCAGCATTAAAACAGAAAGTAAAATGCATGCTCTAAAACTTGCTATCAGCATGATGGACTTAACCACCCTTGATGCCAAAGATACCCCCGGCAAGGTACGGCAGTTGTGCGCAAAGGCAATACGCCCATACGAATCATTACCCGATATACCAAGTGCTGCGGCAGTTTGCGTGTACGCAAACTTAGTAGGCGTTGCAAAAAAAGCATTGGGAGATAGCGGAGTAAAAGTTGCTGCCGTAAGCACTGCTTTTCCCACGGGTATGAGCACGCGTAAGTTTAAATTAGAAGAAACACGCTATGCCGTTAACGAAGGTGCCGATGAAATAGACATGGTAATATCTCGCGGAGAATTTTTAAAAGGAAATTACAATTTTGTGTTTGACGAAATTGCTGCGGTTAAAGAAGCATGTGGTAGCGCACACTTAAAAGTAATTTTAGAAACAGGTGAGTTAAGTACGCTTGACAATGTGCGCAAAGCAAGCGAGCTTTCTATTGCTGCCGGAGCCGATTTTATTAAAACAAGCACAGGTAAGGTGCAACCCGCTGCAACTTTACCTGTAACCTTGGTAATGCTTGAGACTATTCGTGATCACTATTACAACACCGGTGTAATGATAGGCATGAAACCTGCCGGAGGAATTGCTACTGCAAAAATGGCTTTACAATATTTGGTAATGGTTCGCGAAACACTGGGCGAAGCATGGCTGCACCCAGATTGGTTCAGGTTTGGTGCCAGCGCTTTGGCAAACGATTTACTTATGCAAATTGTAAAACAGATTACGGGGGTTTACCAGAGTGGAGATTATTTTTCGAAAGATTAAACGCCTCCAAACTGCCTCAAAAACCTTAAGTCATTTTCAGAAAATAAACGCAAATCATTGATGCCATGATTGAGCATGGCTATGCGCTCAATGCCCATTCCAAAAGCATAACCAGAATATTTTTTGCTGTCTATTTTACAATTATCAAGCACGGCAGGGTCAACCATACCACAGCCAAGTATCTCTACCCAACCTGTGTACTTGCAAACATTGCAGCCTTTGCCTTTGCATATACTGCAACTTATATCCATTTCGGCCGATGGCTCCGTAAACGGAAAATAAGACGGGCGCAAACGGATTTTTGTATCGCTGCTAAACATTTCTTTAGCAAAGTATAAAAGCGTTTGCTTTAAATCAGCAAATGAAACATCTGTATCAATATATAAGCCTTCTACCTGATGGAAAAAACAATGCGCCCTTGCACTAATGGCTTCGTTACGGTAAACCCGGCCGGGGCTAATAGTACGTATAGGCGGTTGGTTATTTTCCATAATGCGCACCTGCACAGACGATGTGTGTGTTCTCAATGCCATAGGGCCCTTTGTATCACCTTCGTCTGTTGGGCTCACAAAAAAAGTATCCTGCATATCTCTTGCCGGATGCTCTTCCGGAAAGTTTAGTGCAGAAAAGTTGTGCCAGTCATCCTCAATCTCCGGTCCGTCACTTACTACAAACCCAATGGCTGAAAATATTTCAATAATCCGGTTGCGTGCAATTGAAATAGGATGCATTGCACCGCTTTGCATTGGTTCGCCCGGTAAGCTGTAATCTATGCCTGTTGATTCCGCAGGGGTGTATTCAAATTTTTCTTTAAGCGCAATAAATTTTTCTTCAGCTTTATTTTTTAAATCATTTACAACAGCGCCATACTCTTTCCGCATGGCGGGCTCAATATCTTTAATACGTCCAAACAATTCTTGTATAGAGCCCTTTTTACTTAAAAACTGCAAACGAAAATTTTCAAGCTGCTCTTTGGTTTCAATTTTAAAACTTTCAACTTCGTGTAAAAGAGATTTTACTTTATCGGAAGACATGGCCATACTTTCAATTACTATTTCACTTTATGTTCAAAAAATATCCCGCAAATAAAAGACACAAAGTTTTAATCTGCCTGCAATATATTATTCAACTATCTTCATAGTCATTTTTACATCCTGTACAGGTCTGTCACCCGGCTGTGTTTGCACGGCAGCAATCTTATCAATCACCTCCAAACCCGAAACTACTTCACCAAAAACAGTGTATCCCATATCTAAAAATGGAGTGCCGCCTGCAGTGGTATAAACCTGGCGTTGCTCTGGTGTGTAGGTAATGTTTATTCGCTGTTGAGTCATGGTAAGTTCTTGCTCACTGGCTGGCTTACCTTGCACAATATAAAACTGGCTGCCGGATGATTCTTTGTTAGGATTAACCTGATCGCCCATGCGAGCCGCAGCAAGCGCGCCCTTTTTATGAAAACGGGCAGGATTAAACTCTGCCGGAATTGTATAACCCGGACCTCCATTACCAAGCATAGTTCCAGGAGCGGCATTCTTTGATTGAGGATCGCCACCTTGTACCATAAACCCGTTTATAACACGATGAAACAACAGCCCGTCATAATAACCTTCTTTCACTAACTTTAAAAAATTATCGCGGTGCTTAGGGGTTTCATCATATAGTTTAACTCTCATTACACCATAATCGGTAGTTATGTCCACTAAACTTTCTTTGGGTACCATAGGTTTTGATTTATCTGTTTTAGTTGATTTATTCTTATTAATTGCACAAGAAGACACAAAAATAAGTAAGATTAAAGGTAAATATTTCTTAAAATTATTATATTAAATATTATTTTTGAAGGTGTAAACTTTTTCTTTTGCACTTCGTAAAAAACATCTGCAAGTTTAATTAAAATAACACATCACATGCAAACCACCATTCGTACAAAACTATTACCCTTTGTTTTATTAGCAGGCATTGCATCAGGCATAATTTCCTGTAAGAAAAAAGAAACCGGTTGCGATGCAGTAGTTACTGTTACCGATACTGTTGGCAAAGTGGTAAGTGGTGCGTTAGTAATTCTAAGTCAGGATAGTGTAGTTAACCCAAACACAGGAGTTAAAGCCAGTGTGCATCAGGAAGCAACCACCGATGGTTATGGGCAGGCATACTTTACTTTTGATAAAGAGGCGGTGCTGAATATTGAAGCATCAAAAGGAGTGCTGGCTGGAAGAGATTATATAAGACTTGAACCTGGAGCATCGGTAGAAAAGACCGTAAAGATTAAATAGAGCGGACTCTTTTCTTCGTACAATCTAAAGAACACAAAGGGCAGCATCTGCTGCCTTTTTTTATTTTAGCTCCTCTTTATAAGTATGATAGAAACCAGCCTGACCAATATTTTATTTCTTGATGTTGAAACTGTTCCACAGCAGCAAAACTTTAAAGCACTGAGTGATGCGGAAAAAATTTGTGGGCAAACAAAGCACGATACTTAATTAAAGACAAAGAAACACACGAAAGCATTTACAACCGTGCTGGCATTTATGCCGAGTTCGGAAAAATAATTTGCATAAGCACCGGCTATTTTTCTGATTACAGCAAAACAAAAAAACTTTTCCGCCTTAAATCTTTTTATGGCGATGATGAAAAAAAAATTCTCATAGACTTTGCTTCCCTGCTCAATAAATTTTTTAATAAATCCAATCATTTGCTGTGCGCACATAACGGTAAAGAATTTGACTTCCCTTACCTGAGCAGGCGAATGCTTATTAACGGAATTAAATTGCCCAAAGCATTAAACACATCAGGCAAAAAACCATGGGAGATAAATCATTTAGATACTATGGAGATGTGGCGCTTTGGCGACTACAAAAATTTTACTCCGCTTAACTTAATGGCTCACGTGTTTGGCATACCATCGCCTAAAGATGATATTGATGGTTCTAAAGTATGGCAGGTGTATTGGGAAGAAAAAAATTTACAACGCATTGTTACCTATTGTCAGAAAGACGTGCTTACCATTGCGCAGATAGTTTTAAAAATGAAAGGAGAGGAGTTGCTCTCTGATTCAGAAATAAAAATTATATACTAAAACATCATCATGTTTGAGCAGATAAATAAACATGCAGCGCGATATGTAACCTTTAATACAGAGGAGTTAAAAATTTTCAATTCAATAATGACTCCTAAAAGCGTAAAGAAAAAACCTTTTACTGCGCGAAGGTGAGGTGTGCAATTTTGGTGCTTACATAAACAAAGGCTGCATCAGAAATTATTTTATAGACGAAAACGGTTTTGAAGTAATCATTCAATTTGCCATTGAGGACTGGTGGGTAAGTGATATTGCCAGTTTTTACGACCGCAAGCCCGGCAATTTATTTATTGAAACTATTGAAGATTGCGAGTTACTTACATTCACACCACAATCTATGGAGGAGTTGTTTATGAAAGCGCCACGCTTTGAGCGCATGTTCCGGTTGTTGGTGCAAAAAAATCTTTCTGTAATGCAGCGCAGGCTCTTTAAAACAATTGCACAAACAGGCGAAGAAAAATATCTTGATTTCATTGCACGTTATCCAACAATTCCGCAGCGCGTGCCGCAACATTACATCGCATCTTATCTTGGAATATCGCCTGAGTTTTTAAGTAAAATTAGAGCGCGATTGGTAAAAAGGTAAGGATTAGATGGATGATGTTGACGCATATATTGCCAATCTTCAAAATGAAAATCAGAAAAAACTGATTTCATTTTTTCACTCGCGGTTTAAAGATTATCCTAATGTTACCCCTAAAATAAGATTCAGAATTCCTTTTTATTATCAAAGAACCTGGGTGTGCTATATCAATCCTGTTAAACCAAACGGAATTGAAATTTGTTTTATACGTGGCTTTGAATTGAGTAATGAGCAGGGAATTTTGGAGGCTAAAAAAAGAAACATGATTAAAGGCGTACCCTTTTTTGAGATTGAAAAAAGCCGTGTGCGTGCGGTTGAAGAAATATTTATGGAAGCATTAGAATTAGAACGCACGGTAAAGTTTGCAGCAAGAAATATCGGAAAAGGAAAAAAGAAGTAAAAAGTTTTACTCAATAAACGGACGTTTTATATCCTGTCTCTCAACCTTAATACCAAAACCAAAAACAAAAATTTCGTGCAGGTAAATAGAACTTCTGTTAAATCCATACGATGCAATGTATAAATCGTTTGTAGAGGTCTGAAAGAAAAATTTGTAATTCAGGTTTCCTTTATCAGGAATATATTTCAGTTCCGAGTGAACAAATGGACCATATCGCACAGCCTGATTCCACCAATAGTAATCATCAGGATATTTTGAAGGGTAATTGAAATAAATATTTTTTCCAATGTTAAGGTTAAGAAAAGCCCCCGCATTAAAAGGATGTATTTCCCAATGACTGTTTAATTTAATTTTCCAAATGTTATAGGATAACAGCCCGTTTATAGTCCATATTGCGCCAAAGTGCTTGGGTGTATAGCCTGATGTAAAAGTAATTTCAGTATTTTTTATCGGATTAATATAAATACCTTAGATAAACATATAAAAACCGACTACATAGAGTAATGAGAATGCTTTGAGCTTATACAAACGAGACCAACCCAAGGAGTCTGACTGCGCAAAAATGTTGGTGCTAAAAAGGCACAAACACACAATCAAATTTCTTATCTGTTGCATAAGGATAAACTGTTACAAGCGCATAAATTCTGTTTTGGGGGCTGCTGGTATTTATATAAGTGATGCCATCATTATATAATTCTCCAATACGGTGATTATGGTTATGCCCGTTAGAAGAAAAAATTGTTTTACCTGTATTTTTCAGCAAAGATGCGTATGGAATTTCAAGCGCTTTATCAAAGTCAGCATTATCGGGCGGAACATGAGAAACAAAAATGCATCCTTTAAAATATGCTGTATCGATTACCTGTTGCTGCATCCAGTTTAAATCAGGCACTGTTCCGTTAAAAGCAAACTCTCTTGAATTGGTATTGTGCATTACAAATCTTACATCATTCCGTAAAAGAATAATCAAGCGGCCCAAAAATTTCGCGGTAAATTTCTTTAGCATTTGCAATACAATCATGATTTCCAATTACAGTTAGTAACGGTACTTTTAATTTTAGTAACTCTTTGTTTATCCACTTAAACTCGCGTCCAATACCAAAATCAGTTATATCCCCAGTAATAATCATTGCGTCCAAATCAAGAATATCGTTCACCTCTTCAACCAAATCTTCAAGGTCGTCATAAAAACGCTGAGTGTCCCCTGTAAATACTATTTTAAGAGTGTCTTTGCGCGGTTTGCCCAACAAGCGTTCAATGTTATAATTTGTTTTAAGTTCTAAATGACCGTCATATACATCGGTTTGATAGGTGTTGTAATCAAATTGATCGCATCCGCTTGAAAAAACAGTGCAATGCAAAACAAAAAATCAATTATTTTTCTCATTAAAAAATTTCGCAAATAAATTTATCAGCAAAGCAAGAAAAAAGAGATAGTCATTAAAAACTTACTTTTTCTTACAACAGTCATCTAGCTTTTTATAAGCAGCACCTTCAGCTTTTATTTCATCTGCATCAAAGCCACTTTTAGAAATGGCTTCTCTAATTTGTGCAGCGGTAGTTTTTTTTGGATTGTATTGTACGGTAATTGTTTGCTCTTCTACATTCAGTTTAGAAAACTTTACCCCCTTTAAATACTTAACAGAATTATCAATTCTTGGCTTGCAGCTTTCGCATTCTTTACAGTGGTCGCAATAAATTTTAGTACGTATTACAATTGTTTCATTGCCTCCGGCAAACAATACAAAACTTTGAAGCAGTAATAGCGTTGTGATTAAATAATTTCGAATCATGTTTTTAACCTTTAATTATTCTACAAATATAGCTCTCCATTTCTTAATCCAGTTTAATGTAGTAACCATCTTCATAAATGTATTTTTGTGGTAAAAGTTTTAAATGCCATGATAACAAAAACAATCAACCACATTTACCAAGGCACCACCCCCTATTTTGTAGGAGATGGTTTCAGAGTTTCAAATTATATTCCGGGTGTAAATAATTATGCCGGTAATGAGTTAAGCCCGTTTATATTGCTTGATTATAACGAGCCACACAAGTTTGCCCCTTCACTGCAAAGGCGTGGAGTAGGAGAACATCCGCACCGCGGGTTTGAAACTGTAAGCATTGCTTATGAGGGAGAAGTGGAGCACAGAGATTCAACAGGTGCAGGTGGCATTATTCGTGCCGGTGAAGTGCAATGGATGACAGCAGCAGGTGGCTTAATGCACGAAGAATTTCAATCAGAAAATTTTACACGCAATGGTGGTGTTCAGCATTTTATTCAGCTTTGGGTTAACCTGCCTGCAAAAAATAAAATGGATAAACCGCATTATCAGGCCTTAACGCGTGAAATGATAAAAGAATTTAAGTTAGATGACAATGGAAGCGTTGCAAGAATAATTGCTGGAAATTTTAAAGGTGTAAATGGTGCAGCATCAACTTATACTCCTATTGAAATGTATGATTTAAGATTAAATAAGAATTCTGACATTACTTTTGAAATTCCTTTTAACCATAATGCAATGATGCTTGTTACAAAAGGAGAAGTAACGATTAACAACTCTGAAAAATCTAAACACAAAGATTTTATTGTGTTTAATAATGACGGAGAAACTATTCATCTTAATGCCAATGCCGACAGCATGGTGTTTTTTATTTCTGGCGAACCAATCAATGAATCAATTGCCCGTTACGGTCCGTTTGTAATGAATACCAAAGCAGAAATTATGCAGGCAATGGAAGATATTAACTCAGGAACGTTTGGTGTTATTTCTTAATCTGAATTAATGCACGCAATAAAATCAGAAAATAATTTTACTTAAAAATTTAAAAGTCATGGACAGAAAAGATTTTTTAAAAAAAGGATTGCTCGGAACAGGAATGTTTGTGAGCAGTGCAGCGCTTGGCAATGTTATTAAAAACAATATTGATGAATTACACCAACTTGAATCCTTAGGTTTTAATCACATACCCAATACAAAATCAAATATTATGGCAAATACAATTTTACATAAGGCTAATACAAGAGGTAATGCCAACCACGGCTGGCTTGACTCTAAACACACTTTCAGTTTTGCAAATTATTATAATCCTGAGCGTATGCACTTTGGCGTATTGCGTGTGCTAAATGACGATACTGTTAGCGCAGGCATGGGTTTTGGCACACACCCGCATGATAATATGGAAATTATTTCTATTCCGCTTGAAGGTGATTTAGAACACAAAGACAGTATGGGAAACACAGCCGTTATTAAACATGGGGATATACAAGTTATGAGTGCCGGAAGCGGAATTACCCACAGCGAATACAACAGAAATAAAGACAAAGAGGTTAAATTTTTGCAAATTTGGTTATTCCCAAATAAAAAAAATGTAACCCCTCGTTATGATCAGATTACCTTAAATGCAGCCGATAGAAAAAATAAACTGCAACAAATACTTTCGCCCAATACAAGTGATGATGGGGTGTGGATACACCAGGATGCATGGTTTAATATGGGCAGGTTTGACGAAAATGTAAAAACTAATTACACCTTTAATAAAAAGGGAAATGGCGTATATGCATTTGTCTTGAAAGGAAATTTTAAAGTAAACGATACCGAGTTAAATGAACGCGATGGAATGGGAATTTGGAATACAGATGCCGTTGAAATGACATCACTCAGTAATGATGCTGAAATACTTTTAATGGAAGTGCCAATGATGGTTTAATAATTTGAATGTTCAATAGGAAAAAACAATTAAAACAATTCAACAAAAATATTATGTCAAAAATTAAATGGTCGTTAGACCCTACGCACAGCGAAGTGCAGTTTAAAATAAAGCACTTAATGATTACCAATGTTACTGGCAGCTTTGCCAAATACGAAGTTACAGCCGAAACAGATAACGAAGACTTTATGAGTGCAGATATTTCTTTTATTGCTGATGTAAATTCCGTTACCACCAACAATGAGCAAAGAGATGGTCATTTAAAAGGCGCTGATTTTTTGATACAGAAAAATTTCCGCAGATAAAATTTAAAGTCTCCAAATACGAAGATATTGACCACGATGGGAGCTACGAACTGTATGGCGACCTTACTATAAAAGACATTACTAAAAGCATAAAATTAGATGTAGAATTTGGCGGGTTGATGAAAGACCCATGGGGGAATGTTAAAGCAGGTTTTACCATAAACGGAAAAATAAACCGTAAAGATTGGGGACTAAACTGGAACGCACCATTGGAAACAGGAGGAGTACTGGTAAGCGAAGAGGTAAGAATAAGTTGTGAAATACAATTAGTAAAACAAGGATAAATAATTAAAACGATCAAAACAAAATGCTAAAGGTTATAAACTCTTTAGCGTTTTGTTTTTTATTTCTCTTACTACTCCCACTTAAAAGTTTTCGTTGCTACGGTATAAACAATCACCGTCCACAATGCTATAATTCCTAATTGCGGAAGTATCTGGTATATTTTTAATCCTTCAAATGCAACTTTACGCATGGCATCGTTCAAATAGGTAAGCGGAAGAATTTTGCAAATGGGTTGAAGCCATGCCGGAAATGCCTCCACACTAAAAAATGTACCCGATAATAAAAACTGTGGCAGTGTAATAATATTTGCCAATGGCGGTATGGTACTTTCGCTTTTTGCAAGCCCTGAAATAATAAATCCAAATCCCATGAACAGCACTAAACCAATAGCGGAAAGCAACAGCATGGTTAAAAAAGTTTCTAATCCGTTTATAAGTGTAAAGCCAAATGCAAAATGACCAATACCAATAATGAACATTGCTCCTAAAATTGCAAACGACATTCGGCTTATTGCTTCACCCAATACAATGTAAATACGTTTAACAGGTGTTGCAAAAAATCGTTTTATGACTAGCGTTTGCCGTAAACTGAAAAAAACAAATGCAGTTCCAAACACACCTGACGATAACAGAGAAAAACCTAACTGCCAGGCAAAATAAAATCAATGCTTTTGTACGCTCTTCCGGGAATCTCTTGTGCACGTATACATCTACTCTTGCACCACCACCACCCAGAAACCCAAACACCAAAATAAAAATTAAAGGAAACGCCAGCGTAAATACCACAGCCGATGGGCTTCGCATAATGGAACGAAAACTTGCTTTGGCAATAGCCAGCATTGCTTTTGTTTGAGAATATTTTTTCATTTTAAATTCTTGTCTAATTATTATCGCGCCATTCAATTCCTGTAAGATTCAAAAACACATCCTCAAGGTTTGCCTTTTTTACTTCTTTCTTCCTTTCAAAACCCGATGCTACTAATTTATCTATAAGACTGTCGGGTGTATCTATGGCAACAATTTTTCCTGATTCAATAATGGCAACTCTGTCGCAAAGTTGTTCGGCCTCATCCATGTAATGTGTAGTAATAACAACTGTAGTTCCTTTGCTGCGAATTTCCTTTATCAGCTCCCAAAGATTTCTGCGAGCTTGTGGATCTAAGCCTGTAGTTGGCTCATCTAAAAAAATAATTTTGGGATCATTAATTAATGTAGTTGCAATACTAAAGCGTTGTTTTTGTCCGCCACTTAGTTCTTTAAATTTTGCTTTTGCCTTATCAGCAAGCCCAACACTTTTTAAAACTTCCAGCGGGTTAACTTCTTTGTTGTAAAGCCCTGCAAACAAATCAATCAATTCGGTAAGTGTAAGGCTTGGGTAATAACCGGCAGCCTGCAACTGCACGCCAATTATTTTTTTATGTCGTTGGCATGCGTTTCAATGTTCATGCTGTCAACCAGCACCTCACCCGAAGTTTTTTCGCGCAGGGTTTCAATAATTTCAAGTGTAGTGGTTTTGCCTGCGCCATTTGGTCCGAGCAAACCAAAAATTTCCTTTTCGTTTACATCAAAGGTGATGCCCTTAACGGCTTCAACTGATTCGTACTTTTTAAAAAGATTTTTAACTGATATAACTGACATGTGGCAAACGTATGAATTAGTTACGGTGAAATTTTTGCCGGAGAGAATTTAATTGGCTAAGTTTTTAAACACAGATTACAGGATTAAAAAAACAATTAAAGCTTCGCTTAATGATTGCCACAGGTTTAAAAAACACTTATCACTTACCTTAATGATTACTACAGATTTTATAGTCCTCCCATTCGGGGTAATGTTATTTAGTTGAGCAAATAGGACAGGTTGCATATTGAATTAGAAAGAGAGAGGGTGATGGCGCGGCTTTGTTGTTTTTGTATGGTGTCATTTCGAACGTAGTGAGGAATCTTAACTAAATGACATTACCGTGGAAGTCCCGAAATTTCGGGATAGGAAGGGTTTACTCTTTATCCATCCTAATCCTATACGCCACTCCGGCTTTCAAAAAATAACCGTTGGCTTTTTCATCATTCAAATATTCTGTTTTGCTATCAGTTCTTTTTCCGGTTCTAATTCTTCGCAAAACCGAATGACCATATTCAACAGTTAAAACAATTTTTTTTGTTGCATATACATCTGCAAAAAGTTTTATGTAGTTATCATCAACTCTATAAAAAAACTCGTCTTCAATTCTGTATGAAGCTATGCTCCCTTTAAATGCTATGCCGGTGTGAAGTCGTGAATGAAGTTTATACTCTGCATTCATATTACTTGGCAATACACCAAATACATTTAGTTTTTTATTTACGCGCCAGTCTAACCCTAAAAGTGGTGTAACATACAATCCGTAAAACTCAGTATTTAGATATACGCCAAATTTAAATTTTATTGATTCTTTTTTCCAAAAGGTGTTAAGCAGTACGCCACCATATTGATAAATATTTTTCGTTTCATCCTTGTCGTCATTCTTATTCATTCTTCCAACAAATCCGGCTGAAGTTTTCCAGTGGGTGTTCTTCCACTGATGTATAAAAAATATAGGAATTCCAATGCTCGTATATCTCGTACTTCCTCTGTTTGTTTTTAGCTGATACCTGTGGCTATCAACAAAAGGGTTGAGACTGATGAGATTGTTAGAATCAAGTTTTAGAGGTAGTGTAGAATTGATGGAAAAAGAATTGCTGTAAAAAGAATTATCATCACTGCTAAAAAAATTGGTTGGGCGCGATTTGTACAACGAGAAATTTACAACATCAATAAATGGTTGTGCTTTTGACTTTACATTGAACCATAAAAGAAAAAAAGTACAAAAAATTTCTTTGACATAAGTTATATGCGTCAAATCTAAAAAAATAAATGAAGGTGGTGTTTGAGATTAAATGCAATTGAAAATTTTAATTGTAGTTTAAGATTCTCTGCCATTGGCAGAAAATGACAGGTTGGGTATTTATTATTTTAGAGAGGGAGGGTTTGGTTTACCGCTAATTAGCCTGTCATTCCCCCTCATAAAGAGGGGGAATCTTATTAAAAAAAAATAATGCTCTTTACGCTCAAAGAATATATTTGCAGAAACAAATAATTACTCTAATGAAAAAATTATTTACGCTACTGACATTCTTTGCCATTTCAACTTTCACTAACGCGCAAATTACCTTTCCCTATTTTGAAGATTTTGAAAGCGGAACATCTCTATGGACTGATACTACCATAAGCGGAAGTGCATGGAACATTATTACTCCAGCAGGTGCAACAGCACATTCGGGGTCTAAAGCAATGGCTGTAGGATATGATGGTTCAAACTATCAGAATAATACTGAAACAATGATTGAGTCTCCTTTGTTGGATTTTTCCACACTAACAAACCCGTACATTAGTTTATGGAGAAATTTTAGGGTGGAGAATAGTTGGGATGGGGTAAGGATGGAATACAGTATTGATGGCGGTGTAACTTATAATCTTGTCGGAAATGTAGGAGGCGGATTTAATTGGTATAATGACTCTTCATTGAATTCATCAGGACTTGCCGGTTGGACAGGAGTAGACACCATCTGGCGCAATGCAATTATAGATGTGCCATCATTAGCAGGACAAGCCAATGCTAAACTCCGTTTTATTTTCACAGCTGATGTGTCAGTAAATAATTATGGCTTTATGATTGATGATATTTTTATTGGCGAAGGAACAGGCAACTGGATGTATGCAACACATAATTACAGTCAACCATGCGGCTCACAAAATGTTGATTTTAATTTATGGGGATTCGGTTCAATTTTTACCGGAACAATTAATGTTAATATCAACTTTGGAGATGGAAATGATACTACATTTCAAACCACCGTTACAAGTGGCTCTTATAATACAACCGCATCGCATTATTATTTAAGCACCGGACTTTTTTCAACGCAAATAATTTTAAGCGATGGTAGCGGAAATGCCGATACATTGGTTCAATATAACTCTGTAAATATTTCTGACAACTGCGGAAACATTTCGGGCATGGTGTATAACGACAATAACAACGATTGTGTTTTTAATACCGGTGATACACCAATCAATAATTTTCCGGTAATGCTCATTTTACCAAGTGGGCAAAGCTTTACAGCTTTTACAGATAATGCAGGCAACTACTTTTTTCAAGGTGATATTTCAACAAGCTATACCGTACAAACCGGATATTACCCTATGCTTGGTTTTAATTCTATATGTCCGCTATCAGGACAATATTCGGTTACAAGTTACCCGTCAACCGGAAATGATTTTGCAGTTTATTGCGCTCCTGATTTTGATTTAAGTGCCCAGATTTGGGGAGGTGTATTTGTACCGGGACAAAATGTAACTGTTAGTGGTTCTTTACACAACAACAGTTGCCAGATACTAAGCGGAAGTGTAGAAATTATTTTAGACAACAGGCTTTCTTATGTAAGCGCAACTCCTGTCCCTACATCTGTTAATGGTGATACGCTCACATGGAATTACACCTCTCTGTTAGGTGGAGGAAGTTTGAACTACCACATTCAGGCAGTAACAGATACAACTGTTATGATAGGCGATACTATTTGTAACACTATAAACGCTAATCCTGTTATTGGCGATGTTGATGTAACAAATAATTCAAACACCCAGTGCCGTGCCGCTGCTACTTCGTTTGACCCTAACGAAAAAACCGTTTCGCCCGAAGGTGATATTTTACCAACTACCAATTTGCTTTATACTATCTTCTTTCAAAACACCGGTACAGCTACTGCATATAACATTCACATTTTTGATACGCTTAGTTCGGGTCTGGATTTAAGTACGTTCCGTGTTATAGATAACTCACACCCTGTGCATACAAACATTTACCCGGGCAACCGTTTGCATTTTGCATTCAATAATATTTTATTGCCCGACAGCAATGCCAACGAGCCCCTTAGCCATGGTTATGTTACTTATGCGGTTAAGCCAATGGCTAACCTACCGCAAGGTTCGGTAATAGAAAATACGGTATACATATTTTTTGATTTTAACCCTGCTATTGTTACCAACACTACTTTTAATCAAATTGATTTAGGGTTGGGTGTGGATGAGTTAAGTAGTGGTGATGGATTAGTTATGTTTCCGAATCCTGTCAGTGAGAACCTCTCCCTAACCCTCCCGATAAATCGGGACAAGTTCTCCTCAGGAGAGGAGATTACATCCTGCGTAATCAGGATTTTTGATGTGTTGGGGAAGGAAGTTTATACTGCAAAAATGGGCGGCAGCCATTTTGCAATTCCTGTATCGACTCTTCAAAAAGGAATTTATTTTATAGAAGTTGCCGGATACAAAAATGTTTGGAGGCAAAAGTTTGTGAAGCAGTAAAAAATAAGTTCATACAAATTTGGAGTCTGACTCCAAATTTGTATGAATACGTTTTTGCTAAAAATTCAAACTTCTACCACTTCCACTTTTTCTTTTTTGGCTTATTCTTTTCCTGCATTTTGTTTTTCTGGCTGCCGTGCCTTGTTTTATCGCTGCGTTTAAACGGGTCAACAATCCTGTTCTCATCATACAGCATAAAATCAATTTGCTTTTTTACAAGGTCGGTGCTTTTAACAGCAACGGTAACCTTATCGCCTAACTGAAACTTTTTCTTTTTACGCTGCCCAACAATGCAATAATTTTTTTCGTCAAGCATATAAAAATCATCCTGCAAATCGCGCATACGAATTAAGCCTTCGCACTTGCTGTCTTCTAACTCAATATACATTCCCCATTCTGTTACACCTGAAATTACGCCTTCAAATATTTCATTCTTGCGTGCTTGTATAAACTGTACTTGCTTGTACTTAACGGAAGCGCGCTCAGCATCGGCAGCTTGTATTTCCATATCGGTGCTGTGCTTGCATTTTTTTTCATACACTTCTTTATGCGCATTTTTTCCTCTGTTTAAATAATGTTCAAGCAATCGGTGCACCATCACATCAGGATATCTGCGTATGGGCGAAGTAAAATGAGTGTAGTAATCAAAAGCCAATCCGTAATGCCCAATATTGTTGGTGCTGTAAATTGCTTTTGCCATGCTGCGGATGGCAAGCTGCTCAATCATGTTCTGTTCGCTTTTTCCCCTAACATCCTCCAACAATTTATTTAACGAGTGTGCAATTTCTTTAGGCGATGATGTTTTTACTCTATAGCCAAACTTACCTGCAAATGCTGCAAAGTTGGTGAGTTTATCTTCAACCGGCACATCGTGTATGCGATAAACAAACGTAAGTTCAGAGTTTTGAGTTTGGTGTTCAGAGCTAGTAGGCTTCTTTCCCTTTTCTTGAGAAGTGTACTGATTTTTAGTTTGCTTTTGAGGTTTTGCTTTTCCACTTGATATTTCCTCATCTGCACTTTTCAATTTTGACTTTTGACTTTCTTCTCTTCCATACTTTCCTATCCTCTCCGCCACTTTTCTATTCGCAAGCAACATAAATTCTTCAATCAGTTTATTAGAATCTTTTGCTTCTTTTACATAAACACCTACAGGGTTTCCGTCCTTATCTAATTTGAATTTTACTTCCGATTTTTCAAAACTCACTGCGCCTTGTGTCATACGGTGTTTGCGCAAAATTTTTGCAAGGCGGTCGAACAATAAAATTTCGTCCTGCAAATCTCCTTTACCTGTTTCAATTATTTCCGAGCTTCTTCGTAAGTAAATCTCCTTTTGCGAATGAATAACCGTTCTTCCAAACCATTCGCTCAACACTTCTGCTTTGTCGTTTATTTCAAAAACGGCACTGTAGCAAAGTTTGTCTTCGTGCGGGCGAAGCGAACACACGTGGTTAGATAATTTTTCGGGCAGCATAGGTATTACACGGTCAACCAAATAAACGGAAGTAGCGCGGTTAAATGCTTCCTTTTCCATTTCGCTGTCTTCCTTTAAGTAATGCGATACATCAGCAATATGCACGCCTATTTCATAATTATCATTGGAAAGTTTTTTAATTGAAAGTGCATCATCAAAATCTTTTGCGTCAACAGGGTCTATTGTAAATGTTGTGGTTTTGCGGAAGTCTTTGCGCTTTTTTATTTCAGCCGCAGAAATTTCATAAGGAATATTATCTGCTTCTTTTTCTACTGCTTCGGGAAAACGTGTTGGAAATCCGTATTCAACCAATATAGCATTCATCTCTACATTGTTATCGCCAGGTTTGCCAAGCACTTCAATAATTTCTCCTGTAGGGTTTTTATTGTCGCGTGTCCAATTTGTAATTCTTGCAATGGCTTTTACACCCTCCGTAGCGCCATTCAAAAATTTTGCAGGAATAAAAATGTCAACATGCATTTTGTTATCGTCAGGTAAAAGAAAAGCATAACGGTCTGTAATTTGAACGATGCCTACAAAGTCTGTTTTATTTCTCCTTACAATTTCTACCACTTCGCCCTCCGTTTGTTTGCCGGGCGCGTTGCATATAAACTTACACGAACGCTGTCTCCATTAATTGCATTCATAGTATCGGATGCTGCTATGTAAATATCATCAGCCTGCCCATCCACACTCACATAAGCATTACCGCTCTTTACAAATTCTATTTCTCCTTCTACAATATTGGTTACAGGCAGGGCTTTAAATTTATACTTATCGGTGCTAATTATTTTTTCTTCTTTAATGAGTTCATCGCATAATTGCTCAATGGTTTTGTGCAATATTCTGCCGTCATCCGATTTTAAAATTGTTACAGCGATTGAATCTGGCAATAAGAATTCAACACGTTTGCTCAGTTGTTTTAAATTAAATATTTTGTAAGGATGTTCGTTAAGCGCTTTGGGTATGAGGTTTTTTATTTGCTCCACCTACTGAGCAGAAAAGTTGTTTGTGTTTGTCATTTTAAAATTTAAATTTTAAGAAAAGAATGCTTTGATAAGCATTTTTATTTTTTGATAAAGTAAAGTAAGTGCGATAAATTAAAAGTTAAGGTTAATTGAAAAGTATGAACAGGCAAGGCTATACAAACTCGGATAATTTTTTACTGGTCAGGAGCATATAAAACCATTATACCGCCATAAAGGTTTCCGTTCTTAAAAGCATAAGCACAGGCACGCCCATAATAGTGTACTCTTCACGTAATTCGCTGTGCATATCAATATCAATTTTACGAATAGAGATTTTTCCTTCCATTATTCTGCTAATGTCATCTAAAATGGGTTCAAGCCATTTGCAAGGCTCGCACCATGAGGCATAAAATCTATAAGGACGGGGTTGGTGAATTGATGGCTTCTTTAAAAGATGTCATGATAAAAGGACATTGAAAAACGAAACGCTTTTTGTAAAACTGCGTCAAAGATAAAATATAATGAGTACGATAAATAATGAATATGCCTTTTATGTATTCTTGCTTGTAAATCAAAGGTAATGTTTAAGACTTATATACTGAGTTTTTTTGTTTGTTGTATGCTGATTGGCTGCAATTCAAAAATGGAAAACTCAAAACAAAAACCCATAGTTGGCTTTTTAGATTTTGTTGAAGATGCAACACTTGCTCAAGCAAAACAAGGTTTTTTTGATGCACTTACAAAAAGCGGCTATTCAGAAAAGGATTCAACTATTGAAATAATCTACCAGAATGCCCAAGGCGACCAGCCTACATTATTGCAGGCATGTGATTTATTAATTTCGAAAAAAGTTGATTTGATTGCTGCCAACACAACTCTTGCAACAATAACATCGGTGCAGCGCTCAAAAGATCTACCTTCCGGCAAGGTAGGAATTCCAGTGTGCATGATGGTGGCCCCACGGCCTGATATTGCCGGGCTAACAGATAAGAACGGCAATGCTCCGAAAAATCTTTTTGGCGTTTATGAGACATTGGAATATATAGACACATCCATTGCATTGATAAAACAACTGAAGCCCGGTGCAAAAATCATTGGCACAATTTATAACCAAAGTGAACCACAATCACGCGATGCCTTTAATCAGTTAGAAAAAAATTGCAAGCAGTTGGGGTTACAGTTGGTTTCTGTTCCTGTAAACAACTCCAGCGAAAGTCAGTTAGCAACACAATCATTACTAACCAAAAACCGGATGTGTTTTTTTGCTTTGCCGGATAATGTAATTTTGCATCATTTGAAACTATTTTAAAAAGTTGTAATGAATCAAAGGTTCCTATATTTACGAGCGAAGCAGGTTTAGTTTCACGCGGTGCAGTTGCATCTTATGGTGCCGATTTTTATTTATGGGGGTACCAGGCAGGTGAACAAGTGGGATTATTCTTAAGAGAAAAAACACTTGCAAACTTAAAACCCGAAATAGTTAAAGTACGCAAACGCGTGTTGAACAAAACTGCTGCAAATATCTTCGGAATTGTTGCTGATAGTACATTTACATTGGTTAACTGAATAGACGCTTGGATTTTTACACTTCCGCCATCATTCAATCATTTGCGTTTGCAGGAATGTGTTTGGGAATTTTTCTCACACTAAAGATTTTTAACATCCCTGATATAACCACCGATGGCAGTTTTACTTTAGGCGGAGCCGTAACAGCCGTAATGCTCATCAATAATTACAATCCTCTTATCACATTACTTGTTGTTTTACTTGCCGGTGCTTTTGCCGGAATAATAACAGGGATTGTTCATGCCAAACTAAAAGTAAACGCATTGCTTGCAGGTATTTTAACCATGACGGCATTGTACTCTGTTAACCTGATGATAATGGGAAGGTCTAATATTCCTTTGGTAGATGCGCAAAATATTTTCTCTTTTTTTTCTGCAGACTCAAATTCGCAAACAGAAGGAATGGTACTGATGTTTTTTGTTTTGTTTCTACTTTTATTAATGGGTTGGCTGTTACATACAGATTTTGGAATTGCCATGCGAACAACCGGTAATAATGAAATGATGGCAAGAGCAGTGGGCATTAATACTTCTGCAATGAAAGTGTACGGACTTGCTTTAGCAAATGCGCTAACAGCATTAAGTGGTTACATGATGGTGCAATACCAGGGATTTGTGGATATTAATATGGGAATAGGAATAGTAATTTCGGGATTAGGTTCTGTAATGATAGGTGAAGCGCTTTTGAAAATTTTAAGAAAAGATAATTTGTGGTTGCAAATAATTTTTGTGGTTATAGGTGCAATCGCTTTTAGGTTGGTATTAGCGTATGCATTATCATGGACTCAGCCCTAATTATTTAAAATTAGTTACGGCAAGCATTGTGTTGTTTATAGTTTCTGTTTCATGGTTTTTAAAAAGAAGAAGCGATGATAGAAATTAAAGAAGCATCTAAAATTTTTCATCCTGATACTGCGCAACAGACTATTGCACTCAATAACATTAATCTTAAAATTAACAAAGGAGAATTTTTAGTGTTGGTTGGGAGTAACGGCTCCGGAAAATCAACTTTGTTAAATGCTATTGCAGGAGTAACATCACTAACAAAAGGTAAAATAATTTTTTGATGGCAGTGATGTAACTTCCTTACAAGATTTTGAACGCAGCAAATGGGTCGCAAAAATTTTTCAGAATCCGTTGGCAGGCACTGCACCCGATTTAACTGTGCTTGATAATTTTAGAATGGCTGCTTTGCGAACAAAAAATAAAAGTTTGCGAACAGGTATATCAAATAAATTTATTGAGTCTGTACAGGAAAAAATAAATGTGTTGAGTTTAGGATTAGAAAATAAAGTTTATAATAAAATGGGCTCTCTATCTGGCGGTCAGCGGCAGGCATTAACATTGTTGATGGCGGTGATGGATAATTGCAAAGTACTTTTAATGGATGAACCTACAGCATCGCTTGACCCGCGAAGTGCAGAAACCGTAATGAGCATTGCACAAAAACTGATTAGCAAAAATAATCTTACTGCTATATTGGTTACGCATAATATGAAAGATGCGATCCATTATGGAAACAGAATCATACAAATGAAGGAAGGAAAAATTCTGCGTGACCTAAAGAAGGAAGAGAAATTCAATCTTACTTTAAATGAATTATATGAGTGGTTTTAATGTCTCCTATAAAGCCATCTCCATAAAAAGCCCGGAGCAAATATTTACTCCGGGTAATAAACTAATAACTGTAAAAAGGGACTTTCTTAATTAAGATTTTAAAAAATTAATTTACTCTCCATACGGGGTTTCTTCCCATAAACAAAGAGGTTTTGCTTTTCGTTCTATCCTGATCTTTGTCTTTATAAATCTCGTTCCAGTAATCGGTAAGTTGCCTGTTTGTTATTTCATAGTAATTAATTTCTCCCTTAACATTATGTTCCCAGCAAAACAACAGATTCTTGTACAACTGGTTAAGATATCTAAGATTTTTAGCAGCAGTATTACCTAACTGCCCCTTACCGTGCAATCCTTTAATATAAAACTTGAATTTTTTAAATAATGTAGGCTTTACTTCCTTATCAGGTTCAAGTAAAACTTGTCCGTCATTGTCTACTATTATGTCGTAGTCTTTATCATAGTTTGATGTTTGGGCTATCAGGTCGCTTAGCTCACTGAGAGTGGGTGTGTAGAAGAGATTCATGGCGATTTTGTTTTAAAGTGTATTATTGATTGATTATTGGCTTTTGTCTTTTTCAGGAGAGGCGTTGCTTTTAATTTCTCTTTCTTCAGCGCTTGTTGTTACCATATCTCCGTTACTATTAATACAATCTCCATCCTTCAACTTAAACATCTTCTCTTTATTTTTAAGTACCGATCCATCACGCTTTACTGTTAACCCATTATCAAGAATAACATCTTTTGTAATTACCTTGTTTTCCTGCACCACAACTAAACGATTGCCTTTTGCATTCCACAGAACATCACACCGGGCTTTGTCATATTAGAATAATCCTTAGGCGATTCTTGTGCAAACGAACCTGTAAAGATTACACAACTCAAAATTAATATGGCAATTCTACCTTTCATATAGCCTAATGTTATTTTTACATTACCATTACAGCACAAAAGTGTAGTGGCTGAGATATTAAATCATTACTTTCACTTTCATTTGTAATATTTACACCTCCAAAACATCTTATACTTTATTGAGTTGAATTTGAGTTAGCTACATTAGCCAACAAATTTTTTTATGACACACTCACTGTGGCAACAGCAAATAGAAGAGGCTATCTCCAAAATTAACTTCAACAAAACGCCCAACGACCTCTACGATCCCATAAGATATTCACTGGGGCTAATTGGTAAACGACTAAGGCCATTGCTCGTTTTTTGTGGTTGCGATTTATTTAACGGGAATACTCAGGAGATTGTAAATGCGGCAGCCGGTATTGAGGTGTTTCACAATTTTACTCTGTTGCACGATGATATTATGGACAACGCCCCAATGCGCAGAGGTATGCCCACGGTGCACACTAAGTGGAACAGCAATGTTGCAATACTTGCGGGCGATACCATGTTTGTAAAAGCATTTGAGTTGGTGATGATGGTGCCGGAAAAATATATGAAAGTGGTACTTGATTTATTTTGCAAAACCGCCACTGAAGTTTGCGAAGGACAGCAACTTGACATGGATTTTGAAAAGCAAAGAACTGTTTCTATTGATGAATATATTCACATGATAAAATTAAAAACATCCGTGCTTTTGGCTTGCAGTTTAAAAACAGGCGCATTGGTTGCCGGTGCTAACGCAGATGATACTGAACACATTTATGAGTTTGGAAAAAATGTGGGCATTGCTTTTCAAATACAGGACGATTTGTTGGATGCTTACGGCAATACAGAAAAATTCGGGAAACAGGTTGGTGGCGATATTATTTCCAACAAAAAAACCATCCTTTATTTAGAAGCATTGCAGTTGGCAAATGGTGAACAGAGAAAACAACTACAGGAAATTTATGATGGCGTAATAAAATTAAATGATGCCGAAAAAGTGGAAACCGTAAAAACAATTTTTAATGCGTTAGAAATTCATCAGCATGTTAAAGTATTAATGGATAAGTATTACAACAGCGCTGTGTCTCATCTGGATTTGACAACTGCTTCCACACAGAAAAAGAAAGTCTCATTGCTTTTTGCAATCAGTTAATGCAAAGAGAAAATTGATGCTACTCTACTTTTAACAAGTAATAATTCTTTTTGCCTTTTTGCACCAAAATAAATTTATTGTTGAGTAAGTTTAAACTGTTTGCAATTGCATTTGCATCAGCAATTTTTTCTTTGTTAATAGAAACGCCTCCCGCCTGAATCATTTTGCGTGCTTCACCTTTTGAAGAAAAAATACTTGTTGCAGTTGCCATTAAATCCAAAAGCGGAATTCCGTTTTCTAATTCATTATGCTTAACGGTATAAGCATTTTTATCTAAACTCAAAAATACCGACTCTAAATCATCATTGCTCATTCGCTTCATGTCATCAATGCTGCCATTAAAAAATATTTCAGAAATCTCAACTGCCTTTTCATAATCACTCAAAGAGTGTACTCGTGTTGTAATATCCTTTGCCAGGGTTTTTTGAAGTAAGCGTTGGTGGGGGGCTCCACTGTGTTGCTGTTCTAATGCTTCCACCTCTTCCTTACCCAACAAGGTAAAAGTACGTATGTAATTTTTTACATCGCCATCACTTGCATTTAACCAAAACTGATAAAAAGCATAGGGCGATGTTCGTTTTGCATCAAGCCAAATGTTACCGCCTTCGGTTTTGCCAAACTTGGTTCCATCAGCTTTTTTTATCAATTGCGTAGTTAACGCAAATGCTTCACCGGAAGCTTTTCTCCTGATTAGTTCAGTACCAGTAACAATATTTCCCCATTGGTCGCTACCTCCCATCTGCAATTTAATGCCTTGATTTTTCCAGAGATAATAGAAATCATACCCCTGCACTAACTGGTATGAAAACTCGGTAAAAGACATTCCGTTTTCCAACCGATTTTTTACACTGTCTTTTGCCAGCATATAATTTACAGAAATATATTTACCTACATCGCGAATAAATTCAAGGAAAGTAAAATTCTTAAACCAATCGTAGTTATTTACAATTTGTGCAGAGTTGTTGCCGCAATTAAAATCAAGAAATTTTTCTAATTGCTTTTTTTGACACGTTAAATTGTGGTGTAATAAATCTTCGCTTAACAAATTTCTTTCTAATGATTTGCCCGATGGATCACCCACCATGCCCGTAGCTCCACCAACCAATGCAATAGGCTTATGTCCGCATTGCTGAAAACGCAGCAGCGTCATTACCTGTACCAGGTTGCCTACACCTAATGAATCAGCAGTTGGGTCAAATCCAATATAGCCGCTAACCATTTCTTTATTCAGCAACTCTTCGGTGCCGGGCATCATATCATGCAAAATATTGCGCCAGCGTAGTTCTTCAACAAAGTTCATATCTGTAAAATGAAGGGGTGAAAATAAGAAAGAAGGAGAATGGTTACCGAAGAACAAACGTCCTGTAACTATCCAGCTTTATTAAAATAAAAAGCAAAATAGTAAACGACCAAAGCGATGAACCGCCATAACTGAAAAATGGAAGCGGTATGCCTATTACAGGCATTAACCCTATAGTCATGCCAATGTTAACCATAAAGTGAAAGAAAATAATGGAGGCCACCCCATATGCATATATACGGGCGAAGTTTGACTTCTGCCTTTCAGCAATTATTAAATGCGAAACAGCAGTGATAGAAATAAAAGTATTACCACTGCCGATCCTATAAAACCCCACTCTTCGCCAACGGTGCAAAAAATAAAATCTGTACTTTGTTCGGGTACAAAATCAAATTTTGTTTGAGTGCCTTGTAAATAGCCCTTACCGCAGAAGCCACCGCTGCCTATAGCTATTAAACTTTGGTTCAGATTGTAGCCCGCTCCTTTTAAATCGGTTTCTTTTCCAAGCAAAACATCAATACGTTTTTTCTGATGCTTTTCAAGCACGTTGTGAAATACATAATCAACACTGAACACTACCCCAACGGACAAGATTAAAATACCGGCAATGGGCAACACTAAAGTTTTGTTGCGGAATAATAAAAGTATAACAACAGCAATAATGCTCAATGCTATTATCAAAGTCATTTTAGGGAGAACAAGCGAAAGAATAAATAATGCAACAGCAAGTACGCCAAGCAATAATAATCCACCCGACAACCCTTCGCGATATAGAACTAAGACGAACGATGAAAATACCAATGCAACTCCCGTTTCGTTTTCTAATAAAATCAACAACATTGGAATTACAATCATGGCAACACAGGTAATTTTTGTTCTTGTTTCGCTAAACCTTATTCCCATCGTGCTTAAATATTTTGCCAATGCAAGAGCTGTTGCGAACTTTGCAAATTCAGCAGGCTGTATGCCAAAGCTTCCAAACCTAAACCACGATTTGCTTCCCGCAACCTCATGACCCAAAAACAACACAGCAATTAAACTAATAATGCTTACACCGTAAACCACATAAGCA
The DNA here is from genome assembly GCA_016714005.1 of Bacteroidota bacterium. Lineage (GTDB taxonomy): Bacteria > Bacteroidota > Bacteroidia > AKYH767-A > OLB10 > JADJOA01. Next base: position 713,261 of record JADJOA010000002.1, read on the forward strand.
AATGCATCAAAAAATTTTCCGTCAATAACCAATACAAAAACAATAAGCACCAAGGCAGTGAGTATCCACATCAATTGCCGTCCATAGTTTTGTGTTACGTCAAAAATATTGTCATGTTGTTGGTTAAAAACAGCGGCATAAATATTCAGCCATCCTGCAATAACCATTACAAAATAGAGCAACACTGTAATCCAGTCTATATTTTGAAATATGCTACGCTGCCGCCTCATGGTTTTGCCTTTCCATTGTATGATGATGATTTCCCAAAAGAAGTATTTACTTGCACTACCAACAAACTATCTTTTTTTGCAATGGCAGCCGTGTCCGTTTTTTGTTGCTGCAACTGCAAACTGCGGTAATAATAATCGGGCAACAGATTTCCTTCCATCATTCTTTTTTCTACATCAGGTCTTTTAATAGTATCTAACAAATACTTCTCCATCATTAAGCTTGCAATTGGAACTGCCCATGTTGCGCCAAAACCCGAATTCTCTACCATTACTGCAATAACAATTTTAGGATTTTCTCTTGGCGCAAAGCACACAAACAAACTGTGGTCTTTGCCATGCGGGTTTTCGGCAGTGCCTGTTTTTCCACAAACTACAATACTATCTTTTATCAAACTTGCGTTGCGGGCAGTGCCTGCTTCCACTACTCTTTGCATACCATCAATTACTACATTAAATGTTTGTGGCTTTACCAAACAGAAATGTTTTTCAAGCAAATTGCGTGTATCGTTTTTCCGTTCTCCAATTTTTTTGACAACGTGTGGCGTATAATAAAAACCCTTGTTGGCAATAATGCAGGTAATGTTTGCCATTTGGAGGGGCGTAATTCCCAATTCACCCTGCCCTATTCCAAGCGAATAAATAGTTGATGCCTTCCATCTGCCTTTGCCGTAAATTTTATCGTAAAACTCAACAGATGGCACTAATCCTTTTAATTCATGTGGCATATCAACGCCAATTTTTACGCCAATGCCAAAACTATTTACATACTTGCGCCAGGTGCGATAACCATTTTCACTGCTGCCGTACTTGTTGCTCTCAACAAATGACCTAAACACATTACAGAAATATGGATTGCAGGAATACTGAATGCTTCCTTCCAATGCAATAGGCGGATGGGGATGGCACTTTACCGATTTGCTGCCAACCGTAAAAACATGAGCATAGCTTGTGCCTGGAGAAATAATATTTTCTTCCAAAGCACTTAACGCCCCCGTTAGTTTAAAAGTTGACCCGGGAGGATAATATGCCTGCATAGCTCTGTTAAACAATGGCTTTAGGGTATCCTTTAAAAGTGTTACATAATTTTTTGAACGCACACGACCTACTAACAAATTGGGATCATAAGTTGGGCCGTTAACCATTGCCAGTATTTCACCTGTTGATGGTTCAATAGCAACCACACTTCCCAATTTGTTTTGCATGAGTTGCTCAGCATACAGTTGAAGTTCGGCATCAAGCGTAAGTGATAAGTTTTCACCGGCTACAGAAATGGTGTCATACCTTCCCTCTTCAAACTTACCTTTTTCGCGGTTAAATACATCAACCAATGCATAACGCACACCACGCCTTCCGCGCAACTCTTTTTCGTAACTCTGTTCTACTCCACTTATGCCAATGTAATCGCCCATTTGGTAATACTGATTGCGCTCAACAACTTTTTCATCAACCTCACCCAAATAACCAAGCAGGTGGGCTGCAATGGCATCGGGGTATTTGCGTATGGTACGCGGCTGGCAATAAAAGCCGTTGAACTTATACAGCTTTTCCTGAAACGAAGCATATGTTTGTGCCGATAATTGTTTTTCAAAAATGGAGGCTTTGTAAGGAGAATAAATTTTCGCTTTTTGGAATTTTTTGCTGAAATCTTCAATAGTGATTCCTATCAGTTTACAAAAATCTGTAGTGTCAATATTTTTTACATCCTTAGGTACAATCATTAAATCGTAAACCGCTTCGTTATACACCATTAGTTTTCCGTTACGGTCATATATCAATCCGCGTGATGGGTAATCGGTGATTCTGCGCAGCACATTTGAGTTGGCAGAAATTTTATAACGATCCTCTACAACCTGCAAGAAAAACAAACGCGCCAGATAAATTACAGCTACAATTGAGAAGAGTGCAAAAAAAATAATGCGGTGCCCACCCTGTATAAACTTCATTTCTATTTGCTGGTTTTGGTGCTGCCAAATAAAAACTGGCTAATGAAAATAATGATGATGGTAACAATGGATGAAAGAAATGCACGGGTTAATGTAGAGAAGAATTCGCTGAAGCGAAACACCTCTACAAAAAACAAAACAATATGATGGCTCAATACCATTACAACGCAATAAATTATAAACCATTGTAAACCCATTTGTTTGATGGTGGGAGATGAATCGGCTTCGTACCCTTCGCGAGGCGATAGCGCACGCAAAATACCGGGGCGGGCAAAGCCGGCAAAAACAGTTGCCGCTGAATGCAGCCCTAAAGTGTTTGAAAAAACATCAACCGTTAAGCCCAGCGCAAAAGATAAAACAAGCAGCAATGTTTTAGGAGTACGAACGGGCAACAGCATTACAAACAAAACATAAATGTACGGGTTAATATAACCGCCCAGTTTGATGTTGTTAAACAACACCACCTGCACCAGCACAAGAATAATGAACCTGAAAAAAATTCTTAATACTTCAATTCCCATCCTGCTTTGCCTCTAATTGTTTTTGCTCTTCTTTTAATAAATCCTTTACCACATATACATGCGTGAGGCTGTAAAAATCAGTAGAGAGCCTTACAGTGATGGTGTAAAAATTATCGCCCGGTTTTATTTCTGAACTTTTTACAGTGCCAAGAAAAATATTTTCGGGATAGACGTTGCTGAACGATGTTGTTACTAAAGTATCGCCTGTTTTAAAAACCACGTGCTTGGGTATGTCTTTAAGTGTGGCTGTGGTTGGGTTATTGTTATCTTCCCAAACTAATGAACCAAAGTAGTTGCTGTTTTTAAACCGTGCGCTTACCTTGCTTTTGATATGTAGAAAAGAAATAACGGTAGAAAAATTTGGTGATACATCTTTAACTATTCCAACAATACCTTTATCGGTTACCACACCCATTTCGGGAGCAATGCCGGCATTGTAACCTCTGTCGAGCGTAAGGTAGTTGTTACGTTTGTTTACCGTGCCATTTATTACACGCGCATTTACAAAAACATATTGTTGGTTAAACAGGGTATCTTTTATTAATGAGGATTTTGTTGTTGTGTCAATTTTGTTGGAAGGCAGCATCATACGCAACTTTACATTTTCGGTAGCAAGCCACTCATTATTTTCTTTAAGGTACAAATACTGTGTTACCGAATTAACGGCTGAATAAATAGTGGCACTTATTTTATTTGCAGAATTAAGAAAAGAAGCATTGTGGTATTTATTATTTTCTACCATTAAAAAACACTTAAGCCTTCTAATATCAGAAACAGCAACAAAAAATTGTTACGCCATAAAAACAGAAAAAGATTACGCATGAAAACTACAGAGGTGCCTTGAAGCAAATTTGCGTAATAAGAAATGCTTACACAGCAGTTTTGATAAAAGTTTTAAACGGAATTATTAAAGGGTAAAGAAAAAATTTAATCTGGTTTATCGCCACCCGCCCCTGCAAAGCCCGTTTCTCTTCAGCAACTTACTATTTCTTCTGCTAAATTTTTTTTGTCATGAGGCTTTCCTTTACGCAACTCTCCAGGATTATAAATAAATAAAAACCCAAAAGTGGTAAAACTGTCGTTCACATCGGGGTTACCTCTTGGGCGCCCGGGTGGAGGAGTAAATCCCTCTAACCTTCTGTTTGATAATTGCACTGCCAAATCACCATTAAGTGTAGCGGCAAGTTCATCCATATCAGGATATGATTTACTTACATCATCTAAATAATCAGTACGGGTGATGTGATAAGTATAATCGAACCTCAACCTCCAGTTACGATGTAATTGAAAATAAATACCAATTCCCAAGGGGAAATCAATTTGAGTAAGCTTGTAAGGTTTGGGGTGTTCCCCTCCTATAATAAACTGCCCCTCGGTGCCAAGCGGCCTGAGATCATACCATTGTCCATTCAATTTTGCTTGAGGGTTAAAATGAAATACTCCAACGCCAGCAAATACAAACGGGTTAAGGTATTGTTTTCTATAAACGCTCAATAAGTGATACTCCACCTGTACCGATAATTCATGAATTCTTGAACGGAAACTCTGATTTCGTTTAATATTATCTCTTTCCTTTGCAAGCGAATCGGCACCTCCAATGTTGCCATACAAATAAGCAAAAGAAATTTCCATGCGACTGCTTAGTCTATAGTTGATGCCTGTCTTAAAATATGGTTTAAAAACTTTTGAGCTTGAAATTATTTTATCGCTTTTTTCATTGATATCTCCATTGTAAGTTATAAATCCTGAACCAATAAAATATCCGGTGCGACCCTGTCCTGACGAATTACCGGAAATATGTAATAACAGGACATGTAACAAAATCAATCTGAAGAAATGTTTCATCGTGCTTGTGATTGATGATTAGATTACAATATTTACGATTACCTGCCCAAAAAGTTTCTGCCGGATGAATTAAAGCTATTATTAAAATGATTTTAATTTTAGCCCATCAAAAAATAAACTATGCATAACCTTTTAAACGTTATTTCGTCTGAAAAAGACATCCCCGAAAAGTATATGGGAACCCCAATTGAGATTTACTTGCCTATCACAATCTTGACAAATCTTTTGAGGCATATAGTAGTGCACAAATGCTTATTGGAATGTGCATGGATAACAGAAAACACTTGCATATACCTGATAACTTTGCTTACATTATTCGCTCAGGTGGGGCAAATATGCGTTATAGCGAATTCAGAGTTTCTTACGCTATTGCTGTGGGTGGTGTAAAAGCTATTGCTCTTATTGGTCACAATAATTGCGGGATGGTTAATTTAATGTCGCGTAAAGAACTTTTTGTAAAAGGCCTTATTGAAAATGCCGGTTGGACAAGAGAAGAAGCCGAGGATCATTTTTATCATTACGAACCCATTCATGAAATAGGAAATGAAATAGGATTTGTAAGTTCCGAAGCAAAAAGAATAAGATTACGTTATCCGAAAATTCTTGTTGCCCCTATGCTATACAACGTTAACGATAGCCGCTTGTACTTGGTTAACGAGGCAGATTAAAAATAGAAGATACATACATCTAATAAACAAAGAGAGCACCCCGAATGGGGTGCTCTCTTTGTTTATTTACCAACCTTGTTTTTAATATTGGTGGATACTATTTTGATGTTGCTTTTACTACTGCACCACCAGTCTTACCTGTTGTTTGGCACTGTTTGACCTTACCTCTACCATGTAAAACCCCTTTGCTGAGTTGGCTTACTTCTATCACGCTTTGGTTCTCGCCTTCTTGTGCATTCATCCCGCTGCTGTAAACTATTCTGCCGCTTACATCTTTCATCTCTATGCTCACTTCTTCTGCCTGCTCTGCATGATAGCTTACCGTTACTTTGTCATCTGCAGGGTTAGGGTACAGGTGGATTTGGGCGGTAGGTGCTGTTTCTGTTATTTCTACTGCCTCTCTGCAGCTTGGACTCGCACTGTATGTTCTTGTTGCCGCTCCGCAGGCATTGCTCGCTGTTAAGCTTACTGTTGCATTGCCTGTGTTCCAGTCAACCGTATAGGTACCCGTACCTTGTCCGCTTACATACACCTGCCGCTGCTGACGGTAACACTGTCCAGTTTAAGCTGTATACGCCTGTTACGCCCGTTAAGCTCGAGCTGAATTGTATGCCCGCTTCGTTGTTGCACCATACTGCAGGGTTCGCTGTTATTACGCTTGGCGTGTTGGGCGTGCCTTTTACTGTTATTGTTCTGGCTGTGCTTGTACCACATCCATTGCTAGCTGTTACACTTACAGTACCCGTACTAAACGTACCAAACGATATGCTTACGCTATTGCTGCCTGCCTGATACTACTGTGCCATTGCTTGCACTCCACGTAAACGTAGCGCCTGCCTGTGGCGGACACTGGTAGCTTACTGTTTGTCCGCACACGCCATTGCTTATACCTGTTATGCTCGATGGTACGCCCGGGCTGCCTATAGCTATCGTTTTAGTGCGCGCTGCTGAGGTTACTCCGCATACGTTGGTGTATGTTACGCTTATATTACCGTTTAAGAACCCACTGTTAAAGGTTACTGTTATGCTGTTGCTCGTGCTTGACCCGCTGGCATTGGCTGGCAGTGTCCAGTTGTATGTGCCGGCTCCTGCATTAGGTACGCTGTACGTTTGGCTCGTGTTTGGACATACGCTGAACACTCCGCTCATTACGCCTATGGCCGATGGACTCGTGCTTACTGCCAAACATTTGGGCGCGCTGCTTACGCAACTGGCATTGGCCGTTACGCATATGCTGCCGCTTGTATAACCAACAGGCAATACTGCCGTTACGCTCGTGCTTGTGGTCGTATATGGACTCGCATTACCGTTAAACGTGGTGCCCACAGGACCTGTCCAGGTGTAGTTCTGTGCACCTACTATGGGTGCATTTGTAACTGTATACACTGCACTGCCCCCTGCACATACTTCTGTTGATCCGCTTAGTGTCGGGCTCGATAACGTGCCTCTCACCCATTGTACTTTACGTTGAACCTCCGCAGCCATTGGCCGCCTGTACGCCTATGTAATAACCAGAGGCTCCCCCTGACAAGGATCCAAAGGTAATATTAGCATTTGGTGTGCTGTTGGTATACGTATTGCCAGCTCCGTTAAAGTCTGTGCCGCTTGGACCATCCCATATATACTTTGTCGTTCCGCCCGATACTACAGGTACATTTATATTATTTATTACTGTGCCATTGCACAAACTGCGGCAAATTGTTTATCGGTGGCACTACTACGCTTGATGTTGGCGGAGATGTGCTTATGGCCCCTACGTTAAATGTATTGGTTGTTGAACATCCATTACCATCTGTTACTGTTATGGCATACGGGCCAAAGCATACTGCTATGGGGCCTAAACCCTGGTTTAAGCTGAAGTCCCCATCGGTGTTAAAGTTTGAGCCATCGTCATATAAATATGTGCCTGCTCCGGTGCCGCCTGTGGCTGATGCCAGTATCGCTCCATCGCAGATGTTGCTCGTGCCCCAGCAGCTTACGTTTGTTACTGTGCCGCCTAATGTTGGGTCGGCATTTACTATGGCCGTTACGCTGCCACTGGCTGTACATAAGTACTGGTTGGTTAACACCACTGTATATAACCCTGCATTACCTGCCGCTGCGCTGCTCGTTACCGTTGGTGTTTGCTGGCTGCTGGTAAATGGTATTGATGCAGTGGTTGTCCAGCTATATGTGGTTGTCTGACCACCGGCTGCATTGTTTGCACTTAGTGTTAATGGTAAGCCTTCGCATACCGTCTCCGTTGGATTGCCACCCTGAACTACTGGGGTGGGTGGTAGTTGGTTTACTGCTGTAACGGTGGTAGATCCTACCGCTGCTCATTGGTCATATATGCCGCCTGATATATCAAGCGCTTCTAAGTTATATGTGGTAGTGGATGATGGTGATACGGTAATGCTTGCACCACTGCCGCCTGGTGTCCACGTATATGTGTAACCAGGGTTTGTACTGGTGGCTGTTAATGTTGCACTCTGACCCGTACAAATTGTAGGATATTCTACAGCTATGTTTACTGTAGGCGATGGAGTTACGGTAGCTTGTACAAGTGTACGGGACAGATTCGCAACCGAAACCCGTGAAAGGAATTGACATACCTGAATTAATAGTACCGATAGAAGAAGCCTGAATGTTAAAATCGCTGAGGTCGTTGTTATCAGATGTTCCAATTCGCGAAACACTATTCCCTGCGGTTACAGTTGTTTGATTAATTCCCGCGCCAGTCCATTTTGTCCCAGGTGAAACGGTAAATGGTCCAATTGTTAAATTGGTAGATGCAATAGTTGTTGCATCCCAGTTTAAGGCAACAAAATCAATTATGTTACCAAGGTCGTCAATAATAATCGCCCAACCTGAAAAGCTTGGAAATGAGCCAGATTCCACAGTATGTTACTACCCCAATAATTGGGACCGGCTGAAGCATCAGTCCAACTTAGAACTGCTCCAGAAGCTAACGTTCCGCTTAGAACCTGAATATTTGCATTAACGCTTGAAAAAACCGTATAATTATTACTTACTGCAACCCTCCACCCTGTTACATCAACAGAGTTTGGTGATACATTTTGTATTTCAAGCCTGTCAGGATCATTAATGTCAAACTCTGTAATTAACAAAGGTAAACCAGTGCCGCCACTTCCTTGCAGAAGCAGCTACATAATAATCCGTGGTGCTGCTAATTGTAGGTGTGGTAAACGAAGTTCCTGTACCCACAGAAGCAACTCCTGTTGCACTATTATACCATTTTAATGTGTTACCTGCTAATGCTGTAGCCTGTAATGTTAAAGTACCGGGTCCACACCGTGTTGCTCCTGTTGTACCAGTAATCTGTGGGTTGTTAACTGTAACTTCTACCACATTCGAAAATACCTGTGTGCTTTGGCACTGCACACTTACCTGGTACCATGTTGTTTGGGTTACAGTACCAGGAACACTATTGATGTTGTACCCACATTGTTCCATGGTCCGGTGTTACTTGTGGTTGAACTTTGCCATTGAATAACTCCGCCATCCGAACCAGATACACTAAGTGTAGGTGTACCTGAGATACATATTTCTTGTATGGATGCAGAAACTGTTCCTGCTGCCAGGGTGGATCCTGTTATAACCTGTACACTGTCTTTATTTACGCAACCTGCATTAGGCCCTGCTGTATTATCAGTTGCTGTGACAATATACCATGTACTTACTGTTGGGCTAATAGAATGAGGACCGGCACTTAGCGGTAAACCCTGCCGGGTTGCTTGTCCATGAATAGGTATAATCAGGATCGTTACTGCTGTTTACAATAATAGATGTTGTACCACCCGGACATAGCGTTACATCTGTTGGCACAATATTCATTGAAGGCGGTGGTGTTACAGTAGCTGTTACGGACCTCTCACCCCTGCGCATCCCAAAGAATAAAACAATTTGACTACAGCTTGACCTCCGCTAGAACTACAATTAAACAAACTGCTACCACGGTTTCCGGCAATAATGCTTGCAACAGCATTGGTGGCTGTGGTTGTTCCAATAGCATCAGTTCGGTAAGCATGAGTTGAAGTTCCAACAGGCGCAATATAAAATGAATAGGTAGCACCTGCAGGGATATTAAGATTTAAGCTTGCAGTAAGAACGGTATACCTACCGGCACCCAAAGATGATACACCTGTTACAGATGTAAGTAATGTCCATCCGGCTGAAGATGTATTAGCACCGGAAACAAGCTGATAGTT
>JADJOA010000003.1 GCA_016714005.1 Bacteroidota bacterium
AAACAGTACTTGCAAAGTTTATTACCAACGTGTAAACGCCAAAAATTTCCACCCCCAATCCTCTTGCAAGAATTACAGAGCGAAAAAAAGCGAGAACAAATCCGAAAATATTAGCTACAAAAACCCACTGCGAATTCTTAAAAAGCGTTTTTGATTCCTTATCTAACTTTTTGCCTAAAAACTTTTTTGATTTTGAAAAGGGCATCCGTCCTGTAATTCAATTTAGTTGGCGAAGTTAAAACTTAAAACCATTTTATTTTTTAGTTGTTACACTAACTCATATCATTCAACGTTAGCTTAAAATCGTATTTTTGAACCTCATAAATTTTATACATGGAAATTAAAGCCGGAGAACTGCTTGAAAAAATTAACATCCCTGCCGATTTACGCAAACTAAAACCAAATCAGCTTGAACAGGTTTGTAAAGAGTTAAGGCAATATATAATTGACATTGTAAGTGTAAATGGCGGGCACTTTGGTGCAAGCCTTGGAGTGGTTGAATTAACTGTTGCATTGCATTATGTTTTTAATACCCCTCACGACCAACTTGTGTGGGATGTGGGGCACCAGGCTTACGGGCACAAAATTTTAACCGGCAGAAGAAATTCTTTCCACACCAACAGAATTTATAAAGGTTTAAGCGGTTTCCCTAAAAGAAGCGAAAGCGAGTACGATACTTTTGGTGTAGGACATTCCTCAACTTCTATTTCAGCAGCACTGGGAATGAGTGTGGCTTCAAGAATAAAAAACGATAAAAACCGACAGCATGTGGCAGTTATTGGCGATGGAAGCATGACGGCAGGTATGGCTTTTGAAGCACTTAACCATGCAGGGAGTAGAAAATACCAATTTGCTTGTGGTACTTAACGATACTTGCATGAGTATTGACCCTAATGTGGGAGCGCTCAAAGAATATCTTACTGATATTACAACATCGCGAACCTACAATAAGGTTAAAGACGAGGTGTGGAAAGCTTTGGGCGTAGTGAGTAAGTTTGGCCCCAATGCGCAAGCCATTGCTCAAAAAGTAGAGGGCGCTTTTAAAACCGCCTTACTACGACAAAGCAATATGTTTGAAGGACTGCGCTTTCGCTACTTCGGACCTATTGATGGGCACGATGTAAACCACCTTGCTAAAGTTTTTAATGATTTAAAACAATTGCCTGGTCCAAAAATTTTGCATTGTGTAACCGTAAAAGGTAAGGGTTTTAAACTTGCAGAAGAAGACCAAACCAAATGGCATGCACCGGGTTTGTTTGATAAAATAACAGGCGAAATTTTTAAGCCGAAAAATACTGCCCCACAACCACCAAAATACCAAGATGTGTTTGGGCATACCATTGTTGAACTGGCAAAAAAAAACTCTAAAATAGTGGGAGTTACTCCTGCCATGCCAAGTGGCTGCTCGTTAAATATAATGATGAAAGCAATGCCCCACCGTGCATTTGATGTAGGCATAGCCGAGCAACATGCGGTTACTTTTAGTGCAGGTTTGGCAACACAAGGCATGATGCCTTACTGCAATATTTATTCTTCGTTTATGCAACGTGCTTACGACCAGGTGGTGCATGATGTAGCTCTTCAAAAATTAAATGTAGTTTTTGTTTTAGACAGAGGCGGGCTTGCCGGTGCTGACGGTCCTACACATCATGGCTCATTTGATTACTCATACATGAGATGCATACCAAACATGATTGTGAGTGCCCCAATGAATGAGGAAGAATTACGTAACCTGATGTACACCGCTCAGCACGATAACATGGGACCCTTTTCTATCCGTTATCCGAGAGGCAATGGGGTTATGATTGACTGGAAAACACCTTTTAAAGCAATACCAGTAGGAACCGGAAGAAAATTACGTGGTGGAGATGGTGTTGCCATTCTCACTATTGGGCATCCTGGAAACTTTGCCGTAGCTGCATGTGATGAACTTTCAAAAGAAAATATTTATCCTGCTCATTACGATTTACGTTTTGTAAAACCGCTTGACCAGATTTTATTGCACGAAGTGTTTTCAAATTTCAAAAAAGTAATAACGGTTGAAGATGGTTGCATTATGGGAGGCATGGGAAGCGCGGTTGCCGAATTTATGATTGACAATAATTATTCTGCTGAAATTGTTCGCCTGGGCATACCCGATAAATTTATTGAACATGGCGAACAAAAAGAACTTTATGCCGAGTGCCGTTTTGATAAAAATGCCATAGTTGCCACGGTAAGGAACATGCTTAAAGTAGCGCAAAAAGTTTAGCAGGATATAAGGCCAATCCTCACTCCTTTTCGCTCCACCTGAAAGTATTTTGATCTAATCCGGCTAAATCAATAACACGGTCGATAACTGTTGCGGCTAGTTCTTCAAAACTTTGCGGCTTGCTGTAATATGATGGAGATGCCGGACAAATAATTCCGCCTGCTTCGGTAATCGTTTTCATATTGTTGATATGAATCAAACTCAAAGGAGTATCGCGTGTAACAAGTATTAGTTTTCTGCGCTCTTTCAAAATCATCATCGGCAGCACGGGTAATTAAATCGTTTGAAATACCTGTGGCAATACGTGCAAGTGTACCCATACTGCAAGGGCAAACAATCATAATATTATACTTTGCTGAGCCCGAGGCAAATGGTGCCGTAAAATCTTCCGTACCGTAAACCTTAAAAGGAACATTTTCAAAATCTTTGTTTCCCAATTCATATTGCCAAACCTCTTTGGCATTTCCCGAAAAATAATGCCCACATCCGTAACCTGATCTTTTAACTTGCCAAGTTTTTCTAATAAAACCTTTGCATAAATACTTCCACTGGCACCGGTAACTGCTACTACTATTTTATTTGACTTCATTTGATACAAAACAACACTTTTCAAATAAGGTTAGCAAACTTATTGGAATAGGTACGAATTATTGAACTGAAATGCTTTTTATATTTTTAGGTCATTATATAAATTTGAAAATGTATGATCGAACGCTGATAACTTTAACCTTTCTTTTATTGACTCCTGCTATCAGTTTCGCGCAAAAAATTACAATCACAGGAACTGTTTCTTACGCAAACGGAGATTCCGTGACAGGTGCTGAGATTAAATTCCGCCCGCTAAAAAATAAGATTAAGATAAAAGAACCAGGAAAAAACATTTTAAGAAAGTAACGGTAAAGAAACTGAATGCCGTTTATAACGACACTGAGATTTACAAAGTGATGAACCTTGGTGATGCATTTCCATTCCTTACCCAGCAACTTGAAAAAGGAAATACAAATATTTATAAAACGGGAAGGCGTTACTTCATAAACAAAAAAGATGTGCAAATATTTGAATTCAGAAGAAATCATTTAAAGCGGTTATCAAATCTCTTTTTAAAAGATAACACGTTACCCGCACAGCAAGCCAACACCACCAAAAACATTGGTGTTTTTTTAAATGCCGCATCCAATCATAACCTTTCTACACCCGACACGGCTACTTCACTTATTGATGAATTATATCATTATAAGCCTAAATACATTTTAAAGTCTTCGGTCTTTAATCCCGAAGTTGCAATGGAAATTAAATTAAATGAATTTTTTACTATCCAAAGCGGGTTTGGCTTAGAGGGTTATAGAGATACCGATTCAACAGATGCAGACATGTTGTTAAGCGCGCATACAGGAATAAAATATTACTATAATTTAGAGAAGCGCAAAAGCCGTATGCGACCTACCTATAACTTTCAATGAAGATATTTTATGCTTAGCCATGAATACATAATTCATACCGCTAATAAAGATGTTTAGTTGGTTAGTTTAAATCATGACTGGCAGTTTTCAAGTTTTTACAACGGAATTGAAGAGATAAGTTTTGGATTAGGCTCAGGGCTTAATGATGGGAAGATTTATTTTAGGAGTACCATTCTTTTATCATTCACATTCAACGATAAACCCTATAGACGCAAAAATTTTAGAAAATAAGCTTCATATACCTCGTTTTCTGAATCTTATTTTCAATTTTGATTTTTAACAAATGTTTTTATTTTTGTGCCCCAATATAAATTTTAATACACAGTACAATGAAAAACGAAATTCACCCGAAGAATTACCGCCCCGTAGTTTTTAAAGATATTTCATGCGATTATGCTTTTTTAACCAAGTCATGCGTTGAAACAAAAGAAACTATTAAGTGGGAAGATGGTAACGAATACCCTCTTTTAAACTTGAGATTAGTAATATGAGTCACCCTTTTTATACCGGTAAAATGAAATTGGTTGACACGGCAGGACGTATTGATAAGTTTAAAAACCGTTACGCAAAAACAGGTGCCAAAAAAGCCGCTAAAACAGAAGAACAATAAACTTAATTTATACAACTTAATAAGCGTAGGATTTTATTAGTCCTGCGCTTTTGTTTTTTTATAACATTGCAACCAATAAAGCATTAAATCATGAACATTGTTCTTTTTGACCAATCAAGAGAAAACTTGCTTCCACTTACTTTTTTACGGCCCGTTGCCGAAATCAGGTGTGGCATACTTACTCTTTCTGAGAAATGGAAAAAACTAAGCAACGGCAACGTATCATTTATAACAGAAAATTACCTATCCAAAAAATATGGGGCAACACATACAAACGACAACATTTATATTGCAGGTAACGTAATTGCCACAACTGCATTATGGGAGCAAATAAAAAATCTTAAAAACAATCATAAGTTAGTTTCGAATAATCAACAGATTGCTCTTCGCACTACTGATAAACTTGATAGTATAGAATCCATTACTAACCACAAATCCGAAATCCAAAACCTACAATCAGAAATATTTTCTATTGATTTTCCCTACCACATTTTCTCTTATAACGATTACGCTATTAAGGAAGATTTTAAACTGCTTACGCACAACAGGCAGTCAGAAAAATTAAGCAGCACTAATACAGTGGTTGGAGATGCATCTCTAGTGTTTTTAGAAAAAGGTGCCAAGGTTGAATGTGCAATGCTTAATACCACAGCCGGACCTATTTATGCAGGTGCCAATGCTGAAATTATGGAGGGCTGCATGATACGCGGACCATTTGCATTGGGCGAACATGCCATTTTAAAAATGGGCGCTAAAATATATGGCGCCACCACCATAGGACCCGAATGCCGGGCAGGTGGTGAGGTTAGCAATTCGGTAATGTTTGCTTATTCCAATAAAGGGCATGATGGATTTTTGGGCAACTCAGTAATTGCCGAGTGGTGTAACTTAGGTGCCGATACCAATAACTCGAACCTGAAGAATAATTACGGCTTGGTTGATATTTATAATTATGCCCAAAAAGGATATATAAACACTGGTTTGCAGTTTTGCGGTTTAATTATGAGCGACCACAGCAAAGCAGGTATTAATACCATGTTTAATACGGGAACAGTAGCCGGAGTAAATGCAAATATCTTTGGAGCGGGTTTTCCTCCCAAATATATTCCATCGTTTTCGTGGGGAGGGTTTGAGAACTCTGCCGTTTTTAAATTTGAAAAAGCTGTAGAACTTGCCATTGAGGTAATGAAACGCAGAAAAGTTATGTTTGATAAAACTGAACAAGAAATTTTAAAAGCTGTTTTTGAGTTGGAGATGATGGGCAGGTAAAGCCTGTTCATATTCGCAATCCGATCAATTAATTAGCGTTTACAAACCCACAAAAAACTTTTTGGTAAGCGTTTTATCCTTCTTAACAACCTGCAAAGTCAAAATGCCAGACAATCAGGAAGTATTTGTTCTTTAGAGCCTTTTTAAACACCTACGAGGGTGGTTTTTTCTCTAACACTTTAGGATGTGGCTTTTTTAACCGGATGGGTGTGGGTAGGTGTTGTGTAGAAAGGTGAAATTATAAAGCAATTTAAAAAGTCGTTTGAGTTACCCCAAACGACTTTTCTTGTCATAAAACTATTGTCACTGATATTATTGCACCTTCACTTGAAAATCTACACTTATGTCAGTGTCGCCCGGTGTGCAAGTACCATCTTTAACTCCAGGTTGATGCCTTAGTTCAACCTGCATGGTTCCGTTACCTGCTACTGTTGTGTACCATTTGGATTGCAACCCTATTGGCAAACCATTATTGTCCAGATCAGTTTTTATAACGGTTGCACTTGTTCCTGTTGGTGTAAAGCAAAACAGGTGGTCAACTCCTTCGTCTAATACTTCGTTTGAGATGGTGTCGGCAGGACTTTCTGTTTCGTTAAGCAACAGGATGGTTGTAATCCATGTTTTGTTTGGTTCCAGTTTGATGGTGTCAAAAATGTCATAGCTTAAACCCCCATCACCATCCGGGTCGCGGAATGTTGCATACTTGATGTTGGAATTGTTTGAGGAATCAACAAAAGCTAATTTCATTGTTGTAATCACTTCTTCCTCGTTGGCAGGTGGTGGTGGATTAGTAGTAGTGTCTTCGTCTTTTTTACATCCTGTCCAAATAACTGTTGCGGCAAATGCGATTGCCATTAATGTGTTTGTTCTTTTTTTCATTTTGATTTTTTTTTAATTTGATTAAACATTGGATTTACTTATTTTACTTTTTGTTTGCCTGAATTGGATTTAAGGGGGTAATCCTGATTTGATGTTAAAGGGGATTTTTATTCGCAGGGCAATGTTTCTGCCCATTGCATCGGTAAAATATCTAAACCTGTCTAAGTAATCTCTGTAAGATTCGTTTAACAGATTGAATACACTTACACCAACTTCTATATTTTGTTTTCTAACATAAATGTTGCAGGAAGCATGTAGGTTAACCGTGTAATATGCAGGTGGTGGCGGTGCAAAATCACTGTTGGCAGGCACACGCCCTTGTTTTGTTACATACAAAAAGGAAGCAGATATATAAGCAGAATTAATTTTATTTCGGTTATTAAAACGATGCGTTAACTCGGTTTCGTATTTATCTGATGGCATCGTAATGAGCCAATCATTTTCTGTTTGGTTCCATGCTCTTAGTACAGATGCTTTCTGAGTTATGTCAAGTGATTTAGTGAGTTTGTATTTAAAATATAAATCACAGCCATTTAAAACAGCGTTGGTTTGTTTGTAGTAAAACGCAGGAAAAGCACCGCGGATAGTAAGCATTGGCGTTGATGCCGGTTGCCTGTAAATAAAATTATTAATGTAGTGTATGTAAGGAGATACTTCTATGTTTAATCGTTTGCCGGGATTATAATGTACAGTTAGAATTGCATTGTTGGTTCTTTCCGATTGAAGTGTTTTGTCTCCAAATTCCAAGGCAGCAGCACCGTGATGCAAACCGTTACTGTATAATTCGTTTACAGATGGTGCTCGCCAGGCTGTTCCTATGTTTAATGAAACATTTAAAACAGAATCGCTTTTATA
Source organism: Bacteroidota bacterium (assembly GCA_016714005.1). Taxonomy (GTDB): domain Bacteria; phylum Bacteroidota; class Bacteroidia; order AKYH767-A; family OLB10; genus JADJOA01. The sequence continues at coordinate 7,325 of JADJOA010000003.1, forward strand.
TATGAATCCTACATTCCCGGTAAAGTTTCCAAACTTGTGTATTGGGCTGATTAATTCGTAAGTTGCATTGCCAATGTATTGATACTTGAAAACCTGCAACCATTTGTAATCATATCTTATTCCTCCTTCAATTTCAAATTTGTTTTTTTTCCAGCGTTCAATAAAAAATAACCCTCCACCATAATTTTGAAAATTAGGAATAAGTGCTCTTCCTTCATAAGTGTTAGCTTGAGTAATTCCGCTTAATCCAATGCTGCCTGTAAAATTTTTTACCCGGTTATGCTCCCAAATAATATCGCCTGTGTGTGTGGTTATTTCATATTTAAGCTCAGGCTTGTTTAGTGCTTCCAGCGAATCGTTTAGCGGGCCATGCTTGTCATATTCATACCGCAAATTATATTGCCTTGCATAAGTGATTGAAAGTTTGCCTTTATCGCCAGTCTTTATAAATGATTTTAGTTTTAAAAGTTCATGTTCGGTATGTTGAAATGGTCTTCCAATATGGTAGGTAAACGGACCTGTTTCAAGCGGAACAGGTGAATTAAAGGCTCTGTTAAGATCGGTGAGGTTGCCAATGTGTGAGGCACTGAAAATTCCGAAAGTTGTATTAAACTGGCTGTAGAAAATTTCGGCTCCATAGTTTTTCTTTTTCCAACCTAACGCATACGAAAAATTATATTCCTTTAATCCTGTATTAACCAAAATATAATCAGGTGCAGATATGTTACCTCCTTGTTTTAATGTTCCCTGCAATCTCCACGAAAGTGCATTCAGCTTATTTAAATTTCCTTCTACGTATGCCGATGCCGTTCCTGCTCTTCCATTGGACATCCCAACAAGATTGAGCTCACCTCCAATACCTGCCGAATCTCTTAAGGGCTTTGCTTCAACTAAAATAACTCCTGCAATAGCATCGGAGCCATAACGAATACTGTTTGCTCCTTTAATTACAGATAGCTTATTGGCAATAAACGGATCAACTTCAGGAGCATGTTCAACTCCCCATTGCTGCCCTTCCTGCCTTATCCCATTATTTAAAACAAGTATGCGGTTGCTATGCATACCGTGTATAACAGGTTTAGAAATGGAATTTCCTGTATTAAGTGAGTTAACGCCCGTTACACTTTTTAAAGCATCACCAAGCGATTGTCCTTTTGACTGATTGATTTTTTCGTCAGTAACATTTGTTTTGGTTTGAGTGGTTTGCTCTAAAGGTCTGGCAGCAGTAACCTCCACATCTTTTAATAATTCTGTATGATGCTCAGGATAAAAGTTTTTAATTGTTTTTCCTTTTATCAGAATTTTTTCTTCAATGTTTTCGCAACCTATGTGAGAAACTCTGATGGTGTAATTACCATCACAAACATTTGAGATTTTATAATTTCCGGCACTGTCAGTTAAGGCACCCCTGTTTAGTTCTAAGATATAAACAGTTGCAAACTCAAGCACGGTTTTATCATGCTCATCAAGGACTTTGCCCGACAAACTGCTTTTGCATGAGTCTGCCTGTGCCATTAAATGAAAATTAATGACACAGATAAAAAGCATGAATAACCAAATGAATTTTTTGTTCAACATTTTTTAAAGTACCGTTGTTGGCTGATTGATTAAACGCATGTGAATATGCCCGGGCATTTCAGTTGCATTTAATAAAAACTTTTTGTGACAGCGTGCAGCAATACACACACAGAACTTAACTGTGCATGAGCAATAACTATCATCAGAAAAAATCAGGAAACGGCTGGAGGTCCTCTAAGCGGATGAACAGTGTTGTATTTAGTAACAACTACGCTTTTATAAAAATCAGTTTTATGAGCCGTAATAATTATGCCGGCTTTAAGTTGAGTTTCGGAAACGTAAGTATAAGAAGTTAATTTAACAAAGTCGCAAAGTGTGCAATGATGTTCGGTTGTGCAGTAATGTGTTTCGGTATTGGTACAATGTTTATCATGCCTGTGTTCAAAAGAGTGTACCTGCTCTGCAACCATTGGTAACAGAAACACCGCTAAAGTAAAAATGGATAAAATCTTTTTGAACTTTAAAAACATTGGGGCAAATGTAGTGATATTTATACGAACAGGGAGTGTAATAAATAAAGCGGTGGAAATTGCACTCTCATACACATTGTAAATAAAAAACAATAGGATAAGTAATGTGATAAGTAAAGTCTGTTTCTTTAATGGCAAGTTGCCCGCAAGTCAACTTTAGGTTAATGCAGTTAGCAATACCATAGCCGCTACTTTAATGCACAACTTTTAATTTATTATCCATAATAAGTTAAAGAGCACTTATGGGTTTAACCTGTAAGGGAAGGCACACGTGGCTGGGCTAAAGGAGTGACGGGTGGAATTAATGTATCAGGAGTAAAACTAATAATCAGAAAATTTTTTTTCTTTGCGCCCGCAATTAATCTTATAAACAACACCTGTAATCAAATGAACAAACACCTGGCAATTGCCCTCGCTGGCACCTTAATCCTACTATGCAACACATTCACGTTACATGCACAGTTTCACAATTTCAGAAAAGTAGAAGAAGTAAAAGATCTGCAAAAGAAAACGCTTCTTGTTGCAATCAGTAATGATGCGGAAATAAATGCAGCACTTGAAAAGGCCCTTGTCAACAGGTGGACTTTTTCTCCGTTTAAAGTAATTGACGAGAGTTCAGTGGCTAAGTATAAAACCAGCAAAGAACACTCATGCCTCAGAAACATTTCCAAAATTTATGGCTATGGCCCCTCCGTTTCTTTATATGCTGTTCTTAATTCGTGCAAATTGCCAAAAGAAATTGTAACGGATGTTGCATTGTCTTCGCTGGGTGATGAAGGCATCAGGAAAGAAAATAAACTGGCAGATATTATTATGCAGGTAATGATGATGAACAGTATAGCAAACTATAGCGTAAAATTAACTGACAATGACGACCTGGGGTACCAAAAACAAGTGAAGTCGTGCGCAGCAGCAAGTATTGACGACCTTGCTGAAAAAACTTTACTGGTACGCGAGGCCAACCTTAAAACCACACTTGAAGAAGTAAAAACTGTTTACAGCGGAAAAATACAAATGGCTACCGATAAAGAAGTGGCCAATGCAATTTTGGAAGCACAGGAAGATAAGGCCATATTGCTTTTTGAAAGTGATGACAACTCAAACAAAAACTATTACGTTATCATTAATCCTGCTACCGGACATATTTATTACTACTACCGCATTCAGAAATTACACCCCGAAGGTAAAATGGATTTGAAGGAATTTTCACTCATCTTAAAAGAAAAGAAAAAATAAAGTATGATAATAATTAGAGTATGGGTTTTATAAAACCTAAAGTGGTAATTGTGTAATGATGTGCGGGGGTTGGCGTTGTATCTTTACTTCGTAATTCACACACACACCATACAACAAAAAAAAAGATAAACATCGGCAAGAGCCCTCAAAAGCAATTCAGATGTTTGTAATTCCTCCGAATAAAATTGAGGGAATTTTTTTTGCACCAAGGCTTAGAATTATATATAATTTAAAATCAGGCGGATTTTTTTATTTTGGCCGTACCTAAAAGAAAAAAATATGAGGATCCTAATCTTAACTATTTGTTTATTGCTGTTTGGAACCATGTCATTTTCACAACAACTTATTAAATTTAAAACCAACCATCAATGGAAAGTTGGTGATAAAACTGAGGTTTATAAGGTGGGTAATCTACTTAGAGTTTGGATGGAAGTTACTAAGCATGATGAGAAAGACCATTACTATGTTGTTAAATTTGAAAATATTACATCATCAAAGGTAAAAGTACAGCAAAGAGTTTCGCTAAGCATTCCAGAAAAGGCTACTAACACTTATTCTGTTCAACCAGAAACTCGATATCTCAAAGCGAGTACTTCTCCCGACAGGCAGGGACAATCTATGTATACGTAAATGCAAATATTGAATAAGAAATTTTGATAAAATTTTTACTAGGCTATATCTCTGCAAAACATCCCTAACTATATTGAATGAAAGGAAAACCAACACTCTTGTTGCTGCTTTTGATTAGCTGCCAAATCAATGCTCAGGTTTCTAATACAGAAGTTAAATCCAATGAAGTAATATTTTGGTGGAACGAAACCAAGGCTCAAAATGGTATTGACGCACGTATAAGAGTTAAAGTAACTTATAAAGGAGGAGAGTTAGGAGATTTGTGGGAAGCCACAAAAGTTGAATTGGAAGAGATTAAGTTTTGTTATTACGAAGGCAACAGAATTCCTTTTGATGAAATACCAGCAAGTATTCAATCAACTTTTAAAATGCAATATTGTGATATTGCAATAAGATTAGAAAAGAATGGTCTTCCATTCACAGGAGTAAGATCAACAAGAGCATTTATATTGGGTGATGGAAGTTTAATTGGCTGGAATAGGTTTGGGAATACAAGTGAACAGGTTATTAAGGATGCTTTTAAAAATAACACAGGCCATTTGGGTATTGCTGTCCAAATAAAGAATGTGGCCTTTACCTCACTTGAGTTTAAAGGATGGGCTCAATCAAAATTTGCAAAAAAAACACAACCTGTAAGTCAGGCTAATAACTCAAGCGCTGCTGGCAATGACGAAGAAAAAGCACCGGAAAAAAAATTCAATGCCGATGTAAGCGGGCTATCTGAAAGTGATTTATATAAACTGGCTCATACCGAATACTTAAAGGGAAATTGCGAAAAATCAGTTTTCTATTACGGCAAGCTAATGAACGTTTCTGCAGATTACAGTATTTACAAAGCTCAAAGTGATAAAGCATGGCAATGCAGGGTAACTCAAATTAAAGAAGATTCAAAATTAAAAAGCGAATTAGCTCAGATCAAAGAAAATGCTAAAACAGGATCATACAATAACACTTCTAACTATAATTCAACTACAACAAATACCGATGCCGTTATAAAAAAAGCCGCGGCAGACTTGGCAGATGTCATCACAGACATTTCCGAAATAAGAGAAGCCAACAGGCAAGCCAGAATCAAAGAAAGTAGTCAAAACCAGAAAGATGCCCAAAATAGTTTAGATAATATTATTGCTGCCACTCAACCTAAAGCCGCAGTAGAATGGGCAAAGTATAAACAAATACTGGAGTTGGCTAAGAATAGAACCGATAAAGGAAGCCTGATCAACGACTATAACGATAAATATGGATTCTTTGTCGTGCTTGATACAATCGGTGTTACTGAGAATGCCCAAGGAGATAAATATTATAGTCCAAAATATTGGATAATATCGTTTGATAGTAGCGGATATGGAAGAGTATATTTATACTATCTTCCTCATTCTGGTTATAATCACAAGAACTTAAAAAAATCAGAATATAAATTTGATCCTGACTACTATTTCAGTGGAGGGCGTTTTAAAAATTTTTTCGGCAATAAGGAATGTAAGGTCATATTACAGAGAATTACTCAGAGTTATGCTGATACCCTCAATTTATACAATTATGATTATAAACAAGACTTTATAAACAGAACAGGGCTTATTTATAGTTTGTACGATTTAACTACATACAATAAGCTGCAATTTTTAAATTGTCATACAGGCAGTCTCAATTATTTAAACTGTATTGCCTATAATACCGATATAAAAACCTCACTCCTACTTGAGCTATCACGCAACTTTAACAACTGCTTCTTTGATTCTCGATATAGTGAGTTTTTTGATTATAAATACGGGTTAGATTATAGTGGATTGCATGGTGGAAAATACATACCTACTATTTTTTATAGTTCCGCTACAGGGCTGGAGGGTGCAGGCAGATTGGTTACTGATCTAAAACAACAATATTGGGATTTGAATAAAAAAAAGTGGTACACTGTAAAAGAGCTTAACATGAGCTGTGTAAATTACAATATTGAAAAATCAGGTAATGCAGGCTTTACATTAAGCATGTACGATGCTACTTTAGAAAAAACTATTTTCCATAAAGCCAAGATGCACTTTGTTAGAATAAATGAAAAGTTAAATAGTGGTTTAACCAATGACCTCACTTCAAACAAATCTATTGCTGATGATGAGGCAACGGCTGAAGAATTATATCAAAAAGCCTTAAATGTTCCTCATGCCCAAAATTTTACTTCTGATTATTATTTAAAATATGACTACTTGATTAGGGCGGGGTTAAAAGAACACAAGGAAGCAATTGATCAATTAGAGCGGGAAGCGCATAAATTTTATGACATCGCTTTATCCTTAAACCTCAATAAAACTGGTTCCTCTCCTCAGCTTCAATTAAGTTATCTGAAGTGGTCTGACTCTCTCTTTACAGTTGTTTCTGTATTAAATAAGCCTTATACTCTTTATAAAATTTACGAGTTAAATTATTTCTATCTTTTAAATGATGAAAAGGCTATTTTCTATTATAAACAAGCCTTAAACAAAAGACACGAACCTGCAATAGCGGATTCTATTATCTATTATAACCTTAACACACCTGAACAAGCAATTTTTTATATTAACAAATTCCTTGATCCATATAAAATTGGTAATGATTTTGGAGAAAATAAACTCCTTTATATTTTAAATGACTTGATTGCAAAAAAGAATTTTGAAAAGGCAGAACAACTGCTGCCAACTTTGAGTAAGGAAAAATACCTTCAATATGGGAAATTGTTATGTACAGAAGGAAAATTTGAGGAAGCCGTTGAACATTATAAAAAAATGATTCTTAAAGGTCAATATATTGACAGGGATGGTTATACAAAAGATGAAACTCAAAACTTATACCTGGAGTTGGCACGTCATTACTATTACGGTGTAGGTGTTCAGCAAAATACAGAAGAAGCAAGAAAGTTTGAAAAAAAATACAGACGAAAAGCAGGGAGATATGGTTATCTGTCAGAAGACCTTACTATATATGGACAAGACTTTTACAAATATGAGTTTATGCCACATCCTGCAGCATTGCTTAAAGATAAATCCGCCTTAAAGTGGCTTGCACTAATGTACATGACAGATTAGGTCAATCTATCTAATGGCCCTACTCATCGCCTCTCTCAATTGCCTTGCCACCGTATTCAAATCCTTATCAACCTTTCTTCCAATATCAATAGGAATACCGCTTCTTACGATAAAGCAATCCTTCTTATCACCGTTGCTAACGCGCAAACACATCATGGCATACTTTGTTCTTGGTTCTTGGCCTGTACGATGATCTTATCTCATAAAAAACCAACCGCACATCTTCAGCAGCAACAGTTTCTGATTTTAGAAAATCAACAATCGTTACCTCGCCTTTTACTTTATCTATCCTGAACACACCCGCAGCAGGATTGTATAAACCCGCAGCCATAAAATATCCTCCATACAAAAATAAAAAGCACCCACCAGAACAAAAATCCAATCGCCAAAATCGTAAAGGGTATTGGGATTAAATGTTTTATAATAAATAAACATAATGCCCAGCCCCATCAATACCATCAATACAAAAATTAAACTCCCAATTATATCAGAAAAAGTATAACGGTACGAAATACTGAATTTACTTTCGGTATCGGTTACATTAAACTTTCCTATTCGGGTGGGCATGGAATGGTTTTAGTCAGTAATTGATTTTAATTTTATAGTATTATAAATAATTCTTACAAAAAGTATCAAGCTTAACCTGACAGGGGCACTGCCGCACTTGCAGCCCTGGCGACCTGGCAGGTGAAATACTGCCTTAAAATTATAGCACTGGTTTTACTTGCCTCTCTTGCTTTTTTATTAGTATGGTCGTTGTGAAACTAAAACGAAAATTATTTTAATGGGTTATACTAACTAAAATGATGTTACTTTTAAATTGACGAAAACGATTTTTTTTGAAAGATGCATTAGTTTATAATACGCTTAGTGATTTTAGTTTATCTATAAGTATTGTATAATTTTTATCATAACTTCCTTTTTTCCAAAAATTAAGCTTATGAAACTCAAATATCAAACTATTTAGATGAATGATGCTGTCAAAATAAATTCTAAACGCATCATTTACCCCAATGAACGTATCTAGTTCTCTCTTATAACTGTAAAACTCGTTAGAATATTCCTCACATTTTTTCATAAAGATTTCTACGTTTTTAACGTAATTGAAAACCTTAGTATCAAATTCAAAATCACAACCATTACCTAATTCATCTTTTCTCGCAAGTAATGCTTTCAAATCATTAACTTCTTTACCGCAGTATATCAAGTTGAAGCGTTTTTCTGGTGAAATAGCACTAATAGTATTTTCTAAATCATCAGTAAAAGATTTAATGCTTTGAAGATATGTCACATCCTTATATAGAAAATTATTTTTTAATGCAAAATAAAAATTCTCTGTTGCCGCGCGAATCGAACCTAACTCTGACTCCAAAAATTCGACTCTATTTTTAACATATTCAATTTTAAGATTTATTTCTTTACATATATGAATGAACAAATCCAATAGTATGGCTGCATTCAACCTATTTCCTGCAATTTCATTTGCAAGTGATTTTGTCAAATCTAAATAGTTGAATTCAGTTATTTTATCAAAAGGAATGATTCTAAAGTCAATAATTAAAGCATCAATTCCATTAAATGTTAGAATCTGTTTAGCATAGGATTCAAAATGTTGAGACTGTATAGCAATATTAGAATTTACTACATGTTCGCATGAAACAATATAATTTCTAACATCTCGTCTCTTCTGATAATTTTCTCTCATTTGGTTTATTCTACCAATGAGATAACCGAATACGAACAACAAAATTGGAGTAACAATTCCTGTAATTATATCGGAAAGGTTAATTCCTAAAGTCAAACAAAATTCCTTACAATTTTGAAGAAAGCTTATCACAGAGTCAAATTGTCTAAGTAAGTTAATTAAAAAAAGTAAATGGCTTTTTTACATCATCGCATGTCTTGCATCCTCCTTAGCATTTCTCCTTATTAATTCATCAGCAATTGCTTTTGAAATAGCTGGACGGAACTCCTTACTCACATAATCATTTATATTTTGATTAATTCTCTCGAAATGCTTTTCGGTGTCCTCTAAACACTTATCAGACTCTTGTTTAATTGAGGTTTGTACATGGGTGCTATTTGTAATGTTAGTTTCGTAACGTACATAAACCATATACATTTTTGAGTGATGTACCGAAGGAAAAAAGGAGTGGGTTGCTGGTAAAGAACTATTCTTTGCTAAAAATTCAAAAAGTTCCAAGTTTCCGGAAACTTCTTTGACTATTGCAACCTTTTCTGCCAATCCGTTTTCAGGCATTACCCCTCCCTTTCCAGTTATTCTATGCATTTCCATCCAGGATACACTTTCTATATCGCCTACTTCCTTTTTACCTTCAAACTTGAAATTTTTGGGGACAAATAATTTTTCAATTTTAGCACCGAAATTTTCCATTTTCAGTTCATCCGTTGTCGCTTTTTTTTACAGAAGCAATTGCCTGCTTTGTTTTTTCTTGTAAAATATGTTTCATGATTTATATTTTTAATTAAAGGTACTCAAGAAATAAGCCATTAAGAGTTTTAACGACAAAATGACATAACAACCTGATTTCCTTTTAATTATAGTGTCACATTATTTTGCAATAACAGCGAAAAAGTCATCAATATATTATATTAGCTTTGAATTGGTAGAACCGCAAAAAGTAATCTATTAAATTGCAACAACCCACCAAAAAGCACCAAAAGAATGCCGTGCGCTGGCTCTCCTCCACTCGTCCTTGTCTGAAGCGTTGTTCGTGTGTGGAGACGAGGATGTAAAGCTTCCGAAAGATAAAACTGTCAGGTGAAATAAGAGTTCTAACAGACCACAGATATTTGCTACCGGATTTGGATTAAAACCATATCAGTTAATTAAAAAAAAACAAGTACCCTGTGGATAATTTGTTGGATGTTGACTGTGTACAGTTTTACAATGAGGTAATTGCTGATAAGTTAGAGCATGTAATTCAAAAATATAAGTAGTTTAAAAAACTAACTCTGCAAGGCTTGCTAATTTAGCCTGCCGCCTCACAATAGTAGGGTTTATAGCCCACCTTAAATGGCGGGTTTTTTATTTTTTACTTTTTCTCTTCCGCTTTGGGATACGTTCTCCAGGTGTAGCTTTTCTGAACTATTTTCCAGGAGCCCTGGTATTTGAGCAATAAAAAATAGTCGGTAAAAATTCTCCATCCGGGTATTACAATTTCTGCTTTAGCAGTGGCGGCATCTTTTTCAAAGTCAATAGAAATAATGCGCCCAATCCTGTTCGATTTTTGTCCTGCTTTTATATCAGCAATATACTTTTCGCCCGAGCGTATTCGCAGACTATCGGTGTCGGTAACGGTATATAAATTAAAATCGGGGTGAAAAACTTTTCTCAATCTGTCGGGTTCGCCATTGGCAGTGCCTTCAATATAATCGGTAAGCGTTTCGGTAATTTGTTCAATGTCTGATTTGCTGTTTACCGTTTGAGCTCTTGCATTCCATCCTCCAAAAAGAATAACAGGAATTAATAAGGTTTTAAATAGTTTCATTTATCTGTTGCTTATTGTTTGTTAATGTCATTAAAAGGTTTTGCTTTTGCATTGAGTGATTCCATAAAGTTAAATTAACCCAGCTCAAACTTAAAAAAGTTTAGTTTTAATTGTAGCCTACCACCCGGCAGGTTAACAAAGTTTACTGCTGGGTTTAATCCTAATAAAACCTAGCATCAAAAAACCATCTGCTGGGTAACAATCCACCAAAAAGTAACAAAAGCATTCCGTGCGGCTGCCGCCCACTCGGAAAGTATTGGAACGGGAGAGGTCTATCGGTTTGTTTAGATTAGAAAATAATTGCAACTTTAAAATGCAGGGGCAGGAGCCAACGCACGGAATGCTTCTGAAACTTTGTAAGTGAACGAAACCATTGAAATTAGTATGTAGCTAAAAGCTGCAAGGATGAAATGGCACGAGGGAGGCCTTGGGTCTGCGAGAAACCACAACTCTCCGAGTTTGCAGTATGTTTGTTGCTTGCACCACTGTTTGTTTACCACTCAAAGCCCTTCTTTTTTTACTTCTTTTAATCTGGATGTTATGCAAATACTCTACTCTCGCCACGAAGATGTATCGTTCAATCTTGTTCAACAATAATTTTCTTGCAATAATACTTTTCTCTTTCAAATACTTTTACAAAATATATTCCGGCAGAAATATTTTTTAGATTAATCTCCTTTCTTGATTCGTAGAAAATATTATCTGTAAGTAAACTCTCTCCAAGAATGTTTAATATTTCAATCTTCCCATTCATAATCATTTCTTCAAATACAGTAACAAAATTACCTTTCGTTGGGTTAGGAAAAATAATAAAAGAATGAATTCCGGCTATTTCATTTAATCCAACAGTAGTGCAAAGAGTATTAACAATACCACCACTTCCCGCAATAGTTACAGGTGAAGTTGCACTCATTAAAGGTGAGCTATTGTTGAATGAGGGGACTGATACCTGCATCGTATATGGTATAACCGAAGGTATCCAACTGGTATCGTTACAACCACTGTTACCGGAAGAATCTGTCTTTATTAAATATACATAATTATTGCCAGCGCCCGGGTCATTATTTGACCCGGTAATAATATATCCGCCATCGGCAGTTGGGCTAAATGAGTAACCCACATCAACACTGGTTCCACTAAAAGCTTTTGCCCAGAGTATATTTCCAATAGAGTCGGTTTTGAATAATGAAACATCGCCCGGATTAATAAAAACGTTGTAAATACAGCTTATTCCTGTAACAATATACCCTCCATCTGCTGTTTGCTGAACGCAATTACCCCTGTCATCAACGGTTCCGCCATAGGTTTTTACCCAAAGCGTATCACCGTTTGCATCTGTTTTTATTAAATGTGAATAGTGATAACCCGTGCCGCCATCATAAATATTGCCTGAGATAATGTATCCTCCATCCGTTGTTTGTTGAACTGACGCGCCTCTATCAACATACGTTCCCCCATAAGTTTTATTCCAAAGAAAATTCCCTGTGGAATCCGTCTTTGTTAAAAAAACATCACTATAATCACTTCCAGTAACAACATATCCTCCATCTGTGGTCTGCTTAACGTCATTTGCTCCACCTGAGCCAATCAATTCTCTTGTCCAAAGTATAACTCCACTGGAATTGAACTTGATTATATTCGCTGCAACACCCCTACAGAAAACCCACCTGATACTATAAAACCGCCATCACTTGTCTGGAGAACAGCAGTGGCAATATCAAAGCCTGTACCCCCGAAAATTTTTGACCAAAGCAAGTTACCACTTGAATTGGTTTTAACAAGGTATCCATCCCAATTACCTGAAGTAATTTCCATGAATCCTGCAACAATATATCCACTATCGGTTGTTTGGTCAACCGAATAACCATAATCATCATTCAGCCCACCAAAAGTTTTTGTCCAGAGTGTGTCGCCATTACTGTTAGTTTTTATTAAACAAATATCAGAATTGAACGTGCCGGTCTCTGTTGCTGTTCCGGCAATGATATATCCACCATCAAACGTTGGCTTTATAGAAGAACCGAAAGCATTTCCGGGCATGCCAAATGTTTTTTGGAAAGTGGTTTGTGCGGGTAATAAATTGCAAGTGCTAAAAAATACTGCACCTAAAATAAAAAGTCGTTTGTTCATTAGCTTATTTGTTTTTGTCCATTTCTTGCACAACTATAAATATTAGCACTGCCGCCAAAGAGTTTCGCATAACGTTTGGCAGCTACCCGAAGGTGGCAATTTCGAAGCACTTCACTGTCAACCAAGCACAAACTTTGATAGAAGCACAAAGCTTGATTTAACCACTGAACCGCCACTTTTGGGTAGGTGCTGTTATAGGGCGTTTTTCATTCTGTCGTCATTGTGGTTTGTAAATTATTTTAATGTCGTCTCCACAGAAGTATGCTCTGTCGTCTTGCTTTGAAAATACAATGTCTTTGTCGTGAGTTACTTCCAATGTTTTACTGTCAAGCCAAGTTGCTGAAATTTTTTCCTTGTCCTGTGAAATACAAAACTGAACCACCACCTTGTCCCCACATCATTAGTCCGCTTGTGTGAACATATTGTTTGTTTGTATATTCTTCATTTACTCCGAACTTCTTTAAGTTGTCAGGAGCAACTGCGTCAATAAGGTTTATCATTTCAAATTCAAACTTTGGTCGAATTCTTCGCTTAGGTTTTTCTCTTTCTGTCGAGATTTGGCTTAGAAATCGTTCAAGTTCCTTTTTCCGTTTTTGTAATGTCTTTTCGTCTGCACCAAGTCCTTTCCAAATTTCAAGGTCGTTGCCAGTTTCAATAATTTCTTTTACTTGTTTGAAAATTGTCTGGTCTAATGATTTTGTCTCCCATTGAGCCAAAGCGAGTCCGAATAAACTGTTGTTACGGTCGTCATAGTCGTCAAACATTTCGGCAAAGTCGTCCTGAATTTGTTTAGAAATGTCAATGGGATTTTGTCCTTGATTATATAAGTCAAAGAAGTTTTGATATATGTCTTGAAATGTGTCGTTGCCGTTTATTTTATTGTTCCAAGTTCCCATTTTCCTGTCGGTTTGTAGTCTATATTAAAATGCCCTATAACGAAGAAGGGATTAAAGAAGTAAAAAAAAGAAGGGTTTAGATGCACTACTGTTCGTTTACCTACACTGTTCATTAGAAGCTCAACTCTTTGTTTACCTCTCAAAGCCCTTCTTTTTTTTATTTCTTTTAATCTTACTGTTATGCGTTCGTGCTACTCATTGATGCTTCAGTTGCATTTGTTTTGTAGCTATTCACAAGTGTTGAAATTAAACTCCACAATGCAGCAAAGCGGAATAAGATTGGAAACCAACTCTTGGTCATCACTGTAAGAATCCCATCAAGCCCTAAAAAGATAATACCAATAAGATATGCTTTGCGATTATTTTTCTTGCTGTATCTTGCAATTAAAAATAATACCCCCGCAAATAACAAACTAATAATAAACCCAACTATTGTTGTATTACCAAACATCAATTTACTCGTAACATTTAATACTTCTGTTACAGTTAACCCTGGCAAATGAAAAGTTGAATTATAAATACGGAGAACACCATTCGCAATTGTGAAAATCCCGAAAGTCCAAAACCAACTTGATGTACTTTCAATTGTCAATTTAACCTCCGGTTTTTTTTCAGAAACTTTTTTTGCACTTTTTATCGTTGGCGCTGTTAAATCAAGTTTACGGTCATTTGCGATTTGTATTGCAAGTTTTACCTCTGCTTTTGTCCAATCGTTCTGGTTAGAGATAATGTCAAGAATGTCTTTGTCTGCGAATGTGTATAAGTAATGGTCGGGTGGAAGTTCCTTAACTTCCTTCTCCACTTCTTTATCAAATATTTTTTCAACGCGTTCCATATCTTCATCTTTAATCTTAAGAACAAAATGATTGTCCATTGGACTTGTTCCTAAAACCACACTAAAATGTTGTGACGCATCCTCAAGCTCGAACGGAATGTTATGTTCGTCAAGAACCGAAGTGTATTCGGTTGCTTTCTCCACATCAGGAAGTCTTAAATACTCTTTAAACTCACTCATATTTCAGTTAATTTCTTACAATCAGTTGGAAGTTCCGATGCCGCCAAGCATGACGCATAACGAAGAAGGGATTAAAGAAGTAAAAAAAAGAAGGGTTTAGATGCACTACTGTTCGTTTACCTACACTGTTCATTAGAAGCTCAACTCTTTGTTTACCTCTCAAAGCCCTTCTTTTTTTATTTCTTTTAATCTTTGTGTTATACGCATACCCGACTGTGTCTATGAAACTATAATGTTTGAATCAAGTTGTAATTGTTTTTGCAAAGGGTGTCAGCTTTGTTTGAATGTTTAGAGTTCTATCATAGAGTATTTCGTCCAATTTGTCATAACAGAATAAAACTTGATTAATAATTTCTATCAAAGATATGATTTCTATTTCCTCTGTTTCTTTAAATGTTAAATCGGTAATGCAAATATTCTTTGTTTCGTGACGAAAGGATTTTGAATCTTTAAAAGCATAATCAATGTGATGATTGCAGAGATGATATTTGGAATATTTTTTTGCATCTGCAAATTTGTGCTTACAAATATGATTGATGTAATCAAATAATTGCTGTGTTGTAAAAGGCAATCGCTTATCAATCATAAGAAGCCGTGCTTTATTTTGTTTTACCTTTTTATCCTTGTCCTTAAATGCTTTAAAGTAGATTATGAATTCTTGAAAGTCAGTTAATATTTCCGAAGCTATCAAAAGCAATCTTGTGTAGTATCGAAAAATTGAGTTACGATGTTTTGGATTTTCAAAGTCAAGGTGGTCAATACTAAAGTCGCTAAGAACATCAGTAATATTTGAACCCCATTCACCAATACTGCAAAAAATACTGATGTGTTTATCAGGGTCTGGTATTATCATTTGCCATTTACATTCCAAGGCATCATTAATATTGTCGTTAATGTATCGGACTCTTTTCGTTTCCTTAAGCCATCTTTTCTTAGCAGCAATTCTGTGTTCCGAATCTATCCATTCGAATTAAGTAAAGATTCCTTTGAAAAAAGGTTGCTTGAAAAATTTAATATCATCGGTGCATCATCAAAACGATTCATGTTACCATTCCTTGATGCTTTCTTATCACCTGTCAATAGTTTTTCAGAGAAACCCATTCTCTTTGGAATATCATAAGTTGCAAACTTATGGATGCTATTTACAATCTCCTTTTTATTTTCAAAAAGCCCCAATGTTTTCAGCGCGGTATCAAAATAACCATTATCATCATTTAGATAGTAGTTCTCGCTGAAATCATCTTCACTGTAATCAAAATAAAATCTTAATTCATCCATTAAGCTGAAACTTATTTCTGAAGCAATTTCAAATAGACAAGCAGCAGTGATTCGATAAAGATATTCATGACTTCTGTCAGCTTCGTTAGTCATGGAAACACGAACAATCTGTGCTGTCTTATCATAGCAATTTCTAAGATTATGCAGATATGAAAAGTCGTAGGGATTTGTCGAAGAAATTGCACCATTTATCATTCTAAAAGCTAAATCAAATTGCTTTTTATCAAAATAGAATTCGCACAATGAAAAGTAAAGTTCATATCTGTATTCATTATTTGAAATTCTGTTTTGAATAATGTGTAAGAAGTAAGCTGTAGCATCTTCAATTGAAATTGACTTTTCTTGCTTAATGAAAGATGCTATTTTCTTCGTGCATCTCATCGCATCTTTTCTTTCAGGTCATTGTCATTCATCAATGCCTTTAAATAATTTATCGCTGCAATGTATCCCTGCTCATTTTTAACTGTGGTAGATTTCTTTAGTAAGTCAGTTAAGTTTTCCATGTCGTCATTTTTGTTCAGTTGGAGTTAGCAATACCGTTCAATCGAAGCGCACGGGTTGCGTATAACATTTAAATATACGAACTTTTTATCCTTAAAAGTTCGCTTTTACTACACAAATGTAGCAGATTAACGAACTTTTTGACTTTTGGCATAAAATTATGCGAACTTTTAAAATTCAAGTTTATTAAGCAGGATTTGGAATTACTAATGTGTAGCTTGGCTAATGTGAGTTTTATAACCGATTTTGGGTGAAGCTAAATTTTTATTGTTTTTGGGTGGTTTGGAACCGCCTTCGGTTAGTTTGGAAGCGGCTCCAGTTAATTTAGAAGTGTCTTCGGTTGATTTGGAAGCATCTTGACTTGGTGCGGAAGTGTCTTGATTTGGTGCGGAAGCATCTTGACTTGGTGCGGTAGCATCTTGACTTGGTGCGGAAGCGTCTTGACTTGGTGCGGAAACGTCTTGACTTGGTGCGGAAGTGTCTTGACTTGGTGCGGAATAGGCGGAACTTGGTGCGGAATAGACGAAACTTGGTGCGGAGAAGGCTGAACCTGATGCGGAGAAGGTGTGACTTGGTGCGGAATAGGCTGAGGGTGTTTCAGGGAAGGCTGCACTTGATTCAGAACAGGTTGAGGTATTTTCTGAACGGGTTGGAGTTAGGCAGGAAGGGTTTTAAGAAAGGTTAAAATAGAACACTGCGGTAACAGAGCCTAAGCCTGATGGAGACCTGCAAGCTTGTGTGCGGGCGGTGCCATGCACCGGGGCGACAGCGGGACAGAAGGTGATTAGTGAATACGGGGATGTGTTTACAGAAAAATATTTTGGTTGTCTGCCATTATTACCCTGTTACCTCTTTTTGCCCCTCATGGCACTGTAATTGAAAACCCCTTAACCTTACTACATTTGCGCACTTTTCTGCCAAAAATTACTTTTACACACATGTTCGATCCAAAAAACAAAGACCACCTAATGATTGGCGGTATTGCCGATGACGAAGCAGAGCTTATACCCCTGCTGAGCATACAAGACGAAGAAAACATCAACAAAGAAGACGTACCCAAAGAACTGTCAATATTACCGCTGCGCAACACTGTACTTTTTCCAGGAGTGGTTATACCCATAACCGTGGGCAGGGATAAAAGCATAACCCTTATAAAAGACGCTTACAAAAGCAACAAAATAATAGGCGTAGTATCTCAAAAAGATACCAATATAGAAGACCCCGGTTTTAACGACCTCAACAAAATAGGCACCGTAGCCACCATTATAAAAATGCTGCGCATGCCTGATGGCAACACCACCATTATTATACAAGGCAAGCGCAGGTTTAGTTTGGTAGAAGTAACACAAACAGAACCCTACCTGCGTGCCAAGGTAGAGCCGCTTGCAGAAAGCAAAGCGCCCGTTAACGAAAAAGAATTTAGCGCCCTGGTAGATTCGCTAAAAGACATATCGCTGCAAATAATAACCCAAAGCCCGCAAATACCCAGCGAAGCATCGTTTGCCATACGCAATATAGAAAGCCCCGGCTTTTTAATAAACTTTATTAGCAGCAACATGACGCTTGATGTAAGCAAAAAACAAGGCTTGCTGGAAATAGTGGATTTAAAAGAGCGCGCTAAAAAAGTGCTGGAGTACCTTACCCTTGAGCTGCAAATGCTGGAGCTAAAAAACCAGATACAAAGCAAGGTAAAGGTTGATTTGGATAAACAGCAGCGCGAGTATTTTTAAATCAGCAACTGCGCACCATACAAGAAGAGCTTGGCGGCAGCACCCCCGATAAAGATGTGCAGGAACTGCGCGCCAAAGGCAAAGAAAAAAAATGGAGTAAAGAAGTTGCCGAAATTTTTAACAAAGAGTTAGAGCGCATAAGCCGCATAAACCCGGCAGCGGCAGAGTATTCGGTTACATTAAATTATTTAGAGTTATTGTTGGATATTCCGTGGAACGAGTTTACGCAAGATAATTTTGATTTAAAGCGCGCACAAAAAGTTTTAGATAAAGACCACTATGGTTTAGAAAAGTAAAAACCCGCATATTAGGAATACTTAGCCGTATTAAAATTAAAGCAGGATATGAAATCGCCCATTATGTGTTTGTACGGGCCACCGGGCGTGGGTAAAACATCGTTAGGCAAATCAATTGCAAAAGCGCTGGGCAGAAAATATGTGCGAATGAGTTTGGGCGGCATGCGCGATGAAGCAGAAATACGCGGGCACCGCAGAACATACATTGGTGCTATGCCCGGCAGAATCATTCAGAATTTAAAAAAAGCAAAATCATCAAACCCTGTTTTTGTATTGGATGAGATTGATAAGTTAACCAACGATTTTCATGGCGACCCTTCCTCTGCCCTATTAGAAGTTTTAGACCCTGAACAAAACAGCGCCTTTAACGATAACTATGTAGAGATAGATTATGATTTGAGCAACGTATTGTTTATAGCCACCGCCAACAGTTTAAGCACCATACAACCCCGCTGCGCGATCGTATGGAAATTATAGACATAAACGGTTACACGGTAGAAGAAAAAATACAAATTGCCATTAAACATCTTATCCCAAAACAATTAGATGCGCATGGTATAAAGAAAGAGCACATCACTTTCAGCAATGCTATTATTGAGCAAATGATAGAGGAATACACAGCCGAATCGGGCGTGCGTGGTTTAGAAAAAGCAATAGCAGCAGTAGTGCGCAGCACAGCCAAGCAGGTGGCTATGGAAGAAGAATATGATGTGAAAGTGGATGTAGAAAAAGTGCGCAAGGTTTTGGGCGCGCCTTATTTTATTAAAGATAAGTTTATTGATAACAGCGTGGCAGGTGTTGTTACTGGCCTGGCATGGACATCCGTAGGCGGTGATATTTTATTTATTGAAACCAGCCTAAGCAAAGGCAAAGGCAAGCTTACCTTAACCGGAAACCTTGGAGATGTAATGAAGGAATCGGCAGTAATTGCTTTGGCATATTTAAAAGCACATGCCGATGATTTGGGTGTGGATGTAAGAGCTTTTGACCGCTGGGATATGCACATACACGTGCCCGAAGGCGCTACACCAAAGGATGGCCCTTCGGCAGGTATAACAATGCTTACTTCACTGGCTTCGGCATTTACACAGCGCAAGGTAAAAATTAAACTTGCTATGACGGGTGAGATTACCCTGCGCGGGAAAGTATTACCCGTAGGTGGTATTAAAGAAAAATACTTGCTGCCAAACGTGCCGGCATGCAGGAAATTATTTTAAGCAAAGACAACGAAAAAGACATTAAAGAAATTAAAGCCGATTATCTAAAAGGCTTAAAGTTTCATTACGTAGAAAATATGATGGATGTGCTGAAGGTTGCTTTACTAAAAGATAAAGTAAGCAAGCCGCTGGATTTTACTATTAAGGAAATGCCGAAGCATAAGTAAAAAGTGTTTCACGGTTAGGAGCAAAACCACAAGTGTTCGCAACACGAACTAAGCAAGTGGCACAAGCAAAAGTTTATTTACGAGATTGAAAATTGACTTAGTTTTTTCCTTATTCCACTTTTGTCTTGAAACAAAAGTGGAGCAAAAGTTCAAGCCAAAATACCAACCTTCAATTGATTTTTGCCCACATGCATTCTTCACCATTGCCAATCAATTGAGTAGTCGCCCCTACAGTCTCGTAGTTTGCTAAAAAGTCCACCGGACTTTTTATTGACGCAACCTCGTGCACCATTTTGGCTGAAGCCACAGCACTCGAAAAGTGTTTGTGCTTTAGCTTCTTTTCTAAAACATTTAAATTTTCTGCGCGTGATTTTTTTAAATTTTCACTTCACCGTTTCTTCCACTTTCTTTTTGGTAAGTTTTGTTTGTACTTTTGGTAAAGTAACTAATGGCAAAACCGCCCACAAGCGAAGGCCATAACCATTGCACCACAGTAGGCAAAAAAACTTAATGAGGTAGCGCTAAAAGCTGTAACAGCTGCTATCCATGCACCAATCATGTTACTGATATGAACATAAAGCCAATAGGTTTTTTCGGCAGGTGGTTTTATAAATGTTTTAATATCTGAATAGCCTAATAAAAAACCAATGCTGCCCAATACCATTGCAATTATGCCGAAAGAGTTTGGCAGGTTAATAATACCAAATACCACAAGGGCAGCACAGCTAATGGTGTTAATTGCAACTATTGTCCAATCTATTATGGCAACTTTTTTTGTTACTGCAATTTTTTTGCGGTATAGTACACGGTAGCCGTTGCAGGTCATATAAAAAGAAAAGATACCTACCATAAATAAAAATACGTTGGGACGGAAGTATGCAAGCAGCAATGCCGATAAACTTGCAGTGAGCATTGCACCCACAAAAAACTTTCCGGCAATGCGGTGAAACTTTCCGCCATGTTTTACGGCAACCGCAACAGGTGCAAGTATAAACCCACCAAAGCCTGCAACAATATGAACATACCTAAGAACTTCAATAAACTTTTCCATAATTAAAAAATTAAAGATGATAAATTAAGAGTTTAAAAGGGACTGAGATTACCAACACAGGAGTGACTAACTTAGCGAGTTGTGGGTTGTAAAACTAAAAATAACACGTAATAGAAGCCACAAATAAAATCAGGCACAATTTTTTCATATAACCGCATATCCTTTTTCCGTAACAATTACCTGTTTACCTCGTATAAAAAATCACTTTTCTGTTTATGCGAAAATTTCTATCCATATTGTTTATACTTTGCCTCTGCACAAGTTTGCGTGGTACCAACCGTACCAAACTTGAAGTAGTTTTTTGCATAGACATGAGTGGAAGCACAAACGGGGTTATAGAAGACTTCAGAAACAATTATTGGCAACTCATTAAAAACATTAATACAAGCACAAATGGTTCCGTAAGAATTGGAATAATAGGCTATGCCTTTACGAGTTTTGGTGCTACGAGCTCATACATTAAAATTTTTAGTGATTTAACAGAAGATTTTGAAGCACTTTCATACTCTATCAATCAGCTAAAAATAAATATAGAAAAGGGTGATCAGTTTATTCCGGCAGTAATTTACACAGCCACTCTTGGCTTAAACTGGAGTGAAGATGAGAAAACAAAAAAAATTGTTTTTCTTGTAGGAAACGGCAAGGTGCAAACCGGTAAGTTTGATTTCAGGAAAGCATGCGATATTGCAAAAGAAAAAAATGTAATTATTTACCCGGTAAACTGCTTACAAAAAACTGTTGCGCCCGTGGATGTTGGATTGTGGAAAGCAATAGCAACACAAACCGGAGGAGAGTTTGAATCCATTTCAGTATCGGCTAAAGAAAGAGTTTATTCAATTGCCGGAATACATGCCGATGTGGCTGACTTTAATAAAAAGTTAGCATCCACATTTATTTATTACGGTGGCGATGGTTTAAAGCGTTTTATGATGATGAATCAGACAGATACTTTTTGTATGAGAATTTCGCCAAGAGAATTTTATGCAAGGTGCAATATGAAACTCTCAGATAATTATTATAAAAATGCTTGCTCGTGGGATTTGGTAAGCCAGGCTAAAATATCGCAGCCAGACTTTAATTCTATTAACAGAAAATTTTTACCGGACTCGTTACAAAACTTAGATGTAAAAAAATTAGCATCAATTATTAATACAAAAAGCCAGGAGCGTAATTACATTTTGGTGCAGTTAAAGAACTCGTTGCAGCGCGCTGGAGTGCAGCCAACAAATTATGAAACGCAGTTAGATAGTATTCTGAATACAACCATTAAGAAAGTTGTTCTGTAACCTATCAACTTTTACCCAAATTAAATACACTTAAAATTTGCCATCTGCTATAGTCGTGCTTTAAAAGATACACTTTGCCAAATGTAAATGCTGAAGTAAATTCTTTGGTCTCATACTCAGCCCAGGCTTTCTCAAAATTTTCATCAGTTAAATCTCTGTATGCAATTGTAATGTGCGGATGATACATATAGCTTGTTTCGGCATCAGAAAATTTAAGATTGTTTCGCATAAAATGAACGAGCTCTTGGTGCATACCCAACAACTCTTTTGATTTTTCAATTTTGTAAAAAATAACCTTGCTTGCCTTTTGAAAACTGCCGTATCCTTTAATCTCAATTTGAAAAGGCGAAACATCAGAAAAATAGTCCTGCAAATTCAAATGTATTTCGGTTTCAAAATTGGCGGGTCTTTTAAAAGGAGCAATTAAAGTAATGTGAGGCATTACTTTTAAAGCTTTATGGGTATGATACTTTTCCGAAAAGGATTTTCTTTCTAAATCAAGTACCTGGCTTAATTCCGGAGGCGGAAGAATTGCGATTAAATACAGACTATCAGCCATTATAATTTATTCCAGACGATAAACCGGATACCTTCTATAACTACTTTCAAAATAAGGAGAGTTTTTATAAACAAAATACAACTGCACCCAGGCATTTTTTGCAAATGAAGTATCGGCTATTTGTTTTTGTTTTAACTCTTCTTTTAAGGATGCATTCTCTTTTAATATTTGTGCAGCCATATCTTCAAACACATAATCGCTGTACCATTCTTTTTGCTGAAGTATAGCATCAAAAATCCCCAGGCAAAATAGCTGTCGGGTGCATGAGGCTCTAATGTCTCTATTAAAAAAACGGTTTGCATCCTGATTGAGATAAATCAAATAATCTCCTTCAAAAAAATTTATGTCCACACGCTTTTTCATGGTTTTGATATTGCTGTGCATATAATGCCCTTCGTAAGCATTATTGGTTGTTTTAAAATCTTCAATAGTATAAGCAACTACATTAATTGCTGTATCGTGTTTAATCTTTTCTGTTTTCACTCCATTTAATTCTAGCAGACTCACAATTTTTTTCCATGCCTGCGGTATAATGTAAGCAATGGGTTTTTGCACTTCCATTACTACTTTATAATTGTTAAAGAATTTAATTTCACGTTGCCACGGTTCGTTTTTGTCGTAATAAAGTCGTGGCAGCCCGCTAACTTCGCTAGGCTTGTACTTTGCCTTATAGCCGCTAAAAGGCACCACATCGTACCCCGTAGAATCTAATTCCCATTTCAGAGGAAACTTAACTTGTGTTAGCGATTGTGCAAATACTTGTTTCCTTAACGAAACAATTTTTGTGGCATGGGCTGATGGAAATTCTGATACCGATTCGATAAAACGAATGGTCGCTTCCACCCTATCCTTAAACGGTTTGAGCATGTGCGTTTCACAAACAAAACCCAACGTATTAAACAATGCAGCATAACCGCTTGCAAAACGAGGGGTTTCTAAAACCAATCAATCCATCATCAGGAATATTTGTCTTGGTATCAACATAAGGAGCAGGGTTAACTCTTTTTAATTGCAGCGATGCATTTATTTGCGGCACCATTTCTTTATTGAAAAAATTACCAAGCAACGGATGCAGTTTATCTTTTTGAGTAGCGATAAAAGTGAGCACATGCTGATAGTTGGCACCGTTGCTAACGTGGTTGTCAATAAAAACATCAGGCTTCCACTCCTGGAAAATTTCAATAAACGACTTGGTGTTTTCTGCATCGCACTTTATAAAATCGCGGTTTAAATCTAAGTTCTGCGCATTGCCTCTAAAGCCATACTCGGCAGGCCCGTTTTGGTTAACCCTGCTGCAGCAACCCCTGTTGTAACTTCCATCAATATTGTAAACCGGAATAATACAAATGACTAAATGCTCTAACAGCTTTTATTAGAAGCATTTCCCAATAAATTTTCTGCAAATTTCATAGAAGCATCAATGCCATCCGGCTCCCCTGGATGAATACCGTTATTGATTAACAAAACGCATTTTCCTTTTTTACGAACGCTTTCGGGATCAAAATCTCCATCATTAGAAATAACAAACAGGTTTAAAGGTTTACCAATATCTGTTTTGCCTTTAGTAAAAAGTTTTGCATGCGAATACTCTGCATCTAATTGCTGATAAAAAGAAATACACTCTTTGTGGGTAGCTGATTTGTTTTGCAAATAAAATTCAGATGCTTTTTGCGAAAACAAATTTTTTTGAATAAGTAAAAACAAAACAAACAAGCGAATTGCACGGTTCATAGCCTTTAATTATGTGTTGGTAAAGCTATCAAACAAAAAATAAGTTAAAAACCCGGTTAGTTTTCATACAATCTTACATCCATCTTTCAAAACAGGTTTAGAGGCACAGTAGTTGAAAAACAATAAACAGAAACAAACAAAACGCATTAGCCCATGGTCTAAGAACAAAAAGTGAACCAAAAACCTCGTAACAAAGGCAACTGAATGTAAACGCAGTTGCTTTTTTTATTTTTTATTGTCGCAGATTCAATCTATAATATAAAAAGGAGACACAGATTGGGTAATTAAAAGCAGATTGACAGATGAGAAGTGAATATGTTTCAATAACAAGCGAAGCGCAATTAGATTCTTTTTAACAATCTGTAAATCTGTGTTAAAAAAACAACCTTGTTTATAAACATCAAATCCAAAAACCTTTTCCCACAAAATCAAATCTCCCTACCTCTTTTTATAAACAATAATTTCGTTTATCAACAAATCTAAATTCTTCACAGTAAGTTTTTATTTTCGGGCAACGCAATTCAGCACTCTAATTACCTTTTAGAATTTAAAATGCCTCGTTTCTCACACTTACATGTACATACGCAGTTCTCTTTATTAGATGGTGCGGCAGATATTTCTGATCTTTATAAGAAAGCGATTAAAGACAATATGCCCGCTATTGCCATTACCGATCATGGCAATATGTTTGGCGCATTTAAGTTTGTTGCCGAAGCGGCAAAACATAACACCAAAGAAAATCCTAACCTGATAAAACCAATTGTGGGTTGTGAATTTTATTTGGTTGAATCGCGCCACAAAAGACAATTTACAAAAGAGGATAAAGATGTACGTAGGCACCAGCTTTTTTTAGCCAAAAATGCAACGGGCTACCGCAACCTTGTTAAGCTATGCTCTCTTGGTTACATGGAGGGTTTGTATGGTAAATACCCGCGTATTGATAAAGAATTAGTGTTGCAGTATCATGAAGGGTTAATTGCTACTACCTGCTGTTTAGGTGCAAGTGTTCCTCAAACTATTTTAAAGAAAGGGGAAGAGGCCGGTGAGCTAGAATTTAAATGGTGGCTTGATTTATTTGGCGAAGATTACTACGTGGAATTGCAACGCCACGATATTCCTGAACAAAATGTAGTTAACGAAGTGTTGGTAAAGTTTGCACTGAAACATAACGTAAAAATTATTGCTTCAAATGATTCGCATTACGTTGACCAATCTGATTACAACGCACATGATATTTTACTCTGTATAAACACAGGTGAAAAACAAGCAACCGAAAAATTTAAAGATGGTGATGAGGATTCGGGTGTTAAAGGAAAACGCTTCGCATTTTACAACGACCAGTTTTATTTTAAAAAAACGGAAGAGATGCAAAAACTTTTCAGCGATTTACCTCAATCAATTGACAATACCAACGAGATAGTTGACAAGGTAGAGATGCTGAAGTTAAAGCAGGATATTTTGTTGCCGCACTTTGTAATTCCAAAAACCTTTAAAGACCAGGACGAGTACCTGCGCCATATTACTTATGAAGGTGCACATAAGCGTTACAAGGAAGTAACTCCTGAGATTGAAGAGCGCATAAACTTTGAACTGCATACAGTGAAGACGATGGGCTTTGCCGGTTACTTTTTAATTGTTGCAGATTTTATCAATCATGGCAGAGACATTGGCGTGTTTGTTGGGCCAGGCAGAGGAAGTGCAGCGGGTTCTGCTGTGGCATATTGTATAGGCATTACCAACATTGACCCTATAAAGTATAATTTGCTTTTTGAAAGATTTTTGAACCCTGACCGTAAGTCAATGCCCGATATAGATACTGATTTTGATGATGAAGGACGACAAAAGGTTATTGATTACGTTGTAAAAAAATATGGCTACAACCAGGTGGCACAAATTATAACGTATGGCACCATGGCTGCCAAAATGAGTATAAAGGATGTGGCACGCGTAATGGATCTGCCATTACCCGAATCTAACGCGCTTGCCAAACTCGTTCCAGAAAGACCGGGCATTGAACTGAACAGAATTTTAACCGCACCGCTTGAAGGCGATAAAAGTTTAAAGACAAAAGAAAATTTAAGTGCTGATGAAATAGAAGATGCGAAAAAACTTCGCACCATTTTAAATGGCACCGACCTGCAGTCAAGAGTTTTAAAAGAAGCAATGGTGCTGGAGGGCAGTGTGCGCAACACAGGCATACATGCAGCCGGTATCATCATAGCACCTAAAGACCTAACGGAAATTATTCCGGTAGCCACATCAAAAGATACTGAGTTACTCATTACACAGTTTGAAGGAAAAATTATTGAAGATGCCGGTGTAATTAAAATGGACTTTCTCGGCCTTAAAACATTAACCATAATACGCGATGCGCTTGAACTGATCGAACAAAACCACGGAACAAAATTAGATATTGATGCTATTCCGCTTGACGATAAAAAAACGTTAGAACTTTATCAACGTGGAGAAACCAACGGAACTTTTCAGTTTGAGAGTTTAGGAATGCAGAAGTACTTAAAGGAACTAAAGCCTGATAAGTTTGAAGACCTTATTGCCATGAATGCACTTTACAGACCTGGTCCTTTGGAGTACATTCCCAATTTTATTGCGCGAAAACATGGCAGAGAAAAAGTTTCGTACGACCTTCCTGAAATGGAAGAGCATTTAAAAGATACTTACGGAATTACTGTTTACCAGGAACAGGTGATGTTGATTTCCCAAAAACTTGCAGACTTTGGAAAAGGTGATGCTGATGTGTTGCGTAAGGCGATGGGGAAAAAAGATAAAGCTACCCTTGATAAAATGAAGGGCAAGTTTATGGAAGGTGCTGCGGCTAAAGGTCACCCCAAAGAAAAACTTGAAAAAATATGGACAGACTGGGAAGCATTTGCGCAATATGCTTTTAATAAATCTCACTCTACCTGCTATGCTTATGTGGCTTTTCAAACCGCTTATTTAAAAGCTCATTACCCAAGTGAGTACATGGCAGCCATCCTTACCAACAACCTGAGTAACATTGATAAGATTACTTTTTTTATGGACGAGAGCAGGCGCATGAACATACCGGTGCTTGGCCCTGATGTAAACGAAAGCGAGCATAAATTCAGTGTAAATAAAGAAGGTCAGGTGCGATTTGGTTTAGGCGCTGTTAAAGGAGTTGGCGAGGCAGCAGTAGAGGCATTGGTTGCCGAACGCAAAGGCAATGGAGCGTTTAAAGACATGTTTGATTTGGTTAGGCGCGTAAACCTGAGGAGTGCCAACAAGCGCTGCTTTGAGAGCATGGCTATGGCAGGGGCTTTGGATTTTGACAGTAACATTTCTCGTGCCCAGTATTTCTTTAAAGACATAAAAGAAAACTCAACACAGCTTGAAAAAATATTACGCTATGGGGCTGCCATGCAAGAGAATAAAAACAGTTCACAAAATTCTTTGTTTGGCGATATTGGCAGTGTGGATATGCCCGCACCAAAACTTTTGCCTTGTGAACCCTGGAGCAGATTAGAGCAATTGAAAAATGAGAAAGAAGTTATTGGATTTTATTTGAGTGGGCATCCTTTGGATGAATACAAAATTGAGATTGAAAGTTTTTGTAACACCACACTAGATCCCTTGAAAGATTTAACAAAATGGAAAGGTCGTGACGTTGCGTTTGCTGGCATTGCTGTAGAGGTAAATCATAGGGTGAGTAAAACAGGCAAGCCTTTTGGCTCATTAATTTTAGAAGATTACTCGGGCAACCTGGATATTGTTTTGTTTGGCGAAGATTATTTAAAGTTCAAACACTTTCTCAATAAAGACGCTTTTCTTTTTGTTAAAGGAAAAGTTCAAACACGTTTTAACCAGAGTGATTTACTTGAAATTAAAATAAGCAATGTTCAGTTGCTGAATGATATTGGTAATACACTCACCAAATCTGTAACGCTAACAATAAACTCACTTTTGTTAAATGATGACAAAATTGGAACCGTAGAAAGCCTGATTGAGCAGCATAAAGGCAGTGTTCCTGTGAGGATGAAGCTAATTGACAACGAACTTAAAATGAGTGTTGATGCACTTGCAAGGAAATCTAAGGTAAACGTGAGTAAAGATTTTGTTTCTGAAATGGGAAAGTTAGATGTGGATGTTACGATTAACTAATTCTGACAGCGCTTTTCTACCTGATAACCTTGCCTAAAGTTTACAACTTTCGGAAAGTAAGAGTTAAAAAATAAACATACCTCAATTAACATTGCTTTGTATATAACACCCTCATCACTGCCATAAATCCAACCTTGCCGGTTTTAACTTTGCTTAAATTATATGAGCAGAATTATTACCTCATCTATCATTGCATTGCTTTTAATAATTGCTCTTGCTGGTGGATATTTTTATTACCAACATTACAAAAACAAAAATCAAAATCCGGAAAACGCAATTCCTGCTGATGCCGCTTTTTTTATTAAAGGTCCGTTAAACTCGGCATTTGACGATTTAAAGAAAACAGTTTATTGGAAGTCATTGGACAAATCTGAATTATTTAAAGATTTAAAAAGTAACATTGTGTTGTTTGATAAAATCAGGAATGAATACAAGCAGGAAGATGATATTTTTAATGTGGATGATATGACTTTATCATTTCATGTAACGGGACAATCTTCTTTTGACTTGCTATTTGTAATTCCAATCAAAGAAATTTCTTTTAAAAAGGCATGGGATATTTTAAAGCAAAAATCTTTGGCAACCCCCTCTGAGAATGAAAGAAAATATGAGGGGCAAACTTTTTTTGAGTTGAATACAGAAGGTGAAAAAATATTTACATACACCATCTCTAATAATTTATTCATAGGCAGTTTTACACCATTTTTAGTTGAAGATGGTGTTAGACAGTTAAAAGTAGGAAAGCCTTTTGGCAACAGCGAGGCATTCAAAAATATTTCTGAAAAAATCACATCCGATAGCTCCAAGTATAGCTTCTTTGTAAACTATTCTAACTTTCAAAAATTTTCTTCGCTCTTTGTAAGTGAATCAAACAAAACAAAAACAGTTGACATAGATAAATGGGCTCATTGGACTGGTTTGGAGTTGCAGTTTTTAAACAACAGGATTGTTGCAAATGGTTATTTGAGCAATGCTGATGACAAAAAAATTTCGGGCACACTGGTAACACAGAAGCCAATGCCATTTAAAGCTATTGAAGCACTGCCATCAAACACTGCTGCTTTCCGTGTTTTTTCCTTGAGCAATCTAACAGAATGGTATCCAAATTACACATCAATTACTAACGCTACCAACGTTGCTGTTAATTACAAACAAGGTTTAAAAAAATTTGAAACACAAGTAAAAGTTCCTATCAGTTCAAAATTTTTGGAATTAATTACCGACCACCTAACAGTATGTATAACCGAACCTGGCGGAAAAAATTATGACAATAACCTTCTTGCTTTTTTTACGGTTAAAAATTCAAAAAAAGCCTTTCTTTCACTAAAAGCATTTTCCTTGTTAGATAACCCCGGCAAGAAAAAATTACCGATTGAAAATTTCCGTAACCACCAAATAGCCAACATTCCTATAGACGGACTGCTTCCTGCCATTTTCGGAACTAATTACAGCCAGTTTAAAAATTTCTTTTACACTATTCACAACAACTACTTAGTTGTTGCGAACCAGCCGTCAGCAATAAGAGCATACATCGAAAATGTTTACGACAAACAAACACTATATACAAGTGAATCATGGAAAGAAATAAACAACACCGGCTTTCCAACTTCAATTATAGCATGGCGCTGATTTTTCCGGCTGCCAATTCATTAGGTAAAATAACGCTTAATAAAGAGTTGGAATATATTGCTGATGAAAGAAAAAGTATAACATCGGATATGAAAGCTTTTGTTTACGGTAAGTAATTCCGATTCGGGTTTATATTGTCATTCATCCATTGTTTTTTCGAAAAGAAAATTGCCGGAGGCACCAACCTTCTTTGGACTTTTAAACCAGACACCACACTTATCTCCGGATATCATTTAGTAAGCAGCAAAACGGAAAATTACATTCTGTGTCAGGATGCCGCGCTAAACATTTATTTAATTAATTCCGAAGGAAAAACAGAGTGGAAAAAACAAGTGGATGAAAAAATTACAGGCAATGTTTATAATGCAAGTGTAAGTGATAACAACAGAATTCAACTGCTGTTTACAACAATCAGTAAAATATACCTTCTAGATCAAGGAGGTAATAATGTTGGTAATTATCCATTGCGGCTTCCTGCAAAAACAAAAAGCGGAGCACTTCTTTATGATGATAAGTTCTTTATTCAATGTCAGAACCAGCAACTTTACGGTTACGAAATGCAAGGCAAACCTTTACTAGGCTGGCAGTTTATTAAAACATCGGATGAATGGTTAAGTGATTTTGAAATTAAACATTTGAGTGACAAAACTTTTTTGCAGGAACTGATAAAAACAAAACCTTGTACGTTTACAACCTAAACGGTAATCTCTTAATCAAAACTAAACTGAATGATGCCTTACTTTACAACAGAATTGAACCGAATATTAAAAACGATTCACTAATCCTGTTTTCAGCATCAGATTCTTCTGGCAGCATTTATAACTATTTTACAAATGGTGATGTAACAGTTAAGAGTACTTCTTTTTCAGATAAGGCTAAAGATTATCTTTTAATTACCGATGATAGAGGCATGGCTTCAAAATATATTTATGCTTCAAATGAGATAATTTACTTAACCGATAAGGAAGGAAAAACAATCAGCACTTTTAAAAGTAAAGCTGAAATTGAATCTATATCTCAATTGAAAAGAAACAACAAAACTTTTTATTGTGGTAAAAAATTTGACAACTCTTTAACATTGCTAAACGAAAAACTTCAATCTGTAAAAGGTTTTCCAGTAGCCGGAAACAATACCAGTATTAATGACGATGCTTCAAGAATACTGATAGTTGAAGGTGATGTTGCAAAGTTTTATGAGATGAATTGATTTAAGCTCTAAATTCTTTTTAAAGTACCTCTTGCTTAACCTGCTCGTCAACCATTTTAGCGTACAAGAAATTTTTTGAAATCAATTGTTCATGTGTTCCCTCTTCAACCAAACTTCCTTTATCCAAAACAATAATTCTATCAGCGTATTTAATGGTAGATATGCGGTGAGAAAAATAAGGGTTGTTTTTCCTTTTAAGTTTTCTTTGAGGTTATATAAAATAGTTTCTTCGGTAACTGTATCAACAGCGCTGAGGCAATCATCAAGCAAAAGCATTTGAGGTTTTTTTATTAACGCACGAGCAATAGAAATTCTTTGCTTTTGCCCTCCGCTTAAAGAAATACCTCTTTCCCCTATTACTGTTTCAAATTTGTCTCTAAAATTCTTAATGTCTTTTAAAACAGCCGCAATCTCCGCAGCATTTTCAACATCTGGTAAGCTTAACTCCTTTGCCTTTAAGCCAAATGCAATGTTGTTATGCAAAGTGTCGCTAAACAAAATTACATCTTGAGGAACATAACCTGTTTGTGTTCGCAAAGATTCAAGATTCCATTGCTCAACATTTTTTTCATCAATTAAAATCTCACCACTGCTTACATCATAAAATCTTAGCAGAAGATTAGCCAGTGTTGTTTTCCCACATCCTGTTGGTCCGGTTATAGCTATGGTTTCACCCTGTTTTATCTGAAGTGATAAATTATTTATTGCAGGCACTTTTGTATTCGGATAGTAAAACGAAATGCTTTTAATATTTATATTTCCTGATAATGGTTGAGCTATTGAATTAGCAGGAGAAGCAATTGAAGGTTGCGAATCCAAAAACTCATTGATTCTTTTTTGAGAAGCCGCTGCGCGTTGTATTAAACTAATTGTCCACCCCATGGTTCCAAGCGGCCAGGTAAAAAGGTTTATGTAAATAATAAACTCAGCAATGTTACCCGGAGTTATTCTACCATCATTAATCAAATGACCACCAAAATAAATAGCATTAACAGTACTAATACCTACAAGCAATAAAATGGAAGGATAAAAAAGTGCATGCACTTTTGCAAGATTTAATGATCGTTCCCTGTATTCCTGGGCTTTAGCAGCAAATAGTTTATTAAACAAATTTTCTTTAGCAAAAGATTTAATAATTCGTAAACCGGAAAATGTTTCCTGCACTTTGGTACTTAAATCACTTAATAACACCTGCACCTCTTCTCCCTTTTTATTAATTATACTCTGCACAAAATAAATTAGCACTACCATTACCGGCAAAGGCAACAACACATAAAAAGTAAGCAGCGGGCTTATTGAAAGCATGGCTGTAATTACTAAGAGCATAGTAACAGTTACGTTAAACGTGTACATAATAGCAGGTCCGGTAAACATGCGAACACGAGAAACATCTTCACTTATGCGATTCATTAAATCGCCAGTATTGTTTCTAGAATAAAATGCGGCATCAAGTTTTTGGTAATGAGAATAAATTTCGTTCTTCATATCGTACTCAATGTAGCGTGATGCAACAATTATTGTTTGGCGCATATAAACCATAAATAAACCACGCAAGAGTATGGCACCAATAATTAACAATCCAAACCAAAACAGTTCAGTATAAATTCCTGAAAGAAAATTTTCGGAAGTTTGGTTTATTGCCGGTGAAGAAATTTGCTTCTGTGAATTGAGAACCAAATCTACAGCCTGCCTTGTGAGTCGCGCAGGTAAAATACTCATTGCCGTGCTTAGAATTACAAACATAACTCCTGCAGCAAAACGCCATTTATACTTTATAAAAAACTTATTGAGGTAAAAAAGATGTCTCATTCAAAACACAAAGGTGATTAATTTTTCCATTTATTACTTTTAAGATAACACCATGCAAACAAGCCCATAATAGCCCAGTAATAAATCTCTGTACTCCATACCACAGGTAAACTCGCTTTCATTACAACAGCAAAAATGTATGACAAAACGAGGTAAATAAAAATGTTGAAAATTTCGATATACATTGTTACTTGGGTTTTTCCGGTACCGCTTACTGCCATTAATGCTACAATTGCAATGCTGAAAACAAACATTGCCGAAAGCACAACATAATATGATGGTAATGCATCGGCCACCAATTGCAAATCGGATGCAGTAAGCGCAAGTAAAAAATCAATTTGAATAAGATTAAGCAAACATATAACTGCGGTGGTTAACAGAGAAAGCTTAATTATTTTTTTTACAAGATCTAAAACTTCATCACTTCTCCCCTGCCCAATTAAATTACTTACCATACTATTGGTGGCAGAACTATACCCCCAAATAGGCGTCATTAAAACCATGTAAGTTGCGCGTACTACATTTGAAATGGCAAGCTCATGTTGACCAATTCGCTCTATGAAAACAAAAAATAAAAACCATGCGCCCATGCTCAGCAGGTTCTGTAAAACAATGGGTGATGAAATGCTGATTATACTTTTAACTTTTTCCTGTCTTAATTCAGAAAACTTAAAAAGTCCAAATTCATTTATGTCTTTTTTTAAGATGGTATAGACTATAAGATAAAGCGCAGCTATACACTCTGAAATTGCCGATGCTTTACCAGCGCCAACAATACCTTCGGCTTGAAAACCAAATTTACCCAATATCATTCCATAAGCAAGTATTACATTAGAGCCTGTTAAAACAATTGCACTGTAGGAAATTATTCGGGTTTGAGAAACCGAAGTATAGAAACTGCGAAAAGCATGTGTAGTGAGAATAAAAAATATACCGTAACTGCGGTACTTAATAAAGTCAACACTTGCCTGTTGCACGTCTTCAGATTGAAGCATTGACCTGAATAAAGCAGGAGCGCCAAACTGCATCAGCAAAAACAAAACAATACTCATACTCCAAAGTATAAGGGTGCAGTGGTCAAATAAAAAACCAATTTCTTTTTTATTTCCCTCACCGGCTTTGCGCGACATTAAAATTTGAGACCCAATAGCAATAGCCATTCCTAGCATAACAAGCACGAAATAGAAAACACCTGCAACAGCACCAGCCCCCAACTCCACCTCACCTACCCTTGCCAAAAACATAGTATCAGTCAGGTGAAGTATTGTTTGCGCAATACCACCCAACATAATTGGATATGATATTTTCCAGATGTTTGGATATGTAGCTTCTACTTTCACGTTAAAAAAAAATTGCCACCGCAAGTGCGGTGGCAATAGTAGTTTATTTAGATAACAGTTATTTCTTGCTTAATCCCAATTCTTTAAAGAACCAACCGAAGCCTTTTGAACATTCATTACCTCGTATGTTGTTGCTGAAGTTCCTTTCTTTAAAATAAAAGCTATTATTGAAAGTTTATTCTGGTTGTAACCACTCAGAGAAACAGAATAAGTTTTTTTAAATTCTCCGCCCGCAGCAATAGAAGATGAGGAAATCAAATCTCCATCTGTTGACGAAACAATCTTTCTAACAGTATTGTTATGTTTAAAACCAGTTATGGGGTTTCCAAGATTATAATATGGAGATGATGCAACATTGTTATCATTATTTTTCTGATCATACTGCGTACCTGAGCCTGTTACCTCTTCTTCTAAAAGATAAACCACCAAACCATAGTTTCCACTTAACGATTCCTTGAAGCCAGCATGGATTCTGACACTTGCTGTAGAACCGGAAACAGTTGAATTGATTGCCAACCCGCATTTGGCAGCCTTAGCCAATGCAGCATTTACATTTGATAAAAATTGAGAAGGTTGGAGCATCACATTTCCCAATGATGGCGTTCTGTTAACCATACCCGATGGGTAAGAAGAAACTCCGTAAGTGGAAATGTAATTGTTTATTTGCGTTAAAGTCATTCCATCAGCATCATGAATCTAAGAACTATATACTCGTGCTGAGTTACTGTTAACAGCTTGGTCTGCCTTTACCATTCCTGATGGGCATACACCAAAATTTGCACTGGTAAAAAATTCTAATAAAACTTTTTGGGTAAAAGACGATGGGACTGCGGAAACTGTTCCGTTGTTATTTCCTGAAGGTTCTGTTGGCGTGGTTTCATCACTTCCGCTTTTTTTGCAAGACATTAACGCAGAAAATAAAACAGATAAATACAATAACTTTTTCATTTGCTTATGGATTTAAAAATTATGTACGAAAACAAAAAACTAATGTTGCAATTTACTGTTAGTATTGTCCAAAATCTATCTTATTTTTTTATAATCTTACTTCCAAAGTTTCATCATCAACATCATTATGCTAAAAACATTCCTCGCAACTATTTTACTTTTATTTCCCGCAACAAAATCGCTTCACAATTTTACTGCCGAAGGAGTTGACGGAAATCAAATTGATTTTAAAAAATTTAAGGGCAAAAAGGTGCTTATTGTAAACACCGCAAGTGAATGCGGATACACAACCCAATACAAAGGTTTGCAAGAGCTTTACGAAACCAATAACAATAAATTGGTGGTTGTGGCTTTCCCGGCAAATAACTTTGGCGGGCAAGAACCAGGAAGCAATTCTGATATAAAACAATTCTGCTCAAAAAATTACAATGTAACTTTTCCTGTTGCAGCAAAAGTTTCTGTGCTTGGTAATGATATAAATCCAATCTTTAAATGGCTTATACAAGAGTCCAATCCTGATTTTACCGGAGACATTAAATGGAACTTTGAAAAATTTTTACTGGATGAAAATGGAAAATTAATAAGGCGATTCAGGAGTAAAGTAAACCCGATGAGCGATGATATAGTTGCTGCAATAAATTCTTAAGCTATATTCTTGTCCAGGTCAGGAAGACTTTCAAGTTCTTCCTTTTTAATAGAACGTTTCGGTGGCAATGTTCTGAAAATATAATCCCACATAGGATTACTAACTCCGAATGCCGAGTCATCGCTTCGATAATGATGCAGGCTATGGTGTTTCCACAAAATACTTAAAAAATTTTTGGGTTGTTTAAACCGGTGAACAGAGTAATGAATGATTAGATAGAGAGAGTATCCACTCAAAAAACCTCCCCAAAAAGCATATACTCCCTTGTTTGAAACAAGCCAAAAGATACCAAAAAACACTACTGCTAAACCAATAGATATGACTGGTGGCATTACCAACCTGTCCTTATCTTTTGGATAATGATGATGCACACCATGCATTTTATATTTTATTTCCTTTTCCTTTTCTGTAACGGCATTAAAATGAAAAACAAACCGGTGCATTACATATTCTATAAGTGTAAAAAAGAATATACCTCCAACAAAAAGCACTATACTAACTAATGCAGAAGAGTAGTTATAAAAATAGCCATAAACTGCTGAGCTTAACCCAACAACTAAAAACAATACACCTGGAAAAAAAAAGTTAGTCCGTGTTAACTTTTCAAGTATTGGGTTTTTGAAAAGTGATGTAGTGCCTGTATTGGAAACTTTAAAATTTTCCATAATGTGGTTTGATGGTTTGCGGTAATTATACTTTACAAAAGTAAATACAAAACGAAAACCATGATGTGAAAATTATTTAATTGATTACAATTTTTTTTAAGTGTAAAAAGTGCAATTTTCTGTCTATGACTTATTACCTGTAACAAATTTTATATTTCTTTTAATCCCTTCAAAACCCGTGCGTCTCAGGGGAGATTCTTTAAACAAATCTTTAAAAATGTCTTCTGTAAGTTCTTCCCATTGTCTTTCAGTCCACTGGCGTAAATTATTTTCATTTATAAGCTCGGGATGATTATGCGGTTTGGCAAAACGATTCCACGGGCAAACCTCCTGGCATATATCACAGCCAAAAATCCAATTGTTGTACTTATCATTAAATACTGAAGGAATACTATCTTTTAGCTCAATGGTGAAATAGCTGATGCACTTGCTTCCATCAACCACATAAGGTTTTACAATTGCATCGGTTGGGCAGGCATCCATACATCTTGTGCACGTGCCGCAATAATCTTTAATAGCATTGTCGTAATCAAGGTCAAGGTCAATAATCAGTTCTGCTATAAAAAACCATGATCCATTTTTAGGATTAATGAGATTAGCATTTTTTCCAATCCAGCCAAGCCCGCTTTTTTTTGCCCATGCCCTGTCTAATACAGGTGCCGAGTCTACAAACACTCTGCCGGCTACTTCACCAATGTGGTTGTGAATACTATCAAAAAGTTCTCTAAGCTTTTCTTTAATAACTTGATGATAGTCTCTTCCATAAGCATACCGTGATATTTTTAATTCGGCATCCTGTGGTTGTTCGTCTAAAGGAAAATAATTGTATAATAATGATACCACTGATTTTGCACCGGGCACAAGTAGTGTAGGGTCTAACCTTTTATCAAAGTTACGTTCCATATAGCTCATGCTGCCATGCATTTGATTATGAAGCCAGTTTTCCAAACGCGAGGCTTCTTCCTCTAAAAAAGCAGCTTTGTTTATACCACAAAAATCAAACCCCAGGCGTAATGCCTCATTTTTAAGAAACCGGGTGGCTGATGTTTTGTTCACAAACTACGAGCTAAACAAAGTGCCATGGTCTTTGGGTGGAATTTTTCCAATATGCCTGTAAGCTTTATCAGTAGCTTCTCTGCCGCGCGGGGTTCGCATTAAAAATCCCTCCATAATTAAAAACGGTTCATATACCTCTTCAATGGTTCCCGGCTCTTCACCCACTGCTGTTGCTATGGTGTTAAGACCAACTGGCCCTCCTTTAAATTTTTGCACTATAGCATGCAATATCCTGTTGTCCATTTCATCCAACCCGTTTAAATCAACATTAAGTGCCTTTAAAGAATACTGAGCAATGCTCATATCAATACTACCATCTCCTTTTATTTGGGCAAAATCTCTTACGCGCCTTAGCAACGCATTAGCTATACGTGGTGTGCCACGGCTTCTTCTTGCAATTTCAAAAGCAGCATCCTCGTTAATTTTTATTTTTAAAATGTCAGAACTTCTAACAACAATTAATTGAAGTAGCTTGCTATCGTAATATTCAAGCCTTGAATTTATGCCAAAACGTGCACGTAATGGCGAAGTAAGCAACCCCGACCTTGTAGTAGCTCCAATTAAAGTAAAAGGGTTCAGTTTAATTTGCACACTGCGCGCATTGGGTCCGCTTTCAATCATTATGTCAATTTTAAAATCTTCCATTGCAGAGTATAAATATTCCTCCACAACAGGACTCAGGCGGTGTATCTCATCTATAAACAAAACATCATTCGGCTCTAACTTTGTAAGTAAGCCAGCAAGGTCACCGGGTTTATCTAAAACAGGACCTGATGTTATTTTAATTTTTACACCCAACTCAGCAGCTATAATATTGGCAAGCGTAGTTTTGCCCAATCCGGGAGGTCCGTGGAGCAATACATGGTCTAACGACTCGGCTCTCAGTTTAGCAGCTTTTACAAATACCCTTAAGTTTTCTGTTACCTTATCCTGACCTGAAAAATCATCAAACTCAAGCGGACGCAGCACACGTTCTATCTCCTGATCTGTATTAGAAAGATTTTGGGATGATGGGTTTAAATTTTCGTTCATCTGTGAGCAAATGTAGGAGTTTTGGGGTTGGGGGTTGGGGGTTGGAGTTTAAAGAAACAAACCTCAAACATAATACACTCCAATAATTTTACCCAAAAATTTCAATATAATCAGTAATCATTTTTTATTTTAGTTGCATCATTAACTCTAATGAAAAAACTCCTTTTACTTTTTGTTTTATCTTTATTTATTAAATGCCCTAACTTACAGGCTACACATTTAATGGGAGGTAGCTTAACTTATTATAATTATGGTTTCGACCCTGTAGGCCGTACTGCAACTTATGCAATCACTTTAAACATTTACCGCTACTGCGAACCCGGTTCTGCTCAATTTCAGCCACAAAGTTTTTTTATATGCTACGATTCATCTCTTGCATCTTATCCCGGAACACCGTTGTACCAATTGGTGGAGATTCCTTTAATTACAAGTCAAATTATTGAACCACCTCCTATAGGAGTTAATTGCGGTTTTACTGCAAGTGCCTGTGTTGAAAAAGGTATTTATGAAGCATCGGTTACCTTACCTGTTGACACCGGCTTTCACATCATTCTTATTACAGGTGCGCGCAACGGAAACATTATTAATATTTCAAATCCCGATTCTTCGGGAATGACCTTTTATACTTACATACCAAAAGCAAGTAATTTTATTTTTAATAATTCTCCTGAAATAAATGATATACCGGTGCCTTATGTTTGCAATGCCGATACTGTTTTTTTAACTGCAATGCTTTTGATGCCGATGGCGATTCATTGGTGTATTCGTTGGTGCATCCCTATGGTTATGCTAGTTTCCAAACCGACACTTCTTATATAACTGACAGTACGGGTAATATAACAGCCATTGCCTTTCCTCTAAAAAAAGTAAAAATACAATCCGGGATACAATTACCTGCAACCGTTTGGAGCTACAGGAAGTGCGGTTATTGATTCTAAAACAGGACTGGCAAAATTTCTTATTCCTAACCAGGGTTTTTATGTGGTTGCAGTTGAAATTAAAGAATACCGCAACGGAATTGTTATTTCGACCGTAAGGCGCGATATACAATTAATTGTGCTTGCCTGCCCACCCAACCAGGTTCCGGTTTTATCAGCATCATCAGTTACCAGTTATAATTTTACCATCACAGAGGAAGACACTCTTTGCCTTAACTTAGTTTTTACTGATGCCGATGCTGATAGCATAAGCTTAAATGCCATAGGCAGTATGTTTAATTCTTTAAGTGTGAATCCACCGGCTACGCTTATTTCTAATAATGGAGACAGCATTGCTTCTGCTGACTTTTGCTGGAAACCAATTTGCGGACAAGCACGAACTGCACCCTATCAATTTACCATTTCGGCTTTTGATGATGGCTGCCCTCCAAAATTTTCAGAATATATTTTCAGCATCAAAGTTGATTCGTTTCCAGGAAATCTCATTCCTTCAGTAACTATTGAGCAAGACCCCGATTCTATTATTTGCAGCGGAACTGAGGTGAAATTTACGGCATATCCCGTTAATGAAGGTTTAAACCCTCTTTATAACTGGTATTTAAACGGAGCAAAAGTTGGCAGTAATAAAAAAGACTACAGTAATGCTGCACTTGCAAATGCCGATGTTGTAAATTTAATTTTAACCAGCAGCAGCAAGTGCGCTGCTAACCCCATTGCATATTCAAATGATATTACCATGTCTGTTTACCAAAGTCCGTATGCAAATTTTTCTGTTTCGTCTTTAGAGCAAAGCATACTTACCCCACATTTTAATTTTACTAACCTGTCCGCCAACGCCTCACATTTTACCTGGAATTATGGCGATGGCATTACTGATACGCTTTTTCAATCGGGACATACTTACACACAACCGGGCGTAAATGAAGTTTCGCTTATTGCCATTTCGTTGGAAGGTTGTACTGATACATCAGTAACAATTATTGAAGTTACAGATGTAATTACGTTGTACATACCCAACTCATTTACCCCAAACAATGATGGAATGAATGATAGATTTACGGTTAGCGGAAATTCGCTTCCTGTTTATGATTTAAAAATATTTAACCGGTGGGGGCAAATTGTTTTTAGGGGAAACAATGAGAATAGCTGGGATGGGAAATTCAATAATAAAAAGGCTACTACGGGTGAGTATGTTTATGTTGTTAAGTTTAGCCAACCGGGTTTTAATAAAACCTATAAGGGTACCGTTGCATTGATAAGATAGTTTTTTTTAGGGTATCTACCAATTGAATAAATTAAAAATTCAAAAGCATCCCCATTTTTTTGCAACTTTATCGGCATTTGGTATCATGGCAAACTCTAAAGTAGAGTTAAGTGGTATGGCAGGCATATTTTCAGAGCCTATTACCATAACAGGAGCATCAAGCGCGGCAAAACATTGTTCTTGTATGCGTCCCGCCAATGCTTCAGCAAAGGAGTTTTTGTATGACTCTTCTGTAACCACTAAGCAGCGCCCGTGTTTATGAACGGCACTAAAAATTGTTTCCTCATCTAATGGATTGAGTGTGCGCAAATCAATAATTTCAACTCTGCCATTAAAATTTTTTGCAGCGGTTTTTGCCCAATACACTCCCATACCATACGTAATAACACACATGGTTTCTCCCATGGCAATTTTGCTGGCATCAGCCTGCAATACAATTCTTGCTTTACCAAACGGGATGATGTAATCTTCATCAGGCTCAATGGTTTTTGCGTCTTCCGTTCCTTTTATTTTGCTCCAGTATAATCCTTTGTGCTCAAAAATTACCACAGGGTTTGGATCATGGTAAGCTGCTTTTATCAACCCTTTTAAATCGGCACCGGTGCTTGGGTATGCAACTTTTACTCCGCGTATATTCAATACAACTGTTTCAACACTTGATGAATGATAAGGACCACCACTGCCATAGGCACCAATAGGCACACGTATAATACAGCTTACAGGATATTTACCGTTGGTTAGATAGCAACTGCGAGCCACCTCGGTAAACAACTGGTTTAGACCGGGCCATATATAATCGGCAAACTGAACTTCAACAATAGGTTTTAGTCCTACTGCACTCATCCCCACCGTTGAGCCTATAATAAATGCTTCCTGAATGGGTGTATTAAATACACGGTCATCGCCAAAAGTTTTGGCAAGGGTGGCAGCTTCTCTGAACACTCCGCCCAATCTTCCGCCTACATCTTGTCCGTAAAGCAAACACTCCTTATGCTTTGCCATTAATTCACGCACAGCAAACAATGCACAATCAACCATTACAGTTGGTTCTTTACCAGCGGGTTCGCGTTCCCCCTTTTCTTCTTTAACCGGGGTTGGTGCGTAGTCATGCTTAAACAAATCTTCGGGGCGGGGATCTTCTGCTTTTATTGCTTTATCAAAATCTTCAATTACCTGTTCCTTCGTTCCGTCCTCTATCATTTTTAATGCAACAGGATCAAAGCCCAAATCAATCAACTGATTTTTAAATTTTGGATACGGATCGCGCTGCGCGGCTTCTTCCAAATCATGCCTGTACCACTCGCGCCTTACGCCTGATGTATGATGAGCCAGTAAAGGAACTTTGGCGTGTAATAAAAATGGTCTTCGCTCTGTTCTGATTTTTTCAATAATGTATTTTAAAGCATCATACGATTGAAAAAAATCGGTGCCATCAATTGTGATTGCCTCCAAGCCTTTAAATCCTTTGGCGTATTCAGCGGCATTCATTGCGCGTGTTTCTGTTGCTGTTGCAGATATATCCCATTCATTATCCTGAACAAAATATAAAATGGGTAATTGTTTGAGCACAGACATTTGGAATGCTTCACTTACTTCGCCTTCGGTAATACTGGCATCGCCAAGTGAGCAAACTACAATGGGAGCCACGCTGTTGAGCTCCGCCATTACTTTCTCTTTGTATTGAATTCCCATTGCAACACCAGTTGTTGGTATTGCCTGCATACCTGTTGCCGAACTCTGATGCGGAATTTTAGGCATGTTGTCCCGCTTTAAACTCGGATGGGAATAATAAGTTCTTCCACCCGAAAAAGGGTCATCGCGTTTGGCAAGCAGTTGCAACATCAATTCATAAGGCTGCATGCCTATAGAAAGCAAAATACTGTCATCTCTGTAATATGCCGATAAATAATCTTGAGGAAGCAACTGCAATCCTAATGCAATTTGTACGGCTTCGTGCCCCCGCGAACATGCGTGAACATACTTTGCTGTTATGGAAGATTTCTCTTCGTACAAATCACTCATGGCACGTGCAGTGCTCATAAGCTTATATGATTTTAAAAGTAGTTCTTCGGGTAAATGAGTTGACAATTTATTTTGAAAACCTGGATGATTATTATTTTGAGACACAGATGAAGAGACTATAAAAAATTAAAATTCCAATAAACACAAATAATGTAATACCATCATGACTAAACTCATTCTAATAGTGCAAATCCATTTCAGGCTTTTGCTTTAAACTTCTCTATTGCTTTTTTTGTGAAATCACTCAAGACCAACTTCCCACTCATTTCGGCACGTTCAATAAGCAATGTATCCCAGTTCTCTGTGCCCTGCCAGAAAACTTTGTTAAGCATCAACATTGCCTCGGGGTTTGAGCGTGAAAGTTTTTGAGCAAGATTATTTACCTCAGCATCCAACTCTTCTATAGATGAATGAATGCTTGCATACATTCCTTTTTCTTTTGCCCAAGCTGCACTTTGCCACTCCGTTGCATTTACCGTAAGTTGGGTAAATGCTCCTGTTCCAACTTTTCGTTCCACAGCAGGCCCTACCACAAAAGGACCAATACCAACTGCCAACTCGCTTAACTTAACTGATGATGATTCGTGCGCAACTGTATAATCAGCAGCGCATGCTATTCCTACACCACCACCCACAGCCTTACCCTGAACACGTACTAACACAAATTTTGGGGCTTTTCGGATAGCATTAATTACCATGGCAAATCCGCTGAAAAAATTTTTGCCTGTTTCAAAATCATTAATGGCAACTAACTCATCAAATGATGCACCTGCACAAAAAGATTTTTCGCCACTGCTTTTTATAACAATAACTTTTGCATCGCTGCTTTTTCCGGCATCTTCAATTGTTGCAGCAAGTTTTCTGAGTAAAGCTCCAGGCAAACTATTGCTTTGAGGATGAAAAAATTCTATGTCCGCTACTCCATTTTCAATCTTAAGATTAACACTTCCTTCCATTATCACTAATTTGAATATCTAATTCCAATATCTACACCAATTCTTTCTTATTTAGACCTTGTTTAATTCCCGGATAAACTTTTAATGCTTCATTTAAGCAAAGCATGGCATTTTTTAAATCATTAAGATTAAGCACGTACGCTATACGTACCTGTTGTTTTCCTAAATCGGGATGGCTGTAGAAACCCGTTGCAGGTGCAAGCATTACGGTTTGGTTGTTGTATTCAAATTTTTCTAAAAGCCATTGACAAAACACATCACTGTCATCAATAGGCAATTGTGCAATGCAATAAAAAGCAC
The DNA here is from genome assembly GCA_016714005.1 of Bacteroidota bacterium. Taxonomy (GTDB): domain Bacteria; phylum Bacteroidota; class Bacteroidia; order AKYH767-A; family OLB10; genus JADJOA01. Next base: position 51,613 of record JADJOA010000003.1, read on the forward strand.
CGCTTGGTTTAGGACAAAATACACCATCCATTTTATTCAGCTCTTCAATTACAAAATCTCTGCGCGCTATATATTCAGCTTTTACTTTATCGAAATAAGATTGTGGGGTGTCAATAGCAGCTTCGGCTGCAATTTGTCCAAATGTAGGAGGGCTTAATCTTGCCTGCGCAAATTTTAATGCTGCTGCCATTACTTCTTTGTTCTTTGAGATTAATGCACCTATCCTGGCTCCACACGCGCTATAACGTTTGCTTATACTATCAAGCATTACTACGTTTTCATCCAAGCCCTCCAAATGCATTACCGAAAAATACTCTTTGCCGTCATAACAAAACTCGCGATAAACCTCATCAGCAAACAGAAACAGATCATATTTTTATGATGTCCCGTAATGATTCCAATTCCTCTCTGTAATACAAGTAGCCTGTAGGATTACTTGGATTACAAATCATGATTGCCTTTGTTTTAGGCGTTATCATTTTTTCAAATTCGGAAATTGGTGTTAATGCAAAGCCTGATTCAATGCTGCTTACTATTGGTTTTATTGTTACACCCGCCTGCGTGCTAAATCCATTGTAGTTAGCATAAAATGGTTCAGGAATAATTATTTCATCACCTTCATTCAAGCAACTCATCATGGCAATTTCAATGGCTTCGCTACCGCCATTGGTAATGATTATTTCTGAAAAATCAAGATTGATATTAAATTTTTGTAATACGTTGTCAGCTTTCGTCTGTAAGATTCAATGCCTGCTGAATGGCTGTATTCCACCACTTTTATTTTCAGGTTGCGAAGTGCATCAAGCATAATATCAGGCGTTTCAATATCAGGCTGACCTATATTTAGATGATAAATTTTTTTTCCTTCTTTTTTAGCCTTTTCTGCAAAAGGAACAAGTTTGCGGATGGGCGATGGCGGCATTAATTGCGCCTTGTGCGAAAGTGTGGGCATACTGGATAATCTTTAAATAAAAATCCCGTTCCTCTAAAAGAGGGACGGGACTAAATTAATACTTTATACTTAAAAATTAGTGTGCTGCTTCCTTAACCGGGGTTGTAGCCGGTGCAGCTTCAATAGTGCCTTTAATATGAAGAATTACAGGGCTATTTTTTGCATTTGAAGTAATGGTAACTGTCTTATCTTGCATACCCATTTTGCCCGCAGAGTTAAAGGTTACTTTAATAGTTCCCTTTTCTCCCTTTCTGATTGGTTCTTTAGGATACTCAGGAACTGTACAGCCACAACTACCTTGTGCATTAGTGATAATTATTGGCTCTTTACCAACATTGGTAAATGTAAATGCATGTTCAACTTTGTCGCCTTGTTTAATAGTTCCGTAATCGAACTCAAGGGCATCAAATTTCATGTCGGGAGCATTCTTGTTCTCAACGGCAACAGGCGCAGTTGCAGTTGGGGCAACTTTAGCATCCTGGGCAATAGAAACAGAGGCAAAAGAAATAATAATTGCAGAGAGTAAAATTGATTTTTTCATCATTGTGTTTTTTTGTTTAATTGAGTTTTTGATTTTTTATATTATGATTAAAATTATGCTTAATTGTTTCCAAAAGGTTGGGTTGAGTTTTCCTTTGGTGATAGCCCACTATCTTTCTTTAATGGAGTTCCGCTATCGGTTTGTTCTTTTGTTTCAACAGTACCTTTAATAGTAATTACTTTACTTGCTGTTTTAGCATTTGAAGTTATAGTAACCGTTTTTGTGAAAGGACCTGAGCGCTTGGTATCGTAATGAACATTAATAACACCACTCTGACCTTTTAAAATAGGTTCTTTAGGCCATTTAGGAACTGTGCAACCACAACTTCCAGCAGCATTTGTAATTACCAATGGCTCTTTTCCCGTGTTAGTAAATTTAAAATCATAATTACCATTACCATCAAAAGGAACGGTTCCAAAATCATGTACCTCTTTTTCAAAAGAAATTTCGGCAGCGTTCGGATTTGGCTTAGCCTCAGTTTCTGTTTTAGCAGGTACTGGTGCTACTGTAGGCTTTGCTTCCTGAGCAAACGTTGCAAATGCTGTTGAAGAAAACAATGCAACCAGATAAATAATTCTTTTCATTTCTAACTTTTTAAAGTGTTTAGTTGTGTTTATTTTATACGCCAAAAGTATTGGGCAGGGTGTGAATTCAATGTGAAATGTTCTACATCTATAATGAAATAATGCTGACTCAAATTTCTTTTTCCCATTTGCTTACAACAGCCGTTGCTACTGCATTACCAATAACATTTGTAGCGCTTCTTCCCATATCTAAAATCTGATCAATGCCCAATAGTAACAATAATCCTGCTTCCGGTATTTTGAATGTTGCAAGCATACCTGCAATTACAACTAAACTTGCACGAGGCACTCCTGCCATTCCTTTACTTGTAACAAGCAACATCAGCAGCATGGTTATTTGTTGCGAAACACTTAAATCCATACCATAAGCCTGTGCAATAAATTGAGTGGCAAATGCCATATACATAATACTTCCATCTAAATTAAATGAATATCCAAGTGGCAACACAAAACTGATAATACGATTACTACAGCCAAATTTTTCCAACGCCTCTACAGTTTTAGGAAAAGCACTTTCGCTGCTGGCGGTAGAAAAAGCAAGAAGTATGGGTTCTTTAACGTGTTTAAGAAGATCAACAAATTTTATTTTAAGAACGAAACAAATTAGACCCAGAATAACAAAACCAAAAAACAATAGTCCTCCATAAAATGTGGCTATTAAATAAAGGTAGCCGTTAATTACTCCTAAACCCTGTTTGGCAACCACCGCTGCAATTGCGCCAAAAACACCAAACGGTGCAAATGCCATCACATAATTGGTTACTTTAAACATTATGTGCGATACGGTATCAAAAGCCTCTACAATTTTTTTCCCTTTTTCACCCATTGCCCCGGCAGCTATACCAAAAAATATAGAGAAAACAACAATGGGCAGAATATCATTATTAGCCATTGCCTCAAACACACTTTTAGGAATGATGTGGGATATAAAATCTTTAACATTAATTGCTTTACTTGTAATACCACTTACATCAGTCTCTGCCGGCAACGTAAGTGACATTACTTTACCGGGCTCAAAAAAATTCACCAATAAAAGACCGAGCGTTAAAGCAAGCAATGTGGCAAACTGGAAATACAATATTGTTTTTAAACCAATTCGCCCTACACTTTTAAAATCTCAACCTTGGCAACGCCTACCACAAGTGTACAAAATACGAGAGGGGCTATTATCATTTTTATAAGCCGAAGGAAAATATCACTAAGGATGCTGATTTTAGCTGCAAACGCATCGTAATCTGAAGTAAGCGCATGAGTGCTATGATACCAATGCCCTACAATGATGCCCAGCAACATGCCAATAAATATTTTAGTGGTAAGTGTAATCTTCATATTTTACAGAATCACGAAAACGATGATTGTGCAGCGAGAATACAAAATAAAAATCATAGGCTCCAACTGTTGCCGGATTTGAGTAATGATAATTGTTTTAGCATAAGAATTTGCCATTAACTTTTTATTAACCGAACAGCCATACTCATAAAATACTTTTGGAACACAAACAAACGCATGAAAAGAACTACTCTTCTTCTGTTATTAAGTATCATATTTAGTAATACAATTGCACAGGTTACATCAGATAGTCTAAAAAAACATTCTGCATCACGTACCTCACACTCTGTTAAAATTGATGGCAGGCTTGATGAGGATGCCTGGAAAGACATTCCTACTATAACTGACTTTGTAATGAGCAGACCAATTGAAGGTGGAACTCCTACAGAAAAAACGGAAGTGAAAATTGTTTATGATAATACAGCGCTTTACGTAGGAGCTATGTTATATGATTCGCAGCCTGACAGTATTCTGAGAGAACTTGGATTGCGCGATGCAATTGATCCTGCCAATCCCAATGGCTTTAGCGATATAAATGCAGATAATTTCCGAATAGTTTTTGATACGTATAATACAAGACAGGATGCGTATGACTTCACCGTTTATGCATCAGGCGTTCAACAGGATTCACGCTTTAGCGATTATACTTTTGACGCTGTTTGGGAGAGCGCTGTTCTGCTAACAAAAGATGGATGGATTGCTGAAATGAACATACCTTACTCTGCAATTAGATTTCCTAAAAAAGCAGTTCAACAATGGGCGTTTCAAATTACGCGTAATATAAGGCGCAAGAGAGAATTTTTGCAATGGAGCCTTACTCCAAGCACTGCTTATAATTCGCAATTATATTGGGCAAATTTAAATGGTATTGAAAATGTTAAACCGCCCCTCAGGCTTTCGCTTACTCCTTACCTGAGTGGCTCATATGAAAATGCGCCTGTTTATGAAACGGAAGGTAACAAAACAGATAAGGATAACAACACCTACAGTAATAATAACGCATATTCATACCGTGGTGGTGCCGATTTAAAAGTAGGATTAGATGAACGTTTTACGCTTGATGTAACCTTGCTCCCTGATTTTAGCCAGGTAAAATCAGACAATAAAATTGTTACCCTTGGTTATCAGGAAATAACTTACGATGAAAACAGGCCTTTTTTTAAAGAGGGAACAGATCTTTTCTCTAAAGGAAATTTATTTTACTCAAGGCGTATTGGCGCTACTCCGGGTGGCTTTTATGATGTAGCAGATGAGTTAGGCACAGGTGAACGCATTAAAAAAAATCCTGCAAATGCAAAACTCCTTAACGCACTTAAGTTATCAGGAAGAATGGATAATGGTTTAGGGCTTGGTATATTTAAGGCTATAACCGGAAATACTTATGCAGAAATTGACGGACCTGAAGGAGAAAGAAAAATATTAACAGAGCCATTAACCAACTTCAACATAATGGTTTTAGATAAGCAATGGAAAAATAACGCATCGGCATATATTATTAATACAAACGTAACCCGCGAAGGTTCAAACTACGATGCTAACGTTACAGGAGTAGGATACAGCATTGCCAATAAAAAAAATTCTTATGCCACCGATGGAAGCTTTGCTTACACGCAGCAATACTCAGGAGACAACTTATTTAAAGATGAAAACGGACATACTTACTTTTTAGGTGCAAGAAAAATAAGCGGTAGATTTCAGTTTGGCGCATCGCGCACCGAAGTAAACAATGCTTATGATGCAACCGATGCTGGTTATTTTAGAGTTAAGGATAGAATTTACAACCGAATTTACTTACAAGGCTTCCAATTTAAACCCTCTAAGTTAATACGAGAAGGAAACCTTTATCTCGACATTAACCATTCCCAAAATTTTAAAACCAAAGACCTTCAGGATGTTAATATTAATGCAAGTGCGTTTGCATCATTGCTTGATTATAATGCCTTGTTTGGCGGACTTGGCTTTACTCCCGAAACCGGCAGAGAATACGACCCACGACTTGATGGCAGATTTTATAACTCGCTCAGATATTGGTATGGTTACCTTGGAGTGAGCACAGATTACAGAAAAAATTTGCCATAGACCTTACTCAAAACATGAGCAACTTTGTTGACAGGTTTAAAATGGAAGGATTTAACACCGACCTGCGATTGAGATACCGGATAAACGACAAACTAACACTTACCTCAAACCTTGCATACTATTTTGATCCCTTTAATTTTGGGTATGTTGATACATACAATGATACATACCTGATGGGTGGGCGAAAAACCAACACCTACATTACTCAATTAAGTGCAAGGTATATTTTAAAAACGATATGTCTCTTACATTAATTGGGCGCAGTATTGGTTTAACGGAAAATACAGGCGCATTTTTGAATTGCTTGAAAACGGAGATTATGCTCAAGTAAACGATGATGAACTTAGAGAATCCTATCATTTCAGCTACAATTTTTTAATGTTGATTTATTATTTAGCTGGCGTTTTGCACCCGGCAGCGATTTAAATATTACTTACAAAAATATTTACGAACCTCAAACAAATGAACAATACATATTTAAAGGAAACAACTATCAAAACAATTTAGAAGAAGTAACCACTGGTTATCCGCATACCAACAACATTTCGGTAAAAGTTCTTTACTATCTCGATTATCTTTATCTCAGAAAAAAGAGCAAGTAGTTAGACAGGCCTTTTCAAACGCTGCATCTTTATTTGGATGCGCACTTATTACTTTTATAAAGTTTTTATACTTAAAGGCGGTTTCTTTACGTTATTGTTTAAACGTTCTTTTGCAGTTAATGTAAGGTTTAGTAAGTAACGGTTAATAAAAAATTTATCTTTTTGTTGATTTTTACTTTACACCTCTATAAATTAGTCCAACATTTTAAAATCGGCAATAAACATGTTTGAATACACCAAAGAAGTCCTTACCAAAGTGAGTTTTGATAAGGTGTTGTTCAGAAAAGAATTAAGTAAAGCACTTAAGTGGCTTAAAGGAGAAGAGAGAAAAATGTTAATGATGTGGGTGATGGCAACCTTTGGGCACAGATATATGGATATAATAACGGAAGTTTTTAAGAAATTTACTCATTAGCATTACTTCAATTCCAAATTCTTTTTGAATTGTTTTCAGATACGCAATTCAAAATTCTGTCCTAAATACAATCTTCTCACTTCAGGATCATCGGCAAGTTCCTGAGCGGTGCCTGCCTTTAGTATGCGACCCTCGTATAATAAATAAGCTCTGTCGGTAATAGTTAGAGTTTCGTGTACGTTATGATCGGTAATTAGTATGCCAATATTCTTTTGTTTGAGTTTGGCAACTATAGCCTGAATATCTTCTACAGCAATAGGGTCAACTCCGACAAATGGTTCGTCTAACAAAATAAATTTAGGATCAACAGCAAGGGCACGTGCAATTTCTGTTCTGCGTCTTTCGCCACCGCTCAGTAAATCGCCACGATTGGTGCGCACACGGTTTAAGCCAAACTCTTCAAGCAACGATTCAAGCTTGTTGGTTTGCTGCTGTGTGCTCAATTTTGTCATCTCAAGCACAGCTTTAATATTATCCTCAACAGTTAATTTTCTAAATACGGATGCTTCCTGTGCAAGATAACCAATACCCAACTGCGCTCTCTTATACATGGGTAGAGAAGTAATATCAACGTTATCTAAAAAAATATTTCCTTCGTTTGGTTTTATTAAACCAACGGTCATATAAAAAGTGGTGGTTTTTCCGGCACCATTAGGTCCGAGCAGCCCAACTATTTCGCCCTGGTTAACTTCTATAGACACATTGTTAACTACAGTACGTTTTTTATATGTTTTAATTAAGTTGGTTGCTTTTAGAAGCATGCAGCGTTAGGAGTTGGGAGTTTTGTGTTCAGTATTTTGTGTTGTTCGCTGGTCTTTATACTTGGTACATAATACTTTGTACTATTATTAAAATGCCAGCATTAAACTTCCTCGGATGCCAAATTTAGGAATGTTTTCGCGGTCTAAGTATGATAAGCGGTAAAGAAAATCTACTCTTATCACTTTAAAAATATTTTCTACACCAAAGCCCGCTTCCATATATGGTTTTTTGCTAAGCGTGGTAAATTGATTTTGGTTAACCAGTAAATCAATATTTTTTTATCCATGCTGCCGTAAACAGCTTTCATGGTTGCTACTTCGCGCCACTTTAATTTGCGCAGCAATGGAACTTTATCTAAAAAAAATCCCTCTAAGTGATAGGTGCCCTGCAAAACAACATATTGATCGCTCACAAACTCGTAATAGTTCATCAGGTTAAAAGCCAGATAATCATAAAAATAAGACTCGTTGCCACGGTGCACTTCGAGCAACGGATATGGAACATTGCCAAGCACTTTTCCGCCTTCAATTACATAGTACAAGTAACCAAAGGGAGGGAAATATAGGTAATCGTCAACCTTTGCAGTTATTTTTTGGTAATCGAAATCACTTTCGAGAACACCTTTTAAACCTTGTGTGTAGTTAACCTGCAAAACAGGATAGGTGCTGCCTAAACTTACTCGCCCTGTTTTGCCCTCTACAAACTTTTCGCGGTAAGCAAAGCGGAAGTATGCAGATATATTTGATGTATTAATTGCATTGCGTATTTCGCCATCGGATGAGTTTACGTAATAACGGTAATCAAGCGAGCCAAGGGGTGTAAAGTTTTCGTGCTGGAAAGTTATTTTGCCGGAGAAACCACTGCGAAATTCTTTTTCGTAATAAAACTTATACGATTCCATTGCAGTAAGTTTATCGGATGGTGAACGCCTGAAGAGTGATGCAAGAAAATTATCGTCCTGAAATGCATTATCGCTTTGCCCAAGTTGCATTACATCATCTTTATAATACACGCCAAAACCACTGCGCTGCTTGGTGTTATACCAATACCTTGCCCCTACACCAAACTTAAAGGTTTCATCGCGGGTGCCATAAGCGGTGTAGCCTTCGAGCCGGAGTTTGTTGCTAAAATTTTTTGAGGTACGTCCGCCAACTCTAAGCCTATACCCTTCTATGGGATTGTTGGAAAGAACGGTATAGTAAGGGCCTAATTCTATTTTGCCGATTTCTTTATAGCCGGTAAATATCAGGGTAATAACATCTACATAGGTGCGGAATGCAGGCAGGCTTTTAATGGTATCAACCATTGCGTAAATTTTTCTTTCGCGTGCTGCAAGAGAATCGTGGCGGTTGTTGATCCAAAATTGTTCATCGTAATTCTGTGCATCTTCTTTTACAACGATATCTTGTGTGCCTGTTAAAATTTGTTTGGGTATGGGCTGGTTTAAAATAAATTTTTGGTAAGAGGTGGTTTTACGACCAATGAAACCAAGCCCATCATCTTTTGCGGCAAAGTCAACTACGAAAATATCTTTTGTGAGCATCCACATGGTGTTGTCAATAAAGTCAAATTCTTTAACTACAGCCAAATCTTCAACAAAGTTGATGTTGGCTTCGGGTGTGGCGCGCATGGATATTTTTTTGATGGCAAATGATGTGTCGTGTACGAACAACTCGCCAACAAAAGCAAGGTCCTGAACCCTGCGGGGTTTAAACTTTATTTTGTAGCACCATTTGTTGCCAATGGGCAAGCTATCTAACAAATAATATTTGTAGTATAACATGCCAATGTTGGAGATGGGGCTTACAAAGTTTTTGCCGAATATGTTCATGAAGTTGTCGTACACGTTTATGTTTTGGTACATATCGCCCAGAATTGTGTAACGGTTTCGTTTTCGAGGCCGGAGATTTTGCTGGCTCTTATTACTTCTCTTTTGTCTTTGGGGTTGGTGGTAAAGTACCTGTCGCTTAAGGTTTCGGTAAGAAACATGGGCAGGAAAGGTTTTTCGTTGGTGGTGGTGCTATCAATGTTATCGAAAATAAAGGAGAAGGGCTTGAGGAGTTTGCGGTTTTTGAATTTTTCGGTAATGTTGGTTAAGTCAAATTCGAGTTTGTTGTAAACTTCGAACTGGTATGAGCTGAGATTTTCGTAGTTGTTTTTTATCGCGGTTGGCAATTACTTTTTTGATGATGATGTTGGCGGGGTTTTCGCCAGCATATATAACCGCTTCTTTTATTTCTATTTTGTTTTGCTTGAGGAGGAAGTTGATGGTTTGGTCCTGCCCTTTTTTTACTTTAAGGGATACGGGTATGTAGCCAAGGAAAACAGCGGTGAGGCTATCGCCCGGGGTTTCGGTTTCGAGTTTGAACATTCCATCGAAGTTGGTGGTGGTGCCATTGGAGGTGCCCTTAAAGAGTACGTTGCAAAAGGGGATGGGCTCGTTGGTGAGTACATCGGTTACTTTGCCGGATATGCGTGTGATTTGTGCATGGGCTGTGAATGCCGCAGCTATAAAAGGAAGTATAAATAAGATAAGGCGGAGGTGGTGCTTTTTTATCACAAAAAGTATTTGCTAACGGATATACGCAGATAGGATTAAAGAGTTTGTAAATTTAGGAAAAAGGAAAATACAGGGGTTTGGAGTTGGTGGGGTGAAGTTTCACGCAGAGGCGCAGGGGACGCAGAGGGGATGAACAAGAGATTATTGAATAGTGAACTAGGAACAAGAAATTTAGAATGTTAATGTGAGAAGGGAGCGCAGAGGGGTTATTTTTTTTTAGCAGGGCAAATAAAACACACCCCTAACCCCTCTCGCGTACGCACAAAACGTATAACGACTATTTTAAGGTGAAAATAAAGTTGTAGCCGGAAGTTACGAGGATGAAAAGGCACAAGGCAGAGCCTCTCTACCGTTGGAAATTTGTTTTTTTCTTCTTTCCACTTTTAGTTCATTCTTGCTTATTTTTATTTTGGTATTTATGAATGCTGAAAGGCATTTGTCTTGAAACAAAAGTGGAGCAAAAGTTCAAGCCAAAATGCCGTTTAGTTCGTTTCTTTTTAATTTGATTTTGGCAACTCATGAATGCGAAGAGTATTTAAAGGCTTGGCCGTTACGCGCATAGCAGCGCCCACAGCCGGGCAGCCAATAGCTCTCCCTGCAAACTCGCTACTTGCTAAAAAAGTCCGCTGGACTTTTTATTAACGCAAGTCCGCTTTTTGGCGGGAGCCTGCGCACTGAATTCTTCTGAAACATAGTGCAGATTGTGACCTAATAGGATGTTTTTTTTACTGTATAATGTGCAGAGGTAAGATTGGATTGCAGAAGCATGGAGATTTGGTTTTGGGATTGGCAGATTTTGAAATGGGGTTAACCTATTTGGGGTTGGTGCTTGCCGACTTTGTTAAAGGCTCCTTATAATTTGCTGTGGAAACAACCGATGTCATTTCTGGCAGGTTAGTGTTTGAAATGATGGGGATAGATTTGGAAATGGGGCATACCGATATTGATTTGGGGACAACTTGGCAGGGGGAGGGAAATTATGAGTTATGAGTTATGAATGCTGAATTATGAATGTTGAATTATGAATGCTGAATTATGAATGCTGAATTATGAATTACGCCCTGAAGCTTCGGGGTATGAATTGAGAATTTTGAATAAGGTTTATAAGAGAAAAAATTTGAAAAGTGAAATGAAGGAAATAGGGTTTGGTTTGAAACTTTAGGGTAAGAAAAGTGTAGAAAGAGGTATGAAAAACAAAAACCGCGAGCGTTGGAGCCGTAACCTTTGACGTAAGGGGATTTTTATTGCCTTTTTGTAACGGGGTAGATATGCTTAGTTTATTTAAGAAGGGATAACCCGGAAAAATTTGTGAATATAAACCGCTGCCTACCGTGTTTAATGCAATCTTTGAAAAGGGATGTGTATATATTATGTATAATGGACATTATAATAAGGTATTCAAGATTTGTGCCAGAGGGGTTTGTTGTTTATTATTTTGATTTTGGTATGCCGAAGTTCTGAAACTTCGGAGCGGGGGATGAATGGTGGAAGGTACTTTTTCTTCTTTTCCAGTTTAGTTCGTTGACTTTTTAATTTGATTTTGGCAACTCATGAATGCTGAAACGCATTTTTGTTTGCCCAAAAAGCGGAGCAAAAAGGCACCACGAATGAAAGATATGTTTAAAGAATGTTATATAAGCCAAATTGAAACCTTATACATTTTAATGCGTAGAAATTTCAAAATAAAAAAGATTGTAACTATAATAAAAAAGATACGTTGAACAGGTATCTGCCAAGCGAAAAATAAATTTTGAGCTACGGAACACAGATGAAAGTTAAAGCGATAAAAGTAATTGTAACTAAAAAAAAGTATTAACGTTTAATTCAGAAATTTAATTTTAAAAATCTTAATAAAAGACATAAACACTTCTAAATTTTAAAAATTATGATAGCACCATTATTTAATTGCACACAGGGTTTGATGTATGAAACTACTAAGATGATGTGGGTTAATTGTAAAGCACGCATTATTGAGATGGGTGAGTTTAAAAGTTTTTATACTATAGCTTATTGCGATGAGCGTATTGCTGAAATTGAAGCTGCGCAGGCAATGAAAAGCGAAGCGGCTCGTGTTTTGGAACATGAGATGCTTAGGTTTGAGTTGGTTGACCTGGCTGATGCTATGCGCAGCAAATGGCAGGCGCTGAAGCAGTATATTTCATCGGTATATAAGGTGAAGGATGTGCGTGAGGCTAACTGGCGCGCGGCAGGTTGGGCGAGTTATGAGCGCGCAAGTGAGAATAACTGGGTTAGTGTGAAGGATTTGATTAGCAACGGCAGCAATTATATTGCTGAGCATAAAGCTGCATTGAGCGCTAATGGTAATATGCCTGATGATTTTCAGACCGCTTTTGACGCAGCGGGGGATGCATTTAAACTGAAGTTGACTGACTATGAAACAGCACAGCAAAATGCTGCAACCGGTACTGATGCTAAGAATGAAGCAAATAATGATGTTTACCAGCAAGCGATTGATATGGGACAGGACGGGCAGTTTGTGTTTAGGAAGGAAGAGAGTTTGCGCAAGCAGTTTTCGTTTGAAGCGGTGAGTGAAAGGTTGGAACCAACGGGTACAGGAACCGTAGTGGTTGAGCTGAAGGATGCGGAAAGCAACCTAGTGATAGAGAAGTTTGTGGTGACGAATATGGAAACAAGCCGCAAGGTGGATTCTGTAAACGGACGCGCGGAGATGGGACAGCAGGCTGCTACAGACAAAGAAGGACGTAATTATAAGGTTGTAGCGGATGGCTACGCTGAGAAGATAATTAATGTGGTATTAAATGCGGGTGTGAAGAAAATTGAGAAGGTGAGTTTGGTGCCGTTGATAAGTGCTGCTGCCAAGGCGGAGATTGAGGAGACAGCAAGTGCAGCGCCAGCACCTGAGTTGGTGACGGTGAGGTGATGGCACTGATACCGAATGGTTACGAATTTACGAATGGAAAATAGTAACGAGGTATGATTGAGGAATAATATGTGTTTTTAAAATTATAAACGCCCTGTTGCTTTAAAAGAGTGATGGGGTGTTTTTTTTTGCGGCTGTTTGCAGGAGCTGGACGTGACTATTAAATAAAAGCGGTTTTTTTACCCCTGACCCCTGAAGGGGGACGCTTTGTTTTAACGGGGTGGATGTGGGTAGGTGTAATAAAGTTGTAGCTGGAAGCTACGAGAAGCAACGCGTAAGACGAGTACGAGAGGGGTTTAGAAAAAAATAATTAAACCCAGCAGGACAACCACGCAATTACCTGCCGGGTGTGGGTTGCACTTTCAGCACAGGTACGGTTATTGAAATTAAAAATCTTGATAATTTTGAAAGCAGCATTTTAGTCGTTGAAAATGTATTGGGCGAACAGTTAAAAAGCTTTGATATTAATGCTAAAGACAGTAAATTTGAACTATCAGCAGCAAACCTTACTCCGGGAATTTATTACTACCGGTTATCTCAAAAGAAAAAGCACGGCTAAAAACCAAAATGATGTCGGTAATCAAATAACCATAACAAAGAAACGCTCCTGAAAAGGAGCGTTTCTTCTATTATAAAAATGAAAAAATATTTTATTTAGTATTAGTTTCTCTTTCCATTTTTGAAAGTGCTTTTTCTCAAAGCTACTTTAACAATATTTATAGATACAGTTCCTCAGATTCTATTTACAGAACAGAATACATTATTCCTGTCCTGGAAATACCGGGTAGTGGTTATATTGCAGGAGGCGGTTCTGATAACTATATGACTAAAAATGGATTGATAATGTTTTATAATCTTGATTATGCAGGGAATGTTTTATCAACGATAACTTATGGAGATAGTGGATATTTTTATACACCAACTTCAATTGAATATACTAATGATGGCAATGTAATAATGAATGTTGCCAAGACTAAATATACAAATCCTCATGATTCAATCTGGATGAGTTTGTATAAATTAGACGTAAACGGAAATTTAATCTGGTCAAACCAATATTCGTCCGGAAAAATAAAAACACAAGGACTTAAAGCTATTGAGACGAGCGATAAAGGTTTTGCAATTTTAGGATGGACTACGGATTCAAATAGTATTCCTGCAAAAGCATATCTGGTAAAAACAGACAGTCTTGGTAATAAAGAATGGGATATGATGTATGGCGATTCGGCAAATTACTACTATAACGGATTCAGCTTATTGCAAGAAAGCGATGGCGGCTATGTGCTAATGGGTTTTGTTGGCACCAATGGTACATATTACCGAATGATATCCATTATGAGGACAGACAGTGCCGGAAATAAACTCTGGCAGGAAGATTATGGTGCGCCTAATTTGTATGCCCATGGCGAATGGATAACCAAACTGAAAGACGGCAATTATTTAATATCAGGACAAAACGGGATACCGTTTGGAGATACCAATGGGTTATTAATAAAAACAGATACATTGGGTAATGTTATCTGGCAGAAGAATTATGGATTCTCTGTTGCAAGTATAATACGAGGAGTTGTTGAAAATAGTGATGGAACGATTTGTTTTAACCTTGGACAAACGCTTGGTAATCCCTCAAAAAGTATAGCTAATCTTTATAAGGTTGATGCTAATGGCGATTCACTATGGAGCCGGCAATACGTGTATGATACGACTATAATAGATAACAATTGCTACTCTTATTATATGACCTCAACAAGTGATGGTGGCTACATTATAAGCGGAAGTGAAAATCAAGGTTTCCCAAACACAATGGACGCATGGCTTGTAAAGGTTGATAGTTTGGGTTGTCTTGTACTGGTTGTTTGCCGGTTGGTATTTTTGAGCAGCAAGAAGATTTGCCATTTAGTATAACCAATTATCCAAATCCTTTTAGCAATAATTCCATTATAGAAATAAAAGGCTTAAAGGATTTTGCAGGCAGTTGTTTGCTTATAGAAAATACACTTGGGCAACCGGTAAAACAATTTTTAATCAAACAGCAGGACAGTAAATTTGAACTATCAGCAGCAAACTTATCTCCTGGTGTTTACTACTACACAGTTATTTCAAAAGACAAAGCACGGTTAAAAACCAAAATAATGTCAGTAATTAAGTAAACATTAAAACCCCGTTTAACTAACGGGACTTTTATTTAAATAATGGGTTGGATGAAAAAATATTTAGTGTTAGTATTAATTTAATATCACTCCTCAAATCACTGTGTTAATGCACAAACTTATTTTAACAAATCCTACAGTTTGCCATTTGCTGATTCGTTAGAAAGAACGGAAGGATTTGGAGCAATAATGGAAATGCCGGGTGTGGGTTGCAAATGTGCTTGTTTGCAGGGGGTGGACGTGACTATTAAATAAAAGCGGTTTTTTTTACCCCTGACCCCTAAAGGGGGACGCTTTGTTTTAACGGGGTGGGTATGCTTAACCTGACAGGGACAGCGCGCTTGGCTGCGCTAAAGACCTGTCAGGTGAATTTATTGTATAATTCACAAAAAGGAATTATTTTTAAACTGATTTAATTCTGGTTATATGAAAAGAAAATTAGTCTTTGTGATTTTATTTCTTTTTTATTCAATGGAAAGCCAATGTCAAGGAATATCAAATCGATGGTTAATGGGCTATGGCAGTTGGTCAGGTGTTCCATTCGGACAAACGGAAATAGATTTCTTTACAGGTACTCCGATTTTAACATACAAAACTCTTGAAATGGATTTTAAAATTACTCACTCTAATATAAGTAATTCTAATGGTGACTTGCTTTTTATACAAATGGTTATTACATAGCTGATGCTACCAACGACACAATGCAAAATGGGAGTGGAATAAATCCAAGCGCCTATACCTCTTACTTTTCTACTGGTTTAGGTATCCAGCAAGGAAACTTAATTCTTAAAAAACCCAATAGCAACAATTTATATTATTTTTTCCATACTACTCTAGATACCTTTCCAGCTTATACTCATTCGAAAAATCTATATTTAAGTATAATTGATATGAGCTTAAATAGTGGCTTAGGTTCTGTAATAACTAAGAATCAAATTTTGTTGACCGATTCTATGGTTGCGGGGAAGCTAGCGGCATGTAAGCATTCAAATGGACGTGATTGGTGGGTTGTTTGTCAAAAGTTAAATTCCAATAGACTATTTAAATTTTTGGTTTTACCGTCTGCTATTTTAGGACCCTATATTCAGGATATTGGTATTCAAAGATATTTTTCATCAGGGCAAGCATATTTTTCTCCTGATGGAAGTAAATATGCAGTTTTTGGTGTGGCCGTGCCTGGTGTTCCTAATTTGGAGATTTTTGATTTTAACCGATGTACAGGAAATTTTAGTAATCCATTACATGCAGTTTTACCATACAATAATGGCTATCAGTCGGGAATTTCATTTTCACCAAATTCTGATAATTTATATCTCTCTAATGTTACTGAAATATATCAGTATGATTTAACTGCTGCTAATGTTTTAAATTCTAAAATCATTGTAGCTGTCTATGATTCCTTCCTTAGTGTATCACCTGGTTTTCCAGGCCTAGAAACGATTTTTTGTTTTCAATTACTTGCACCTGATGGCAAGATTTATATTACTACAGGAAACAGCACCATGCATATGCATACTATTGATAATCCAGATCTCTTAGGGCTGGCTTGTAGTGTTAACCAACATAGTGTTCAATTACAATCAATAGCTTTTAATACATTACCTAATCACCCTAATTATTTTTTAGGATGTGATACTACTTTGGGTTGTGGTTGTTTAACAGGGCTTGAGGATGAATTAACATTAAAAATATCTGCAACAGCAACACCTAATCCTACCAATAACATTACAACGTTTCATTTTCCGGTTCAGAAAATTAAGGGCAGTTTGTGGGTTTATGATTTATTAGGAAATATGGTCATGGAAGAATCCATTACTCAATGGAGCCAATACAAACAAGTAAATTTCTCTCTTCTTCCCTCAGGCATATATATGTGTAAATTAAGGTGGAATAAACTCGAAACTTCAATTAAAATTTTAAAGGAGTAATTTAAGATATCAATTTGGCTGAATATCTGTATTCACCTGTAATGTGAGGTTATTAAGATAAAAAGTGGACGCCCTGTGCAATGATGTGCGGGGGTTTTTTTTTGTGCTTGTTTGCAGGGGGTGGACGTGACTATTAAATAAAAGTGGTTTTTTTTACCCCTGACCCCTGAAGGGGGACGCTTTGTTTTAACGGGGCGGGTATGCTTAACCTGACAGGGACAGCGCGCTTGGCTGCGCTAAAGACCTTTCAGGTGAATTTACGTTTTTCTTATCTGCATCGTTTCATTATTTCGTATTTTACACTGTCAATATGTTTGTTGTATTGAAAGTCGTAATACTTTTCTGAACTGTCTTTGGAAGAAACTACCATCTCCAAATATTCATAATCAGCAAGTCCGTCAGGTGGAAATTGTGTCGCCATACCCATACCTTCAAACCAAACACCAACTTCGGAACTACTTGTTACTGTCTGGGCATCGTCCCAAAACATATAATTTGCTCTTTCAAGAATTTTTATCTTGTCACCTGTTTCTGTCACGTAAAAATATTGGTGGTTTATATAGCCACTTTCAATTTTACCTTTATACAACAAGATTCCGTTTTTAGGAAAGTTAAGTTGTTCTCGTCCGTTTTTTATAATTTTTTCTTGTCCGCAGTCTATTTGCTGAATTACTATTGCTTTGCCTTTAAAATTGTCTGGAAAGTTGAAGTCAAGTTTTTGGGCGGTCGCTGTTCCAATAATACCTGATAAATAAAAAAATAAATGCATAGAAGGATACCAAACTATTAATGGTAAAACTGTCCAAAGTGTCTTAGTCAAAATCTTTGTCCTACTAAACCATAAAAGTCCAGCTCCGATAAGAAAAACAGGAACAGTAAAAATTAGCAAATACGGATTGAGTGAAACCAAAAAGGTTAGAATAATTATTGTCAGTCCGATTATGTATTTTTTATCTTTCAATTCAGTGTCGGTTTGTCGTTTCGTGTCGTCTTTTAAAATGAGCCATAACGGTTCCCAGCTATACGCAGGCAGGGATTTTACCACTGAACCGCCACTTTTGGGTAGGTGCTGTTATAAGCCGTTTTTCTCATTTCTTTTCTGTCATATAGCTGTTAATTACGTCCATTTTGTTGCAATAGTCATAATACTGCTTTTGAGATAAAATCGAGGTCAGCAGAAATTTGGTAATTTCTTGTCTTTCGAATTTCTTTTGTTCCATCATTAAAATGTGACCAACTAAAATGTCATAGAACTTTGGAAGATAATATTCCTTGAATTTCCTTTCTTTTTTATAAATCATCATTTCGAAATCTTTGAAATAAAAAGCGTCAAACTCGTAATAGTTTTTATTGTTTATTTTCGGCAATAGTTTAACGTATTTTTCTATGCCGTCCCAATTAGGTCCACGCATAGCTCCGTGAAAAGAAGATATTTGAGAACCTAACTTGTCCATAAAAACTAAGAAGAAAACAGCTTTTTCTTTATCGTCTTGGAAGCCTAAACTGTCTAAGTCCCAATTTTGATTTGAATAGTCAAAAGGTCGATTTTTATTAATTACTGAAATAAAAAGGCTGCCATAATACTGTTGAATTTGTTCATAAACAGTTATGTTCTTTTTCAAGAATTTTTCTGCAACCTTTTCATTGTCGTCTGGATTTGATTCATACATATTATAGTTAACCATAATTATTGTATGAAATATTTTCAAAGTCGCGGAGTCTGGGCGTGATAAAAATTCAGTTTCAATAACTCTGTTTTTCTCCTTGGTAGATTCTTCAATGAATTTGGCTACTGTTTCAAATTCAGTCCCATTAAACTTTGCGAAGATTGAATTTGATTTGTCGTCAAGCCCGGAAATTCCGTGATTACCACGATAGATTTTTGCCAAGTTCACTATTTCCGTTATGGCGTTCAAACTTTGTCCAAATGTCAAAGTGGAGAACGAAATGAGTAATAGTGTCAATAACTGTTTCATATTTTTCATTGTTGTGCTGTCGTCTTTTTAAAATGGCTTATAACTTATAAATATACGCAACCAAAATACCAAATCATTCATAATCAACCTTAATTTTTACGCTTTTTGAGTAGCAGTGTTTTTCTACTACACAAAAAGCGCAGGTGTAATAAGGATGCCTTTGAGGGAGTTTTAAATTATCAAACTCTAAACAATTAATGCGCTGAGGCTGCTGCGCTTTCGTAATCTATGCCTGGCTTTTTAAAATGCCTTTAACCCTTACGGCAAAAAAGGTGAGGTAAGCAAAGCATAATACGGGTATGATATACGAAGGATGTATGCCAATGATATCGGCCAGTTTGCCCTGCAGTGGCGGAATAATGCCTCCACCCAATATCATCATTATTAAAAATGCAGAGCCCTGAGAGGTATAACGCCCCAAGCCGGAAACGGATAAGGAGAAAATACATGGCCACATGATGCTGCAAAATAATCCGCCACTCATAAATGCATATATGGCAATGTTACCGGTTGTGATTAACCCTATAAGCATGGCAATAACGCCCAGCAAGCCAAAAACCATTAATGTTTTGGCAGGTTTTTCGTTGCCCAAGAAAAAAACCACCAATTTGGATTGCAACGCAAACAACATAAACCCACAGATGCGAAATATCGTGCCCCGCAAGGTGATTAAAAAGCAACACCACCAAAAACGCAATGGAAGGAACCAACACAAACAACATATTTTTGGTTGACTTGGCTATGTTAAAAACAGAGATGGCACCGGTCCATCTGCCTATCATTAAACTGCCCCAATACATGCTTATGTAAGGCGCTAAATCGGATGAAGCAAGTGAGCCAAAAGGGGCTGACGCAATAACTCGCCCAAATTGCTTTGTATGGAAACTTCTACGCCTACATAGGTGAATATGGCAAGCATACCTAAAACCAATTGCGGGTATTGCATGGCTCCCCATCCGTGAGCATTGGTTTTGGCAGATGATTTTGCAAAGAGTAATCCGCCAACTACGGCAAGCATTCCAACACAAGTTAAAACCAATCCTGCATAATCGTGCACATGGTTTGCTGCATTTTGTAAGAACTCTGCATCGTTATACCTTGAAAATATGTAGGAGAAAATGCCAATCATCACTACGGTGATAATTACGAGGAGATTTTTGGCTTTGTGCGCGTCTTCGAATTTTTCTTCGTTTTTGCCGGAAGGTAATTTTTTTGAAGAGAAGAAAATAAGAGCAGCGAGTAAAAACAATGCAGCCACTCCTCCATACAACATCATCATAGAGGCTAATGATGAACTTTTTATCATATCATCGGTAACGGCAGCGGAGCCAAATAAAACCAACCCAACGGCTATGGGTCCGATGGTGGTGCCGAGTGAGTTGATGCCACCTGCAAGGTTAAGGCGGGATGCACCGCCTGAGGGATCGCCCATTGATATGGCAAAGGGCTGTGCAGCAGTTTGCTGAAGTGAAAAGCCAAGCGCTACAATAAAAAATGCGCCAAGTATAAATCCGTACATGCCCATGTTTACTGCGCCTATCATGGCTATTGCACCTGCAGTGCTTATAAGCAAGCCGTAAATAATTCCGTTTTTAAATCCCCATTTGTTAAGTATATCTACTTTAAAAGAACCACTGACTAAAAACAACACAAGCGCGCCCAAATAGTATGCGCCATAAAAAGCAAAATCTATAAGCTGCGACTGAAACTGATCTAAACTAAATTTTGCTTTGCAGTAAGGTATAAAAACCCCGTTGCTTGCTGCTACAAATCCCCAAAAGAAGAATACGGAAATAAGTACCGATAAAGCGCCCCAGTTGGTTGGTTGTTTTGTTTGTGACATATTTTGAAATTGTGAGTTAGGAATTATGAATGATGAATTGGAACAAGGGTTCGGGTTTTGTGTTTTGTGTTTGGGTTTTTGTGTACCTATTCTCCGAACTAACGATTAATGTGGCAAATGGTTCAATCACCCATAATCCGTTTTCTTTAGAAACTGTTTTTTTACGTGAATAAAATTATTGTTAATGGAAAGCGCTTTTTCGGGCACTGCGCCTTTTTGTGAAGATACATTGTGAATAACTGTAATTTATTTTTCGCCAGTGCTAAGCTGGTATGCGAGTAACTGTTTGTTATTTAAATTAACAGGAACAAGCTTGCCATTGAAAAGTGCAGGATGGTTTTGGTGCAGTTGTATAAGATTGAGGTAGTGGTTGTATAATGACGATTAATCTATCTGCCGTATGTTTAACAATACACCTGTTTCTTCTTTTGTAAATACGGGATCAATGCTACTCCTGAACCTTCCATTTTATACTACAGCCAATAGCTTTGGTTTGCTTGGTGGTTACTTCTTTTCCGGCAAGAAGTTCGTTAACCGATTCATTTACATATTTTTTATCGGCAGCTTTTGCATCTTCAGCATTGTTATCAATAGCTCCTATGTATTTAATAACAAAATTGTTGCCCTCATTTGCAAGTATAAAAACATGTGGTGTGCGTGTGGCGCCAAAAGCACGAGCAATATCCTGCGTTTCGTCATATAAATACGGAAAAGGATATTTTTTCTTTCTAGCCAGATCTACCATCTTATCATACGAATCTTCAGGAACAACTTTAGGATCGTTACTGTTTATGGCAACAACATCATAACCTTTGGCAGTGTACGTTTTATGCAAATCAATAATACGCTGTTCATACATTTTAGAAAACGGGCAGTGGTTACAAGTAAATATTACCATCACTCCTTTTGATTTTTTATAATCATCGAGCGAAACCATTTTGCCATTTACATTTTTAAGTGTAAACGATTTTACGGTTTCGCCTATTTGGTAACCACCGGCATTGACGGTAAATGTTGCAAGCGCCAATGCTGCTGCGCAAAATAATTTTACAATTTTTGTCATGACTTTAATGAATTGATTTAATAATGTGAGTTTTTAGTTCGTTAAATGTAAGTTCTTTTTCTAAAAATAATTTGTTGTTGTTATTAAAAATTATCGTAGCAGGAATAGCCCCACCCCATGTGCTGTCAACCTTATCAATCCATGCGTTGTAATCAATTTCATCAAGCAAAAAAACATTGGGGAGCATTGGGTTTTTCTTTAAAAAAGGTTTAAGGCGCTTTTGCAAATCTTTTTAAAATCAAGGCTAACCAAAATTACTTTTACTTTTTGATTTTTAAAGTATGTATGCGCTTCATTAAAGACGGGCAACTCATTAACGCACGGCTTACACCAAGTAGCCCAAAAGTTTATTACATAGGTTGTATCGTTATGAGGTTTGAGTAATTCTTCAAGCGCGTTTAACTTAATAACTTTTACATCCTGCGCATTTATAACAACACAAGGTATTAAAAAGAAAAAAATAGTTACCACCAATCTCAACTTAACAGACATTATTAAACAGGTTGAAAAATAATTAATCGTTTAATCTATAATGCTAATTGTATTTACCTCAATTTTGTTGCGTAAATGTATGTTGTTTAATTTAACTGTATGATTAATTCTGAATTAATTAAACCCAAGGTAATAATAATAGGTGCCGGCTTTGGCGGACTTGCACTCATAAACAAACTAAAAAACAAACCGGTTGATGTAACAGTGTTTGATAAAAACAATTATCATTTGTTTCAGCCATTGCTTTACCAGGTAGCCACCGGAGGCTTGAGCCCCGATGCAATTGCGTATCCCGTTAGAAAAATTACAGGTAAAACCAATAATGTTTCTTTCAGGATGGCTGAGGGAAAAGAAATAGTTGCTGAAGAAAATAAAGTAAGAACTGCTGAGGGAGATTATTACTACGATCACTTAGTAATAGCAACCGGTGCACAAACAAATTTTTTTGGTAATGAGCAGTTGGAGAAACATTGTATGCAGCTTAAATCTATTAATACTGCATTGGACATTAGGAGTGATATATTGGAGGAATTTGAAAAAGGGGTAACGCATAACACCGATGAAGAATTAAAACACATACTCAACTTTGTGGTAGTAGGTGGCGGGCCTACAGGTGTGGAACTTGCAGGCGCATTGGCTGAAATGAAACGTAACGTGATTAAAGCTGACTATGGAAAAGACCTTGACAAAGAAAAAATGATGGTGCATTTAATTGAATCTGGAAGTGAAGTGCTTGGAACATTTTCGGACTCGCTTTCAAAAAAGGCTATGGAGGCACTTGGAGAACTGGGTGTTAAAGTATGGCTCAATACAAGAGTAGAAACCTATGATGGAAAAACACTGCAACTGAATAACGGCAACAACATTTTAACCGATACGGTGATATGGGCAGCGGGTGTAAAAGGAAAAATTATTAATGGAATTGATGCCACATGTATTGGCAAGGGCGGGCGCATAAAAATAAATGACTACATGCAGGTGAGCGGTTACAAAAATATTTATGCAGTAGGTGATGTGGCAATAATGAGTGGCGATAAAAAATATCCTGATGGGCATCCTATGGTTGCTCCTGTTGCACAGCAGCAAGCGGCACTCCTTGCAAAAAATATTCTTGCTCAACTTGAAAACAAACCTGCAAAAGGATTCTCTTACTTCGATAAAGGATCAATGGCTACAATAGGAAGGCACCGTGCCATATTAGAAGCATTTGGCATTAGGCTGTCGGGCATACTTGCATGGTTGGGCTGGATGGCATTGCACCTTATGATATTAGTAAGTTTCCGTAGCAAGTTAATTGTATTTACAAACTGGTTATGGAATTATATTACTTATCAAAGACATATCAGGTTAATTATAAGACCATCCGATTCAAAAACTAATTAACTACTATCGGATCTACTTAACAGTGTCAATTACTGTGTTAATGGATTTACGAAGGCTGGGCACTAGTACATCTTCTAAAAATTGGCGGGCAGCGGCATTAGAATAATTTTTATTAGACATTTCGAATTCAATAATCCTGTCAAAAACCCACCGGTCGTACCCACTCCAATGTATTACAGGAACGTGCAATCGTCTGAGCAATGGTATTCCGTTTACAACTGCATCGTTAAACTTAAACCCACCTAGCACCGCAGCCTGCACAGCCCTACTTCGTTTAAGCACATTAACAGGTATAATGTGATGCACCTGAGAGAACCACCTTACTCCGACCGCTGATCTACGTATGTTTGATGCACCGTTTATTGCAGATTTTATTACAGAAACTTCCTTCCATGTCCACCTTGCATCTATAATTGCATCAATAACTTTTCCTGTTTTAAGTAACTTGTAACCTGGTCTTGCCAAATCAGCAATTTTTAATATTTTACCAAAAGCCGCAATTCCTAAATTGGAGGGGTCAGCAGGATTAACAATGTCGGCAATAGCAGTCAGTAAATCACCAGCACCTTTTGCTATAGCTCTTATTTTTCTGCATAAAACTTTCGTTCATTTTTAAAGCACTCTACAAATTTCTGTTCTTCCCCGCTGTCCAGATAGTCAAGACAAGAAACCTCTGTAATATCAGGAACTTCAATATAAGGATCCTCATCGGGCATGCTTAAAGTAAGAGCATTGTTATAAAAATAAACCTTAGTAGAATAATCTTTTTTGCTGATAGTATCCAAAATTCTTTCCAATGCACTAAGCTGGTCGGTTGGCGGCAGTGGATTTTGGGTAAACTTGTCACCGGGAGTATACTCTGTTTCAAAACTGCCGTTTTTGTATTCGCAATAAAAATATCCATCATACCAAAAGGCGAGCTCATTAATTATTTCTTTGGCTTTTTTATTTATAACAATCTCCAATTTTTTTTTAGCAATTATCTCGTCAAAATCTTTTGCTAATTCATCAATTGTATTTTTGTTTTTAAATAAATAAAATCATCATAAAGTTTTTGATTAAAAATGTTTACATGGGCATATAAATCTCTGTAATCATTAATAGCACTCCATATAACTCCTGTTGCAGGCACCAAAAATATTTTTGTTGATCCTGACTCCGAAGAAGGAAACAGCGCTGCTAATTTCCTGCGCAATGCAACTGAATCGCCATTATCAATTGAAACACCTACAAAAGGAATAGTAATATTTAAAAGCTGCTCAATTTTTTGTGCAGCAGCATTTTCAGGAGACCATTCATTGTTTGCTACATAAAATGATTTAGATAGTGGGGTAACTATAGCCCATGCAGGTTTGGAACCCCCGGCTTTAAGGGCTTTTAGTTTGCGGCCTATAATTTTAAGTATGGGAAGCGTAACACTTGAGTACGTATTGTTGGTATAATTATCAAGCAATGCTTTAAACTTATAGTAATCAACATTTTTATGTGTTGTTACAATATGTCGCAAAACAACTTCAGCAATTACATTACCGGAATCTGCTTCACTTAAAATTTGATTGGTCGATGCATCTTTAAAAAGTATATGATTTACCTGCACAAACAGCCATCCAAAAGTGTAAATATTTTTAAACTGATCTGGAATTGCATCAAAGATTTTAATCATCCCTGATGCTTTTGCACTGCTGCTAAGGCTTGTGCTTCTTACTATTTCATAAAGCTTGGGAGATAGTGTTTGCTTCACATAATTGCCACTGTCGGTATCTGAGGCGTCTTCTCCAAAATTATCACCGTCAGCTGAAATATTTTCAGTAAAAAAATTATCCAGAAAACTTTCACCTCTCGATTGCTGGTTTGGGATATTGGTTGTGTTTGTATTAAAATAATTCCTTACAGATTCAAAAGCCTGATTCTGTAATTGCAGTAGCGTTTGTCTGTCTGGCGAAAAGTTTAACATGCCAATAGAACCTGAGTTAAGATCAATAGTTTGCTGCATAAAACCCGATGAGCCAGACAACTGTGCTTCACCGAAATTTAAAGGATTAACAGCTCTGATTAAATATTCAGGGAGGCTGTTGATTGGGTTGCCTGATGCCGAATCCCTGTCTAAACGAAGCCCCAGTGTATACGGCTTTTGAATAGGTGGATTACCCGAATGATTTTCGCTTTCAAAAGCTGAAATTGGAATGTTATTGTACAAACCTCCGTCTACCCAACAACCTTCTAACCTCTGAGGGGGTAATAATTTAAGTCCGGTTGCTGGTTGAATAGCTGCGGCTTGCGTACGCGTTATTTTAACCGGAGCAAACACAAAAGGCACACTCATAGAAATTCGTGTGGCAGTAACTATGCTTAAATTTGGAGTGGTATCCACTGAAAAATACTCGGCTTTTTTTGTTTGAAGATTTGAGCCGGTAACAATTAATTTAATTCCGAATAATTGATGGTGTTCAGCAAAAGTAATA
This sequence comes from Bacteroidota bacterium, assembly GCA_016714005.1. Classification (GTDB taxonomy): domain Bacteria; phylum Bacteroidota; class Bacteroidia; order AKYH767-A; family OLB10; genus JADJOA01. The sequence continues at coordinate 77,636 of JADJOA010000003.1, forward strand.
TCTCGTCTTCCCGTTTTACGTTGAATTAACCCAGAAAAAAAATTTTGAATCTGAACACCCGAAAACAAACCCCACGCATTTATTAAATATTCAAAGTGCATAAGCGGATGCTCAACAAGTTTACGAGTTAGTTCATAATTGCGTTCATCGGCATTTACATTGTTAATTGATTGGTATACAGCGTTGGTTAAATCATTTAAATTATCAGGTGTTAGAAATGTATTTCTTATAAATGACCCTATAATAGAATTTGTTGTTAGACGATTAAGAACTGATTCAACTATTCGTTTGAAATAATTTACAACAGAAAATGACTGCTCATTTACAGAAAGTGTGCGGTAAATGGCATTGGGTTGCGGAACTTGTGGTGGACTAGTGGGCAGATCAAAAAACGTATTAAAGTTATTTCGTGTTAATTCAGCATCTATCTCGGCAGAATTATAACCAAGTGAAAGAAGAAGAGCAGTAATTGCTCCGGCAGAGGAGCCACAAATTCCTTTTAGCTGCCCGTTACGGTTTATTTTTCCATCAGCGTAAGTTAAAATATTTAGTTGCTCAAGAGCACGTATAGCTCCGGAAAATATTAACCCCTTGCCTCCGCCTCCTTCAAAAGCAAGATAATGAACATTGCGTGGCGAAGTAATTTTTTGGCTTGTGCCGGGAGTTTCAGCAAAAGAATTTTCAGAAAACAGGTATTCAGTGCTTGTAGCATTGGTAAGAGACAATCCCCTATATTCCCAATGCCATGGCTCATCAATAGCCGTGTTTTGGTAGTAACCAAAACCGTTTGCATTTGCAAAAGCCAATTCCAAAACCAGGAATTGCGCCAGGCACTTGTATAAGTTCCAAGTGTTCTGTTAGCCAATGTTACATTGTTTTCAATGTTAAGAAAATCCACTGCTAACCCATTATTATGATTACTAAAACCGGGCGTTGCAATTCTTTTTCTTATGTAACCGGCCAGAAATTGTGCCGCTTCTTCGCTATGAGGGTCGCCATTAAAATTAACTCTGTCATTAACGGTTTCATTGTAGTAATTCGGAAAATACCTTTGCCATAAATTATATTGATGAGATGCACTACGATAAGCACTGGTAATCCCTACAACTATAGTAAGGTTTTGATTTTGTATATGAGATCGGGCTGAGCTCAATAAATTCTGGCAGGCGCGTGCTGCATCAGTCCTTGCATAAAAATTATTTTCTATTAATGCTAATTCGTTACTGGGAACATCAGCAATAAATGTTGAAGATCTTAACCGTACAAGGTTAATATCATAAACACGTTTCATAAAAATCAACTGCGCATTTGAAGCTTGAGCCCATTGAAGATTTTGCGATGAAATAGTTTCAGAATCTAAATTGGAGTTGGGTTGGGTATCGATTAGCTCTTCAATAAAATTCATACTAATTAAGTTAAAGGTAAAAATTAGGTGAGTTGATTAAACATAAAATTGTGTGGAAGAACATTCCGTTTCAATTAAATCAGTAGAAAAAACCTGCTCTGTTCCTAACGGTGAAGGCAATATTATTTTTGAAAAAATATCTGATGCCAGTTCATCAATTAAATTAGCCTTATCGTTTTCAGTTAATATACAAAGGCAAAATTCAAGTGCATCATCTTTATAATAAAAAGGGACATGCAAATATTCAGTAAAGATGCCACATTTTGCTGCTACAAAACCGCCACGCCAGGTTAATGCTTCAAGTAACTTAGGCATTTGATTGGTTATGCAGCCTCCTTTATTAATGTCAAGATGGTTTAACATGGCTTGGGAATCTGGTTTTGAGATAAGCCTGCCTTGAGCCAGTAAGCTAAAAAATAAATTGGTTGAAATAGCATTTACATTATGAGAAGCAAACTTGTTGAATGGTGAATCATGAAATTCTACTTGTCGGAATTTTTTAAGATTGTAGGTAATATCTCCATAGCTCCTTCTTACAGAAACTCCTCCCTTAATGGAATTTAACAACCCGGAATCGAGCATGCAGCTTCCAATAAAATGTAAGCCGCAGAGTATAATAGGTGTTGACCCATTTTCATTGCCATGACTCAAATTATCAAATATGGAAATTAACTGCGGTTTAAATACCAAATTTTTTTGTGCGTCAATATCAAATACTTCGGTTATCTTAGGAAGCTTGCTTTGTGCAAACCCTTTTCCACTCCATGTTTTATAAATACTGTCCTGCAAATCACTAACAGTTTGTATTGATGTGTTTTGAAGAATTAAATTAAGATTTGCTTTTAATTGGTAGGCAGCATACAATCCGGCTATTTTAGAAGTGCTTGCTGCGTAGTAATTTTCCAAATCGTTATGTCCGGCATACAGCGGTTTAAATAAAGAAGCGCTTAAACCCGGGGATTTAAAAATGGTAAGCGCTACAGAAAAATATTTTTTGCTGAATTATACTTTCTGGTATTGCTTATTAAATTGTTAAGCGTAAATTGCTCCAGAGGAGAGTATGTTATAGCTGCCGAAGATGTATTGTAAAAAGTAGTGTCGTGAAATGATGGAACTAGCCTGTTAATTGCATTTTTTATTGTACCGGTAGCTGCATCCAATTGTTCTAGAGAAACATTCTCAAAACTGGGCACAGGTCCAGAATCCATCATTTCTAAAAATGGTATCGTATTATCCTGATTATGCTTTTGACATGAACAAGTGTGTGATGTCGGCAATTGAAGTTGTGGAGTTGATTTTAAATTCAACTTTAAGCTTTCTTTATTATCACCGCTTGAGTTGCTATTTACAATGGCAAGTCGTAATATTTCGTTTGCTTTATTTATTGCATTTTGCTGATTAAGTAATCCATAACCAACCCGATGAAAATGTGGTGGTAGATTTACTTCAGTACATGATGAAAGCAAAATATCTCTGATTACAAAAAAAGGTTGAGGGCGCTGACCAAACTTGGATAAAATGAGAGCCACAGTACCTGCTACCCTTGGAGATGCCATACTTGTTCCACTCATTAAAGTTACTGCATTACTTCCGGTATTTGATCCTCTTGGAGAAGATTTGCTTGATGAAATCTGATGCCCGGGTGCAATTAATAAAGGTCTTATTCTTCCATCAATTGTGGGACCACTGCTACTGAATGTTGTTAATGCGAATGGCTGCACACGGCTATTATACGCTCCAGTAACAATGGTGTTATATCCGTTACAAATAGTATTAGTTGTTGCTAATGTTGAATTGGATGTTAAAAGAAATCTTGACTGACAAGTATCACAGGCATTATCCCTTTCAATCCATGCATCAAAACGTCCATCCAAAAGTTTAACAGGAGTTATCAAAAGTTTCCATTCGCCTGGAGGGGCGTTGGTATACAAAAAAATTTCAAAATGGTTTTTTCCATTATTAGGTTCATTAGAGCGATGATACATCCTTCCAATAACAGTGTTATTCAAAATAACTTCTCTGCTGGAATTTATTATGCATTCAGCCGTAACATTACCTGGAGTAACAATTTTAAAAACAAATTTATCTTTAGAATTATACCATACCTCCAATTCGTTTTGGGTGGTGTCAGCCCTGTCAATATAAAAATCTATCTGATGGGTGGTTAATGGTTTAATAAAACCACCTGCATGTATGTTATCATTAAAATAGTTACCCGCACTCTGGCAAATGGCAAAATTGCGAGATGGGTCAAGCATATTGTCCATTGCTTGTTCAACTAAAGTAGTACCATCATGTGGTCCGCCATGTTTACCAACGCTTAGGTTAATAACGCACGGTCTGTCACCTGCTGTTCTTTTAACAAAATCCAAGGCCTCCAATAGCCGTACCGAATCTCCAAGATTATAATTGCCTGCAGTGTCAATAGTGGCAAGGTGAACAAAAATAATTTTTGCATTAGGGCAAACTCCTTGCGTACCTGACCTTCCGTTGGCAGCCGCAATTCCAATTACATGAGTACCATGTGCACCATGTCCATTATCGGCTATTGAAGGATGATACTGAAGCATATGATATGGTTGTGCAGTAGATATAGCCCGATTGATATCCGCATGGGAATGCACTGAACCGTAATTATACGGCTGAGGAATTTTTCCGCTTATAGATTTTGATTGATCCCAAAGTGCTATAATGCGAGATGTACCATCAGGATTAATAAAATCATGATGAGCAAAATCGCAACCCCAGTCAAGTATTCCTATAATAACTTCCGATGATTCGGTTACCGAATCTGAAGCATCAAAACTCATGTAATTATTTTCAGGCACTTCAGTAAAATCCTGAAATTGATCTGGTAGAAAGTGAGAATGGGAAAAAACCCTTGCTGCTTTAAAGCTGCGTACATTGGGGTGGTTATAAACTTGATTTACCAGCCCCCGTTGAACCCTGCAGGTAAAAATATCTCCAAATCTTGCCACTACATTAATTCCAGCCGGAATCTGATCAGGGGTTTTTAACCTGACCATGGCTTCAATAAATTCGTTGGCATTTAAGGTGGGAAGTATTTCTTCCTGCAGGGCGGGATCCATATTTCTTTAAACCATTAATTAAATTTTACTTGAGTTGTAATTGAATATGATGAGTTGAATCATAAATTCAGTGATTTTGTTTTGCAATTCACCTTTTTCAAAAATAGCCATCTCTTTAAGTGGGAGTGGGAGTTGGAGTAGGTTTTAGTTGTGCAATTAGATTCTTATTTTGATTCTCCAAATCAAGTTTTGCTTTCTCAGCTTTTAAAATCATTAATGGAGACATGATACTAACAGGATTTTTAAAATCAGTAAGCGCACCCATAAATGCTATGCGGCTTTTTGCCGATCCGGTAATTCCTCTTTTTTTTGCCTGCCTGTCAAATAACAGGTAGGACATCCAATTGAGTTGTGGCATATTGTTATAATTTTTATTGGTTATACAAATAGTTAATTATTATTCCATTGCTTTAATCATAAGCATCATCATAAGCGGGTTATTCATCATGTCATTATTTCCTGCATCTGATGAACCACCCATTCCACCCATTGCCATCATCATCATTAGCATACTGTTATCATCTTTCATTTCTGTATTTAAAACAGGAACAGCAACTTTTGCTTCAGGAGCGCTTTCGAAAGTGAGTTTATCAATTTGGTTAGGCATCATCATAGACATCATCATTTGCATTTGCGCCTGCTGCTTGGTGTCTTTAAGTTCTTTGCCAAGTTTATCTACCGCTTTTCCTATTTTACCTATATAGGTGTTTTGCGTTTTAGTTGCGGTGGAATGTTTTTTATCTATATCATCCACCTCTTTGGTAAGCTTTTTAAGCGCCTGGGCATTTACATTGTTTGCATCAGCTACAGCTTTAATTTCGTTGTTAACCTTGCTTATTGCACCTCTGATAATATCTACATCAGCTTTAGTGGCAATATTAGCCGGCAACCTAAAGGGTAATTGCTTACCTGTGCTGGTGTTAATAGTGCCGGATAAATTTGAACTTCCAGCAATTCCTGCAGTACTTGCGGGAGTGGGGTTAACACCCAAAATAGTTCCTACACCTCGTGCCACTCTTGATGCTGTGTTTGCTGCAGTTTGAATTCCGCCTCCAACAATATTGTTTACAGCTTTAATTCCTGCATTAACTACTGGTAAAAGTTCATCAATAAACTCTGCATCATCCGAACCGTAGTTGTCATTGTCATTAGTTGAGTTGTAGAGGATTTCAATTTCATCTTCCAACTCCTGATTAAGATTTTGATAATTTGCCATTGTGTTTTTGTTTTAATTGTTAATTGATTTATTAGTTTAATTTATGAATTAGCGGGTGGTGGCTGATTTTTATTTTGAGGGTTTTCTATCCTGAATTCCTTTAAAGGATCTTCTGGAATATTTTCAGACAATTTTTGAATTAGAGGATATACAAATGTGTTGAATGCTTCTTCGTTCAACGGTTTGGTGCCAGGTTTACCTGAGCCGTAACAGTTATCACAAAAAGGATTTAGTCCATAGCAGTTGCATGCTCCTAATGCTGATGCAATCGTTGCCTGCAAGTCAAGCATTTCATGAAGTCTTCCGTTCAATTGAATAACATCCTCTCTCAATCCTTTTATTTTTTCTAAACATTGTTTTACATCATTAATTGCTTTTTCTTTTGTAATTGCAGGAAACCTGCTTGCATTTTTTGCCTTTTGTTTTTGCTGCTCAATCATCATTTGCAGCACATTTTTCATTTCAGGGTTTTTTATCTGACCCAAAAGATTCGACAGGTAATCATTTTCCATCACATTGTAATAAGTTTAACTGAACATTCTTGCCACTTCAATAGCTTCTTGAAAGTATTCCCCACCCATAGGTGCATTGCTTAATGGTACAACCGTTGAACCTGGCATTGATGCAACTATAGGTGTGGGTGCAGAAACCGCATTAGCAGCATTGCCAGAAAGAGTGGAAATTGAATTGAGTACTGTTTGTGCCGGAACATTATTTCCCGATGGGGTTACAACAGAATTTTGTGCAAGGCCGGAAGCCAAATTGCTAAGCAAATTCATAACCTGAGGGTTTTGCAACATTGACAACAAACTGTTTAACGTATTATTTACAGACGGATTTATTCCAGAATTATATGCGTGTTGTAACTGCCTTTGAGTTGTTTGCCGTGGTGTGACACGGGCTGCGAGACCATCCAGAACTGGTGTTCTCGTTGAAGTAGCACCTCTACTACCTCCTCCTGCTAACCCAGACACAATGTTTCCTAAAGCACTTGCCGCCTGAGGCAGTAGGCCAATTGCGGCCGGTAAAATGTGAGGTAATACTTGCGGAAGAACTTGAGATAGAATGGGTAAAGAGCCTGAATAAATTCCGGAGATTGATCATCGTACTGAGACTCTACATAACCATTAAGCTGGTTTATAGATTCAATTTGATAAGGGGAAAGATTAAAACTTGTTTCCTCAAGTTCACTTTCGTGTATTGCAAACGTGTTTTCTAAATCATAAAAGCTGATAGATTCGTCTAATGTGTCCATTTCTTTAGTATTAAGTTTGAGGCAAAACTATATTCACTCTAAAGTCTGGTCAATCACCCTAAAGGGGGAATTTTTAAAAGATTTGGTTAGCCATAAAATTTGCTAATGAAGCAGAATTTCTCACACCTGTTTTCTCTAATATATTCTTACGATGAGACTTTACTGTCTCACTGCTTATAAAAAGTTGCTCTGCCATTTCCTTATTTGTATACCCCTTTAAAATCAAACCTAATATTTCCTTTTCACGCCTTGTAAGAATTTCGGATTGAGCAGTATTTTCTCCCGATAACTTATCATTATACGACTTAAGTTTTGAAGAAATTTCAAGAAGAGATTTATCCTGGCCTTCAATTTTTACTTTCAAGTCTACTTCTATAGAAAAGCCAGAAAAAGAAGATAAAAGATATTTTAGTATCGCAACTTGCCCTTGTTCACTTTGATTAACAGAATTTCCATTCAAAATAATTTTTTCAGAATCATTTTGTGATGCATCAACAACAGAAATGGATATCCGCTTTATCATTTATATCTTCTTCAATTCTGATCACTAGGCCATAGGCCAATAGTATACTTTGAACCAAACAAACTACTACTATACATCGGATGAGGAACGATTGGAGCAATAAAACATTAGACATTTGCAGAAAAAAACACGAACGAAATTTCAGGCAGGTTTTAGCGTGCCTTTTTTCTACTTATGAATAACAGGTTAAGGTTTGCTTTTATCACTTTATAGTTCTCATGCACAATATGTCGACAAACCTAAATAACAAAAAAATATTTCATTAGTACTTTTACTCAATTTAGTTGTTGAGTATTTGACGCAAATCATTAGGTATTTCTACTCAATTTTTGGTAATGTAAAAAACAACAAAAACTCACGAAATGCCTGTTTAGCAACGATTTCATCCGACTTTTAAAAAAAACCAAATGTCCTACTAATCGCTCTGCGTAAATTTTTCAGGTTTGCGTAAAAGGCCATTAAAGGTTTTAAAACCGTTTTAAAATTTATTCAACTATACAGTTTTTAGTGTGTGTTTTTTTGCAGCACCTATAATTGTGCAGTTGACTACCCCTGTGATCATGCACTACTGCTATGAGTACAATGAATAATAGTAAAGAAGTATTACAAATTTAAGTACAGTCGCTAAATTGCTAAAGAATGAAGTCTGATTCAATGCAGGTTTTTCAAATCTATAGATATTGATAAAAACAAACTTAAAATTCTATCAGAAAATAATTTCTGTATATAATGAAGCAAGTACAAGAAAAAAATCAAAGAAAATTGCGATAATCTAAAAACAACAGTTTGTGCCCCATAAATTGAATCATTCAAATAATAAAGTAACTCTAAATCCCAATCCTCTCCTTTAAATGTTGCAATGCCTCATTCATTTTAAAATCTCTTGGCGTAACGGCTTTGTATTTTAATTTATCACCTTCATTGTAAAATACATAATAAAACATAAAGGAATCTTTTGCATCTGTTTTATCAAATCGTGTGCGGCCCCACTTGGTATTAAAAAAGTAAAGCGTATCGGGGTGTGGTTGCTGTAAAAAATAATTTCCATCAGCAAACCATTTTACTGTTTCAATTTCTGAACTTTTAAATTTGTTGAGTAAATTTAGATTGCGCTCAAATTTTGTCCAAACTATGGGGGTAGCAGGTTTTAAGAAAGAATACTCGGCAGTATAAAGTGCACTATCATTGGTTGCAATAGCGCTCCATAGTATAGAGTTTAAAATAGTAGGAGTAGAATTTAACTCGGTGTAAGAAATATTATCTGCCGCTAATTGTTCCCTGAACAATTGGTGCGCTTTAATCTTTAAAACAAAAGTTAAAAGCATATAAGCACTGCTAATAAAAATAGATGCGTAAACAATCTTTTCTCGCACTACATTATTACGCTTGAAGAACATTGCAATAATTAGTAGAAGCATAAATGGCAACGTATATAGTGGATCAATTACTGATATATTGTTAAACCCAACCTGATAATTAGTAAATGGCAAAAACAAACGCGTGCCATAGGTGGTGCAACAATCCAAAAGCGCATGAGTAAAAACCAAGATACCAGAACAGGTACCATCGTTTAAATGTGATGCCCTCTACTCTACTCCACCTGTGGCTCAACCATGCAAATGGCAACGCCAACAGCAGATGAAAAAACATACTATGGCTGTAAGCACGATGTGTTCGCAGCTGAACAATTGGATCATCATTTATCGAGGTAAAACAACATCTAAATCAGGTATAGTACCGGCAATGGCTCCAAGCAGTAAAGCTTTAGTACCAATTTTTTTTACCAAGAATAAACCTCGCCTACGGCGGCACCAAGTACAATTTGCGTTAATGAATCCATGATTTTTAAAGCAAGGGCAAACGTAGGAAATTCAAAATTGGATTTAAACACGTATTCTTAAAAGTTTGTGCTTATGCTAATAGTCTCCAACAAAATGGGTTTTAAAATGTAATCCAATAACAGCTTGGTTTACGAGTGTATTTCCAAGAAAACCTGCAAAGTTTTTCAAAATAAATATTGATTGAAAAACTTTGCTGGTTGTTTACAATAATTACACGATGTTGTGTGGTTCTATCTACTGACAATTAACCTCTTTCTTATTACTCCATTCTTTGTTTCGGTTTCAACAATATATAAACCGGCTGGCAATGCCTTAATTAAGAGAGAGTAACTTTTTTGGTGTTGATATTTATTTGATTTTGAAGTAACTCACCTGTAACAGAAATTACTTTAATGTTTTTGATAACTTCTGTTGCCTGAATATTTACAGTATTGGAAGCAGGATTAGGTTGCAAGCCAACAACATCATCATTTAAGCTTTCGGTAATGGAATTTGGTAAGCCGTAGCGCGCAACATAAACATTCCCATTGCTGTTGGTAAAACCTCCGGCAGCATATATATTATTTGATGCATCAACAATAATTGACTCAATGCTGCTGTTAGCATTCAAAGGGTTAACAATTCCTAGTTCACTCCATACTACCCCATTAAAAATGGCAACATAACGTTTTGAACTAACGTTCTGAAACAAACCACCAGCATAAATGTTACCCAAGTAATCAATGGTAATAGACTTAATATTACTATTTGCCATAATACTATTGTTACCACCCAACTCACTCCAAGATACACCATCAAAAGACGCTACATATTTATTCCCATTTAAATTGGTAAATAACCCAGCGGTAATTATAGTATTTGAGTTGCCAACTACTAAAGTTGCAATTAACCCATTTGCAGCCGGGCTATTTATCCCACCAAGTTCATCCCAATACGTTCCATTATACTTTGCAACATATGCGTTACCTAATGTATTAACAAAGTCTCCGGCTGCATAAACATTCCCACTTGTATCAGTTGTAATCGCTCTTATCTGTCCTACTTCGTTAAGTGAATTAGTGCCTCCCAATTCGCTCCAAATAGCTCCATCAAATTTTGCGACATAAATATGACTAGAAGAATTAAAGAACTCACCTCCTGCATAAATATTACCGTTGATGTCAGTACAAATCGCTCTGATACCTGTTGATGCACTTAACCCGTTAACTCCTCCTAACTCGGTCCAGGTTGTACCATCAAACTTTGCAACATAACATTTTCCAAACATATTTGTAAAATATCCCCTGCGTAAACATTCCCTAATGCATCTGTACAAATGGATGTGATAATGCCATTTGCAGATAATGAATTAAATCCACCGAGCTCGCTCCAAAAACTTCCATCCCATTTTGCAACAAATCCATTATTAGAAGAATTCTTAAAATCACCACATGCATATATGTTTCCAAAGTTGTCTGATGATATATCAAAAATAATAGGCGAATTGGAAACTAAACTATTTGCCCCACCCAACTCGCTCCAAATTGGTTGGGAGTAACTCATCATAATAGTGCAGATGCTAAAAATTACTGATAAAAATATTTTTTTCATGACACTGAAGTTATTTTTGATTAACAATAAATTTTTGCATTTGACTTTTACCATTAATCATTAATTTGGCAAAGTAAACACCGGGGCTAACGGGTGGGATAAACTCAAAACTATTGGAGTTAAACTTTCGGCTGTAAACTGTAGTACCCTGGGTGCTCATTATTTCAAATGTTTTTTCAGAGTTACAGTTTTGTAAGCATGCCACCTTGGTAACAGTGCCTGCAATAGTTGGATTTGTTACAATTTTAAATAAGAAAACCGGCTTACTTTTTTCGGGTGTATTAATATCGTAATATTGACTTAAAGATTTATAGACCCTCTCACCTTCATACATAAGTCCGGGTTCTGTTTGATTGTACCAAACAGATGGTAACCAACCGGAGTAACTCCAATGCCCGCTGCGCACCTCATCTTCGCCTAACTCCCATCCACCATTACTGTATTGAAAGGTAGTGCTGCCACATGGTGTAGGTCTAACAAACGGATCAACACCCTGTCCTTGAGGCCAACTAAATTCGCCACTAAGCCAGCCTTCGGCATGAAGGCTTACCAATGAATGCGGATTATTGTTGGTCAAATAATCAACGGGCATTTCAAAATCACCGTTTATGAGAGCGTTAAGGTTGCCGTTGTTGGGTTTGTTTATACTTACATTGTCAACAAAAATTGCAGCACCTTTTACTCTGTTTGCATCAACAGGCTCTAAGGATCGCAAACCAATTGTTAGAGTACCGGCACTGAAAGGAGATTGGGTTGACCATGATTTAAGAAAACCTTTACGTGCTGCCATCCTTCATCACCTTCAATATCATCACGCCAAACGGTTTGCCCGTTTATACTTGCAAATTTCTCCATATTAGTAGGAGCAGTATTTGTACCAGGTGAAGAGGTTCTTGTATCATCAACACCATAATTGTTGGGAGGCAAATCCGTCATTTCTCGTCCGGTGAAAGAATCTTTTATCCAAAATGACAAATAAACACTTGCTACTGCTGGCGCTACTGTTATTTGTTGCCGCGCAATTTCACTCATACGCCATCCGTTGCTTCCATTATCAATTTCAACTGCAATTAATGTAACTGTAGTAATACCAATTTTATTGAATGTATATGCAATGTAGTTTAATGGGTTGGTGTTAGAGTAACCGGCTCTTATTTCATCTTCCAAATCGTTACTTTCCTGATGAAATTTCCACATATAAATAACAGAAGTACCGGGCGATGGTGGTGCGTTACGATGAACATCTGAACATAAATGGGCATCAAAATAAATTGTTTCTCCTTCGGTTATTATTTTATCGATATTATCTGATGGTATTCCATTATTAAAATCAGTTTCTTTTACAGATGCTATAGTTGCAATTGGAGTAAGGCTTGTTACATTAAACGGAGCAGTATCACAAATATCAGGCATACCTATTTCATCTCCAAACTGTAGATGATCATCGCCTTGAGGGAAAGGTCCATTAAACAAATAATTGTAATGTTGTATGCCTTGTACCTGAACCTTTGCATAACCATTTCTATAGGCTTGCCCAATATCCCAATCAAGTAAGGTTGAATTAGCAGCAACTTGTGCAGCCGAAGTATTAAAATAATTACCCCCCATTGCAATAAGTGGGAATGCATATTGGTACGGAGCATCGGAGGTAGGTGGAGAGCACTGGTTAATATTGGGGTAAACAAAATCTATATTCTCGGCTTCTTTATAAAGTACATTGTTAATTACCATTATCTGGCTACAGCCAACATCGCCAAAAATAGTATGGTTGGGATTATTTTGGGTTTCATTCATTGGATTACAAGCCCACATATTACCATTGTGCAAATGTATATTGTTTTGTGCGGTATGTCTTCCAAAAGTATTGTTTTCAATTACCATGCTTAAACGATGACCTGATCCATCTACATCTTGATTATTGTCCAAAAAAATGTTGTTGAAGATGTATGCAACCTCTTCGGGTCTTTCAAAATTATAAAAATTATTTTCGTTTGATGGATTTACACAATTTCCTTGTAAATCTGCAGGTGTATTACAATGTTTACCACCACCTGCACTCACATAAATGCCATAAGCAAATCCTCTTCGTTTATTATGATGTATATAATTATGATGAATGTTTACATACCCTGCATATTCGGCAGCTTCGTCAAAACAATCGGGGGATTGCCATGGATAATAGTTTCCGTCTTCATCTAAGCTAACTATATCTCTTACTTGTATAGCAGCCTGTGGAAACCCATAAATTTCGCAATAACTGATTTCGCACCGGTTACCTTGAACCAATATGCCGTAGGATAATCCTTCTTGTCTTTCGGTTAAGACACCGGCATTACAGCGATCCCAAAATCGGTCAAACCTATTGTCCTTATAATTAACATTACCACCTACCAGACATATTTTGCGTATGGCACAACCATCGTTCAGTTTAAAAGCAGCCGCAATATCTTCATTACACCATGCAGCGGGGCCGCTTGAATTAAAGTTGTTTAATGATGTTGTTGCCTCGGCTCCATATTCAAAAAGATATGGAAATATAACCCGTGTGCCTATACTTTTGCCCGTTAATGGGTTGATATTAAACATATCGTAATCGCCTTCAATTACAACTCCTGGAGAAAGTTCTAAAGGAAAAACATCATGAGGCAAATCTCCCAAATCAATTGTAGCTCCTGATGCAATTCGTATTATCAATGGATTGTTGCAAGATATTAATTGACCTGTTGGAAAAGAAGAACACCCGGAAGGAAATCCAATATGACATGCTGGATGTGGATCATTTCTAGTAATTTTTTCATACTGTAAATAAATACAAGATAAAGTCTCGTAAAGCTGTTGAGCGGTACTTACTGTTGTCAAATAAGTTGGCGTGCTTGATAAGATATTACAATTCCACGGGCACCATGGCTGTGAAGATTGTTGCGCTTGACAGTCTTTAAAAATTATCAATGCTAACAGACATATAAAGATTGTTTTTTGCTTTTTAAACTGAAGCATAACAGGATTCAGATTGGCATTTTTCATATTATTTGGGTTTAATTGTTAGAATCACTTTTTAAAAGTACCCTGCAACTTTTTCCAAATAATTTTTGCCCTTAAACAAGCCGCGCGGTACTTAGCTATTCGGAGCAAAGGTTCGTGGAGAACCTACCAACCCAAATGAGTCAAGCCCGCGCAGTGCACGAGCGTTGAGCTTATTTTGGGTTGGTATAAATTTTCCCCGATTTATGCTCCAAAAATTGCTAACGCAATGTTTTATCTATCTCTTTTCTGTTTTTACATATTCGTTTTTTATTGAAGTGTAAACGTAAATAAAAATTTGTTTCAAAAAAGGAAAATTTAATCCTAGTTGTTCTTCAAAAATAGATAACCAATAGCTTTGTAAGTATATATTTAGTTTAACCTTATTACAAAATACATGATATGATATTTAAGATGAAAGTTGATAAGAGTACGATAAAAGATTTTTATCCGAAGACTAGAAAAGAATGGCGCAAGTGGCTTCAGAAAATTACGATAAAGAGTATGCAATATGGTTGATTTTTTATAAGAAAGGAAGTAACATGCCTTCTATAACTTATGCCGATGCAGTAGAAGAAGCATTGTGCTTTGGATGGATTGACAGTGTTCCAAATAAGATTGATGATAAAAAATACAAACAAATGTTTTCGCAGCGCAAGAAGAAAAGTGTGTGGAGCAAAATCAATAAAGAAAGGATTGAAAAGCTGATAAAAGAAAACTTAATGCACGAAGCAGGCTTAACAAAAATTGAAGAAGCAAAGAAAGATGGCTCCTGGACTACCATAGATAACATTGAGGAATTGATAATGCCTGAAGTGTTGCGTAAAGCATTTTCAAATAACAAAAAGGCATTAAAGTTTTTTGAAGCATTTCCAAAATCGGTTAAAAAAGCAATTTACTTTTGGGTAGAGAGTGCTAAAACTCCTGAAACTTTAAAAAGAGAATTACGGAAACGGTAACGTTGGCTAAAGAAAACAAGAGAGCGAATCAGTATGTTAAAAAGAACTAACCCTACTCTTTGACACAGATTAACAGATTTAAAAGAAAAAATAATTTGTTTTTACATTTTCTCAGATGAACTAAGAAAGAAACTAAGCAGATACTATTCTTGTAATCCTATTTCTTCTTCACAAAATCATTCAAATACGAAGAAATACAAAAGCTGTTAGTGCCTCCTGCCAAATGATAAGATGAACGCGCGTAGCTTAAATGAAACTTGGAAATTTTAATTCCGAATCCTCCTGACAAACCAACCAACGCAGAACGCTCTTCAATTATAAATTCTTTTCTACGTTGGAAGTTATAGCCAAAACGTAAATGAAAGTTTTTAGAGATTAAAACCTCTGTGCTAAGTATCACATGCCTTAATGCTTTGTCGAAAAACTTTGCTTCTTCAGGCTCTTTGGTTTCACCGGTAATGGGGTCTGTTTCGTTTAGGTCTGCAGCTGTAAGGTAGGTTAAATCCCACTTTTGCAAATTGCGCAATGTTAACGTTAACCGCAGTGGTGCTTTAGGTAATCGTTTTGTTATGCCTGCTTCAACTTCTAAAGGAAGAGGCTCATCATTACTGCTTGTGTAAGTTTTTAGTTGTTTGCCACCGTTACGTACAACAAGTGCTATGGTTGTTAACCTATCGGGGCTTAGGTAACTAACTCCTACATCGGCTGCCAATCCAAACGATTTATAACTCTCTAAACTACTGTAAATGGTTTTTAGAGTAAGCCCAACTGTAAAAACAGAATCAATCATGCGTGAACCACTCAGGTTAAAAGAATATTCACCGGCAGAAAAAGTTCCGTTTACGTTTGCATACTCATCTGTTAAATCAAAGTTGCCGTAGTCAACAAATTGAATTCCGGCAGAAAAATCACCAATCTTTTCTACAGATTTTGAAAATGCCGTGTAACCATATTTTATATCGGCCAAATAAGACACATAATTAAAAGTAATTTGTTTATCCATTTCTTTGTTGAGGAGAGACGGATTTTTGTAAGCCATGTTCAAATCAAAATCTCTGATAGAAACTACATTACCACCAAGAGCAGATTGCCTGGCTGCTGTTGGCAGGTTTAAAAAACTATATGTAGCACTTCCTCCAAGCTGAGCGAAAGAAAATTGAATA
Organism: Bacteroidota bacterium; assembly: GCA_016714005.1. Classification (GTDB taxonomy): domain Bacteria; phylum Bacteroidota; class Bacteroidia; order AKYH767-A; family OLB10; genus JADJOA01. The sequence goes on from JADJOA010000003.1 coordinate 93,698, forward strand.
CTTATCAGAATTAAGGCTAAAAATAAAGCGAGTTTTTTTGCATTGCTTCAGGTTGAGTTGATGTAGTAACGCAACTCTTATTGAATTATTTTGTGATGTGATTTTGTTTCAAATAAATTTCTGCTCACTTCTCCCCATACCAAGGTTAGAAGTGGGGCTTAACTACTGCTAACTCAAAACTTTTTTATTTAATACAACGGAAATTTTTCCATCATCTTATTAACCTTCTTTTTGTTTCGGCAATAACAGCTTCGTTTTCGTGGTTGGTAACCACTCGGTCAATTAAATCAACTATGGCTGTCATATCTTTTTCTTTCATGCCTCGAGACGTCATTGCGGCTGTGCCCACACGCATACCTGAAGTAACAAATGGTGATTTGTCATCAAACGGAACCATATTTTTATTAACGGTAATATCTGCTTTTACCAATGCGTTTTCAGCCTGCTTGCCTGTAATATTTTTGAACGAAGGTCAATCAGCATTAAATGATTATCGGTTCCGCCAGAAATAATTTTATAACCACGGTCAACAAATTCCTTTGCCATAGTTTTTGCATTGCGTATTACTTGTAAAATATATTTGAAGTAGTCGTCACTCAAAGCTTCTTCAAATGCAATGGCTTTTGATGCAATAACATGCTCTAATGGTCCGCCTTGCGTGCCAGGAAAAACAGCACCATCCAACACAGCGCTCATCATTTTCAATTCTCCCTTCGGTGTTTTTTGTCCCCAGGGATTTTCAAAATCTTTACCCATCATAATTAATCCACCACGAGGACCACGCAAAGTTTTATGTGTGGTAGTACTTATTACATGACAATGTGGAAGCGGATCGTTCAATAATCCCTTTGCAATTAGACCGGCAGGGTGCGAAATATCCGCCAACAGAAATGCCCCAACTTCATCGGCAATTTTTCTGAGGCGAACGTAATCCCAATCGCGCGAGTAAGCACTTGCTCCGCATATAATCAATTTTGGTTTTTCTGCTTTTGCAGTTTGCTCAACCTTGTTCCAGTCAATTAAACCTGTTTCTTGTTCTACACCATAAAATACGGGGCGGTATAGTTTACCCGAAAAAATTTACCGGAGAACCATGTGTTAAATGTCCGCCATGAGAAAGATTGAAGCCAAGGATAGTATCACCAGGCTGAATTAACCCTAGCATTACGGCAGCATTAGCTTGCGCACCAGAATGTGGTTGCACGTTTGCCCATGTAGCATTAAACAAAACTTTGATTCTGTTAATGGCAATTTGCTCTATCTCATCCACCACCTCGCAGCCGCCATAATATCTTTTGCCAGGCAAGCCTTCGGCATATTTATTTGTAAGGCAGGTGCCCATTGCCTGCATCACTTGTTTGCTCACAAAATTTTCGGAAGCAATTAATTCAATTCCGTGGCGCTGGCGGGCTAATTCTTTTTTAATCAGATTAAAAATAACTGTATCCTTCTCCATATTTAAGTTTGTTTTTTTACGAATGTATTATTTTGAATGTGGTTGAATAAATATTAAAATTTAGCTAAAATCAATCTCTGTACTATCTCCAATATTTAAGCTCTGGCTTAACCCTTTCAAGTAAGCATCACTACCTACAATGGATTGATGCAATACGGCAGTTTCTAATTGCGCATAGGAGCCAATGATGGAATCTTTAACAATAGAATTTTTTACGATTGAGTGTTCTCCAATAGATACATTGGGTCCAATAATGGAATCGCTTATATCGCAATTTTCGGAAATGCTAACCGGAGAAATAATTATGGTATTTGGAAATTTGTAAATGGTTTTTGTTTCTCGTACAAACGTTTTAATAAGATAGCATTTGTTTCAAGCAGGTTGGTTTTACCTCCGCAATCAAACCAGTTGCCTACTTGTAATGTTGAAACCTTTTCGCCATCTTCAATCATTTTCATTATGGCATCGGTTAGATGATACTCATCTTTCGTTTGCAGATTATTTTCAATTAAATGATCAAGTGCATTATAAAGTCGTCCTGCAGTTTTTATGTAGTAAATTCCGGTAAGTGCAAGGTTTGATTTAGGGATGATAGGTTTTTCAGAAAGTTTTTCTACAAAGCCTTCGTCATTTAACTCTACTACACCAAACTGACGTGGGTCATCTACTTTTTTTACAGCCACCCATGAGTGTTGCTGAGATTTTAACGCATCCAAATCAAAATCAATGATGGTATCTCCAAGCACAATTAGCATTTCATCTTTAGCGTCCACATTTTTCTTTGCCATCCACACAGCATGACCACTGCCCTGCCGCGGTTCCTGAATAACAAAAGAAGATTTAAGGTGTGGATATTTACTAGTGATGTATGATTCTATTTTATCACCAAGATAACCAATGATAAAAACAAAATCATCGTAGCCTGCCTGTGTATAATAATCTACTATATGTGCTAATATGGGCTTACCGGCAACCGGCACCAAAGCTTTGGGTTGAGTATGTGTGTGTGGTCTTAGCTTACTTCCTATTCCGGCAACGGGTATTACTATCTTCATCTTTTTTGGTCAGTGGGTGAAAATAGGTAATTGATGTAAATAAGTTGATTAGGATTGGGGTAATTGGTACTTCGTACTTAAATTATATTTGCCCGACTTTATTTTTTTATGCAAAACAGAATCACAGAACTTTTCGGGATAAAATATCCAATAATACAAGCAGGTATGATTTGGTGCAGCGGATGGGAACTTGCAAGTGCAGTAAGCAATGCAGGTGGACTTGGAATAATTGGAGCAGGAAGTATGTATCCTGATATTTTAAAAGAGCAGATAAAAAAGTGCAAAGCAACTACATCAAAACCATTTGCAGTTAATGTGCCCTTGCTTTACCCTGACATTGAAAAACATTTTGAAACAATTATTGAAGAAAAAGTTCCGATAGTTTTCACAAGTGCAGGCAACCCTTCTACATGGACAGCTAAATTAAAGCAACACGGAATTAAGGTAGTACATGTAATTGCTAATACTAAGTTTGCACTTAAAGCAAAAGATGCCGGTGTGGATGCTATTGTTGCAGAAGGATTTGAAGCGGGAGGGCATAACGGCAGAGAAGAAACTACTACGCTATGTCTTATTCCTCAAATACGAGATGCTGTTGACATACCATTGATTGCTGCAGGAGGCATTGGTGATGGAAGAGCCATGTGCGCTGCATTTGCTTTAGGTGCAGAGGGTGTCCAGATAGGTTCACGGTTTGTGGCAAGTATGGAATCCTCGGCACATCAAAATTTTAAACAGCGCGTTATTGATTCAAAGGAAGGCGATACTGTTTTAACTTTAAAGCAACTTACACCTGTTCGCCTTATAAAAAACGAATTTTACAGGCAAGTGGAAGAAGCAGAAATGCGTGCGGCAAACAAAGAAGAGCTTGCACAAATTTTAGGTAGAGCCCGTGCTAAAAAAGGAATGTTTGAGGGTGATTTAAAAGAAGGAGAATTCGAAGTAGGACAAATAATTTCAACCTTTAAAGAAATAAAACCGGCAGCCGAAATTGTTGAAGAAATTTGGAATGACTTTTCAAAGACAATAAAGATGCTAAATAGCTTAAGATTATGAATTCAGGATTCAGATTTCAGAATTCACAACTCACCATTGATCATTCACACTAAATGATAGACTTTAAAAAAAGAATACTCGGCAACGGACTAACAGTAATTGTTCACGAAGACAAAAGCACACCGTTGGTTGCTCTAAATGTGCTGTACAAGGTTGGCGCGAGAGATGAGGATGAAAACAAAACCGGCTTTGCACATTTGTTTGAGCACTTAATGTTTGGAGGTTCGGTCAATATACCAAGTTATGATGAACCCTTGCAGCGTGCAGGAGGTGAGAACAATGCTTTCACAAATAACGATTTTACAAATTATTACCTCACCATTCCTTCTCAAAATGTAGAAACTGGCTTCTGGTTAGAGAGCGATAGAATGTTATCTCTCGCCTTTTCTGAAAAAAGTTTAGAGGTGCAACGAAGTGTTGTCATTGAAGAATTTAAACAGCGTTACCTAAATCAACCTTATGGTGATGTTTGGCTTCACTTGCGCCCATTAGCTTATAAAAAGCACCCTTACAAGTGGGCAACAATTGGCAAAGAAATTTCGCATATTGAAAATGCAACACTGGAGGATGTAAAAAATTTCTTCCATAAATATTACCTGCCCAATAATGCTATTTTAAGTATAGCAGGAGATATTGAACCTGAAAAAGCATTTGCTCTTGCCGAAAAATGGTTTGCAAAAATTCCATCATCAACTTTAGATAAAAACGGTTATGTAAAAGAAGGCAAACAAACGGAAGAAAGATTTTTAACCCTTGAGAGACCCGTTCCTTTGAATTCTGTTTACAAAGCATACCATACTGTTGCAAGAGGAAATGAGAACTTTCATACAACCGAAGTTATAGCTGATGCTTTGTCGGGTTCAAAATCATCTCGCCTTTACCAGGCTTTGGTAAAGGAACAAAAAATATTTGCCGATTTGCATGCTTATTTTCTTGGAGATTTAGATGAAAGTTTGATTGTAATTGAAGGAAAAGTTTTACCTGAACATACAATAGAGCATGCAAACACCGCTATTGAAGTTGAACTCAAAAAAATTACCGAAACTTTAATGAGCGAGCATGAACTTGATAAGGTGAAAAATAAAATAGAATCTGCTCTTGTATTTGGTGAAATGAATATTGGAAACAAAGCACTCAACCTTGCCTATTTTGAAATGCTTGGCGATGCAGCCATGATTAACACACAAAAAAGGAATACGAAAAATTACCCCTTATCAAGTGCAAAAAATAGCAGCAGATATATTCAGAAAAGAGAATTGCTCCACCATATTTTACAAAGCCGCAGCAAACTAAAAATTTATGACATTAAACAGAATAGTAGAACCATCCATTTCTATTCCTGACACGCTCTATTTTAAACACGTTGAGGAAATAATTTTAAAAAATAAAGTTCCTTTATATGTGTTAAATGCAGGAACTCAAGAGCTATGCAAGGTAGAAATTGTATTTAAAGCAGGAGAACTTTATTCCCAAACATCTTTGGTAGCAACAGCAGTAAATGATTTATTGGATAGCGGAACAAACAACAAAACAGCATTTGAAATTGCAGAAGCCTTTGATTATTATGGAGCTTATCTGCAAACAGAATCGAATTCTGATTATGCAAGTGTAAAACTTTATACCCTCAATAAACATTTGGGTAAAACACTGCCATTATTAAAAGAAATTTTAACGGAAGCCATTTTCCCGCAAGATGAACTAGCAACATACCAGCAACAAAATTACCAGCGCTTAAAAATTAATAACGAAAAGGTTGATTATTTAGCAAGGAAAAAATTTACGCCTCTATTTTCAACCAACAACATCCTTATGGTTATGAAATAGATGAAGGACATTACAAAAGTTTATCAAGCGATTTGCTTCTTGATTTTTATCAAAAATCTTACCCGCTTAATAATTCATTTGTTTTGGTAAGCGGTAAATTTTCCAATAAAGATTTGAGCGTAATAGAAAATCATTTTGAGGATTATCCTGTTTCAGACAATAAAAGCTCCACTCTATATACAGCGCCTCAACAGAGCTTTTATTGCTCATCAAAAAATTAAAATTGAAAAAGAAAATGCTGTGCAAAGTGCTATAAGAATCGGGAGAAGCTGGCATGATAAAACCCAGCCTGCTTTTCAGAATATGATAATTACAACCACCATTTTAGGCGGTTACTTTGGCTCAAGGCTGATGAAAAATATAAGGGAGGACAAGGGCTACACTTATGGAATCGGTTGCAGTGTAAGTTCTTTTTTGCAATCGGGGTTTATTTCCATTAGCACACAAGTAGGAATAGATGTTTGCGAGCGAGCTATTAATGAAATTTACAAGGAAATTGAAATGTTGCGCACAACTACAGTTGGTTTAGAAGAGCTAACATTGGTAAAAAATTATCTTTTCGGGACGTTTCAAAGAAGCATAGACGGTGCATTTGCACTTGCAGACAAGTTTAAAAACATAAAGGTTTTTGATCTTGGTTACGATTACTACTACAACTATCTGAAATTACTAAAAGATGCAACACCGGATATGGTTCTAAAAACGGCTGTTGACCATCTAAACCCCGAAAACCTTTTTGAAGTGGCTGTCGGTTAATAAATCATCCCTAATATTAGGGATAAAATAGCTCTATAAGAGGGTAATTAACCGAGGGTGTTTATTTTTTTTAAACATTTGCCCAAATACCTTTGGAAATACACTTATGATGCTTACATTTGATGCAAGAATTATTACCTTGAAAAGCGTGGGTTTGTGTACAGGAATTACAACAAATTAAACAACACGATTTTTAACCTTATTAAAAACAAAAAATTATGAGCATGAAAAGAATTATTCAATTCTTTCTGGTGTTTGCACTACTCTCAAACACAGCAAAAGCATCTCACTTATTTGGAGGGGAAATAACTTGGCAATGTATCAAATCAGGACCTGGTGCAGGGCAGTATATTTTTACTCTTAAGCTTTATCGAGATTGTTTTGGAATTCCCTTAGATTGTAGTGCTGGACAACAAATAGATGTTTGGGGAATACCTGGCTTGTGTGGCATTCCCTTAACATCGGTTCAAGGACCCAATTGTACTCCTACAGATTTAAGCCCTACAGGCTGTGGATTTAATTGTGCAGGCGGTGATCCGCGTTCGGTGGAGGAATGGAAATGGATTTCAGCACCTATAACACTCAATGGGGTTCCTCCTGCAACAGGATGGACTTTTTCATGGACATCATGCTGTAGAAATATCCTAAATAATGTTGGTGGAGGAGGTGGATTTACCGTTAGAGCAAAAATGTTCCCTTATAATGGATTAAATGCAAATCCGTGCTTTGATAGTTCTCCATTTTTTACGGAAAGACCAAATACATTAATCACCACTGGTTTTCCTTACACTTACAATCCATTTGCAGTTGACCCAGAACAAGATTCACTTGTTTATGGTTTTGGTCAACCACTTGAAAGTTCTACCGGAAATTGCCCTACCTTTTCAGCGCCTAATACCCCCTTTAATCCACCTTACACTGTTAACTCTCCATTTCCTGGAAACCCTGTTTTAGACCCAGTTACTGGCGAACTCAACCTTAATAATCCAGGAACTGTAGGCAATTTTGCGGCATGTATAAAAGTTACCGCATGGAAGTGTGGTATTAAGGTAGCAGAAATATATAGAGATTATGCCATTACTTTCACTGCTCCTGTTGTAATTTGCAACCCTGCCGGAGCAATAAACACTCCTCCTGATGTTTTTCCTCCATTTACAAGTGGCTATGATACAACTGTAGTGGCAGGCGATACAATAAGGTTTATTTTAAGAGCCAATGACTTCGAGGGAAGTTGCCCGGGTGGACTTCCTCAATCTATTACAATTGAATCTCCTAACGATCCTTCAGCTAACTGGGGAGCCGGATATTCTAATCTAAATTCCGGTTGTCTGGTTCCGCCTTGTGCTATTTTAACGCAGCCTACCACACCGTTTGCTCCAGTTGTATTGCCCAATACCAAACCAATTTCCAATGCTGTAAGATTTGTATGGCCTACATCTTGCGCGCATCTCAATCCTCCATTCGTATGCCCGGGGTCTAATAATCCAACTAAAGATTATACTTTTATTCTTAAAACACGAGATAATGTTTGTCCAGTACCAGGTGTAAATTTTTCTACCATGAAAATTACGGTAGTTGCCCCAGATACTTTGCTGCCACCAGAAATACGTTGTGCTAAAGTTACATGCGGAACTGGTGATGTTAGATTAGAGTGGGAAACTCCAGGTGGGGCTGCTGCTAAAGATACCCATAATTATTTTGCAAAGTATCACATATTCGGTTCGCTTACGGGAGCGGTAGGAAGTTTTGTTTTGATTGACTCTTTAGAAGGAGGTAAGCCCATTTTCTACAATAAATTTAAAGATGTTAGTGCGGCAAGTCTTTCTCTTTTGGGTCCAGGAGTAAATGCTCAAAACAATTCCATTTATTTTCAAATGAAAACCGTTTGTGGTTGCGATAGTACTGTTTTTTCCAAGCCTTCAAATATTGCTCGCAGTATGAATATGTCGGTAGTAAAAACCGGAAGCAGTGTAGCTATAAACTGGAACCCTGTTCATAATCCATTGTTACCAACATCAAGCAACAAGTATGAATTGTGGCGCGAATATCCGATGGGGACATGGACGAAAGTAACCGATGTAATCGGAGCCACCTCTTACAACGATTCTGCATTTGTAAAGGGTTTATGCGTAGATAGTGTGGTGTATCAGGTAAGAACTTCTGATAATTTATCTTGCGAAAGTTGGAGTAATTGCGATACCTTACGTGTAACGCAAACTATTACCGCTGGAATAACACCTGCAACACCTGTAAACCTTTGTGCCGGAGCAACTGCTACATTAACGGCCACTCCTGCAACCGGAGGTGGTGTTACTTACACCTATCAGTGGAGCGGTGCGGGTTCTGGTACTAATCAAACTTTTACAGCAGGTTTAAGTGGAACATATACAGTTACCGTAACGCAACAACCATCTGGGTGTACAGCCACAGCTACTAAGACCGTGAATGTATCTCCTGCTTATAATGCTTCTATTAGTGGAGTAACTCCTAAATGTGCAGGCCAGTCAACAACATTAACAATTGCGAGCGGCAGTACTGGCAACTGGCCATATTGGATTAATGGCCCTGCGGGTCAAATTACCGGTACGGCCACAACCAACCCTTTTAATATATCTATTAGTAATTTGCAGGTATCGCATAATTATACTTTGGATAGCTTAAAAGATTCAAACGGTTGTAAGGCAACTATTACTACCGGAGCAAATATTGTTGTTAATCCATTGCCAACTGCATCTATAAATGTAACTGCCAACGATACAATTTGTCAAGGTAATAACTCAAGTGTAACTTTTAATTTTAGCGGTGCAGCAGGACAAGCACCATATGCCCTTACTTATACAAGTCCTACAGGAAATCAGGTTCTTAATACATCTACAAATCCTTATGTTTTAAATGTAAGCCCTCCTCCACCATCATTTACTTATGGTTTGGTGTCGCTTACTGATAATAATGGCTGCACAGCTTTAGCTTCAGGTTTAACCGGTACAAGAAAAATTGTTGTAAATCCAACTCCAAGTGCAACATTATCTTTGGTTCAGGGAAATGATACTATTTGCTTTGGCGATTCTGTAAGACTGAAAGTTGATTTTACGGGAACTGCTCCATTTAACATTACTTTAAGAGATAACACAACTGGAACGTTAACACCAATAAACACGAATGCTACTTCTGCTTTTGCATGGGTAAAACCAAATTCAACAGGTAATTTCAATTACACCTTGCAATCATTTACCAGTTCAACAAAACTTTGCACAGGACCAATTAATAACAATGTGCTTATTGTTGTAAAAGCAATTCCAAACGCAAACTTATCTGCATTAACCAACACAACTATTTGCAATGGAGACTCTATAAGTCTTTCGACAGCATTTACAGGCTCTGCCAATTATTCTTTTACATGGAAACCATTGGGAGGCTCAAATACAACAACCAATAATATAACTGCTTCTCCTTACAATTACTGGGTAAAACCAGCATTGGGTGCTACAGGTTATGTTTTGCTAAGTGTTACAGATGCTTTTTGTTCTCGTACTGCAATTAATGATACTGTTTTTGTAACTGTTAGACCATTGCCAACTGCAATTATCAGCACTACAACTCCAAGCATTTGTCAAGGTGCACAGGCTACCTTAAATATAAACTTTACAGGCACTGCTAATTTTAGCGGAAGCTGGCAATTACAGGGCGGTGGCGCACCCACTAATTTTAATACTGCATCCAATCCTTATTCTTTTAACCTTGTCCCAGCAATTGGAAATAATGTATACCAATTAGTTGGTCAGGTTACAGATGGAAACGGTTGCAAACAAAATGTAAATGTGGCTACAACTGCGGTTAATGTTATTCAATTGCCCGTAGCAAGTTTAAGTGGCAATGATACTGCCTGTATTGGTTCGCCAATTCAATTAAATGTAAACTTCCCGCAGGGAACAGCCCCATACACTTTCTATTATCATAACATTACAACAAATACATCCGGTTCTGTTTCTAATGTAAATCCGGGTGCAGGTAATCCATATATACTAAACATTACAGGATTGGCTGCCGGTACTTATAACTTCCAGTTAGATTCTGTTAAATCAGGAGGATGTAAAGGAAATGTAAATGGTTCTGCAATTGGGGTAATAAATCCGGTTCCAGTTGCAACTTTAACTGTTGGAAGCGATACCATTTGCCAGGGAACTAATACAAGTTTAAATATTAATTTTTCTACAGGAACCGGTCCATATACTTACACCATGCAAGGTCAGGCTGCTGTTACAAGCGCTATAAACCCAATTGTAATTCCTGTTACTGCCCCGCCTGTAGGATTAAACAATTACACTTTAGTAAACATACAGGATAAGAATTGCTCATCTGTTACCAATCAGGCAGTAACTGTAAGGGTAATTCCAAACCCGACAGCAACAATTACATCTACCGATTCTATTTGCAATGGTGATAATGCAAATGTTACGGTTACGTTTGTTGGGCAAGGTCCTTTTTCTACAATTTACACAGCAAATCCTGGTGGAGGCAACACAGCAATTAACAACAATGCTACAACTACTTATAGCACTGTTGTTAATCCAACACAAACTACAACATATGCATTAAACAATGTTAGTGTAACAGGTTTGTATGGATGTTCTTCAATTGTAACCGACAATGCCGTGACAGTTGTATCGCCAAAACCTGTTGCGGTAATTTCGGGTACGCAATCTATTTGCAGAAATGATTCAGCTACCATTACAATTAATTTTGCAACTGGTACTGCACCATACAGCGGAACCTATTTAGTTAATGGAGCAGGTGCGGTTAACTTCAGTGGTATTACTACCAATCCTTACGTTTTCAAAATTAAGCAGACAACTGCGGGTACTTTCAATTATACACTCTCTAATTTGAATGACAGATATTGCTCTGCTGGCGCTGCAAATATCAGCGGTACAGCTACAGTAACAGTTAAAGCATTGCCAACAGCAGCTTTATCAGGAACAACAACAATTTGTAATGGGGTTCAAACTAACTTATCAATTGCATTTACCGGCACTGGAAATTTTGTTGGAAGCTACGGACCTGTTGGCGGACCGTTTACAAACTATAATACAGCAAGTAATCCATTAATCATTCCTGTTAATCCAGGTACAACAACATCTTATCAACTAACTGGAGTAATTACAGATAATCTAGGTTGCCAAAATACAGTGAGTACTGCGCCTGTTGCTGTTACTGTAACCCAGTTACCACAAGCAGTAATTTCAGGTAGTGATACCGCTTGTGCTGGTGGCGGAACTCAACTTGCAATTAATTTCACACAAGGTTCGGCTCCTTATACTTTCTATTATCACAACGCTACAAACGGAAATATTGGAACACCAATTACAACGTCAACAAACCCCTACACTTTAAATATTCCATCGTTAGCTGTTGGTACATACAACTTCCAATTAGATTCTGTAGTTTCATTTGGTTGTAAAGGTTCTGTGCAGGGAAGCGGGCAGGTGATAGTTAAACCATTGCCGGTTGCTACCATCACTGTAGCAAGCGATACTATTTGCGAAGGCACTTCAACAAATTATACTGTAAACTTCAGCACAGGTACTGCACCTTATACTTTCCAACTTTCAGGCGGTGCGGTTCAAAACACCAATAATGCATCTACAACGGTTTCAATAAGCCCTACAGCGCCATCAAACAATTACATACTAACAAATATTACTGATAAGTTCTGCGCAGCTACTACCAATCAAACTGTAAATGTGAAAGTAATTCCCTTGCCTGATGCGACCATAAATTCAACTCCTGCAATTTGCGACCAGCAAACTGCAACGGTTACCATCAACTTTACTGGTGTAGCTCCATTCAATGCGACTTACACAATGAAGTCGCCATCAACAAGTTTAATTACAAATAATGTAACTGCGCATCCGTCAAATACATATACTGCAACCAATGTGTTGAACGAAACAACTACCTACACCCTGGTTGGAACAGTGAGCGGTTTGTATGGTTGTTCAAGAACTGTTGCTGATACACATATTACTGTAGTACACCCAAAACCAACTTCACAATTGTTAACGGTTGATGATATTTGTATTGGGCAGCAAACAAATTTAACAGTAACATTCCCTGTTGGCACTGCTCCGTTTAATTACACGTTACAAAATAATTTGACAGGCGGAACTACTAATTACACTGCCAACAGTAGCCAGGCAACATTAAGCGTATCTCCAAATCAAACCACCACTTATAGTGTAATTGCCGTAACTGATGCCAACAATTGTGCAGCTACACAAATGACCAATGCTTCAACTATAACAGTAAATCCGTTACCTCAACCTATTATAGTTGGCGATAATACTGTGTGCGATGGTCAATCATCTGTACTTTCAACCACTGCTACAACTCCTGCTTACGCAAGTTACTTATGGTCACAGTCCGGTGCAACAACATCAACTATTTCTGTAAATACAGTAGGAAACTATTCTGTTACAGTTACGGATGTAAATGGATGCGTAAACACTTCACCATCGTTTGCATTTACGGTTAATGATAATCCGGTAATTGATTTTACAAATGATACTTCTCTTGCTTGTGAAATATCAAACATCAATTTCACCAATTTATCAACTTACGAGCCTAATGCAACTTTTGCATGGACATTGGCGCCTGGTGTAACTTCAGCACTTACAAACCCATCTCATGTTTACACTACCCCAGGCACGTATCAAATTAGCTTGACAATTGTAAATCCAACAGGATGTACTTCTTCAGACACCAAGCCGGTTGACATTACATTCTTCCCATTACCTGAAGCAAAGTTTATTGCTGACCCATTGGCAACAAATATTTACTCATCCGGAATAAACTTCTATGACCAATCAGCAAATGCGGTTTCGTGGAGTTGGAATTTTGGTGATGACAATACTTCTTCCGTGCAAAATCCATCACACTACTATGGTTCTGTTGGTGAGTACATGGTTAAGCTTGTGGTTACCAATATTGCAGGTTGTGTTTCTGAATATCAGCAGCAGGTTATTGTAAATCCGTTCTATTTACCAAACGCGTTTACCCCAAATAAAGATGGAAAGAATGATTTCTTCTTTGACCCAGGCTTTAGTTTGGATGTTGCATCCTACAACATGAAAATATTTAATCGTTGGGGACAAAAGTTCTTTGAAACAGAAACACCTGCCAAAACATGGGATGGTTCAGACCCAGCGGGTGCTAAAGCACCACAAGGTGTTTACGTTTACTCGATTGATGTAAAAACAAAAGAAGGAAAGAGCCAACAGTACAACGGTACTGTTACTCTTCTGAGATAGAAGGCTTAGAAAATTAAATAAAAGGACTTGCGGATTTTTGAATAGCTGCAAGTCCTTTTTTTATTTCCATAGCTGTTGCCCAACCAAAACCAAGTCTGAAAAAGTGGTCGCTCATTTGAAAGCAATGCCCAGGAGCAACATATGTTTTATGTTTGTTGAGTAATACGGAATAAAATTTTTTTGTAGAAATAGATGATTTTAATCTTGGCATCATTACCACTCCTGCATCTGGAAATACAAAGTCAAACACATTTTGTTCCTTAAGCCATTTAGAAAGAAGGTTGTAATTGGATGAAATATCTTTTGCAACCCTATTTAGAATAGTCTTTTTCTTCTTTAAAATTTGAAAAGCAATTTCCTCATCAATAACCGAGTTGCAAATAACCATTTGCTCTTTGGCAGATAAAAAATTTTCAATCAAGGAATTATTACTGCAATAAATCCAACCTATCCTAATACCCGGAACACCATACGCTTTTGAAAGAGAAGAAACGCGAATAAGAAAAGGAGAATCGTTTAAAACATGATGAGTAAAATTTGGAAAAGGTATGTCTTTGTAGGTCTCATCAACCAAAACAAAAATTTTTTTCCTTGTGCAATAGGAAATAATGCTTTCTAAAACATGAATATTAAATACTTTTCCTGTTGGGTTATGTGGATTAGTAAGGCTCACCAATTTTGTTTTTGATGTTATCTTGCTTATAACATCTTCTGCCTTTAAATTAAACTGATTCTCAAACTTTAATTCAACTGTTTTTATTTTGCAGCCAATTGCATAAGGTGTTTCAAGATTGGTGGCGTAATTAGGGTGAAGTACAATTATTTCATCGTTTGCATTTAATAAGGTAGTATGTATAATAAACAGTGCAGATGCTGCACCATGCGTTACCAAAACGTTGTTAATGTTTTCAGAAAAATATTCTTTAGCAATAAGTTTTCTTAATTCATCTTTACCTTTATGGCTCCCGTAACACAACAATATTTTTTTAGAAACATTTATCTCTCTCAAATCAATATCTCTTACAGAACTTTCGGCAAGGTTGTATTTAATATTGGAGTAACCTAACTCTTCGGGCGATTCAGCCTCAATTGGCATTCTGCGGTAAAACATTGAAAGGGGTTTTGAAATCAATCAAAAATATCTTTTACCTTCTCTTTAAAGTTTTCAAGTATGGCTTTTCGCTTAAGGCTCATCTTTGGAGTCATCTCTCCTTTGTCAATTGAAAATTCGCGCGGAAGCAATTCAAATTTTTTAACTGTTTCGTAGCTGCCAAGAGTTTTGTTTACATGTTCTAATTCTTCTGCAATTCTTTTCCTGACTTCTTTATTGTCTGAAATATCCTCATTGCTATGCCCTATGTCAACTCCTTTTCTTTGCGCCCAATCCTTTAAAAATGGAAATGCAGGAACAATTAATGCTGCAGCAAATTTTTGATTTTCACCTATGATCATTGCCTGCTCAATAAAACGCGATTCCTTTAATTTATTTTCAATTAGTTGAGGAGTAATATATTTTCCTCCTGATGTTTTAAAAATTTCCTTTTTTCGATCGGTAATCTTTAAAAATCTGTTTTCCTCAAAAATGCCTATATCGCCAGTGTGAAACCATCCGTCCTTATCAATAACTTCAGAGGTTAGCTCAGGGTGTTTAAAATAACCTAGCATAACGTTAGGTCCTTTGCAAAGTATTTCTCCATCATCGGCAATTTTACCTCCACATCTTTTATAACTGTACCTACGGTTCCAAACTTTATACAGCCGGGTTGAAAATTATTTACTGCAATTACCGGGGATGTTTCTGTTAAGCCATACCCTTCCAATACCATAATTCTTGCTGAATGAAAAACGCGTGCAAGCCTTGGTTGCAATGCAGCGCCACCAGATGCAACGGCAACTATATTTCCACCAAGTGCTTCGCGCCATTTGCTGAAAATAATTTTATTGGCGAGTTTCAGTTGCGTTTCGTACCACCAGCCATTGGCTCCGTTCAACTCGTATTTAAGTCCAAGATTAAGCGCCCAAAAGAACAACGCTTTTTTTATTCCTGTTAACTCGTTTCCTTTAGACACAATTTTATCATAGACTTTTTCGAGCAGGCGCGGAACTGTAACAAAGATGTGTGGCTTTACTTCTTTCAAATTATCGCCAATTGTTTCTAAACTTTCGGCATAATAAATAGACACGCCATAATACACATACAAATAGGAAAGCATTCTCTCATACACATGGTTAAGCGGTAAAAAACTCAATGCACGCCAGGATGAATCAAATGGGCACAACACCTCGCATGATGTAAAGTTACTTACCAAATTATCATGACTCAACATTACACCCTTAGGATTTCCGGTGGTGCCGCTTGTGTAAATAATAGTTGCAAGGTCGGCAGGTTTTATAGTAGATCTTATTTCTTCAACTTTAGAAAAATTGTTTGCGGCTCCTCCCTCTTCAACAAGTTGTTGCCAGTTTTTTGCTCCATCAACATTATTAAAAGTGTAAACATCCTTAAGTGTATCAATACCAACCCTGCATCGTTGTACTTTTTCGTACAACTCTTTTGAGGAAACAAAAATGTATTTGACTTCACTCTCCTTTAATATATAAGTTAAATCGGAATCACTAACAGTTGGGTAAACAGGCACATCAGCCACTGCGAGTTGCAGGCATGCGTGATCCACAAAATTCCACTCGGGACGATTGTTACTTATAATTCCAATTCTATCTCCCGGAACCACTCCTAACTGCAATAATCCCGAGCTAAGATTATTGATATTATCTAATACGCTTTTTGGTAGAATAGGTTTTCCATATTCCATTTTCTTTACATGCAAGAGCATCCTCTTTCGGAAATTTACTTAACTGGTAAGGAAATAAATCAACCAAGCGTGAAACGAAATTTGCCATACCTAAAAATTTTTAACGCCAATATAGGCTGTTTTCGCACAAAAAAATTAGAGGCAATACAACATTTTTCAGCGGCCTTATCTTATTCTAAAAGCAGAGGGTTGCCCGCTTCGCGGGCAACCCTCTGCTTTATTATCAAACTCCTTTAATTCTTTATCAATTTAAACTGATAATCATTTTTATCATTCTTTACTCTAACAAAATAAATTCCTGGTTTGGTTTTACTCAAATCTCCGGTAAGTTTATTTAAACCTTCATCAACCAAAACATCTTTGCTATCAATTATTCTTCCGGTTATATCAGTTATCATCAATTTAAAAGCAGATGATTCCATGGAATTAATTTCAATAAAAAATAAATCAATAACCGGATTTGGATAAACTGTAGCAGCACTACTGTTGTATATTTCATTTGTAGTTGATGCGACTCTGCAATTAATTACAACAGAAGTTGCAGGAGATGCTTTAGTACATCCATTTGCAGTTTGTTTCACTTTGTATGAACCTGCAGTTGTAGCAGTATAAGTTTGATTAGTTGCGCCTGCAATATCCGTACTGTTTTTTTGCCATTGTAACGCCACACCACTAAAAGTGTTTGACGTGAATAATACATTTTGTCCAGCACAAATTGTTGCAGTTCCCAACGGTGTAATGGAAGGTGTTGGGTTGTTAGTTACATTTAATATTACTCCGGCTGAAGTTACAGAGCACACTCCGCCTTGGGTTATTCTTACAGAATAGGTTCCATAACTTGACGCAGGATACGTTTGTGCAGTAGCACCGGGCAGCATAGAGCCATTTCGTAACCATTGATATGCATAATTATAACCGCTGTTGGCAGCAAAAGTTGTATTACTTCCTGCACAAATTGTTACAGTGCCTGATGGTGAAATAGAAGCAATAGGATTAGAAATTGAAACTGAGGTAGCAGCAGAAGTTGCATTGCCACAAGAAGAATTTATCTGCACAGAATAGTTTCCTGAAAGTGTAGTTGAATAAGTTGAAAGAGTAGCCCCGGAGATTGGGTTGCCATCTGCCAACCACTGATAAACATAGCCCGGACCAGAATTAGATGATAGATTTACGGTTGAACCACCACAGGTTACAACATTACCGGACGGGGTAACATTTGCAGTAATTCCGCTTGCAGAAACAGGAATTGAATTTGATGTTGCGCTGCCGCATGTTGCACTTATCGTGCAAGTATAATTACCGGAGGCGGTGACAACGTAAGAGGATAACGTTGCTCCCATAATATTTGCTCCATTATTTAACCATTGATAATTATAACCGCTAACTGCATTGTTTACACTTAAAGTTACCGAGCCCCCTGTACAAAAAGTTGTAGAACCATTAGCAGTAATGGCTGCAGATACACTTGAAGCATTTGTAACAGAAACAGCAGGTGCCGATTTAGAGCATCCGTTAGCAGTTTGAACAACCCTGTATGAACCAACTGAATTAGCAACGTACGTTTGATTAGTTGCTCCCGAAATATTACTACTATTCTTTTGCCACTGCAAAGATACCCCACTAAACGTGCTGGAAGAAAGCGTAACATTTCCCGGAGAGCAGAAGCTCAAAGGTGTTGAGTAAGAAATTGATGGCACAGGATTATTTATTACTGTTAAAACAATTGTGTTGGAATTGCCTGAACAACCGCCTGGTGCTGTAACATAACAATAATAATTTCCTGCCGATGATACCGCAAAGGTTGAATTTACAGCACCATTTTGCAGAACTCCGTTTCTATACCATTGGTAAGTACTTCCCGAAACGACAGGAGCACTTAGGGTAGTGTTTGTTCCGGCACATATGGATGTTGAGCCTGCGGTTATCACCGGTGCACCAATTCCAAGATTGACTTGCGTAACTGACGATGTAACTGAACATGGACCATTGCTCACATAAATAGAATAAAGTCCTGATGATGTAGCATTATAACTAACTGAAGTAGCACCGGCAATATTATTTCCGTTCAATTGCCATTGGATGGAATAACCTACACCTGTGTTGGCAGAAAGCAGATAACTATTATTGCAAGTGGTTACTGAACCGGCAGGGAAAATGTTAGCCGAAGGGTTCGTGTAAACATCAATGCTGGTGTTTGCTGAATTTGTACAACCGTTACCATCAGTGTAGGAGTAGCTGATAGGATAATTTCCTGAAAGACCTAATGGTGAAAAAGAGTTTCCGCTTACGCCAGTTCCGCCAAACGTTCCGCCAGATGGATTTCCTGCCAGAACAATAGCTGATTGGTTGTTACACATTGCGGGATATGTTCCGGCATTAACCACAGGCAAACCATTTACAACTATTGATGATGTTGCAGAATTGCTGCAACCATTTGCATCGGTATAATTATATGATACATTATTTGTTCCAACCAATCCTAACGGGTTAAAATTATTTCCGATTATTCCAGCACCTGAAAAAGTTCCGCCTGATGGCGTTCCGTTTAAAGAAATTGATGAAGCGTTTTCGCACAATGCAGAATACGTTCCTGCATCAACTATTGGCTGGGCATTAACAGTAATGTTTGCAACATCGCTACCGCTGCAAGTTCCATTGCTGTAATTGTAAGTTACTTGATACACGCCCGCTGCTAATCCCGAAGGGTCAAAAGAGTTACCTGTTACACCCGTTCCGCTAAAGTTTCCGCCTGCAGGAGTACCGGTTAAGCTAACAGCAGCGCTATTATTGCAAAGTGCATTGTATGTTCCTGCACTAACAGTTAAGCTTCCGGTGTTAACAACGGTTACAGGTGAAGTTGCAGGTCCGCAGTTAGGGTAAGGAATTGTATAATCAGGAATGGTAAGTGTCCAGTTATTGATTGTTCCTATATCTTGTCCGGCTCTGTCATAAACTCTCAAAATCCAGTTTCCGTTAGGGTTAATTGCCCCGCCACCTAAAGATGCAAAAGATGTTCTTGTTATTGGCACACATGATGACCAAGTACTTGCCCACGGTTTAAATGTTCCTGTAAATGGTGCAGTGCCTGATGCTACTGTTGTTGCACCAGCATCGGAAAAAACAGTGTTTACAAAATTATCACCCGCACCGCCAGCCTGATTACTTAATCCAAGAATATCGCCATTAGGTGCTTCAAGCACAACATCAATATCTCCATCATAAGTATGTGTAAGGTTAACAGTAACAGAAATATTTGAAGGATTAATACTTGTTGCCAAACCGCTAACTACAATAGTTGTATTTGCGGTTCCAGTGCAAGTATTGTCCACAATGTTTGATGTGGTGTTATTGTTTTGCGAAGTTCCGGTTAATGTTTGTGCAACGTAAGTTACAGAATAATTTCCGGGAGCTGATGCAACGTAATTATCAGCATTAGCTCCGCTTATAGGTGAACCATTTAAATTCCATTGGTAACCATAACCCGTTGCAGTATTTGCCTGCAAAGTTGTTGTTTGTCCGTTACATAAAGAAACAGTGCCTGCCGGAGAAATGGTAGCTGCGATAGAGTTGGTTATTACTGATGTTGCGTTTGATGTAAAAGAAGTACCGCAAGTAACAGTACTGCAAGTGTAACTGCCACCTGGCCTGCTACGTAAGTACTGTTGGTAGCTCCTGCAATAGGTGAGCCATTTCTGTTCCATTGATAAGTTGTGCCTGCAATTGCATTTGCTGTTAAGGTAACATTTCCTCCTTCACAAAATGTTGTGGCACCACTTGTTGATATTGAAGCAGCTGTACCAGCTTGTGCAGAGCCCACACCTACTGCATACCATGCATTGGTTGTGGCAATTACTTCAGGAGAGCAAGGTCCGAACAAATCGGTGGCAGCCTGTATAGCATAAAAACGTGCATCGGCATATTGCGAATTTTGTGACAGATAAACAGTAAGGTTTCTGTATGCAATTGCCGCTGCATTATTAATACCTATTGCAGATACATTATAATTATTACCCAAATCATTTGTACCGATTCCTCCTACCGATAAAAGGTAGAACCAATAATTCTGAACACCGCTATTGGTATGTACACCTCCATTATCACCCGTGCCCGTGTACCAATTAGTGCCAAGGTAGCAATCCGGATCACCGTACGCATTAGGGTTAGAGTGTGAACGGAAAGCTGCACCAATATCTTCGCCAATCAGCCAATCAAATGTTGCAGGTGATGCATAGTTTTCAATTGCGGTTCCAAAAATATCACTAAACGATTCGTTTAATGCTCCTGATTGATATGAGTAAACTAAGTTGGCAGTAAAATTTGTTAAACCATGTGTTACTTCATGTCCGCCAATGTCAAGCGAGGTTAAAGGATTGTATGTAGCATTACCATCTCCATAAGTCATTCTGGTGCCATCCCAAAAAGCATTTACGTAATTAGTGCTGTAGTGAACATAACTCAATAACTTAAAACCTGCATTATTAATACTGTTTCTTCCATAGTTGTTAAAAAGAAATCGTAGGTTTTTTCTGTAGCCAAATGTGCATCGCATGCGTACTGGTCCTTATTTGCATTTACATTGTTCCAATAGTTATCGGTATCGGTAAAATCAACAGCAGCGCCATAGCTTGTTCCTTTAAGCATGTTGTAAGTTTCAATACCAAGACCTCTGCCGGTTTCTCTAAGTCTGAAATTATTTACAGCGGTGCTGTCGGTAGTAATTGTTTGTGTACCGCTGTAGGCGGTAACGCATGTTGCATTGGAGTTGCCATGATGTATGCGGTCTAACTTTTCAATAATATTTCCGGTTTTTGCATCTACATAAATATAATAGCGTTGCATAGGTTCATGCGCATAAACATCAAACTCATAAGCCAATTCAAATGCTTCATTAATTTTTTGCGATGATGCAGCTAATACCAATTTGCCAGTAGGGAAAAAAGTTGCCTTTGCATCACCTTGCTCCCTTTTTATAAATGCTTCTTCAGAAGCAAGTTCCCATTTATAAATTTTTGCACCAATGTTTTCCTTTGCTTTTGCCAATGCTGTTTGTTCGCTTAAAACAGGGCTCATGCTTTTAGGAAATTTATTGGTCATAAAACCATTGGCAGAAATCAGCTTACCATTTTTTGTATGCGCTATATACATAGTGTGAATCAACTCCACACCTCTGTAGGTTTGATGATAGCGATAGTGAACCATGCCCATTTGGTCTGGCTCAGTTGAAATTAATTTTAACCCGCATTCAGCTGGCAAACCTGCATTGGATTTTAACCAGCCCTCAAGCATATTAATTTCCGGCTGTTGGTTTTCGTTAAACCTAACGTAATCAGGAATAACAGTGTTATCAGAAAGTCTGACAAATGATGTGCCTTTAAATCTATCATCGGCAAGTTTTCCAATTAATTCAGTTGCATTGGTGGTGTAGCATAAAAATGCCGTACACATTGTGAATAGTGTTTTTTTTCATTCCTCAAAAAATTTTATATGAATTTCAGTTTATTGCAAGCTAATTAACAACAATCATTTGATATACGCAAGCGCGTTTCATAAGTGAGGTTAAATTCAGCTTGGTTTTGTTACTTCGCGCTGATAATGATAGCTCAGTTAAACAAACATTACCCGAGAATAAGTTTATTTAAAACTTATCAAAGATTAGTTGCCTATTTTTTGTTTGAAGGTCGTCCGTTAACCACCAAAGGGCAATGGTTTAATACTTTTGTAAAAGCATGGCTCAAATTTGTAATTTCCATTAGCAAACCCGAATTAAAACATCCGCCTGTCTTTATTATTGGCACTGGCAGAAGCGGCACCACTTTATTAGGCATGTTGCTTTCCATGCATAAAAAATATTGCATTTTTAAACGAGCCAAAAATCATTTGGCATACGGCTAATAATATGGATGAGGTTATTGGTTCGTATAACAAATCCGGTGGCTCATTTTTATTAAATGAAAATGATGCAACTCAATCTGTTATTTCAAAAATGCAAAAAATATATAATCTATTTTTAAAAATTACCGGAAGCAAAATAGTGCTTGATAAATACCCTGAAATGATTTTCAGGGTTGACTACACTGAAAAGATTTTTTCAGGATGCCGTTTTCTTTTTATAACACGCAACTTTTACGATACAGTATTTTCTAATCAGCTGTGGAACAACTCAAACTCACTAATCAATAAAAATATAAAAGAGGACTGGTGGGGGTTGAATAATAAAAAATGGAAGTTGATTTGCGAAGAACTTTTATCCAATAGTGAATTGTTACAAGGTTATACTGAACAAATAAAAAAATTTGATGATGATATATTAAAATCGGCTGTAGAATGGATTGTAACAATGGAGCAAGGATTGAATGTGCTTAAATCACATAAAAATATTTTACATGTGAAGTATGAGAATATAATTGAAGAAACAGAACCCACTCTCAATAAAATATTAAATTTTCTCAATCTTAATGCAGATAATAAAATAAATATCTATGCTAAAGCTATTCTAAAGAAAAAAACTTCAAAACCAATTGAATTAGTACTGCCTGATTTTTTAATAAACGCAGCATCTGTAGTTTCAACGCAATTAAACTATAAGTTTATAAAATGAAAATTGCAATTGTAAGCACGCGCGGCATTCCTAATAATTACGGAGGGTTTGAGCAATTTGCTGAGCATATTTCTGTTGCATTGGCAAAACGCGGTCATGCTGTAACTGTTTATAACCCGCATTTTCATCCAAACAAAAAAGAAAAATTTGAGGGAGTTGATATTGTGAAAATTTTTTCACCTGAAAAGCAATTTAAAAAAAAAGCAAAACTTGTTACCAATGTAGATGGTATTGAATGGAAACGCAGCAAGTACTCGCCCCTTATTCAACGATTAACAAAGCAGTTTGAAAAATTAGCCGTTAGTTATTCTGATGCTTTAATTGCCGACAACGTTGGTATTGCAAATTATCTCAAAGAGTCATACGGCAAAGACTCCGCTTTTATTCCATACGGTGCAAATGCGTTTCCTGAATTTAATTCTGAAATTTTAAAAACTTTTGGTGTTAGTGCTGGTGAGTTTGATGTTTTAATGGCGCGCATGGAGCCCGAAAATAATATTGAGCCGATTTTAAATGCATATGCTCAAACGCCTTTGCTTAAAATTATAGTGGTGGGGTCAACAAAAAATAATTTCGGAAAAAAAATGCGAAAAAAGTTTTCTAGTTTTTCCAATATTTTGTTTTTAGAATGGATTAATGATAAAGTTACGCTGGATACCTTGAGGCATTTTTCTCGATTGTACATACACGGTCACAGCGTGGGTGGCACAAATCCTTCATTACTTGAAGCTATGGCTGCAGAAAGTTTTATTGTGGCACATAGCAATGAATTTAATGAAGGAGTTTTGGGTGGGGATGCGCTTTACTTTACGTCAACCGGTAGCTTGAAGGAAATTATTTCTTGTCCTAATTTTACATTTAGAGAAAAATATATTACAGCCAATAAAATCAAAATAGAATCTGAATATGGTTGGGAAACAATAACAGATAGCTATGAGATATTTTTGAAAGACCTAATAAGCAAAAACTAAATTTGTTTACAATTCTACTCCTCCACTATCATTACTTTTGAATCCGCAATTTTAGTATCTACTACCAGCGAAAAAACATACATGCCCGGGCTAAGCACTCCCGCATCAATTTTAACTTCGCCTGAGCCCGGTTTTTCTATTACGGAATAAAAAACTTCTTCGCCCTTCAGGTTATTAATTTTTAAAAATACCTTTACAGTATTGCTTCCTACAACATACTTTATAATGGTTTCTGTGTTAAAAGGGTTTGGAAAATTCTGATACAAAAAACTGGCTGTGCTTAATTTCTTCTCTTCCAAATTTAATCCAACACGTATCAATTCAAGTTCTCTTTTTAACTCCATGTTCTGCAATTGTAACTCATTATTTCTAATGTCTAATTCCTGTAGTGCCTTTACAATAGGAACCACAAACTCTGCATACCGAAGCCCATATATAAACTAATTTTATTCTGCGGGATATCAATACCACTAAAATCATAATTAATTTTTTTTGCTGCCGCTTCCACATCTTGTGCAATAAATCCTGTATACAGAATTTTTTCTTTTGCAGCTATAGATTCTTTATCGGTAAGCGAATCAGGAATATTCAGTTTTTTATTTATCTCAGAAACTTTTACATGATACGTTACAGGTTTTAATTCACGAATAAATTCCAATCCGGGCACATTTTGCTTTACATCTTTTTTAAAACGTGAGTCGGAAGGGAAGGTAGTCCATGATGAATACCCTCCAATGTACGTAACAGCAGTATTCCCAATCACAGCAGAGTTTGCAATAGGAGCAAATGCTCCATTTCCAATGGCAGTAGCATTAACGGGGCCCTGAGAAATTAAATTGTAAACATTAGCCCCATATCCAATGGCAGTATTGTAGCTTCCACTAATATTTGATTGCATGGTAAAATGTCCTACCGCAGTATTTCCATTCCCAGTTGAATTATTGATGAGAGAATTCATGCCAATAGAAACATTTTCGTTTCCTGATGTATTATTGAGCAATGAACTCCGGCCGAATGCTGTGTTTGAAAAACCAAGAGAGTTACTTTTCAATGACTCATTACCGAATGCTGAATTGTCATTGCCCCCGGAATTTTTATGTAACGCGTAGACCCCAAATGCTGCATTGTTTAATCCGGTGGTATTAAAGAATAATGAGTAAGCACCAACAGACGAGTTAAAAAACCCTGTGCCACCTAATTGTGAATTCACCCCTATTGCCGTGTTATGATATCCAGTTGTATTGTTGCTTAACGAATAAGTTCCTAACGCTATGTTGTGTACCCCAGTTGTATTGTTGTAAAGACTTCTCCATCCAATGGCAATTGAGGAATGACCGGTTGTATTGTTAAGATACGATTCTGAGCCTATAGCTATATTAAAAAACCCAGTTTGATTATTTTGATAAGCAAAACTCCCAATAACTACATTGTCATGGCCTGAAGTATTGTTTAACATTGACCCAAAACCCATAGCAACATTTTTCTCCCCGGAAATATTAAACGACAATGAACCGACTCCAAAAGCTGAATTAAAGTTTCCGGAAATATTACTCATGAGAGAGCTTTCGCCAAATGCACAGTTATCATTACCAACTGTATTTAAAGTTAACGCAACGTTTCCAAATGCTGAATTTCTAATTCCAATTGTATTCTGCATTAGCGACCCTGTGCCGAAAGCACTGTTCATTTCTCCCGTTGAATTACTTTGTAATGCAGCGCCCCCAAAAGCCGAATTACTGCTTCCTGTTGTATTATTTGTTAATGCGTTTGAGCCTGTGGCCGTATTAAAAACTCCAGTCGTATTTAAAATGCCTGTGCCATCACCAATCCATGTATTGCCAGCGCCAGCATTTGAAATAAATCTGTTTACTCCAATATTTATATTCCTTGAAACATTCAAATCCCTCCACTGCCTTGCGCTTGTTCCTAAATCCAATATTCCTGTTGAATTAGGTCGCAGATGAGAGTTAATATTCGTATTCGAATTAAGATTGCTTAATTGCGTGTTAGCATTTTGTGCAAATGTTGAAGCAGAGTAAAAAATCACTGCCAATATGAAGGTAATGCTTTGCTTTTTCATTGAGATATGATTTTATTGGTTAAAAAATTATTCAAGAGGAAAAAATTTCATTAAGATGAGCAGAAAGAATTAATAATATTTGCGAGTAATCTGACTGAGGCACACAGTTTTTGTTTTTAGCAATAGTTAAAGAGCTGTATTTTTTAAAGAGTGATAAAAAATCATGAGTGAATGTTTGTTTTTGCATGTTTGACAAGCTATTTTTTATTTAATGCCTTCGTGTTTTGACGTTAAGCTAAATTGAATTGCATTTAATTTTGAGTTTAAATCAATAAGCGCTGACTTTAGTTCATTATTTTTCTTTTGCCAACTCCTGCACAGCTTTTATCAATGGCACCACAAACTCTGAATAACGCAAGCCGTAGAAATCATTTTCGTTTTGCGGAATGTCAATGCCGCTAAAGTCATATCCTATTTTTTTTGCCGCAGTTTCAACCTGCTGTGCAATAAAACCTGTGTAAACAATTTTTTCTTTTTCTATTTTGGCTTCAGCGTCAATAATTGAATCTGGCAAATTCAGTTTATTGCTTAAAGCACTAATATCAATGTTATATGTTACTGGAATCAACTCTCTAATAAATTGCAGGCCAGGCACATTTTCCTTGATGTTTTTTTTAAATCGGATATCAGACGGAAAAGTTGTCCAGCCCGCAAAGCCGCCTATACTTGTCACTAAAGTATTACCAATTTTTGCCTGGTTGCTGGCAGTTACCTGTGCTTGATTCCCTATTGCAGTTGAGTTGCTATAGCCTGTAGCATTTGCATCAGTCTGGTATCCTACAAACGTGCAGTTGGAATAGGCGGCATAACTGTCACCTGCGTAGTTTCCTATGGCGGTATTGTTACCAACATTTCCACTCGCTGACAAAACCGACAAATTATTGAATCCAACAGTTACATTATTGCTACTGGCAGTGCTTAGCAGCAAGGAGTTGTTACCTACTCCAATATTATAATTGCCTGAAATATTATTAGAAAGTGTAAGCGATCCTATTGCAGTGTTATCCTTACCAATGGTGTTTGTGCCTAAGGATCCTGTGCCTATGGCTGTGTTGTCGTTACTTGTGCTATATCGCAATGCCCCATATCCAACGGCAGTAACGGAGGTTCCGATTACATTATTTTCCAAAGCAAAACTACCAACGGCTGTATTACCCGTGCCTGTTGTGTTAAACGTTAAGGATGAATAACCTAAAGCAGTATTTGCAAATCCACTGGTATTACTATACATGCTTTCATAGCCTAAAGCTGTATTCCAGCCTCCGCCATTATTACTTTTCATTGCCCGCGAGCCAATGGCAACATTGCCCGTAGATTTATTGAAATACAAAGCACTGTCACCTATAGCAACTATTCGATTCACAGCAGAGGCATCAAAGGCAGCTTTAAAACCCAATGCAGTATTATTACTTCCATTTAAATTATTTCCAAGCGCATTATCACCAACGGCTACATTATAGTTTCCAACCGTATTTGTTTGCATTGCTGCATTACCAAATGCTGTATTTAACGCACCGGTTGTATTTGCATGCAAACTAAAGTGACCAAAAGCACTGTTATAATTGGAGGTATTATATGCTAATGCCTCTGAGCCAAATGCATTGTTACCAATACCTGGATTGTTTGTAAAGCGCAACGCCAAATATCCAAATGCATTATTCCAATATCCTGAAACGCCATTCTGCAGTGCACCAGTACCTACAGCAGTGCTTTGCACACATGAAACACAGAATTGCATGGCCTCGCGACCCATAGCAACATTTGAATAAGTAGCTACAGCACTTTGCAACGCTTTTGCACCAACTGCTGTATTAAGTGTTCCGGTTGTATTTGCAAACCCTGCTCTTGCACCTATGTAAGTATTATCATAACCCGTAACGGTATTGCTAAACCCTGAGAATTTCCCAAGGAATGTATTACGACCAATGTAGGTACCCTCGGCATTATCTAAAAATCCTGCCTGCACATTGTTTACTTTTATTAGCAGGGACTGAGCATCGGTAGTGCCAATAAAATTAGTTGCAGGTGCTGTACCCGCATCTCCAGTCAAACTCCATCCGCTGTCTCCTCCTACTGTTGTCCACATGGTGCCATTGAAGTAATAAAACTTGTTTAACGTGTTATCATAAACAAGTAACCCTGTAGCGGGTGATGTAATTGCATTCCGCTCAGCAGAAGTCATTCGGGGTATTAAAACACCTTTATCGGTAGAAACCATATCCCACAATGCGCTTGCATCAGGCGTTAAATTGTTTACACCAATACCTTGTGAGAAAACGTTATGATGCAAAAGCAATAAGCATAGCACTAAAATAATTTTGATTCTTTCCATTGTAATTCTCATTAAAAATTACAACGTAAAAGTAACGTGGCCTAAGCTTAACAGAAATACCACTTAAGTAGTAGAGAAATTAGCTACAACTGCTTTCCGTAAACTTTATTGATTGCCTCGGTACGAGAGTTCACCTGCAATTTCTCGTAGATATTGTAAACATGCTTTCGCACAGTCTCCACTCCTATTTCTTTTTTTGATGCAATCTCTTTGTACATTAATCCTTGTGCAAGCAAATCCAAAATCTCTTTTTCACGTGAGGTTAAAAGCTCGTTATGAATTTCTGCTGTTTGCTTCCGCGAAAAAGAATCAACCACCAGGCGGGCAATATTTGCACTCATAGGAGAACCACCTGAAGCAATTTCTCGTACGGCAGCTACGAGTTTGTCAGCCGTATTATTTTTTAGCATATAACCGGTAGCGCCATTGCATAACGCCTGAAAAATATATTGAGGGTTTTCAAAAACAGTGCTGATTAAAAACTGCACCTGAGGTTTCTTAGGTTTGGCTTCACCCACGCATTCGATGCCGTTTTTACCAGGCATATTAATGTCCATAAGCACAACATCGCATTCGTAATTTACCCACGATTTTAAAAATATTTCACCATTAGGAAAGGTTTTTACAACTTCCATATCTTTTTCAGATGAAAGAATTCCCTCCGCCAGTTCGCGGATTTCCTTATCGTCTTCCACAATTATTATCCTGATTCTTTTTGCCACTGATTTTGGTTCTTTAATTCATGATATGAGTTTTCCTTCGGCCAATATTCTGCAACCATTACCAACTGATGAAACAATTTGAAGGGAATTATCGTGTTGTCTCATTCGCTGTTGCATGTTGAATAATCCGTTCCCAGTTGCGTTTGCGCTGCTTGTTTCAAATCCAATTCCATCATCAGCAACTTCAAGTTTAAACGCATTATCCTTAATTTCAAAGGTAACTGAAATATTTTTTGCCCTGGAATATTTCAACGAATTGTTAATTGCCTCTTTCATCACCAAATATATATTGCGTTTTATTTCAGGATGAATGGTCATGGAAATTTCCAGGTCTGGAAAATCAAGCCTTGAGTTAACACCTGAATCTTCGAGCAAGCTACCGGCTGTGGATTTCAAATAACTGATTAAGCTCGCCACATTATCATGCCCCGGGTTAATTGCCCACACTATTTCACTTAGCGATGAACTCACTCCCTTAGAGTAAGAGGTTATTTTAGAGAGCGAATCGGCAACTTCTGCTTGCTGCGATTTCTTTTTTGCCACATCACTCAGTAGAGTAATTTTAGTAAGCCCGCTTCCTATTTCATCATGTATATCGCGTGCAATACGCACTCTTATGCTCTGCGCCTCGCGCTGCTTTTCTGTTTCCACCAAATCCTGTTGTGTATTTTGTAAGTCGGTGTACGCTTTTTCTATGGCTTGATTTTTTTCTGCAAGTAACAAAGTTGTTTTATGGCGCTCGCGGTATCTATAGAAAATAAACATCGCAAATAAAAGCATAAACAACCCTCCGGCAATAGAAAAATTGCGAATCAGCCTTTGACGCTTATTTTCTTCTGCCACTATGGTTCTTTCATTTTGAAACTCAAAATTCATTTGTGCCTGCGTAAGCAACCTTACCTTTTCAGTATTGATGTCATCAGAATAAGCATCAAATGCCGAATCCAGATAATTAAGAGCGTCAATTGGTTTATTGCTTGCAGCCAAAACCATGGAGAGATATTTTGCGGTATTTGAGTCATCTTCCCTATCCTCTGTTTGCTCTGCCATTTGCCTGGCAAGAGTTAACAGGCGTAAAGACTCATTGTTATTTCCTTTAGAGAACAACGCTAATCCTTTAAACGCATAAAATAGCATGATGTTCTCAGGATTTTCCATTTCCATCACACGGTCCTCAATTTTATTAAGGTAAACAAGTGAGGAGTCCATTTGGCGGTATGACTGAAAAAAAGCTACAAGGTCTATAGTTGAACCAACTTCTTTGGAAGTGTTTTTAACTTCAGTAAAAATAGTATTGACCAATTTTTTGTAATGATATGCGCTGTCATAATTCGCATTAGAAGAACTTTGATAATATCCTGCATAAATTGCATAGGCTGCGGCCAAAGAATTTTTATATGGAGTATTCTCCAAAACAATCACAGCCTTTTTTGCATACTCAAATGCTTGGTTGTAATCTTCCATTTCTCGATTACAAGTTGCTATATTTCCATAAGCTGTCCCAATATCTTTAATTGAGTTGAGTTCAGTTGCCTTGTTAAGATACTTAAGAAAATATTTTATCTGAGTTGGATAATCGCCCTTATCAAAATATGAAATTCCAAGATTGCGATAAAAAATCATTTCATATTGAGCTAAAACATCCTTCTCAATTTTGTTATTGGCAAGCTTTGCAAACCGCATTGTTAATGTTAAGCCCTGAGAGGCATATTTATTCATGCTGTCAGATTCACCATATTTAAAATACTCAGCACTTAAATTCCAGTAATCCAAAAGGAGGTTTGTATCCTGTAATTTAAAAGAATTACTTTCCGGAACAACCAATAATTTTTTAATGCTATCTATTGCCTCTTGTGCCTGACTGTGAAAACCTACAATACAGAATGTACATATTAAATATAATCTCATCACCTGTCTCATAATTATAATTTCCTTTTACAGAATTAATGTACCAAAAATTTGCAACATCTTTAGATAACCTTAACCAAAAACCATATTCATCGTTTTAAGATCAAAAAGAATTCTTCTCTCTGTTAATACAGATGGCGAAATTTCGGTAATATCCTTTATTAATTCCCATGCCGCTATGTTTGCGAGAATTGCATTGGTTGCTGCCATTGATGGTGCAATATACATTTCGTTTTGTTTACTGATTAAATTGTTTTGTAATGCGATATCATTAGACCAACTGGTAAAAATTTCTTCATAAGCCTTGGTATTATGCCCAAGTAAAGGCCCTATTAAACCATGGTAAGCCATGTAACCGCATTTTAAATACTTGAACCGATATTTTTTACATAATGCCGATGCCCATAAAACAATGTCAACAGGCTTGTCTGCTGACAGTACTATATAATCAGGACTATATTCACGAATCAACTTTTCTAATTCAGATTGAGAGTTAATCTCCTTGTTCACAGTTCTTATGTTGCAATTAGAATTTAAGTCCTTTAATCTTTGTGCAGCCGCTTCTGTTTTATGCTTGCCAATATCGGTTTCGCTAAATAATATTTGCCGGTTAAGGTTGGTTTCTTCTACCAAATCAAAATCTACCAATGTAATTTTTCCAGCGCCAGCAACGCATAAGGCTGTAGCTATAAAATTACCTATACCGCCAATTCCTAAAATAACAATGTGCACATTGCTTAATTTTTCCTGTGCTAAATAATTATTTTCAAATTCTTGTTGAGGATTAATACTGTCAAACAATAACAACTGCCTGCTGTAACGATTCCATTTAGATTCGCTATCATCAAATAATTCTACAACTTTTAATTCAAAAAGCTTATCAAGTAATTGTTGTGGAGCATCTGAATTTAGTTGTAGTTTTTTGCCAACTTCAGTAATAAATTCTTCAGCAAGGGGTTCGTTTTGCAAACAAGATACAACTGTATTAACGATATCACCTGAAGGTAGCTTAACGCCTTCATCAAGTGTTTTAATAAAATCTGCAATGCCATTTTTTTCTAAAATGTGCAGGTATTGCTTTATTCTGATTTTATTTTTCAAGTTATTTTATCAGTTGAATTTTTTCTACCTGTTTTTTATTGTTACCAGATATTTCCATAAAATAAATTCCCGAAGCAAAATTACTCAAGTCAATGCTTGCAGTGTTTTTATTTTTGCTTGCTTGCCATGTAAAAATAACTTTACCTGATAAGTCCATAACATTAAACGAATAAACATTTTCATCTTCAAACATCTTATTGATAGTAAAAACTCCATTGGATGGATTTGGGTAAATATTGAAATCAGAAATTATATCATCAAAATTAATCACGCGAATTTGCGAGTAACTATAATCCCCATTAAAGTCAACCTGCTTTAATCTATAATATGAAATTCCGCTATAAGGGTTCATATCGTTGAAATAATAGTTTATTATACTGTTTGAATTACCTGCACCATCAACAACAGCAATTTCTTCAAAATTAATTCCGTTTTTACTCCGCAGTAAAACAAAATAATCGTTATTTATTTCTGATGCCGTTGACCAAGTGCAATTTACCATTGTCTTATTCTTTAGCTCAGCATTAAAACTTAAAAGTTCTACAGGTAATGGGTTTGATTGCATGGCAATAGCCCATGTGGCTCCTTCCATAAGTAGTATATTTTGTGCTACATATGCTGGCAAGAAAACACTTTGTGCTGTTGGATTACTTTGTCCTGGTAATGCAGCATCCCATCCTAAATTAGTTGTATTCCATTTTTGTGCGCGCATATTAATATTGCCATTTGCAGCATTTTCAGAAGGAGCATAATTAAAATAATAATCAGCTGATGTACACTTTTGCTCAATATGCCAAAACCTATCTACTGTATGGGCACTATTATCGTTACCCAATAAATCGTTAACGTGAATAACCGAAGCAGGTGTAAATGGGAATGGCGTATTATCTGGCATAGATTGATAAGTAGAAACACGTATTGATGAAGAACTTGTTCCACCAGGAACTGTGGATGGAATCATTGTAAAAGAAAAAAACACACTTTCACCCAAATTATTTCCAAATGGTATGGTATGAATACCCTGCTGCCCAACTGACATCCACCACACTTTAGAGCTATTATCAACATCTTCACTTAATATGTATCCTGAAGTACGTGTAATTGCCAACGTCCCCGGGTTTTTTATTCTCAGTTCGTTTGCGTTTAAATCAAGTATAGCATTGTTTAAATTTAAACGCCCTGCTGAAAAAAGCCCACCGGTTTCTGCATCAACCATCATTGTTTTGGTTCCATTAAACAAATTCAGGTTGTTAAATAGTGTAGCATCTGTTCCGTTAATTAATTGATTAAGTCCATTCATTACCACAGTACCTGATGATGCTCCAAAAATGTTGTTACCCGAATTGTTTGTCCAATTGCCCGTTAAATCTATTACTCCACTGTTATCAATAATAGTTGATGAGTTGTGTTGCACATCGCCTTTTATTGTAAGCTGTGTTCCTGATTCAATCGTAAACAAAATGTTTTCGCAAGATAATAGCTGAGCTACTCCATAATTAATCTGTAGAAGAAATGAGGTTGCAATTATAGTTCGCAGCATGTATCTTTAATTTCTATCCCACCCACCCCTTAACAATAGATTATTATCATTATTGGTTTCTGCTTTAATTTCTGTTTTAACAGGCTTGGGGCTGTTAGCTTCTTGCGGGCTCTCATTATTATAAGAGATAATGGATGCAATAAAAATGATAAGAGGTTCTATTAGCATATTATTTGTATTTTATATTGTGTTTGAACATGAATGATGATTACAACAAAACTGTGCTTGCCTAATTATGGTCCCAGCCTCCGCGTAACATATAGTTTTTATCCTGTGTGTTTGTTTGAGGGGCAATTTGCTTCTTGGTCTCATTACTGGTTTCTGCTACATTAAGTGGAGCGTTAAGTGTAATTACAGTTGCCATAAAGATGATTATTGGCTCCATATTATTTACGTTTTTTATGAGTGTTGTAATAAATTTAGTTGTAATCCCAGCCTCCTCTTAAATTACTGGTACTGATGCAGGCAGTAACTTCTTCCTTTTCCTTACCTTGTATTTTACTTTTAGTTTGATTGCCGGTTGAATAAGTTGCTGTGTTCAAACTAACAACTGCTGAGATGAAAATGATGAGTGATTCCATTTTATTAATTTTAATGGCGTAAAAGTACTTTTGAAAAAAGGGTATGTACATACCACTTTAGTGGAAGGTTAAAGAGCAAAGGCAGATTATAGGCACACACGGATGCAAATAACAGGAGTGCCTTAGGCTCTAAAGAAAATAAGTATGTTTGTGGAGCATATATATATTGAGGCAGTAAAAGTCTATGATACAACTTGCCATTGTTGAAGACGATAAAGAAATTCTTCAGTCGCTTATTAATTTAATTAGCGAGGACAAAGAAATTGTTGTTGTAAATAAATTTTGTAATGCTGAAGACCTGATTTCAAATTTTACCGATTTAAATGCCGATGTTGTTTTAATGGATATTGGATTACCTGGGAAAAACGGAATACAAGCAGTTGCTGAACTGAAACCCAAAAAACCGCATGTTCAGTTCGTTATGTGTACAATTTACGATGATGAACAAAAAGTTTTTGACGCTCTTTGTGTTGGCGCTACTGGATACATACTAAAAAATTCCTCACCGTCTGAATTGTCAGAAGCTATAAAAATTGTTTACAGAGGAGGGAGTATGATGTCGGCAACCATTGCAAGAAAAGTGGTTGAGTCATTTCAAAAAAGAAAAGTACAGGCAAATGAAGCGGCAAACCTTTCTCCAAAGCAATGGGAAATTTTAAATTACCTTGACCAGGGGTTTCGTTACAAAGAAATAGCTGATAAGATGAACCTGTCTTTTGAAACAGTAAGAACCTATTGCCGTAATATCTATGACGTGTTGCAAGTTCATTCGCGTACTGATGCTTTGAATAAAGTTTTTCCGAAAAATTAAATACCCACAAAAGTGGAGAACACATTTTATTCTCATAACTTACTTTTGCAAAAAAAATAAAACGTGCGTATAACGATTTTAAATCTCTGCCTGTTTATACTTTTATCATTTTCATTTACAACCTATGCTCAGGAAAAGGATGCTGTAGATATTTTAGTAAACAGCTCCTCCATTGATACAGTTATGAGTAGTCAATTACTAAAATTAAGCAAATCTCTTTTTGCAAAGGGTAATTATAACTTAGCCATAAAAGCCGCCACTAGTGCTCTGTCTATCTACAAAAGTAAAAATAATTTAAACGGACAGTATAATGCTTATGAACGCCTTGCATCTATTGCTGTAAAAACAAATGACAGTGCAAGAGCGCATAACTATTTTTCACATATGAGAGAAATTGGCAATGCCACACATAACGAAAAATATACTAACGCTGCAAATTTCTTTTTAGCTAAAATGCATTATCAGTTTGGCAACTTTGCGTACGCAGATTCACTATCACAAATAGTAGTAAGCAAAGGCATATTGCTTCATGATAGTTCCCTTGTTGCTAAAACGTACATTCAAATTGCAAACATTCACTTAAAAAAAGGAGAGTACAAGCCCGCAGGTGAAAATTACTTTAAAGCATTAAAAATTGCAGAATCGCTTTCCGACTCCACTGCCATGTCTGTTTGTTACACCAATCTTGGTACCATTAACCGCTTTCTTAATAATTGTGATGTAGCAGTTGTTTATCATAAGAAGGGACTGCAATTGAGCATTATGTCATCCAACTATCAGGGAATTGCCGATGGGTACACTACACTTGGTGGTAGTTACAGTTGTGCCAACAAGCACGACTCATCTATTGTTTCGTATAAAAATTCTGTGCCTTATTATTTGCAGCTTCAAAGCTTTGAAAAACTAACTACTTCATATTCCAACCTTGCTGCGGTTTACCAGATAATACAGCAGTTAGATTCTTGCTTGCACTATCATCGGCTTGCAAAAGAAACTGCTGCAAGCACAGTTGACAGTTCCATGCTGGGTAATATTGTTTGGAATTATGGCGATGCCTTGTTTGCAAAATACAATGCTACCGGCTCAACCATATTTCTTGATGAGGCATTTCAAAATTTTAAAACATCAGAATACATTGCAAATAAATTTAATTTGCATTCTTTGAAGATTTATGCCTATAAGAGTTTGGCAAAGGTGCATGAAATTAAAAAGAATCCTCAGCAGGAATTATATTACCTAAAACTGTACAATAGCGCCAACGATTCTGTTCTTGCATCCAACTACACTAATCAAATTGCAGAAATGCAAACCATGTACGAAACCGAAAAAAAAGAAACCGAAATTCAAAAACTCAGCACCGAAAAATTATTAGATGCTGAAAAAATTGCGCGTCAAAAAACATTAAACTATTCTTTATTAACAGTAGCTGCATTAAGATTAATTGCTGGCATATTAATTTTTAGAAATGTTCAGAAAAAAAGAATTGCAGAAAAACAAATTGCTGTGCTTGAAAAACAAAATGCTATTGAAACCATGCGCAGTAAAATTGCAAGCGATGTGCATGACGATATGGGAGCCAACCTTACCAAGCTTGGATTAAATGCACAACAACTAATTTCAAAATCATTATCAGGAGAACAAAAACAATTAGCCGAAAAAATTTCACTTCAATCAAAAGAAGTGATTACCGGTATGCGAGAAATTATTTGGGCCAGTAATCCGGCAAACGATAATTTAAAAAGCATGCTGGGTTTTATGCGTCAGTATATTGACCGGTTTTTTGATGGAACCAACATTCAGCCTGGTAGTAAATTTTCCGAATAACATTGGTGAAGTTACTTTGCATCCCGAAGTTAGGCGAAACTTGTTTTTGATATTAAAAGAATCTTTAAACAATGCTGTTAAATATTCAGGCACCAACAAAATTGATATTGACTTTAACAACGAAAACGAAAATTTCAATTTGAATATTAAAGATTACGGCAAAGGCATTGATGATAAATATAAAGATGACTTTAGCAACGGTTTGCGTAATATGCAAATACGCGCACGGCAAATAAATGCGCTTCTAAAATTAACGTCTTCTCCTGGAAGCGGTGTTCAGATTTTAATTGAGGGAAAATTGTATTAGTGAGTTGCTTAGAGTACTACAACACTACTTAAACCGAAATACAGCAAACAGTGCGCACACAAATGCGGTAATTGAGGCAATAGTTCTTATGAGGTGAAATTGGTTCCACGTAATTTCAAATGCTTTTCTCATTGTTGTTACTTCCTCCGGCATTGCCTTTGCTACATCAAACTCCTTCAATAAGTTATTTAATGGAATGTTTCCAAAAAATGTTACACAAATGACTCCGATCAAATAAATTAAACACGCTATCAACATAAAATAGAACGACTTCATACACCCTTGCCTAAACAAATCATAGGAGCTAACAGGAAAAAGAAAAAGCAATCCTATAAAACAAACAATAAAAAGAGGATTAATTATAGACACTTTAATTGTTTGCATCGCTTTTACATACTCAGCGTCTGTCAATGCTTTTAAACCATTATTTACAGAAACCTGGTATGAAAATAATAAGCCGGCAATAAGTCCCGCGAAAACCACAGTAACGAACATTAAAGCATTTTGAAGCGGTTGCATTTCTTTATTTGTTATTAGGCAACAAATATAGCCAAGTACGACCTCAATGCCACACCATATCAAAGACCCACAAAAGTGGATTGTAAAGGTTATGTGTTCAAAACATATTTGCGGTGTCAAATCAAAAAAAGTATAATAATTAAAATTTAAAAAGAAATGAAAAAACTCACTTTAATTCTTGTATTAGCTATTGTAAGTAAAATAGCAGGAGCACAAGCAAACACAAGCTTAAGCAACTTAACAACAACTGCTATTAACAAAAGCCTTTTACCAGGAACTCCAACTAACTTTGACCTGGGGGCTGATTTAATTCCTTGGCGTCATATTTACTTTAATGGGCTTATTTTTCACAACAACACTCAACTATTATCACACTCCGTAGCTACCCAATCAATTTTTCTTGGTTATAATGCTAATACACTTCCAAATACTGGAACAAACAACACATGCATAGGTGGAAGTGCTGGCATTGCAAATACTTCAGGGGGAAAAAACTCCTTTGTAGGGCACAGTGCTGGACGTTTTAATACAACTGGAAGTTCTAATACCTTTTTGGATATAAATCAGGACAATCCAATACAACAGGCAGTTCAAATACCTTTATAGGAATTAATGCAGGTCAATTAACTACTACTGGCGGTTCAAACACCTTTGTGGGAGTAAATGCAGGTATAGGAAATACAACCGGGCAAGCAAATACATTTATAGGCACAGGAGGAAGTACTACACCTGCAATTACAGGAGGGTTTAACAGTATGCTTGGTAACTCAGCGGGAATTAGCGCAGGCAACATAAGTTTTTCAACAGCTATTGGATTTGGTGCCACTGCTAATGCAGATTTCAAGGTACGCCTTGGCGGAACAACGGCAACTGTAATTGAGGGTCAGGTTGCATATTCCTTCCCAAGTGATGGAAGATTTAAAACCAATGTTAAAGAAGATGTGCCGGGTCTTGAGTTTATAAACAAGTTGCGTCCTGTTACTTACAACTTTGAAACACAAAAATTTGATGAGTTTTTACATCAAAATGATAAAGAATACAAAGCAAATCCATCATTATTTATAAAGTCAAGTAAAATAAAACAAAGCGGATTTATTGCACAAGAAGTAGAAAAAGTTGCCAAGGAACTGGGTTATGATTTTAATGGTGTTCATGCTCCAGAATCTGCTAATGATAACTATAGCATGAGTTACGAATTATTAATTGTACCAATGGTTAAAGGTATGCAAGAGCTTTCAAAAGAAAATCAAGAATTAAAAATCGCTTAGAAAAATTAGAGTCACTGCTCAATATTTCTGTTTCTGAAAAAGAAGCATCAAACTTTCAAAAATTAGTTTTAAACTCAGAAGGAAAAATAGCTGTATTAGGTCAAAACATTCCTAATCCATTTAACGGAAAAACAATAATCCATTATTACCTGCCGCAGGATGTAAAATCAGCACAATTAATTATTACAACCATTAATGGTGTAAAATTAGTTGCTGAACAAATTACCAATCGTGGGCAAGGAAGTATAGAGTTGGATGCAAGTAAACTTGCCAATGGAAATTATTTCTACACTCTTTTTGTGGACAATGTTAAAGTTGATTCAAAACAATTCTCTAAAAAAATAGAAAAGCACCATTGGCTGAAAATTAGAATTAGAAAAGAGGGTTGATAAATCAACCCTCTTTTCTAATTCTAATAACCCGTACTTTGTTAAGCACAAGTATTACAGGGTAAACAGGATCAACTTCCCACCATTTGGTTGCAAAATTACTACGCGCTGCATAGTGGTGATGGTTGTTTTGGAAAAGTTCGCCCATCATTAAAAAATCAATAATTAAAGTGTTGCGCGATTTATCTCCATCGTTGTAATTACGGTAACCATACTTATGTCCTGCCCAGTTAACTATTGCGCCATGTATGGGACCCATTAAAAAATGAATAGGCAAAAAAGCGTACATCCACCACATGCCATCAGGCACAAATTTGATATAAAACAAAATATAAAGTAATCCAAAAAAAAGTCTAGTAGGGTTGAATGCGGCAATGCGGTCAAGGCTCGGCCACACCGGATAATTTTTATCAAACCTTGAGTCAGGTTTTATTTTACGAAGTGTAAAACCATTGTAAATAACCTTGGTCTTCCACATCATACTAAATACCTCCTTAAAAAAATGAGGTGAGTGCGGGTCTTTGTCAGTATCACTGTAAGCGTGGTGCATTCTATGCATAATGGCATAAGCTCGGGGGTTGAGGTAGGAAGACCCTTGTGTAACCCACGTAAACAAATGAAAGAAACGTTCCCAAAATTTACTCATGGTAAACATTTTATGTGCTCCGTACCGATGCAGGAAAAATGTTTGTGAAAAAAGTGACAAATACCAATGAATAATTAAGAACGAAAATATAATTAGCATTAAACTTGATTTGATTTAGTAGTGTATTGATACATAAATAAAAAAGCCGTTCTTGATAGAACAGCTTTCGGTTGTCTTTTATTTTTACTCAACAGTTACCGACTTGGCAAGATTCCTCGGCTGGTCAACATTACAGCCACGCATTACTGCAATATGATATGACAACAACTGCAAAGGAATAACACTAACCAACGGAACAAGTATTTCGTCCGTCTCAGGAATTTCTATAGCGTAATCAGCCATCTTTTTAACTTCGGTATCGCCTTCGGTTACTATGGCAATAATTTTTCCTTTGCGCGCCTTTACTTCCTGTATGTTGCTTACCACCTTTTCGTAAGAAGAATTTTTTGTAGCAATTACAACCACCGGCATTTCCTCATCAATCAAAGCAATAGGTCCGTGTTTCATTTCAGCAGCAGGATAGCCTTCCGCATGGATATAACTTATTTCTTTCAGTTTAAGTGCGCCTTCTAATGCAACAGGAAAACCATAACCACGACCAAGGTATAAGAAGTTACGTGCATCTTTAAACTTCGCAGCAATCTCTTTTGCTTCATCGTTACATTTTAATGCAGCTTCTATTTTCTTAGGAATACTCTCTAATTCTCTCAATAAAGATTGAAAGCGCGATTGGGTAATGGTTCCTCTTTTGTTTGCAATTTGCAAAGCGAACAAAGTAAGTACAGTAACTTGTGCTGTAAATGCTTTAGTAGATGCCACACCAATTTCGGGACCGGCATGTGTGTATGAACCTGCATGTGTAGCACGAGGAATGGATGAACCAACAACATTACATACACCAATAATGGTAGCGCCTTTTTGTTTTGCCAATTCTATTGCA
Source organism: Bacteroidota bacterium (assembly GCA_016714005.1). GTDB lineage: Bacteria > Bacteroidota > Bacteroidia > AKYH767-A > OLB10 > JADJOA01. The sequence goes on from JADJOA010000003.1 coordinate 134,502, forward strand.
GCCAATGTATCAGCCGTTTCGCCCGATTGAGAAATGGCAATAACCACATCATCTTCAGTAATTATTGGATTTCGGTAACGAAACTCACTTGCATATTCAACCTCAACAGGAATTCGTGCAAGGTCTTCAATTAAATATTCGGCAACCAAACCAGCATGCCACGATGTGCCACATGCAACTATAATGATGCGCTTAGCATTAACAATTTTATTTTCAAACTCTCCTATTCCACCCAGCTTAAGTGTTTTATTTTAGAATCAACACGCCCACGCATACTATCCCAAATTGAACGAGGCTGTTCATAAATTTCTTTAAGCATAAAGTGGTCAAATCCGCCCTTTTCAATCGCCTCTAACTTCAATTCCAACTCCTGCACAAACGGAACCTTTGTTTCATTATCAATTGTTTTTACACTCAACTTCCCATTATCAACTGTTGCAACTTCTCCATCATTCAAATAAGCCACATTTTTGGTGTACTCGACAATTGGTGTTGCATCAGAGGCAACAAAATATTCGTCCTTGCCAATGCCAACAACTATGGGGCTTCCTTTACGTGCTGCAATAATTTTGTGCGGTTCTTTTTTAGAAAGAACCACTATTGCATAGGCGCCAATCACCTCTCCTAAAGCAAGGCGCACTGCTTCTTCAGTTGCAACTTTTGTCTTGTTTTGAATTTCTTCTATTAAATGAATTAGTACCTCTGTATCAGTATCACTTTTAAAAGTATGCCCAAGGTTTATTAGTTCTTGTTTGATAGAAGCATAGTTTTCAATAATGCCGTTGTGAATGATGGCAAGATTCTTTGACTCGCTATAATGCGGATGCGCGTTTCTATCGTTAGGCTCCCCATGTGTAGCCCACCGTGTGTGCCCCATCCCTATAGTACCTGAGAGATTTTCTTCCTTTACAAATGCAGCAAGGTCGGCAACTTTACCAGCCTTTTTATATACATTTAAATTACCGTTAAGTAATGCAATGCCCGCACTGTCGTAACCGCGGTATTCAAGTCTTTGTAAGCCCTTTATTATAATAGGATAGGCTTCTTTTTTTCCTATGTAAGCAACAATTCCACACATGATGTTAAGGATTTAACTTAGTATATGTAAGTTGTAGTTTTAATTTTAATGATTGTGATGCATTAGCTCCTCCTCCAAAAACAGATCGGTTAGGCGAAGTACCCGAATTTGACGGTAAAATAAATAATCCATAATCACTTATTTCGCCAGTTAAAACCTGTTGCAAATATCGGGCAATATTAAACCGATACGTATTATTGGAGAGAGAGCCTCCAAAGTATGAACCACCTTCTACAAGTTGATCGAAAGACAAAAAAGTAAGGTTATTAACAGAATCAGCTTTTGCCAAGCCTACTGAGGAACCGGCAGCTAATGCAGATGTACTGTTGGGCTCAAGTGTAATGACTAATTCTGCTTTATTTATGGCAATGGGCATGGCGGCTTTTAAACCATCTATGAAAGGAAAAGTTACTTTAGTTCTTAAACCAGCCATCGCTTGTACATAACCTTTATCAGGTGATACTTTTGGAAACACATTACCTACAACGGAAGAAGAATAGTCATGCGAAAAATGATTACATCTTGCAGCATCACTCATCAAAAAGGAAAGTGTTTTTTGAGATACAGTTCCTCCCGAAGAGTCTGTATAATAAATGGTCATTCCTGATAACGAAGTGTTAGGATTATAGGTGATTATCCCTCCACCAGAATTTACAGGAGTACATTGCACATGCAAACCTTTCATATTGCTCAAAAAGGTTTCTTTGCTTGAGAGCCAGTTGTTCGTTTTGATAGTATCAAACAAACTCTGAGCATAAGTCTGGTCCAATTTTACTCTTAAATGAGGAGCAAGTGTGTCAGAACCAATTATAACATTGGTGTTTGGTAAAGGGCTAAAAGTTGATGAACCAGCAAACAGCGCTTTTTACTGCAAAGGTCTGATTGGAATAATAAGTACTGTCATCATTTAATGCCTGATCTAATTCATAAACTGTAATAGTTTGTTGTGTAGTACTATCACCATAAAAACTTTTGTAGGCAAAAGTTAAAACCAAAGAATCAAACGCAGCACTATCCAAATCAGGGTTGGTTATAGCAGGAACAATTTGTCCGTATATGTTTGCTGTGCTTTGCCCCAGTTCCGATTCATACATGCTACCCAATAAGGCAGCGTTAGAAGTATTAACAATTGCACTGTAGGTTACAGCAGAATCAGCCCTGAATATTTCAGTTTGCAATGTAACAGTATCTGTAAATGCAAGGTTAGGTTGGTCGCTTTCTGGTTGCACCTCTAACCCAACTGTGTTTGGCTCATTACAAGAAAGAAGTCCTATAGAAACAGCCAATGAAAATAAAATCATCGAAGCCTTTGCTAGATAAGCAAAGGGTAATAATGTGGTTTTTTTCAATGTGATAAATTTAATCTGAAAAGTTTACGCCAATACACTTATTTCTTCCAATACCTCATCATAAAATGCGTTGTAAGCATCCATGTATTCTTCAGGAGTTTGGTAATCCAACACCATTTTTCCACTCTTTTTTAAATGGCTTTCTACTTTGGCAGGAATATTATCTGAAGCCTTTATAACTGCATCAGCCTTGTTTATGGCGGCAATAGTTATCCCCTCGTAATTAGGAGTTTTTAGGTCTTTAACATCACCTGCCGAAATTCCTTCCATCATCAACCTCTTCGAATAATTCTCATGGAAGCTATCAGTAAACCCATCATCATAAATGGAATAAACCACACGCGAGTTTCTAAAAACAGGATCCTCGCGATAAGATGTTTTAATAAATAAAGGTATTAAACTTGTCATCCACCCGTGGCAATGGATAATATCAGGTTCCCATCCTAATTTTTTTACGGTTTCTAAAACCCCTCTTCCAAAGAAAATGGTACGATCATCATTATCCTTGTAAAATTTTCCTTTTGAATCTTTTACTGTTGCCTTGCGCTGAAAGTACTCTTCGTTATCAATAAAGTAAACCTGCATACGCGCACTTTGAATGGAAGCTACTTTTATTATAAGTGGATGATCATGGTCATTAATAATAAGGTTCATACCCGATAAACGAATAACTTCATGTAGTTGGTTTCTGCGTTCGTTAACGCAACCAAACTTGGGCATAAAGGTTCTAATTTCTTTGCCTCTCTCCTGAGTGGCTTGTGGAAGGTAGCGCCCAATGTTACTGATGGGGCTCATTTCCAAAAAGGATAAATTTCTTGCGATACAAACAGTACTTTAGCTTTCTTCATTTATGAGGAGTTATGTTACTTTTAAACGATAATGTCGCAAAAATATAGAAAAAACTCTTTGACTCCTACAACATTTGGCGAAAATCTTTAAATAAAGTGTGTTTTCATAAAAATAAATCTACTCTTAAACTTGCAGGATTAAAAATAATTTTAAGTAAAGAATGTTTTGTTGTAACAAAAAAGTAATTGTGGTCGTCCTATTTAAAACTCAAATATTTATATCATGAAAAAATCATCTATTTAATGGCAGCTGGTATTCTGTCAGCATCGTTAAGCGTAGCCTGTAACGATGAAACCATAAAAGGAAACGGCATTGAAAAAAAAGACTCCCGCCCACTTGGATCATTTGACAAAATAACCCTGGCAGGAAGTGTGGACATTAAAATTGAACAAGGCGGAACGGAGTCTGTAACTGTTGAAACAGACGAAAACTTAGTGGCGTATGTAATTACAGTTGTTGAAAACGGCACACTAAGCATCCACACTAAGGATAATGTATATTTAAAACCTACAAAAGACATAGTGGTATATGTAAACTGCAAAACCCTTAAAGCAATTTCTTCGGGTGGAAGTGGTGATGTAAAAACGGTAACGAAACTGAGCGGTGACGTGCTTTCTATTTCGCAGGGAGGCAGTGGAGATTATAAATTAGACCTGGCGGTAGATAAACTGAAGATAAGTAAAGCCGGATCGGGTGATTTCACAATTACAGGTAGTGTAGGGGAAATGAAAATAAGCTCAGCAGGGAGCGGTGATGTAAAAGCAAAAGATTTGAATTGTTTGACTGCAGATATCTCTAGTGCAGGTTCAGGTGATTTTGTTTTAAGAAAAGGAACACCAGCAAAAATTAGTAATGTGGGTAGCGGTGAAATAAGTTACGAGTAATACCAAAATGTATTTAAGTTAAAAACACTACATTAATTTTAATGGGTGTGTTTTATTTGTACTCTTTTAATTCCAGTTTTTCGCCATCCCACACACAATAAGTAAAATATTTAACCCAGTCGCCAAGGTTTATGTATTTCGCTTCCTCCACACTCATATTTATAGGCAAATGCCTGTGACCAAAGATAAAATAATCTGTCTTTTCAGTTTGTTGTTTCTTTTAATAAACTGCACTAAAAATTCTTTGTCATCGCCTAAATATTTATCATCGGTGGTTCCAGTTGAAATTCGGCTGCGCCTACTCCAGAAGTTGGCCAGTGAAATGCCAAAATTAGGATGAAACCGGGCAAACAGCCACTGCGAAAATTTATTGGCAAAAACTTTTTTGATAAACTTATATCCATGATCGCCCGGGCCCAACCCATCTCCATGGCCAATAAAAAAAACTTTTCCATCAATGGTTCTGGTAATTGGCTGGTGGTAAAGTTTTATACCAATTTCAGTGGGCAAGTAATCGAACATCCACATATCGTGGTTGCCAGTAAAATAATGTACAGGAATTCCGCTATCAGTAAACTCAGCCAGCTTCCCAAGTAATCTTATGTGCCCTTTGGGTACAGCACGTTTATACTCAAACCAAAAATCAAATGCATCGCCAAGCAAAAAAAGTTCGGTAATGTCGTGTTTTATTGAATCTAAAAAACGAACTATTTTTTTTTCACGCTCAATGCTTGCCTTGTGTGTGGGCACACCCAAATGAAAATCGGAAAGAAAATAAATTTTTTTTGCTGCCACTTTACTATCTAACGTCAATAAGCATCTTGCAATTGTTGCCGCAAGTTTAGCAGATTAAGCGATTTGATATTGAATGTGAATCTTATTTTATCACCAAACTTTAAATCATTGGCAGTGTGATATTTTTTTATGTCGTTAGAATAGATAAAAGGGAGAAAAACTTCGCATACATTTTTTATTAACGATATTGCTACCCCTGCATCATAAACCAATGCTTCGCTTCCCTCATAAGCGGTTTTGGCTTTGTGATAGGTTCCCGCATCGGCAAATAATTTAATGGGCAAAACGGAATTTTAATTTCTGCGTTTACAGCGAAAAGCCATTTGTTGCTTTGTGCACCGGGCGAATATGCTTTAAAGCCACCATCGTGTATGCTCATTTGCTGACTCAAAAAGTTGTCAGCATCATTTCTAGCAAAATAATAATCATACACCAGGTAATCATTATTCCCACTCCATCCGCTCATTTTAAAAGAAGAATAACCTGTACTCTCATTAAATAAAAATGCACCACCAAACAATCTTAATTTAATTCCCCTTTTTACTCTTGAGTAAGAGAAACTTTTTTCAATTTCAAAAAATGCTTTTCCGTATTTATCACCGCTTTCTGTTATTAAGGAAAGACTATAGGGGTCCAATTTATTCCTGTTAACTTGTGATGCAGAAACCTGAAAGGTACTACGGAATTTTACTTCGTTTCCGGGATTCGATTTGATATAACTATACTGCTCTAATGCATTCCAAATATTTTTTACTTCAAATATATTTTGCGTTTGGTGCTCTTCTGATTTTTTGCGCTGAAAAAGTTTAACACTGAATGGAATGGTTGCATAATTAAAAATATCTTCTCTTACAATTCCATCTGTATGTCTTATATTATCCGATAAGTATGCAAAGTACCGTGGATTTACATTAAATAAAATATGGTGCAGCCATCATGTATTAAAAAATCGCGTGTAATTAAAATCTGCTACTCCGGCAATGCTGTTTGATTCAAAACCATAAAGTGGCGTTATACTAAATTCAAAATTTTTCTTCAGCATAAAAAAATTACTGAACGATATACCTGCCATTAACCCATTGTGAATGTTGAAGCCCAGCGCTGGTGTAAAAAATAATTGAGATTTGTTGGCTTCTTCAACACGCGGTAAAAACTGAATGCGAAGTGGTTCAAATTTTTTAAATGCCCCATTTATTCGCATGGAGTTGTTTCTATTATTAATGTCAGGCACTTCACCAGTTGCATTTAAAGTTATGTAGTCGCAATTGTTGCATGCAATTTCAATTTTCTTTTTCCTTCAAAACCGTAAATCCATTTAGTTTCCATAATTCTATTTTCCCCAATGGTAGAAACATTAAATGGCGCTATGGCTTCGTTCCTGTTTTCAATTTCAACACTGTAAATTTTTTTTCTATCTGTATCAAACGAAAACTTCCCTGTAAACTCCACATTTGTTATTGCGTAATCAATTCTTTTTGTGGTTTTAATAAGGTCATTAAAAAACCAGTTGAAATCCTGCCCTGTTAGCGTTTCAAAAACTTTTTGCAAATCTTCAGGATATGGGTGCTTATATTTCCATTCATTAAAATATTGGCTCATACATAAATCAAAAACAGAATCACCTAAAGCACATTTTAAATATTCAAACAAAACCGCTGAATAAGCATAAGTATTTAGCCCGTAGTTAAGGGTGGTAAAATCCTTTGCCGGAGTTGATAACGACTGATTAATATAATACCCTACCGAGAGCATTGCTTCAGCCATTGTAGCTTCTTTAGGGTTATAATCCTTTACACCCGTCAAAGAAGAAAATGGCACCGCAAATGCAAGTGTGTTTCCCTTCTCTGCATTTTTATTCGAATAAAAATAACGTTGCTCATAAAAAGAATTAATGCCTTCATCCATCCATGCAAATTGTCTTTCGTTGGTTCCTAAAATTCCATAAAACCAATTGTGCCCTACTTCGTGTACAATTACATTCTCAAAAATATAAGGGATATAACTTTTGCCAATAACAGTTATGGTTGGATATTCCATTCCGCCACCTGCGGCAATAATGCCATCAACAGCCGTGCAAACGTCATAGGGATAATCTTCATTCCACTTTGAATAGAAGTAAAGTGCGTTATTAATGTATTCACTTGCATTCTTCCACAAAACAGCTTCGCTGTTGGTAAACATTGCATAAGTCGTAACCTTTCTTTTTGTGTGCGGCAGTTCAACCTGGCTTTTAAAAACATGAAATCTTTTATCGGCAAACCATGCAAAATCGTGCACGCTATCAATTTTATAAGTAATAGTTTTTGTTTGCGATGATGATGCCGGAAAACTTAAATCCTTTTCAAACACTTTAATATTTCTCGTTTGCTCATATTTATAATTCAAAAAATTTATTTCAGATTGTTCCTGCAAATTTCCGGTTGCACCTACAACATAATTTTGAGGAAGTGTAATTTGCACTTCATAAGAACCAAACTCTCCGTAAAATTCGCCTTGGGTTAAGTATGGCATAAAATGCCACCCTGTCCTGTCAAAAACTGCCGGTTTAGGATACCATTGTGATATGTAATAAGCCTGCCCCGTATGACCTAGCCGAGAAAATCGTGCATCGGGTATTTTTACATAAAAAGGAGTGGTAATTACCACGGACTGCCCGGTTTGCAAAGGCTCATTTAAAATCAGTTTTCCAATGTCAATATTGTTTGCATCTTGTTCAAACTTTGCTGCGGTATTGTTTACTTTAAAATCAAGTCCATCTATAAAACCCCTTAAAGAATCGTGCGCATTTTGAAAACTTAAATCGCCATGTTTTAAAAACTCCTTTGCCAAGGCAGTGTTATTGTCCTTATAAGCATTTGGGTAGAGGTGAAAATAAATTTCTGTTAAACTGCCCGGGGAGTTATTTGTATAGGTTAATGTTTCAAACCCATTGAGCTCGTTTTTTGAATCGTTTAATGAAACAGAAATTTTATAAGCTACATGTTGCTGGAAGTAAGGCTGCGCATTTAATTCAACTGCAAAAAATATAATACAAATGGCAAATAGTTTTTTTCTTAAAAAGGACATATACTATGTTATTAATGAACGAAGTTTTTTTAGACAGCAACCCTGATTGTAAAATAATTGTTTAATCAGAACCAACTTTAACTTTTAATCGTATATTAGCAAAACAAAATTGAGAAAATAAAATGAGAAAAAAATTACTTACCGCATTATTCTGTTCTGTTTTATTCATTACCAAATCTCATTCGCAGGCGCTTCAAACCTTTCACGATTTTTGGGGGATAACCATATTGGGCGATACCATTTCTTTTTCGCAATGGGCAGGTAAAAAATTGCTGGTGGTAAACACTGCTTCTTATTGCGGATATACACCACAGTTTGATGATTTGCAAGCGTTGGATTCAACTTATGGTGCCTACAATTTTGAAGTAATTGGTTTTCCGTGTAATGATTTTGGACACCAGGACCCGGGAGATGACAGCACCATAAATAATTTTTGTACCGGAATATATGGAGTGCAGTTTCAAATGATGAGCAAAGTTTTTATTGCTGTGCCTGACACAGCCGAATGTTATAAATGGCTGCAATGGCAAAGTTTAAACGGTGTGGCTGATGCGCAGGTAACATGGAATTTTCATAAGTTTTGTATAGATGAAGCGGGAGGATGGGTTGCACACCACCCTTCTCAAACCCTACCATTTGATACAGCAATTGTAAACTGGATTTTAAACACACCACCCGTTGCAACAGGAATAAAAAACGATTCAAACGCTGATTATTTCACACTTTTAAAAAATCCAACGGATAATGGTTTTACCATTGAGGCAAACCTGAAAAATGCTGAGAGCATTACTGTTGATGTTATTGGCTACAACGGAAATCTAGTTTCGAGCAAAGGTTTTAATTTAAATGCGGGCATTAATTATATAGAGCCTGATGCCGTTTTAACCAAAGGAGTTTATTTTATAAAAGTTAACGGGCAAAATTTTAACCGTGTTTTAAAAGCCATTAAACTTTAGTTGTTATGCAATAGTCTTAACAACAGTTTAAATTTGGTTAGCGCTTTTGATTGCAACTCATTTATTTCTTTTACATGAATCTTAAAAGAGATTTTTAAAAAGTTTCTCTCTTTTATTCCGTCAATTATTTTTTTTGAAAGCTGAGAGGTTTTACAATAGTTCTCCTTGGTGAAATCATGCTCCCATGCGGTATTGCTTATACATATATATAGCGCATTAAATTTAGCGCTGTTGAGTTCTTTAAAAACTCTTTCCTCATACAACTTCTTAAAGTTTCCGGATACAACCAACGAAACACTTATATGTTTTCCCCACAACACCAGCGTGCGAATTGCAAAAATATTTTGCGGTTAAACAAACGTGGATAATCAAGCACCATCCATGGTAAGTTGTTTAAAATTTTCTCCTTTGGTGATTTTGCCCCTGTTTTTTAAAATTTCCTCCGAAAGAGTTTCCTTTTTTGTGCTTACTTCTTCAACATATAATTCTTCAAGTAACAAAAGTTCTTTTGAAAGTTTTTGTATAATGCGCGCCTTTGCTGCAAACAAGTTTTTGTTGGCAAGCAAATTAACTTCCTTAGTAGTAAAAGCAGTATTGCGTTTCAATGCTTTTGTTTGTTTAAGGAGCAAATATATGTGCAGCATATAAACACCTTGATTTTTAAACTTCCTAAATGCCTGATTGCAGAATCAATAATGAATTTTTGTAAGCTCATACAATTTATGCCTTTTAAATTTAGTAATAGAGCAAGCTGATTGGGTTGTTTTTAAGCAATAACAACAGCCAATTAAACAATAAAGGAAGATAGTGAAATAATTGCATCAGCCACTGAAACAATGTCAGCTCAGGGTTAAGCAATGACGTCAGCCGCTGAAACAATGTCAGCTCTGGGTCGATCAATGATGTCAGCCGCTTAAACAATGACGTTAGCCAGTAAAGCAACGAAGTCAGACAGTGAAGCAATGACGTAAGATGATTAAGCAATGATGTTGGCGGTTGAGCAATGGGGTTAGCTGGTTAATCAATCGTTCCAAGTCAAAAAACAATAATATCAGGCAATTAATCAATATCAACAAAAGTTAAAACAATAAAGACCGATTAGTTCGTTAAATGTTAGTTCATATTTGCACTTTGCCCGGCTTCAATAATTGATAAAGTAAAATATACCTTTGCTGCGTGTTTAAAATAAACAAACTCACCCGGTTAGTTTTAGTTGAATTTGCCGGTCCTTTTATTTCCACCTTTTTTATTTCGCTGTTTGTTTTGCTCATGCAGTTTTTGTGGAAATATATTGACGACCTTGTAGGCAAAGGACTTGATTGGTGGACAATAATTAAACTCCTTACGTTTACAGTAACCACGCTTGTTCCGCTTGCACTTCCATTAGCCATTTTGGTATCAAGTATAATGACTTTTGGCAACCTTGCAGAGCGTTACGAAATAGTTGCAACCAAATCGGCAGGCATATCGCTTCAACGCTTAATGCGACCGTTGCTTATTACAGCCATATTAATAAGCGTGGGTGCATTTTATTTTTCAAATTATGTTTTACCGTGGAGTAATTTAAAAGCCGGTGCTTTGTTGTATGATGTGCGCCAGCAAAAACCAGCATTTGCAATTAAAGAAGGTGTTTTTTATAACGGTATTGACGGGTACTCTCTTAAGGTTGGCGATAAGGATGAAGATGGCAAAGGCATACGAAACATTATGATTTATGACCACACAGCTGCACAAGGAAATAAAAAAGTAATAGTGGCTGACAGCGGTAAAATGGAACTGACCGGTGATAAAAACTTTTTAGTGCTTACCTTAAAAAACGGAACATCGTACGAAGAGCAAAGCAAGAGGCGCAATTCTTATGACAGTCGCCCGCATTTGCGTTATGCTTTTGCGGAGCAGGTTATCCGTTTTGATTTAACTTCTTTTCAATTAAACAGAACAGACGAAGATTTATTCAGAGACAATAACCAAATGATGAATATTTTTCAATTGCAATCATCTCTTGATACATTTATTGTGCAACGCAATGCGCGGCAGGTGCAGTTTGAAAAAGACATTAAACCTTATTACAATTTTTTGCGAGATTCTACCGTACTAAATCTCACTGCCAATGCACAAGCCGTTGTACCGTTAAAAGATTCATCGCTGGCTTATAAAAAATCGGTATATGAGTACGCGTTAAATCAGGCACGCGCTGTTAAATCGTACATCAATGGCAGCGATGAAGAATTATCAGCCCGCCAAAGGCAAATACTGCGTTACAAAATTGAAATACACCGCAAGTTTACCTTATCTATTGCCTGTTTTGTGTTGTTTTTAATTGGTGCTCCTTTAGGCTCTATCATTCGCAAAGGCGGCATCGGTTTACCAATAGTTATTGCCATTGCATTCTTTTTAGTTTATCATATCATTTCCATAACAGGAGAGAAAATGGCTAAGGAAGGACAAATTCCACCGTGGCAAGGCATGTGGCAATCGTCAATTGTTTTGTTGCCGATAGGAATTTTTCTTGCATACAAAGCCACGCACGATTCAGCACTTTTTGATGCTGACGCTTATCTTTCGTTTTTAAAAAAGTTCAACCGTAAGAAGAAGTGAAAATTCTGCAACTATGTTTACGTGTTCCTTACCCGCCACGTGATGGTGCTACCATTGCCATGTACAATTTATCGGAATCGCTAATCACTGCAGGCGCTTCGGTAAAAGCGCTGGCGTTCAACACCAAAAAAAGTTTTGTGCCCGAAAAAAAATTGATGCGGGTTACAAAAGGTGGTTAATCTTGAAACCGTTTTTCTTGATGCCACAGTAAACCCGTTAGATGCAACTCTTAATTTTTTCAGAAAAAACGAATCGTACAATATCAAAAGATTTTACTCAAAAGATTTTGAAAATACGCTTATCAGGATTTTAAAAGCAAATAAGTTTGATGTGGTGCAGTTAGAAGGTTTGTTTATGTCTCCCTATGTTGATGTTATAAGGAAGCATTCAAAAGCAAAGATTGTAATGCGCGCCCACAATGTTGAGTTTGTTATATGGAAGCGCTTGGCAGATGCTGCAACAAATCCTGTTAAAAAAAAATATCTTTCTTTTTTAACTAAGCGCTTAAGGAACTACGAAAAGAAAATGCTCAATAAGTATGATGCCGTAGTTCCTCTTACTAATGAAGACGCAGCGTTGTTAAAAGAAGAAGGGTGTACACTGCCTGTGTTTTTGTTGCCTATTGGAATTGAAACTAAAAAGTTTGGCAAGCCTGTTTTTGATGCTGCATTTAACATGTTCCACTTAGGCTCAATGGATTGGATGCCCAACATAGAAGCCGTTGATTGGTTTTTAAAGAATGTATGGGAGCAACTAAAAAAGGATTTGCCCGAAATAAAACTGCATCTTGCAGGCTCATCAATGCCAGAAAGTATAAAAAAACAGGCTGATAAAAATTTAATGGTTTACGACAGGATTGATGATGCAAAAAAATTTATGGAGGATAAACCTGTTATGATTGTTCCATTACTTTCGGGTGGGGGAATGAGAGTAAAAATTATTGAAGGATTGGCAGCGGGTAAAATAATTATCTCAACTAAAATAGGAGCTGAAGGAATAAGCTATAAACATGGAAAAAATATTTTAATTGCCGATTCTCCATCTGAATTTATCAGCGAGATAAAAAAGATATACAACAATATACCATTAATGTCTGATATGAGTAAGGAAGCACAACAACTTGCACAATCAGATTTTGATAACGAAGTGTTAGGAAAAAAACTATTGAGTTTTTATAAAGAATTAATAAGTAAATAATGCAATACAATAAAGTTACTACAGAAGTCATTGAGAAATTAGAATGTATTCTTGGAAAGGATTTTGTGCTTGCCGATGATGAAACAGTCTGCAACTATAACCACGATTACACCGAAGATCTGAAGTATAATCCTGAAGTAGTTGTAAAACCAAGAACTGCCGCTGAAGTTTCTGAAATTTTAAAAATAGCAAATGCACATAACGTACCCGTTACACCGCGTGGTGCTGGAACAGGATTAAGCGGTGGGGCGCTGCCCGTTTACGGAGGTATTATTTTATCAACCGAAAGAATGAATTCAATTCTTGAAATTGATGAAAGAAATTTACAATGCACCGTTGAGCCTGGTGTAATAAACCAACACTTACGCGATTCAGTTGAAGCAAAAGGTTTATTTTATCCCCCAGATCCTGCAAGCCGAGGCTCTTGTTTTATTGGCGGCAACTTAGCCGAGTGTGCAGGCGGACCCAAAGCGGTTAAATATGGCGTTACAAAAGATTATGTGTTGAATTGCGAAGTGGTTTTGCCCACAGGAGAAATTATATGGACTGGCGCCAATGTTTTAAAAAACTCAACGGGTTATAACCTTACACAATTAATGGTGGGTAGTGAGGGTACGTTGGGCATCATTACAAAAGTGGTCTTAAAATTGATTCCATTTCCTTCAGAAAATCTATTGATGCTGGTTCCATTTAGAACGTCTGAGAAAGCATGTGAGGCAGTGAGTGCTGTTTTTAAAGCAGGTATTACACCATCGGCAATGGAGTTTATGGAACGCGATGCGCTCAAGTTTGTAATGCAGGTTACTGATGTAAAAGTCCCGTTGCCCGATTATGTGCAGGCGCATTTACTAATTGAGGTGGATGGCAACGACCGCGATGTTCTTTTAAAGAGTGCGAAAAAATATCAGAAGTGTTATACAGTTTTGAATGCGAAGAAATATTGTTTGCAGACACCGCCCAACAAAAAGCAGATTTATGGCGCGCACGCAGAACTGTTGGCGAGGCTGTAAAATCTCATTCAATTTACAAGGAAGAAGATACTGTGGTGCCAAGAGCAGAACTTCCGGTTTTACTTAAAGGAGTTAAGGAAATAGGAGCTAAGTATGGATTTAACTCTGTGTGCTATGGGCATGCGGGTGATGGTAATTTGCATGTTAACATCATTAAAGAAAATATGAGTGATGATGCCTGGAATAAAAAAGTTCCGCTTGGAATAAAAGAAATTTTTGAGCTATGTGTAAAATTAAAAGGCACCATTAGCGGAGAACATGGAATTGGTCTGGTGCAAAAAGATTATATGCCAATAGCTTTTAACCAAACACAAATAGACTTGCAAAAAGGAATTAAAAAATTGTTTGACCCCAATTTAATTCTCAACCCGGGAAAAATTTTTAATTAATCAACTCTAACAAAGCGACATTTTCCACATGACTTGTATGAGGAAACATGTCAACAGGCTGCGCTTTAATAAAGGTATATTTATCGCTCATCATTTTTAGTCTCTTGCCTGGGTTGAAGGGTTGCAACTTACATATACAATCCTTTTCGCATCACTCAATAAAATATTCCTCACCACATCTTCGTGCATTCCTGAGCGTGGCGGATCTGTTATAATCACATCAGGCTTGCCATGCTTTTCAAAAATATCTTTACCAAAAACATCTTTCATGTCTCCTGCATAAAAAGCAGTATTTGCAATCTTATTTATCACTGCATTCTCTTTTGCGGCTTCAATTGATTCGGGAACGTATTCAATTCCGGTTACAAAATTTGCGTTGCGGGCAACATAAAGCGCTATGGTTCCTGTTCCGGTGTATAAATCAAATACATTTTCCTTCCCGCTTAAGCCGGCAAACTCCCGCGTAACGCTATAAAGCTTATGCGCCTGCTTTGTGTTGGTTTGAAAAAATGTTTTTGGACCAATCCTGAATTTCAAACCATCAAACTCCTCCTCAATAAAAGCATTGCCAAAAAATAATATTGGTTTAAGGTCAGAGTAGTTATCATTTTTCTTCTCATTAACTATGTAATAAACCGATTTTAGTTCAGGAAAATTCTTTACTAAATCACTCAATAGGAGTTCAACCAACTCCGACTTGTTTTCATACACTATCAAAATAACCATCCATTCATTGCTAATACTTGAGCGAAAAATTACATTTCTCAAAAAACCTTCCTGAGCTTTTATATTAAAAAAAGGAATGTTGTTCTTGAGAGCAGTTTCTTTAAGCCTGTTCCTGATTTTATTATGCAACAAGTGTTGCAAATGACATTGTTCAATATTTAAAACTTTATCAAATTGTCCGGGAACATGAAACCCCAATGCGGGTTTTGCCAAATAGCTTTTATCAGCAAGTTGATCTTGAGTCAGCCACTCACGGTTGCTAAAAGTAAATTCCAACTTATTTCTGTACTCAAAAAATTCAGGCAACCATATCGCCCGGAACAGTATCCTTAACAAACATTACCTGTCCGTCAATTCTTGCAACGCCTCTCCCATCCTCCGTGATGTCGGTTATTAAAATATCAGTATAAATTTTTTCCATAACTTATTTAGACAAAGAAATGAATTTAAATAAAGACGATACAGTATCCTTATGATTATAACCGCATTTCTTAAAAATTTTTGTGAATTGATATTTTTATACTTTTGTCAAAACCCAAGAGAATTAAAAACACTAAAACAAGATTATGTCTGAATTTGAAAACAACTCACAACGTGACGAGATTTTCAGTAAAGCCGTTAGAGCAGGAAAAAGAACCTACTTTTTTGATGTAAAATCAACCCGCGCAAATGAGTACTATCTTACCATTACTGAAAGTAAAAAGAAGTTTGACCAAGGCGGAGAAAAGGCATTTTATGAAAAGCACAAAATCTTTTTGTACAAGGAAGATTTTGAAAAGTTTATCGAAGGCTTAAACGAAGCACTCTCTCACATCAAAACCAATCAACCTGAAATTACCAAACGAGAGGATGGAAATTCCTTTACCGATGTTAATTTCAATGATTTGGGTGCTTAATTCGCCTTATTTATCAGACTGTTTAGCAGGCTGTTAGTAACTTTTACCCATTAAAAGATTTATTTAATAGTAAAACACACTATTTTAGTACAACAAATAACAAGAACATGGCTATCATCTCACTTTCAAAAGCTGAATTAAACAGTATAAGTCAAATTGGCAATTTGTTAAACAACTTAGCAAAAGTTACCGGTGGGGAGGAGATAAACGAGATACGTTACTACGAGGAATATTTTGCATCAAAAGCAGCCAAAACTATTGCAGCAAAAAAAGCTTCAAGTACTGCAAAATCTGAAATTGAAAAGTTATTGTAATTACACAACATAATTAATGATTAAGCCCCGGTAAAACCCGGGGTTTGTTATTTATAGGTATATGAACTTTATAATAAAATTAATTGCCTCGGCACTGGCGGTTTTATTAGTGTCCTACCTGCTACCAGGGGTTAATACCGATAATATTGTAACTGCACTTATTGTTGCCGTGGTTCTGGCATTTATGAATTCTATTGTAAAACCAATATTAATTCTATTCACTCTGCCGGTGACAATTTTAACGCTTGGTCTTTTCCTATTGGTTATAAATGCAATAATTATTTTGATAATTGACAAGCTTGTGGATGGTTTTATGGTGACTAATTTTGGTATGCGCTGCTTTTAGTATTGTACTGTCCGTTACTACATCCATTTTACACAGCCTGATTGAAAAGAAAAAAGAATACTGATTATTACCTGTTACATAATCTTTTAAAGCCGCAGTTTTCGCATTTTTTAAGTTCGGTTGTTTGGGCAAAATCTGATTCATAAATTATATGAATGAGAAAATTTTTCAATTGAATACTGAAGTCAATTTGTGTTTGCTCACTAATAACATTGTTTCCAGCTAAATATTTTATACCGCCTGTAATTTGCCTTAAAGCATATACACCGCATAAAGTTTTTGTTGCCTGCAAATTATGGTTTGCAAGCTGATTATAAATAAGCAGCTGAAGGTTTATTTTATTCTCAGAATTTGAAAACAAATCCTCAGGTAAAATTTCTTTAGCCAAATCAGCATTGCCTGTTTTGTAATCAATTACTCGTGTTACTCCATCCTTTTGGTCAATGCGGTCAAACTTTCAAAAAGTTTAACTACAGTTTTATTGCCTAAATCAACCCACTGGCTGTATTCTGTTTCTAAAGCAATCAATTTAAAAGGAGCATAAGCTTCATCCTGATTGATTGTTTTGGCAACCAATTCTTCCAAAACTTTTTCAAACAAATAATTTTCCCCCTCGCTTACATAAGATTTATCGTACTCCTGCTTAATTGCGCTGCTAACTGCACTTCCAATTTCAGGAATTAATTTTTTTGTGGTATCAGTGTTTATTTCAGCATTTAAAAAAGGCAAATACAATTGTTCGAGCGTCTTATGAAAGACATTTCCAAACTCATTTGCCTGCATTGACTCTTCAACTGTTTCATCCTCGCGTAATCCCTGAACATAATGCAGGTAAAATTTAAACGGGCAATAAACAAATGAGTTTATAGAAGAAGGCGAAAATCTTTTCAGGCTCCCACCATCCTCTTGCCTTGCAAATAGCTCAACAAGTTTTTCGGTAAGAACTTTATTTCGATTTACAACAATAGCATTATCGCTAAATATTGAAATTCCTTGTGTTGCAAGTTTGTGCTTTAACAAAATAGTGGTCGGAAACTTTTGCCGCAACTCATATACAATTTGCAAAATATAGCGGCTCATTTCTCCGCCCGAAGATGAATTTACTTCCGTGTTATAAATAAGAAAAATATTTTCAGCTCTTTGCAACAACCTGTAAAAGTGATACGCAAAAATTGCGTCCTGATTTAAAAATGTTGGAAGTTTAAATGATTTGCGAATACTAAAAGGGATAAAGGAATTTCTGAAGGAATCTGACGGCAATACACCCTCATTAACATTAGTAATAATGACAGTTTTAAAATCGAGCACACGCGTTTCCAAAAAGCCCATCAACTGTAAACCCAATACAGGCTCGCCACTAAACGGGAATTTAAATTTGCTGAAGAAATCATTCAGGAGTTGCCATATTGAAATTTCATCAAAATTTTGTGTGTCAGTTTTGACCTCATTAACAAATTCAGAAAATGAATTATGCACATGCTGCATAAGGTTTTTATTTCCAAAAACACCTCCGGCTGATTCTGATTCTTTATCGGCAAACCAATTTAAAATACCGTTTAAGTATCCGTAAATACTTGAAGCATCATTTGGAATACTAAACAATAATTTAAGAAAATCCTTTAATGAACAAGCATCAATATCATTGATACTTTCTAATACAATGTTAATGTCAAGGTAAGAACTTCGTATTTTTTTGTAGTCATTAACTAATTTAAAAAAGATTGATTTGTACCTTGTATTAAAGCAACATCATTAAATAACTCGCGAACTATTTCAGTAAAAACCAACAGCCTCACCCCTTTTTTCTTCTTGGTATCATTAAGCTTTTTAAGTAACCTAAATAATGAATAGAAAAAATGGTCTTTAATTGAAAATCCCATTGTAATATTCAAATTTTGAATATTACCCGACAATGAATTTAATACGGGCATAAGCATAGATTCTTCAGGCAATACCAATGCCGTTTCGCCTTCGCTTTGTGGATTTGCCTTCAAAACATCTTCAAGAATTACCGCTGCTTGCCTTGCCAATAAAGTTTTCCCGTTAACACCAATTATCTCAATAGTTTTTTTCCCTTCTCCAAAATAATTACCAACCCATTTCACTGTCTGAATCTTTAAATTGCTCTCTCGAATAAACCTACCAGCCTCCTGTTTAGGATTATTTACATAATACTTGTCGGCATCCCAATAAACCGAAGCCTTACATTCAGTTATCAGGTATTGTATTATTTTCTCTTCCAGCGAGAGATAGTGCATAAAATCCTGCAAAATGAAATTGTCTAAACTTGAGTTTACTTAAAAACTTTTCAGGACTTTCAGCAACTAATCTGTAAACATATCCCTCATAATTGCAGCCTGATGATGTAAGCGAAACCTGCAACCGGTCATATATTTGTGGCAGCACCTTCCAAACTTTTAGGAAAGTTTCTTTGTTTGAGCTGAGTTCTCTGTTTGAAAAATTTTTCCAGAATTCAGCATAATCACTTCTTTCTTCGTCCGAAAACTGAAATTCAGCATCTATCTCTTTTATTTTTCTATGCCTCCAAACAATACATCTTTATCAATCAGGTAACGATCAATCTCATCAAAATCCTTTAACATCATTTCACCCCAGCCAATAAAACTACTGTAGGTAGCATTGGTATAAAACTGCTTGTAAATCGGAAACAGCTTTAATAGCAATGCGGGGCGCTGCAATATTTTATAAGGAGAAACAAGTGTTACAAAATCGCTGATTGAATAAACAGCAGGCAACCATGATGCCTGTTTTAGTTTGGCTGTTAATTTATTTTTAAAAATGATGCACGCCCTCCTTGTTGGGAAAACTACACAAGTCTCATTAAAATCATTTTTATGGTTTGCTAAAAGCCCGTCAATAAATTTATCTATAAAACCTTCCATCAAACACAAATCAGTTTTCTGCCTCAAAAAGTAATGTGCTCATGTTTTGCAGATCGAACACTTCGTTAGCACAAACATAAATTTCCTTTTCGTTAACAGCATTTACTTTTTCGATTACCTCTTTCAGTAAAAATGGCTTATTAAAATGCAACATACTTTTTGATGCAGATATGGCAACGTTTCCTTTATTTTCATTTGCCAAAGCTAACTGACCTATAAACTGGCTTTTGTAATTCTTTAATGCACTACTGCCAATTTTTTTATCCATTAGCTTTTTCAATTCCTTTTTTGCAAGCGAGACAGATTTGTTCAGGTATTTTTTTTCTGTGGCAAGATAGAGGTGAAAAACTCCATTGTCGGTATAAGCATGATAGCCGGATTCTATTGCATAAGAGTAACCAAATTTTTCGCGCACGGCCAAGTTCAATCTTGAGTTCATTCCAGGTCCGCCTAAAATGTTATTCAACAATACCATTGCTGTTCTGCTTTTGCTCTGCAATGAATAAGAAAGATTTCCTATAATATAATGGCACTGGCTAATTGGCTTCCTTATAATCTGATCTTCCCTCCGTTTTAAAACTTTTGAATTATCAGAATTTCTTTCACCTGATTTTATGCTGCTAAATAATTCTTCTGAAATCTCTTCAACCTGCTTTGTAGAATAATTTCCGTAAACAGATAAAATCATTTTACCTGCATTATAATTATTTCTCACAAATGAAATCAAATCACTTTGTTTAAATTTTTGCAAGGTTTCATTAGTCCCTAAAATTGGATTACCCAAAGGTTGACCCTTTAAAAATCTGCGCTTCATAATCATCGTAAATCTGTTCTGATGGTGTATCAATATACATCCGTATCTCATCTTTTATCACTTCTTTTTCCTTCTCAATTTCTTTAGCAGGAAAAACAGAGTTTAAAACAATATCGGCAATCAGCTCAACTGAACGATATAAATGCTGCGTTAAAAGATGCATGAACACAGGTTTCTTCTTTAGATGTGAAAGCATTCAACTCTCCGCCAACTACTTCAAGCCTGTTTAGTATCTGAACCGACTTACGCTTTTTGTTCCTTTAAAAGCATATGCTCAATAAAGTGTGCAAGTCCCGATTGATTATTTTTTTCATTTCGGGTGCCAGCGCCAATCATTAATGCACAATGACCAACCACTGCATTTTTATCACGGTAAAAAACTACCCTGAATCCATTTTTCAATTCAGAAATAAAAATATCATTCATACATCAGTTCCTTACGGGTTTTATTTTTGCCTTGTTAATAGAGTTATTCAGTTCAAATCCTATCAGGAGTTGCAGGCAATTAAAATTGATATAAATAAGTATAACTATTAATGTGCCTATTGAGCCATAAACTTTATTGAAGTTGCCAAAATTTTGAATAAAAAAATTAAAACAAATAGAAGTTAAAAGAACCAATATAGTTGCAAGTGTTGAACCTGCAGAAATAAATCTGAATTTATTTCTGCCACCAGATGCCCAAAATAATAGAGAGATGATATGGCTGTGAAACAAAGAATTACCAAAATGAGGTATTTACCGATCATTAAAAGGTAAACCGATGATCGATCAAGGCTTAAGATTTCTTTATTAATAAACAACAGCACTAACTCGGTAGCGATAATTAGTACAATAGCAATAATAGTAAGCACTGCCAGTAAACATGTAAGGTAAAGAGCAACAATTCTTTTTCTTATTCCTGAGCGTTTATGCTCGGCAAAAAGAGTTTTATCAAAACTACTGATTATTGAATTAACGCCATTGGTTGAAACAAACACTGCAAACAAAAAACCAAATGATAGCAACCCACCATTTTGATTTGTTACAATTTCTTCAATCGTAGTGCGTGCTGCATCATAGGTGTTGTAGGGGAAAAAACTTTGCAAGCTTGATAACAATTTTTCCTGAAATCCAGCAATTGGCACATAAGGTATAAGCGTAAATAAAAAAATTACAGTGGGAAAAAGTGCAAGAAAAAAACTAAATGCAATAGAGCGTGCCCTGGTTTGAATATCTCCTTCAAAAAGTTCCTTTAAAAAAAAAGATGCAACATTAAAAATAGAAATCCCGTCAAAGCCGGGCAGTGAAATTCTTTTTGACAAACTCAAAGCCTCCCTGAATAATTTAATACGGAAAAGAAAAAAAGTTTTCAAGTTTTACTTAATGCTTTTAAACTTAAATCAAGGCTCTTAACCGAATGTGTTAATGCTCCTACAGAAATAAAATCTACACCGGCTTCGGCATATTCTTTAATGTTATCGATGGTAATTCCACCTGATGCTTCAATTTCAAACTTACCTGAAATTAAAGCTACAGCCTCTTTAATTAGTGCTGGAGAAAAATTATCAAGCATTATCCTTTTAACATTACCGGTAGCTAAAACCGATTTAACTTCTTCTAACGAGCGTGTTTCGATTTCAATATCAATATTTAAATTATTTTGACGCTTGTATCTGTTGGCGGTTTCTATTGCCTGTTTTATTCCTCCTGCAAAATCAACATGGTTATCTTTAATCATAATCATATCATACAACCCAAACCGATGATTAACCCCGCCACCTAATCTTACTCCCCATTTTTCTATAAGCCTGTTTAATGGAGTTGTTTTGCGTGTATCCAACACTTTTGCTTTGGTATGCTTTATTGCATTGGCGTATTTATGTGTGGTGGTGGCAATCCCGCTCATGCGCTGCATACAATTAAGCACCAATCTTTCAGCCTTTAAAAGAGTTAACACTTTTTCCATGTATGATAAATGCAACATCACCTTTCTTTACCAATGCGCCATCACTTATTTTCTTATCAAAGAAAATTTGTGGCTCTACTTCCTTAAAAATAAGTTCGGCAAGTTCAACTCCGGCTAATACACCCTCTTCTTTAATTATTAATTGTGCTTTACCTTCCTTATCATGGTCAATACAACTGAGAGAAGAATAATCTCCAGGGCCCACATCTTCCTCTAACGACTTAATAATAAACTCTCTTAAATACATAGCTGCAAAGCAACAAAAAAACCCGGCTGCCTAAGCAACCGGGTTAAATATTTTAAAAGTCCATTATTTACCTTCCTGTAGCTCTCTCTCGAAACGCATTTCCTGAATAAAAGAAATATTACCTGTCTTTTTTACATAAAAGTACGTGCGGTAATTTACCCCCTGCGAAGTAGCCATTGTTCCAATTACATATTTATCGCCTTCTTTAGAAACACCATTATGAACGACTGTAAAACTTTTTACTGAGTTTTTTAAGAAAAAGTCTCTAAGCACCATTTCAGCCTGCGCCTTGCTATAAACATCTTCCTGATTAATTATGGTAAGGTCAACATTGCCATTAAAATAACGTGCTATGCCCTTGGCATCACCATTACGTATTGCATTACTTACATCCTCAAAAATTCCCTGTAAGTTAAATGCAAAAGTTAAAGATGCTAAACACATCATTAGCACAGTAACAAACAATTTCAGATTCATGGTTTTATTATAACGCATATTTTTACGCAATTATCAAGCCAACAACTCTTAAAAATTTATGAATAAACCGCAGAACTTCCCACTTTAAACTCCCCTTAATTAGGAGAACAAAAGTATATTCTTTTATAGTTTGTCCAAATATAATTTTAACAAATGCACATAAAAATAATATGGGTTGGTAAAGCTCGTAAAAACGACTTTACTGAATTACTCGCTGATTATGAGAGAAGAATAGGAAGGTTTTGCTCCATATCTTTAACCGAAATAAAAGATAGCAACAGCCCTGAACCTGAACTGCAACGAAAAACCGAAGGAGAAAAGATACTTTCAGCCTTAAAACCCGAAGATTATTTAGTGTTGCTTGATGAGAAGGGTAAAAATTTTACTTCGGAAGGGTTTGCCGCAAAAATTCAATCCATACAAGGCAAAAACATTAAAAGCTGTGTGTTTGTAATGGGTGGAGCTTATGGTTTTAGCAAAACTGTATATGAAAGAGCTGATGAACAAATTGCGCTTTCCCAAATGACTTTTACACATCAAATGGTACGCCTTATATTTATAGAGCAGTTATACAGAGCGTTTTCTATAATTAATAAGATGCCATACCATCATTAAGATTTACGATTAATATATTTGACGCGTTGATATGCAAATAGAGATAAAACCACAAAGCGGCTTTCAGCTTAACCTAAAGGAGTTTTGGAGCTACCGCGAGTTACTTTACTTTTTTACCTGGCGCGATATTAAAATAAAGTACAAACAAACATTTTTTGGTGTGTTGTGGGTAGTATTACAACCGCTTTTAATGATGATAATTTTTACCGCTTTTTTCGGCAGAATATTAAGCGCACATTCAGGAAATATTGATTATCGTGTATTTGTTTTTGCCGGGCTAATGCTTTGGAACATTTTTGCAACAGGCATAGCAGGTGCCGGAAACAGCATGGTAACAAATGCCAACATCATCAAAAAATTTATTTTCCCCAGGTTAATTATTCCTTTTAGCGCTGTGCTGGTATCTCTGTTTGATTTTCTGTTTACGTTAGTATTGTTTGCCGGTTTGCTTTTTTATTGTGATGTAACGCCCGATTTTGGAAAACTGTTTCTATTTCTTCCTTTAGCGTTACTCATTACTACATTAACCACACTGGGGCTTGGCATTTTTTTGTCAGCACTTAATGTAAAGTACCGAGACTTCCGTTATGTAATTCCATTTCTTGTGCAATCATTATTATTTGTTACCCCTGTTATTTATCCACTCGCCATGATA
Source organism: Bacteroidota bacterium (assembly GCA_016714005.1). Taxonomy (GTDB): domain Bacteria; phylum Bacteroidota; class Bacteroidia; order AKYH767-A; family OLB10; genus JADJOA01. The sequence goes on from JADJOA010000003.1 coordinate 158,614, forward strand.
AAAAATGAGTTCATAAAAACGCTGCTTACACTCAATCCAATGGCTGCTGCTTTAGATATTTTTAGAGCAGCTTTAACTCATTCCGAAATAAATGTCCAGGTTGTAGCAACAGGTTTTTGTATAAGCCTGGCATTATTTGTAATTGGAATAATCACTTTTAGAAAAACAGAAGCCTACTTTGCAGATATAGCCTGATGCAACCTATAATTGAAATACAAAATATTGTAAAAAGGTACAGCATTGCTCATGTGCACAAGCCTTACCTTACTGTACAGGAATCCTTGCGCGGCATATTTAAAAGAAACAAGTCAACAGAAGATTTTTTGCACTAAACGGTATAAGTTTTAATGTTAATAAAGGTGAATCTCTTGGAATTATCGGAAAAAATGGTGCCGGCAAGTCAACCTTACTTAAAATCCTTTCAAGAATTACTCCACCCAGCAGCGGAAAAATTATTTGCCGTGGCAGGCTTGCAAGTTTACTGGAAGTAGGAACAGGTTTTCATCCTGAATTAACAGGCAGAGAAAATATTTACTTAAACGGAAGCATACTTGGTTTAAAGCGTACAGAAATTGACAAAAAGTTTGATGCCATAGTTGATTTTTCGGGGGTTGAAAAATTCTTAGACACCCCTTTAAAACATTACTCCAGCGGAATGCAGTTGCGCTTGGCTTTTGCGGTGGCTGCACACTTGGAACCCGAAATTTTAATTATAGATGAGGTGCTTGCCGTTGGCGATGCTGAATTCCAAAACAAATGTATGGGTAAAATGGATGAGGTATCACGCAGTGGAAGAACAGTTTTGTTTGTAAGCCATAACATGGCAGCAATTAAAAAGCTTTGCTCCAAAACCGTGGTTCTAAAAAAAGGAACCGTTGCCTTTCATGGCAATACTACTGATGCTATCGGCACCTATCTTGACGAAAACTCTGCCTTAAACGCCTCGGGAGAAATACCAGCAGAGTCACTCACCTACAAATCAGATTTTGCAAGAATTAAAAAAGTATTGCTTTATAATAAGGCTGCCGAAGGGTCAAACGAGATTTTGTATCTAAATCCCTTACATGTGCGCATAACAATTGATATTATGCAAAAAGTGGAGGAAGCATTGCTTGATATAAAACTTATTTCGCGCGATGGTATAGTTATTACATATTCAGTTAATACCTTTGATGGCTCAATGCCAATAAAATTAAATGAAGGAAGACACGAGTTTGATGTTGAAGTTGAAAATCATCTTCACCCCGGTGCATATTGCATCACCGTGGGCATTCACAATCCTGACGGCAGAACACTTAGCTATGCCGAAAACATTTGCAACTTTAACGTACTTCGCTTTGGCGAAAAAGAAAATGAGTATAAATACAACTGGATGCATGGGTATGTTAAAGCATCATCCAAATGGATAAAATTAAGCTGACAATTTTTCTATGATAAAAAACAAAAACATATTTATAACTGGAGGAGCAGGTTTTATAGCCAATGCGCTTATTAAAAATTTAGCCGACAACAATAAAATTACCGTTTACGATAACTTTCATCGCGACACTTTATCATCAAGCTCGGTAGCAACTCATCCTAATCTAAAAATTATTAAAGGCGATGTGCTTAACCAGGATTTACTTACTGAATCAATGAAAGGAACAGACATTGTTGTTCATGCAGCCGGAATAGCTGGTATTGATACGGTAATAAAAAACCCGGTGCACACCATGCGCGTAAACATGATGGGAACTGCGTGTGCATTAGAAGCCGCAAAAATTAATGGTGTTAAAGACCGCTTTATTGATTTTTCAACTTCAGAAGTTTTTGGTAGCATGGCATTTAAATCTGCCGAAACAGATCAAACAGTTTCGGGCAGTGCAGGTGAAGCGCGTTGGGTTTATGCAGTAAGTAAACTTGCCGGAGAACATCTTGCACATGCATACTTTAAACAATATAATTTACCAGTAGTAACAGTAAGACCATTTAATGTTTACGGACCCGGGCAAACCGGTGAGGGCGCTATACAAATTTTTATTAAACGTGCTTTAAAAAATGAAGACATAACTATACATGGCGATGGCAACCAAATACGCGCATGGTGTTTTGTAGATGATTTTGTTGATTGCCTGATGATGTGCATGGAAAACCCAAAAGCAATTGGCGAAAGTTTTAATCTCGGGAATGCAAGAGCGGTAATTACTACATTGGGGCTTGCACAAACCGTTTGCCGTGTATTGGATTCTGACTCTAAAATAATTTTTAAACCTGCGTTAAGTGCCGATATAGAATTACGCATACCAAGTGTGGCAAAAGCCTCCGATTTGCTTGGCTTTAAAGCCAAAGTTGATTTAGACGAAGGCATTTTAAAAACTGCGGACTTCTTCAAAAGTATTTCCTATTAAAAGAGTTATGGACTTTATTCCTTTAATGCAGCCAGGCATAAACGACAGCGATATTGAGGCTGTTGCAAATGTTTTGCGCAGCGGTATGTTGGTGCAGGGAAAATCTTCTTTAGAATTTGAAAAAGAAATAGCTGATTATTTAGGATGTAAACATGCTATATTAGTCAGCAACGGAACTGCATCACTACACCTTGCTTTAATTGCATTGGGAATACAAGAAGGTGATGAAGTAATAGTTCCTGCTTTTTCTTATGTAGCCACGGCAAATGTGGTTGAACTGGTTGGCGCTACTCCAATTTTTGTTGACGTGAGTATTGATGATTTCAACATTGAAGTATCGCAGATTGAAAAGTGTATTACACCGCGCACCAAAGCAATAATGCCCGTGCATGAGTTTGGCATAGCAGCCAATATGGATGAGATTATTGAAATTGCTAAAAAGCACAACTTAAAAATTATTGAAGATGCAGCGTGTGCTTTAGGCGCAAAATATAATGGGAAATTTGTTGGAACATTAAGCGATATTGGCTCTTTCAGTCTACACCCGCGCAAGAGCATCACCTCTGGTGAAGGCGGAATAATTACAACTGATGATGACACTATTGCCGATAAAATAAAACTATTGCGCAACCACGGGCAAAGAACTGTTGATGGTGAAATGATTTTTGAGGAAGCAGGATTTAATTACAGGCTTACCGATTTTCAGGCTGCTCTTGCCCATTCGCAATTTAAGCGTATGGAAAAATAATTGCTGTTAAAGAAAAAATTGCCCAACAATATTTTACCGGATTACAAGGAAATAAAAAACTTAAACTGCCCAAAACATTTTCCAATAAAAATCATACATGGCAAACATTTCATGTAGTGGTGGATAGTTCTATTAACCGCAACGCGCTAATAAAACAACTGCGCGAAAAAATATTGGAACAAATTATGGTGCACAGTGCATTCCTTACCAAAAATATTATTTGAATAAATATAATTTGGATTGTAAAACTTTATTTTCTAATGCAATGCGCGCTTATGAAAACGGAATTGCGCTACCCATGTTTGAAAAATTAACTGATGAGCAGGTTAATTATGTTGTACAAAATATTAATACCCTAACCGCATAACCCGGTGATAGATAATAAAGTTTTAATTATAGGAAGCAAACAAATTGGCTTATCGTTGCTCAAACATGCCTCTAAAGTGGCATCTGCTAAAATTGTTGGCATACTTACCATTGATGATAGCAAAGATGCCCGTTCAGAATTAAACGCAATTAAAAACTACTGTACTCAAAACAACATCCCGCTTTTTTTTGCCGCTAATCGTACAGATTCAGAAAAAATTATATCCGATGTCAAACCTGACATTTGCTTTGTTGCTGGCTGGTATTACATATTATCTGAAAAAATTTTAAGAAGCGTACCCAATGGTTTTATAGGTATTCATCATTCACTGTTGCCGAAATACCGTGGCGGTTCTCCACTTGTTTGGTCCATTATTAATGGCGATGAGTTTACCGGCACATCCATTTTTAAATTTTCTTCGGGCATGGACGATGGCCCTGTTTACGCACAAAAAAAAATTGAAATCACTAATACTGATTACATTGCTGATGTATTAGATAAATGCAACAATGCAGCTATTGAAATGCTCGCAAAAAATTTTGCAGCAATTGTTGATGGCTCTTTAAAAGCTAAGGAGCAAAATCTTAAAGAATCAACTTTTTGCTCATTACGTATGCCTGATGATGGATTAATTAACTGGAACTGGCAAGCTGAAAAAATTTATAACTTTATTCGTGCTCAGGCTTCACCCTACCCATGTGCATTTACTTTTTTTGAATCGGAAAAACTGGGCATTTCAAAAGCCGAAGTATTGAACGATATATTTTACGGAACACCAGGGCAGGTTATTAACTCAGGTGCAAATGGTGTAAGCGTGGTATGTGGCGACAATAAAATTTTAATTTTAAAAGAAGTGAGTTATAGAGGCGATGCTTCAAATGCAAACCAAGTTATTAAATCAATAACCACACGCCTTAAATAACTTATGCAAAGCAACTCATACATTACTCTTGACATTGATTGGGCTCCTGATTTTGTTATTGATTACGTGGCTGATTTGTTTATTGCCAATAAAGTTAAAGCCACCTGGTTTGTAACGCATAAGAGCCAGGCCGTTGATAAGTTAAGAGATTACCCTGATTTGTTTGAACTTGGAATTCATCCCAATTTTTTACCCAACTCATCGCACGGAAATACAGTAGATGAGGTGTTGGATTTTTGTATGAACCTTGTACCCGAAGCCGTAAGCATGCGCACGCATGCCTTGGTACAATCAACATTAATACTAAGCCGAGTTCTTCAACGTACTCCTATTAAATACGATGTTTCGCTGTTTCTTGCCTACCACCCGGTTTTGCAAAGCGTTGATTTTTTTTGGGGAGCCAATCATAAGTTACTTAAAAGGCTACCGTATAATTGGGAAGATGATTTTGAAATGGAACACCCACAGGTTGATTGGACAGGTAAAAATATTTTAAATATAGAAGGGGTTAAAGTCTATGACTTTCACCCCATACATGTTTATTTAAACTGTTCTAAATTTGAAACTTATTTAAAGCTTAAAGAAAATTATCCAAACATTAACAGCGTAAGCCGAGAGCAAATTACATCTTATGTTGAGAACGGAAATGGAACTTTTGTCATTTCTAAAATTACTGTTTGAAAAAAAGAACGAAACAAAATTTGCAACCATTAGCGAATATTTCAAATAAAAAAATGCGTGTAGCAATTATTGGCAGGTCAGAATACACTTATGAGTCAGCGCTACTTTTACTTGAGCACGGACATGAGATTCCCATCATAATAACTGCTAAAGAAGCTCCAGAATATTACTACACATCAAAAGATTTTGAAGCACTGGCGAATAAAATAGGTGCTAAATTTATTCACACGCCTAAAATAAATAAGCCAGAAGTTATTGAACAAATAAAATCGTGCGGGGAAATAAATATAAGTGTAAGCATTAATTATTCCGGAGTAATAGAAGATGAGGTGATAAGCCTTTTCCCGTATGGAATATTAAATGCACATGCAGGAGATTTACCTAAATACCGTGGCAATGCATGCATGGCTTGGGCTATTATTAACGGAGAAGATAAAATCGGGCTTTGCATACACAAAATGATTCCTGGCGAATTAGATAGTGGAGATATTATTGTAAGAAAATATTTTCCCGTGCATGAAAACACCCGAGTGGGTGAAGGTTTTGAATGGATGCGCAAAGAAACTCCGGGCATGATGCTTGAAGCAATTACTCATTTACAAAAAGACAAAAATTATTTTTTGCAAAAGCAATCATTAAATCCCAAAGATGCTTTACGTGGTTATCCGCGTACTCCCGATGACGGGAAAATAGATTGGAGCAAATCCAATTTAGAAATACTGCGTTTAATTAATGCTTCATCAGAACCATTCCCTGGAGCTTACTGTGCCCTTAACTCATCAGTAATAAGAGTATGGAGGGCAGAGGTGTTTGATGATGGTGAAATCTATCTTGCCGCGCCCGGTCAAATTTCAAAAATAAATCACGACAACGGTTCGGTTGAGGTTATAACAGGTAAGGGTAAACTATTAATTACTGACGTTACCGTTGATCAAACAAGAAGTACCCCCGCTGATTTTATAAAATCAACACGTCAAAGACTTACCTAATCGCAATAAAAAACATTTAAATAAAAGTGAAGGTTCTGCATTTACCATACAACGTTGCTTCATTAATATCCAATAGCATTTTAGCCCTTAAATCAATTGGTGTGGAAGCAAAGGGAATTGCCTTTGGAAAAAATGAAAGGCTCACTGAAAATGGTATTACAGTTTTTGATGACTTTAAGGGAGATAACGCAATTAGTAAAAAAATAAAACAAGCAAGTTATCTTTTACATTATTATAAACTGATTAAATGGGCTGATATTGTTCACTGGTATTGGAAAGTTGACATTCTTCCTATGAATCTGGAATTTAAGTTGTTAAAGCTTTTTAAGAAGCCTGGCGTTGTTGAGTGGTTGGGAAATGACATCCGAATTCCGGAAGAGGAGTTTAAAGATAATCCTTATTACAAAAGCGAATGGGAGCATAGTATTCAAAAAAGCTCTTTAGAAAGAGCGAAAAAAATTCAGAAGGTTTTTAGTCGATACGGTTTTAAAGTGGTATCAATTCAGGGAATGGACAGGTATTTATTACCGGAATATTATCCTGTTGTTGCTTTTTATCTTCGACAAAGAATTGTTTCAGATGATTTTGTTCCTGCGTTTCCTGATCCCTGTAAAAAAGTTCCGGTTATAGTCCACGCAAGTGCAGTAAAAAAAACAAAGGGGACAGAGTATGTTAGAATAGCTTTAAACCGGTTAAAATTAAAATATGAGTTTGAGGAAGTAATGCTTGACAAGGTACCACGCACCGAGGCGCTAAAGCAAATGCAAAGAGCAGATATTTATGTTGATCAGTTAATCCTTGGTCATCATGGGCTGGCAGCGGTTGAGGCAATGGCGTTTGGCAAGCCTGTTTTGTGCTATACAAAACAATCGTTGTTAAGCCAATATCCATCAGAGTTACCATTGGTAAATGCCAATCCCGATGATGTGTATGAGCAGCTTAAATTTCTTCTTGATAACCCTGCTAAACGTACAGAGATAGGAATTAAAAGCAGACAATATGTTGAGATGTATCATAGTCAGAGTGTACTGGCTCATGAGATGGTTAATATTTATAAGCGTGTTATTGAGGATTATAAAAACAAAGCTTAACGGTAAATAACTTTTTAAGAAATTACTTTTAATTGAGGAATAGTTTGCGAAAAAAAATTTTGATACTTGCTCCTGCTGACTTTAAAAAAATCAACACGCTTACGCGTATGATTAAAACATTAAAAGATCAGTATGACGTTTATACAGCTGGTTACGGGCCTTCGGTTTTTAGAGACATACCATTTACCAATGCAACGCGTAGTGTTGAAACCGAAATGAGTTTGTGGGACAAAATAAGCCGCCACTGTAGATACATATATTATAAACTGACTAGCGATTGGGAGAGACGTTATTGGCTTGACTATCGAATTGTAAGTAATGATGAATTACAAAAACAAAACTTTGATTTGGTAATTGTACAGAACATTAACTTTTTACCAGTAGCTTTTAGAATTGCCAATGGTAAAAGCAAAGTAATGTTTGATCCGCAGGAAATATATTTTGCCGAGTATGACTCAAACAAAGAATGGGTGCGCGATCACCAACCACGTATTGTAAACATTTGTAAAAAATATATTCCGCAATGCGATATGGTTTCATTCTATGCACAAGAAGTTTATGAATGTTACAAAAACTTCTGCCATATACAAAAACATATTATTGCAACAAGTGCAGGCTACTTTCACGATTTACAACCATCTGAAATTAATCCTGAACACATAAAAATTGTACACCACGGAATTGCTGACTACAACCGCAACCTTCATTTAGCTATTGAAATGATGGAAAACGTTGACAAACGTTTTCATTATTACTTTATGCTAATGGTTACCAATTACGATTACTTTGGATTTTTAAAAGACAAAGCACGTAACAATCCTAACATACATTTTTTAGAACCTGTACCCACCGATAAAATTGTTACAGCCATAAACCCATTTGACATTGGGCATTTCTCCATACCTCCCGTACATACCAATTATAAATATACATGCCCTAATAAATACTGGGAGTTTGTGCAAGGCAGATTGTGTGTAGCTGTTGGACCATACGTGACACTTAAAAGAATAACAGAAAAATATAATACTGGAATTGTGTTTGATGATTTTAATATTGAAACACAGGCACGGCAAATCAACAGTCTTACACCTGAGATAATAAAAGATTACAAGTTGAAAAGTCATCAGCATGCTTACGAACTTTCTGCAGAACCGCAAGCTACCAAGATATTAAACGGAGTAAACAGCTTATTTAACTGATAAATTGTTTTGAAAGTTTTAATTCTATCACAAAGGTTTAGCACACAACTTGCCGAGCGTGTTCAGTTGCTAGAGCAGCATGGAGAAGAAGTGTTTTTATTGTGCTTTGAATTAAACAACCGGTTTGCATCGCGTTCGTTAATTTTTTTTTCAGAGCCCAATAACCCTGTTTCAAAAATACTTTTCATTTTGAGTCTAATAAAATATTTTAAGTGGAGCGATGTGGTACACTGGTATGGCGGTGACATTAAACACTATAGTATTTGCCTTTGGCTTCAAAGAATTTTTTCAAAAAAAGGGATAATTGAATTTAAAAAAAGTGATGTATTTATTCCTGAAATAGAATATAATGACAATGTTGCGTACCGGAACAAATGGTTTGATAATGTAAAAAAACCTGATGGTGATTATCAATCCTCCTTATCTCTACAGAAACTGTTCAGCAATAACAATTTAATACCGCTTACTGAAGCATCTCTCAGTCAATATCTTTTGCCAGATTGTTTCCCGCCTCCATATCAATTCACATCAACCACCTTTCTATATGATGAACAGCCCAAGCGGTTATGCAAACCTATTGATAAAACAATAAAAATTGCTGTTGATATACTTACTGATCATTTAACAGATGAACTTGAACAACTTTTAAATGAAATTGAAACAAAGTATAAACGGTCAGCAAAAATTACACGGGTTACCAGCGCATTAATTGTGGATGTAACCTATGCAATACAGCATTGCGATATATGGATAGGGTCAACCGTCAACGGTCATTACTCATATTGGGATTGGTATGCTTTTTCTAAAGGAAAGGTAGTTTTGACTTATGTAAAGCCATATTTCACAAAGCGCTATTATAAATCGTTTCCACTTTTAGTTACTGATGGTTCTCCTCTTAATACAACTATAACTAAATTGCTTGATGACAATTTATTTTTTAGAGAATGTTCAATCTCAAAACAAAAACTACTTTACAGAAAATTTAAGTAAAGAGAAAACTATAAAAGGATTAATTGAGTTTTACAAAAAAGTAGCAGTGTAGTTATGTGCGGTATTGCCGGTATATTCAACATAAGTGGAGAAAAAGTACAAGTTGAGTCATTAAAAAAAATGACTGATTCAATTGCACACCGAGGACCTGATGGTGAGGGATTTTGGCTAAACTCGAATGAAACAATTGGTTTTGGGCACAGACGGCTTTCTATTATTGATCTTTCAGATGGTGGCAGGCAACCAATGCATTACCTCCAAAAACGATATACCATTGTTTATAATGGCGAAATATATAACTACCTTGAACTAAAAAAAGAGTTAGAGAAGGCGGGTTATCATTTTCAATCGGAATCAGATACAGAGGTAATGCTTGCACTATACGATTTTAAAAGAAGCATGCCTTTATGATTTAGATGGCATGTTTGCATTTGCCATTTGGGATGAGCAAGAACAAGAACTGTTCTGCGCCCGCGATAGGTTTGGCGAAAAACCATTTCACTATTTCTACAACCAAAAAACATTTGTATTTGCATCTGAAGCAAAAGCGCTTTTTGCCTTAGGCATTAAAAAAGAAATTGATTTGGTAAAACTCCAGGGATATATAACCAATGCTGTAAATGAATATCCTACTGAAACTTACTTTAGGGACATACTAAAACTTGAACAAGGAAATTTTTTGAAGATTAAAAACGGAGAAATGTCCATTAAAAGATATTTTGATTTATATGTTGAAACCAAAATATTTTATAAGAATGAAAATGATTATGCTGAGCATTTTGATGAGTTGTTTATGACATCTATTAAAAGGCGTTTGCGCAGCGATGTTCCGGTGGGAACTTCACTTTCGGGAGGTTTGGATTCATCATCCGTTGTTTGTTATATACATAAAGCGCTCAATGGCTCTTTGAATCAAAAAGCATTTTCTGCCCGATTTTACGACCACAGGCATGATGAAGGTAAATGGATTGACATTATTAAAAATAAAACCGGTGTGCAACATTTCAATGTTTATCCCAACCCTGAGAATACTTGCAAAGACATTAATAAAATGACCTGGAGCCACGAAACACCATTAGGCTCTTTAAGCAATTGTGCTCAATACTATGTAATGGAGTTAGCAAAAAAATAATGTAACAGTGATTTTAGATGGACAGGGTGCTGATGAGTTTCTTGCAGGGTACGAACCCTACGCGCAATATAGCCAGTGGGAACATTTTTACAATTTCAAATTCAGGAAATTTTTAAAAGAAAGAAATATCCATTATAAAAAGTACGGAAATCGACTTAGATTAGGATATTATTTCATTCCCAAATCTTTATTTTCAAAATTCTTTTTACCTGGTAATACTGACAATCGTTATTTTCAGTCGTTAAAATCAAAACTTCGTTTCGACCTTAAATACCACTTACCCGAACTGCTGACTTATGCCGACAGAAATGCTATGATACATTCTGTAGAAACCCGCTTGCCATTTTTATATCACGAACTGGTTAACTTTGTGTTAGCATGCCCTACTCCACTCATTTTTGATAATGTAACCACTAAAGTAATTTTACGGAATGCAATTAAAGGGACGGTACCCGATGAAATTGTAAACAGGCTGGATAAACTAAACTATAATCCACGGCAAGATGTATGGCTACACTACTTTGAAATACCTGAAAAATTTTTACCAAAAAAATTCTCTCTAAGGCACGGACCCAGTTATTGGCGAAATTACGCTGCGGCAAAATTTATGGAAACCTTTTCATAAGTGTTTATTGGGGAGTCTGTGGTTAAAAATGATTGACCCGATTACAAATTAAATATTTAAAAGTTTTAGATTTGGCTTTTGCGTTTATAACCACCATTTGTTGTGCGGAAAGCCCTTGTTATCACTTATTTTTTCCCTCCTGCTAATAGCGTTGCATCACCAAGAGTGCAGGCTTTTGCCGATAATTTTCATACTCATGGCATACATCCCGTAATTGTTACAAGACACTGGACAGGCAAGGAAAACGAATGGGTAGATTTCCTGACTGAAAATAATACCCCTGTAACTTTCTCAAAAGAGAAAAATTTTTCTGTTTACAGATTTCCATACGTAATTGCTTCAAATCGAAAAACACTTGCTCAAAACAGTAAACTATTTAGCAAGTTGTACCATTTTACCAATCCGGTGTTAGGACATTTTAATACCGAGGTAAATGCCTATAAAAGTCTGTTCAATTTTTTAAACGAGCATTTAAAAACCAATCATTATGATTTTATTCTTGTTTCTGCACCTCCCTTTAATTCGGTTAGATTGGGGTATGAGTTATCTCAAAAATTTGCTATCCCGCTTGTGCTCGACCTCAGAGATATTTGGCAAACGTTGTTAGGAGCAGAAGATGCGGAGCTTTCTGTAAAGCAGAAGTTTTTTCTTTACTTCAATAAACGTTATGCCAAGAAATGGTTTTCTGCCGCCAAACTTATTGCAACCGTCAGTGAGCCGCTTGCAGAAGAAATAATGTCTGTTTACCATAAAAAACCAGTGGTGGTAACAAATGGCTACGAAGATTCTATTTTTAAAACCCTTCTTCCAAAAACTCCAAATGGTAAATTTAACTTCACCATTGTTGGGACTATATACCCTACACAGGATATTTCTATTTTAATTGAAGGGTTAAATAAGTTTAAGCAAATGCGTCCTGACCATAAATTAAAGCTCAATTTTATTGGAATAAATACCATTGCAGAAGTTGGCGATAAAATAAAAGCGGCATTAAAGGATTTTGATTTGCTTACAACCGGCAAAATTGAAAGAATAAAAGCTTTACAATATCTTGCCGATGCGCAAATACTCTTTTACTCAGGCTGGAGGGGACATAAAGGAATTTACTCTACTAAAATTTTTGAATACCTAGGGGCAAGAAAAATATTTTAATCGCTCCCGGTGATGATAACGTAATTGATGAACTACTTAATAAAACCAAGGCAGGAAACGTGGCTAACAGTCCAGAGGAATTTTACCATCATTTAATCACCGCTTATAGTCAATGGGAAACAAACGGAACTATTTCTTATTTTGGTATTGAAAAAGAAATATTAAAATACTCAAGAGAAAATCAGACAGAAAAATTTGCGAGAGAAATACTACATGCGATTTCCTAAGAAAAAAATTTGTTTGGTTTTGTCATTTCACGACAAAGCCGTTCAGTACGAATGGTTAGTGCAAAGTATTAACCGCGATAAGTTTGAGTTAATGTTTGTTTTTTTAAATCCGGGAGGCTCTTATGTTGAGAATTTTGTGAAGCAAGCCGGGCTTAGAAATTACAGGATAACATATAACAGTAAAAAAGATTTACCTAATGCCATTTGGCAATTGTTAAAAATATTTAAATCAGAAAAACCTAATGCTGTACATTGCCATTTATTTGATGCCAATATTGCAGGACTAACTGCTGCAATTATTGCAGGAATTAAAAAAAGAATTTATACGCGCCATCATTCCACCCTTCATCTGGATTATTTTCCATCAACGGTAAAATGGGATAAGTACTGCAACTCTTTATCCACTCATATTGTTTCCATTTCCAAGTCGGTTACTGATGTGTTGGTTGAAAAGAAAACGTACCCGCCAATAAAATACATTTGATACATCACGGATTTAAAATGGATGACTTTGAAAACGTATCATCAGAGAGAATTGATTCCGTTAAGGCAAAATATAATTATGCTGATGCAAAAACTGTTGTTGGAGTAGTTTCAAGATATATTAATTGGAAAGGAATTGAATACATAGTAGATGGGTTTGTAAAGTTCCATCAAAGTTTCCCAGATGCGATTCTTGTTCTTGCCAATGCAAGCGGAAGCCATTCAAATGTTATAAGAGAACATCTGAACCAACTACCCTCAACGGCCTACAGAGAAATAAAATTTGAAAATGACAGCCCTGCCCTTTTTAAGTCATTTACTTATTTTGTTCATACCCCTGTAGATGCATTGTGCGAAGCATACGGACAAATTTATGTTGAGGCGCTTGCTGCACGAACTCCTTCGGTTTTTACTTTATCAGGAGTAGCAAATGAGTTTATTAAAAATAATTACAATGCCTTAGTAGTTGATTATAAAAATTCCAACGAAATTTATGAAGCCCTTACAAGGCTTTCAACCGAAACTGAGCTTGCGGATAGTATTAAATCCAATGGTTACAATTCAGTAATTAATGAGTTTAGTTTTGATAAATTTATCCGAAAAACCGAGGAGTTGTATTCATGACTGTACCAGAAGTTAAGCCAACTTTTTCAATCATTATTCCCTTTTTTAATGAGTCGTTGTATATAAAAGATACGGTGGTGTCATTGCTTAGCCAGCAGTTTTCAAATTTTGAAGTATTGTTTATTTACGATGGCAGCACTGACGACACTGAAAAAATAATACTAACTGTTGCCGGAAACGATCCGCGTATTAAAATTATTAAACAACCTCATCTGGGAAAATGTATTGCCCGCAATAACGGCATTCAAAATGCAATAGCTGATTGGATTTGCTTTTTAAACTCAGGCGATACCTATTTTCAAAATCACTTGAGAATTTTTAATGAATTAATAAAAACGAACCAAGACATAAACGTTTTTTGTACATCTGAATTGAATGGAAGTAATCTAAAGGATTTCACTTCCAAAAAATTTTGGGGAAAAACGCAAACTCTTTCTTTTGAAGATGCCATTGAATACGACAGGTTTTCAATAAATCAGTTTTGTATGAAAAAAGATTTTCTAATGGAGAATCAGTTCCCTTCAATGAACATGATTTATGCAGAAGATCATTTATTTATACGCCAGACATTTCTGGGGCAAAAATATTGCAAAGAAATACCATTACCGTGGCCTCAAAACTTAAGCCGCGATATGAGAAAAACACTTTAAACATCAATGATAAAATAAATTGGATAAAACTTTCGTCAACGCTTTTTATAAATAACAGGAAACCCTCAGGCCTTATCAGAAAAAAAATTGAACGTGCCACCAGGCAAAAAATTTTTTCTACTTATTTTTCTTTGGGCGAGTTCTATAAATCTGTTCGCGCTTTTATATCTTACACCTTGTTTTATATGATATTTTTTTAAGCATGAAAACTGAGCAATTTTCTATTCCCTTTTTCAGCATTATTATGCCCGTATATAACAGGGAAGATTTTTTGCGCGAATCTGTTTACACCGTACTTAATCAATCTTTTAAAAACTTCGAACTTATTTGCATAGATGACGGCAGCACCGATGGTTCCTTACCTATAATTGAAGAACACGCCAAAGCAGATAAGAGAATAAAAATAATAAGGCAGGAAAATTATGGGAGGTGCATTGCACGCAATGCAGGTTTAAATGCAGCCGTTGGAAACTGGATATGTTTTTTAGATTCTGACGATGGCTACCTGCAAAATCATTTGCTTGAAATTAAAACGTTAATTGAAAGAAATCCATCCTACAAAGCCTTTGCTACCGAACAAATTATAGGCAATAAGTTGAAAGAGTATAAGCAAAAAAAATTCAGAGATGATGAATGTGTTGTTTTATTAAACGACTTCCTTGCATCTAACCCAGTTTCTTTAAACCAGTTTTGTTATAGCAGAATAGCACATCCGGATATCAGGTTTCCGAATATGAATATTTTAAATTCTGAGGATTTGTTGTTTATGCGAATGTTCAGTACTAAAGAAAAAATTTTGAAGGTAAATCTTATTACAAATTACGTAAATGAGCACGTTGGTCGTTCGGTAAATCAATCTACAGCATCGGAATATGTAAAATGGCACCGATTTGCTGCTGATTATTTCATTAAAAATTTTTTGAAAAAGAAAAGTGACATTAGTAAAATACAATCCTTTACCAATCTTTTATTAAGCAATGTATTTCTTTCAAACAGAAACAAAACAGATGGTTTAAAATTCTTTTTTGAAGCCCTTAAATATCCTTCTTCAATTACCAACCTGCTTTTTTATAAAGCAATAATCAAACTTATATTTTAAATGTGCGGTGTAGCGGGAACATATTCTAATAATGGCTTTTTTGAAGAACGGGATATTCATGCAATGACAGATGCACTGGCACATCGCGGGCCAGATGCTGCCGGATATTTTACTGACGGTGTGGTGCACTTAGGCCACAGGAGGTTAAGTATAATTGATTTATCTACACGCTCAAACCAACCCATGTTTTCGCAAAACCAGCGATATGTAATGGTTTACAATGGCGAGGTTTATAATTATAATGAAATAGCAATTCAACTCCAGAGCAATAAAATTTCGGGTGAAGAAATTGTGTTAAAAACATCTGGCGATTCAGAAGTGGTACTGGAAGCTTTTGTAAAATACGGAGTTGATTTTGTTAAATTTTTAAACGGAATGTTCCTCATTGCAATTTACGACAAAGTTGCTCAGGAGCTTTATATATTCAGAGACAGAATTGGCATTAAACCGCTTTTCTATTACTGGGATGGAAAAAATTTTGCATTTGCTTCGGAACTAAAATCATTATTAAAAGTTGAACATGTAAAAAAAGAAATAAACCAACAGGCAGTAAAACTTTTTTTAAACCTGGGTTACATACCTGCACCACAAACCATTTACCGCAATATTTTTAAAATGAAAAGCGGGCATTGGATAAAAGTTAATAAAGATGGTTTGGTGCAAAATGCATATTGGCAACTGCCTCGTTTAATAAAAAATGAAACTATTGGTAACCTTGAAGAAGCAATGGTTAAACTTAGCGACCTAATTGTTTCTTCTGTACAATATCAATTGAGGAGTGACGTGCCATCGGGAGTTTTTTTAAGTGGCGGCATTGATTCCAGCATGATAACTGCAACAGCGGTAATGCTATCGGCACTTAAAGTAAATTCGTTTTCCATCGGCTTTGAAGAGAGCAGCCATAATGAAGCTCAATACGCAAAAAAAATTGCTGAGTTTTTAGGAACTAACCACCATGAATTTATTGTTTCTTATAAAGATGCAATTTCCTTGTTTGACTCAATTCTTGATGCTTATGACGAGCCTTATGCCGACTCATCTTCAATACCCACCATGCTTGTTTCCAAACTTGCCAGGAAGCATGTAACAGTTACCCTCTCCGGAGATGGTGGTGATGAATTATTTTTTGGTTATGGATCATACAAATGGGCAAAACGGCTTGACAGTTCTCTCATTTATGCTGCCCGAAAACCGCTTGCAGGTTTGCTTTCAATATTTCCGCAACGCTATAAACGCGTAGGCAAATTGGTTAACGCGGCAAGTCATAAAAACATTGAGCAGCACATTTTTTCGCAAGAACAATATTTCTTTTCTGACCAGGAGTTGTCAGAGTTGTTAAACGAGCCTTATCTTATCTCATCCAGAAAGGAACAGGAATATACCATCAGTAATTTTCTATCTGCCAACAATAATATGTTTGATGCGGCAAACAACCTGAATTTTACACGGAATTTTACAGCTATGGAAAAACAGGCATTGTTTGATTTGCAATATTATTTGCAAGATGATTTACTTACTAAGGTTGACAGAGCGAGCATGAAATATTCTTTAGAAACAAGAGTACCTTTTTTAGATCATCGGATTATTGAGTTTGCTCTTAATTTAAGTCCTGAATTAAAGTATCGTAATGGTGTTTCAAAGTATATTTTAAAAAAAATACTTTACCAGTACGTGCCCGAAGAATTATTTAACCGCCCTAAACAAGGTTTTGCAATTCCACTCAGCAAATGGCTTAAAACCGATTTAAAATATCTTATTGATGATTACCTTAATGAATCAGTAATTAAAAAATACAACGTGGTAAATTATCAGAAAGTAAAAGCCATGGTAAGTAGTTTTAATTCAGGAACAGAGTTTTTGTATAATCGTTTGTGGGTATTGATTGTGCTTCATAAATGGTTTACAAAAAACGCAGCTTAACTGCTGGGTACATAAGCCATATATTCTCTTTTCCCTTTTTTGATTTTTTCTTTCGGTTACCATTCCGTTAATAATGTAAAGACTGGATATATAAAACGGCAAAAGCGGAATGCGGTAGCGCACCAAACTGCCAAAATTAGAGGTTGAAATGCCAACAGAAAATGCAAAAAACAAACTGAAAATAAGTGAGAAAGTAAGCAGGTTACTTTTTGCAAAAAAGGCGAAAATTCCAAACACTCTAATCCTGTACAAAGTATAAAGAGTAAAAATCAATATTAGAAAATTTTCTACTCCTGATACGGCCATCAAAAGGTTGTTAGATTCCCATAGATAAGGGCGAAACAAAGCAGCATTAACAGCTGGAAAAAATTTTTCAAGCATTCCCGAAAATGTTGGATCAACTTTACCTATATCAAAAGAATTTCCTTTGTAATAAGATTGTTTTAAATCATAGTTTGATATAGAGGCCTCCATTAATATTTTATCAAGAGAATATTTTCCCAACTCATCACCTAAAATAATAAGTAATAAATATCCGCATGCAATTCCAATACTAATAGCGGTTGGAAAAGTAACCCCCCGAATAAAATTTCCTTGAATTTTTGATGTGTAATGCCCAATAATCCAGATTAAAGTTCCGGGCAGCAAACCCACGAATATGTATGGTTTAATGTTTATGATAACTCCCATAGATAGGTAAACTATAATAAGGTTCGTAAACACCTTCTCTCGCCTTATAAAGGCCATATAAAAGCTATAAAAAAAATATCCGATAGCACTAAAAGTAATAGTATCTTTTAGTAATCCCGATCCCCAGAAAAAAACAGACGGAACGAAAAAAAATGCAATGGCGAATTGCTTTTTGTACTGAGGAAACTCAGCAATAAATACTCTATACATTCTCCAAATACCACCAAACGAAATAAGAGCTAAGAGAATACTGGTTGCAATAAAACTTTGCAATCCTAAAAGAATTAAAGGCCAAATAATGCGTACAACAAAATATGTTTGGCTTTGTCTGTAATATGCAGGATAGCCTGTTTCACTATCAAAATAGTAAAACTTACTAAAATCCATTCCATTAAAAAGTATATCGCTGAAATAATCAGGTCTTTTAAACATTAACCTGACCAAGCCGCGTCCATCATTAAAATAATAGTTTGTATCGCCCCCCTTGTAGTATAATGTGTAAACCAGCACCACAGTTATGGCACCAATTATTTTAATAATTACCGCTGGTAAAAAATACTTAAACTCGGGTTCCTTTTCAATTCGTTTATCTCTAATTGATTTAGCAAAGTACAAAATAAAAAAAAGCAAAAACGGAGAGTACAAAAAATCAAGAAGGCTGTATTGATAAACCTCTGGTGTGTACATCAGGCTACTCTGTCTTTAAAAATTTAAATTTGATACTTGTCAAACCTACATGTTTTTTTTCACTTATGTATCCCTGTTTCAAAAATAAAAAGCCGGGTAGTTTAACCCGGCTTTTCATCACACAAAAAATTGGCATTAATGCGTCTCTGAATGTTTATCTTCTTCAGGAGGAACCACATCTATGGTCATATCAAGTTTTTTTTCCAATATATCTTCCAATGTCTTTGGGTCAATTTTTTTTGCAATGATTTTCTTGTTTTCATCAAGCAAAAAAATTTGTGGCGTAGTATTAATATCAAACTCGTATCTGAAATTATTATGCAAATCTGGGTCCGCTACATTAATCCAGTTAAGATTTTTTTCACGAATAAATTTTTTCCATTTCTCCATTTCCGTCTCTGTGTCAACTGCAAATACTTCTACTCCTTTAGCTTTAACTTTATCATAAACCAATTTTATTTTAGGAATTGTTTTTTGACAATGCCCGCAATCGGGTTCCCAAAACACCAGTACAGTGTAATTAGCTTTAATGTTGTAGAGTGATTTAGGGTTACCAAGTGTATCTTGCAAAATGAGGTTTTGGGCACGCTTACCAAGCAAAATAGGTTCAAGTATTTTTGCTCTTTCCTGTATTTTATATAGTTGTACCGAATCAATCCATGTGGCTTGCTCCCTTGTGTAATAGTTTTTTACCATGTGAACAAACACAGCGTCCATTCCCATAATGTTACTTGTTTCGTACTGATTGGTTAAATACCACACCACATATTTAAAAACCTCTTTGTTATTTTTTGCCCTTGCTACAAGCATATCTGCTTCTTTGTTAATTGAATCAGGAATTTGAACAGTAAGTTTCTTAATATACGTATCAAGTTTTGTGTGAAACAATGGAGTCCGAAGTAACCTTGCGTCATTAAAATCTACATTATCGAGGTATTTAGATTTATAATAACGAAAAGCAAAAGTTGAATCTTTGGCCCCGTCAGGCAAAGTAGGAGCTTCTGGCACTTCGGGATCGCGAGAGGTATTAAAAACCTTTGCCAACAACATTTCAGGATTTTCTGCTATAAATTTTTCTTTATAAGAAGTTACTTCTTTTCCTATTTCACCAAGTTTGGTTTGTATTTGAGTAGAGTCTGCCCTGCTCTTTGCAGTTGCAAATTGCTTTTGTATTTCCTCCGCTTCCTTTTGTTTACTACTAACAAAATTCAAATAATCATAAAATATTTTATTGTCGTTAGAATTTTTAACTACCATATTCTTAACCGGATCTGCAACGTCTGTTTCTATAGAAAAGTGCTGCTCCTTATCAATAATAATTTCAAAATATTTTTTCCCAGGCATCACAACAAGGTATATCCCACCGGCAAGTTTTTCTTTGCCTTTAAAATTTACCCAACTGTTTGCATCGCATTTTGCCGAGTCTTGAATATATTGCTTATCGCCAAAATAATTTGCAAGATATATTAGTGAATCTTTAAGAGGGTTTATTTTTATTTTTATGTTATAGCCTGCCTCGCCCGCAGCCATAAGCTTAGAAGCACTTAATATTAACGTTAAGCAAAAAGTAATGACAAATTTATGATTCATGAGAAAATACAGTTGAAGTTTTTATACGGCAAATTTATTACATAAAGTATTGGTTAAACAATAGTTTTAATGTTGCCAATCTAAAAATCTACCTGTGAAATAAAAGTGAATGGACATAAAAAAAAGACCGGTTTGCACCAGTCATTTTTTTGAGTTTTTACTCTAAAACTATTTTGGTTACATATAGACTATTATTTGAACCGTCTTTAACCTGAAGGAAATAAATGCCTGATGTAGCATCATTTCTGTTTACAACAAATTTGCCCGAGCTTCTCGTAACACTCATTCGTGAAACCTTTCCTAAAGCATCATATACAAAAACATTAACAGGAGCATTAAAATATTCAAATGGTATAAACAGATCTGAGGTATTTTCAAAAGGATTGGGAGCCAATTTAAATTCACCTGACAAAGTATTATTGTTTTCTTTACCCCCCGGGTGAAATGAACAAGCAATAACATTTAAACTGACCGATGCTGAACTTTTAGTACATCCGTTAGCGGTTTGCCTTACTCTGTGGGTGCCGGAAGTTGTGGCATTATAGTTTTGCAATGTCGCTCCCGATATATCAATTCCGTTCTTTGCCATTGGTAAACCACTCCTGCAAAGTTGTTTGTGCTAAAAGTTAATTGCGATCCAGAGCAAATAGTTTGAGTTGTAGAGGAGAAATTGTTGGAACAGGGTTATTGATTTGGGTAACTACTGTGGTTGATGAAGTAGTTGTGCACAACCCATTTTGCGCTATTTTAACTGTATAGCTTCCAGCATTGGCAGACGTAAGTGTTGAATTTGTTGCACCGGCAACGTTCACCCCATTTCTAACCCACTGATATGTATATCCTGCACCGGTTGTGGCTGTTAACTGGAAACTGAGGCCGGCACAGAAAGTAGTTGATGGTGAGGGTGAAATAGAAATTGCACCCGGTGAGTTTATAATTGTGGTTGAAGAAGATGTTACTGTTCCGCACGTACCGGTAACATCTACTGTATATGACCCGGCTACATTGCTGCTGTAAAAAATATTAGTAGCACCACTTATATTAGCTCCACCAAGCTTCCATTGGTAGCTATAACCTATCCCTGTATTTGCAGTAAGTGTTGTTGACGCGCCATTGCAAACTGTTACAGTTCCGGCAGGAGTAATGCTTGCAGTTGTACTTTCAACATTAACCGAAATTGAGTTAGATGATGCTGTGCCACATGTGCCACTAACTGAGCAGGAGTAGCTGCCTGAAGAATTAGCTGAGTAACTTGTGGCAGTGGCTCCTGTTATATCAACACCATTATTTTTCCATTGATATACATAACCGCTTATTAAATTATTTACGCTTAACAATACGCTGTTTCCTGAACAAATATTTGTTAAACCACCGGCAGAAATGCTAATTGATACAGAAGTTATTGTTACAGTAGTTATTGATGAGGTTGCATTTCCACACGAGGTGGTTATAATTACAGAGTAATCGCCAGCCGAAGAAGTGGTATAACTACTAAGAGTAGCTCCCGAAATGGAATTTCCATTTAATTGCCACTGGTATAAATATCCCGGATCTGAAAATGCATTTAAGGTAATGGATGCGCCTGAGCATATAGCCACACTTCCTGATGGAGAAACCGATGTGTTAATTGTACCGACAGTGACAGTAATGGAATTAGAAGTGGAATTTCCACATGATGCAGATACAAAACAAGTGTAATTACCCGATTCGGTGGCGTTATAATTTGATAAAGTAGCACCAGAAATATTTACTCCATTATTTTTCCATTGATAACTATAGCCTGGAATTGGGTTAACTAAAGATATTGTAACAGAGCCACCGGTGCAGAAATTGGTCGGCCCTCCTGCACTAATTGATGCTGAAACAGAGGTAGCCTTAGTTACAGAAACTGCCGGGCTCGTTTTATTACATCCGTTGGCAGTTTGAATAACCCGATAAGAGCCATTATTGATTGCGGTATAGGTTTGGTTAGTTGCGTTAGAAATATTTGCACCATTCTTTTGCCATTGATACGTTACTCCGGCAAATGTATTTGCAGTTAAAGTAACGTTTCCTGGAGAACAAAAAGATGTTGGTGACCCCGCTGTTATTGAAGGCGTGGGATTATTTACAACTGTTAAAATTAAATTGTTGCTATTAGCTGTACAATTTGGGGTTACAATCCGGCAATAGTAAGTTCCGTTGCTTGATGCAAGATAAGTTTGATTGGTTGCACCTGACAGTAAAACTGAATTTCTATACCATTGATAACTTGTACCAGAAGATGCAGTCATTGTAACATTTGAACCAGCACAAATATTAGTTGAAGGAGCAGTAATTTGAGGAGGTGCAACAGTAATTTGAATTGAAGTTGATGTGCTGCAAATTCCATCTGAATAATTATAGGTAACGATATGAACACCAATACCCGCAGTTATCGGACTAAAAGAATTTCCTGATACGCCAGTACCGCTGAAAATTCCGCCTGAGGGTGTCGCTGATAAGGTTACAGGAGCGCCTGATGGACATTGATTTGGTACAGGATTAATTGATGCTGAAAGATTACATTGTCTTACGATCTTAAATTCATCTAAAACCAACGGATTAGATGGGCTACCATTAATAAATCTACCAATTAATGAATCGCCATCTACATCAATTATCATTGAACCTAAAGAATCTTTTATTGCCGAACTCATTGCAGGATGTGGCCAGCCACCATTAGTTATCGGTTCAGGCACACCAGAGCATCCAACCTGAATATAAACTGTCCCTTTATATTGTTTTGAACTCTGCTTTAAATATGGAGCAGCAATACTACCAGATGTTGAATCAACTTTATGAGTGGAATTAAATGTATTTGAAAGCCCGTAATGTCCATTAATGTACATAGAGCGTTCATATGAATGGCTATTGCCACTTAACACTAAATCAACTTTATATTGTTCAATAATTGGTGCAAAATTCTGACGCATTTCAATTTCTTCAATATCTGCATCCGAATCGTGAGTGCCTTTGGAGTGCGGAGGATGATGCCAATAAACAATAGTCCACTTTTGAGTATTAGCTGCCAAATCGCTTTGCAGCCACTGCATCATGGGGCTATTCATTTGTCTGAAAGATGCTGTTGTTGATTCAAGACAAACGAAATGAATTTGTCCATAATTAAAAGAGTAGTATGCCTCAGTTCCAGATGCTAACCCGCCACCCTGCGCAGAAGTAAACATTGAAAAAATATCAAAATAAGGTCCTGTTTGATTTGTTGCACTCGCAACATCTAAATCGTGGTTACCTGCACAAGGCAGCAGTGGTACATTCTTTATCACTCCCTCAATTGGTTTTGGAAAGTAGATACCTGATACTCTGCATCCGTTCCATTTGCATACGCATTATCTCCAAGCATAAACATCAAGTCTGCCCTTCTGCTCCCTGTATAGGTTAAAAATGCATCGCGCATATTTCTTGGAGATTGATCTGCCGTTCCATGATCCCCAATAAACCAAAGTCGTGTGTTTATGTTAGTGCCTTGTAATGGAGAAGTAGTAAAATAATTGTTGGCATCACCTTGTAAAACGTTAGTGTAGTCACCAACAGAATAAAAATATTTAGTATTGTTGTTTAATCCTGAAATAGTAACGCTATGTTCTGTTTTAGGAACGCTATCAACCACAACCGATGTAAGGGATCCGGCAGAAGTTCCATACGACACTTTTGAAGGTGCATTAATATCGGTACGCCACCTTACAATCATACTGCTTGAAGTTGGCTGCTGTAAATAAGGTCCTCTCACTAAAACCGGTGCAGGAGGTACATTATTTCCAATCAAGCTAAAATCAAAACTAACATCAGAACTTGATAGCGTAAACTGATGCACTTCTATACAGATGTAATTGTCGCCATTAATAAAGTAGGTTGAAGGAATAGTGTTATTCAAAAAAGTTTGCCCATCATCAGAAGCATCAGATGCAGCAAAAGTTGCGTAGGTAATTGTTCCGGCAGGCATATTTTCCCTCCAAACTTCATTCCCATTCAAATAAACAATTGCTCCATCGTCACGTTTAAGATTAAGAGTGTAATTAATAAATGCAGATGTATTGATATTAATTTTTTTTCTGAAATAATAAGTAGTGTATTTGTTTGATGGCACGCCTCCGTAGTTGAGTAAAGTGGTTTCATCGCCTTCTCCATACCCATGCTGGGCATTTCCACTACTCCAACTTGCATCGTTAAAGGAGGAATCTCTCCAGGTTGTACCCTGATCTGTTCCGTTATCTAAATATTTCCAAGAAGATCCTGCACTTAAAATTGTTGTTTGAGCATTTACTATTCCAGTAATAAGAGTCAAACAAATGAGTATAGTTTTTTTCATGTTGATGTATTTGTAAAAGCTACTAAATATAAAATTAAAGTCTTCAAAGATACTCTATACGCAAGGGCATTATCTTATATTTTGGGTGAATATCTTGTTTGGTGCTGTAAAAAAAAGGGCGACTATCATGCCGTATCTTTAAATCAATAAAATAAAAAAACCGCTGAATTTGAGCGGTTCCGGTATAAAATTTTTAATTATTTAATATTCCCAGAGGTCATGCTCCATATTAACAATTTCCTCTTTTATTCTATCAGACTCAAGTAAAGCATCCAATCCGGTTTTGTACTCATCTATCCTTCTATTGTAAACATTCGATTCTTTGATGATATAACTGTTAAACATTCTGCGCTGGAAAATATCATCAAAAGTTCTTCTCTCTGCATCGTTTCCACGATTAAAAGCCTCAGTATTAACAAGAATTTTACGTGCTTCTGGGTAATAGATCCAAAACAACGGACGCAGAATTGCCCCTTCCCTCACATTTCCCTGATCATCTTCATCAAGCATCATTGGGGCAAATCCTACAATTCTATTCTCTAATACACTTCTTTGTTTATCAAAAAACCAGTCGGATTTTATACGATAGGCAACCACCTTATCTTTTGAAAATTCACGCACTACAGCCGAATCACGAGTTAAATAGGGCGGTTCGGGGTCAATAATCTGAATAGTATCCATTCCAGCTCCACCAATCTTCTTAAACTCTTCCATAGTCATTGGAGTGGTAAATTCATCGTCAATTGTGGCATACGCTGTTAATGAACCCTCTTCAATAGAGTTCATTATTGTTTCTAATAAACTTGCACGATCTTTGTATCTCCTTCGCGTGGGAAATCTCAAAGGAAGATTTATCTTTGCTTTAAATCAACAACTTCCCAAACTCTTTTTACTCCACATCACATCAGCCTCTCTCAGGTAAGCAAACTGAATTACCTGCCGTGTAGGGTTATGCTCTTTTACATAAATTCCGTCTAGTACAGTGTGTGCAGAAGTTTTGAATCCAAAACTTGCACAAATCATAAATAACAGAAGATATTTTTTCATTTTAACCTCCGTTTAGAGTTTTATACGTTTATTGAAGAGTAAAGTTTACGCTAGGCACACTTCTTTGGGTTCCATCAGGACCCACAGCTTTTATATATTCAAAATACACTTTATCTCCCGCTCTGGCTCCGCCTAAGGCTGATTTCATTGTAGAATTTATCAGGTTCCCTTGTCCTTCAATATCAACAGGATCTTTTCCTTTACGGTAAAGAGACATTTTAAACTTTGTAACCTTATAATAAATTTCAAAATCAAAATTCTCCAATTCAGCAATAACAGCACTTTGTGCTATTAAAGCATTTTTGGGGAAGTTGCCATCCTTTTTACCTCCAATTTTTGCAATAGGATCGGGAACTCGTTTAACGCGAAATTTCTGTGAGCCCATGTTTACTTTTTTTCCATCAAAATCAGCAGTAATGCTTATGGTTTGCCTCTCCTTGCGTAGTAACCTTTACTATATAATCGGCACCTGTTCCTTTGGCGTTTTCGACAATGAACCTCCACCTCCACTAATAGAGGGTTGAACTTTATTATTTGGAACACCAGGCACAGAAATTGAAACGGGGTTTTCAGGGCCAATGTAAAAACACGTTCATTTTAGTGGGAGAAATAACTGCTGCAGGTTTAGCTGCAATATATTCTGCTTCAAATGGGTATTCTTTAACCTTTGTTGGGTCTTCAGGGTCCTTTACTTTAATAATTCCACCCCATTTCTTTACACCTTCCGAACCAGGACGGTCAACATATTTTCCCATACCATTTTCTACAGGTAAAGCGCGCCCGCCAACAACAATTTCAGCATCAGAACTTTTGTTGAATGCTGCTAAAAATACATCTGCTTTGTAATCCTGACCAGTCAAAACATAACTTGTTGGAGCTACTACTTTAGGTTCTACATCAGTAAACTTAATATCCTTGGCATTGATTTTTGAGAGAAGATAATTATTTACTTGCGATTCTGCTGTTTTTACATCTGATTGTATCTTACTTAATAAAGCCATTGCCGCAACAACCGGAGTATGGTAAAACGTTGCCATCTCCCAAGTCTTTTTTGTTCTCGCTCGTTGCAAGTTTAGATTTAGGATCAGGATCTTTTACATTGATAAGTTCATCAAAACGAGATTGAAAATTCGCTTTCTCCTTTGGATCCTCAATGTGCTTCAGCAAAGAAACTTTAAAATCTTCTAGTTTCTTTTTTAATTCTGATGCCTTATGTCCCTTACCATCATTTTTATCACCACACATTACTAACGTTGGGGTATCGTAATCATCGTTTTTTTCAATTTCTCTTGATGATGCAGGCATCTTTGCTGTTCCCTCTATTTTATCAGCTTTTTTAACTATTTCATCTTTAACATCTGCAATAAATTTATAAAGATCGTTTGAAGCTTTAGTTACAGCCAATGCTTTTTCCTGATAGGGTTTGGCTTTTACAGCATCAGCCTGCATTGCCGTGGCAAAAGCATCCATTGTTTGCTGATTCTTCTTTATAACATTTTGATTTGATGCCGTAATACCTTCATCAATTGTAATAAATGCGTTAATAATTTCTTTTGATACATTAAGTGCGAGAAGCGCTGTTAACACGAGATACATCATGTTAATCATCTTCTGCCTGGGGGATAATTTACCGCCTGCCATTTTTTATTTGCTCTGTTTTTGTTGGTTAAACTTAAGATTGTGGTTTATTACAAGGAGTGATTAATGCAGTTTATTTATTACCTGCATTAACGTTCATGGCACTTAACATATTGCCATATACCGTATTAAGAGCAGAAAGATTTTTGGCAAGCTTTCCTACTTCGTCTTTATATTTTTGAGTGTCGTTAAGCGAATCATTTAAATTAGCCATCAACTGATTAATGCCTTCGTAGAATTTAGATGTTTGCTTTAAGTGTGTATTAGAATCTTGCAATTGCAATTCGTAAACAGCATTTAAAGCTGCAAGATTTTTCCGGCTCCTTTAACCTGATCATTATAAGTTTTCATATCCTCTGAAACTGCTTTGTAAAGCACCCATGCTCTGAGTAGCTTTAGCATAAACAGCCGACATTTCACCTACTGATTTAGTGGCAGCATTTACACCTTTAACATAATCGTTAGTAGCAACCGATGCATTGGTGATGTCAGAGAGTTTAGATGTATTGTCACCCAAAGACTTTAAACCAGCACCCAAACTTTGAAGTAACTCAGGTCCAATTTTAGAATCAGACAACATTTTATCTAAAGCTTGAGAAACAGGGTCAATCTTTTTCTTTTTGTCCTTACCATGTCCGGGTTCATGCATTCCGCCAATTCAGGATAAACCAATGACCAATCTACATCTTCATGGGGTGGTTCAAAAGCAGAAATAAAGAAGATTACCGCTTCTGTTAAAAGACCTACAGTTAACATGACACCTGCACCTTCCCAGTGTTGTATCTTAAAAAGCGCTCCCACAATTACAATTGCAGCTCCCCATCCATAAAGGCGAGCCATTATTACTTTAAATTTTTTGGTCTGTGTGAATTCAGCAATACCCATAATTTTAACTTGTTTTTAGTTGGTTGATAAAATTGTTTATTTGTTCTGTTGATTTATTAGATTAAAAGCATTTTCCAACTATTTCAAGTTGAACGAAAATGCTTGTGGTTTAATTTTTTTAAAAATCTGCCTTATCCCTGCCAAGAAATGACATAACGCATCGGAATCCAACATAGCTTTTTGCAGTATCCTGGTATTCGTATGAACGGGTTCCGGTTTGAAGATAGAATCCAACATCCTTCCATGAACCGCCACGAATTACCTTTCTTTTTAATGAAACAGGATCAGAATCTTTTGCTTCATAAGCATAATCCGCGTTTAAATCATGAGTGAAGTTGTAAGCTGATTCATCATAAGCATTACTAGTCCATTCAGATACATTGCCTGACATGCAATATAAGCCATAATCGTTAGGCCAATAAGATGTAGATTTTACAGTATAAAAACCTCCATCATCCATATAATTACCACGCATTGGTTTAAAGTTGCCCCAAGAAACAACCACGGCTATTTCTAATGTAAGGACCACCCCATGGATAAGGAGCTAAATCATGGCCTCCACGTGATGCATACTCCCACTCTGATTCTGTTGGCAATCTGAAATCCTGAACAATGGTTTCGCCATTTGTATTTAAATAGCTGTTCAATAATTGAGTCCTCCAAATACAAAATGCTCTTGCTTGTTTCCAAGTAACGCCTACCACAGGGTAGTCATCATATGCAGGATGCCAATTGTACATATTAGTGACAGGATCATTAAATGAATATGTAAAATCATGAATCCAAGCTAATGTGTCTGGATATACAGCAATCAAATCTTTTTGATGAAAACTGAACGGTCAGTCATTCCCTGCTCTCTGTTAGATTTTTGAGCTGCCTCTTTCATATCAATCCAGTAATACTCATATTTTAATTTACGGCTGTCAATTTCCTTTCTCTTATAAAACCTTTCACTCTCGGGTAAAAATAACTCAGCAAGTGTTTCCACGTTTTGTTCGTCATCCCACTTGATCTTCTTTTTCCAATTAATCCGCTCCCCATATTCGCCTTCTTCAATTAAATGATCGCCACCTATTAAACGATGTGCTAACGAATCTCGAACCCATTCGGTAAACTGTCGGTATTCGTTATTAGTAATCTCTGTATTGTCCATATAGAATGCATGAACAGAAACAGTTTTACTCTGAGCAACCAATGCATACGGAACATCCTGATCGCTGGGTCCCATGTTATAAGAACCGGATGGAATAAACACCATTCCAAAAGGATCTGCCTGGTACCAACGCTCTCTGTTTAATACACCGGTTAACTGCCCGCGGTTACCGCCTCCGCAACTACTTAGTATAAGTACTACGATGGAAGATATAAGAATTTTTCTCATGTTGCTCCGCTTTATGTTTACTTGTGATTTTTGTTTAACGAACTGATTTTGCAATTATTTTGTGCTCAAGCCTTCTGGGACTTAAATCATTTAAACTGCACTTTCAAAATTAAGTTACTGTCAAAATGATATTTTTCTTTTTTAAAGGAATCTTACATTTCTAAGCATAGGAAGTGCTTTCTTCTTAATCTTGAAACAATATCCTATAAATATCTCATGTGTTCCCTCACTGTAATCCTTAATTTTAGAGGTGTTAAAATCGAAAGCATATCCTACACGAAAATCTTCTGTAATATTTACACCTGCCATTGCAACAACTGCATCTTCAAGTCTATAAGAACCTCCTATCCAAAATCTATCTTTAATGTGTAGATTCAAGTTCACATCTAACTGGGTTTCCACTGCATCTGACTTAACAAAAACCGATGGCTTTAAAGTAAAGGTTGGGCTTAACTCCCAATTGTAACCTCCCATAAAATAATAGTGACGTACATTCTCCGATTTTACCTTATCATATTCAAACTCACCTTCCAATAAATGCGATGAAGAAACGCCTAAGTATAACTTATCAGAATTGTAGTATACACCAGCACCAAGATCAAATTTTGAATCACTTCCACTTGGAAGAAAAGGG
This sequence comes from Bacteroidota bacterium, assembly GCA_016714005.1. Lineage (GTDB taxonomy): Bacteria > Bacteroidota > Bacteroidia > AKYH767-A > OLB10 > JADJOA01. The sequence continues at coordinate 188,800 of JADJOA010000003.1, forward strand.
TCGTTTAAATCTTTAGCAACAATCTCATCTTCGTTGTAGCCTCTTTGAAGCAACCCTCCATCAATACCAAAAGCGAGTTTGCCGGAACCTAGATCAAATCGGTAAGCATAAGCCAATTTAAAGTTTGAATTTTTTTGTAAGCCTGGCTTATCTGATAAGAATGACAACCCTAACCCGCCATGAAGAAACTCAATAGGACCATCTACTCCAAAGACAGCAGATTTTGGACCACCACCAAATCTATCCCACTGATCGCGATATAAGAGGTTAAAGCAAAAAGCATCGTTACTACCAGCGTATGCCGGATTTACAAATAGCCTGTTATTCATGAACTGACTAAATTGTGGGTCTTGCTGAGCAAAAGAGGTTGAGAGAGCAATTGCTGCAATTACAGTTGTAAAGATTTTTTTCATATAAGATGCGGACAAATTTGTAATTAGGTTAGACAAATTGAGTCTTTTTGAGTGATTTGAATATTACTTGGGTTATATTTTAAAGGGCGTAAAGTAATGGAAAATAATTTTTAATTACAAAGGCATTTTTTTTGTAATTAACAGTTGCAACTAAACAAGGTATGGTTAAGATAATTTTTGCAAAGCTTGCCACCATCTCTCAGGAATTTCGTTGTTACATGCCGTTAAATAATCGGCATGTGAGCATGGAATAAAGTGATGGCGTGTTAATTTCTTCTTGGTTTCCTGCATGGGCAACTCCATCCACCACCTGCCGGTCTTATTACTTTTTAAAAAATTAACGGTTTGCTTACCCTCATTTATTGTTGACCTGTAAATTGTAAATGAGTTTGGATTAATCTCAGGTAAATCCTTTTTACGATTTATTATCCCTTCCATTAAGTACCATATCATTTGTGAAACAAGGCTCGCGGTTTGTAGCGTTGCATCAACAGATACATTGTATTCATAAAATCCTATCCCGGTAAACTTATCACTCATACCTGCATATTGCATCAACTGGCAGGCATGTTCCCCATATAAACCATTGGGCGAAGGATCCGATGTTGCCGGAGCATCAGATTGCCTGATTGATGATAAATCAAAACTAATAATATCAGCATTTCTGATGATTGGTTCACATTCCTTTATTTCACTGTTTACAACACCTAGACGGTAAGTATCAAAATAAAGATTGTGCATCATATCTACAGCTTGCTGACCTACCAAATAAGTTTGATAAGCAAGCTGACTATAATTGAAAAGATAATTAGGCTGGTCTAAAATTATTTTTCCAAGATAGGTTGATGAACTAAGTGCATCGGTTGGCATGCCCAAATCAAATTTAGAGTCAATGCCAACTATGTTTATGATTTGGTCTATTTGCTTGAACGATTGGTAGTGCGCAAAGGTCAAGTCCTGACTGCCACCAATAATTATCGGAATAATATTTTTTGGTTAAGTTCGGTTAGTATGGAGGTTAAGGCTATTGAAGTATCATTTACCTTATGACCAGGAATGATATTTCCAACATCCACAAAATTGATTCGCGATGCATGCTTTTTAAGCGAATATACTTTTTTTCTGATTGCATCAGCAGCACCGGCAGAATCATATTTGGGATTGGCTCCACGTGATTCATCAACTCCTATTAGCGCAACTTTAGCATCCTGCAAATCGGGAAAATTTTCAACGGATGTAAATATTTTTGATCCACTATAAAATGAGTCGGAAATTTTATACTGCTCACCATCAAAAAGTTCGGGATTAATGGGAGAAAGAAAATCTTTAATACTCATTTGGCAGATTTTTTCTTAGCAGCAGCTTTCTTTTTTGCCGATGATTTTTTTGCCGGAGTTTTTGCCGCTACCTTTTTTGAAGTGGGTTTCTTGGCAGCTCCTTTTTCTTTCTTATCCTTTACTCCAGCAATTGATAAACATTCTTCTAAAGTTAGAGCTGCAGCATCTTTATCTTTGGGAATTTTAAAATTCTTTTTGCCAATGGAAATATATGCTCCCCATCTGCCATTTAAAATCTGTACATCTTTATTTTCAGGGAATGCCCTGATTAATTTTTTCGATTCCGTTTCGGCTTTCTTTTTTATGAGTTCAATTACCTTATTCATTTCAATGGTAAAAGGGTCTTCACTTCGTGGAATAGAAATGTACATTCCGTTATTCTTTATATATGGACCAAACCTGCCGCGAGAAACTATTACATCATCGCCATCATACTGACCAAGGTTGCGAGGGTTGCGCGCTAAATCTGGAGTCGCTCTTCTTAAAGCAATTAGTGCAATGGTATCGTCATAACTAATAGTATAAGGGTCGTTATCTTTTCCAAGAGAGAAAAACTCATCGCCCAACTTCGCATAAGGACCAAACCTGCCAATGCTAATAGTTAAATCCTTTTCTTCAAATTGTCCAAGATTACGCGGCAGTTTAAATAAATCCATAGCCTCCTCATACGTTATTGTTTCCAATCTCTGCCCGGGACGAAGGCTTGCAAACTTTGGTTCATCTTCACTATCCAATCCACCGCCAATTTGTACAAGCGGGCCAAATCTTCCCAGTCTAACAATTACTTTCTTTCCTGTTTTTGGGTCAAGTCCCAATTCTCTTTCCCCGGATGCACGTTCAGAATGTTTTTCGGTATTAACAACCGTTTTATGAAATGGCTTATAAAAATCATGCAACATTTCATGCCATTCCATTTTGCCATTTGCAATTTCATCAAACTCTTGTTCAACGGTAGCGGTAAAGTTAAAATCAAGTATGTCTTTAAAGTTAGCAACTAAAAAATCGTTAACCACAGCGCCTATATCCGTTGGAAACAGCTTTGCTTTTTCAGCACCTGTAATTTCTGTTTTCTTAAAAGATAAGACATGGTTATCTTTTAAAGTAATAACACCATATTCACGCTCTCTACCCTGCCTGTCTTCTTTAACCACATAATTTCTTTTTTGAACAGTTGAAATTGTTGGTGCATAAGTAGAAGGTCGACCTATTCCCAATTCTTCTAATTTCTTAACCAGACTTGCTTCTGTATAACGCGCGGGAGGGCTTGTAAAACGTTCACGTGCTTCCACATAATCCAAATCTACTTTTTGTCCTATTTCCAGTGGTGGCAATAAACTCTGCGACTCATCTTCGGTGTTTTCATCATCATTGCCTTCCATATACACACGTAGAAAACCGTCAAATAAAATTACCTCACCGGTTGCTACAAATTTCTCCTCAACTTTATCACTCTTAATTGTAACAATTGTTTTTCCAAGCGCGCATCAGCCATTTGAGATGCAATTGAACGTTTCCAAATTAAATCGTATAAACGCTGTTCGGCTGAGTCACCATCAATGTTTGTGTTATTAAAATACGTGGGACGAATAGCTTCGTGTGCCTCTTGGGCTGATGCCGATTTGGTTTGAAATTGCCTTTGCTGATGATATTCGTTTCCATAACTGCTGTTAATTTCTTTAGCTGCATTACCCAATGCTTGCTGCGAAAGCGTTACACTATCCGTACGCATATATGTAATGTAACCACTCTCGTACAATCTCTGCGCAATCATCATGGTTTGCGAAACAGAGTAGACTAACTTACGACTTGCCTCCTGTTGCAAAGTGGATGTTGTAAAAGGCGCAGAGGGTGAGCGCTTGCCGGGTTTCTTTTCTAAATTTTCAATAAAAAAATTACTCCCCTTTAAATTATTTAAAAAAGCTTCCGCCTGCTCTTTTTCTTTGAAACGCTGTTGTAATTCTGATTTTAAAAAACGCGGATTGCCAGATTGGTCCAAAACCAAAAAGTTTCCGGTAATTTTATATGATGATGATGCAGTGTGTGCATCAATTTCTCTTTCTCTATCAACAATTAATCTTACCGCCACACTTTGCACACGACCTGCCGATAACGATGGCTTCACTTTTTTCCAAAGAATTGGAGACAGTTCAAATCCTACGATCCTGTCTAATACTCTGCGAGCTTGCTGTGCATCAACCAAATTCTTATCAATCTTTCGCGGGTTATTGATTGCATTTAATATGGCATCCTTTGTTATTTCGTGAAACACGATGCGCTTGGTTTCGCTTTCTTTCAATTTTAATGTTTCAAACAAATGCCATGAGATGGCTTCTCCCTCGCGGTCCTCATCCGTTGCCAACCAAACCATATCGGCATCTTTTGCAAGCGAACTTAACTCCTTTATTACTTTTTGCTTATCAGGGCTAATCTCGTAAGTAGGCTCAAAATTATTTTCAATATTTATTCCCGAATCTTTTTTGGCAAGGTCGCGCACATGACCATAACTTGACTTTACTATATAGTCTTTACCCAAAAATTTTTCTATCGTTTTTGCTTTTGCCGGAGACTCAACTATCACTAAGTTACTTGCCATCAATTGTTTTTTTTGGAGGGCGCAAATTAAGTCAATAAACTTTTTAAAAACCAAATGCCGTTTTGTCAGCGATGGTAAATGGCTTACTTTTGCTGATGAAATAAGTACAAAGTATTAAGTATAAAGTACCAAGAATTAAAAGCAGTAAATTTTTTAAAAAGTTAAAAATGCAGAATGAAATAGGTGCTTTACCGGCAAAAGAAATTGATGAATCAAAACAAGGTGAGGTATTGGTTTTGGAAAACAATTTACAATCAACAAAAAAACTTTTTTTAGAAAGTTACGGCTGCGCCATGAATTTTAGCGACAGCGAAATTGTTGCTTCCATTTTACAGGACAACGGTTTTAGCACCACAAAAAATTTTAGCGAAGCCGATGTTATTTTTATCAACACCTGCGCAATAAGAGAAAATGCTGAACAACGCGTAAGGCAACGTTTGACCGAATTTAAAAAAACAAAAAAGCAAAATCCGGGATTAATTGTAGGTGTGCTTGGTTGCATGGCTGAAAGATTAAAGTCAAAATTCTTGGAAGAAGAAAAATTAGTTGACATAGTAGTTGGACCAGATGCTTATCGTGATTTACCTAATTTAATTGAGCAGGCTGAAGATGGAAAAAAAGCTGTTAACGTAATTCTCTCAAAAGAAGAAACATATGCCGATATTACTCCCGTGAGATTGGGTAGTAATGGTGTTAATGCATTTGTGAGTATTATGCGGGGTTGCGATAATATGTGTTCGTTTTGCGTGGTGCCGTTTACAAGAGGACGCGAGCGCAGCCGAAATCCCGAAAGTATTGTTAAAGAAGTGCAGGACTTATTTGATGCTGGCTATCGTGAAGTTACCCTGCTCGGACAAAATGTTGACTCTTATTTATGGAACGGTGGCGGGCAAAAAAAGGATTTAAGTAAAGAAACTGTTGATGCTGCACTCAATCATCAATTGCCGGAAGCGGAGCAAAAAAACTTTACAACGTTTGCTGATTTAATGGAAATGGTTGCAAAAGTTAACGCTGATATGCGGGTGAGATTTTCCACTAGCAACCCTCGTGATATGACGGACGCTGTTATCTATGTAATGTCAAAGCATGAAAATATTTGTAACTATATCCATCTGCCAGTTCAGAGCGGTAGCACAACCATGCTTGAGCGTATGAATCGCGGCTACTCACGCGAACAATATATGCAGCGCATAGAGTCTATCAGGAAAATTATTCCTGATTGCGGAATTTCTACAGATATAATTACCGGTTTTTGTGGTGAGACTGAGGAAGAACATGCAGAAACGTTATCGTTGATGGAATGGGCTGCTTACGATTTTGCATATATGTTTAGTTACAGCGAAAGACCCGGAACTGCTGCTGCAAAAAAATTTAGTGATGATATTTCTTCTGAATTAAAAAGTAAACGATTGCAAGAGATTGTTGATTTGCAGCAAAAACTTTCTGCCGACAGAACAAAGCGTGGATTAAACAAAGTGCATAAAGTTTTAATAGAAGGAGTTTCAAAAAAATCGGATGAAATGCTAATGGCGCAACACACAAAATACGGTTGTTGTATTTCCAAAAGGCAACCGCAAACCGGGCGAGTATGTAAATGTATTGGCTGAGAGATGTACAGTGGCAACGTTAATTGGAAAAGTTGTTTGAAAATGATTTCTAAAAGCGAAGAAAAAAAATTGTGGATTTCTTTATGCCATTTAATCCGGTAATGATTGGCATTTTTGGTTCTCGTGCACGTGGCGATAACAAAATCGAAAGTGATTTGGATATTTTGTACCAGATTGACAAAAGAAATTCTCTCATGGATTTGGTACGTATGGAAAAGTCCTTATCTGAGCTTTTAGATATGAAAGTTGATTTGACCGACCAAACCGGATTAACAAACCAACGATTGAAAAAAATATATTGATAATGACCTTATGTTGATTTATGGAAAAAGATAGCAAGGTTTATTTAGAACATATTGTAAAAGCAGCTGCTGAGATTGCCGATTTTATAAATGGTATTACAGAAGAAGATTTTCTGAGAGACCAGAAAACCCAACTGGCAATTATTAAGAATATTGAAATAATGGGTAAAGCAACTAAAAAAATTTCATCTCATATAAGAACCACAAACCCAAATATTCCATAGACAGAAATGGCAGCCATGCGCGATAAATTAACGCATAGTTATGCCGATGTAAATTACAAGATAGTTTGGGAGGTTTCATTGAATGAAATTCCGGAAATAAAAACATCAATTGAAAAATTATTATAGGGGTTAGATTAGAATTTACGTTAGAAGCCATTAAGAAAATTAAATGACCATCAGTGAAATAAAAAACCGTTTCGGAATTATAGGCAATTCGCCTTTGCTGGAGCATGCTTTAAATGTTGCAAGACAAGTTGCTGCCACCGACCTTACCGTTTTAGTAACGGGTGAGAGTGGTTCGGGTAAGGAAGTGTTTGCACAAATTGTACACCAGCAAAGTGCGCGCAAGCATGGCGCTTTTATAGCCGTTAACTGTGGTGCCATACCCGAAGGAACTATAGACAGTGAATTATTCGGGCATGAAAAAGGTTCTTTTACCGGAGCGCACGAAGCACGCAAAGGATACTTTGAAGTGTGCAATGGCGGTACTATTTTTTTAGATGAGGTAGCAGAGCTTCCGTTACTCACGCAGGTTCGTTTATTGCGAGTGCTCGAAACGGGCGAGTTTATAAAAGTAGGAAGCAGCAAGGTGCAAAAAACCGATGTGCGTGTGGTTGCCGCCACCAATGTAAATATTCCTGATGCCATTGCACGTGGTAAGTTTAGAGAAGATTTGTATTACCGACTAAACACAGTGCCATTGCACGTGCCAAGCTTGCGCGAACGAAAAGAGGACATACATTTATTGTTCAGAAAATTTGCCAGCGACTTTGCAGAGAAATATCGCATGCCTTCTTTAATGCTACAACCCGAAGCCCAACAAATTTTAACAGATTACCGCTGGCCGGGTAATGTTAGGCAATTAAAAATGTAACTGAACAGCTTTCCATCCTTGAGCAGAAAAAAGAAATAAGTGCCGACACGCTTTTAAAATATTTACCACCTGCATCACAATCGCAGGTGCCGGCATTGCTGGGTGGTGGGACAGCAAATGGCGAGTTTAGCGAAAGAGAACTTTTGTATAAGGTGCTGTTTGACATGAAACGTGATTTAACCGATTTAAAGAAAATTGTTTTTGATGTTGTACAAAACGGTACCGAACAAGTTGAATTGAATGAAAGCAACTCACAAATATTAAATCGATTGGGAAGAGAGAATGATGCATTATCGCAAACAATTTCTACTCCTGACCAAACTATAACCATAACCACCCCACAACAAAACTATCAGCCTGTTACAAAGCATGAAGTGGTGGAAGAATCTCTTTCTATAGCTGATAAAGAAAAAGAACTGATTGAAAAAGCCTTGGAGAAATACAAAGGCAAAAGAAAATTTGCTGCAAAGGAATTGGGCATTTCTGAAAGAACTTTATACCGGAAGATTAATGAGTATGGGATTAAAGAATAAAAACTCACTAACTCCTGAAAAGGAAACTAAAGGTTTAGTAAGCCATATGTCCAAATTTATCTTACTACTTTATGCTTTATGCTTTGTACTCTTTTCCTCTTGCAAATATTCATTCACAGGAGCTTCCATCCCCACCGATGTAAAAACCTTTTCGGTGCAATATTTTCCTAATCGCTCATCATTAGTAAATCCGGCATTAAGCCAGCAGTTTACTGAAAAGCTGAAAGAAAAATTTTTGTCGTCAACAAGCCTTACACCCACAAAAACAAATGGCGATTTGGCTTTTGAAGGTTACATTAGTGATTATGTGGTGCAGCCCACTGCCATACAAAGCGGCATTGACCAGGCTGCGCTCAACAGGCTTACCATTACGGTTTCAGTTAAGTTTACCAACAGCAAAGACGAAAAACAAAATTTTGAAACCTCTTTTAGTAGCTTTGCGGACTTTGATAGCCGTAAAACTTTGACGCAGGTTGAATCATCGTTAACTGATGAAATAACAAAACGCATAGTTGACGATATTTTTAACAAAGCAGTAATTAACTGGTAATACATGACAAGGGAACAATTTTACCAACTTTTGCAAAACCCATCGGGCATCAGTTACCAGCACATTGAACAATTAAAAGATGTGCTGGAGCAGTTTCCTTATTTTCAAACTGCAAGAATGATTTATACTAAAGGCTTACACGATAATGAAAGCTTTTTGTATAGTGAGGAATTGAAAAAAACAGCCATATATGCGGGCGACCGCAGTGTGTTGCATCAATTAATAAATGGTACTACAGCAGCAACAAGCACCGATACCTTAAGCATTACCACACAAAACAATGTTTCTTCCGAAACTGTGACTCCTGCAATGATATCGGTTGATGAAAATATTTTTGAAAGCAGTTTAGATAATACAGTTGAGGAAACTATTTTGTTTAATGATGCCGCAGTGTTGAGGGAAGAAGTTGGTGTGGACAATAAACAAGAAATAGCATCAGTTGCAGAAGAAGAAACAGAGACCCTTGCAAATGTTGAAAGTGCCTTTAATGAATTGAATATTGAAACTGATGAACCTGTTGCAGAAATTATTGCTGAACCTGCTGCATTAACTGCTGCACAAATTTTAGAATTGAGGTTAAGTGAAATAAACAGTGTACCTAAAGATGAGTTGGAAGAAACCATACAACAGGAAATTATTGCACAAAACTTTTTGGGTGTTGATGAAAAGACAGAAGACTTATCATTCATTTACCAATCAGAAGAAATAAAAAATTTCGCTTGCCGAGGAAGAACCACAAGAGGAAGTGCAGGAAGAAATTACAAAAGATAAAACTGTTGAACGTTTTACCGAGCCAACTCCTCCACAACCCCAAACATCAACCAACTATTCGTTTACAGATTGGCTGCATCAACTTAAACCATTAAGCGCTGTACCCACAAGCTCCACTGTTGAAACCAACAAAGCTGCCGTGATTGAATCTGCTGTAACATCCTCCATAGAAAAAAAAACTTCAATAACTTCCTCCTTTAACCCTATAACTGAGTCCCAACTCAAAACTCAAAACTCCGAACTCAAAACTCCGAACCTCCCCCCTGCCCCATTTGCACAAGCCGACCTTATAGACCGTTTTATACAAACCGACCCACGCATTGAAGCCAACAAAACCAAGTTTTACTCACCGGTAAACATGGCTAAGAGCAGCATTGCCGATGCAGGCGAAATTGTATCTGAAACTTTAGCCAATATTTATGCACAGCAGGGCAATTACCACAAGGCAATTAATGCTTTTGAAAAATTAAGTTTGAAATATCCCGAAAAAAGTCATTTATTCGCAGCCCGAATTAAGGAAATGAAGAGCAGAGATTAGTACAAAGTATTAAGTACCATGTACCAAGAAGCCCCGATTCATAATTAATAATTTATCATTCATAATTACTTAAAAAATGTACACAACAATTGTAGTTCTTATTATCATAGTTTGCCTTTTGCTGGCATTGGCAGTATTGGTTCAAAATGCCAAAGGTGGCGGGTTGGCTGCAGGTTTTGGTTCATCTCAACAGGTGATGGGCGTTAGAAAAACAACCGATTTTATAGAGAAATTTACCTGGGGCATGGCTGGTGGGTTAATGGTGCTTGCACTTGCCGCTAACTTTATGTTGCCAAAGAGCGATGCTACGGGCACCGTACGCGAGTCTTCTATTCAACAACAAATAGATAATGCTACTTTGCCAACTTCTCCTCAAGCAGCACCATTGCCTGGAGCACAGCAGCAACAGCCGGCTACTCAGCCCGCAACTCCTGCCAAGTAAGACTGACATTTAGCTGAAAAATTTTCCATTCCGGTGTCAAATTTTCAATCTCTGACACCGGAATTTTTATTTATCAATACCCAAAACCGAAAAAATGTCAGAAAAAGTTGGATGGCATAATTGATGACATGCAGGTTTGGAGTTGTTATTCCGGACTAAATAGCTTGCCGGTGTAAAAAATTTTAATTCTGAATTATTAACTAATTACATTTAACATAAACAATAAAATAAACATCATGAGTAAAGTAAATTTAACCCCATTAGCTGACAGAGTTATCGTAGAGGTAGCCGCAGCAGAAGAAAAACAGCAAGCGGAATTATTATTCCTGACACTGCTAAAGAAAAGCCAATGAAAGGCAAAATTGTAGCCGTAGGTAACGGTAAAAAAGATGAGCCAATGACTGTAAAAGTTGGCGACAGCGTGCTTTACGGAAAGTATGCCGGTACTGAAATTACGGTTGAAGGCAAGGAGTATCTGATTATGCGTGAGTCAGACATTTTTGCAATTATTTAAAACATCAATTAACCAGAAGAACAAATCATCAAATCAATTAAAAAACAAAAACTAAAAATAAAATGGCTAAAGAAATAACATTTAACCTTGAAGCGCGCGACTCACTAAAACGTGGAGTTGACGCATTGGCAAATGCCGTAAAAGTTACACTTGGTCCTAAAGGACGTAACGTAATTATTGACAAAAAATTTGGCTCACCTGCCATCACTAAAGATGGTGTAACTGTGGCCAAAGAAATTGAATTGAAAAATTCGATTGAAAACATGGGCGCACAAATGCTTAAAGAAGTGGCAAGCAAAACTGCTGATGTTGCCGGTGACGGTACTACTACTGCTACCGTGCTTGCTCAGGCAATTGTAACTGCTGGTTTAAAAAATGTAGCTGCAGGTGCTAACCCAATGGATTTAAAGCGTGGTATTGACAAAGCTGTTGAAGCTGTTGTAGGCTCACTTAAAAAAATGAGCAAAGAAGTTGGTGATGACAATAAAAAAATTGAACAGGTTGCCACTATCTCTGCCAACAACGACAGCGAAATTGGTAAACTGATTGCCCAAGCAATGGCTAAAGTGAAAAAAGAAGGTGTTATTACTGTTGAAGAAGCAAAAGGAACTGACACAACTGTTGAGGTTGTTGAAGGTATGCAGTTTGACCGTGGTTACATATCTCCTTACTTTGTTACCAATGCCGATAAAATGGAAGCGGTAATGGAGAACCCATACATTTTAATGTATGACAAAAGATTTCTAACATGAAAGAATTACTTCCAATATTGAGAAAGTAGTTCAAACAGGTAAGCCTCTTTTAATTATTGCCGAAGATATTGATGGCGAAGCGTTGGCTACTTTGGTGGTAAACAAAATACGTGGTTCTTTGAAAATTGCTGCTGTTAAATCTCCGGGTTTTGGCGACCGCAGAAAAGCAATGATGGAAGACATCTCTATACTTACTGCCGGTACTTTAATTGCCGAAGAGCAAGGTTTTAAATTAGAGAATGCCGATTTATCTTACCTTGGTACTTGCGAAAAAATTACCATTGATAAAGATAACACTACCATTGTAGGTGGTGCAGGTAAAAGGCGGTACTTTACATTGGCGCTGCAACCGAAACAGAAATGAAAGAAAAGAAAGACCGTGTAGATGATGCATTGCATGCTACAAGGGCTGCTGTGGAAGAAGGTATTGTACCAGGTGGTGGTGTGGCATACATACGCGCTATTGCTGCTCTTGACAAATTAAAAGGCGATAACGATGACGAGACTACAGGCATGGCTATTATTAAGCGTGCTTTGGAAGAGCCATTGCGCCAGATTGTTGAGAACGCAGGTATTGAAGGCAGTATAGTTGTACAAAAAGTACGCGAAGGAAAAGATGATTTTGGTTACAACGCACGTACCGATAAGTATGAGAACATGCACGCTGCCGGAGTTATTGACCCCACTAAGGTTACCCGTGTAGCTTTAGAGAACGCTGCTTCTATTGCCGGTATGTTGCTTACTACTGAGTGCGTACTTGCCGATATTAAAGAAGAAAAAGCCCCAATGGGTATGCCGGGTGGTATGCCAGGCGGTATGGGCGGAATGGATTATTAATAGTTGGGAGTGTTTAGTTCGGAGTAAGGAGCAAACATTTCTGCAAATACAAAAACCCTCTGTTGGAATTTTCCGGCAGGGGGTTTTTGGTTTCCTGTCAGGTAAGTTGGGTAGAATTTGCGCATTGGCTCTCCTGACAGTTATACCGTACAAAAGCAAATAAAATTGTAAACTATTTTATAAGTTTACACTGGTGCAATTTGATGATCCCGCACTTGTTCAGCACTGCTGACTTGGGGCTCGGATTGCGCCTTTCTTTTTTTGCTTTGTATGTTACTGATGGGAGCATCAGTATCTAATGCCTGATATCTTCTTTTTGTTTTTAGTTCTTCTTTTTTTATTGTCGGGCTGTTGTTTAATTTTTTTGTTTGATTGTTTTTATCTGTTGTTGCATTGTAGGGCTGTGTACTGGTGAGTACGCCCCATATCATACGCAGCATTTTGTGCATAATTACGCCAATTGCCTGTTTGTGATTTTTGCCTTTGCTGCGGTGGCGGTGGTAAATGTTCTTTAAATGTTCATCGTGCAGCACGCTGGTTTGTGCACATGTATAACAAGGCGCGCATGCCGGAGCGTCCTTTTTTGCTCATGCGGTAAGCAAATTGTTTATCGCCACTTTCTTTCATTACAGGATGCAAACCAAAGTATGATGCCAGGTGTGATGGTGTGGCAAAGCGATGGATGCTTTCAATCTCAATCATGATGGCTGCTGCACTGTAAGATGCAATGCCCGGAATGGTGTCTATTAAATCTACTTCTGCTCCTTTGCAACTATCTGCCAGGTAATTTTTGTGTTCGTCTATCAACTCTTGTTTATCGGCAATTTGTTTTGCTAAGCTCTTTATTAAAAACTCCTGCACAGTGTTGTTGCGTGATGCTCCAATACCCATGCAGGCATTCCCTGTTTGCAATAGCGCATCAGTTCAGGAAAGGTGCTGTACAAAACCATTTTCATTTCGTTAATAAGCTGCGTGTTTTGCTTTTTGAGCAGTGCAATGTGTTTGCTCATGCTGCGGTAAGAACTGTAAATATTATCAGGCACATCATACTTTACTTTTTCTGCATGGCTGATTATGTACTGTGCAATATAACGCGAGCTGAGTGCATCGGTAACGTTGCGTTCTAAAGAAGCGGCTACGTTGTTTTTTACTCCACTGGGGTTTAGTCGCGCTACCTTTATTGGTAATTCTTTTTCAAAACAATTAGCCAGTTATACCAGTTGTTTTCAAAACCACCGGTGCTTTCTACTGCGCAGTACATGGTGCTGATGTTGTGTTGTAAAAGTAAATTGCTTTAACAGTTTTTTCAATGCATCATGACCACCGCATGTATCATCTAACTGAAATACTTTTTCCAACTCTTGTTTTCTTTGTCAAGCAAGGTAAAGTCGGCATAGCCCTTGCTTACATCAATTCCTAAATACGCTTCCATTATTTTTGTTTGATTAATGGGTTAATAAATAAAAAAGTCAAGCATCGTTAAACCTTATAATTTATGCGGCATCTTTGTGCCAGGTTATACCGCTAACTCTTCTTGACATGAGGAGGAAACTGTCAGACGGTGTCAGTGCACCAAGGTCACTTCCCTCTCATCGTGCCAAGTTACTTAACTTTGAAAAATCAAACATATAAGGTATAAGTTTTGCGCTACACCTGTCAAGAGTGCCCGTACACAACGCCACCCTGCTACCTGACAGGATAAAATATTTTATCTCTTTATTATTAATCGTGAATTATCGACCACTTTTAGCATATACATACCAGCAGGATATAAGTGCATATCTATCTTTTCTGACATGTTGCAATTAGGTTTTGTATATACACAACGACCTGCAATATTGTATAAATAAAGGCAGGATTTTTCTTTTAAAGCATTTGGGTAATAAATATTTATAACGTTATCCACCGGATTTGGCCATACCTGTAAAAGTGAACTGGCGTTATATTGCTTTATGCCGGTAAGAATACTATCAGTATTTATTTTAGCAATATAAATCTGGCTGCCTATGGAGTTTAACAGAAAATTTCCGAAACTTGTTGGAAAGCCACACTGTCCGGTAAGGTAAACATTGCCAAACGGGCCACATGTAACAGAGTTAATTTGTGCAGCAGAATACAAACCTGCTGTGGTTGATCCCAGAGCCCATTCCCAATTACCTGTTGCCGAAAGTTCAGCGCAAAAGGATTGGTTGCTTCCTGTATCATAAAGCATAATAGTACCAAACGAAACACTGTCACGAAAATATCCTGCAATTAAAACATTGCCATTATTCATTACAGAAATATCAATGCCTCTTATATCGCTTATACCTGTTGTTTTTAACCATTGAAGATTTCCGCTAAGGTCTGTTTTGGTAACATACATATCATCGTAATTGAAGCTGGCAATAGCGGTGTCTGTATCAAAAATTACTGTACCCTGAAACTTGCCTGTTAAATAAATATCGCCTGTAGCCTTATTTACATCCATTGCAAAAGCATAAGCGGTTTCAACGGTATTGCCATAATATTGCTTAGCCCACTGCCAGTTGCCATTGCTGTCGGCACCTGCAATAAAAACATCAACAAAGGTGTTATTATTGGTAATTATGTTACTCCCCAAATGTCATATTTCCCCTAAAGTGCCTGTCACGAATATTTGCCCATTATTGGTTACCTTCATTTGGGTAAGTTCTGCCATAGTGTTACAATTTAATTTCTGTGCAAAAATCCAGTTACCTGCTGCATCAATTTTGGCTATGTACCCATCAGTATATGTATTTGAATTACTTAACAAGTTAAAATGCCCGAAATTGCCAACCTGCATAAAGTTACAGGCTATGTAAACATTGCCGGCAGCATCACAATCAATACTTACAGTATAACCATAAATGGAAGCAGGGATGGACTTTGCCCATATGTAATTGCCTACAGTATCCATTTTCATAATAAACCCGCTGCCAAACTGGCTAAAAGGTTCAATAAGAGTATCGTTACCTACAATTAGCGAATCAGAAAAATTGCCCACTGCGTAAATATTATCTTGTGCATCTATGCATATACTTCTTATTTGGGCCGATTTATTGGTGGCAACTCCAAGGCCATTGTTACGCACCCATTTATAGTTGCCCATTGTATCGAACTTGGCAATTAAATAATCGGCTATTCCATTATTGTTAACTGTTATGTTACCCAATGTGCTTGTGTTTGCCAATGTGCCTGCTGCGTACAAATAGCCTTTTGAATCATGTGCTATATCATAAAAAAAATTATAGTTGCTGAGGCTTATTTCGGGGTAAACCCATTGCCATGACTGTGCTTTACTATTTCGGCATAGTGTAAAAAATAATAAAGTAAATAGAATTTTGAATGACACTGTTTTCATAAGCACCGAAAGTATTATACAAAAATTGAAATAAGAATACTTTATAAAAGTTTAAGCCAATAAAATATTGTAATTCAATGTAAATTTCTGTCGAATGGAGTTGGGGGTTGAAGATTTCGGATTTAAGATTGCATGTTTTTAAAACCAATTACAGGTATAAGTTTTTCTGCTACAACAGTCAGGTGAGCTTAACATTACGCTTCCCCTCTGCCTTACAGAACAAAATATTATGGATTTGAGATTGCAGATTTTCAATACCACCAAGGCATGTTAAAGTAGTATGCAAAGCCCCCCCTTGGTGAAGTTTGGTGGGGACATTTGTTGGAATTTTCCGGCAGGGGTTTTGGTTTTTTCCCCGAGGCTTAGGAGCGGGAAGTAGCTTAGGCGCTGTGCGTTTATGCCTTTTGATAACTACTAACTATTGAAATACCCTTTACTGTACCACAAGTTTGGCAGCTTCCGTTTTGTTGTTACTGCAAACAATCCGTATATAATAAATGCCTTTATCAAGTTTTGAAAAACGGGCAGGTGAGGTTTTGTAATCTGAATTAAAAACAAGTTTACCCATTATGTCATAAACCAAAATGCTTTTTGAATCTTCGGGAAAAATATCCTGCAAATCTGTTTGGTTGTTTATGTTAAGTGTACTCCTCCAACTCTCGTTTGCAGTAATACAAGGCACTGATACCTGTATGCTGTTCGATATTTTATCACAAATGGCATCAAACGCCCTAACAGAATATAAACCGGTAGTTTTAGCAGCATAGCTATCTTGTGTTGCCGATGCTATGTTTATTCCGTTTTTCTTCCATTGATAACTTATGCCTGAAAAAAACGGAGTGGATAATATTACCGAATCGCCCATGCAAAACCTGGTTGGGCCACCGGCAGTGACCGGTAAAGTGAGGTAGTTATTGATAGGGCTTACGGGTACCGTTATAATATTTGAATAAGTGGGGCAACTGCCCGGTGCCTGCACCTTGCATTTAAAATCAAATGGTGAAGGATAATACAAAAGTGTAGCATTGGTAATGCCCGTTGTATAATTACCTCTATACCACTCGTGGGTAAACCCGGCTGAATCATTTGCCACCAGCATAAACTGGTTGGGGTAACATGCAGGGAATGGGCTACCCGTTGTAATAACAGCAGTGGTGGGAGTACCGTTGGCTACCTGTATGGTATCTGAATTATAAACCCCGCAGGCATTGGTAACTTCAACAAAATAATTGCCTACACCCAGCGAGTTTACTAAAGTTAAGTTATAATTAGTTGAACCCGTTAATGCAGAACCATTTTGGTACCATTGGTAAGTATTGCTAACAGCATTTGGAGAAATATAAAAACCGCCATTATAAAATCCTGTACAAAAAACGCTATCAAACGTAAGCGCATTTGTTAAAGAAGGTGTAAGTGCCGAAACGGTATCCATAACCAAATTATTGGAATAAACATATCCGCAAGTATCGGTAATGTAACAGCTATAAACACCGGCTTGGGTTGCATAGTAATTGGGGTTGGTGGCTCCCGTTATATTAGCACCATTTAACATCCATTGAAAGGATGTGCCACCTACCGGGTTTGTTCTAACCAGCTCTACACTATCGCCCACGCATATATAATTATTTGCTGCATTGGCTTTTATCACTGCTTGTATGTTGCATTGAGGATTGTAAAGTTTTACGTCATCTACACACCAGGAGCTTAACTCTGGGTCACTCCATCCAACGGGACCATTATAGTATAACCCAAATGAGATGGAGACAGCATTGTGACCCGCAACTAATGACGTAATATCTATTGTGTTGAGATAAGTGTTGGTAGATGGGCCCACTTGCGTAACTAAAACACTGGTTCCTCCACCATACTCTACTTCTATTTTGGCTGTGCTTACTCCAGGAAATTCATTGATGTACTCTAACATAACCTGAGCTTGCCCTCTAACATCAATTAAAGGAGAGACTAAAATAGCAGATGAAATACTTTCCTCACATGTATGCCAAAGTTTGGCAAACCCATCGACAGAACCCGGGTGGTTAAATGATTCTGTATATAAATTTGGATTATTCCCGTAACTATAAGTAGTATCAGTTGAAACCTCCCAGTATCCACCAGGGCACAATATAGAACCAGAGTAATTTGCCCATTCATAATCAGGAGCTCCATTTCCATTAATTTTTACTCTCGAAAAATCTTCGTTAAAGAACTGTGCGCTGCTAAAACTTACCATGTGTAACATAGCAACTGTTAAAACAAAGTAATGTAGTTTTTTCATGGGTATTATTTTTATTAAAGTTCTATCAGCATTTTCTTTTCAATCCATTCGATAGTTACAGCGTAGGGAATTTACTTATTGTTAACCAGTTTAAATGATTGCGCTATGTTCTTGTCTTTGGCAATTGCAGTTAAGGTATAAACCCCGTTTGCAAAATTTTGCAACGAAAAGTTTGATAGACATACTCGCAGTCAAATGTTTTTACCACTTGCCCAAGCATGTTTTTTATTTCAATATGCAGAACTCTTTGCGCCTTATTATCTATTATAAACATGCCGGGTTCTAAAGCATAACGCAGGTTTATTAATTTTTTGATGGAGTTAAATCAGTAGTGCCAACGGTGTTGTTAAAAGTTACTGTTTTGCAATTGCTTTGCCCTAAAGCATAAATGCAAATATCGTAGCTGAATGTGGTTGAGGGTGTGCGATAAGTGCCATTGGGGTTTTTATACAAATGCGATTGTGATTTAAGCGGAGTGGTAACGCCATCGCCCCAATCAATAGTGGTGCTGTCTGTGCCAATAGTCATGTTACGTACATACACCAAGTTGCCATTGGTGGGCGACTGGTAATTCTCTACATAAAAATCAATATCTAATGGTGTGTTAAAATTTCCCCATCCTAATGAATCGGAATAGCCGCGCGTAAAACTTGTGCCGGATGAATCTAACCAAGTAACAGTGCCGTTGATAATATTTAAGGAAGACACGCGGTTTGACTGAACGCTATCAATTACCCATTGATGGGTGTGTATGTTGTAGGCTGCGCAATAAACATTGGCAACGGTATCCTTGTTTACAGCAAAGGTTATTATCCTGTCCCTGACAACTGCAAGGCTATGTGCTAAGTTAAAAGAGTGCGGCAATGAGTCGCGTGTCCATTGGTTTATCCAGGGGTCATTGGCAAACAAATAAGTTTTTATACTATCGCTTGCATAAGCTATGCCGTTGCCTGTTTCGTAAGCTACATTGTTTGATACACCAGCTATTTTACAACTGTCATTAGACAGAAAGCTTACTCGATCTCCATTAATTGTAACTAAAATTCCATCTGCATCACCCACACCGCCCTGATCATTGTATATAAAACCCGAGTGACCAAACATTCCTTTTTGGACACAGTCAAAACTACGAGCATCTTGTATTTGCACTAATGGATCACCACCTTTAAAATCGTAAAACCAACCATTACTAAAGCTTGCCAAAAAACCCCATCCGCTATTGTAAGAGTAGGTATATAAATCAAACGTATTATTTACAACATCATAATAAAGCAAATTTTCCCTTTCGTTTGATTGAATAATGCCGCAAGAATAAAACTGAACCGAATTGCCGAGAATGTTACCAAAATCGGGACAATTGCCGTTATCTATACTGTCTTTAACAAAGGCATGGTTGTTAATGTCGTATGCAATAATGTGCGTTTCGCTACTAATGTTGGTAGCATAGTAAAATAAACCCCCGTTAACATTTGAATAAATGCTGCCTTGATAAACAGGTGTTGAGTCAACAACAGTAACCTGTAAAATAGAGTCGTAACAGGAGTAAACAAAATAGCTGTCTTGCAAATTAAGCTGCACTTGGTTTACCTGTATGGGATACATCTGCCATACCTCTTGCGCAGGCGATGAGTTTATAAATGCCAAAAACAAAACGAGTGTAAATAGTTTTTTCATGGGCATTAAAATTTTAGCTCCACCAAAAGTAAAATAAATTGTATACGCTAATATGCTCCCCCACCCCTTCTTTTTCTCCTAACCCTATAATACCTTTGGCTTTACCTGAAATTTTTTATGCAGTTTCAACAACTTTATTTAGCATTTTACAAACTTCCTCACAATGTTTTTTTTACCATCAGCAATTTGCACAGTATAAACTCCAGTTTTAAATTTACTTGCGTTAATCTTATAATTTGAAACGACATTAGTAGCCGTATAAACTTTTTTTCCTGCGCTATCGGAAATTATTATTTCCAAATTTTTCGCTCCATTTAATTTGCTTGCCGAAACAATAACGTAATCAGTGCAAGGGTTAGGGTATATCTTCAAATCAATTGGTAAAGCCGCGGCATCATCTATTCCGGTGGTACTGTCGGGTGTATATTCATAAAACGAATTTAAATTTCCGGTTTGCAAATTATATCCACAACCCGTGTAGCCCTTTTGCCCAATACTAAAACCACCTTGTATACCCGCACCAGCGGTAATCGGATAGCTGCTTTTGGTTGTCCAGGTATTAGCAATAGGATTGTAAGCATAAAAATCGTTATAACAATTACTTATTACACCATTGGTAACAATTTCGCCCATGCCGGCATAACCAATATTATTAATAGAAAAAAAGCCAAGCTGAAACCGTGGCAGACCCGGAAAATTTGCTTTCTGTGTCCACGAATCAGCTAATGGATCATACTCCCACATGTCATTCACAAAATTATAATTGGGGTAGCCTACACTACCGGCACCTATATACCCTTTTCCATTTAGCGCAAAATAAAATGCATGAAACCTTGAAGCACCCGGAAAAACTGCAACAGGTGTCCATACATCTGTGGTATCATTATAAACATAAAAATCTTTAAACGTATTGGTGTTATTATTTCCAAAACCGGCATACGCTTTATTTCCAATAGTAAATCCCATCCCGCCTTGTCTTTGTGGTCCAGGAAAGTTCGCCTTCTGTGTCCATGTATTAGTTGGCTGGTCATATTACCACATATCATTAAATAATGGATTAACCTGGTTCCAGCCTGTTCCTACATAACCTTTGCTGCCAAGTGAAAAATATCTAGGAGTGTAGCGTGCGGTACCCGGGCAGCTAGCCTTTTGGGTCCAGCTATCTGCGGAAGGATCATACTCCCAGAAATCGTTCTTAAAATTATAAACCGGATAACTATCTGTACCTATTCCAATATATCCCTTGCCTCCAATAGAAAAAATGCAACTGCCGTTACGTGGTGTGCCGCTAAAGTTTGCTTTTTGTATCCATTGGTTGGAATAAGAAAAATGCAGTGAATAAAAAGCAAGAATGAAGCATAAGGTTTTTTTCATAGCTGAAAGAGTTGACTTATGCTTTCAAATTTATAACACAGCTATTAAAAAAGTAGTTTTAAAAACTTATTTGCTCACCTCCTGCTAACCACCACCTTTTTAACGGCTACATCTTTTTCTGTTTGCAGTTTAAGTTGGTACATGCCGTTAGCCTGGTTGCTTAAATCAACCACTACCCTGCTATTTGCTGTAAACTCTTTTGTAAAAACCTGCCTGCCTGTTACATCAAGCACTGTAACCACCCCGGCTGCATTGCCTGCATTAAAGTAAGTAATGCCTGAGGTGGGATTAGGGCTTAGGCTACTGTTACTTAATGAATTTACATTACTAATTCCCAAAGGATTTATGCAGGATATTTCGGCAACCCATCCGCTATCGGTAACGCCTTCATCAGAATGGAAAACAAACGTTAAAGCCCCCGATGAATGTGTGGAAGTAATAATGCCGGGGCTGTTAATTCCACAATACTCGCCAATCAGAAATGGCGAGGCTACAGTAAACCCGCTGTAAATGCGCAGGTAATCGTAATTACAGTTTACTTCATACTCTAAATTAAACGAATTAAAATCAACCCTCACCTTATCCGTACTAACCACCGGGAAAAAAGTTTGTGTAAAATCCATGTAATCGCTGTAATTGCTTAATGCGCCCGGGTCGTAATAAATGGCTGAACAAACCGTATCGGTATTATTACTCATGGTAACAGTAACACCTGCTGTAAAATTTTTAGTAATGTAAATGGAATCAACACCATCTGATACAGCAAAACGCAAACTGTATTGCGTGCCCAGCGGGGTGGCAGGATCTAAACTTACACTAAACGCAGCAGGCACTTGTTGCGAAACATTTATAACCCCGGCATTAACCGCAGCAGTGTTTACAGTAACATATACTGAATTTACCCCTACAGCCATACAAGTTACAATTGCATTTGCCGAGTTAATTTGCCCATTGTTAATTACATTCACATTAAAATCTCCACTCTCGGCAGCTTCAAGATATCCATTGGCATTGTTATCGTTTGTAATGTTTATGTATTGCAAATTTAAATCAGGACCTGCAGCACCTATACCCAACTTGTAAGTCATAGGATCGTTAACGGCACCAATATCCCAAATGCGCAAGCCGCTGGGGTCGCCATTATAAAAGTTAGAGTTTGGTGTGGTGGTGGCACTAAACTCATCATACACACCGGCAGTAAAACAAGCAACATTCTGGTTATTGTAATTATTGTTGGCATGTTCTAAAAAACTTCGTGATGCGTGGTTTGGTTATCGCCATTGCGGTCAATATGCCAAACGGTTAAACCCTCATCATCAATATACGTGCTCCTGCCAAACTGCATACGGTTTTGAAAAAGGAAAAACTCATTGGTATCATTAATATTTCTGTACAGGTAACTTACGCGCGAGTTAGCAGTGTCTATATTAATGCCGTTGTAATTGGTAACATCTATTACTGTTGCCCATCCGGCATTGTTAAGAAACAACGGGTTGGGTATGGTTGGGTTGTGATAATCGCCATACCAGCACATCACATCAAAAGCACCAATGCCATCGGGCCCGGTAGTACTGTTGTATTTATATGTATCGGGCCATTTGCCTATCATGTGTCCGTTTTCGTGCGCTACCACAGCAAGTTCAAGCGGGCTGTTGGCGGGCGAGCAATTATAATCGTAAGTAGAAACACCATCGGCACTAAAGTTTGTGTAAGTTCCTTTATGATGCCACATGCCCTGCGCCCAAACAGGCGGATAACCCGTGTACATTAAGTTAATAGCGGTGATGGTGCTATCGGGGTTTATAGATAGAGTTGAAAAGTCAAAGCCTTGCGCATCAATCCAGTTTAGCGCCAAGCCAAGTATTTGTTGTGCACCCACTGCATAAGGCATTGCATCGTATGCTGCAAAAGTTAAAGGAGCCCGGAAGTATCCAAACACTTCGTTTTCGTAATCAAGCAAACCGCCCGAAATATCAGAATAGTATTGTCGTAGCGAACCATTGTTGCCAAAGCCGGTGTAGTTTAACCCGTTGCAAAAATCAACAAAGTCTGAAATGGGCAATGTTCCCGGCTCATCAGAAAATCAACTACTATGCAAAGCCCTTTTATGTTACCCGATACAGGATTGATGGGAGTGCCATTAAGTACATTAGCAGCGTTTGGCATTTTAAAATTGTTCCGTGAGGCTGTAGCACCTAACTGTGTTATGTTTTGGTTAATGGTTTTATTACGCGATTTCTCATTTACATCAATATGTTTTGCAAAAGGCAAATTGTTTTTTAGAGATGCCATATTGTTTTTTACACCAGCGTAAACTATACCTGTTGAAATAAGTTGGCTTCCGTCAGCAGAAAGTTTTGCATAGCAAATGTAATTGGTGGCAGCATCGCGTATTACTGTGTAGCCATCTAACCCTTCGGCTCGCATGTAGTACTCGGTGCCAAAAAGTTTTACATCAACCATAGTTCCATCAGGTTGTTTAAATGACTGTACTTTGCCATTAAAAACAGATGCTTGTGCCTGCATTGTAAAAAGCATTAAAACAAAAAGTGAAAGTTTTTTCATTTTGATATGGTTTGGGGTAACGATTTTAAGAGGAGTGTAAATTTAAAATAATGCTTCAAAAATCCATACTGCATTTAAGATTTTAAATACCTAATATTATGTAGCAGTAAAACCCGCCTTTCTTTCTAATTGTTTACTTTAGTTAACACTATTAAAATTATGCGTTTAGTTTTTTTTATTGCCTGTTTCATTACCTCCATTGTTTCTTTTGCACAAAAAACTGCCGATACAATAAATGTGCGCACCAATAACAGCATGGGCATAGGCGCAGGGTTGCATTATGGTTTTATTTTTGCGCATACCAAGGAAGTTGAAAATACAGATGGTTCTAAGCCTTATGGTATTGAAGTTGATTTTTTTAAACAACTAATTAAAAACCCTGCCTGGGATGAGTGCCGTTGTTACCCGCGTACGGGATTAGTACTTTCTTATTTTGATTTTGACAGTCGCATTCTTGGCAAAGGAATAAATGCAGGCTGGTATGTTGAACCTTTCTTTTCTGTTAAACATCGTTTAAATATTTCCATGAAGGGAGTGGCTGGTGTATCTTACCTCAATAAACCCTATAACACTAAAACCAATCCCGAAAACAATTCATACAGCACGCGCGTCAGCTTTTACCTTGCAATGGGCCTGGGCTTAAACTTTAAAATAAATAGCACCCTGTCCACAAAACTTTCTGCTTACTATAACCACAGCTCAAACGGTGCGGTAAAGGAACCCAACAAAGGCATTAACTGGCCTGCCACTACCTTGCACGTTTATTATACATTGCGAAGGGCAGAATTTCCTGAAGTAAAAAAGAAGAAATTGGCAGAATACCGTAAGCTGCCTGTGCGGAAAGAGGCGTATATGTTTGCATCGCAGCGGTTATTGCGCAATGAAAACACGCACTACTTTATAACGGGTGCGGGATTTAATTCCGGCAAACAAATATCGGGCATGAATGCACTTACGGCAGGCGTTGAGGCTGTTGCCGATTATACCGTGCGCAAGCGTTTAGAGCGCGATGGCGGAAATGAAAATAACTTTTTGCAGGCAGGCATTAACTTAGGACACGAATTTCTAATGGGCAAGTTTACTTTTAGCCAGCAATTAGGAATATATATTCTTGAGCCTTCGGGTTATTTTGATGATGTTTACCAACGCTATGGACTTACTTACTTTTTAAATAAGCACCTGGGAGCAGGCATTAGTCTTAAAGCACACAGGCAGGTAGCCGCCTTTTTAGACGGAAGGGTTTTGTACAGGTTTTAGGTTACTTTATTTTGGCAGAAATATTAATAAGCTCTTCCAACACTTTTACATCTACATCCTCCAATTTATTAATGTAAAGGCAGCCCACACCGGTTTTGTGCTTACCTAATTTTTTAAGCACATTGACATGTTGTTTAATATCCAGCACTAAGTGCAACGAGAAATTTGCTTTACGTGGCGAAAACCCAATTTTAAACCAATCTACCTCTCTTCCTGTGGCAGGGCTCTTGTATCTTTTATCACCAAAACCAATCATAGATGTACCCCATATTTTTGGTTTTTCTTTGGTGGCTTTTTCCATCATTTTTAAAATGGCAAGAGCATCCTTACGCTTTTGCTCATCGGGCAGGTTATTAATAAATGCATCAACACTTAGTTCTGTTGGTTTGGTTTTTATTTGGGCTACTTTGCTCAAGCGGTGAAATGTAAATGGTCAATTGTCAATTGTGAACCTAACTGTCGTCAGGCAAGTTAGCGAATGAATAATTTTTTGTATTGATCAGCGGAATAAGAAAGCTTTAACAGATTGCTACTTCTACTGCTTTACAACTTTAATAACATTGCTGCCTGCTCTTACAAAATAAACACCAGCACTCCATTGCTGAGTGTTAATGTTTGCGCTGGTTTTTTCATCTCCCCAAAAAATTTCCTCTCCCATAATATCATACACTTTTATCAGCGCATTTTGAGTACTCGTTTTATCAGCAACGTGCAAGTTGTTTTTAAAAGGATTAGGGTAAACAACAAAAGTTTTTTCTTTTTCAATTTGGTATAATGATGTAACTACACCCAAAAGACCATCATTGGTAATATTTTGTGCATACACCCCATAATCATTTCGAGTATCGTCCCACACTGCCACCACCTGGTTATTGTAAAACAAACCCAATGTTAAATCATCTTTGCCCGATGTGTTTGAGCAAATTGTTACAGGATTTGTCCACGTTAAATTTCCTGAAAAGTCATTTTTTACAGCTGCAAGCGTTTGTGATAAAGAATTGCTGCCAACTGAATAGAAGGTAATAACACCATTGTTTGTAATACTCAAATCTCTTGGATCGTTATACACTGCCGACACCGGAAGTAGTTGAACAGAATTTGCACCCAACAATACATTACCGGTTGCGGCATCAATCTTTTGCATATAAACACCGCTTTGCCCCTGGCTTATGTCTGTAACTTTAAGTAAAACCCAAAACGAATTATTTGAGCTATCATACTTAGCATTGCCTACAAAGTGCTGTGTATTGGCCAGTGCGCATGCAACATTTCCGATAGTATTCCATGTGGTGCCTGTTCCGCTTACGTGTTGCACGTATACATCGGTTTGAGATGGTGCTGCTGCATTGCCTGTGTTAAATGCCACAAAAAACCCATCATTGTTATCGCTTACTGCTGCCGGAAAAAAGAAAAACGGAATGGTTTTATTAGATACCTGTACAGGAGTTGCCCATAATTTTGCACCGTTAGTGTCAAACCTTTGTGCATACATAACAGATGCTGCTGCCGGAAAACTGCCGGTTTCCTGCACATAAAGCATTACAGCATCATCGGTGCCGGCAGCTACAAACGTGGGGCGCGAAAATTTTTTTGCATTAGTAGAATCAATAACACGTTGTGTGTTTGCCCATAAAATATTTCCTGCCGGGGAAATTTTTTGAATGGCAACCCATTTATTAGAACCTGCATTGGCACTCCATCCAACAATTACGTTATTGGAGTTTGTTATACCTATGGCAGGTGCCAATCCTTCAGTGGAAACAGGGTCTATTAACGAAATGCCGACCAAACCCCACAACGGATTTCCGCCAACATCAATTTTATACACTACTACATTTAAATTGCCAGCAGTGCGAATATCCTGAAAGGCAACAATGACATCGCCATTTTGGTCAACTTTTAAATCATAGCGAAACAATGCAGTTGATTGTGGAAGATTACTAACCAACACACCGGGAGCAGACCATAGTTTGTTACCGGCAGTGTCCAGCAATTGCATCCTTAACTGATAACCACCGGCAGCGCTTTCAAAAAAAGAGATATAAGTTTTTCCATCAGCGCGTGTTGCAGATAGTGGCGTTTCTTCTCCTGTACCAATGGCATCTTTAACGGTGGTGTTAAGCGCAGTATTACTTGTCCATTGCGAAAATGACAAGACTGGAAGAATTAAAAGTAAAACAAGAGAAAAATTTCTTTTCATCAGTATATATTTTATAAAGGTAATTGTCAGATGGAATACGCCATATTCATTTCGGTTGTTATACAAAAATTGCATATGGCTATTTCATGATGATGCAAATTGTTGTTGTTTACAATAGTAAGTAATTAAAGTTAGAGCCCACAGCAATGTGTAGTTTGCATTTGATAATTGTTGTATTAAGATTAGTATGCAGGCTGCCGGTAAAAGAAATGTTTATTGTTGAGGAGGTATTTATGGCATCCATAACGGAATTGGATATGCGTGGCACCTACCCTCAGGTTTAGGTAAGGGCGCAAATACAAATGACTTGGGCGCAGCCTAGTGCTTAATGCAGGAGAAAATCTTGTTTGTACTTCAATTCTAAATAAGTATTATTATTGTAAGCACTAATCAAAAAAAAATGAATATGAAAAAACTTCCTTTAAAACTATTATTGGGTGTTATTACCCTTTTGGGTGTTGTAATTTTAGATGGCTGCAACTGCAACCCCTGCCCGCTGGGCACACAGGTTACACTGCCTGCATCAGATGCCACAGGTCCTGATTTTGCAGGAATACTTGCCTCCTTTCAAAATGAAACACAACCACATATTTCTGTTTCAAATACCATAGCAGCACAAACAACAACAGTTTTAACAACCGATGTAATAAACATTTTGGCATCGGGTGGCGACCCTGAGGGAGCAAAAGCAATAAAAATATGGGTGGAAGAAACAGGTTTTAGAAACCCCGGGCAGCAAATAGGACCAGGATTGTTGGCTGCTCCTGAAGCTGAAATGGTAATTACCGGTAACCCGGGTGATAAGGTATGTACGCCACTTCGCAAGTCGTTTGATTTAAAAGTTGCAGACCATATGCGAAATTATGATCGTGTGCGCTTACGCGTGTTTGCCGAAACTGTTAACTTTAATAATCAAAGTACATTTTCAAACTCTATTACTTTTTCTACGCAGTAGTTTGCAAGGAAAATGTTTTTGCTTGAGGTGGTAGACCTTATTCTGAAAATAAGGTAGCTGCAAGCCTGATAATTAAAAGGCAATGAGGCGCAGCCTTGAGGCTACATAAGCTGTTTATAACGGGATAGGCATGCGTAACCTGTCAGGGGCGCAAACACGCAAGGCTAAGGGGCGACCTGACAGTTATACCGTACAAAAGCAAATAAAATTGTAAACTATTTTATAAGTTTACACTGGTGCAATTTGATGATCCCGCACTTGTTCAGCACTGCTGACTTGGGGCTCGGATTGCGCCTTTCTTTTTTTGCTTTGTATGTTACTGATGGGAGCATCAGTATCTAATGCCTGATATCTTCTTTTTGTTTTTAGTTCTTCTTTTTTATTGTCGGGCTGTTGTTTAATTTTTTTTGTTTGATTGTTTTTATCTGTTGTTGCATTGTAGGGCTGTGTACTGGTGAGTACGCCCCATATCATACGCAGCATTTTGTGCATAATTACGCCAATTGCCTGTTTGTGATTTTTGCCTTTGCTGCGGTGGCGGTGGTAAATGTTCTTTAAATGTTCATCGTGCAGCACGCTGGTTTGTGCACACATGTATAACAAGGCGCGCATGCCGGAGCGTCCTTTTTTGCTCATGCGGTAAGCAAATTGTTTATCGCCACTTTCTTTCATTACAGGATGCAAACCAAAGTATGATGCCAGGTGTGATGGTGTGGCAAAGCGATGGATGCTTTCAATCTCAATCATGATGGCTGCTGCACTGTAAGATGCAATGCCCGGAATGGTGTCTATTAAATCTACTTCTGCTCCTTTGCAATTATCTGCAGGTAATTTTTGTGTTCGTCTATCAACTCTTGTTTATCGGCAATTTGTTTTGCTAAGCTCTTTATTAAAAACTCCTGCACACTGTTGTTGCGTGATGTGGTGCTGTTTTTTGCTTTGTTGATAATGGAAAGCGCTTTATCGTGCGTTACGTTTTTAATTTTTGAGAGTTGTTCAACTTTAAGTTTTTCAATGGCAGCAGGTGATGGATATTTTTTAATACATCCAATACCCATGCAGGCATTCCCTGTTTGCAATAGCGCATCAGTTCAGGAAAGGTGCTGTACAAAACCATTTTCATTTCGTTAATAAGCTGCGTGTTTTGCTTTTTGAGCAGTGCAATGTGTTTGCTCATGCTGCGGTAAGAACTGTAAATATTATCAGGCACATCATACTTTACTTTTTCTGCATGGCTGATTATGTACTGTGCAATATAACGCGAGCTGAGTGCATCGGTAACGTTGCGTTCTAAAGAAGCGGCTACGTTGTTTTTTACTCCACTGGGGTTTAGTCGCGCTACCTTTATTGGTAATTCTTTTTTCAAAACAATTAGCCAGTTATACCAGTTGTTTTCAAAACCACCGGTGCTTTCTACTGCGCAGTACATGGTGCTGATGTTGTGTTGTAAAGTAAATTGCTTTAACAGTTTTTTCAATGCATCATGACCACCGCATGTATCATCTAACTGAAATACTTTTTCCAACTCTTGTTTTTCTTTGTCAAGCAAGGTAAAGTCGGCATAGCCCTTGCTTACATCAATTCCTAAATACGCTTCCATTATTTTTGTTTGATTAATGGGTTAATAAATAAAAAGTCAAGCATCGTTAAACCTTATAATTTATGCGGCATCTTTGTGCCAGGTTATACCGCTAACTCTTCTTGACATGAGGAGGAAACTGTCAGACGGTGTCAGTGCACCAAGGTCACTTCCCCTCTCATCGTGCCAAGTTACTTAACTTTGAAAAATCAAACATATAAGGTTGAATCAGAATTAGAAGCCTGATAATAAAAAGGCAAAGAAGTGGACCCTCCCTACCGAGTTTTAAAATACAAGAGTCTATCATCTTCCTTCGCTGATTATTTCATTATTTCATAATTAAAACCATTCATTAATTTAGCCTCAAAATTAAATCATATGTCAATGAGAAAAGCTAAACTTAATTTACTCGTTTTCCTCCTTACTCTTTTAATCTCATGCGATCCTGCAAAAAAAGCATTAAACAATTCTCCTGAAATTTTGCCAGGATTTACCCTATTGCCTGCTCCAAATTCATTAGATAAGCCAGGGACAATTTTTGCTATTGATAAGACTGGAATCAAACAACCTATTGGCACCTTATCCCTTACCTCGAAATCAGGTATTATGGTGCCTGGTCAAGCAACTGGAAAAAAAAGCTCATCAGTGGCAGCTGTTCTAAATTTTCTAACCCCGAACAATACAAATATCACAGCGAATGCTGCCTCTGACGTTAAAAGAGAACTTACCTATAAGATTTCTTTAGAAAATTGCTCCAATGAACGTATTGAACTTTTATCAATTTCAGAAGAGCTTAATAAGACTAAAGATTTGATTAAAAAATTCAGTCAATCAAATGATTTAAAAAATTACAAATTCTATTTAATTACTGAATCTGTTAAGGCGTCAAAATTGAACTATAGTTTTGATACAGAAAAAAATGGAAGTATTGAATTAAAAGCTGACTTTAATAAAATTATAAACGCAAATCCACAGGTTAAGTGGGATAATGAAAATTCGTTTCTACTTTCTTATGATTTACAAGAACCGCTTTATGTTTATGCGAAATATTGGATGTTGAACATAGAGGCTCAAGGAACAGGGGATACAAAATTTTCTATGGGAGAAGAATTAAAAGCCTCTGATCCTATATATGTAAAATAAATATGTCATTCCTCTAATGAATTATAACTGACTTAGCAATTGAATCACATATTTCTTGATTTAGATTTAGTTTAGGGAAAATCGAATCTACGTAAAAAAATCTAAGTTTTAGTTGCTCAACATTTTGGGCATCCCAGTATTCAGGTTTATTCTGCATTATAGACGTTTGTAAAAGTTGTTTGTAAATTCCCAGTTCCGCCTTTCCTGCAAAATTAATCGTGCCTCCAAAGACAAAGGGTAGCTTGTAATTTTGAAATGCATAACAATCACATCTAAGTTCATTAGTTTCAGGAACATGATTTTCACCTAAATAGATATGCGCTAACTCATGCTGAATTAGGAATGACAACTCTGAAACAAACATTTGTTTAAACATGCTGTTATAAGAATGCAAATCAAGGTAACTAATATCAGCATACTTCATTTTTACCATATCAGTATAATATGTTTTCTTTGATTTCTTAAGCATTTCGTACAGTTTGTAATTTTGGTTATACGCAAGAGCAAATGCTGCTCTTATAAGATAAGGTGAAATATAAATTGTTCCCTTCTTCATATTATTAGAAATCCACAAAGGGTAGGGTAGTTTTTGTTCTATAGATATTTTTAGACCCTTTAAAGATTTATAATACTCCGTTTTATAGAATAACATGATCACTTCGTCCAGACAGTCATTCAAATACTTGTTAAACCCAGGAGGTATAGAAGTATCAGTTTGAGACATATATATGTCCGAGAACAAAAGCTCATTTAATGAATCAGGAATAACATTTTCCTTTTTGAAATATTTCGTTTTCAATAGCTCTATACCTATCTTCATTTTCTCTTTTTCCTTCCTCCAAGTTTATAAAAAAGGTCTTAACTGGCTCAAAGTCTCCAGGATTATAATGGGAGTAGAAGTATTCATTCATGAACGATTCAAAAGATGGAATTTTTTCTGGACTATGTTTTTTATAATGTTTAAGTAGTTCTTCTCTCGTTAAATATTTTATTATGCTATCTCTAATTATTAATGACTCTGGTAAAAAAATCATTTTATAATAATTAACTGGTCTCAAAAAATAAGAACTCCAGTTCATTAACGTTATGAAATTTTGCCTCGAATTTTTATATGGATTGGGAGTATTTATTCGAAAAATAAAATCTGAGCAGGAACAATTCAGTAAAACTGTAGCGATTAGAATTGTGGTTAGAAATTTTTGCATTATTCTTTAAGGATTAGAATTCCCCATTAACCTTCTTAACTTTTAATATGTACATTTAAGAAGAGTTTATAAATGTATAGACTTCTAATCATAGCAAACATCATTATTAAGAACCCTAAAAAGGTAAGCACAAATGTCCAAAATAAACTAAAAGTAAAAAGCCCACTTTGAAGTAGGAGAAAGGTGAAGACGACAGTTACTAATTCATATACAGAAAACAAAAATACTCGCATAACTTGCTTGTGAAGGTTTGATTTATAAAATTGTTCCTTCTTTGATATCTTCTGAGTAAAAATATTGCTGCTTGGAGGTACAGAAAAGTCATTTGAATTATCAATATCGTCCTTTACCTTGGAGGATTCAAAATTATTTTTAAACGTGACTATAACGCCTACAATTGTCAATAAAACCAATTAATGGAGTTGATACTTTTACTATCGAGTCCATAGATTTAAAAATTGAATCTAAAGCGGGTAATGTAATATACTCTTGTGCATAAGGTCTAACTAAATACAAGAATATACTCGCAATTATACAAAAGACTAAATCAATTATTATTGGATAATTAAGATAACGATTAATCATTGCTTAGGTTCTAAAGTAGTTTTACCCGTGGATAAATATTTATTGAATTCGGTACCGACTTCAAAATTAAATTCTCGTCTCTGAATAGCATTATCAGCAGGAATAGAAATAATGCTTGTAGTTTTATTTTTAATAAAATCTAAGTCTACAATTTCTTCACTTCCATTAACCTGATAGGTCATTTTAAGATCATCAATACTCTCAATATTGTTAGGATTGCCATTTAGCCAGTCCAAAATATTTCTTGCGAATTTTAGACCAAAAACATTCTTACGCAAAGTGCCAACGCTTACTTCTTTAACTCGAGGATATGAAAATTCAAGTCTAACATCGCGATAGCCTACATCATCCTTTAGCTTCTTTAATCCCTCATGCCAGTTAACATCTCCACTTTTACTTATTTCATTTGCTTTAACTTTTACAACAATACCAAAAACATTTGCAATGTCTGTATTTAACTTTTTTATATCAACACTTAAATGCAAACTCGTACCAACAGATTTAGCAATATGTTCATTCTTTGCAATCTGGCGAAAGTAATATTCAATATCACTTAGTCTTGGACCAGAACTATTAAACTCAACCATAATTATCGGCTTTGGCTCGAATGATATTGAATAATTTGTTATCTCAACAAATTCCTTGTTACCGGGTTTTTCAATTTCCTTGATAAGATCAGTTTGGCTTAAATCAAGCAAGTAAACTGCTCTATTTTTTAATCAAAGCAATTTTCCCAAACACTCGCCTTCCTTCCTTTTCTAATGGTGCAGAAATGTGTACCAAAAGTCGTTTCTCAGTTCCAGTTCTATTTTGAAACCTATCAATTGTTTTTTTTTCTTTGGGGTAGTCTGGTCTATTAAGAGTATTAATTATAGCCTTCAATAATTGTGCGCTGCTTCTCTCATCCTTACTATACCCTTCAAGAGCAAGGTCAGCATAGTTAAACTCAAAGTATTTATATTTTGCAGACAACATATTTTAATAGTAAAGAAATTTAATTCAAGTTCAAACATATCTACACAACATCAGATAATCAAATAATACTGTAAAAACTTCCTGCCACAGTATCACTATCCACCCAATTATAATAGAAAGAGTTCTTAATTACATAATCTCAACCACTCATGTTAAAGGGAGTGTTCAACCAACTGTGCTTTTAAAAATTCTTTTGAAGAGAAAGAAGCCAGCGGGCTCCTTCCCCTTCTCTAGATTTGTTGATTTGTCCATTACAAACATACTTTTTTTTATTGTTGAGTAATACGTTCTTCAAATAAGAGTTGCATTTGAGCAGAGATGAGTTTCCATCCTTGTATTTGTGATTTCCATCTGCCGTTGATGTTATGATGCACTAAGTAAAGTACTTTGAGCAATGCCATATCAGAGCTGAACACGCGTTTGGATTTGGTTACTTTCCGGAGTTGACTGTGAAACGACTCTATGATGTTGGTAGTGTAAATTACTCGCCTTATTTCCTGCGGATATTTAAAATAATTACTCAGCCGTTCCCAGTTAGCAAACCAACTTTTTATCATAGACGGATATTTTGTTTTCCATTCTTTTTCTAATTCATCTAATGCTGTTTGTGCCTGTTCTTTGGTGCTGGCTGTGTAAACTTTTTCAGTGATGCCATTACCGGTTTTAAATCTTTATAGGCAACATATTTAGTGCTGTTGCGGAGTTGATGCACCACGCAAAGCTGCACTTCAGTTTGTGGAAAAACACTTTCAATGGCTTCGGCAAATCCTTTCAGGTTATCAATGCAGGCAATAAGTATATCCGTTACACCTCTGTTCTGCAAATCACTCAATACCTGCAACCAAAATTTTGCACCTTCGGTTTCATTGATATAAAGACCCAGCAAATCTTTCGTTCCATCTCTGCCTACGCCCAGTAAGCAATGAACGGCTTTGGTTTTTATGCTGCCTGCTTCTTTTACTTTGTAATGAATAGCATCCAGCCATACAAATGGATACACACTCTCTAACGGGCGGCTTTGCCAGGCTTTTACATCTTCTATAATACTATCGGTAATGGCCGTTAATGTGGATGGAGCTACCGTTAATCCATACAACTCATCTAAGTGTTTGGCAATGTCGTTATAGCTCATGCCATAGCTGTATAGCGATATAACTTTGTGGTCTAACGCTTCGCCTAATACGGTTTTTCGCTTGGGTAAAATCTGCGGCTCAAAGGTACTGTTGCGGTCCCGCGGTGTTTCTATCACCACTTTGCCAAAGGAGGTTTTTACGCCTTTGCTCATTTTACCGTTTCTTCTGTTAGCACTTTCATCGCTATCCAAATGGGCTTGCAGTTCGCCTTGCATTCCGGCTTCCAAAATGCGTTTGAGCAGCGGTGCCAATACACCGTCTTTGCCTTCTAATTTTTTGCCCGAACGCAAGCCTTCTATCGCCTCGCGTTCAAACAATTCGTAATTGAATTTTTCTTCTACCATTGTTTGTCAAATTTATTTGTTTCTTTTTTGTTTGACACAGTTGGTTGAATAGACTCATGTTAAATAATATAACCACTCAATCATATATACTTTACCACTCCATCATATATACTTTACCACTCAATCATATATACCTGACCACTCAATCATATATACCCGACCACTCAATCATATATACCTGACCACTCAATCATATATACTTTACCACACAATCATATATACTTTACCACTCAATCATATATACCTGACCACACAATCATATATACCTGACCACTCAATCATATATACTTTACCACACAATCATATATACTTTACCACTCAATCATATATACCTGACCACACAATCATATATACTTTACCACTCAATCATATATACTTTACCACACAATCATATATACTTTACCACACAATCATATATACTTTACCACACAATCATATATACCTGACCACTCAATCATATATACTTTACCCAAAACCCTACCCCGCCATTAGGTAAAAATACCTAATGCCGTTAGGTATTTTTACCTAATGGGTTTTTTAAGTTTTGAGAGGAGAAAAATCATGTTTTTAAGGTTATTTTACTTTTTAATAATAATTTTATTGACGTCAAAATTATTATTATGTTTCAAAAATATAAAAATAAATACAAAATATTTATACATTTTTTGGAAACAAAGCTGCAACCAACAGCATATAACAGGTAATTCTTAGGTGCTAATCCGGGATTGACATCAGCCCCAAGCGGGCTAAAGGAATTGCGGAACGCTGTTTAAGAAGATTACCCTAATCACATATATTATGGCATTAAAAAAAGTCGTTTTAAATTTGAGTAGGCTCAACACAGAGGGCATCATTTCTCTTGGCAATAACATAGCCGAGAAAATGACAGGAAATTTAAGTTTCCCCACACCACCTGTTTCAATGAATGATTTAGTAAAGTCGGTTAATGACCTTGCGGCTGCTTTTGCAGCAGCAAAATTCAGCCGTAGTAAGGTTGAATTTGCTACGGCAAGAACATTAAAGGCGGCACTGATATCTAACATTAAACAGGAAGCTGCATACGTTTCGTTTGTTGCGGATGGTGATGAGGAAATGATCCTGAGTGCCGGTATGAATGTAAACAAAGCAAAACAAAAACATCCTACACCTGCACAGGTAAAGGATTTGCAAGCCGAGTTTACAGGCATACCCGGTTCTATTCTGTTACGTTGGAAAAGGTCGCTTTACAGCAACATGTTCCGTGTGTACGTATCAGTAACCCCCGATGTGGCAAATAGCTGGAAGCTGGTTACAACCATTACCTCACGCAGGTTGATGGTGGATAACCTTGCAAGCACCACCAAGTTTTACTTTAAAGTGGTTCCGGTTAATGCTGCTGGTGTTGGACCCGATTCGGAAATTGCAGAAGCAATAGCTGCTTAACTGCAACCTGAAAAAAG
The DNA here is from genome assembly GCA_016714005.1 of Bacteroidota bacterium. Taxonomy (GTDB): domain Bacteria; phylum Bacteroidota; class Bacteroidia; order AKYH767-A; family OLB10; genus JADJOA01. The sequence continues at coordinate 225,154 of JADJOA010000003.1, forward strand.
CCTGGCGGTTTCGGGCAATAAGAAACCATGTAACACTCATCAAAAAACCCATAGCTGTTTTATACCGCAATGGGTTTTTTGCTTTTGATTAAGCCCTGTTTAGATATTACTTAAACATTGCTTTGTGCTGCCGGTATATACTTCCTCCAAACATAATATCCTAACAACGCAAAAACTATTAATGGCTATAACCGGCAAAGGATGTTACGGAATTGTGTTAAAGTTTATTAAAACAATTTTTCAATAGACCTCTTGCATAATTCATCAACAATTTTAGTGAGATTTCTCCCTTCGGTCGGAATGACAGGGCTTTCGCTGTTGTGCTGTTGGGGTAGGTGCGCGCTTCGCGCGCACCTACCCTAAATTAATTTCAATGTCATTCCGACCGAAGGGAGGAATCTTATCTGTGAAATATGAAAGAGGTCTATAAATCGTAAACCGAAATGTTAAAGGAGCAATACCATCTGCCCCCCCTATTCTGCTCACTTCTTAACCCAATATAATATCGGTTAAATGCTGGCGTTATCAGCAAAACAAAATCAAATGGTGGCTATGGTTAAATATGGTTTTACGGTAACAACATGTGTAACCTTGCTCTGCGCAGTTACCAATAGTAACGCAACAGTTTTTGAGTGGTACTATCAAAACCAAAAACTTGCGCTTAACTACAATTTTAATACTAACGACTATAACTATTATAAAAACAAAAGCAAGTATGGACAAAACATGGCACTATATGCCGAGCAGGATAAGGGCTACACCTACCTTGCCTCATTTGCCGAAGAGTTAAGACGGACAGCGCAGCAAAATCAATGGTATGGCACTAATGAAAGAGACATGGTTATACGTTTTGTACAACAAGCCATACCATACAAAACCGACCCGTATAATTATGGATACGATTACCCGCGTTATCCTATTGAAACATTGCATGAGAAGAAAGGCGATTGCGAAGACAAATCGTGTTTGCTTACTGCATTATTAAAAACACTGGGGCACGATGCGGTTTTGCTGGAGTTTAAAGACCACATGTCGGTAGGTGTTGCCGGAAATGATTTAGATGGCTCCGCTTATGAACTGAACGGTAAAAAATATTATTACACCGAAACAACAGGAACATTTGAACCCGGGAACAACCCCGGCTATAAAACTGCATTGGTAAAAACCGTAAAGCAAACTGCTTATGCGGTTAAAAATCCTGTACCAACAATTAACAATATTGCTTACAAACCAAAACCCGAAATAAGAAAAAAGCAAACGGTTAACCAGGCAACTTAGCTCAAAGTAACAATACTGATAGAACTGTTATTACCTATGCAACGGAACAAACATACGTAGTAAAGACTATTAAGAAAAGCACTAAGACATACAAGCGCACAACATATAATTTAATCAGGTAACCTTATATGTTACCTGATATAGAATTTTAGTTGTTTAAATTTATAGGGTATGCCAGGGTTGTTTAAAAAGTAAAAACACTTTGGTACAGTAATTGAATTATTTATTAAGGCGCCTTTACTGTTCTTTAATCCCTCTTTTTTTTAACCTAAAATTTTTTCGCATGAGTAAACATGGTGTCAGCGCAATACGCTGTATTGAATTTTATCTTTTAATCATTTGCATTATTGTATGCATATATTTTTATCCTGCACAGAGCCAACAAAACAGTTACTGTACCAATTCGGGTTTTGAATTGGGAAACTTTAGCAACTGGACCGGATATACTGGCGATTGTTGTGTTTTGCTAAATGCCGTAAATGGAATTGTAACCGGAAGGCATACTATTATGTCAGGCAACGGAACCGATCCTAACACCAACAATGTAGTAAAGGTAGTTGCACCAGGCACTAATTATTCGGCAAGGTTGGGTAACCAAAATGTAGGAGCACAATCAGAGCAACTTACCTTTTCGTTTTTAGTAACTCCTCAAACGGCACTTTTTGTTTACAGATATGCTGTAGTACTTGAAGACCCGGGTCATTCTCCTTCAGATCAGCCTCGTTTTCAAATACGCGTATATGATCAACCAACGCAACTGATAGGCTGCGGGCAATATAGCGTAGTAGCATCAGGAAACATACAACGGTTTGTAACTACTACTGTTAATGGAAGGACTGTTGTTTATAAAGACTGGTCGGCAGTGGGTATAGATTTATCGGCAAGCATGGGTAATACAATAACTATTGAGTTTACCACCACTGATTGTGGTATTGGAGGGCATTTTGGTTACGCATATATATCAGCATACTGCAGCCCGCTTTCTGTTGAAGCAGCTTACTGCATTGGCAACTATTCAGCCATGTTAACAGCTCCGGCAGGTTTTGCCTCCTACGTTTGGAGTACCGGAGACACAACTCAGTCGCTAAATATTTCTAACCCGGTTAACGGCACTGTATACCAATGCACGCTTACCAGTTTTACCGGATGCACAGTAACGCTAAGCACTGTGCTTACTCCCACAACAGTTAAAGCAGGTTTTACAACGGCTGCCGTATGCCTTGATTATGTTAGTTTTATTGATACCAGCATTACAAATAATTCGAGTGTGGCAGGATGGTTATGGAACTTTGGTGATGGCGCTACTGATAGCTCCATGCACCCTGTGCACACTTATCAAGTGCCGGGTAATTATAATGTAACATTAATTGCCATATCAAGCGGTGGTTGCCACGATACGGTAGTTCAGCAAATAACGCTTAATAACGCACCGGCTGCCTACTTAAGTTACACCGGATATTGCGAACAACAGGAAGTCAATTTTACAAACACGTCTGTTACACCCAATGCTTCGGTTATTTCCTCTCATTGGCTTTTTGGTGATGGTGATTCAGCTACCGCACTTAATCCCAATCATACTTATGCAACGGAAGGAATATACCCAGTAATACTTACCATACAATCATCTGACGGGTGCTTTGATTCAACCCTCCAATATATCACCATATACAATAAACCGCAGGCATCCTTTTATGCAAGTAACCAATGTTTGTTCAGTAATGTAAACTTTTACAGCACATCTATTGGCCGAAAACCTATTGAAACTTATTTATGGAACTTTAACGGTACAAACGTTTTGGGAGATAGTACCATGTCTTACGTATTTACCACTGCCGGCACTCAACATGTTTCGCTGCAAATAACCAATGTACTCGGATGTGTTGCCGATACAGCTATTGAAATTACTTTAACCGATACGTTAAAGGCTTCCTTTAATTATACGCCTACTCATATAACCACAGCGTTACCGGTGGCTTATATAATCAATACATCTTTGGGTAATTTATCTTATTATGTATGGAATACCGGTGCCGCTTTTGCAACCGGCAGTAATTACAATCCAACACTAAATTTCGAAACCTATGGCTCTTACCCTGTACAACTCTATGCCGAAAATGTTGCAGGTTGTAAAGATTCTGTGTTGGAAATTATAGAAGTAGCGCCTCTCAATGGCATTTATATTCCAAATGCATTTACTCCGCAAGGCGATTTAGTAAACGATTTTTTTAAGCCACAAGGTGAAGCCATAAAGGAGTATGTTATTAATATTTACAACAGGTGGGGGCAATTAATTTTTGAAGGAAACATAAATCAGCCCTGGAATGGAATGTATTTAAACAAGCAGGCCCTAAAAGGCAACTATGTTTATTTAATAACCGGTAAAGATGTTTTTGACACACCATTTACCAAAACCGGAAGTATTATGGTTATGAGATAGGTGTCGTTAGAAATTGTTTTAATATGCAAAAAGCGAAAAAGTAAAACATGCAAAACCCAGTTAATTACTAATTAAAAATTAACAGTCTCTTACGAGCCTCATATATATATTTGCCAGACTAAATATTATTGTTGAAAATTATATATGAAGCTGAAAAATTATGCGCTTGGCAATTGGGTTGAAGGTTTAGGAAAAGGAACCATGCTTTACAATGCTGTTACGGGCGATGAAGTTGCAGAGGCACCGAGCGCAGGGCTTGATTTTAATGCCATGCTTAATTATGCAAGAACAGTGGGCGGGCCTAAGCTTCGTAAACTTACTTTCCATGAAAGAGCACGATTGCTTAAAGCCCTTGCACTTTATTTAACAGAGAAGAAAGATTTGTTTTATAAACTGTCATCAGCCACAGGCGCTACTAAAATAGATTCGTGGATTGATATTGACGGAGGCATAGGAACCCTGTTTGCTTATGCAAGCAAAGGCAGAAGAGAATTACCCGATCAGCCTTTTTTAGTGGAAGGAAACATTGAACCATTAAGCAAAACCGGAACGTTTATCGGGCAGCATATATGCGTACCGTTAGAAGGTGTGGCCATACACATTAATGCTTTTAATTTTCCGTGCTGGGGCATGTTAGAAAAAATTGCACCAAGCATTGTTGCCGGTATGCCTTGCATAGTTAAGCCCGCCACTGCCACCAGTTTTTTAACAGAACTGATGGTTAAAGAAATTATAGCATCGGGCATATTACCCGAAGGCAGTTTGCAGTTGATATGCGGCAGTGCAGGAGATATTTTAGAGCATGTTAACTGCCAGGATGTGGTAACGTTTACAGGCAGTGCAGAAACGGGCAAGATGCTGAAGCAATCGAAAGCCATAGTTGATAATTCGGTACGGTTTACCATGGAAGCCGATTCGCTTAACTGCTGTATTTTAGGAAGTGATGCTACGCCTGACTCAGAAGAGTTTCAGCTTTTTATTAAAGAAGTAGCGCGTGAGATGACAGCAAAGGCAGGACAAAAATGTACTGCCATACGCAGAACCATAGTTCCGCATAACCTTGCCGATGCTGTGGTAGAAGCATTAAAGAAAAAATTAGTTGATACACGATTGGGTAACCCTTCTGTAGAAGGTGTAAAAATGGGACCACTTGCCAGCAAAAACCAGGTAAGCGCAGTAAGTGAAAGCGTGCAAACTTTAATGAAACAGTGCGAGTTGGTGCATGGCGATTTAAAAAACTTTGAAGTAACCGGTGCCGATAAAAACAAAGGTGCATTTATGCCCACCATGGTTTTGTTTAATAACGATCCGTTTAACAAAACCGATGCACACAACATAGAACCATTTGGACCTGTTACCACCGTTATGCCTTATAAAAATATTGACGAGGCAATACAATTAGCCAAGTTAGGCAAAGGAAGTTTGGTAGGCTCTATTGTTACCAATGATGATAAAATAGCAAGAGAAATGGTATTAGGCACTGCCGCATATCATGGCAGGCTTTTGATATTAAACAGGCATTGCGCTAAAGAATCAACAGGGCATGGTTCACCTATGCCGCAATTGGTGCATGGCGGACCGGGTCGTGCTGGTGGTGGCGAAGAGTTAGGCGGCATACGCAGCGTAAAGCATTTTATGCAACGCACCGCTTTACAGGGGCATCCAACCACGCTTACACACATTACAGATACTTACCTGAAAGGCGCTGCTATTAAAGAAGACCTTATACACCCTTTTAGAAAATATTTTGAAGATTTAAAAATTGGCGATACGCTTATTACCCACAAGCGCACCGTTACCGAAGCCGATATTGTAAACTTTGCAGGCATTAGTGGCGATTATTTTTACGCTCACACTGATGAAACGGCATTAGAAGGCTCGATTTTTGAGCGTAGAGTAGCACACGGTTATTTTGTAATAGCAGCAGCAGCCGGTTTGTTTGTTGACCCAAAGAAAGGTCCGGTTCTTGCTAATTATGGATTGGATAGTTTGCGTTTTACACAACCCGTTTATGTAGGAGATACCATACAGGTGAGGTTAACATGCAAAACAAAAACTGCAAAAGAAAACCGCGAAGGACAAATACCGCAGGGAGTTGTTGAGTGGGATGTAGAAGTTACTAATCAGAAAAACGAAACAGTGGCAGTAGAAACGGTGTTAACATTAGTGCAGAAAAGGAATTAAAGAGTATAAAGTACAAAAACAAATCAGCGTACCAATTCCCCTCTGTGCGTGTGATTGGGTGTAAGTTAGAGGGGGTAGGTGTGTTAAATTAAATTATATAATAGTTTAAAAGAGAATATAGTACTAAGAGAAAAACAGAAAGAAATCAGAGGATGAAAAAAATAAAACCATTATAAAATCAGCGTTAGCAATATGGTTTGTGATTGCAACTTTTAACGCTGTTGCGCAGTCTGATAAAATAAATCAGTTGGTTAACGACAGAAATGATTTGTTAAACCAGTTAGATGAAATGGGTGTAACTGAAAAAACACTCAAAAGCAAAAAGCACTTGCCGATTACAGGCATTAATCAAAAAGATTATTGATTTGGATGCGCAAATAATTGGTCAGGCCAATTTTGAAATTGAACAAAGAGATAAAGCCAAAGCCGATTTGCAGAAAAAGCTCAGTGAAAAGAAAACCGGCAAAACAGTTTTTATAACTTCCGAAGTCCCTAACGACAGCATTACAGATGTGGTGAGTACATTGCAAGGACAAACTGCCACCCTGGATGCGCAATTAAAAGCAAAAAGCGAAACCGTTAGTATGCTTATTGCAAGAAACGACAGCATAGCCACTGCCTATAAAGCCTCGCTTGCCAAGCAGGAAAAATTAATTACCGATGCAAAAGGAATGGAAGATAAAAACCTGTTGCTGATATTCTTTAATTCTGTTTTATTGATACTACTTCTTGGTGTGCTTGCTTATGCCATGCGCAAACCAAAAAAGAAAGTGGCTGTGGCTAAAACCACACAGCAAATTTCGCCCGAAATACCTATGATAGAAGAGCCTGTAAAAATTAAACCGCTTGTTAAAGAGATAAAGAAAGAAGAAACAAAGGTTAAAATATCTTCAGAAGGTATAGTTACACCACCTAACGATACCGTTGATTTAAAATTAGACCAGATAGAAAAACTTGCACGCCTCCGCGAAAAAGGGTATTTGACAGATGAGGAATTTGCTTTTCAAAAAGACAAATACTGGGTGGTGAGTAGTTTACACTTAAAGTTACAAATGCGAAAAGTGGATGGGCAGCCTATCCACTTTTTTTACATTTACAAGGTAATCTTAATCGGTTGTGGGTAAAAGCCATCACTTACAAAAAAGTTAACTTATGTATAAAAATGCTTTGACTGTAAAGTGTATTTTATACTTTTGAAAGACTTAAGTTTACATTGAAACTAAATCCAAATGTTATGAAAAAAAACCTCTTATTACTTACAATCGTTTTTGTTTTTGCATCATTTGCAAAAGCACAAATTACATTTAAAACAAACTTAACCCTTCCAATTGGCTCTCCAAATTACAATATATGGGGAACTGTGGAAACAAAAGACGGAGGCGCTGTTACTCATGGTTATTATTATGATGGAACCAATTATGGATACATGCTTATAAAAACTAATGCACAGGGAAACTATCTATGGAGCAAAAGGTATTACGATTTTAACGCTATCAATTTTTTTTCAACTTTTTTAGTTGAACTCCCTGATAGCGGTTTTTATTTGGGCATGAACGGACCCGAGGGATTGGTGGGTTATATAAGCGGTTACGGAATATTCAGATTAGACAAATTAGGCAATATTATTAATACCTATCAACCAAGTGGCTTTATTAACATGTTTCAAGAGTTACTTTTAAGAGACATGAAACTAATTCCGAATACGGACACACTGGTTATAACGCACTCCTTTTACGATGAAAATGGTGATTTCACAAGTACCGGCATTGCAAAATTAGATAATGCTGGTACTATATCTGTAATTAGCGGTGCAGATGATAATACAGGCTTCGGATATTTTTCAGCAACTCCTGTAGAGTCCGGAGGATTGCCAGATGGCTATATAGCTACTTCAAAAACAAGTGGTGGAGTTATAAAGTTGGATAATAATGGAAATGTTGCTTGGAGTAAATTTATTTCGGGTTTTCAATGTACATTTTTTAAGGTTATAAAATCAGGGTTATTCTACTATGCTTTGGGTACTTCTGCCTCAAATTTCAATTCGTACTTTTTAAAATTGGATTTAGCTGGCAACTTGGTTGCTTCAACTCAATTCCCTGTTGATTTATCAGCTTCAGTTGGAAATTATGGAAGTATAGATTTTAATTTATATGATGCATCACACCTGGCAGTTGCCAAAGGCAATTTATTAATTGAATTTGATTTGTCAGGGAATATTACCAGAGCCAAAACTTTAAACTTGGGAGCCGGTTATTCTCCAAAGTCTGGCAATATTGCTGTAGCAAGCCAAAATATTTTTGTTACTTCAATTAGCGGGAACAATCTTCGTTTGGAAAAGACAAAAACTATAGATTGCTTTGGTTCAAATGTGTGTTCTACCGCACCCATCTCAATCAGTTCAAGCATACCAAACCCAGTTTGCATTTCTCAGCCCGTTACTTTAACGCAAATTGGAGGCTCCACCGCACCTGGTGGGAATTTTGCCTGGTACACTGGTTCTTGTGGTGGAACATTAGTCGGCACCGGCAATTCAATTACTATCACCCCAACTACCTCTAATGTTTACTATGTACGTGCCGAAGACGGGTGTGGTAACAGTTCATGCACATCTTATTCATTAACCACATCTGGATCAACAAATGCAACAATTACAGCTTCCAGTAGTCTGGCATTTTGTCCAGGAGGTTCTGTAACATTAAACGCTCCGCTATCGGCTACAGCTTATCAATGGCGGCAAAATGGTGTTAATATAAGTGGTTCTACCGGTTCAGGCTACATAGCAACTACTGCAGGAAATTTTGATTGTATAATAACAACAACTTGCGGGGCATTTACTTCAAATATATTAACTACAAGTTTGTTAGCCGCTCCTATAATCTCCATATCTCCGGCTGGTCCAATTGTTATTTGTTCGGCTTCTTCAGTTACATTAACAGGCAGTCCTGTTGTTTCCGGTGTTTTTTATCAATGGAAATTAAATGGTACAATTATTAATGGGGCGCAACTTCCAACTTATTCAGCTAACTCTGCAGGCACTTATACACTGACAGTTCAAAATAGCAGTGGATGCAGTACTACATCAAATGACGTTACAGCTACAATATCACCGCTTACTGCCGCTATTACTCCATCAGGTAGTGTAGTATTATGTGCTGGGCAGGTAGTTACCTTCACTGGTTCTACCAACTTTGGTACTGCTTATCAATGGGTTCGAAATGGAATTAATATTTCAGGTGCAACCAATGCTACATATTCAACATCAAACACCGGAACTTATCAGGTAAGAGCTACCGAGCCGGGGGGATGTTCAGTTTTAAGCAATTCTACTGTTTTTTCAACTAACTCTCTCCCCACTGCTACCAACACTGCCACCACCCCAACAACTGTGTGCAATGGTGGCGGTGTAGTGTTTGCAGCTAACACAGGTACTGGCCTAACCTACCAGTGGCAACGTAATTCTATTAATGTAGCGGGCGCTACTAATTTAACTTACACTGCAACAACTGCCGGATCGTATAGGGTTACCATAACAAATAGTAATGGTTGCACAAGAAATTCTAATGCAATTTCAGCAGCATTTACCGGTACTTCAGTTACCGCTGGTGTAACACTAGTTGGTCCTTCTACTTTTTGCCTTGGGGCCGGAACCTATTTGCAAGAAACTACTTCCATACCTGGTTACAGTTATCAATGGCAGTTAAATGGAGTAGATATTGTTGGCGCTACTTCAAACATTCACACTCCTGTGGCTTCCGGAAATTATTCTGTTCGTGTTACCGCTTCATGTGGCACTGCCACATCAGCGGAAGTGGCAATTACCATTAGCTCTGGTCCACCACAACCCGGCACTATTTCAGGAATTACACAGGCTTGTAATCCCGTTAATAATGTTCCCTTTAGCATTGCACCTGTTCCTGGTGCTACTTCGTACAATTGGTATTCTCTTAATCCGGCAGTAACAGTTAATGCTCCTGCCAATGGCACCAACGTTACTGTAAATTTAGGTGCAGCCACATCATCAACATATAGTTTGCGCGTGGAGGCAATTAATGCATGTGGCACCAGCCAATACCAAAGCACAACCATTAGGCGAACTGTATCCGGTGTAACTACAGTAACCGGCACTAATTTAATTTGTACGGCTACTAACGGAGTTGCTTATTCGTGTAATTCGGTTAGCGGGGCTGATTCTTATTTTTGGACTGTACCCGCAGGTGCCACAATTGCAAGCGGGCAAGGCACATCAGCCATTACAGTTGATTTTACCAACTCCTTTAACGGTGGAAGTGTTTGCGTTTCTTCTCAACTCAACTGCGGATTTAGTGCTACTCCTAAATGTTTTTCAGTAGCTAAAGGCACAGCACCAACCCCGGGCAATGTTAGTGGTAGTTCAACAGTATGTTCAGGTGGTAGTGGTAATTATTCTATTGTTGCTATACCCGGTGTTACCTACAACTGGTCTGTTCCTTCAGGCGCAAGTATAACTTCGGGTGATGGAACCAATGCTGTTACAGTACTATTTCCTACTTCTTTTTCTACAGGTAATGTTTGTGTAAATATTACCAATGTTTGTGGGGTTACTTCTATAACAAAGTGCCGCGGTGTAGTTACTGCCAATCCATCTCGCCCTGCAAGCATTACAGGAAATACAAGTGGCGTTTGTAATTCTTTGCAAAATTATTCTTGTGCCGCTTCAACCAATGCAACTTCATACCTGTGGAACGTCACTGGTGGAACTATTCAAAGCGGACAAGGCACACAAACTGTTTCTGTACTTTGGAATGCTTCGGGTACAACGGGTACTTTAAACGTTAATGGTGTAAACGCTTGCGGTAATGGTTTGGTGCGCAGTGTTTCTGTTAATCTTAAACCATCCTCTGCTGCAAGTATTACAGGTAATGTTTCTGCCTGTGCAAATACTGCAGAGGTTTACAATTTTACATCGCTATACGGAGCTACCAATTATTTGTGGTCGGTTAACACGGCTTCAGGTGCAAGCGTAACTGCCGGGCAGGGAACCACAGCAGCAACTATACAATGGGCTACCAATGGCGGTACTGTTTACTGTACCCCATCAAACGTCTGCGGAAGTTCAAGCACTAAAACACTGGCTGTGAATATTACATGCAGGCAGGCAGGGGAAGGTATAGTAAGTGAAAGTAATTTGTTTAACGTTACGGCTATACCTAATCCGTTTAACAACGAACTGAATATTTCTTCTTCCGTTTATGGTGATGGAATTGTTTTAAAATTATCTGACATGCTGGGAAGGGTTGTATTAACACAACCCCTCATTTCAGAAAATACTTTAGTGCAAACATCACAGCTTAAAAACGGAATTTATTTTGTAGAGGTGATGAATGGAACTGAAAAGAAAACTTTTAAGGTGGTGAAGACGGAGTAAAGTAGTTCGTTTAACCATAAATAAAATACACGGTGAAAATTTTTCTTACCGCGCATTTTATTTATTCCCGAATTGCTATTCAGTAAATTGCTTTCGTATTTCAGGAAATAATCTCTCAGCAACTACCTTATTTGCATCAGGAGTTAAATGGCAGTAATCAATAAACAACTGTTTCTGCTTTAACAATGTGTCATTAAAAAAAAGTATTGCAATCAATAAATGCAACTTGGTTTACTGCACAAATTGAATCAAGCTGCTTGGTTACGTTACCATAAACATTCACACAGTTTTGGTCTGTAAAACCAAAATCTTTTCTTGTTTACTTAAAGTGCCTGATTGCGCAAAACAAGCATAGGCTGTAATGCAAAAACAGTTTTAATTTTATGTTGCTTCAAAATATTAAAATTAGTTTGCAAAACAGGTAGCCATGTTTTAAGCACAACCTGTTGATGATTCTGCAATAAGGTTTTGCCATTAGCATCTTTTATATGAGGTGGGTTTACTGAAGCAATGTTTTCCGCCTCTTTAATTCCCTTCCATGACAGGTAACCTCTTGCAAATGCACTAAACTTAGAGCACCAAAGCATAGCGTAATCAAAAATACCGGATAGTGAAGGCTGCTGCAATCGCTTTTTCCAAAACTGAAATTTATTCCAGTCAAAATAATTGTAAGCCGGGTTTGACATGTAGCAATCGTTAGCACCATCAAAAAAAATAATCATGTCAGGATCGTACTTTACAATTTCATTCATTAAATAGTTTGTCTGCTGAAAAAACTGGTATCCTGTTACGGCAGCATTAATCACCTCAATATTTTTTTTCTTAAATTCTTTCTCCAACAAGTTTTCAAGAAAAACATCTATTGTTTCATTATTATAAATATGTCTCACAGGAAAAGGAGCGGCAGATGAAATGCCATGAGCCGATGATGCGCCCATTAAAAAAATCCTTAATGTGTTTAACGGCTTTTGCATCAATACATCACTGCTGCGTCTAAAACCTTGCTGGTTAATTTCAATCCAATTTCCGCTTTTATCTCCCTCTCTAAAGCCTGGCACATGCTCATAAATTCTAAAGCTGTTAAAACGGAATTTTGGAGTGGCTGATTTTTGTAAAAAATATTTCAGATAAATTCTGCCTGTTACTTCAAGCACAGCAAGAAAAAACGCAAATAAGAAAACGGCATACCACCATCGTTTTCTTTTTTTTAACTGCTCCATTAATTTACCCAGGATTGAGATGCTTTGCTTTTTCTCAAAACAAAAATACCGGCAGCGCCAACAATTACCAGTGCAATAGAAATAATTTCAGCCTGCGTAATGGCTTTCCCAAAAATATGGTACTGCGTATTTACCCTTATCTGTTCAATAAAAAATCGTTCAATGCCATTTACAATTAAGTAAATGCAAAACAAAACACCTGGTATAGCAATTTTTTTTCTGATGCTCCACAAAAACGCAAACAACACAAGACACATAATTACTTCATAAAAAGGTGTAGGAAAAACAGGTGGCACCAATTCAAAACAAAACTTTCCTTCACAACCAATTATTCTTTCTCCCTCGTTCAATACATTATGCGGATAACCGTAAGCCCACATCCAATCAGGCAAAAAATTTAATGAGGAAGGCTTTGGAGCAGCGTTCACAATTCCCCAATCTCCATCACCTGATAAATGACAACCCAAACGACCTGTTGCATATGATAGCATAAGTGCGGGCGCAGCGGCATCGCACATCAGTAGTGGTTTTACCTTAATTTTATTGGCATACCACAAAACTGCAATTGCCGCACAAATCAGTCCGCCATAGTAAGTTAATCCGCTAAAAGAAAAAATTGAACCAATAGGGTCTTGCATAAAATCATCAATGTTTTCTAACTGATGAAATGTTTTTGCACCAAGTATACCGCTTATGGCTGCTATAAAAGTGATGTTGGTGATAAGCTGATGCGGAAAAATAGTTTCGTTAACTGTAACGGGTTCTGCAAGTTTTTGCTTTTCTTTTTCGCGGTATTTGAAATATACAAACGCAGTAGCCACAACAATGCCACCCACTAAATTTCCTCTGCCTGACAACAAAAATTCTTGTGGGTTGTCAACGACATCGGCATAATGAAAAAAACCTTCTAATACTTTAAAACCAACTAAAAATCCAATTATAAAAGAAGTAATTAAATCACTTGCTGAAACCGGTAATCCTTTAGTGTAAGTGATGGTGGTTGGTTCAATTAGTCCTTGCATTTCCTTTCGCCTTAACTCAATCATTAAAACGTAAGCTGCAAGTAAGAAGGAGAGCCCCATCATTAAACCGAAAGTTTGTATAGGTAAGGCTATGTCCCATCCAAATAAATCTTTAAGCAAAAAAGAAAGTGTCGGATACATAATATTATCTGGCTTCTGAAAATTCAGGTTGTAATACAGTTACTGTTACTTCACCATCTGCATCAACTGATTCTGTTTTGCAAAAAACTATTTGGTTAATTAACGCAACATCAAAAGGTGTTTTAACTTTCAAATAGTTATTTGTAAAGCCATGCATGAATCCGTTCTTATTATCCGATTCAAAAAGCACGGGCAATGTTTTTCCAATATGCTCATCATAAAATGCGTGAAGTTTTTTTTCAGATAAAATCCGCAGCATATTTGTTCTTCGTTTTCTTTCTGCCTTATCAACAACACCATCCAATAACAAAGCATGAGTATTATCCCGTTCGCTGTAGGTAAACACGTGTAGGTAAGAAATATCTAATTCGTTTAAAAAGTAATATGTATCCAAAAAATCTTCTTCCGTTTCACCCGGGAAACCGGTTATAACATCAACACCAATACAACAATGCGGCATTAGTGACTTTATTTTTTCTACCCGCTGTGCATACAACTCACGCAAATATCTCCTGCGCATTAGTTTTAAAATTTTGTTGCTACCGCTTTGCAACGGTATGTGAAAGTGAGGGACAAATTTTTTTGATGCACTTACCCATTCAATAATTTCATTGGTAAGAAGGTTGGGTTCAATAGAAGAAATTCTTATTCTCTCCAATCCTTCTATTTTATCCAATTCTTTTGCTAAATGATAAAAATTTTCGCCATCATCATTCCCAAAATCGCCAAGGTTAACCCCCGTCAAAACAATTTCTTTTGTACCGTGTGAAACAATTTCGTTGGCTCGTGTTATAACATTTTCCACACTATCACTTCTGCTTTTGCCTCGTGCGAGTGGTATGGTGCAAAAAGAACAATTGTAATCACAGCCATCCTGCACCTTTAAAAAAACACGCGTACGGTCACCGGCAGAATAGCTGCTGATGAATTGCGTTGCATCGGCAATTTCGCACGAAAAAAATTTCTGTTTTATTCTTTTTCTCTGTTATGTACTTAGAAATATTAAATTTTTCAGTAGCTCCCAGCACCACATCCACACCTTTGATATTTGCAATTTGTTCCGGTTTTAATTGTGCATAGCATCCAATAATGGCAACAAAAGCATTTGCATTTTTAGCAAGCGCCCGGTTTACAATCAACTTGCATTCTTTATCAGCATTTTCAGTTACGCTGCATGTGTTAATCACATAAACATCTGCAGCATCTTTAAAATCAACCTTTGTGTAGCCTTCTGCTTTAAGCTGACGGGCTATAGTAGATGTCTCGGCAAAATTTAGCTTGCAGCCAAGCGTATGAAAGGCCACTGTTTTACTCTGTAACATGGGGTGCCAAAAGTAAGATTTTATTCCTTTGAGTATTGTTTCAGTTGAACAACTTTAGCTTTCTTAAAAGGGAAAACTTAGAATGATAAGTTGATTGTAAAAAGTATTATAATTTTGTTTACTTACAAAATAACAGGACACTATCGTTACAAAAAAACAAACTGATTATTTCTCTGCTTTTTCCATTTCTTCCACTACTTTCTCCAAATCGTTATACCATTCGTGTCCATACTTGCGCACCAGCGCTTCCTTTAAAAATTTATACACCGGCACTTTCAATTTCTTTCCAAGCTTACAAGCAGGAGCGCATAAATCCCACTCACTGTAATTAACTGCATCGTAATTCTTATGCTCAGTAATCCTTATGGGATACAAGTGACACGATACAGGCTTACGAAAATCAACCACACCATCCTTCCACGCTTTTTCAATGCCGCATAATGCCATACCGTTTTCAAAAATAGTGTAAGCACATTCTTCTTTACCATTTACCAAAGGCGTTACCAAATCGCCATCATCATCTGTTAGGTGTAAGCCATATTTTTTAATAGCTTTCAATCCGCGCTCTGTCAGGTATGGTTTTACTTTATCATAAATATCCTCCAGTATTTTAGTCTCTTCTTTACTAAGTGGTGCACCGCTAACACCCTCTACACAGCAGGCTCCTTTGCACTTCTGCAAATCGCACACAAATTTTTCCTCAATCACATCATCACTAAGAAGCGTTTTTCCTACAGCTATCATTATTTATTTTTTGCAAAAGTAAAAACTATAAAGCATCATTCTAAAAATGATTATGAACACAACATCTTTAACTGTTAAAACATTATGGCGCTCCTTCTTAAAAAAATTATTTCATTTGTAATATAAATTCACAGCCATGCAAAACCAAAACAACATAATCCAATCGGGAATTTCTAAATTATTAAAACTAAAAACTGTAAGTATTCTGGCAATCGTTGCGGGCTTTATATTTTCATTGCAGGCATTTATTTCGGGCTGCTCACAAAACAAAAACCATAACACGCTTAACGAGTACGACTCGCTTGCAATTGCCGGAACTTTTTGCTCCTGAAAACCTTTATGTAGCGCCCGATTTGTCTACCATTCCAAATACCGAGGAGGAAGGTAAAATAATTGCTTACGGGCATCAGTTATTCATACACACTTCCAAATATTTTGGCCCCAACGGGCTTGTATCCAAATCACATAACGGATTAAATTGCCAAAACTGCCACTTAGATGCAGGCACCCGTCCCTATGGAAACAACCTTGCGGTAGTTGCTACAACCTATCCCATGTACTTACCCCGGGCAGGAGCAGTGCTTAATACCCCACAAAAAATTAACGAATGTTTTTGCGCAGCCTCAACGGGCAAAGTTTAGATACAGCAGGCAAAGAAATGCGCTCACTAGTTGCATATGTAAATTGGTTGGGTAAGGATGTAAAAAAAGAAAATAAATTACATGGCTCAGGCGCAATTAAGCCTCCCTTGTTTATAGACCGTGCTGCAAGCCCCCAAAATGGCGAGGCTGTTTACAAAAAACATTGTGCCCGCTGCCATGGCAATAATGGAGAGGGCATTTTATATGCCGATGCCATTAAAGATGAAACCAAACAACAAGGCGGTACCGCAACAGAAGAAGATTATTTTTACTACCCGCCATTGTGGGGGAGTCAGTTACAATGCAGTGGCTACACTGCACAGGGTGTCTAAACTTGCAGGCTTTGTAAAATACAACATGCCCTATCCAGTTACGCATAGCAACCCCGTATTAACCGATGAAGAAGCATGGGACGTGGCTGCATACATTAATAACAACCCAAGGCCGGTTAACGACCACAGCAAAGATTATGCTGCCGACATCTCTAAAAAACCATTCGATTTCCCTTTTTGCTCCTTATGCTGATAAATTTTCGCAAGAGCAACACAAATTTGGCCCTTATACCGAAATGCCTTCGGCAAAGAAAAAGAGAGCGCATTAACTCTTCGAGCCCTTTTCTTAACTTGCAGCCAATATGAGAATTGGGATAATAGACTGCGGCACTAACACTTTTCATTTGCTTATTGCTAATATTTTAGATAATGGCACATTTAACATACTACACAAATTAAACATTGCAGTTAAATTAGGTGAAGGGGGCATAGATAACAATGTAATAAAAGAAAATGCCTATGCCAGGGGGCTTAATGCGTTGCGTCAGTTCAGAGCCCTGTTGCAATTGCATAATGTAAGTAATATAAAATGCTATGGTACTGCTGCTTTGCGTAATGCAACTAATGGGCAGCAGTTTTTAATTGATGCACAATCTTTAGGCATACATATTCAACTGATAGACGGCAACCGTGAAGCTGAGCTAATATACAAAGGTGTTAGCCATTCCGTTAATTTGCCGGTTGCTCCTGTTATTATTATGGACATTGGTGGGGGCAGTACAGAATTTATTATTTGCACAAACAAAGAAATAGTATGGAAAAAAAGTTTTGAACTTGGCGCTGCCCTCCTGCTTGAAAAATTTAAACCTCACGACCCTATCATAATAAGCGAAGTAGCAAAAATAGAACAGCACTTAAATGCTACTTTGCAACCCATGCTTTCTTTTATAAACGATAATCATATTTCAATAACCGAATTGATAGGTTCGGCAGGCTCTTTTGAAACATTTGCCGAAATGTGTTTGCATCAGTTTAGCAATCCTGAAGAACTAACCGAGAAAAACTCTTTTGACATACCACTGCAGCAATACCTTACAGTACATAACCAGTTGCTCAACTCAAATGCAGCAGAAAGAAAACAGATGAAAGGATTAATTGAAATGCGTGTAGATATGATTGTTATCGCTTCCATTTTGTTTATGTACGTTGTAAAAAAAATCGGCATAAAAAAGGTTACCCTATCGGCTTATGCGTTAAAGGAGGGAATGTTGTTTGAAGAAAACTGAGAGTTATGAAATTTAGGAGCGAGTTAGGGAATTGGGGGGTGGGTGGATTAAGAGTTAAAAAACAAACCATCTTGATCTGTGCTTTCAAAGTTAGTTTAATAAAAAGCTAAGAGGCAACCACGATTATTATGAGGTTAATCATTTTCAGAAGAGGGGGTAATATCAATTGCTCACGCAATGAACTGAAGAGTTACTTTATTTTTCTGAGGTTGCCTCTTAGATAACTAAAACCAAACCGGATCTTAAATATTGTTAAGCAAGATGCAGGCGTAAAACCTTGGTAGAACTGCTTGCTTTTAATTTTCTTATTGCTTTTTCCTTTACCTGGCGCACACGTTCGCGCGTGAGCTCAAGTTTATCGGCAATTTGTTCTATTGATAACTGTTCTATAAAACCAATACCATAGAACATTTTTAAAATTTGAGCTTCGCGTGGTTTTAAATTTTTCAGCGTGCGATTAACATCATAATGCACACTCTCACGGTTTACTACTTCATCGGTAGGATCTACATTTTTATCTTCCATTAAATCACCAAAAGAAGTATCAGACTCATCGCTATTTATAGGCTGATCTAAAGAAACCGGAAACGAACTGCTTCGCATCACATCCTTAAGGTGATTAAAATCCAATTGCAGTTCTGCGGAAAGTTCGTATAAATTAGGTTCGCGATTAAACTGCTGTTCATACTCATGCTGCACACGTTTTATTCTTCCCAGTGTGTTTACCCGTTAAACGGAATGCGCACAGTACGTACTTTTTCCACCAAAGCCATCATTATGCTTTGCCTTATCCACCATACTGCATACGATATAAATTTAAAACCTTTGGTTTCGTCAAATTTATGCGCTGCTTTAATTAAACCTAAATTGCCTTCGTTAATTAAATCACTCAAACTCATACCCTGCCCCTGGTATTGTTTGGCAACACTTACCACAAAACGCAAATTGCACTTTACCAATTTATCCATTGCAGGTTTGTCGCCCTGCTTTATGCGTTGCGCAAGTAAAGCCTCTTCATCGGCAGTTAAAATATTTTCTCTTGAAATTTCGTTGAGGTACTTTTCTAAACAACCATCGTTACGGTTGGTAATAGACGATGTAATTTTTAATTGACGCATACTTCAGAATATTAGGTTAAAATTGATTTGACAGGTGATTGAAAAATGATTAGAAAATATTGTGCCAAAAAATTCACAAAGACGTCATTAGAATACCTAAGTGCGACTTAAACAGAACGGGTGAGCAACTGAAAAATGAAGTTATTGCCTCTGAAAAGCGCTCTTTTCAAATTAAAATATTTCTTTGCCGTTTAATCTCAAAACCAGAAATAAAATGTTAAAAATTTTTTCAACAGTTGCACTTGCCTGCCTAATATCGGGCTGTATTTCGTTAAAAGCGCCTCAAGTAAAAGGTATTGACAAGGTCAGCTTTACAGAACTAAGCCCTGATATGAAAATGATGTTTAACCTAAACGTACATAACCCCAATAATTATGGAGTTAATATAAAAAGGATGAATGTTAAAGTTTTTTTGGATGACTCACTTATCTCTAAAATTGGATTGGCAGGCAAACAAAAAATAGCAGCAAGCAGTAATATTGCTTTACCTTTTGAAGTACAGCCCAAGCTTGCGCATTTGCCAAAACTTGCATTGGCAGGAATTACAGAAATTTTTTCCAATTCAGGCAGCAAGTTAAAAATGGAGGGAGAAATTGTAGTAAGTAAATTTATTTTCCGAAAGAAGTATAGTTTTTCGGTGCCAAAGAAATGAGAATGCTTTCCGATATATAAATCTTCACTGAGCACTTAAAATTTTGATACTAGTTTTTCTTCTGTGTTCTACAAGTGCAAATGCCGTTTTGATTTAGCGGAATAGCTTTTTATTCCTTCAATGGTCTGCGTTTAATCATCCCACCTTTAATGTCTTTAATGCTGCTCATAATTACAAAGGCATTAGGATCTATATTTTCTACAAAAGCATTTAGCTTATTAATCTCTAGCCGAGTTACAACGGTAAAAACAATATTCATTTCGCCAAGCTGGTCGCCATGCTTGCCAAAGCCACGTTTGCCTTTGTAAATAGTAACACCTTTGCCCATATCTGCAATAATCATTTTGCGCATTTCCTCACTCTTGGTTGATATAATTGTTACTCCGGTGTATTCCTCAATACCCTCAATAATAAAGTCAACCGTTTTGGATGCTGCCATGTAGGTGAGTATAGAATACAATGCTGTTTCAAACGAAAAAACATAAGCAGCCGCTCCAAAAATAAATATGTTAATGATGAGAATAACATCTCCCATTGAAATAGAAAATTTTCTGTTTAAATACAGTGCAAGCACCTCAGTACCGTCAATAACACAACCACCTCTTACCGCAAGCCCAATGCCCACGCCCAAAAAAAACCCACCAAAAACAGCCACCAATAATTTATCCTGCGTAACAATGGGGTAAGGAATAGCAGTAATAAATATTGCCAACCCCACAATTGCAAGAGCGGTTCTGATAGCAAATATTCTTCCTATTACTTTATAACCGAGAATAACAAAAGGAATGTTTATGGCAACTATAAGCAACGATAACGACACGTTGGATACAGCAGAAATCAACAAAGAGATGCCTGTGGCTCCTCCATCAATAAAATGATTAGGTAACAGAAACCCTTTTAAGCCAAAACCTGCTGACAGAATACCAACAATTATGAAAGAGGCATCGCGCAAAAAATGTTTCAGCCTACGCTTTTGTTCAAAAAAAACTTTGGCCTCGCGATAAGCCGAAGAACTCGAACGTCTTTTTACAGTTTTCTTTTTTCCTATCATTATTTCAACTCAAACAAATTAATATGGCTATAATTTCTTGACCATGCTAAAATGCTGAATTGAGTCGAACAATAAAAAAGTTTTTTCTATAATGTGATAACCGTTGCGCTTGTAAAAGTTCACTGCATTTTCTCTTGCTTGTAAAAAAACGGTTTTCATACTTAGCGCTATTGCTTTTTCCTCGGCAGCCATCATTAAATAATTACCAAGCTGTTTTCCGCTGTAAGCATTATCAATAGCCATATAACGCAATTGCATTTCTGTTTCAGAATTTTTTTGCAGACAACACACACCTGCAATTTCATCTTTATGGTTTACCAAAATAAAGTGGTGTCTTTCGTTTTCGTTTACATCACGTTCGGTACCACGGGGTTGGTTCCATGGTTGCCTTAGGATGCGGTAGCGCAAATCAAAATAATTTTGAAACTCAGTTTCAGTTTGAGGATGCGCAGTTTTAAAAATTCCGTGAGAGGTATTATATTGCTTTATTAAAATCATAACAACTCCTGCACTTTATTCAATTCAATTAGTTTAAAATATTTTTTCCGGTTTATGGCTGAGCGCAGTATGTGATGAAAATCGGGATGGAAATCAACTTTTTGCAAATGATCTTTAATGTCGTGAGGATGGGTGATGTAAGCCGGATTAAAAAAACCACGTGCTTTGTAAATTCCATCTTCAATCAATATGGCTGATTTTTCATCCTCTTCTCTGCCTTTGTCAATTAATAGAACATCGGGGAGTGCAATTTCGAGTGTACTCATAAACTCTTGTACCCGTTGGTTGTAATCATAGGGTGTTTCAGTTCCCACACAGGCACCGTTGCACATTTTAAGCTGATGCCTGAAACAGGCGCCATTTATTTGCTGCAAAGCTGTAAAGCGTTTGCATAAATTAAACCGTTCGGTAATTTTTTCTAAATATGTTTTGGCATCTTTAGCAGATCCGAACCATGCAAGCGGTCGCGTGTTTTCACGTATGTTGTCAATTACCAATTCAATGTATCCGTCCTTAGTTAACTCATCATACACGCCAAACTTATACTCCATTCTGCGTTGCGAACGGTTAAAGCGCGGCTGATGTTTTTTTATTTCGGCAGATTCTATGAGCAATGCCATTAGTTCATTGCCGGTAAGTTCGTAGTCGATATCGGCAAGAAGCGAGCGCATGTGCAGTGTTTTGCTTGCAGATTTGTTTCTGAAATGCGAAACAACACGTTTGCGAATGTTGTTGGCTTTACCCACATAGATAACGTTACCCTCATGATCATAAAAGAAATACACACCGGTTTTTTCGGGAAGGTCTTTAAGCGTGTTGCTTTCGAGCAGCTCGTTAAGATCGGGCTCTTTGCCTGCTTTTTAAGTGAGGTTACTACTTTAATGCCATGCTCAAGGATTAAGCGCCTTAAAATTTCTGTGGTGGCAACGGCATCGTCTTGTGCGCGGTGGTGGTTTTGTAAGGGTATGCTGAGCAGCTTTGTGAGGTTACCCAAACTATATGATGAGTAACCAGGCAAAAGTTTTCGACTAATACGGCAGGTACAAAAAGTATCGCGCTCGTATTTATAACCAAGCATTTTGTATTCATGCTTAATGTGTCCGTAATCGAACTGGACATTGTGTCCAACAAAAATTTTCCTTCGGTTAGTTTTACAAGTTTCTCCGCTACTTCAAAAAGCGGGGAGCATTTTCTACCATTTGGTTTGATATACCCGTGAGGCGGGTAATAAAGGGAGGAATGTTGCATTCAGGGTTAATAAGTGTAGAAAATATT
The DNA here is from genome assembly GCA_016714005.1 of Bacteroidota bacterium. Taxonomy (GTDB): domain Bacteria; phylum Bacteroidota; class Bacteroidia; order AKYH767-A; family OLB10; genus JADJOA01. Next base: position 247,699 of record JADJOA010000003.1, read on the forward strand.
TCTACGATTTTTTCGCCATCAAAAATTACGCAACCAATTTCTGTAATGCGGCTGCCCTGTGCAAGACTGCCACCAGTTGTTTCTATATCTATTACCGCAAACACGGCATGAAGGTAAGGAATTTGGGTTTTGAGTTTTTTGTTCAGAGTTCAGGGTTTGTAGTTCAGGATCCCGAAACTTCGGGAGGAATAAATAGTTCGGAGTTCGGTGTACACCGTGTGTGTACACCGAACTCCGAACTATTTACTCTCAACTAATATTTTAATAAAGGCTAAGCGGCATATCTTTATTAAATGTAACGTCATAAGCAAACTTTAATGTTTTTGATTCTTTAGAGTCAACATTTACTGTCCATTTTAACAATCCTATGGTTTCGTTGTAATCTGCTTTGCCTTTTTCTTTCAGTTCTACTTTTATATCCTTGTTTTGCGAAACAGGTACCTGGTCTTCAACCATTAAATTAATAGTGCGACTTTTGTTATTTTTCATTCTTATTTCGTAGGCAATGGTTTTTGTAATTTCATTGCCGAGTAGTTTATTGCTTTCTTTTACAGGCATTTTGGTGCGTGTTACTACAATACCGTTATCTCTGCCTAAAGCCAACTGCAGTGTATCGTTTATTACTGATGGATTTAAAACAGTAGCGCCTACATAGGTTCCTTCGTAAAAAACATTGGCATTGCCCGGCAGCAAATTCAATTCTTCCCACCCGGTAATTTTTGCAAGCAAGAATGCTTCGCTCTCTAATTTAGGAACCAGGTAATGGTAATAGCGTGCGGGTAACTCAGCAGTTTTAACAGATACCATACGGTTGGTTCCATCGGAAGGAATGGTGTAATCTAATTTGATGTTAAACTCTACGTTGGTCATCGTTTCTATCAGTTGCGAATAATTGGCTGCTGACTGGGCAGGAGACAATTCATTCATTTCATCCATATCTTTTTTTGATTTGTAAGCATCTGCTACAGCGTTTAATGTTGAGCCTTCTCTTGCACCCTTATATAATGCTGCAGGTTTGTGTACATAATAATTTAGGTACCACACAGGCAGCTCGGGTTTAATGTTTCCTTTGTTGGGGTTAGATGTGCTGAGTTTAAGTTTTACATCATTCCAGTCTTCGCCTGTGTTTTGGTAAACATTGGCTTTGTAAGTAAGTTGCATGGGGGCAAGTGCCGAGCCTGAGCGCAAATCATAAGATGGAACCCAACCGGCAGTAGTAACCATGTAGCTTGCTTCAATTGTTCCTGCAACAGCTTCATCGGCACTAACGGTTATGATAATTTGGTTATCGGGTGCATATTTTTTTGGGTCTTCTTCTTTTGCTTTGTAGGTTCTTAAATCGGTGAGGCGGGTGGTAATTCTTTCCTCTGTCAGTTTATTTTTTCTTTCCTGGCGGCTAATTCTGTTTAGTTGTGTGTTAATATCATCGAGCTTGATTCTGAAAAACTCCATTGCCTGTTTGAGGACAGCAAGGGAATCGCTTTTGCCTTCGCCTTTAGAAAGTTTGTTTTTAAGTATCATGTCTTTTTCTAAGAGCAATGCGCTTTTTTATCTTCAAGTTCGTTGTTATCAAAAGCAAGTTCGGAAACTGAGTCTTCTAAAATTTTATTTCGCGTAATACGGCAACCGGCAGTTTGCTTGGTTCGGGTGCGGGGGGCTCGGGGTATTCTATATGATGTTTAACATCGAGTACAATAAAGTTGCCTTTGCCACCAGCTTGTATGCTGGCAGGGTTTACCTGGGGTGATATACCTGTGAGCGTTACTTGTGTAATGCCCGGTGCAAGTGTGATGTTGCCTGTGCGAAACACTTGGGCGCCTTGTGTAAATACTGTTACGTTTTTAATGGTTGATTTTACTTTTTTTTCGGTAGCTGCAATTAGCTGAGAGGCACTAAGGATAAGTGCTGTTAAAATAATTTTGTTCATATACCTTATGTTTTTTATTTGTTTTGGAGTTAGATGCAGTGGATTGATTAATTCCATAAAAAAGGCTGAGAGGGTTGCGAAATAAAAAAACCCGACCCTGTAAAGAGAGCCGGGGATAATAAAAACTATGGTATAGAAAATTATGTTTTATGCAGTTTCAGGAACCAATTCTAAAGCAGGAGTTAGTTGGATATCAAAATCGGTGATTCTGTTTTTGGTAACGTTAACTTCGAACTCGGCCGTGGTAAAATCATTTGCACGAACGCGGATGGTTGCTTTGGTAAGGCTAACTTTTTTGAAGTGGTAGTTGCCTGCTGAGTTGGTTGAACGGATGCTGTTTTCGCCAACGAGAGGGTAATCTATCATTTCTACAATGGCGTTGCGTATAGCCTTGCCGTTTTCGATGTTTGTGATGGTGCCTTGATGCCTGTAACTGATTCGTTGTAGTTGTATATTTTGCGTGAGTTAAAGTATGCAGCTTCAAAATCGGTGTTTGGAAAAAGTGAGCGCACCTGGTTATCCATATTGTTTTTGAGATAATCAAGCATATCTGTAACCGCCTTTTTAAGGTTGGCAGTGTATACTTTTAACTGACCACGCAATGCTTTTGGCTTAGGGGCAATTGCCTGGAAGGAAGTAACATCGGCAGCGAATGATGTTAGCATAGCTGCTGTGATACCGTAAGGAAGAATAGATGCAGCGTTGGCATCGGCAATGGTTTTGATGCTGACAATGGCAGTAGCAAATTTAGTGTCGGAAAGGTGGTATGATAGTTCTGATAAGGTGTAGGGAGCAACTGATGTGAAGAGTTGCTGATCGTTAACGGACATGGCATACGCTTTAATACCAGATACGATGCGCGATGCATTGCCTGCAATAATAGAGCGTAAGATGTTTTTGTCGCGCACGAGACCTTTTAGTTCTGCGGCCTCTGCTTGTTTTATCTCCCAATTTTGAATATTGATGAGATTTTCGCTGTGGGTAGCATCTGACTCGTTGAAGAGTTCGGAACCTTCCCAGGTTGGTTTGTAGTTAGCATTTGTTTGTGCAACTGAGTTGCCCATTACTTGTTGATTTTTTTGTTGACGTGTCATGGAGTATTTGTTTTGTTTTGCTTTTGTTTTTGTTTGTTGTTTTATTGTTTGATGTTATATGAGATCTTTAACGGGGGTATTTTATAAAGGTTACATTTTTTTATTTTTTTTTTAATGCCCAGGGGTTTTAGAGCCCGCTATTAAGTATTTTTTTTTAAGCAAAAAGTAAAATGAGGAATGAGGATGTTATTTTTACCTTTGTAGTGTAACAACCATAAAGGTTGTTAATTGAGGACCAAATAATTATTGTATGGCTAAGCGAAACGGCAACCGCAATGAAATGATTTTTCGGATGTATGAGGAAGGCACATCGGTAGCGGATATAGTTGAGGCTACTGAATTGAGTTACGATTGGGTATTGCGCTTATTAAAAAGCAAAGGGTTTTATAAAAAACCCATGAAGCTACATGCTGATAAAAGCGCAAAGAAGGATTTGCTTAATTTAATTGAAGGTATAAAGGAGGATAAGCAGGTAAGCAAACCTAAAGCGCAAGAGAAATTTATTAAAAAAGAGGGAACACATGTAGCGGCTTTTAAACTATATGATAAAACATTTGATACTTATGGTGAAATGAGGGAATATAAAAAGCAGATGGGTATAAGGGTTAGGTTGCTTGCCACTGACGGAAAAACCAGCGAAGAGATAGCTGAGATTACGGGTTTGAATAAGAAGAGTATTGCAAGGTTTATGTTAACACTGACTAACGACTAGCAGGCTGAAGGTGAAGGGGGAATTGTTCTTAGGTGAAATTACACACAATTAAAAATAATACTAAACCTTACAGGGGTGCAAACGTACCATCAACCATGGCGACCTGTAAGTAGAAGTTAGATGAGGTGAGAGGTAACATTGAAATAGGCTGCAAGCCTAAAGAATAAAGAGGCAACGAGGCAGAGCCCATACAGTAATGCTTAATAGTGAAGGATATAATACTTCATTAAATTTTATTAAGGATTAAGTAGGGTTATTGATAATTCCGCCTGACAGTTATACCGTACAAAGCAAATAAAATTGTAAACTATTTTATAAGTTTACACTGGTGCAATTTGATGATCCCGCACTTGTTCAGCACTGCTGACTTGGGGCTCGGATTGCGCCTTTCTTTTTTGCTTTGTATGTTACTGATGGGAGCATCAGTATCTAATGCCTGATATCTTCTTTTTTGTTTTTAGTTCTTCTTTTTTTATTGTCGGGCTGTTGTTTAATTTTTTTTGTTTGATTGTTTTTATCTGTTGTTGCATTGTAGGGCTTGTACTGGTGAGTACGCCCCATATCATACGCAGCATTTTGTGCATAATTACGCCAATTGCCTGTTTGTGATTTTTGCCTTTGCTGCGGTGGCGGTGGTAAATGTTCTTTAAATGTTCATCGTGCAGCACGCTGGTTTGTGCACACATGTATAACAAGGCGCGCATGCCGGAGCGTCCTTTTTTGCTCATGCGGTAAGCAAATTGTTTATCGCCACTTTCTTTCATTACAGGATGCAAACCAAAGTATGATGCCAGGTGTGATGGTGTGGCAAAGCGATGGATGCTTTCAATCTCAATCATGATGGCTGCTGCACTGTAAGATGCAATGCCCGGAATGGTGTCTATTAAATCTACTTCTGCTCCTTTGCAATTATCTGCCAGGTAATTTTTGTGTTCGTCTATCAACTCTTGTTTATCGGCAATTTGTTTTGCTAAGCTCTTTATTAAAAACTCCTGCACACTGTTGTTGCGTGATGTGGTGCTGTTTTTTGCTTTGTTGATAATGGAAAGCGCTTTATCGTGCGTTACGTTTTTAATTTTGAGAGTTGTTCAACTTTAAGTTTTTCAATGGCAGCAGGTGATGGATATTTTTTAATACATCCAATACCCATGCAGGCATTCCCTGTTTGCAATAGCGCATCAGTTCAGGAAAGGTGCTGTACAAAACCATTTTCATTTCGTTAATAAGCTGCGTGTTTTGCTTTTGAGCAGTGCAATGTGTTTGCTCATGCTGCGGTAAGAACTGTAAATATTATCAGGCACATCATACTTTACTTTTCTGCATGGCTGATTATGTACTGTGCAATATAACGCGAGCTGAGTGCATCGGTAACGTTGCGTTCTAAAGAAGCGGCTACGTTGTTTTTTACTCCACTGGGGTTTAGTCGCGCTACCTTTATTGGTAATTCTTTTTCAAAACAATTAGCCAGTTATACCAGTTGTTTTCAAAACCACCGGTGCTTTCTACTGCGCAGTACATGGTGCTGATGTTGTGTTGTAAAGTAAATTGCTTTAACAGTTTTTTCAATGCATCATGACCACCGCATGTATCATCTAACTGAAATACTTTTTCCAACTCTTGTTTTCTTTGTCAAGCAAGGTAAAGTCGGCATAGCCCTTGCTTACATCAATTCCTAAATACGCTTCCATTATTTTTGTTTGATTAATGGGTTAATAAATAAAAAAGTCAAGCATCGTTAAACCTTATAATTTATGCGGCATCTTTGTGTCAGGTTATACCGCTAACTCTTCTTGACATGAGGAGGAAACTGTCAGACGGTGTCAGTGCACCAAGGTCACTTCCTCTCATCGTGCCAAGTTACTTAACTTTGAAAAATCAAACATATAAGGTGAAATTACAGAAAGAGGATAATGCATCATTTTACATAGTTAAACTGCCAGCAACAAGATAATCGGTTCCATTTTAGAGTAACAAATGTGTATGGTGCTATCCTGACCCCGAATAGCTATTGACTTTTATTAATTTAACTGTAGAATTAATTCCCTCCATTTTTCTCTACCAAAACATCTCCCGCATGGTGTCATCTGTGCTCGGTGGCTCAGCAGGTTTAAGGTTTTCAGGTATAAAACCTTCCACGTGTTTCTGAAAATACAAACAATGTAGGCCGCCTTTGGGGCTTTCAATTTCAAGCAAATATTCTCCTTCCGGAAATCCCAGTGTATCAAACAACATTTGGGTGTTGCCGCTAACCTTGGTTTCTACTTGGCCGCTTTCCACGATGGTGTGTGTGGATGTGTTTACAATGCGGTAACTGCCATAATCCCATTTTGGAGAGTCTGTTTTGGGGAGCCAGACCTTAAGTTGCTGGCAATCGGCATAAAATACAAAATGTGCTGTGAGCAGGCCCATCTCATAGGCATTATTGCCTTTGTTTTCAATTGTGTGGATTTCAATGATGCCGTTGTGTGGGGTCATTTTTAAGTTAACGCTGTCCTCCATTCTTATTTAACCAGTTGTTTACCGCTACCTTGTATTGATTACAAATTGCCACGTATTCGGGCTTGGGTGTCGCTTCAAGCTCAGTTTTTACTTTTAACATGTTGGTGAGAAATTCTGCCCTGTTGGCACTAAACTGTTCGTCCAGGACACGACATAGGCCCTCTACGTTCAACAACTTCAAAAAATCCTCTTCCGAACCAAAACTTTGAGGGCGATATTTGAGTTCTTCTGCCACCCTACTGATGGTCTTGTTCAAAGGTTCCACAAACAATGCAGGCTCCTTAACCTCATATTTTTCTAAAAACGCGTACACATACAGGTAGTCAGCACTGGATTCATAGTTGTTTAACAATTCAACCAACTGCGGCTCCAAATTTTTCAAAGATACCAATTTATCTATAGCGGCCTTTTGAATGCGCACATCATCATGGTTCAACATGTCGTACAACAGCCAACGGGGTTCGATCGAAGAGGCTATGTCCTTCATGGCCTTTTCGTAATGCATTTCCTTTATGGCCTTTTGATCTTTAAACCAGTTGCCCAATTGTTGCCTGGGTGTAAAATGAAAAGTAAGGCCAATAATACACCCCATCAACAACATCAACTTATAAATAGCAGCATAAGCCCCACTTTGCCAATCCGGATTCACCATAATGGCATAAGGCACCAACATCAATAGTGGCAGCCATATGGCTCCATAATGTACCATCACAAGCCCAAAGCCATTGGCCGTACCGGCTGCCTTCCAATCCACATTGATCAAACTTACATGAACCACCCCTGCCATCAGACACAGCCACATCAATCCTACAATGATATTTCTTTTTACCTTAGTTTCTGCTATCCAGCCAAACCCTCCTTTGTACGCCACCTGTATGGTGAGCATCAAACTGCATACCACATAAGCCGCCAATACCCCAAATACGATTAATCCCCAACCCACCAGCTGGTCCCCCGTCCCTTTGGGCTTGTAGAGATTGATGACAAGTAAGGCCAGATAAGAGAGACCGGTAAGGGTGAAGAGGATGGGGTTGGCTGTCATGGTAAGTTTTGTTTTCTTGACGAATTTGCACAGAATCGGTTTTAAGTCGATGGTATCAGTATGACAAATTTATTAAAATACATTAAACAAGGACGTGGCACATATTCTCATGCAAAGTGTACCAGGCAAAATAAGCTGTACTTACTTCGACTTCACATAGATTATCTGCCAATGGTCAGGAACTCTGTAATAATAAGCAGATGTTGTTTTTCACGCTACTCCCACTCACCCATTTGTACATAAATCTTTGTGAACTTTGTGGTAAAAAAAGGCTTGCACAATTTAACCACTATGATCACAAGGGTTTCACAAAGGGCACTATAATATCTCCCAAACTATTGACTACAGCCCTGTATATTGGGATCTGACTTTGGCTCGGTATTTTTATTGAAAATTCACCCAAGGCATTATATGTCACTGAGTTTTAACTGTAATTATAATTTGAGTCCTTACACACTGAATTAAATAAAAATGTCGTTGCCTCTTTTCTACGTAACGGACTTATGTGGCATTTTGTACAAGTTGTGATTCAATTAGTTCCTGTTAACGTCAGCCTGTGAAAAAACCATTTCAACTTATTCATTACATGCTGTTTGTATCACAAGCTAAAAATAGAGGTTCCAAGAATAACTGCCAAGCCAAAGGCATGAAAAAACTTCGCAGCAGTACTGTAGAACCTGTATTGGGTACATTAATCAACTTCACCGGTATGCGTAGAATTTACACACGTGGCATCAAACAAGCCAACAAGTTTATGCTTTGTGCTGCCATTGCTTACAATCTTAAGAAATACATCAGGTTTATAACCAACAAGAGGATAAGTGTGCCCATGCAACTCAAAAAACAAGCGTTACTAACAAAACAAGGCTTGTTTTTAACAATCTTTTACCTCAAAACACTAATACTGCATTACAATCACAAAAATATTTTTGAGGCGGTGTAATGCATCATAAAATATTACATCACTAAAATATATTATCCGTTTAATAGTGGGGTTGCGCAACGGCTACGGCTGTTAGTGGCTGCTCTATTTCTGTCCTTGTGAATGAACTTCATATTTCGTAAATGTCTTTCCGTTGAATTTGCAAATTGCTTCACCGTCTGTTACATACCAAAGATCATTTTTCTTGTCTTTGTATATTGTCCATATTGAGTTGCCGACAAGCCCGTTTTTGGTGGTATAATTTGTCAAATTAGCTCCATCATACTTCCATACTCCTGCATCAATAGTTCCAATCCAAAGATTTCTATTTTGATCTTCGTTTATTGTCCAGGGTCGGGCTAATGTTCCTTCCTTTCCCAGAAGTGTTTTCAGGAAGTCACGATTAGCTAAACCTTTTTCGTCCGTAAAGTTTATAAAACCCTTTCCATTGAATTTGAACAAACCTGCTCCATTGTTACCTGCCCAAATATTTCCAGATTTGTCCTGAAACAAAGTTCTTACAGCTGCTTTGTCTAATCCTTGCTCGGTAAAAAAAGTAAAGGTATTTCCGTCATAACGACAAACGCCCTTCTCCTGAGTCCCAAACCAAACATTGCCTGCGTTGTCAGTTAGTGTGGAATAAACACTATATGGTCTGTTCATATCAGAGGGTGATGGGTTATATGTGTCGGGGTGAATGGTAAAACTTGTAAATGATTTACCATCATAAAAGCATAAACCGTTTAACTGCCCAAAAAAAAGCCCGCCATTTGTATAGTTAAGTTTCCCTATTGGTGCATCGTTAATCTTGTCGGTATAGTTGGTAAACGAAACTCCGTTAAAACTACAAACGCCATCCCGTGTAGAGAACCATAAATCACCATTTACATCTTCGTCAATTTTCCAAACAAAATTGCTTACCAAACCGTGCTTGTCGGTAACATGTGTCAGCGTTTTGCCGTCATAACGATACACTCCTTCGCCATTGCTTGCGAACCAGTAGTTATCGTTTTTGTCCTGATAGATACAGCCAATGTTTTTGCCAAGTTCTGAAACGGTGTCGCCAATACTTACAGGTATTTTCTGTTCAGTTTTAATCTCTTTTGGCTTTTGATTTTGTCCGTTGCACGAACTAAACGCAATCAAAACGCTAAAAAGTACTGTCGTGTTTAAAATCATTTGTATTATTCTCATTTGTCCCTGTTTATTTTGTCGGTTGTTTTTTGCAGATCGTCCAAGAGTTTCCGCTAACGTCAGCCTGTGAAAAAACCATTTCAACTTATTCATTACATGCTGTTTGTATCACAAGCTAAAAATAGAAGTTGCAAGCATAACTGCCAAGCCAAAGGCATGAAAAAACTTCTCAGCAGTACTGTAGAACCTGTATTGGGTACATTAATCAACTTCACCGGTATGCGTAGAATTTACACACGTGGCATCAAACAAGCAAACAAGTTTATGCTATGTGCTGCCATTGCGTACAATCTTAAGAAATACATCAGGTTTATAACCAACAAGAGGATAAGTGTGCCCATGCAACTCAAAAAACAAGCGTTACTAACACAACATGGCTTGTTTTCAACAATCTTTTACCTCAAAACACTAATACTGCATTACAATCACAAAAATATTTTTGTCGGTGTAATGCATCATAAAATATTACAACACTAAATATATTATCCGTTTAATAGTGGGGTTGCGCAACGGCTACCCGTGTTCTGTGCCGATATTTTGTCTGTTCTTGTTTTTCTATCATTTTAAGTCCGTAATTTCTGATTGTCGTAATGAGTTTTATAATGCCTTTGCCTTGTTCTGTCAAACTGTATTCTGTCTTTGGTGGTACTACGGCAAATACTTTTCTGTTGATATAACCGTCTTCTTCTAATTCTCTTAGCTGTGTGGTCAGCATTTTGTCGGATATATGAGGTATGTCTTTACGCAATTCTCCGTATCGCATTGTTTGGTTTTTCAGTCGCCATAAAATAGGTGCTTTCCAAGTACCGCCTATTTGTTCCATTACTAATTGTACTGGATTGTAGTAAATTTTTCCGTTAAATTTAAAATCTGGCATTGTCTGTAAGTATTGATTTTACTATTACTTACCAAAAAGTATGTATCGCACTTTTGGGTTGTACACATTGCAAAGGTATATATAGTTTTGATCTTTGCACCATAAATAATAATTAAATATTAAAAATATGGTCAAGTCAATTTTCACAATGTCGCTTATTGTCCTTACAACATTAGGATTATCGGCACAAACAAAAAAAACATCTGACAAATTAAATTCAAAAAAAATGGTAACAGAAGTAAACAACTATGTGCATTTTCACGGTGCACCTGCCAAAGGCAAAATTTTAATGGTGGCAAGTTCACCAAGTGTAAGCAAACAAACAGGTTGGCCTATTGGCTTTTGGGCTGCTGAATTAACACACCCACTTCGTGTATTTCAAGAGGCTGGTTATGAGGTAGAATTGGTTTCTACCGAAGGTGGAAAGTTAGAAATGGATGGCTATTCAAATCCAACTGATGCAAGTGGCTATTCTGCTAGTGATGTAATTTCACTCGGTTATATGCAACAAAAATCATTCAATGATATGTTAGCAAATACCAAAAAGCTAACAGAAGTAGATGCCAAAAACTACGATGCTATTTTCTTAGTTGGCGGTCAAGGTCCGATGTACACTTTCAAAGGTAATAAGGATTTAGAAAAATTATTTGTTGCTTTTTATGAAGCAGGAAAACCAAGTTCGGCTGTATGTCATTCTACTACTTTATTATTAGAAGCAAAAAATCAAATGGCGAATTACTGGTAAAAGGCAAAACCTGGACTGGCTTTGCTGATGCAGAAGAAGAATTTGCAGACAAAGCAGTAGGTATGAAAATTCAACCATACAGAATTGAAACTGAAGCAAAGAAAATAACAGGAACAACTTTTAAAGTTTCGGCACCTTTCAGTTCGTATGCTATTGCCGATGGCAATTTAATCACAGGACAACAACAAAATAGTGGTGCTGCTGCTGCCGAATTAGTTGTAAAAGCATTGAACAAATAATGAAATACAGTTTCAAAATATTCTTTGTTGTAATGGCAACACTTCTTTTTAGAGGTGTTGCTTTTGCACAAATTCCTGTGGAAGTTTTTACTGGACATAAAAAGGCAACGGTTGATATTATGTTCTTTAAGTTTTTCAAAAACAAAGAAGGGCATAATTCTAAATTTCTATTCTTTAACCGAAACCGTGCAAGTATTGATTACACTATGACCCAAACAACCAATTTGCCACAGTTTGGTTTTACAGAAGCATTCAGTTACAACCACGAAAAACTCAAAGGTTTTGCCCCTGTTGTTGTAGCAAGTATTTTGAACAGAGGCGTATATCCAAAAGCAGGGATACAATTTGCAAAAATCAAAAAGGATTATACCATATTCAGTTGGATAGTTGCAGAAACTTTGAAAGAACCCAATGTTGATTTTTTTCTTTTTAGGAAGATATACACCCAAACTAACCGACAAACTAAATTTATTTTCTCAAATAGAATTGGTCAATGCTATTCCAACGGTTGAGGCTAATAATTTTGCTTTTACTCAACGGTTTCGATTGGGTTTGAAGATTGCAGCATTTCAATTTGGTGCAGGATTGGATTTAACACAATTAGGCAGAAACAATTTTACAAAAACTGAAAACCTTGGTGGATTTTTAAGATATGAATTTTAGAATATGATAGTAAAAAGAAATTTTGATTTACGAAAAGTGTTTTGGAACATTCGTTTTGAAACCTTGACTACACTTTTAGTTGCAGTGGCAATATATGTTCTGCATCAATTGAAACTAATTGATATTGTATTTCCCTTTTCCATTGCAGGAATTTTAGGCTCTGCATTAGCAATTTTTATTGCGTTTAGAAATCAAAGCAGTTATGCCCGTTGGTGGGAAGCAAGAACCATTTGGGGTGGAATTATTAACAACAGTCGCATTTTTGCAAGGCAAATCATTGCCAATGTAGATAATGCAGTAACGATTGGTAAAGTATCTCAAACTGATGCAGACACCTACAAAAAAGAAATGATCGACAGGCAAATTGCATTTGCCCATAGCCTGCGATTGCATTTAAGAAAGCAAAACAGTTTAGATGAATTTCAGCATTTATTGTCTGACAACGAATTTAAAGAAATAACACAAAAACAAAATCGCCCCAATACGTTATTACATACACAAGGATTGCGAATAAAGCAAGCTATGCAAAAAGAAATGTTAGGTGCTTTTGATAATATCAGTATGGAACCCAATTTGGCAACATTTAACAACTGGCAAGGAGCTTGTGAACGAATAAAAAACACACCGTTGCCTATGAATTATCAATATTTTACAAAGCTATTTTTATATGTTTTTATTTTTGTGTTACCTATATGTTTGATTGGCGATTTGACAAAAATCAATATCGGATTTATGGTTATTCCTGTAAGTTTTATCATTTGCTTTGTGTTTGCAGTTATGAATAGAGTAGGTGAAATCAATGAAAATCCTTTTGAAAATCAAATTTCAGATATTCCAATGACGGCACTATGCAATACGATTGAAAGAGATCTAAAGGAAATGTTGGGTGAAGCAATGCCCGAAAAAATAGAACCGCAGAATGGTTATTTATTTTAAAATTTGAAAAAATGAACATAGCAATTATAGGCTCGGGAAATGTAGGTGGTGCATTAGCAAAGCAATGGATTAAAGCAGGTCATACAGTTTTAATAGGTGCTAAATTTCCTTTGAGTGAAAAGAACTTAAAATTAGCAAATCAAATAGGCGAAGATAGATTTGCAACTATTGAAAATGCAGTGAAGCAATGCGAAGTTGTTTTAATTGCTACGCCACCCACAGCCATTTTTGAAATTGTTGAACAGATAGGAAATGTATCAAACAAGATAATTATTGATGCCACAAACTCTGTAATGAAAAGTCCTGAACCATACAATACAGTCTATCATTGTCTGACAGATAAAACTAATGCAGAAGTTGTCAAGTGTTTTAATAGCACAGGATTTGAAAATATGCTAAACCCTGTTTATAATGGTAACGGCATAGATATGTTTATGTCCGGTGATAGCGAAAACGCAAAGTCTGTCGCCAAGCAACTAGCCTTAGATTGTGGTTTTGGCTCTTGTATAGATTTTGGTAAGTCAGACAAAGTAGAACTGTTAGAAAAATTCGCTTTGTCGTGGATAAATTTAGCAATTATGCAAGGTCAAGGTCGTAATATGGCGTTTAAAGTTGTCCTAAGGTAGTTGTTGTCTACACGGGGTTTCGGTATAATGGCACGTAACGGTTGGCAGAATTGCGATGGGCGGGCTTTTCAGCACAAATGTTCATACGGAGAACTGAACTTTCTATAACCCAAAAACTGTCAAGCGGAGACGAAACCCCGCCTATTGCAAATGTACTGTTATGTGCTGCCATTGCTTACAATCTTAAGAAATACATCAGGTTTATAACCAACAAGAGGATAAGTGTGCCCATGCAACTCAAAAAACAAGCGTTACTAACACAACATGGCTTGTTTTCAACAATCTTTTACCTCAAAACACTAATACTGCATTACAATCACAAAAATATTTTTGAGGCGGTGTAATGCATCATAAAATATTACATCACTAAAATATATTATCCGTTTAATAGTGGGGTTGCGCAACGGCTACCCGTGTTAGCAGCAGTTTTTTATCCGAATTAACTTTGACTGTATTGCTTGTAGAATTTTTTGTATCCCATAATTCTAGCTAGTGCGCCTAATATAATTCCCATGACTTTTTGTATAGGTAATGGAGGGCCGGCTACATAAATTTCATATTCATTTGCCATTGCCATAATTTGTAGAAACGCAGGTGTGCCGTTAGCTTTTGTTTTGTTGTCATTTCCCAATCCAAAAAACTGTTCTAAAAAAGTCTCCGTATTTAATGCAGGTTCAAAGGTTACCAGCATTTCTGCGGTTTGTGAGTCAGAAGGGTTCCACCATTGATGTGGAACTCCTTTATCAATAGTGATTTTTTCGCCTGCTTTTAAATGTTTTATTTCCTTTCCAATTTTAAGGTGAAAAACTCCTGATTTGAGTTCAAAAGTTTCCGTTTGGTTAGGGTGAAAATGCACAACGGGTAATTTCCCCTTTGGTGCAACAGAAAAATCAAAAACCAATTTTTCCCCGTTGCTGTCCTTTGCTGTTTGCACCCAGATTATCTTTTCTCCTGTTTTGGTATTTGAAATGCTTTGTCCTTTTGTTGCCATAATTATTTTACGTTTTATTGAATAATTGAATGAATGTATTGATAGTATTACTGAAGAATGACTTGTTTGTAATTATTTTACCTGTTACTCTCAATGCTGTTATTTGATGAAAAAGAGCAATTGCCAATGCGTCTGCTTTTATTTTGGTGTTAAAATTCCCTTGTTTTTGTCCTTCTTTAATAAAATCTGTAAAAGCTGCAATAACTTCCTGGGCATTATTTGCAATGATATCTTTTATGTATGTGTCATGATTAGCAATTTCAATAGCTGTATTTACCACTAAGCAGCCTTTTGGATTTTTATTGGTAAAGTTTGCTGAAACCACCTGTTCTAGTATTTTTTTGATGCTGTTTTTTTCGGGCGGGAGTTTTGACAGGCTCTCCATCATTGATATTGACTCTTTGTTGATGTAGTTTTTGCGCGATTCAATGAATAGGGTCCGCTTGTCAGTAAAACTATTGTAAATGCTTGAACGATTTAGTTCCAAATGCTGTACAATGTCTTGAAATGATGTATCAAAATAACCCTTGTTCCAGAATAAGAGCATTGCCTTATCTAGAACAAGATCTTTGTCAAACTCAAAGGGTCTTGCCATATTGTTTTTATGCAAAGATAGGAATTATGAAACAATCATTCCATAATAAAGTAAAATATTTTTCGTTAGGATTGGTTAAATAAAATGTTGGAGGAACTATATAGAAATCGACAGTATTCGCTTTCAAATTGCTGCTAACGTTTTGCAGCTACAAGAAGTTGGCGATTTCGAAGCACAAAACTGTCTGCCACCACTGAACTTGATACGAAGCACAAAGCTTCATTTAACCACTGAACCGCCAATTTCTTGTAGGTGCTGTTAGTGGTAGTGTTTTATTTTTGTACCATAAATTTCGTGCTTGCTATTTTAAGACCACTTGATTCTATCTGACATAAATACGTTCCATTACTAAATTCTTGGGTATCTATTAGTAATTCTTTATAGTTATTGTCAATCGTATATGTTCTCACAACTTTACCTTCTATATTATAGATTGAAACTTGAGCTTCTCTTATATTTGAGGGAAAAGTATATGCAAGATGAATATAGTTTTCAGCAGGATTTGGATACGATTTAAGGAAGTCGTTGTTCATATAATCTGGAGCTTTAATAGCGGTTGCGATTAAAGTTCCAGGCAAATTGTAAACTTTTGCCGCACTATCGCTATGATTGTCAAGTATCATTTTCGTTCCACTTGGCGTATTGAATATCGCTCCATGTACTCCATCATACGTATTTATGGAGGGAGTTTCGCTTATTGCATTTAAAATTAAAGCCCCTGATTCATCTATGATTTTCGTTACGCTGTTCGCCCAGTTATTATCATCTTGATAATAAACCATAAACTCTACACCTGCATCTAAATCAAAGGTTGTTTCAGATACATACCCAACCTCAGTATTTGTCACATTTGCCAATACAGGAAATGTAATAGTTTTAAACAGCGAGTGGTCTAAGTTATATAATTTTAACACTCCAGTTGAAACATCTACCCATTGATATTTCATACCCGAATTGGATAATTTTGCTATTGAAGTTTCCCACTTTCCATTTGGATAAGAATGCTCAAGGGTAATTTGCGCAAATAAATTACTTGTCAATAATACAAGTACTACTAAATTGATAAATTTTTTCATTGTTATTTAATATTTGATGTTGCTTACTCTATTTGGTTTTCAGCGTCCCCATTTTTATTATAATTTGTCAAAGGTAATTTCTTGCAGTCAAGTTCCACTGTTGCCCAAACATTACCACTAACTCACAAATATACGAAAGTGTAAAATGCAAATGG
This sequence comes from Bacteroidota bacterium, assembly GCA_016714005.1. GTDB lineage: Bacteria > Bacteroidota > Bacteroidia > AKYH767-A > OLB10 > JADJOA01. The sequence continues at coordinate 263,992 of JADJOA010000003.1, forward strand.
TTGATAATCAAGTTTGACTTTTGCGGCTATTGAACATCTGCAAAGTGCTGCTATATAAAATGCGCAAGTTATGGGTAGGTGTAATATTACATGGTAGCTGCCATACTAGTCCCTCTTGCGACCTTTCAGGTTAAATTACAGTCTAAACTTGATTCGGATGAGGCTGAGGTTGTTTCAGAGAAGGCTTGACTTGATTCAGAACAGGCTGAGGGTGTTTCAGAGAAGGCTTGACTTGATACAGAACAGGCTGAGGGTGTTTCAGAGAAGGCTTCACTTGATTCAGAATAGGCTGAGGTTGTTTCAGGGAAGGCTGCACTTGATTCAGAACAGGCTGAGGGTGTTTCAGGGAAGGCTGCACTTGATTCAGAACAGGTTGAGGTTATTTCAGAGAAGGCTGCACTTGATTCAGAACAGGTTGAAGATGTTTCGGAGAAGGGTGCACTTGGTGCGGAATAGGCTGCACTTGATTCAGAGAAGGCTTGACTTGATTCAGAACAGGCTGAGGTATTTTCTGAACGGGTTGGAGTTAGGTAGGATGGGTTTTAAGTAAGGTTAAAATAGAAATCTGCCGGATTAGACCCTAAACCCGATGGAGACCTGCAAGCTTGTGCGCAGGCGGTGCCATGCACCGGGGCGACAGCGGGACTGAAGGTGATTAGTGAATGCGGGGATGTGTTTTCTAAAAATTTTAAACTATAATAGTTGCCTGCGAAAAGGAGTTTTATTTCTCTATTTTCGCGCGGAATAAGGAGAAATGAAAAAAGGTAATTTATACATTGTAACTGCGGCACTGCTGTTTTTGGCAGGTTGCACGCACCAGAAGGATGCTGATAAGCAGCAGGTGGACCCTGCGCTGGTTGAAAGTCCTGTGAGCGCACAAGGAAGTAGTAACGACATTGGTGAGCTGCCGGTGTTTGCGTTTGAGAAGGAAAATCATGAGTTTGGGGAGATAAAGCAAGGTGATAAGGTTTCGTATGATTTTAAGTTTAGGAATACGGGGAAATCTCCGTTGATTATTTCAACGGTAAGCGCTACGTGCGGTTGTACGGTGCCGGAGTATAGCAAGGATCCTGTAAACCCCGGTGATGAGGGTGTGGTAAAGGTTTCGTTTGACAGTGAGGGTAAAACAGGCATGACAAGTAAAACGGTAACGGTGCTTGCCAATACTATACCCAACACTAAGGTGCTTACTATTAGTGCCGATATTATTACGCCCGAAACGGGGAAGTGATTTTTTACCGCTTATATATTTTACATTCACATACATTAAAACAATAAAAATTAAATGCTACTGAACATTTTTTTACAGGCACAATCGGGTGCTGTTATGCAACAATTTATAATGATAGGTTTGATAATTCTTATCATGTACCTTTTTATGTTTAGACCACAAATGAAAAAGATGAAGGTGGAGCGCGAGTTTAAGGATAAGCTGCAGAAGAATGATAAGGTGGTTACCATAGGCGGTATACACGGACGCATAGTTGAAATTGCCGATAAAACTTTTTTTAATTGAGGTGGATAACAATGTAAAACTGCGCATAGAAAAACTTCGGTAAGTGCTGAGGCCAGTAAGCAATATCAAACTGAGGTAAAAAAATAATTTCTTGGCAAAGTTTTCTTTTATAAAATCAGATAAAAAGGAAACTATCGCATTTCTGCGTTTACTGTTTGCCTGATTATTGCCGTTGTTTTTTGGTTGCTTAATTCGTTAAGCAAGGTTTATTCGCATAAGGCTACGTTTAAATTAGTTTACCGGCAAATACCGTTTAACAGGCAACCCGCCAATCCGCTACCAGAAGCGGTAAATATTATTTTTTCGGGAAAAGGTTTTGATTTGTTATGGCTGAACCTTAGAAAGCCTTTTAAGGATTTGAAGATGGATATGCCTGTGAATAGAAATGCGCAGTTGCCCGAAACGTTTAACATATCCGTTGCGGATTGTTTTTTAAAACAGTATGGCACAGGTAACCAGGATTTGCAAATAAGTTATACGGAACCAGATTCTATTCATTTTGTTTTTACTAAAAGGCTTATTAAAAAAGTTCCGGTTAAGTTTAATGCAGAAATATCTTACAAGAAAAGATTTGGCAGCGCGCTTGGGCTTGTTGCAGAAGCGGACAGTATAACTATTGCCGGCACTGAAAGCGCTCTTTCAAAAATACAGCAAATAGAAACTAATAATGTTTCGCTAAATAATTTAAGCAATTCTACTGATGTTACTTTTGCTTTGGTAAATCCTGATTCTGCAAATATTTTTTTGAGCACAGATGCGGTTAACGCCTACGTTAAGGTTGAAGAGGTAACAGAATCATTTGTGAATGTAGTTGTTACACCACCTGCCAATGTTACCCGCCTTATGGTAATACCGGCAAGTGTAAAAGTTGTTTTAATACTACGCTTGAAAACACTAAGAAGGTGCAGCCTGCCGATTTTTTGTAACCACTACACCTCTTGGTAAGGAGGGTTATGTAACACCGGTTGTAAAAAAACAACCACCTTATGTTACAGTGGTGTTTGTGGACCCACCACAGTTGCAAATTTTAGAGGAAAAGTAAATGCTAAAGGTTGGTATAACAGGAGGCATTGGCAGCGGTAAATCTTACGTAGCAAAAATTTTTAGTGAGCTTGGCATTATAGTATATGATGCCGATGAGTTTGCTAAAAAATTAATGCAAACAAATGCAGAGGTTGTGCGCCAAATAAAACTGTTGCTGGGTGATGAGGCTTACATAAACGAAACTGTAAACAGGAGGTTTATAGCAGAAAAAATTTATAGTAATAAAGATTTACTTACAAGCATAAATAGCATTGTTCACCCTGCAGTAGCTAATCACTTTAACGATTGGTGCGGTGAGCAAAATCAAAGTATGTGCTTAAGGAAGCTGCTATTATGTTTGAGTCGGGGGCAAATAAAGATCTTGATTTTGTTATAACGGTTTCTGCCCAATTGCAGTTAAGAAAACAAAGAACACTTAAGCGCGATGGAATGACGGAAGAAAAGTTTATTTCAATAGTAAACAATCAGCTTACAGAAGAGGAAAGAAATGCAATGGCTGATTTTGTGCTGGTAAATGATGAGAAGCAACCATTGCTGCATGAGGTTGTTAAGTTGCATGAATTCTTTTTAGCCAAATGCAATTAAAGGATTTTGGTATTGCAGAAAACGCCACGGGTATTTATCACCAGGCAGGTAATTTTTTATTGACCCGCAGCATGTGAGTGAAGTGGCTGTGGTTACGCACGCTCATGCCGATCATGCCATTAAAGGGAACAAAGTTTTTATTGCACACAACCAACTAAAGATTTAATGCTTGCGCGCTATGGAAAATATGCAGCCGGAAATTTTGTTGTAAAAAACTTTATTGAACCTTTTGTGATCAATAATGTGGAGTTGTGTTTTTATCCTGCAGGACATATACTTGGCTCTGCAAGTGTGTTAATTAAGTATAACGGCAAGCCTGTTTTTATTACCGGAGATATAAAACTGCAAAAGGACAGTACTTGCGAAGAAGTTGTTTTGCCTGAAGCAAATTTGTTGATAACGGAATCAACTTTTGCAAACCCTGAAACAAAACATCCTGATGTAATTGATCAAATTAAAAACCTGAAAAATTACACGGATAAAAATATTGTCATAGGCGTTTATGCAATAGGCAAAGCACAACGACTTACGCGGTTAATTAATGACTACTGCCCTGAGTTTACCATAATGGTGCACCCGTCCATTATTCCTTATCATCATGTTTATGAAAAAGCAGGATTCCTTTCAGGAAAATGGATACCATATAAAAGACAAGACTTTAAAAAGAACACAGGAATAATTTATTTAACTGTACCATTAGCCGTTGAAGCGTTTTTCAGAAATACAGATGTGTATGCAGCCTTTGCATCGGGCTGGCAACATCTGCAAAAAAAAGCAACCGTTAACTTAAGCATAAGCGATCATGCAGATTGGGATGATTTGCTTGCAATAATAAATCAGGTAAACCCGTCATTTATTAAAACAGTACATGGCAATGGCGATCTTTTAAAAAATCACCTGGCCGTATCTAAAAATAATATTGAATTTATTGTTTAGTCCTTCCAGTCAGCAATAAAAATATTGGTGTCGCGTGTTCCGTTGTTGTTGCGGTTGCTGCTAAAAACTAATTTTTTTCCATCGGGACTAAACATAGGAAAGGCATTAAACACGCTTTGGTCTGTAATTTGTTCTAAGCCGGTTCCATCATCGTTAATCATATAAAGGTTAAACTCAAACCCACGCATTGATTTATGATTAGAGGCGAAAATTATTTTCTTGCCTGATGGGTGAAAGAATGGCGCCCAGTTAGCTTTACCTAAACTTGTAATTTGTTTCAACTCGCTTCCATCAACGTTGCATGTATAAATTTCCATATTTGTTGGAGCTACCAATCCTCTTCCCAAAAAATTTTTGTACTCGGTAATTTCTTCTTCACTCTTTGGGCGCGATGCACGAAAAACCAAACGCTTTCCATCAGCCGAAAAGAAAGCACCACCATCATACCCTACTCCATTGGTAATTTGTTTTTGGTTGCTGCCGTCAATATCCATTATCCACAATTCAAGATCTCCACTACGGTCGCTGGTAAAAACAATTTTATCGCCTTTGGGAGATACTACGGCTTCAGCATCGTATCCGGGCGAGTCGGTTAATTTTTTTACCACTTCTCCTTTAAGATTTGCTACGTAAATATCATAGGTATTAAAAATGGGCCAAAGGTATTTACCATTCTTGCGCAAATCACCGGGGTCAGGGCACTCGCTACCTCCTTCATGTGTTGAGGCATATAAAATTTCTTTGTTGCCAGGCATATAAAAAGAACAGGTGGTTCTTCCTTTGCCTGTGCTAATTAATTGTGGTTTATAAGTAGTGTCTTTAACATCATCAATAATCATGTTAAATATCTGATCGCATTGTAAACCCCAAGCAGTGTTATTGCTCTGAAATGTTAGGCTCTTATTGTCAAAACTGAAATAAGCTTCGGCATTATCGCCACCAAAAGAAAGTTGCCTGATGTTGCTTAAGTGTTTGCTTTCAATACTCTCAACATTAAAATCGGTTTGTTGCTGGGCAATTGCCACGGTTGCGTTTAACGCAAATAGAATACAAAATAATTTTGGGGTCATATAATTTAAAAATTGTGGGGGCGAAAGTAAATTTTGCCTCCAACCCGTTTCTCATAATTATGTAATAATCTAAAATGTGGATGAACAAAGGATATGAACAATTTTCAATTTTACTTTGAAATGTAAAAAATATCCTTATACATTTGTTAGGTAATACAAAACCCTTATGCAATTGATTTTTTTGAAAACTTAATTTAAAAATTCACCACTAAACAACCCGGATATGCGGCAATTAAAAATCAGTAAATCCATTACCAATCGCGAGAGCATGGCTCTTGAAAAGTATTTGCAGGAAATAGGAAAAGAGAATTTAATTACGGCCGAGGAAGAAGTAAAACTTGCGATTAAAATTAAGCATGGAGACCAAGATGCCTTAAACAAACTGACGCGGGCAAATCTGCGTTTTGTGGTTTCGGTGGCAAAGCAATACCAATCCCAGGGGCTTAGTTTACCAGATTTAATTAATGAAGGTAATCTTGGTTTGATAAAAGCCGCCAAACGCTTTGATGAAACAAGGGGGTTTAAATTTATAAGCTATGCCGTATGGTGGATAAGGCAAAGTATTTTACAGGCTTTGGCGGAGCAAGCTCGTATAGTGCGCTTGCCTCTTAACCAGGTTGGCTCAATGAGCCGAATTTCTAAAGCCTACTCTAAATTGGAGCAGGAGTTTGAAAGAGAGCCATCAGCTGAGGAAATTTCACGCATACTCGACATTCCTCTTGATAAAGTTTCAGAAAGCATGAAATCATCCGGAAAGCATTTAAGCATGGATGCGCCTTTTGTGCAAGGCGAGGAAAATAGTTTGCTGGATGTAATTGAAAATATTGATTCACCAAAAGCTGATATTAATTTAATGAATGAATCGCTTGCAAAAGAAATTGAACGTTCATTAAGCACCTTATCTGAAAGGGAAAAAGAAGTGGTGAAACTTTTTTTTGGACTTGGTATGCCTCACGGTTTAACGCTTGACGAAATAGGTGAAAAGTTTGGCTTAACGCGCGAACGCGTAAGGCAAATTAAAGAGAAGGCGCTCAAGAGGCTTAAACATAAGTCAAGAAGTAAGCTGCTTAAATCCTACCTTGGTGATTAAGTAGCTCATAAAATGTTCTGACAACCTCCTATATTTTTTTTCTGGCTTCTCACCTGTGATTTTTTTTGGAGCTTATTGTAAATTCAGACGGGGAAGTACGTTATTCTACTACTTGTAAAGAATTTTAAGTGAACAAATTTACAAGCGTGTTTTCTTCCAAAACTTCCCGCTTAAACTTCCCGTTTGCTTCACTCCATTTAATAAGACGTATGTGTGTTTCATCAATTTCCATTCCGGTAATATCGCCATCGCTAAAACAGCAGCAGCCCGTATTAAAATAACAGTTTTTTATTTTAGAAAAATCAACGTCAGCAGTGGGGTATTCGATTTTACGATTGATAAGTTCATCTTCTATCGATTTGATTTCACCGACATTATTTTTTTGTTTTGCGACATATAATCGCAAATACAACCGCTCTAAATGTGTGAGTGAATTAAAAACAGGCTGATGGGTATGCCCTGTAATGAGTACGATGTTGTTTTGTAAAGCACTCCAATCGTACATCATGCTGTTGTGTTTTGTTTTTAAATCGGAACTATTGCTCGGGGTGTTGGAGTTTACATCTAAAAAAGATTGAAGAGGAGCCCACACATTGGCAATAAACCACGCACTAAACCAGTTTCCATCACTCATTCCATCGCCCTGGTGACCATGTGTAAGAAAAAAGTTAAGTGGCTTTCCCTGCACATGTAATTTCAAAATCAAGCCTTCGTAAATTTTAAAGGTAACACCGTAAATGAGTTTTTGAAACACCATTGACAGCGGATCATTTTTCCAAAATACATCATGGTTGCCAAATATTTTTACATGTCGCTGCGAATCAATAAATAATTTCTCCTTTTCAAAATTCAATTTGTTTTTGAGCCGAACATTAAAAATTTTGTTTTCCCACAACTCTTCACTGTCGCCAAGATTGATGTAGAAATAATTTTCTTTAAAGTAATAATCCAATGCAGCCAGATAAACTGGTTCCGCATTTCGGAAATCATCAGCTCCATCTTTAATGCCCTTATGCTGATCGGAAAAACAATATACTTTTTTACATGAGCCTTGTCAACTTCAATAACAATTCCTTTATCCTCCTTCTTATCTAAAATATGTTGATGCAAGGCAGTAAGAGCAGAAAAAATTCTTTCCCTGTCAGGTTGCGATGCAAACTTTTCTGACAGCCACAAAATGGGTTTACGAAAAAGATATTGTAAAAAGCTCCGGAACATTATTGACTTTAGTCCTATCTATTTCTTATAATCAGGCTTCTTCTTTGATTTATTAAATCCGTAAGGACAATGTCTGCAACCGCTCTGGCAGCAATATCCACGCTTGAGGTGATACTTTTCGGTAAACACTATAAACCCTTCAGGAGTGAGGTAATAATCTTCTTTATCAAACTTATCGGTAAACACTATGATGAGTGATGAATGATCAATTGCGAATCGTGAATTAGCATTTTAAACGAATTAACTTTTTGGCATTTAAAAGGTGCACACAAAATAAGTGATTAAACAAAAGCAATTTGTTTTTATTTGCATGAGATGGAAAGAACGCAATTTGTATTAAACAAGTATAATGTTGAGTTATATATTCTACGTATTGATTTGATTGATACTTTTTACGGGGGTAATAAATACTTTAAACTTAAATACAACATAACGGAAGCTAAAAATCAAAACAAAAATACACTGCTCACTTTTGGTGGAGCATTCAGTAATCATATAGTAGCAGTTGCGGCATCAGGAAAAAAAGAAGGTTTTAGGACTATTGGAATTATAAGAGGAGAAAAAATATTGCCTTTGAATAAAATCTTACAGTTTGCTTCAGAGAATGGAATGCAATTGGAGTTTATTGCAAGACAGCAATACAGAACGAAAGAAAATGCTGAGTTTATAAATGACTTAAAAAAAAGATTTGGTGATTTTTATTTATTGCCCGAAGGTGGAAGCAATGATTTGGCAGTTAAAGGCTGCTCCGAAATCATCAACCTCATTGAAGGTGATTTTGATTACATAGTTTGTGCTACCGCAACAGGAGCAACTCTTTCAGGTATTGCATCAGTTATAAAACCTCCTCAAAAAGCAATTGGAATTTGCGTGTTGAACAACGAATTGCAGATAAAAGAATTTGTAAAGAAATTTATCGCAGAAGATGATAAACGATTCCCGGAAATTATTACAGGCTATACGTTTGGCGGTTACGCAAAAAGCAATTTAGAACTGAATGATTTTGTAAAATCATTTATAGAAAAATATCAAATACCCAGTGAACCCATTTACACAGGTAAAATGCTCTATGCTATAATTGATTTGATGGAGAAAAATTATTTTAAACCTGATTCAAAGATTATTGCTGTGCACACAGGCGGATTGCAATACCTTTAAGATTATTGCTTAACATTTTCTAAAGCCGCCTTTACAAACTTTACAAAAAGCGGGTGCGGATTTTCTACCGTGCTCTTATACTCAGGGTGGAACTGAACACCTACAAACCATGGGTGATTTTTCAACTCAATTGCTTCAACTAAATTATCGTTAGGGTTAATTCCGCTTGGCACCATTCCTCCTTCTTCAAATTTAGCAAGAAATTTATTATTGAATTCGTAACGGTGGCGGTGGCGCTCCATCACCTTTGCTTTGCCGTATACCGATGCCAGTTTGGTTCCTTTGGTAATGGCACAAGGGTATTCGCCCAAACGCATGGTACCACCTTTGGCTGAAACATTTTTTTGCGACACCATTAAATCAATCACATTGTTTTTGGTTTCCTTATTCATTTCAGATGAGTGCGCATCTTTTAAATTTAAAACGTTACGCGCAAATTCAATTACCGCACATTGCATACCCAAACAAATTCCAAGAAAAGGAATATTGTTTTCGCGTACGTATTTAATGGCCGTTATTTTTCCTTCTATTCCTCTATCCCCAAAACCGGGAGCAACAAGCACTCCTGATAAATGTTTGAGTTTATCAGCAACATTCTGTTCATCGATTTTTTCAGAATGTATCCACTCTAATTTCACCTTGCATTCGTTTGCAACACCTGCATGAATAAATGCTTCGGCAATACTTTTATAAGCATCTTTCAACTCAACATATTTACCAACCAAACCAATGCTTACTTCGCTTGTTGGATTTTTGAGTTTACCCAAAAAGTTTTTCCAGCTTTCGAGCTCAGGCTCGTGGCGCATCGGCAATTTTAGTTTATTCAAAACTACCTTATCAAGTTGCTCCTTAAGCATTAGCAATGGTACATCATAAATTGTACTTGCATCAATGCTTTCAATTACCGAGTTCACATTTACATTACAGAACAAGGCAATCTTCCTGCGCAATTCTGCATTAATAGATTTTTCGCTGCGGCAAACAAGTATATCGGGCTGCACTCCATATTCCAATAATAATTTTACAGAGTGCTGTGTAGGTTTTGTTTTTAGCTCACCAGTGGTAGAAAGGTATGGAAGAAGGGTAAGATGAATAACGCAACAATTGGAACCCATTTCCCAAATTAACTGCCTTACACTTTCAATGAAGGGAAGCGATTCAATATCGCCAACAGTCCCTCCTATTTCGGTAATAATGATTTCGTATTCGCCAGTTTCGCCTAGTAGCTTTATTCTACGTTTTATCTCATCAGTTATATGTGGAATAACCTGAACTGTTTTACCAAGATAAGCACCCTCCCGCTCTTTGCTGATTACATAATCGTAAATACGACCGGTTGTTACGTTGTTTGACTGCGAAGTTGGAGAGTTTAAGAAGCGCTCGTAGTGCCCTAAATCCAAATCTGTTTCGGCACCATCGTTAGTTACGTAACATTCGCCATGCTCGTAGGGGTTGAGCGTACCAGGGTCAACGTTAATGTATGGATCTAATTTCTGGATGGTTACCTTATAACCTCTGCTCTGTAAAAGCTTGGCAAGTGACGCAGAAATAATGCCTTTACCAAGTGATGAAGTTACGCCTCCCGTAACAAAAATGTATTTAACCGGATTCATTTAGATGTGTTGTTACGGGCTGCGAATGTATTTAATTTTAAGTACTAAGTACAAAGTATTAAGTGCCAAGAAGGAATTAGAAAGATGAGTATGGAGTTTTGTAAGAGCGGTAATTAAGAGATTAAGGTAATTGTGTTAGTAACCAAAACGCTCAAATAACACAGCCCTTATTTTAACTTTAAAATCTCCTTGCCTGAATGGAAAATTTTGCTTTCTTTGCGCCCCCAATTCGGGAGGGAAACCCGATGTATTATCAAACAATTAAAAATTAAAACAAATGCCAGTAAAAAATCAGATTACAGAGATATGGTAAAAAGCATCAGGCTTTCTATCATGTAGTGGTGGCGGATTCACGTGCTCCAAGGGATGGCAAATTCATTGAGAAGCTGGGTACTTACAACCCACGCACCAATCCTGCTACAATTGACATTAACTTTGAAAAGACCCTTGATTGGTTCGAAAAAGGTGCTCAGCCAACTGACACCTGCCGAGCTATCCTGTCTTACAAAGGAATTATGTTTAAAAACCACTTAAATGTGGGTGTTAAAAAAGGCGCTCTTACACAGGAGCAAGCCGATGCAAAATTCAGTCAGTGGATGGAGCAGAAAAACCTTAAGGTGCTTAACAAATCGCAGAGCGTTACTAAAGCCAAAGCTGATGATGTGAAGAGCCGTTTGGATGCAGAAAGCAAAAACGCGAGAACATTGCAAAAGCAGTAGCAGAAAAAAACTTGCTGCAATGACTGCTGCAACACCTGCTGCTGAAGAACCAGCGGCTGATGCATCTGCAGAAGCACCTGCCGAAAACGCATAAGCAATAAACTTTAATCATTTTTAGCCATGAGTCCTGGTGATTTTTTTCAGCTTGGAAAAATCGTCAGGACTCATGGCGTTAAAGGGCACTTAATAATTCATCTTGATGCCCAACATCCGTCTCATTACAAAAAAAGTAAAGAGATGTTTTTGATGATGAGTAATGTGCTTCAAAAATTTACTGTTAAAGAAATTTCCATAACGGGCGATACAGCACGAGTGCTTTTTAATGAAATAGATTCTTTAACAAAAGCCGAAGATTACAACAAAGTTGATGTTTACTTACCATTAAAGGAACTGCCCCACTCGGTAAAAATGATTTTTATTACCACGAATTAATTGGTGTGGAAGTAAGTGATGTTAATTTTGGCTTAATAGGTACAGTGAAAGATATGATTGAAATGCCTGCTCAACCACTTGCACAAATTTTTGTTAACGAGAAAGAAGTGCTGCTTCCTATCAATAAAGATTTTGTGGTGGAGTTTAATAAACAGGAAAAAAAACTGATTATGAAGTTACCGGAAGGTTTGTTAGAAATTTACATTAACATCAAATAAACAAATTAGCTGTTTATCAGAAATTTTAAATTCTGATCATTGTGCTTTGAACTAAACCTTGCAATGTAAACACCTTTTGCAAACAAACTTTTATCTAACTGCAATGATGAAGTTAGGGAGCGAAGTGTTTGGCGATAAATTATTTTACCAGATAAATCAGTAACAGAAAAATTAGCTTGTTGCTGAATGCCTTTTATAGAAAAAATAATTTTATCTGCTGAGTAGCTCACCGTATAATTACTGATTGATAAACCAGTGTTACCTACCGTAGTTACATCAGCAAACGACCACCAATCATTTTGATAATTGATGTTTGGAAAAACATCACTAGAACCTATACCAACATAAGCCTTGTTACCTATTGTCATAAAGGATGAGCCTTGTCTTGTACCTCCGGCAAAATTTTGAGTGGCAGTCCATGTATCAATTACAGGATCGTAAAAATAAAAATCGTCAAAGGTTGATTGACCTGTTGTAACTAACTTTGAACCTGTACCTAAAAAAGCACGGCTGTTGAGAATAAAAACAGCATTGCCATAACTTGCATTGCCGGGGTATGAAGTTTTTTGCAGCCATGTGTTATTTTGCGGATCGTACTGCCATAAATCATAGCTGTTATAATTTGTTCCCTGATTTGCTCCACCTACAACAAACCCAAAACCATTTAGGGCAAAACCTCTGGCGCTTTGTCTTAGTGCACCGGGCATAGAAGCAATAGCACTCCATGTATTTGTAAGTGGATTAAAAGAAAAGAAATCAGAAAAATAACCTCCGTATTTTCCCATTCCTACATAAGCAGTGTTGCCAATAACAAATGATGCGCAGGTGTATCTAATGCCTCCCGCAAAATTTGCTTTCTGTAGCCAACTGTTTGTTGAAGGATCGTACTCCCATGTATCATTAAAATAGGTTGATGCAAGATCAAACCCTGTGGTAACATACCCTTTGCCATCAATTTCAAAAGAACTTGCGCCTAACCTGCCGGAAGCCGGTAATGTTGCTTTTTGACTCCATGTATCAGCCGCTGCATCATATTGCCAAAAATCGTTAATGAGATTAGTTGAAGCCCCGCTTTGAACAATTCCGCTACCTATATAGCCATAGTTGCCAATGGAGAAATGAAAAGCACCATAACGATTGCAAGGGGAGAAATTTGCTTTTTGTGTCCACACATATTGCTGTGCAACAACATTAAGCACCAACAGATTTAAAATAACAGAAAAAACTACTGAAGTCTTTTTCATTCTTAAATAAGTTAGTTTTTAATTACAATTTTTGAGTTAAATATTTTACCCTCTGCTGTAATTAGCGAAACAAAATAAATGCCCTGAGAAAGTTCTGGCAACCTTACAGCAAGAGAACCTTGAGGAGTGTATTCGTTATCGAATGATTTTGTAAATACTGTTTCTCCATTGGTGCTTATCATTTTTAGTTTTGATGAGTTAAAACCGGAAGGCAATTTTAAATAGAAAGATTTGGTAGCAGGGTTAGGGAATACCGTTAACTGATTGCTTCCGTTTGAAAAATCACTAACTGATGTGGGAGAAACAATTTCAGTTACAGCAGTATTGGTAAGTACCGGTGCATTAAAATCGAAATAAATTGCAGCACTGTTTTCAATTATATCACCCAGTTGCAAACTTGTTTGGGGTTTAATTCTGTACCTGATAAATCCATGACTCAATGGTTCGTTCATATTGCTATCAACCAACAGTATGTTGTTGAATTTAAAACCAAAGAAATTGTAAACAGGGTCGTGCCTTAGTACAACAGGATGAGAGGTTGATATCAATTCAAATGAACTTAACTCAACACCTTGTGGTACGGCATTAACTACATCAATATTAAATGCTGTGTCGGTTCCGGTGTTTTGAAAACGAATTAAATACTCTAACCATGGCTGTGTGGTAAGCTGCGTGGTGGTAATTTCACCCAGGTTAACCTGAATATCGTTAGGATCGTAAGAACCTGTTACTACCTCGCCCCAGATACTGTAATTATTGTAAACGTTTATATCGTTAGCAATAGGATCAATAACTACGGGTGAGGTAACCGTTGTGCCAATAGGTGTAGTTGCATCTACATTAACCGTTACCAGGAAGTTTGCAGACTGAAATGGATTGATAGCGGGTAATGACCATATTACCGTATCGTTACCGGTGTAAGATGGCGTTTCGGTGGCGGATGAGAAGGTAAGATTTGTATCGAGCACAAGTGTGATTATGGGGTTCTCGATATTTGTTCCAAGATTACTGCAAGTAATGTTATACATGGCATCGAAACCAGGGCGGAAGTTTCCATAAGGGGAAATGGTAACACTCAAATCTCTGAATAATGTTGAAGCCTGGAATGCAAAATCGTTTAAAGAATCTATTTGATTTATGCCGCTGAAATAAATATTGTGTGAAACGGGTTGTGGTGAGAAGTAACCGATTGAATCGGTGGTAACGGAGAAGTTTCCGGAGTCAGTTACATATAGTTCATAGCTTCCATCAGGGCGAGTAAAAGTAAAGGCTCCTGTATTGAGTTCATATATAATTTTAGAAGCACACTCCACTTCCCCACTATCCATGACAAGGTTATTATTAAAATCCAGGAATGCATTACCAGAAATTGTATTTGCATCCACTAGTGTGCATTCCCACCAATCATTTGCCGTAAAATAATCATTCGTGTTTTGATCTGTATACGAGCCTTGTCCAATATATGCTTTGCCATTAGCAACTGCAGTAATAAGAGCATGTCTTTTCCCTCCTGGAAAAAAAGAAACAAAGGTCCACTTGTCTAAAGATGGATCATAAGAATAAATACTCGAAAAAGGTTCACCTGCCCAATTGGACCCTCCAACCAAATAAGCTTTATTATTCAAAACAAATGTTGAGCCCGAGCTTCTTGCAGTGTCGGGATAATTTGCTTTAGCAGTCCAAGAATTTAGATTTGGATCAAACTGCCATAAATCATTGTAATTAACCTGATATTGCCCACCCATAGTTATATATGCATAACCACCAAGGCTAAAACCATGAGATGCCTGCCGAACATTGCCAGGAAGGTTTGCTTTTTTGGGTCCATGTATTTGCTATAGGGTCAAATTCCCACCAGTCCTTACTAAGTGGTGCATAGCCAGTGCCCATATAACCTTTTCCGTTAAGCTCTAAAGCAACACCGGTATACCTAATTGAGGGAAAAGATTGCACTGCGCTCCATGCGTTCGTCCCGGGATCATAAGAATATGTAAAGTTGAAAGAAGTGGCTGAACCTGGTCCGGTACGATGCCATCCACCTATGACATAGCCAATATTGCTTATTACAAAAGCCGAAGAACCATAAGTTCCACCAAGAGGCATGTCAGCCTTTTGTGTCCAACCATCGTTCGTTGGATCATACTCCCATAGGTTTTGATAATTGCTATCTAACCCACCTGTACATCCTCCTGCCACATAAATAAGGTTGTTAATTGTAAAAGAGCATCCGGAATAAATTCCGCTAGGAATTCCGGGAACAGGAGATTTTTGTAACCAAGAAAATGCTTGTCCCAAAGAGTAGTTTGGATTTAAAAGAAACAAAAACGCAACGGTTAAGGGTAGTTTTTTCATAAGAGCAATTGTTTAATTTATTTGACAACAAATTTATAAATTCAAGTCAATTTCCAAAGCTAATTTTCAAATTATCAAGTTTTATGCTTATTAAAATACTTTCTAAAATCTGGTATAAGTTTGAAAAAAAAAGATAATGATGAAAATAAAATAATAATAATAAATGAGCGAAATGCAATATCGTAAAAATTGTTAGCTAAGTGGGGTAAGAAAATAACGGCACAATATGTCGACAATGTGATCAAAAATATTTTTAAAGAATGGTATGTAAAAGGTTGAAGTTTGAACAGTTTATAAATAAATACAAGCTTGGTCAGGTTAAAGATTATTGCAGAAATACAAGTGGCTAAAGCTGCTCCATTAATACCAAATCGGGGAATAAAAAAAAGATTATTAAGTATTGCTATAATAAAAAGGGAAATGAGAATGTATGTTCCGTAAATATATTTATTGGAGGTGTAAATTATGCTATCATTTACCCCCGAAGCCATGTTTACAAGTGCGCCAATGCTAACAATAGTTACCACATGCTTACCCATTTCAAATTCTGGATCCGGAAACATCTTAAATAAAGAATCGAGGTTAAGATTTATTCCTAAAAACAACAGACACCCCAATAGAAACAGGTAATGAGAAGATTGGTAATAAACCTTTCTGATGTCTTCAATATTTCCATCATTCCATGCCTGAGAAATGGTTGCCACGCCTATTTTTTCTACTGCGCCCAAGGGAGCCTCAATTACTGTTGGAATGAATACAACAACTGAATAGATTCCCACCATTGCCAGAGGCACATATTGACCAAGCATTACAACATCAAGATATTTAAGTCCTAATGATGACAAGGCAGCGAATGACAATAGCATTCCATATCTGAGCATGCTTACCGGCTCTTTGTCTTTTAAAAATACTGCATCTACCTTAAGGGAAGGCTTGTCGATTAAATATATATATATGAATAAAATGAACAACTGAAATCCGTATATTAAAACAAAAAGCAGTACAAACTGATCAAGTGAAATTACCTTGCAGTGATAAACATAAAACAGAATAATTGACAGTATCCTTATAACTACATCATTAATTAAACTTGGGAATGAAGACTTAAATAAAGAATAACAGTATGAGTTTAACACACTAACTAAAGCCAGTATAAAAGTTAAAGGAAAAACATAAGAAAAATATTCTGTAAATAAGCCTGATTGAACACTGTAGCTTTTAACAATAACATCTTTTAAAAACCACATAATACTTCCTAAAATAATAAAGCCGATTAATGGAAATAAAATTATAAATCCGAAAAATCCGTAGTGCTTTTTATCTTTATCTCTAAATAGTGGGAAATACTTTAGCGTAATACTGTTAATCCCCAAAGGCATAAATGTTGCCACTAAAAAAGAGAATGAAAGCAATATTCTGGTTAATCCTATTTCCTCTTTAGTTAAAAACCGCGGCTGAATAATGAGAAGGCTTATAAATCCAATTAAAATTCCAACATAAGTTATAAAACTGTTGTATATTCCTTGTCTCTTTACAATGCCCACACTTTTTATATTTGCGGTTAAAAATATCAAGTTCACATTTTCAAATTTTTAATGTAAACTTTGTTTATTAACGCGTAAATTAACGCATTTACGCTAAATGTGTTGAAGCTATTGAATGTTTAAATGAAAATAATTATACTTTGCGGAGGACTTGGCACACGCCTTAAGGAAGAAACTGAATACAAACCTAAGCCAATGGTAGAGGTAGGTGGGCGCCCCATATTGTGGCATATTATGAAAACATATTCTCACTATGGTTACAATAAGTTTGTATTGTGTTTAGGTTACAGGGGAGATGTTATCAAAAACTATTTCTACAATTACGAAATAAGAAGTAATGATTTTACACTCACGCTTGGCACGGGCGAAATTAAATCGCACAATAACCACGATGAGTCTGGCTGGGAAATAACATTTGCCGAAACAGGTGCTTTAAATATGACCGGTTCCCGTGTAAAGCAAATTGAAAAATATGTAGATGGTGATGTATTTATGCTCACCTATGGAGATGGGGTATGTAATGTTGACATAGCAAAACTATTGGCATTTCATAAATCACATGGCAAAACAGGAACAGTTACAGAGGTGTTACCTCCATCGCGTTTTGGCGAATTAATGATTGACGGCACTGCCGTGAAATCATTTACCGAAAAACCGCAAATACATGAAGGCGGGCATATTAACGGAGGTTACTTTGTTTTTAACAAAGAGTTTTTCAGTTACCTCAATGCTGACCCTAACTGTATTCTTGAACGCTCTCCTTTAGAAACATTGGCAGAAAAAAATCAGTTAATGATGTATGCACACGATGGCTTTTGGCAATGCATGGATACTTATCGCGATTTTGAATATTTAAATTCGCTATGGCGAGATAATAAAGCTGCATGGAAAGTGTGGTAAAGCCTTGGACTAGCAATAGATTAAATTAATGCACTTCAGAAATACTTTCAAAAACAAAAAAGTTTTCCTTACCGGGCACACCGGCTTCAAAGGCTCGTGGATGAGCATATGGCTAAGCATGCTGGGCGCGCAGGTAAAAGGCTATGCATTAAAACCTGAAAAAACATCACTTTACACTCAAATAAATGAGCAATTAAAAAAACACCAATCGGTAATTGCTGACATACGTAACCGTAAAAAATTAGAAAAGGAAATCCTCGATTTTCAGCCCGATTTTATTTTTCATCTCGCTGCTCAACCATTGGTGCTCGCCTCCTATAAAAATCCGGTCGAAACCTTTGAAGTAAACGTAACAGGTACTGCCAATCTTTTAGATTCGGTAAAAAATCTCAAAAAAAAATGTGCCGTAGTTATCGTTACTACTGATAAGGTTTACGAAAACCTGGAAAAAAACTACACCTACAAAGAAACCGATAGATTAGGAGGCTACGACCCTTACAGTGCCAGCAAAGCAGCGGCAGAAATTATAACAAATTCTTATCGCCAATCATTCTTCAACCCTTACAATTACAAAACCCATAAAAAAACAATTGCCACTGCACGCGCAGGCAATGTAATAGGCGGAGGCGACTATGCAGAAAACCGCATTGTACCTGATGTTTACAAGGCATTATCAAAATCGCAACCTGTAATGGTGCGCAATCCTCAAGCCGTGCGCCCATGGCAGCATGTACTCGAGCCGTTACATGGCTACCTTACTTTAGCTGCAGCCATGCACAAACAACCCCAAAAGTTCGCAACATCGTTTAACTTTGGACCTGTAAAAAAGGATGCGCTCCAGGTTTGGAAATTGGTATCAATTGCCATGTTAAGTTGGGGCGGGGGTGTAGCAAGATTAGCAAGGGAGAAAAAAGCACCTCATGAAGCTGGCTTGTTGATGCTTGACATTACAAAAGCAAAAAAACACCTTAAATGGAAACCACGCTGGGATTCAGCAACAGCAATTGACAAGACCATGAGCTGGTATAAAAACAGTTTAAATAAAAATTGCAATGTAATGGCGTTGTGTTTGGGGGATATAAAGGAGTATAGTTTGAATAGTTAAAATGTCTTATATAAAAATAAAACGAAATGCTACTGAAATCAAAAACGAAATTTTTGATTTGGTAAAGGAATATTATTCTGAAGTTTTTTCTGTAAAGGATTTTATTCCGGGAGTTACTTCTGTTCCCGTAAGTGGAAAAGTTTTTGATTATGAGGAATTAAATTCTATTGTAGAGTCGGCTTTGGATGGTTGGTTTACCACTGGTCGGTTTAATGAAGCCTTTGAAAAAGAACTTGCAAAGTTTATAAATACCAAAAGAGTAATAACAGTAAACTCGGGTTCATCTGCTAATTTGCTTGCATTTGCATCTCTTACAGCCAATGAATTAGGAGCGCGTGCCATCAAACCAGGTGATGAATTAATTACTGTGGCAGCATCCTTCCCAACAACATTAAATCCTGCGCTACAGTATGGAGTTGTTCCTGTTTTTGTAGATGTACATATACCCACTTATAATATTGATATAACTAAAATTGAAGCAGCAATAAGCCCAAAAACAAAAGCAATTATGATTGCTCATACATTGGGTAATCCGTTTAGTGTAGAGGAAGTAGCTGAAATTTGTAAGAAACATAATCTCTGGCTTATTGAGGATTGTTGTGATGCATTGGGTGCAACAGTAAACGGAAAACATGTGGGCACATTTGGTGACATAGGAACATTAAGTTTTTATCCTGCACATCATATTACTATGGGCGAAGGAGGAGCTATATTCACAAAAAATAGTAAACTTGTTTCCATTATTGAATCATTTCGTGATTGGGGACGCGACTGCTGGTGTGCTTCAGGTTGTGATAATACGTGCGGTAAACGCTTTGAATGGCAGTTGGGTGATTTGCCTCAAGGTTATGATCATAAGTATATCTATTCACGTATCGGCTATAATTTGAAGATTACGGATATGCAGGCGGCATTAGGACTTGCGCAATTAAAAAAACTGCCCGCGTTTATAAATAAGCGAAATAGTAATTTTGAAAAGATTAAGAAAGGTCTAATCCCCTTAAACCATAAAATTATTTTACCCGAGGCAACACCCGGAACAATACCTTCATGGTTTGGATTTTTAATAACAGTAAAGGACAATGCAGGCATAACGCGCAATGAGTTAGTCACTAAACTAAACGATGCAAAAATTGCCACCCGCTTATTATTTGCCGGTGATGTACGTAAGCAGCCTTATTTTAAAAACATCCATTACCGGTCTGTTGGCCAACTAACCAACACTTCCATAATTATGAATAATACTTTTTGGATTGGTGTTACGCCTATGATTACTGATGATATGATTGAGTATATGGTTGAGACCTTTGTGAAAATTTTGAGATAATTGGAATGCTAAAGGGGAAATTGCATCCGGTTATTTTTGAAGATATAAATGCTATCACTTCTTCAGGTATAGATTTTGAACGATTTACCAATAAGACCATTTTAATTAGTGGTGCCAATGGTTTTTTAGCATCCTACATTGTTTATACTTTGTTACATTTGAATGATACAAAGCAAATCAATTGTAAAGTTATTGGTATCTCAAGAAACAAAGAAAAAGCAGAAAGTAAATTCAGTAACGTTCGTGAAAGAAGCGATTTTGAGATTATAATTCAGGATGTATCGGATCATTTAAGCATTGATAGAAAAATAGACTTCGTTATTCATGCTGCCAGCCAGGCAAGTCCTAAATATTATGGGATTGATCCGGTTGGAACATTGAATGCAAATGTTCTTGGAACAAATAATCTTTTAGAACTGGCTAGAAAGAATAAAGTTGAATCATTTTTATATTTCAGTTCAAGTGAAGTATATGGGGTAGTGGGTGAAGATAAAATACCAACCAAAGAAAACGATTATGGATTTATTGACTGCACAAATGTTCGTTCCTGTTATGCTGAAAGCAAACGTATGGGAGAAACGATGTGTGTAAGCTGGTTAAATCAATATCATGTTCCAGTAAAAATTGTCAGACCATTTCATACCTATGGTCCCGGAATGTTAATGGATGATGGTAGAGTGTATGCTGATTTTATTGCTGATATTGTAAATAACCGAAGCATTGAAATGAAAAGTGATGGATTGGCAATGCGCGCCTTCTGCTATTTGAAAGATGCTACAGAAGGTTTTCTTAATGTATTAATAAAAGGAAATAATGGTGAGGCATATAATGTTGGAAATCCTAATGGAGAAATAAGTATAATTGATCTTGCTGAAAAATTAGTAGCATTGTTCCCGGAGAAACAAATTAAGGTAATTAAAAAACAGGTTGAACAGAAAGGATATCTCCAGAGTACTGTACAAAGAAACTGCCCTGATGTTTCAAAATTAAATTCTTTAGGCTGGGTACCATCAACCCCAATTGAAATTGGATTTAAACGCACAGTAGAAAGTTATTTATGAGTCTAAATGAAATAAAGAACTCCTTTCAAAAAGAAAATATAGATAAGTGGCAATACATTGATGAGATGTATTTGCAACATGCGTTACTTTTTGACTACAGTAAGTTTATTAAAAACACTAATATCTCAGCCATTGAATTGGTTGATGATAAAGTTATAATGACATTTCGGGATTCAGGAGTCAGGTTTATCTGTATTGAAAATGACAAACGGCTTGCACCACTTGATACACTAAATTTCGGATCATACGAAATTGAGGAGTTGTACATGCAACTCAATTTAATGGATGATAGAATAAATGTGTTTGATGTCGGGGCTAATCTTGGTTGGTATGCACTTCATGTAGCGAAAGCAAAACCATCAAGTTGTGTGTTTTCATTTGAACCAGTGCCTTCAACATTCAAGTATTTGAATGATAACATTGCCTTAAATGGATTGTCTAACATTCAAACATTCAATTTTGGTTTATCTGATTCTGAAGGTGAGTTTTCTTTTTATTTTGACCCCGAGCTTTCTGTTAATGCCAGTCTTACAAATGTTTCAGGAAATGAGAATATTAAAGAAGTAACTTGCAAGGTTAAAATGTTGGATGCTTTTGCATCAATTGAAAACAGCTCAATTGATTTTATTAAATGTGACGTTGAAGGTGCTGAGTTGTTAGCGTTTAAAGGTGGAATGGAAACCATTAAAAAACACTTACCAATCGTTTTTACAGAGATGTTGCGTAAATGGACTTCTAAATTCAACTATCATCCTAATGATATCATTAGCCTTTTTACTGGCATAGGCTATGAGTGTTTTGTAATAACTGAAGGTAAGTTGAAAAAGTTAACACATGTAGATGAATATACTATTGATACAAATTATTTTTTTCTACATTCACAAAAGCATGCAAGTAAAATTTCTAATTTTTTAATTAAATAATAATGGATTCGATAGAATTCAGTAAGCAGATAAGACGCGAAACTTTAAAAATGGTTTTTGCAGCAAAAGCTTCTCATGTTGGTGGTGCTCTCTCAATGGCAGATTTACTGGCAGTCCTTTATGGTAAAGTTTTGGATATTGATCCTCTTGAACCAAATGCTAAGGAAAGAGATAGGTTTTTCTTGTCAAAGGGTCATGCCTGCACAGGGTTGTATGCAACTTTGGCGCTTAAAGGTTTTTATGATCCAAAAGAACTGAATTCTTATTCCCAAAATGACAGCATTTTTCTTTTCAAATCTCCAACACAAGATCAATTGAACGAAGCATTAAAACAACAGGATTAAATGAGGACAGCTTTTATAAACCAATTAGTAGAGGAAGCTAAAACTAATGATAAAATATTTTTAGTCGTTGGTGATTTAGGTTATTCAGTTGTTGAGCCATTTGCGGAGCAATTTCCAGACAGATTCCTGAATGCTGGGGTAGCAGAACAAAATATGACAGGTATTGCTGCAGGTCTGGCAATGGAAGGCTATAACGTGTTTACTTATTCTATTGCAAATTTTCCAACCTTACGTTGCATGGAGCAAATTAGATATGATGTTTGCTATCACAATCTCAACGTTAAAATTGTATCCGTTGGAGGAGGCTATGCTTACGCTGCATTAGGCGCATCTCATCATGCAACGGAAGATATTGGGATGATGCGAACTATCCCTAATATGATAGTAAGTGCTCCCGGAGATCCTAATGAAGCCAAAGCATTAACTACTTTCTTTTCTAATTATAACGGGCCTGCATATTTAAGGTTGGGAAAGGCTGGTGAGCCATTAGTGCATCAAAATAAAGTTGAGTTTAAAACACCTTGTTCTTTAAAGATTAAGGAGAACGGTTCTACAGCTATACTATCAACAGGTGGTGTTTTAAAATATTGTTTTGATTTTGTAAACACTAATCAAAGTAAATTTTCTTTATATAGTTTCCCTTTTATTAAGCCTATAGATTTTGCATTACTGAAATTCATTTGTACGAAATATAAAAATATAATCACTGTTGAGGAGCATCAGAGAAGTGGAGGTTTTGGTTCTGCAGTTTTAGAAGCGATAAATGACCTTATAGAAAAAGAGGAGATATTATCTACTCCTTTAGTAAAAAGATTAGCTATACCCGATACTTTCGTTTCAGTTGCTGGTTCTCAAGAGTATTTAAGAGAAAAGGCGGGAATTATACTTGGTTAATGATATGAGTAAATTACTCACCATCTCCATCCCGACATGGAACAGGGCTAAACTATTAGATGACCTTTTAAACTCCCTGTGTAATGATTTAAAGAAATACAAGTTGGACACTCGTGTTCAGATTGTTGTGTCTAACAACGCTTCGGATGATAACACCGAGCAAGTTGTTAGTAAATACTCTTCACTACACAACTTTATCTCATACAACAAAAACACTATTAACATAGGCGCTAAATCCAACGTTCTAAAATCTATGGAATTGGCAAATACTCCTTTTGTTTTTTTTATTGGAGATGATGACAAATTAAATGTTGCCAGTTTATCTTTCATTCTTGATATACTGGAAAATAATAATGATGTTGGTCTTTTGTTAGATTCCAGCAAGTCGAAATTTCAATTTAGAGATGAATTAAAAGAAAATTGAATTACCTCAATTAACTGAACATTTTTTCTGGTACATGGGCAATGCTGGTTTTTTCATTGTTCGTAGTAACTACATTAAAGATGGGCTCTCTGAATATGGTTATGATTTTTTTAATGAATGCTGGCCTCAAACACAGCTAACGCTGATAGGGTTAAGTAAGCAGAAGGATCATCGCTGCTATGTGGGGGACTTTTCAATTCCGGCTGAAAGTAGCCACGGTGAAGTAATGGTATATTCCTCTTTTTATCTATGGAGAACTGTTATTTATGATTTACGAATGTCAATAGAAGCATTAACAGGAATTATTGCGCCTGAAGTTTATCAGGGAGCATTGAATAATATGAAAAAAAGTGTCAAACAAAACGTATTAAATATTCTTCAGTGCGGAGTTTTTGTTGATGAAACAGAAGCAAGAAAAAAAACGCTGGCGCATATCAGGCAGCACCAGCATTATTTTAAAGGAAGTGAAAAGTATGCTTACCTTTTAGTTGCTTTTGTTTTGTCTTTGCCGCAAGCAATAAGTAAAACCTTATCAAATATTTTTATATTTCTAATCAGGGGTAAGCATGGAATTAATAAGAAAAACAAATTTGTAATTGCTGAACTGGCCAAAAAAACCGAACAGAAGAAAAATAAAGAATCGATAAGAACATTGGAATTTGAAAAATAAAGTGTAGTTTTAAATTCTAAAAGTGCTGTAATGAAAATTAAAGTTGCTCCCTGGATTCTTCTCACCTCCCTTTTTCAAAATATCAACGCACAAGGAGTATGGTTTCAACTCAGTAATTTTGGTGGAGGCAATCGAGAAATTTCATATTGGTTTCAAAACGGTAATTATGGATTCGTTGGTGGTGGGAGAAACAATGGAACTGCTTATAGTGATTTATGGCAGTATAATTCTACCAATGATTCTTGGACTCAAATGGCTAATAAGCCGGGAGGAGATGTTTATAGTCCAGGTGTATTTGTTATAGGCGATACGGCTTTTGTAATATCCGGTTGGAGCGGGACTAATATTGCCTATCATACGGTGTGGTCATATATTATTTCAACTAATTCATGGTCTCAAAAAAATAACTTTCCTGGTTCTGCTCGTTATTCTGCAATTGCTTATAGCTTGAATGGTAAAGGCTATTTTGGTACTGGGTATGCCCCTTACACAAATGACCTTTGGGAGTACGACCCATTGATGGATTCATGGTCACAGCAGCCTAATTTTCCGGGTAGCGCAAGACAGCATGGAGTTGCTTTAACTATAAATGGAAAGGCTTATTACGGATTAGGCTATAAAAATGGAACCAGCTACAATGACTGGTGGGAGTACGATCCTCTCGTTGGTAATTGGGTTGCCAAAACGAATTTTCAGGTGGTGGAAGACGTGGTGTGTCTTATTTTGAAATGAGAGGTAAGGCTTATTTAGCTACTGGATTTGATGATATAAATTACTACAGTGATCTGTGGGAGTATGACCCATTATCAGATGCTTGGACACAGTTAAATCCTAACATTCCTGTTGCTGGTAGATATTCTGGATTTGGTTTTGGATTTAATGGCTGTGTTTACATTGGTGGAGGTTCTAATAATGGTGTTGTTTCTCCTAATGAATTAGGCGATGTATGGAAATACTGTTTACCCACCGGTTTAAATGAAGGTAGGACTCAAAATTTTAATATTTCACCAAATCCTACAACCGGTATTGTTGATGTGTTTTTTTCAAATAGAGTAAACAGAGAGACTTCTTTTGAGATTTACTCTAATGAGGGTAGAAAAGTTTTTGCTAAACAGATTGTGCAAGGTATCAACAAAAATATTTTTGATCTGAATTATTTAGAGCCGGGAATTTATTTCTATCTGGTAAAGGAATCTAACTTGAAAATTGGATCGGGTAAATTAATGGTGAGATAATGATGTGCAATAGAAGCCTGTTTTTAGTTACTTTGATCTTCTTTACTTATAGTAATTTATTTGCGCAATATACATGGAATCAAAAGGCCAGTTTTTTAGGAGGTAACCGATATGCACCTGTAGGTTTTTCTATTGGAACCAAAGGTTATTTGGCAACAGGGCGTGATGACAACTCTATTTGTCTGAATGATCTTTGGGAATATGATCCAATAACAAACGCTTGGACTCAAAAAACAACCATGCCTGGGCAGGGAAGATTTGCAGCTGTTGCTTTTGTAGTAAATAATGTTGCTTTCGTAGGAACTGGCTGGACAACCACCAACGCGCCACTTTATGATTTTTATAAATACGATCCTGTTTTAAATACATGGTCGTCTATCGCAAATTTTGGCGGGTCACCTCGCTACACCGCCATTGCATTTGCAACTAGTAATAAGGGCTATGTCGGAACAGGCTACAGCCCTTTAGTTAACGATTTTTGGGAATATGATCCTGTACTTGATTCATGGACTCAAAAAGCAAATGTAGGTGGTTCACCGAGGCAAAGTGCAGTTAGTTTTGTTATAAGCGGAAAGGGGTATGTAGGATTAGGGTATGATGCGGCAGGAGGAAGTTTTTCTGATTTTTGGCAATATGATCCAGCAGCTAATCAATGGTCTTCAATTGCTAACTATGGAGGTTTAGCGCGTCATGGCGCATCAGCGTTTGTACTAAATAATCTTGCATATGTTGGTACAGGTTCGGATGATACACAACATTTCAATGATTTTTGGATATATGATCCATTGGTTAATTTCTGGTCTCAAACAACTTCTTTTACAGGATGGCACGAAGAAGAGCATCAACA
This sequence comes from Bacteroidota bacterium, assembly GCA_016714005.1. Classification (GTDB taxonomy): domain Bacteria; phylum Bacteroidota; class Bacteroidia; order AKYH767-A; family OLB10; genus JADJOA01. The sequence continues at coordinate 290,461 of JADJOA010000003.1, forward strand.
TTTGTTATTGATAGCATTGTATATCTAGGTTGCGGAGCAGATTCGATTAATTTAAATGACTTCTGGGAATACGCCCCCTTAGTGAGCACAAGTGAAATACAAAGTCAAAACAATATTTCAATTGTTTATTCAAATAACTTTATTGAACTATATTTTTTAGCCCGTGAACCAAATATCCAAACATTAAAAATATTGAACTTAAATGGAGTTGAGGTTTTCTCACAATCAATAGAATCAAGGACAGTAAAAATTTCAAAAGAAAAATTTCAAAACGGAATTTACTTTTATGCATTGTCAAATAATGCCTCTTTAATAAAAAGTGGAAAACTGATTATTGTGAATTAATTTTTTGCTGTAATACTTTTTATCGCTGCATCCTCTCCTTCCCTTCTGGCAATCACTAAAAACCTAAAATACTTGTTGTCGTTGGAGCTAATGGTGGTTGAAGTTGTCTTAAAAAACTTGTCCTGTATCCATGTTTGCTTTATTACTGTAAGACTGTCTTTGGCTTCTTTGTAAAAAACAATAAAATCTTTAGTTGAATTTAGTGTTACATCAAATTTTAATTGAGAGGTATTGCTTTTAATAATTCCTGTTTGATAATGAAAAAAATCAGATATCTGTTGCTTTGTTTGCCCGTAGCATTCAATATCCTCAAACTGCCACTCCATTACTTGCCGTAAGCCGCTAAACATTATTTTAATGCCGGTTACTTGTGGCTGATTAACTAAAACAGCAATTGATTTTTGGCTTCCTGAAATATGATTGTACTTAAGCTGTTTCCAACCTTTTTTTTCATTTTGCATATAATACACAATCAGCCCACTAAAGACAGTTGTATCTGTACTTCTGAATTTTAATTTTATTCTGTCTAGATCAATAGGCTCCTTCAGTTTAAAATAGACGGAACGATTGGACTCTGACCTTTCAATCGTATTTTTTATGGCGCAAACGGTAGCTTTGTTGTTATCAAAAAGTTTTTTAGTTTGAATATTATCTGTGAGGCTGCTGCCAAATTCCCTAATTTTTTTCAGCGTATTTAATTATGGTTACATTCGGCTCTACTGTAAATTTTCCATCATTAAAATTGAGCGGCACCGAAAAAATTATAGTCAGTTAATTTACAACCAACCGTTTCGTAAGGCTTATTATATGCATAGGTACTCCAAAGCATATATTGGTTTTTAAAGAAAATATCGTTGGTAATGTTATAAAGAAACTTCATTTCAAGAATCTGCCATTTCATATAACCATTTGCAACAAGGCGCCCATCTCCCCTGTTATATTTAAGCCATGTTCCGGTATCATAAAATTTAATAGAAGCCTTTGCAGAAATTATGGAAGAGTCATAAAGGCATCTTGTTTCAAAATCGTCAGGAAATAAGTTCACATAGTCATGCAAAGCTACTATTGAAAGAAAAAAACCGTTTAATACTAACTTCTCTTGTTTTGAATTAGGATACTCTTCATACCACAAATGCCCCTCGGGAGTTTTTGTCATAGTCCCCTTATCCTTTTCCATAGGAGCAACCATAAAATTTTTTAGTTTAATAATAAGTGTAAGAATTGTTTCATCATTTGTAAGTGCATAATACCTAACTAAAACAGATATAGCCTCACTCTGAGCAAGCGCGGAGTACCATGGTGGTTTTAAATCATGAAATGTAATATGGTAAGGGTAACCAACCTTATCACCATCAAACTCCCGATATTTTGTAGAATCGCGCAGGTATTTAATCTGAGCTAAAAATGCAGTTTTAAATTTCTCGTTCCCGGTTGCATTATATTCATCATAACAGTACAAAGCGTAATGACATGCATTAACCGGATGGTAATTTTTATTTGTTAAATGAACTCCAATACTGTCAAAAGACCGTGTGGAATTCTTTTCCCATTGATCCTGATTAAATATTTCGTAAATGCAGGCATATTGTTTAATCCACCCAAAATCACTTACTGGCTTATACTTACTGTTGTCATAGTTTGTTTTTTCCTGACGTGAAACATTAAAGGAAGTAAACAAAACAATTGATGTTGCAATTAAAACAATTATTGTAAAAATTTTTATTGGGGGTTTCACTTTTACTATTGATTTAATTTTTTTAGAAGTATTTTTTGGCATTCAAGCAGCTATGCAACATTTTTTATCCAGTAATTAAGTGAAGCAATTCGCCATATTAATTGTGCATGGGCATTGTTTCCCTTTTTATATTCATCAACCAACTGTTTTACTTTTTCTTTTCTTAATAAATTATTGTTTGAAAAATTAGCTTCAAGCAAATGTGATAACGGGCCACGCAGCCATTTATTTTCTCCAGGTGTAACAAAGCCTTTCTTGTCTTTGCGATTGTAAACCGCATCTGGCAAAATTCCTTTTAACGATTCTCTTAAAATATATTTGGTTGTAATTCCATTTATCTTGTCCTCGTTATTTAAAGTAAACGCAAACTCAACTAAGCGGTGATCTAAAAACGGCACGCGCGATTCTATTGAAAATGCCATGCTATTTCTGTCTTCGTACTGCAACAAGGATGGCAGGCTGGTATTAAACAAAAGTTGAAAAAGGAAATTGTCGGTTTTGCTTCCTTTTACTTTTTCTAATTCAAAAACTTTTTTTGAAGAACTTATGTTGGCAGTGAAAGGGTGGTAATGTTTATACTCTGTTGAATATAACTTCTGTTCATCACAAAGTAAACTCATGGCACTTTTTCCTAAATGCGCAAAAATTGCTGAGGAAGATTTTCCTTGCGCAGAATTTACATGTTTTGAAATGTTGAATGCGGAAGAAAATTTTAATAGAGCCATCATATCGGCTATAACACGATAAAAGGTGTGCATGTAACCACCAAGATATTCATCGCTACCCTGTCCATCTAACACCACTTTTATTTTATGCTTTGCAATAAGTTTCATTAAAAAATACTGCGAAATAAAAGATGAACCTGCAGCGGGAACATCTGCATGGTGCATTGCCTTTGCGAAAGCTTCGGCTACATCATCATTTGTTGGTTTAAAATAATGAGGCTCTATAGCAGGAAATTTTTTATCACCTCTTGTATAAATGGTCGCTCATCCACATCACCGCTTTCATCGTAATATATACTGAATGATTTATAAGGATGTCCCGGATTTAACTCCTGCACCATGCTCACAATTGCAGAACTATCTAAGCCCCCACTAAGGCAGCTTGCAACAGGCACATCACTTCTCAAGTGCAACTTTATGCTGTCTTCAAATAATTTGCGGAAAGTATTTTTCTTTTCTTTAAAATTTAAGCTTGAATAATTGCCCGTAGTAACATTCCAATACCGGTTGATATTTAATTCTCCTTTATCTTTTGTGCATATTAAAGAATGCGCTGCGGGAAGTTGCTTTATCTTTTCAAAGTAAGTTTCATCATCGTAACTCAACCAACCCAGCTGTAAACCGCGTGCCACCTGTTTAAGATTGATGTCATTTCTGAAAATTGGTGACTGCTTCAGCGCTTTTATTTCACTTGCAAAATAAAACCTGCCATCACTAATCATGTAATAAAAAGGTTTTATGCCAAATCTGTCGCGCGAGCAAAAAATATCTCCATTTTCCGTATCGTAGATTACAAATGCCCACATGCCCACAAATTGCTTCACACAATCTGCACCCCATTTTTTATAAGCAGCACAAATTACTTCAGTATCAGAATTGGTTCTAAAGCTATGCCCTTGCTTTATTAAGTCTGATTTTATTTCTAGGTAGTTATAAATCTCACCATTAAAAATGATTATATATTTTTCGTAGTGAAATGGCTGATTCGCTTCTTCACTTAAATCAATAATGGAAAGACGATTATGCCCCAGCCAAACTGAATTGTTATTATAAATGCCACGAGCATCAGGTCCGCGATGCGAAATTGCTTGCAGCATTTTCTCCAACACAACATTTGCATTTTCATTAGAAATTTTTGGATCAATAAAACCAGCTATGCCACACATTAATATTATGAGTTATGAATTTGTGGAGCTACAATATTTGAAACAATTTGCTTGCAAATAAATTCTGCTGCATTGCCATCACCAAATATTGAAGGGAACTGCAAGTCGGTTTTTGAATTAAAGAAGGTAAAAGCATTTTTAATTTTGGTTTTGTTGACGCCACAAATTTTTGCTGTTCCTTGTCTTACCAATTCAATCCATTCGGTTTCGTTTCTTAGAATAATGCATGGTTTTTTAAAGAAGTAACTTTCTTTTGCACGCCTCCGCTATCAGTAATTATTAATTTACAGTTAGTCTCAAGCGCAATTATGTCAAGAAAAGGAATGGGAAGAATTATTTTTAATCTTTTATTGTCGTTTATCTTATTAAAAAAACTTTTGCTAAACAAAGATTCCATCATTTTTCGCGTGCGCGGATGCAACGGAATCACAAAATCAATTTCCCTTTCTTCCGCAATTTCCACAATGGATTTAAAAATGTTGGTAAGGTTAACGGTATTGTCGGTATTGTTTTCGCGATGGATGGTTACTAACACAAAATTATCTTTTGAAATGCCAAGCTGTTTAATAATTGTTGATTCGCTTTCAGCCTTTTCTTTAAAGTATATGCTGTTATCAAACATAACATCGCCACAATGAAATACAGCAGGATTATCAATGGTAAAAGGAGGTTTGGCGTTTACTGCAAAATTTTCCTTTGTGAGATTTTTTACAGCAGTAACAGTTGGTGCAAATAATAATGTTGAAACATGATCGCAGCAGATGCGGTTAATTTCTTCAGGCATTTTTTTATTAAAAGAACGCAAGCCAGCTTCAATATGCACAACCGGAATAAACATTTTAGATGCAGTAAGGGCAGCAGCCAATGTTGAGTTTGTGTCTCCATATACTACAACTGCATGAGGTTTTTCTATGCTCAAAACTTTTTCCAGCTCTGTTATCATCATTGCCGTTTGCTGAGCATGTGTTTGAGAACCTACACCAAGGTTGTATTTTTCTTTGGGTATTTCAAGCTCATCAAAAAACACTGCCGACATGTTTTCATCGTAGTGCTGCCCGGTATGTACAATAACTTCTTCTATTTGATTACTGAAAGAATTTTTTATCACACGGCTTAATGCAGCAGCCTTTATAATTTGCGGGCGCGCACCTACTATGGTTACCACTTTTAACTTACTCACGAGAATGTTATCAGGCTGTTAAATTATTTAATAATTGTGAAAGACTACCAGTAAGATTTTTTCTTGAATATTTTTCTGTATTGAAACTTTCAGCTTTCAATTCATTTTTTAAAAACTTTAAATAATAATCTTTAACAATGTGCTTAATCTCATCCCTATTATCGTAATGAACTACACTGCCTGCATTTGTATCTTTAATAATTTCAGCAGCATCTCCATCAATAGGTCCAACACAAAGTATAGGACGCTTTGCAAGCATATATTCAAATAGCTTTCCTGTTAAAATTCCTTTTTGATTTTTTGTTCGGTTAACAACCAGAAGCAAAACCTGCGCCTGCTGCTGAGCGGTGGTTACTTCGGTGTGCGGTAAATAATCTTTCTTTAAAAAATATTTTAGCAAATCATATTTAATTAAATTATCTGTAACAGAAATATCGGCTTTGCCTATTAACTCTATCTGCAAATGATTTGCAAAATCTTTCTCTTCTGCTACTAAATCCTTTAAAGCTTGCCACAAACACTCGGGGTTACGTGTTTTGGTCATGGATCCAATATGGGCTATGGAAAATTTTTTATCCAGCACAACATTTCCGGCAGGTACATCATGCTCATCATAACCATTAGTAATTACTTCTACTTTCTTTTTGTATGCAGCTTCAAATTCATCCTTCATGGTCTTACCCACTACGCTAACAACATCTGCACTATTAATAACAGATGCTTCCATTTGATGGTGCTTCTTATCAGCATACTTCGTAAGTTTTAAATCAGCATAATAATCAATGTTTGTCCACGGATCTCTGAAATCAGCAAGCCACTTGATGTTGAGTTGCTGTTTTAACTTTAATCCAATTAAATGCAAACTGTGTGGTGGCCCGGTGGTAATTACGGCATCAATATTATTCTGCGGAATGTACCTAAGTAAATATTTTACAGAAGGTTTAATCCAAAAAATTCTTGCATCAGGAATAAATAAATTTCCGCGCAGCCAAACAGATATACGTTCAGCCAATCCCGGTTTTTTCTTTTCGGTTAAAAAACCGGTATTGATTTTATCGGTTGACTTTTGACCAATAAATTTTTTATAGAGAAGGTAAGGCTCCCAAATTTTTGTTTTAATAACAGTGAGATTTTCCGGAATATCCTTCTCAAGCGTATAATCCAATTCGGGATATTCTCCATTTTTAACTGTATAAATAACAGGTTCCCAATTATAATCGCCTAAATACTTTGCAAACTTAAGCCATCGTTGCACACCACCACCTCCGCTGGGGCCAGTAGTAAGTTATGATGAGGACTTTTTTTTTCACAACAATCCTCAATACAATTATGCTTTCAAAGTTTTTCTGATTTCCATTACCATCACACTTACAAAAAGTAAGATAAGCGTAGCGGATGATGCAAATGCAATTTTTTCTCCGGTGTAGTAGGTAGCAGGTTCAAATTTAAATTCAATTTTATGATTACCGGCAGGTACACGCATACCGCGTAGGACATAATTTACCCTTACATGCTCAACCAGTTTTCCATCCAAATATGCATTCCATCCTTTAGGATAATATACTTCTGACAAGACCGCAAACTGCTCAGTGGCCGAATTGCTTTGATAAGATAAATAATTGGCTTTGTAATCTGTAAGATTGATAGTTGCTGAAGAATCAAACTGCATATTAAATCCTTTAAGATAATCTTCAAATCGTTTATCAATAAATACCGTTTCCTTTGGACTAAACTTGTCAAGAGATTTTAACTCAGCATCAGCATCAGCAACCATTTTTATTTCCTTTACAAACCATGCATTGCCACATGCAACTGGGTTGAACTGCGCAACAGGTTGTTTGTTGTTATCAGGTACAATAAAATATTTTGTATTGAGCATATTTAACACATCCTGATTGTTTTTTGAAATCTGAAATTCAATCAACTCCTGGTAGCGCTTTAGTTTTGCTCCGTGATATCCGCCAATCGATTTATGCCAGTAACTAGTGCCCGCATCATTAAATGTGCTTACTGTAAATTTTGCAACACGATAGCTTCAAGATTTATCAGCCAAAATTTGCTCATCTGCCGCTGTTTTAGGGAATGGTTTTTCTGTTTTGCTTTTTTTCTACAAAACTGTCATTGTTTAAATAACGTTTGCCAACTGTCCATAAATCAAGTGTGATAAAAACAACTAATCCGATAAGTGCATAATTTAACTTCAATTTGCTCTTTAAATAAAACCATGCTGCGGAAAAAGCAACACCAATAAAAAACAAAGAACGGAAAGCATCCATACGCAAAGCATTTGCACGGTCTTCTCTTATGGCAGTTAATAACCACTCATACTGTTCTAATTGTTTGTCAGCCTTTCCTATAAAACTTCCAGCAATGCCTGGCATGAGAGAAAACAACAAACAAAATCCACCGGTTATATATAAAGAATACAACAAAGGTTTTTTGTAAGAATTAAAATCCGGCTTGCCAGAAAAAATTTTATGTGCTGCTAATATGGCAAACAATGGTATAGTAAACTGTGCTATTGTTAAAGCCATGCTCACCGCCCTGAATTTATTGTAAGCAGGAAAATGATAAAACATAAAATCGTTAAACCATAAAGCATATTCACCCCACGAAAGCAAAAAAGAAAAAATTGTTGCTCCAAGCAGCCACCATTTTTCTGCGCCATTTATTACGAATAAGCCCAAGACAAAAAAGAAACAAATAAGCGCTCCCACATAAGGAGGACCTGAAGTAGACATCATGTTTCCCCAATACAAAGGCGCTGATTGTACAAACTCCTTTGCCTGCTGGCGAGGTACATTGTTTTCTGTAAGCGCTTTATAGGTTGCACTATTTTCTCCCACATCACTTACCGATGCCCCACCATGAAATTTTGGAATAAGCAAAGTAAATGTTTCGCTAATGCCGTAACTGTAGCTGAAAGCATAATCTTTATCCAACCCTGTTGAAGATTTTTTTTCTGTAAGCTCGCTCTGGCTGCGTGTTGAATATTTACCATACTCTTCAGTAACCATTAAACTCGTAATGTTAGGAAGTATTGCAAAAATTACAGCAACAATTAATACAACAGATGCTTTAAAGAAATCGGCAAGTGTTTTACCAATTATACTCTGAATAAAAAACGCAAGCATTAAAACGAGAATGCATAGCGCAAGATAATAGGTTATTTGAAGATGGTTAGCATACACTTGCAATGATAGACCTAATGCTGTAACCGCACCTCCAAACAGAAATCGCTTTTGAAGTGTCAGTAATATTCCGGCAGTAACCAAAGGCATAAGCGCAATGGCATGTGCTTTTGAATTATGCCCGGCAACAAGTATTACCATATTGTAAGATGATAGTGCAAACGCCACAGCACCAGCAATACTCAAACGATAATCGACACGTAAAGCAATTAATAAGAGATAGAAAGCAACGAATGCGCAAAAAATGTAAGAGGCAGGTGGTGGTAAAAAAAAGAAAAGTAATTCGCTTACGTACTCAATCAGATTTGCAGGATACAGAGCCGAAACCTGATAGGCAGGCATACCACTAAACATGCTTCCCGTCCACAATGGTTCGGTGTGATATGTATTTCTGAAATCAACAATTTCTTTGCTCATGCCTGTCCATTGCGCAATATCATGTTGCGACAAATCTTTGCCACTAAACAAAGGCATCATATAAACACAAGTTAGGAGCAAAAAAATGAGAACAGCAATAATATGCGGTGTTAGTTTTTTAAGCATCATAAATTTTAAACTGAAGTCATTTAACAAAAAGTAAAATCAAAAATCAATCTTTTATTTCTTCGTAGTCAACATACTCACCCTTATCATTACTTTTTTTATCGGGCGAATAGTTGTGAACCGTAACATCTCCATCCCTTTTTTGATTGGGATTTTTTTGAGATGAAGGGGAAAATGCCTGCCAAATTTTATAAACAAGCCAAACTATAACAATGGTATAAAATATATCGCGCAATTTTTTATTTATTTACTTAAGTACATACTTTTCTCTTTATACAAATGCCTGAAATAATTGTCTTCCAAACCATCAATAAACCTAATCGCTTCTCCTGTTGATTTCATTTCGGGACCCAGAGTCTTATTGACATTCGGAAATTTCTCAAACGAAAACACTGGCTCTTTAATTGCATAACCAAACTTAGCCTTTTCAATCTTAAAGTCTTTTAATTTTTTGCGCCAAGCATAACCTTGGTAGCAATATTTACATAAGGAACCTGATGCGCTTTTGCAATAAATGGAACCGTGCGAGATGCGCGTGGATTGGCTTCTATCACATAAACCTTTTCATCTTTAATGGCAAACTGAATATTGAGCAATCCCCTCACATTTAAAGCAAAAGCAAGCTTGCGCGAATAATCTTCCATTTGTTTCATAACATTTTCCGAAAGATTGAATGGAGGAAGAACTGCATAGGAATCGCCACTGTGTATGCCGGCTGGTTCTATGTGTTCCATCATGCCTACAATCTGCACATCAGCACCATCGCATATTAAATCAACTTCGGCTTCCTCTGCCCTATCTAAAAAATGGTCAATTAAAACACGATTGCCCGGAAGATTTTTTAATAGTTTAATTACAGCACGTTCTAATTCCTCATCATTAATTACAATGCTCATGCCCTGCCCACCTAAAACATAACTTGGTCGTACCAAAACCGGATAGCCAACTTTGTTTGCCACTACCAATGCTTCTTCAGCACTTTCAGCCACGCCATAAGGAGGATAAGGAATATTCAAATCGCGAAGTAAATCAGAAAAACGTCCACGGTCTTCGGCTAAATCCATGTTGGAAAAATCGGTTCCAATAATTTTTATTCCTTTTTCGTGCAGCCTCTCCGATAATTTTAAAGCTGTTTGTCCACCAAGTTGTACAATTACGCCTTCTGGTTTTTCGTACTCAATCAATTCAAAAATATGTTCCCAATAAACGGGCTCAAAATATAGTTTATCAGCAATATCAAAATCAGTTGAAACAGTTTCGGGATTACAGTTTACCATAATGGCTTCATATCCACATTCTTTAGCCGCCAATATTCCGTGAACACATGAGTAATCAAACTCAATGCCTTGTCCAATCCTGTTTGGTCCTGAGCCTAAAACAACAATCTTCTTTTTATCACTCGCTGAACTTTCGTTGTTATTTAAAAAACTTCCATTTGCATCTACTGGCGCTTTCTCAAAAGTTGAATAGAAGTAAGGAGTTTTGGCGGGGAACTCAGCTGCGCAGGTATCAACCATTTTGTAAACGCGCTTAATACCTAATTTTTTTCTTTGCTCATAAACTTCTTCGGCTGAGGTGTTGGTTATGATATATGCAATTTGTGCATCGCTAAACCCATTTTGTTTTAGCTCAAGCATAAAATCGGCAGGAATATTTTGCAATGAATATTTTCTTAGTTCTTGTTCAAGAATAACCAATCGGTTTATCTCGTTTAAAAACCACTTGTCAATTTTAGTAAGATTAAATACTGATTGAATTGGGACACCTAAACGCATTGCCTCTTTAAGATGAAACAGCCTGTCCCAACTGGGTTGTTCAAGCTTTGTAACCAATTCATCAACACTAACATTTGAAAGTGTTCCATCAGCGCCCAATCCGTGTTTATTTATTTCAAGAGATTGACATGCTTTTTGTAAAGCTTCGTTAAAGCTTCTTCCAATAGCCATTACTTCACCCACAGATTTCATTTGCAAACCAAGTTGCTTGTCAGCACCATGAAACTTGTCAAAATTCCAGCGCGGAACTTTTACAATAACATAATCAAGCGTTGGTTCAAAAAATGCTGAAGTGCTTCCGGTAATTTGATTTTTTAATTCATCTAAGTGATAACCGATAGCAAGTTTGGCAGCGATTTTTGCAATAGGATAACCGGTTGCTTTTGATGCCAATGCTGATGAGCGCGAAACACGCGGATTTATTTCAACAGCTATAATATCTTCACTATCCGGATCTACAGCGAACTGCACATTACATCCGCCTGCAAATTTTCCAATGGCACGCATCATCTTTATTGCCATATCGCGCATGCGCTGATAAGTACGATCGCTCAATGTCATTGCAGGAGCTATGGTAATGCTGTCACCGGTATGAATCCCCATAGGATCCATATTTTCTATGGAGCAAATAATAATAACATTATCGGCAGCATCTCTCAATAACTCAAGCTCATATTCTTTCCAACCAAGTACTGCTTTTTCAACAAGCACCTCATGAATTGGAGAAGCTTGCAGCCCTCTGGAAAGTCTTTCTTCAAAATCTTCTTTTTTCAAAACAAAACTTCCACCGGTTCCTCCCAATGTATAAGATGGACGAATAACTAACGGGAATCCAATTTTCTGTGCAATCTCTTTCCCTTCTAAAAACGAATTGGCAACAGCAGATGGTGGAACACCAACGCCAATTTCTATCATCAGTTTCCTGAATGCCTCTCTGTTTTCTGTGGTTTCTATCGCATCAATGTTAACGCCAATAATTTTTACATTGTACTTTGTCCACACACCTCTTTCATCGGCTTCTTTACAAAGGTTCAAAGCAGTTTGCCCACCCATAGTTGGCAGTACAGCATCAATGTTTCTTTCTTCTAAAATCTGTATAATCGATTCTACTGTTAAAGGTCTTAAATAAATATGATCAGCGGTAACCTTGTCAGTCATAATGGTGGCAGGATTTGAGTTGATAAGAGAAACTTCTATTCCTTCTTCTTTTAATGACCTTGAAGCTTGGGATCCTGAATAATCAAATTCGCAAGCTTGCCCAATGATAATAGGACCACTTCCAATTATAAGTACTGACTTTATGCTGTTATCTTTCGGCATTACTTTTTTTTCTTATAAAATTGCGCGAAAGTAACGATAAAATGAAAGGGGTTTTGAGGTTATAATCCTGTGTTGAAAAAGATTTTATTCCTCCAATTTAACAGACACATTGGGAAGTTTAGTTTCAACTCCTTTATCGTCCAACCCAATTACTTCCTTAAAGATAATTGTATCGGTTGGTTTTGATTTTACCAATTGCCTTCTCCCCATTAATGGAATTCCCCTGTCATCACCAATACCAAAAGTTTTGCTTTCAAACGGCTTTAATGATAGGTATGTAAACTCAAATCCCTTCATTTTATAGGTTTTATTGTTATCACATTTAACCTTAATAGGTGCTGCATCAAAAAGCCTGAGAGCGGTTTCAACATTCATTTTTTTCAAATCAATGGAGTCACTAATACACGTGCATTTCGTAGGCTCACCTGTTTGAGCAAGCGATAATTGGCTGCAAGCGATAATTGTGAGTATGAAAACGAAAGATTTTCTAAACATAACATTCAGATTTTTAATAATGGTTGCAAATTTAAAATCAAGATTTATGTTGGGGTTAAAAACTTATGAACCCTATGAAGTACTAAAGCAAGCTAGTTAAGGTTTGTTTTACGTAAGGCATCAAAAGGAGTAACCCCAAAAATCAAAGTTAAGTTACTGAAAAGCAGAGAAATGAATAGGGCTGAAAAAATAAATGTAGCATAAGCGATGCTGGCAACATATATTTGCCACCTCTTCAGAAAAACTACAGTAAGAAAAAGATGTTTTTCCCGTTCTTTTGTAGTACATTTACGGAATAAAACGATAATTTAAAAACAGACATAGATGAGACAGTTAAAGATTACGAAATCCATCACTAACCGCGAAAGCGCCTCCTTCGAAAAATATTTACAAGAAATTGGCAAAGAAGAACTTTTAACAGCCAACGAAGAAGTTGATTTGGCAAGAAGAATTAAAGCCGGAGACCAGCGTGCTTTGGAGAAATTGGTAAGAGCTAATTTACGTTTCGTTGTATCGGTTGCCAAGCAGTACCAAAGTCAGGGATTAAGCTTGCCTGATTTGATTAACGAAGGAAATCTCGGATTGATTAAAGCCGCTAAACGCTTTGATGAAACGCGTGGTTTCAAATTTATTTCTTATGCCGTTTGGTGGATTCGTCAATCTATCATGCAGGCTTTGGCTGAGCAGGCTCGTATTGTGCGTTTGCCTTTGAACCAGATTGGTGCTGCCAATAAAGTAAAGAAGGCTTTCAGCAATTTAGAGCAAAAATATGAGCGCGAACCTACTGCGGATGAATTGGCAAAGGAACTTGACTTAGACACTGAGCGTATTTCCTATACAATGAAAATGCCAGGTCGTCATGTATCAATGGATGCTCCGTTTGTTGCTGGCGAAGACAATACTTTATTGGATGTATTGACAAACCCTGATGCTCCTTATGCTGATAGCACTTTAATGGCTGAATCTTTACACAAAGAAATAAACCGTTCTTTAGCAACTTTGCCAGAAAGAGAAAGCGATGTTATCCGTTTGTTTTATGGAATTGGTGTTGAGCACGGATTATCGTTAGAAGAGATTGGTGAAAAGTTTGATTTGACCCGTGAGCGTGTGCGTCAGTTAAAAGAAAAAGCCATCAAAACGCTTCGTCAAAATTCTAAAAGCAAATTATTAAAAGCATACTTAGGTCAATAGATTATATTATCATACACAAAAAAAGCATATCAATTCTGATATGCTTTTTTTTGTTTTAGCCTTAGAACTATTTTATAAGTTTAAACTTTTCCATTGCAATTTTTCTACTTGCGGCATTAAAGTGCCACCATTCTGTTTTTATAGAACTAAAACCTCCGGCTTTCATTACGTCTCGTAATAATTTTCTGTTTTCAATTTGTTTGGATGTCAACTTTCCTTGCGTTAAAAGTTGTTGTTCCTTTTGTGGCTGAGATTCTTCTCCAAAAAAATCGAAGGGTGTTCCAAAATCCAATTGAACATTGTTTTCATTTACTATAGCAACATCTACAGCAGCACCGTAATTGTGCAGAGAAGTTTTTCTAGGACTGGAAACATAAAGAGGTTTTTGAGAAGCGCTAAGCGGGGCATAGTCCCACAACATTTGCTGGCAAATAAAAGGGCGTGCAGCATCATAAATAATAAGCGAATAACCCGGATGCTTTGACTTTAAATACTTTTGTGCTGCGGCAAGTCGCTTGCATACATATGGCAACAAATAAGCTTTATCAAAATCGCCATAAATATCTTTTCGCATAAAATTATCGGTGGTTGAATAAAGTAGCTTTACTTTAATAGTTGAATCATAATCAACTACCAGTTTTAACCCGGCATTTATCATTAGTCGCTCGAAATAAGTGATAGAATCCTTTTTTTCAAATTTTGTGACAACATTTAAATGTGCTGGCTGAAAATTGGCGAGTGTGTAATACAGAATAAAACTAAAAATAAAAACAGAGTGTGCACTCGATTTCACGACAGAAATCAGTTTTTAAAAACAGAAAATATTCCTTTTTTATTTTGCTCTTCCTCATAATAGCCATAGCCATTCATGCTATAACCATATCCGTAGCCATATGATTTATTAAAAGAAGAATCATTTAGAAGTACACATAAGTTATTGATTTTACTTTCAGACACCAAATCATTAATGGCATGTATGTATTCACGTTTGCTGTAATCTTCTCTTAAAATAAAAATGTTAATGTCTGAAAGGTTCATCAGTATTAAAGCATCACTAACAATGCCAAGAGGAGCAGTGTCAATAAATACATAATCAAATTTTTCTGAGAGTGATTTAACAAGTTCCGTCAATTCTTTTTTGCTTATAAGCTCTGATGGATTTGGAGGAACAGGACCTGCAGGTACAAGAAATAGATTGCTCACAGGAGTTTTATGGACTATTTGATCCAAAGTTGCCTGACCACTTAAATAAGAACTCACGCCCAAATCATTACTCACTTCTAAATCCTGATAGAGCCGTGGCTTTCGCAAATCTAACCCAACCACCGCAACTTTATGATTTTGTAAAGCGAATACAGAAGCAAGATTAAGTGTAACAAAAGATTTTCCTTCTCCGCCTACAGAGGAGGTTATAAGGATTACTTTTTTATTATTTGCTATTCCAAAAAATTTAAGGTTGGTTCTTATGGAGCGGAAGGCCTCAGCAATAATTGATTTAGGATTATGTGTAACAACAAGGTTGTCCGCCTTTTTCATGTGCCCTATTGCCCCTAACACAGGTAGCTGTGTATGATTGGTTATATCATCTCTTCCATTAATAGTTTGCTTAAACAATTTTTGAAGCAGAATAATAATGGAAGGAATAATTACGGCAAACAATAATGCCACCACCAATATCAGTTTTTTATCAGGTGCAACGGGTTCTGTTTCCAGGCTTGCTTCATCTAAAACCTTATTATCGCTAACTGCAGTGGCTTTTGCAATTGACGATTCCGCTTTTTTCTGCAAGAGAAAAACGTAAATATTCTGGTTTACTTCAAAATCGCGCTGAATGTTTAACAGCTCACGTTCAATTTCAGGAACCGATTTTATTTTAGATTCATACTCACTCATTTTACTGCTTAAAGAATTGGCAGTAACCTGTGAATTGCTTTTAAGAGATGAAATATTTTCAAGCAAAGATTTTTTTGTGCTGGTTATTTGCTTATCAATAATAGTAAGTGCAGGAGTTTCACCTTTTGTTCCTGCCTCTAAATTTTTGCGTTTACTTTGCAACTCCTGGTAGCTTTGAATAAGTTGTACAAGCAACGGATCGGGTATGCCAAGTGTACCCGGTGCAAGCTGCGACAAATCTTTATTTTGATTTACGTAGTTATAAAGATTATCTAAAGATTTTACCTGTATATCACTCTTAATTTTGTCAGCATCAATATCGCTAAGGCGCGCTAAAATATTTTTTGATTCTTCGCTGAGGTTAACGGTTTTGTTTTGTTCTTTAAAAGCCTGGAGCTTTGTTTCAATCTCGGCCAAAGTATTTTTGGTTGATGTTAACTGCTCTTCAACAAACTTGAGAGTAAGAGATGCAATGGCTGTTTTATCATTCACATCCATCTCAATATATTTTTCGCAAATGGTATTGATAATGTCTAACGCCCTTTGCGCATCGTTATCATTATACGTTAATGCAATAATGCTTGCATCACGGTCTATGGTGTTTACTTTAAGGTTTTCCTGAATTTCTTCAACCAACTTGGCATTTGATTTAAAGGTTACCCTAAGTTTATTCATGGAAGATGTTACAGTAGTTTTATTTACTGTAAAGGAAAAATAAGGAGTGTTAATTTTCTCACCAAAGCGATGAGACTTGTTGTAATTAAAGTTATTTATCCCATCAAACGAAACAATAAAACCATTAGCATCCGATATACTTATTGTAAAAGGAATATCTAATGCAAGAGGAGAAATACTGTCTGCTATAATTTCAACAGAAGATTTTTTGTAGAGCGGCACATTAGGAAAAACGCCTTCATCCTCCACAAAATTTTGAAGATTGAGTTTTTTGATGGCTTGTTTAATTACCGTTTGAGAACTTAGTATTCCCATTTCAGTTGCAACACTTGTTTGGTCGCCAAGAAAACCACCTGCAATAAAATCGGTAATGTCTTTAGAAGTTGACTTATTGTCTTTGATTAACACACTACCCTTAGCCTGATAAACAGGCAGCGAATAATGTATATAAATAAAAGCAGCAACAATGCACAGCAAGCCGGATATTAGAAAGTAATGCCATTTGGATGTAAGGGATTTAATAAGTAACCCCACATCAATTTCATCATCACCGGCTTTTTTCTTGCTAATCAAAATTTTATTTACTGTTGGTTAAAATGATACTTGTAACCACCGCAGCAGTGGTAATAATTGATGTTATTACCGCTACACCCGGATTAATGTTTGCCAATCCTTTTCGCCTCATTGGTTTTATGTAAATTACATCATCAGGATAAACGTAATAATAATCCTGCTGCAGGGGTTGCTTAGATGTTAAATCAATTGATACTTCACTTGTCGTGCCGTTTTGATGACGAATTAATTTAATTTCTGTTCTATCAGCATATTGGTTCAGATCGCCTGCCATTCCTAAGGCTTCCAGAAAAGTTAGCCGCTCATTGGGTATGTAATACAACCCAGGTTTGTTAACCTCTCCGAGTATGGTAACTTTAAAACTCAGTTTTTTAAGAATTACTATTGGGTTTTCCATGTACCTGCCGTAAGCATTTACTAATGCTGTTTTTGCTTCAGCAATGGTTTTGTCTTTTAACAATACTTTTCCCACTAATGGCAAATCAATATAACCATTTACATCAACCGTGTATCCTTTTTCATAAGCGCTTCTGTTGTCAGTAAAACTTCTGTCCTGTGATGTGTTAAGTCCGGGAAAAGCATCTGGGTTTTCCATAAAAATCTCCACACTAAGTATATCGCCTACGTTAATTAAAACTTCAAAAGGTTTTATAGCAGATGACTGTGAACTGCTGCCGCCTTGCAGGTACACAACTTTTTTTGTGGAGTGCATGATGTTGAGAGCACAAAGTATAAAGCACAAAGCACAAAGTATGAAAGAAAGTTATGCTGTTTCAAGTTTTGAAATCTGTTGTCAGGAAAAAATAATTTGCAACTCAATCAATTTAACTGCCTCAATTACCCAATAACCGCTCTTGAAATAACTATTTTCTGAACCTCACTGGTACCTTCATATATCTGCGTGATTTTAGCATCGCGCATTAAGCGTTCAACATGGTATTCTTTTACAAAGCCATAGCCACCATGTATTTGCACAGCTTCAATGGTTGTGTCCATAGCAACTTTTGAAGAATACAGTTTCGCCATAGAGCCAGCCAAATCATAATTCTCGTGCTTATCTTTTAACCATGCTGCTTTCAAACACATTAAACGAGCGGCTTCAATTTGCGTAGCCATGTCAGCCAGTTTAAATTGAATTGCCTGGTGTTTACTTATCTCTTTACCAAAAGCTTTGCGTTGTTTAGAATATGCAAGCGCTAATTCGTAAGCACCACTGGCAATACCAAGTGCCTGCGATGCAATACCAATTCTTCCGCCACTTAATGTTTTCATGGCAAACTTAAACCCAAAACCATCTTCGCCTATTCTATTTGCTTTGGGAACTTTTACATCAGTAAACATCAGTGAGTGTGTGTCGCTGCCGCGTATGCCCAGTTTATTTTGCTTAGGACCAATGGTAAAACCGGGCATTCGCTTTTCAACTATTAAGCAGTTAAGACCTTTGTGTTTTTTATCGGCAGCTGTTTGCGCCATAACTAAATAATAGGAGGCCGTGCTTCCGTTTGTAATCCAGTTTTTTGTTCCGTTAAGTAAGTAGTGATCACCTTTATCAATGGCAGTAGTACGTTGTGATGTTGCATCACTACCTGCTTCGGGCTCACTCAGGCAAAATGCACCAATCTTTTCGCCCTTAGCCATTGGGGTTAAATATTTTTGTTTCTGCTCCTCGGAACCAAAGGTTTCTAAACCCCAGCAAACGAGAGAGTTGTTTACACTCATAACCACACTGGCAGATGCATCAACCTTGCTGATTTCTTCCATAGCCAAAACATAGCTGATGGTATCTAATCCGGCACCACCATATTTTGGGTCAACCATCATACCAAGGAAACCAAGTTCTCCTAATTTTTTTATTTGTTCGGCAGGAAATTTCTGATGTTCATCGCGTTCGATTACACCCGGTAAAAGTTCGTTCTGCGCAAAATCTCTTGCTGCTTTCTGAATCATTAAATGCTCTTCGGTAAGTTCAAACTTCATTACAATAATTTTTTATGGTGATTAAAATACTTGGTTTTAGACAGTGCTCAAACCTACGTGTTTTTTTTTAAAGTTTTGCGGCAAAACAAAAAACCGCTTGCTTACTTTTTTGCTGGAAAATTTGTACCAAAAATAAAAACAAACCTCCGAGTTTTTACGCTTCTCGGCTGACAAATACCTACACCTCCCACTCTTTAGAAGTGCGATAAACCGTTCCTTTAAAAAAGGCTACTTTCTGGTTTTTTTGGTTTGAGATTTCAATATGATAAGTGGCGGTTTTGTTTGTAAGGCTCAGTTCTTTTGAATCGCAGGTAAGAACATCATTTACATTAACAGCCACTGGAAAACTGATGGAACATTCTAATGCCACACTTAATCTTCCATAGGCGTTTGATGAAAATGCCAGCGCACTATCTGCCAAAGAAAAAGCAATACCTCCATGGGCAATGCCAAAACCATTTACCATTTCTTCTCTTATGGTCATTTGCAAAATACAATGCCCCGGTTCAGCTTTAAGTTTTTTAATCCCCAACCACTGACTGAATCTATCATGTCGGAGCATTTTATCTACTATAGCCCCAGCCTTTTTGTTTATTTCCATTTAATTTAAATGCTTTAGTGCCAATGAGTTTTATAGAATTTTTACTGCAAAGAGTGTTTGGCAAACTTAATTCAATAATCTTAACTCATTATGTTGTACGAAACTGCTATTAGAAGCTGTATAAAATTTATATGATTGGGTAAAATAATTTTTTAAAAGCATTGCTTTTTGGGTTTGATTTTATATTTTTGATTCCGTTTATAAATTATAAATGTCATGAGAAACAGAATATTATTTGCTATAGCCTTTGTTGCATTATCGTTTAATGTATTTGCACAGGCTGCTCCACAACAAGTAACACTTACACCAACCGGTGAGGCTATGCTTTATTTGCTGAAGGGAATTAAAATGAACCATATAAGCAGCAATTGGTCTAATGCACATGCATGGATGCAAAGCACTGCTGTGGTTACTGATGCTGCTGCTGCTTCAAAACTTATGAATGAGTTTTCGGGCAACATAAGCGATGATGCTTTGCAACCTGCCTTTAAATCGCAAAAAAACAAATGGACTAAAAGCAATGCTAAAGTTTCTTCAAATGCGGCATTAAAGCAATCGTTAAAGGATTTTGCTGCAGGAATAGATCCGGCCGCCTTTATTCCTGAATTTAATATGGCAGATTGGAATCAAATGCTTGACAAACTTTAATACAAGTTATTGAAATATTTTGAAGTCCGCATACTTAAAATGCGGACTTCTATTTTTTAATCCATGAATGTAAAACCCAAAAAACACTTAGGGCAACATTTTTTGACTGACCTTAATACTGCAAAGAAAATTGCGGATGCGCTCTTATTAAGATCTAACAATATTCTTGAAATAGGTCCGGGTACTGGAGTGTTGACCCAATTCCTGATTGATAAAATTGCAATTTAAAACTGATAGAAATAGATGGAGAGTCGGTAAATTATTTAAAGAAAAATTTTGCAGGTTTTAAGGGTAAAATCATTGAAGGAGATTTTTTAGAGTTAGATATAAAAACAATTTTTAACGAACCGCTAAGTATAATCGGCAACTTTCCTTATAATATTTCTACAGAAATACTTTTTAAGGTTTTAGAAAATAAAGATTTTGTAACGGAGGTAGTTGGAATGTTTCAAAAGGAAGTTGCAGAGAGGGTCGCTTCTGCACCGGGAAATAAAAATTATGGAATACCAAGTGTTTTGCTGCAAGCATTTTTTGATATTGAATACCTTTTTACGGTAAACGAAAATGTTTTCAATCCACCTCCTAAAGTTAAATCGGGGGTAATAAGGTTAATAAGAACCCATCACAAAAAATTAAAAAGCGAGGAGCAAAAATTTAAGTTGATTGTTAAATCAGGCTTTAATAAACGTAGAAAAACATTAAACAATTCGCTTAAACCTTTGCTTCCGGCAGATAAATCAAACATACCTTATTTAAACAAAAGACCGGAGCAACTCAGTTGGGAACAGTTTGATGAACTAACAATTGCAATTTTCAGTTTGAAAAATCAAGAGAAAGCCTAAAGCTATTTATACTCTCCAAAAACTTTTCTCATTGCATCGGCAATTTCGCCTAATGTTGCGTATACCTCTACGGCATTTAGTATGTGAGACATAACGTTTGTTCCGTTTTTACATGCTTCTTCTAAAGCACTCAGTGATTGCACAACTTGTGTGTTGTTTCTTTTTTCTTTAACGGCTTTAATTTTTTCAATCTGCACTTTTCTTACAGAGTCATCTACATAAAAAATATTGTTAAATGGTTTTTCTTTAACCGCAAATTTATTTACACCAACAATTATTTTACTTCCATTTTCTATATTATTTTGATACTTGTAAGCAGATGAAGCTATTTCATTTTGAATAAAATCCTTTTCAATAGCCGCTACAGCGCCCCCCATTTCATCAATTCTTCTAATATAATCCCATGCTTTTTTTTCCACCTCATTTGTAAGCGCTTCTACGTAAAATGAGCCCCCTAACGGATCAACAGTTTGAGTTACACCACTCTCATGAGCAATTACCTGTTGGGTTCTTAGCGCAATTTGTGCTGCATCTTCAGTTGGCAATGATAAAGCCTCATCAAATCCATTTGTGTGCAAAGATTGTGTACCGCCTAACACTGCGGACAATGCCTGTATTGTAACCCGCATAATATTATTGTACGGCTGTTGTGCCGTTAATGTGCTGCCCCCGGTTTGTGTATGAAACCTTAGCATTTGCGCACGCGCGTCTGTAGCGCCTAATTCTTTTGTTATATGTGCCCACATTCTGCGCGCTGCTCTGAACTTTGCAACTTCTTCGAATAAATTATTATGCGCATTAAAAAAGAAAGACAAGCGCTTGGCAAAAACATTAATGTCTAAACCTTTTTCTAAAGCAGCTTTAACATAGGCTTTTCCGTTTGCTAATGTAAACGCAAGTTCTTGTACAGCATTTGAGCCGGCTTCTCTTATATGATATCCTGAAATAGATATGGTATTCCATTTAGGGACCTCTTTGCTGCAATACTCAAAGATATCTGTAATAATTCTCATGCTGGGTTTTGGAGGATATATATAAGTACCACGTGCTGCATACTCTTTTAAAATATCGTTTTGAATTGTACCTGAAATGTTTTTTAAATCGGCACCTTGCTTTTTTGCAAGTGCAATATACATGCATAATAAAATTGAAGCAGTGGAATTAATGGTCATTGAGGTGGTAATGTCCTGCAAATTAATTCCCTCAAAAAGAATTTCAATATCTGCAAGAGAATCTATTGCCACACCCGATTTACCCACTTCGCCCTCCGATAAATCATGGCTACTGTCATATCCTATTTGTGTTGGCAAATCAAAAGCAACGCTTAGTCCGGTGGTTCCTTGCTTTAATAAGTAGTGATAGCGTTTGTTTGATTCCTCGGCTGTAGAAAAACCGGCATATTGCCGCATCGTCCATAGTTTAGCTCTATACATATCTTCCTGCACTCCTCTGGTAAACGGAAATTTACCAGGCATCTCATCAGCATCTGACCTTGGCTGGTTATAAACTTTTTCTATTTCTATACCTGAATCAGAAGTTAAGTTAGGCTTTGGGAAAGAATCCTTGCTCATAGTGCTTTAATTAAAATACTGAGCAAAATTAAAATTATGACTAATGTCCCAAAGTCAGTTGATTATGGGTTCAGCAACAGGCTTTCAAAGTTTAAGAGAAAATTTATTTCATCCATTGATATTGCTATTTCATTAATTAAGGCATATTCAGCATGGCTGAGTTCCCCATTGTTATTTTGAAGACGCGGATTACCTTCTTTAAAAATTTGTTCGCGGTAATTCCCTGTCACATTTGCAGTAAGCATGCTCTTGTAAAAATGTATTTTCAGGTCTTTATCCAAATCTTCAACCATGCCAGTTACAATTCTTATTTTATCGTTGAGGCTGTTTTTGTTTATTTCTTTTTCTGCCATAATCTGCTTATCTAATTTGTGGTTCTCTATTGCTTTTTTTACTTGTCAAACAGAAAATTTGTTAAGCTAAGAATTTCAAAACCTTACATACGCAATAAGGTTATCTGCAAAGGCGTTTTTGGTTTTATTATTTATTTTTTTAGGAAAAAGCCTTTAGATAAAAAAATTTGCAGGATTAATAAAATATCTTCTACTTTTACCAATAATTAACGGAGGGGATAAATTTTTTTGCGAATTAAAACTTTAGCAGCCTGTACAACATTTTTATATAATGGACGGACATAAATTTTCTATACTCCATATTGAGGATGATATTGTTGACACAATGGTCGTTGAAAGAATCCTCAGAAAAAAAATCTTGTATCTGAATTGTATCATGCCAAAAACGGTGTTGAGGCTCTAGATCTTCTTAGAGGAAAGAATGGAAAAACATAAGACCCGAGATTATATTACTAGACCTAAACATGCCCAAAATGAGCGGGCTTGAGTTTCTTAAGGAATTGCGTGCTGATGATGATTTAAAATCAATAAAGGTATACGTACTTACCACCTCAGATGACGTGAACGATAAAAATCAGCCTATGAGTACAATGTATCAGGCTATATTATTAAGCCAATTAACGCCATGGAATTTGAAAATGTATTTGATGTACTCAAGGATTTTTGGACACTAAACCAGAAAAACAAAGAAGCTTAACTATTTGCTTTCCAAGATTTTTTTAAGCTTTTTTATTTCTTTGCCAACAGTGGTTATCAACGCATTTTCTGCTACAGATAACTCTATTCTTCTGCTCTTTTTTGCCGCACTCTTTTTACTGTTTTTCCTAAAAACTTCTGTGGTCAATTTTTCATCTGCCAGCACATATCGTAAAATGTCATTTAAAAAACTTTTTCGGGCATCCACATCAAGTTCAGCCATTATCTGAAAAAGCAAATCGTATCGTTTGCGTTCAAGTAAATCGTGAATTATTGTTTCTGCCTTAACTGTTCCTCTGTATTTTGACATCTTACCCTTTTTAATACTTTATGGGTGATACGTCATTACTCAAAAAAGGTTATGCTTTTACAAATTTTTAAACTGTCCTTGCACTTAATTTAGCCTGAGAGGCAATATTATTTCCGCCAGTTAAATTTTGTTTAGGTAAAATAAAGTTAAAAGTAGTGCCCTCTCCCAGTTGAGACTCAACCCAAATTTTGCCACCCGACTCTTCAATAATTTTTTAACTATTGCCAACCCCACACCTGTTGATTCAAACTCATCTCTAGCCTTAAGAGTTTGGAAGATTACAAATATTTTTTCGTGATATTTAGGATCTATTCCTGGGCCATTATCGGTTATAGAAAACTTCCAAAAATGATCAAGCTCATGGCATTTAACCTGAACTTTTATTTTGGGTTTATCATTATGCTTTACAGAGTTAGAAATAAAATTTAAAAACACCTGTTTGTACTTGGTTTTATCTCCATAGTATAGCGGCATATTGTTTTCCACTTCTACTTCACAATCCTGAGGTGTTGCAATCATTTCAACAGCATCAGAAACTATTTCGTTCATACTGAAAAAATTCTCAACCTCAGCAGCCTTTGTAGATTTTGAATATTCTAAAATTCCATTAATAAGCTGTTCCATTCTCTTCACTCTTCCTCGTATAAGATTAAAATTTTCCTGACTTTGCTTATCTAAATTTTTACCTGCATCTTCCATAATCCAGTCAGTCAGATTACCAATAGTACGTAAAGGAGCTTTTAAATCGTGTGAGACTACATACGCAAACTGATCCAACTCTTTGTTTGATTTTTCCAATGAATGAAGGTACTCCTCCATTTTAATCTCAGTTAACTTTCTGTCATTTATATCACTCATTATAAAAATGTAGCGGGTAACAAATCCTTTATCATTTAAAATGGGTGTAATGTTTTCATGTAACCACGTATTACTTCCGTCTTTTTTACTTCTTAATAAATCGGAAGATACCGCTTCTTTCTTTCTTAATTGTGTTTTTATTTCCTGAATTACTGATAGGTCTGTTTCATTACCATTTAAAAAATCAAACATACTTTTTCCTTTACAATCAGCGAGAGAATAGCTTGTAAGTCTCGTGAAACCATCATTTACCCATTCTATATCTCCGTTATTGTTGGTAATTGCAACGCCATTATCTGTTTTACTTGCCACTAAAGATAATTTTTCAAGTTCTCTGTTGTTTTCCGCAAGTTTGTTTCTCGACTCTGTTATTGATGAGATAATGATGTTCTTGTTACTCTCTAAATGATTAATGAGGCTGCCAACTAAAAATACGCTTATAAGTCCTGTAAATAAATAATCCTGATTTACTAATGTGTTTTCATATCCAATAAAATCGTAGTTAACCCATTCCGTATATTCAGTGACCAAATAGAAATAAACAATATGAATAATAGATAATGCCGTAAACCATTTTCCTTCTCTGCTTCCTAACAGCATAAAAGTTACCAGCATTAATGCAGATAAATAAAACATACCTGAATTTCTGATACCTCCGGCAAAGTAAGTGATGTAATGTAAAGCCAGAAAACACGCAAGAACAGAAATAAAAACAGCAAGGCGCTTATTCTTATGCCAATTCAACAAAAAGTAATTAAGAATAATAATTCCAACAAGAGCATAAACTGTGTAGGCAAGTATTGGCTTGATATGAAAAACAAAAACCACCTGATATGCTATTGCACTTAAAGCAAGTGTTACGGTAAAGGAAAAAATTATAAATAAGTTAAGTCTTTGCTTAGCAATGAGGTCATCATCAGCAATTGATCTTTTTATATCAACCAGAAAAATTTTTTTAAGCAATTGTTTCACTAACATCTTTGCCATATTGGAGTCGCCAAATTTTTACTACCATATTACGCTAAAAAAAAAATAAAGTTATTCATTTATGCTTTTGAATAGGATATGATTGCAAATTAAAAACGTTTTTATTTTTGTAGATATAAAAGCAAAATGCAAAAATCACATATTCAAATAATTGCATTGCTTGTGTTTGTATTCATACTTGCAAACAAAGCATACTCACAGGAGGTTAAAGAAGAATCCGAAACACGATTTTTAACCACCATAGGAATAGGTCCAAGTGTTCCTCTATCGGATTACGGTAATAAAGATTTAAACGATCCATCGTCAGGTCTGGCTAAAACCGGGCTCAATTACCAAATTTGTTTTGACTATCTCATAGGCGAAAGTTTCGGGATAGGAACTAAAGCGTTCTATTTTTATAACCCTCAAGATCCAGATGTTTGGCTTAATAATTTTCTTCAAAATGCAGCTCCCAATCAATTTTTTAAAGTTACTACTAATCCTTGGGAGTTTAAAGGTATAGCCGGAGGTTTGTATGGCACTTTTGAACTTGAAAATAATTACGCAGATGTAAAATTCCTTATTGGTTATGCAAGTGTTAAGTTCCCAAACGTATTTATTGAGTTACAGGAAGGCACCCAAAAAGACGAATTGTTTATAGATGCAAGAAGCAAAATGGTTCCAACTTTTGAGTTAGATTTTTCGCTTCGTATTCCAATGGTATATCAATTTGACGCTCTGATAGACTTCTCTTTTTTAAATACTGAAGTTCAGTTTGAAGTTTTTGACCGTGATAGAAATTTTCTTTACGCTCAAACAACAAGGGTCTCAGTATCTAACATTTCATTGGGTTGTGCCTATAAATTCTAATTTAGATTTGGGCGAATAGCATTTTTCTTTTGGCGAATATCTTAAAATATTGGGCGAAATTGAGTTATTAACATAGTGTTTATTTTTAAATATCTGATTTACAGGTATATTACATAAAGACACGTCCTCTTCACTTGCAAGAGAATGATTTTCAGATACATTTGGCACCGTCCTTTTCGAATAAAAAAGTAAAGTTTAAAAAAGAAGCGTCCGGATGAACCTAAGTCCGGTTAAATTTTACGAGTACTTAAATAATTAACACCAACTGTAAAATGGACAATTTAAAAAAGACCAGTAAACTGGCCCTGCAGTGCTTGGGCTGTTTGGAGTAATGTTTGGCAAAACACAATAGCGCAAACTTATACTCCCAAAAGCTATTACACATTTGAAAATACTGCAAATCCTTTTAAGGACTCAACAGGGTTCTTTAATTTAGATGCGGCATATTTTTTAAGTGGCTACTCTATTCCTTCAACAAACTTGAGGGGTGTAGGAAAAAACCTGCAACTGGATTCAACGGGGCATTATATACGGGCAGGCAGTGTGACGCCTGATACTTCTATTACCTTTGAGTTTTTATTTAAGCCCGGTTTGTACTTTAATGAAACTACCGATATAATTAGAAGATTTGACGGAGCCTTTCAGATTCAGATTGGTTACCCATTCATAACTTTTAATACTAACATTAAAAATGGAAGCACTGTAATTTCTGATCAGTTAAAAGTAACTTTTGATGGAATTGGCAGAAAGTCCTACGGTTATTACATAGATGGTGAATGGCATCACTTTGTTTTTAAATATTCTACCATTACAGGCAAAAAGAAATTTGATTGATGGAGAGAGCCCTACAGGTTTTTCAAAAACAACTGCCACTGGTGCGTTTGATAATTCAGCTGGAACCAATAAGGAAACTGTGATTAACTCAAGTTCTGTTTACAATAAAATTTTAGGAGGGTTAGATGAGTTTGCTATATACCATTTTAGCTTGCCTCCTAACATGATTTATAAGCATTACATCGATTTTAAAAATAATTTTGCTCATTACCAGTATGCTAATGCAGCCATTACTGTACCCACACCTTCCCTGTTACAGCAGGTATAGACATTAGTGAGTATGCTACCGGACACCCAAATCCAAGTGTATCTGTTTTAGATCAGTTAAAGAATTTTCCTGTAGCCAGATACAAACCGGGGCACACATTATTACCAAACATACCACTATTCTCCCCAACATATTTGTTTGGCTACCTTACCTACGCTTCAAATTATCAGCAGGCAGTTAACAATAGTAAGGTAATGTTTCCTGATTATGTAAAGAACTTCGGTTACTCAATGCTTGTTTCAAGCAATACAGGTGAGTATAATAACTTTAGCGATACGAATACTTTTCCGGGAGCATGGATAAAAATGGCAAACCAAAATCCATCATGGAAAACATGCGCCTTCTCTTATTGGCCTCAACTTACGCCAAAAAACGCTGGATTTGCTAGCCAAACACAATATGCAAGTTGTGGATGCCTTTCACCCAACCACTATTTTAGAAACTCTTCAGGAAATTATCTTGACAATTGGGGTAACGTTTCTTCCTCAAGCAGGATTTTGAGCCCTGCAGCTCCGCTTGATTCGCTTTACAAGGATGGCTTAACTCAAAAACTCTATTTGAATAGTTTAGTAAATAAACTTACACGCCCTTTGGATTTAGTGTTTGAAAACGGAGAAATTATTCCTTATTTCTATGGAGATGGGAATACCCTCTCTAAAGACCCGGCAGTATTGGCAGAAAAAAATGCTTCGGGACTTGATTGGTATTCTTACGAAAGCAAGCGCCATGCCGATAAAATTAAAGCTTACAGAGATCAGTTTATGCCAACCATCTCGGGCTTGAGCAATACAAAATTTGTTTACTATTATTTGGATGGACACCCGCAGTGGAACTTAAAATGGAATCAGGTAAGAGATGTAAATACTACTATCAATGGAGTACGTTATGCTTCAGGCGATATTTATACCAGGTGGCCTAACAACTGGAGATATTGGATGGCAGCATGGAAAGGATGGCAGTACGTGGTAGAATCTCGCCATGAACAATTTGCCGCTGGAGACAAATATTTTAGTCCGGCAATATCTCCAGGCTGGGATAATAACGAAGAAAATAATGTAAGGCCTGCACAATGGCTAGGTTTGCTTAAAGCCTATTCCATGTTAGGCGCAGAGTTTTTCTATACAGGATATTTTACAACTGTTACTCCTTTTCAGGATCCTAAAGGATGGGTTTGGCAAACAGTAATGCCTTCATACGCTCAAGCAATTACAAGCAGGTACGAAGACATGTTTAAAAATGGAGATCTTTTGGCAGGAGATGTTCCAAACAGCCCGACAAATCCACAATGGAATGCCTATTCATTTTATGCAGGTGACCCAAGAAAATTGGTTGTAGCACGTAAACACACTACGCTTGCAAGGTTTGCTATTACAGGAACCATACAGCCTTTGTCTAACATGATTGGATCTACAGAACTTGAAGGTATTGCTCAAATAAAGTTAGATGGTCAAAGCATTAAATTTAAAGTAAGAAGACAAGGTTCAACATATATATACGACAAAACTGATGCTGCAAACCCGGTATTTTATCAATTAGATGCATGGCATGAAAACACTTATCCTACGCAATGGAGTAAGGATATTAAATTAGAGGCTGAACTGAATGATAATGTTAATTCTAGTGTCTACCTTAGAACCAAACGCGCTGCCGGAACACAAGCCGGAAACTTTGTTGATGCTACTACTTACGTTGGTTTTAATGCAGTAAGTGATCTTATCTATAACTTTCAACCAAGAGCCAATTCTAATGCTAATTATTATTTATGGATAAAAGCACGAAGCAAAAACGGACAAACCACGGTAATGAATGTTTCTTTGGATAACGGCACTGCAAAACAAATTGGTTGCATTGCAGATACAAACTGGGTTTGGTACAGATACAACTTAGCAGATCAAACAGCTATATCTTATTTGAATCTGGCTACAAATGTTGATCATCAGTTAAAGATTACTCCTTCAAACACCAACTTAGAAATTGATCTCATTCACTTAACCGTGAATCCATCTGCAATATACACGTCCCCTGCTCCATGCAGCGCATCGGCTGTGCCAACTATTACTCCAAGTGGTTCAACTACAATTTGCCAAGGCAACAGCGTAACATTGACAGCAAGCAGCGGAACCAGTTATTCTTGGAGCACAGGTGCAACAACACAGTCAATAACTGTAAACACCGCAGGCTCTTATTCTGTTACCGTTACTTCAGCATCAGGAACAGGCACTTCTTTACCTACTGTTGTTACGGTTAACGCGAAACCTACAGCATCTATTTCTGCATCAGGTGCAACTACTTTTTGTACAGGAGGAAGCGTAACTCTTACTGCCAGCGGAGGAAGTTCATATCTGTGGAATCCGGGTGGACAAACCTCTTCATCACTAACCGTTTATTCAAGTGGAAACTATTCAGTAAATGTTTACAGTGCAAATGGCTGTTCTGCCATGTCATCAACCATTCCTGTTACTGTAAATGCCAATCCTACATCAACAATAACTTTAGGCGGACCAACATCATTTTGCGGGGCGGAAATGTAACATTAACCGCATCATCAGGCTCCAGTTATTTGTGGAGTCCAAGGTAACCAAACTACTCAATCTATTACAGCTAACGCATCGGGCAGCTATACAGTAAGGGTAACAAATGCAAGTGGATGTTCTGCTACATCTGCTCCAACTTCTGTAAATGTTAACTCATTGCCAACAGCAACAATAACCCCTAATGGTCCTACAACCTTTGCACCAGGTGGCAGTGTTACACTAACCGCTAGTGCCGGTAGTTCCTACTTGTGGAGTCCAGGTAATCAAACAACGCAATCTATAATAGTAAATCAGGCAGGGGTTTATACAGTAAGAGTTACTAATTCAACCGGATGTTCTGCAACATCTTCTGCACTTACTGTTACTGTTACATCAAGTACAGTGCCCACTATTACTGCAAGCGGTGCTACAACATTTTGCACCGGAGGCAGTGTTACTTTAACCGCAAGTGCCGGCACAAGTTATTTATGGTCAACAGGTGCTACTACCCAATCAATAACAGCATCAGCATCTGGTAGCTATAGTGTAACAGTTGTCTCAGCATCGGGTACCGGAACATCGGCACCTACAGTTATTACTGTTAATCCTTTACCGTCAGTTACTGCTACTGCAAGTGGAGCAACCACTTTCTGCCAGGGCGGTAGTGTTACGCTTACATCATCAACGGGTTCTTCATATTCATGGACTCCAGGTGGTCAAACTACTCAGGCAATCAACGTAACAGCATCCGGTACCTATCGTGTTACAATGACCAACTCAAACGGTTGTGCAAATATTTCTCAAGCGGTAACAGTAACAGTTAACCCATCTCCAACTGCAACTATAACAGCAAGTGGCCCTACCACATTTAATCAGGGAGGAAATGTAACACTTACCGCAAGTGCCGGAAGTTCTTATTTGTGGAGCCCGGGAAATCAAACAACACAATCTATAACTGTTACACAAGGGGGCTCTTACACTGTAAGAGTTACCAATGCTAACGGATGCTCAGCCACTTCTGCTGCAACGGTAGTAACTGTTAACTCAGCCACAGTTCCAACAATTACAGCAAGCGGATCAACTACTTTTTGTAATGGAGGCACAGTAACATTGACTGCAAGTGCTGGGACAAGTTACCTTTGGTCAACTGGCGCAACTTCTCGATCTATTGTTGTTTCTAATGCCGGAAGTTACATTGTAACTGTTACATCAGCTTCGGGCACCGGAACATCAGCACCAACAATTGTAACTGTTAATCCATTACCAACAGTAACTGCCACACCAAGTGGTTCTACAACTTTTTGCCAAGGTGGAAGTGTTACTCTTACCTCTACAGCAGGTTCTTCGTACTCATGGACACCGGGTGGGCAAACTACTCAGTCTTTAAATGTAACTTCATCAGGATCTTATCGTGTTACAATGACCAACTCAAACGGTTGTGCAAATATTTCGCAAGCGGTAACAGTAACAGTTAACCCATCTCCAACTGCAACTATAACAGCAAGTGGCCCTACCACATTTAATCAGGAGGAAATGCAATACACTTACCGCAAGTGCCGGAAGTTCTTATTTGTGGAGCCCGGGGAATCAAACAACACAATCTATAACTGTTACACAAGGGGGCTCTTATACAGTAAGGGTAACAAATGGCAATGGATGTTCGGCAACATCTGCCGCAACAGTGGTAACGGTTAATAGTGTAGTTATTCCAACAGTTACCGCAAGCGGGTCTACAACATTCTGTTCAGGTGGTTCGGTAACACTTACAGCATCGGTAGGAACGAGTTACTTATGGAGCACAGGCGCTACTACGCGAACCATTACAGTTACTACCGCTGGTAGTTATTCTGTAACTGTTACCTCAGCGTCAGGCAGCGGAACTTCATTGCCCGTTACCGTAACGGTAAATCAATTACCAATTGTAACTATAACACCAGGCGGCTCCACCTCTCTGTGTCAGGGAGCGAGTGTTACATTAACCTCAACCGGTGGTGTGAGTTATTTATGGAGCCCAGGCGGACAAACAACAAAATCAATTAATGTAAACACTGCCGGCAACTATAG
>JADJOA010000004.1 GCA_016714005.1 Bacteroidota bacterium
TAGTCTCTTTCTGTTTTTTGTTTTACATGTTTTGTTTTTTCAGGAGCTATCATTTGCTTTTTTGTATTGTTGGCTCCAAAATCTTTCTCTTATTTTGTTCCACCATTTCTGATGTTTGTTTGTGTGAGTTCTAATGCCGATTGACGGTCACCCAATTGTGAAGCGTATTCCAGCAAGGCTTCTTTATCATCGGTATAGATATGTGCCTTGTCGCTTTGCGCGTGATGCTGACACATAAAATTGCTTGGCATCATAACGCAGTAATGTAGAGGAGGGCTGAGGGAGATAAATACCTCATCCACCGTTTTACCTTACAAGCATGAGGAGGTCATGCAACAAACATAGCTGAGCTAGAAAATTTTTGGCAGATTGTAAAATATTCCGGCTCTGGTAGTTTCGTGATGTTATGATGCCGTCTTGGTTCGCTGACACCAATCCCCGATTTTGTCCGTTGGAGAGGCGCCTTTTGTCTATATCCATAGCCGTTGCGTGTGATAACAATTTTACCGCGCTTTTGGTAATCCATTTCCGATTTTTTCAAACACATCAAACTTCTTGATTTTAGAAAGGCAGATTGCGTTTGTTGCCAATAGTGTCCTTTAATGTTAATTGATTTTGATTAATGGAGTCAATCGCCACGCGACTGCCGCGTTTATCTGTGGTGTATTCTGTTTAAACTGCAGTTACCATGCCCTCAAAAAATTTCTGATGTCTTTTTTTGCGCTTCTGTGTGATTAGGTTGCTGAGTTTGGTTTTCTTTTTCATCGGCTGTCCAATCAAATCTTCTTCTTTATAATTTTTTGCCTGAGTGCGGCATTAATTTGATTTCCCTGTTCTCATGCGCAGGGGATACGACTCAACGCTGATTTATTCCACTTGATGCATTGCATGTAACCTTCTATTCAGTTGTTCATTGGGTTTAAGAGGGATCAATGTTTTTGATAAAGCCTAAGAGTCCAAAGTTCTAAAACCTTGTTTGATGTTTCCCTTTGATAAATGTCCATTGCCTTTTATATTCTGTCGTTTTCTGCTGATAAATTTTAGATACCTACCTGCCGTTTTAATTCCGGAAACAGGTGTTGAGTATAAGCAAAGCACCGCCTCTTATCACGAAGCTATTTGCCGTGTCTGCCTCCTAAAACCAGTCATTTTTTTCTTTAGCAATTTTGAAGCAGGGCTTTACGTGTTTTTTGTTCCAGCAGTCCAGCCCTTCCACACAAAAACTGATCCGGGTTACTTCTTTCCTGCATGGAACGGTCAATGATCCGAATTTGCAACGGTTCGCATCCTTAAACTCCTCCTTCTCCCAAAACTCCCCGTGAGGCTTGTGCAGTCGGACCCAACGTTATTGCCTGTCTTGCCTGCCTTTTCAATGGATGAAAAGCTTCTTTCATCAAAATTGGGTTTTACCTAATATGGCAGCACCACGTATGATAAGCTTGATTGCGCGTTTGTTAAAACACGCTAAACAGCCTTCCTTCCTATGACCATCTAAATTTATTCTAGGCAATGTTTTTAAAGAGTGGCAAACTTTCCCTTTCCTGATTTAGCCAGCTCCACCATTTGTTTTCTTCCAATAGAACTCCTTTGGGGTGCAAGTGTTTTGTATTTTTCTTTTACGTGAACGATTTTCTTGTTTTGATAAAACTCGCTTTTGATTTCTCAATTGTTACGGTTGCATCCTCCTATGCTTGTGCTTGCTATGCTTCTTGCAGGAAGTTTTCTACTTCACCACCGATGCACGTTCAAGCTGTGAGAAAGTGTATGCTCGACACAACTTGCGCTTTTACTTTCCGGGAGTTTGCTTTATCTTGGTTTGGGGTTGTTTCTTTTCCTTTTCTTCTTTTTACGTAAGTTCATTAACTTCCCTTTCCAATCCCTTCCTTTAATTGCGACATGGTTAGTCCTTTCTGTTTTTGGAACGTATTGAAGCCTAAGCTCTCCACACTTTTAGGATCGTGTAGCAAAGTATTATCAGCAATTTTTTTCAATTCTTGTCCGTTGAAAACAGGTCAATCATTTTTGCGATACCCCTTCAATCCCAAAAGCGTTTTTGTTTTCGTATGGGTGTAACCCCGTTTAATCAACTCATCGGATAATCGTTTCCTGTGATAGATGGATTGATAGAAAGATAAATCATTTCATTATATCCTGAACTGTCCGGCTTTGTGGCGTTTCTTTCCTGGTCGTAAGTCAGGTTGTCAAGGCAGTGGAATGATGCCGCATGGGATCTGGAACGGAACCCTTTTAAGCAGGTCGAAGTATGGTAGGAAAGTCGCATACAGCAGTTCGCCTGTTAATCGGTCACCGTAGGTTTGGTTTTACGTACCTTGCCACATCTTTGCAATCACGTTCAATATCTTTCGCTGGTCCATGGACTGATTTCTCAAATTTTTGAATGAATTATCTTTATTAGAAATGCCAGAATGGATGCTGATTTTGGAAGATGGAAGTTAATACTCGTAACCATTGGTCCGGTTATCCTTGGTTCGTAATGTAATGGTTTGCTAGTTCAAGGATGCTAAGTTTTTCGCAAAGGGCGAAGAAGTCTTCTTTGGTTACCTTCCATTGAGCCCTAAACGCTCCGCAAGCTTACCATTAAACTTGCCGCCTACTTCCTGCCCCCTCTAAGTGGGAACCGAGCGCGAGAGCGCATCCGTGTAATAGGACTTTGCTTGCCGTCCCGACTGGCTTTGTATCATGCGAATCTTGCCTGAGAGGATAAGGGAGTTCTTCGTTAAGGGCTTTTTTCTAAAATTGTTAGTGATAAATAATGCTGCTCTAGGTGGGCTGCAAGCTTGAGAGCTCAAATCGTGAGCAGTGCTAAGTTGTTTAACAGTGCGATATTTGCTTACAGACCTATTCCCGTAGCGTAGCTATGGAGCTATGGGCGTTACTTCACCACACCAATATTGCTATTGTTGTCATCAAAAAAATAAGGCATCAATTCGGTCTTAAAACTTTCGTTCATATTATCCATTCCTACAAATCGGAAATACTGTGTTTGTTCGGGTGAAAGCTTCTGCACAAAACTTTTGTGCATGTTTTGGTTACAAATCATCTCATCAATTTTATCCAAAACAAAACCATCTCCGTGTTTATAAGCCGCCCAATAACTAAGCGCATAAATAAAACTGCACGCCACTATCAATAGTCCAAGCCCGGGCGCAATCAGAAATTTAATAATAAGACCAACACTAAAAAAGAAAGCCGGTTCCAGTTTTGTTTCTATTTGCCTTATATTCCACTGCCTGCCAAAAAGCGAATAGAATTTTGGGTTGATTTCGCCTTGATAAAGAGAAAACTTCGCCAAATCAAATGTTGCCGGATAACGCACCAGTTCCTTTGCCCGTCTTTTGCACATTATAAAAAAGGCAACAATAAAAACATACCACGACCAGTAGAGTTTGAAAAAACGCGACCAATCGTAATCATATCTGAAGTCGTTTTTGAAGCTGATGGCAAGGTATCTGCCAAGGTCAGAAGCAAACACTGGATATAATCCAATAAGAATAATAATGGGTATAGGCTGTTGCCATACTAAAATAACGTTCACCAAAATTTTTGCGGACAAATACTTCTAAGAGTAATCTTGGATAAGAAGAAAGTGATAGGAATAAATCGGCAAAAAAATCGGCTATGCGATTTCTGCGTTGATACATTGTTGCGTAGTAGAGATTTTTTTTCATTGAAGTGATTTTTTGAGTTTGTAATTATTATTTGAATTGTGGTAGTAGCAGAAATTATTTTTACTGATAGATGTTGCGTTTATAATCTTGCCTTATGGAGCATTGGTAACTTACAGGAAAGCTACAATGGCAAAGCCTCCCGATTTCATAAGCAATCTTCCTTGGTAGTGCACAACACCATCCACCAGAAAACCGTTTGAGGGTCCACCGGTACGTAAGCGCATCATCATTTCAGGGCGCAGCAGTTTTTGAAATCCGCCCGAGCGTGTTTCTGAATGCGAAAATGTTTGACCGCTTGAATCTGAAGTAGATTTTACTTCCACTTCGGCTTCACCAATTAAAGATGAGGCATATTGATTTGTTTCTATATCGGCATTGGCGTGAAATATTTTTGTGCCTAATGTTCCCAGAAATGCTTTTACACGATGCTCTGATTTTGCTCCTCCCATTGCAGCATAATAGCCATGCAGATTTTGCGATAGATAAACAGTAATAGTGCGTGCGCTTGTGAAGTTGCCTGAAACATCGTATCGTTTGAGTGTAAAAAATGTTTGTGCTCCGTCTGCCAAAAGAAATACTGGTCTATCATTTTTTGTGATGTCTCTTTTCTCCATTGCGCGTTGCCAGATATATTTAAACATCATTTGAATTTCCTGTCCTGTTTTGTTATAGGTCTTAACAGGAAAATCGAGCAGGATAATTTTGCCATCCAAACAATCGTCAGGTGAAAAGTTGGAAGCTGTTTTGCAAAAGACAGAGTGTACTGGTTCACGCATTAACCGGAATAGAAAAGATGAAAGGGAAAAGTTTATTATGGAGCTCGTCTTTTCGCTTAATGAATAATACTGCTCATTAAAGAAGTGATCCAATTGTTTAATCAATCGCGCTGCAGGAATTTTATTTTCAGCTTCAGTATCAAACCTGCCGCTCTCCACAAGTGAAACTAATTCGTCAGATGGCAATGTTTCTTTCCAAACATCAAGTTCAGCTTCAGCGTTTTTTATAGCAGCAGAAAAAGCGTTTTCAAAAGCGGTAAGTGTGGGTTTGTTTTTTTCTTTTGTGTTTTCTTCCAAATCATCTTTTTTATCTTTCTCTTTTGCATCTTGCCTTTCAGCATCACTGCTTTTAGGCAGCGATTTCATGATTTCAAAAATGTCACTCACCGTAACTTTGTTGTATGCAAGCAGGCATAAATCAATGATATGTGTGAGGAGCAACGCCCGGCTTTCTTGCCAGAAAGGATCATCGGGTTTTCCGCTTGCTTTTTCTTCGCTTGCTGACAACACAACATTGAGCACTTCTGTAATATTATCTGAAATGTTGGAATGCGATTTTGATTTTTTTATCTCAAAGTCGAGCATATCAAAAAAATATTTTCCATTTGGCTCAACGATGATTAAATCATTGGTGCGGTTTGTTTGACGGCAATATTCTTCCCACATGGCGCGTTCGTCAGGCTTAACGGTAAGCACCAACCCACCGTATCTATTTTGCAATAGCTTCTTTGAAAGCACAGCGCCACTGCCGCTTGTTTTTCCACTACCGATTCCACCAAATATTGCAATCGACTCGCACAGATGTCTCAATGTGAGTTGGCACAACCCGGCAGGGGTGGGTAGTTCTAAAAGGGGATTATCTAAACTAAACTGTTGCATGGCGAAACGGATTTAAAAATGTCTATTGAATTTTCCTGAAATATTTTGAGTGTAATTATTGCACAATGGATTGTTTGACTTTGAAGTTATTGGAAATATGTTTCTGTACTTGTAATGATAGGGGTACATCTCTCTTATAGGATTTTGTTGCGCTGCATTATTGCCAAGTGGATTTATCTTCCACTCACTCATGTTGGATTGAGGGTTGTTTATTAGCGTGTTTGCATCAGCTACAGATTTTTTGTTTGCGTTTTTTTTCTCTTTCATTTTTTGTTGATTTATAAAGTGGTTAATATTTATCAGCCCTTGTTCTACTGATTCGCTTATAGAATCAGGGTATTTCTTAGAAGAAATGGGTATATGGTTGGAGTTGTTATTGATTTTATCTAATGTTTTGAAGGAATTAATTGATGTATTATTTTGTTGACATAGGTATGTAGGAGTGATAGTGTTTGCCAAGGAGATTTCGCAATGACCGTCACTTATGAGCAACTTGCCTTAGAAAATAGATTTATTACCAAGGAGACATGGTTAGATTTTGTTAAGGAAACTTCGAGCTTAACGAAGTGTCATTTAAGTTATCTTGATGGAATAGGGGGAGTGGTTTTGGTAGTTGAAGAGTTAGTCAATAAAGTGGAGGACTTTGAAACTTTAAAAAAAGAACTTCTGAAGCTTGTTGACGACCGAATTGATTTTCTCTGCTATTGTGATGGAGTTTCTTTGTAAACTCAACCATGCTTATAAAAGCATGGTTGAGTGACGGTTGAAGTTATTGTTTCTTCTCTCCTGCAATAAACTTTTTGGTGGTTTCAGTATTTGGACAATACCGAACACCACCATTGTTATCATACACATTTCCCCCAGAAAAGAAAATTTCCCGACCAGCAGAATTAACCATTCTGTCTGGTTTTTTTGAATGCTCTTTGAAACCTCCCGTTTCAAATGCCTCATTGACTTGTTTTTTGTTTGTCATTAATTTGAATTTAAATTGTTAGAAATATTTATTTTGAAAAGTATTATTCTAACACCATGCCAAAACAATTTGTAGAATCTCTTCATAACAATTAAACCCTTTGCAACCATTGACAGGCAATGGTTCTATTAAGTAACAAAATTTTTTGATAAAATATTCCATTGAAGAAGAAAAGAAAATGTTATCTAACAAGCACCAAACAAAATTTAAATGTTAGCTAACATTTTTAGTCATTATCAAGACGTTTGATAAAGGCACATTTCTTTCTTGCGTCCTCCCAACGATTTGGGAATTTTTCTAATAAACTCTTACAAGAGTTTTTAAGAGGCACAAAATAAACATGTGAAAAAACTTCTCTCCTAATTCCTAATTTACCATCTCTTGATAGAAAGTACCTGCATAGCTTTTCTTGGGAAACTATTTTGTAATTGTTGAAATTGACGCTTAAAATTCTTTCAACTTGGTCAAGAAAATTTTCCGCATCTGTTTGAGAATTAATTTTTGCTGCGTTATTTGCTGGAGATATATTATATGGACTTGTTAACGGGGATATATCAACTTGAGCATATTTTGCAGCCTTTATTAAATGTTCTTCACGTATTTCAATAGGCTCTGAAACACTTGCTAAATTTCCTGATGTAGGTAAAGCCTCATTTGCCGCGTTCAACAGCAAGTTAAAAAGCGAACGTTTGTTATTTGGATAGAAAAAATCTGTCAGTATAATTTCACATCCATTCTTAAAATAGAATTTTGTTGATGCCCCCTCTTTTCCTAATATTTCGATTGCAAACTTCTCTGACCGCAACATGTCAATTGCAATTTCAGGAATATCTTCCTTTATTTCTCTAAGTGGAGGAACGGTAATGGTTCTTTGAGCAAGCCGATAGTAAAGATCATGCAAAAATTTATTCTCTTTTATCATATCTAGTAAATTTACATTGGTTGCGGATATTAACCTTACATTTGATGTTATTATCATCCTTTTTCCATTTTTTGTCCCCAGTGGTGAAAACTCATACGTCTCTAAATATCTTTTTAATAACCCTTGAACTTCTATTTTCAAATCTTGAATTTCGTCAAGAAAAATTGTTCCGCCCCTACACAACGCAAAATCTCCTTCCATATCCTCTATACAATCGGTATACGCCCCTTTAAATGCACCAAACATTTGAGTAAGAGCCAAAGCTGTATTTTCAAACACTGAACAGTTTATTGCTCTATAAGGTTTTTTTTCAGGTCCTCTTGCACTAAATTTAGCGATTGCTTCAGCAACATTTTCTTTACCCGATCCTGATTCACCCTCAATAATAATTCTAAGGCTACCTTTAATAGCAGAGGCAATTTCTTCATTTAATTTTACTATGGGCTTTGATTTTCCAACAATAAACTGAGGCGTGGAAATTATCTCAGATTTAGCATCAATCTTTGTTTTGTCATTTTCTGCAATACTCTTTTTATCAATTACTCGCGTGCTACCACCCCACCAAAACAAACATGAGGCGAACCTACTTGTGAAATGGAACCCCAAGGTGGAGAATAATAAATTGAATCACAATGAATCTTTGAGCCCCTATTATCACATATTAGCCTATTGATAGAGCTTCTTGAATTATAAGAAGCATTAGAATAGGCACTATATTTTGATCGGTGATACCCTTCATCCCTTAGCTTATTTTCTAACATTTTTATTGTTACTGTTTTGAGTTAGCCTTTGATTATGAGTGATATTATTGTTTTTAAAATTTTCGTTTTCTAAGTTAGTTGTTTATAGACTTGATCAAATGATAGAAATTAATGTTACTAACATCTTTTTTTTTGAAAAAAAAATTAAAATATTGTCCCTACCCGTTTTATATTAAATGCTTGATTGACTGTTCTATATACTGGTCTAAATAATTTGAAATACTCTTTATTATTTGAGGTTTTCTGAGTTACTTGTTGAAATTAAATATTGGGGTTCCTTACAACTTTAGTATTTCCATTTCATCCGCAGCCTTTTGCCCCTTCGTAAAATGTAACTCACGATACCTTATTATAGACAAATATTTACAATCAAACTTCTGCCATTGCGCGGATTTAAAATCTTCATGGTGGGCGAACTCACGCAAAGCGAGTTCAGCGCCCAATGAATAAAGCAGCAAAGGCGAATAACCAAGCAAACTTTCTACTCTTTTTCTGGTGATGTCTTTATAATGTGGAAGGTATGTTTCATATTGCTCGTATTCTCTGGTTGAGTAATCTCTTTCCCTTGCCCAACCACCGCGTTTATATTCAGCGTTGCGGATTTGTTTTACATGGTATTCTACCTGGTCAATAAATTCTTCGGGTGCTATTTCATTGAAATGAATTTGTTTTGCTAATTCTCGGATAAATATCTCATGAGGCATGCAATGTGCAACATGCGGTACATACCCTAATGCGTTATGAATGATGTGTTGCGCTTGTAGCGCAAACTCAATCAAGACGCGGCTTGATTGTTCCACATCTTTCCAACTCATCGCATGTGCGTTTGCGTAATATCTTCTTCTGTTGAAAAAGATTCTTCGTCCGGCATTTCCGCTCACCATGCTAATCAGCTATTTTTGCATGACAAAAAATAATTGTCAGAAAAATGGAGCAAAAACCGCAATGGCTCAAAGAGATTAATCAAATTGTAAAAGAGTCAGATTTGAAAATTCAGGAATTAGAAGAAGCCATCAAGAATATTAATTATGATAAGGGTATGCAGTTGGCGTTGAATCCGCCGGGTATGGTAATACGGGTAAGTCTTTTCGTGGTAATCAGATGGAGCATTTTTACAGGCAGCAGATAAAAGATATTCGCAGTAATACTTTGGGAAAAGGTGGGGAGCTAAAGGAGCAAGTAAATGTTCAGGACTTAGAAAAGTATAGGGAAGAATTAAACGAGCGATTGCATTTGTATGAACCGAAAGATAAAGAAGCCCGGCATTTGAAAACCAAAAGCCTTGATAATTCGCAAGCAAAATGGAAAAGCAGGTGGAAGAGCATAAAAGTAGTGCGGGTGAAAAAGAAAAGTTATCAGCGAAGGAGCAGAAGCCGTTGAGCCTTGAAAAACCGAAAGAAGAGAACCCTATCGGCAGTTTCAGGAAAAATCTTTGTTCACAAAGATGCAGGAGAATAAAAAGAAGATTACTGAGAAAGAGATAACAGATGTTAATCCCAATCCGCCTGGCACATCAATAGATATAGACAAGGAATAATTTTTAAGACACCGGGACTATTCATTTTTAGTGTCGCTCATGATTAAAATGTTTCTCTGGCATGTTTTTCTAAATACTCATTGATGGAATCTCTGTCGTAAAGGATAATTTTCTTTTGCGGTTGAGTAAACCTGATTTTTCCTTCGTCTCTTAATTTTTGCATGGTGGTTTTTGATTTGATATTCAAAAGCTGCATGGCATCTTCGTCCGAAATCCATTTGTCTTCTTTGGTTGAAGTTTTGTACTTGATACGGGCAACAACTTGCTCAACTAACTCATAAATGCTTCTTCTTCCAAACAAATAACTTTCATATTGATTCACACAATTTTAGAAAAAAACAATAAATATCTTGATGAGTCAAGGTGCAATTTATTTTACATTTGAAACATCTAAAATAAATATTCACTGAAATAAAAAGAAATTATAAAAAATAAATAGCATTTAGCTTTTAATTCCCGTTTCCGAAAAGTCGAAGTTTAAAGTAAGCTGGGATAGTAAAGTTGAATGCCTGCGTGAAAGCGTGGGCGTTCCTTTGCTTTGCTTACTTGGGCTTCGACTCCCACGGAAACAAGCAGATGGAATTAGCCCACGCTATTTTGTTTCACGCAAGCCATGATATATTTTTTCAATAGTATATTTCTTAGGAGTATTCCGTTTCAGCGACCACCGTGATTAAAACGATTGACTCTTTTTTCTAAACGCCTTTTGTGCGGGACGCATCCGAAAAGCATTACGAGTAGGAACTTAATTTAATCAATCTTAATTATATGACAGTCATTCAAGCCACACATGGTTTTCATACCGAACAAGATGGTGATAAGATTCACTTCATCTATGAAATGGAAAAGTATAAATTGAAAGATGTATTGCCATCATTATTTGGGGCTGCCTTTCTTGCAATTATTCCGCTCATATTTATTCAACCTAAAAAACCAATTAATGGAATTATCCTTTGGTTGGTTTTACATTCTCTATTGTTTATCTGATAAAATACTTGGTCAATATCAATCGAAAGCAAAGAAGTTTCAGCATGACACCGGAAGCATTTATCGTAAATGATAAGACCTACTTACGAAAGGATGTTACTGGAATTTTTTATCAGCAAGGAAAAAAAGAAGTAATGCCTTCGCCTTACTCAAACGGTTCAACCGTAATAGTAGGTGGCTCTGTTGTTAAAAGCATGATGGCATCAAGTGCCGCAAATCTTGCCGGAGCAACAGGAAGGCAATTGGATATTGCAGGCGCTAAATTCAAAAACAATCTGGCAAGGCTCAATTGCAAAGTAATTATCCGGTATGGCAATAAAAAATATTGTTCTGGCGAAAGGGATTAGCATTGATACAGCAGAACTTATTTTAAACAAGATTGCCACAGCACAGTAACAGCTAAATCATAAATCAAAACCGCATCAATTTATTATTCACCATTAAAATTCAAAAAAATGAAAAACACAATACTCAACTATTTACTCGTACTGGTTCTTCTTTTTGCAGGCTGCAAAAAGAATGACGATACAACAACAAACTCAGATAACAACACAAACAATAATGATTTGATGCACATTGTTACCAATATTGTAAATGTAAGTGGTAACAACGTTGTGCTTGAAGGCTATGTCTATAATGATGCTGGCGCAGCAGAGCCTACAGTTCGCAGAGGTTTTTGTTGGGGAACATCTTCTTCACCTAATGTATCTTCCAATGATACAACTATTGATGGAAGTGGGTTTGGAAGTTACCAAAGAACCATCACCAATCTCTCATGGAATACCACTTACTATGTTCGGGCATACGGAGTAGACAATTTTGGAACTCAGTACGGAGTAGAAGTATCTTTTGCTATTGGTGCCGATCCTTCATTGCCAACTGTAACAACTATCGGCATTTCTGGTATTCCTCAAATTGCCGCAACCGGAGGAGGAGATGTTACAAGTTCAGGAGGTACAGCAGTAACAGCAAGAGGAATTGAATACTCTTTATCGCCAACCTTTAATCTCTCTAATGTGACTATTACATCAGGATCGGGAACAGGAAATTTTACCGCTAACTTAAGCAACCTTAGTGCAAACACAACCTACTATGTGAGAGCCTACGCAACTAATAGTGGAGGTACATCCTACGGCAATGTTGTTTCATTCTCTACTCTGCCAAGTCCGTTTACAATTGGACAG
Organism: Bacteroidota bacterium; assembly: GCA_016714005.1. Taxonomy (GTDB): domain Bacteria; phylum Bacteroidota; class Bacteroidia; order AKYH767-A; family OLB10; genus JADJOA01. Next base: position 11,709 of record JADJOA010000004.1, read on the forward strand.
AGTTATCAGGGAGGCATTATTTTCTTTATAGATGGTACAGGTCTGCATGGTCTAATAGCCGCAGCCTCTGATCAGGGAACAAGAGCTTATGCTCCGGCAGGAACAGGATTCTTAAATGCAACAGGAGGTGGACAGTACAATACAAATTTAATTGTGAATCTATTTGGTGCTTCGAATTGGGCAGCAGGATTATGCAACAGTCTAACCTTGAACGGTTATAGTGATTGGTTCTTGCCTTCTTCTGGTGAGCTAAAAACACTCTATGATAACAGAGCCGTTGTGGGTGGATTTAACGGACCTGATTTTTTTTACTGGAGTTCTACTGATAATAACCTTTATCCCAATAGTGCAACTACAGTATCATTTATAGATGGCACTTTCCCCATTGAGGGGAAAAATGTGGGGCATGTAGTAAGGGCGGTTAGAGCGTTTTGATGCAACGAGTAGTATCAGTATAAAAAAACAAAGGCTTCCATTTTCGGAAGCCTTTGTTTTAGTAATCAAGAACAGAATCCAAAGCCTCATCTGCATTCTTATGGATGAAGTTGGCTTGATAGCCAATAGTTGTTGTTATTGAGGAGTGCCTGTAAAGTTTTTGCAACATCTGTGGAGAGATTTTATCTCCAGATATATTTCCAAAAGTATGACGGGCAATGTGCATGGTTAGTTTTTTTGATATTCCTGCAATCTTAGAAACTACTTTTAAAGCATCGTTCAAACGATGGTCTGCATTTTTATTCTCCTCTGAACTTCAAAAGCATTACTCATGTCTATTATCATTTTCAAATCAGGGAATATTAAATCATCGGTCGCATTTTTTTGTTTCTCATACTTTTTCAGAATCTGTTGAACTTTTTTAGGAATCTTCAACGACCCGCTCTTATTGTTTTTACCCATTGTATAGTGCAATCTCTCATTTTGAAAATCATTCCATCGCAAACAAGCACATCGGATAAACGCATTCCCGCAAAATAAAAAGAAAAGAGCCAAACATTACGCGCATGGTCATACACTGAGCCATTGCTTAATTCAACATTTTCAAGAAGCACAACTTCCTTTTCATTTAATCCTATTTTGTTTGATTCAGGAAATTTAATCTTGATTTTATCCTTTCCAAACGGGTAATATTTGGAATCAACCAAATTGTATTTAATAGCCTGACTAAATATTGACCGGATGACAACAAGATGGTTTATTGCTGTTCGTTCTGATATTTTACGAGTGCTTTTTAAATACACTGAAAATCTATTTAGCAGTGAGGAATTTATTTCTTGAAACGAAATATCTGAACCTTTAAGGAACTCTTTAAACCGATTGACACGCGGCTCGTCTGCTGAAAAACGATTGAACTTGCCAGAAAGCTTTAAAGTATCGAGATATAATTTAGCTTGTGGGATGAAGGTAGCTCCAACTGTAGGCTTAATGGAATTACGAAGGGCTGTTGAAGAAACTTCCTCTTTTGCTGTTTCCATCTCCAGGACTTTAGCATTGGCTTCAGAGAGTTTTTTTAAAAGAAAGTTATTGAACCTTGCAGAGTTGGGATATGATTTACGAGCACGAGAATTTTCTTTGTCCCAAAACTTGGATTCAATACTTTTACCTAAATGAATAAAAGAAGCCTTTCTGTCCTTAATGATTCTAATCGCCAAAGGGTAGGAGCCATCCCTAAGCTGCTTCTGCCGGAGTACTATTTGAACTGTTGCCATTTGCTGAAAATTTTCGGGTACAACAAAGGTACAACAAATACTGGTTTTTCCTACTTTTTACTGTTCTTATTTACAAACCGGCTAAGAGGTAGTTTGCTGAAATAAAACCACATAGCAGCAAATGAATACAATTTATACAGGACTTAAAATCCTGTGACCCTAAACGGTCGTGCGGGTTCGATTCCCGCCCCGGGTACAGATAGAACGCTTGACTGACAGACAGTTGAGCGTTTTTACTTTTAGAGCCACAAAACATTTTTTGCAAACGGAGTGGCGAAAAAACGAGTGGAGTGGGGAAACAAAGTATATCGGCATATTTGCTTTAGTTTTTATGCATGATTTGGGTTGTTTTATTACAACAGTTTTTTTCAGACTGGCTGCCTCGTGATATAAGTAATATTGCAATCACAATGGCCACCAGGGGAGTCAACTTGTTTAAAATGTTCCTTGATTTTAAACTTAAAAAGGATGTTGAAGACGAGATAAAAAACATTACAGGTATTGTGCCTGCCCCAAAAAACATCATGTAAACTGCACCACTCAGATAATTACCTGTAGCCAAAGCCCCAGCTATGGCAATATAAACAAACCCGCAGGGCAATAAACCATTTATCATTCCGATAAAAAAAAGTGACAGGTACGACTTCTTTTGAAAAAGTCTTTTTAGCGTCCTTCTTAGCGGAGATGTAAAGGAAGTAGTTAGCTCGTACGCCTTTGCTTTTTGCTTCTTACCTAAACTTAATATGACTGTTGAAAGAATCATCACACCTGTAGCAACACTTAACTCTTTCTGAAATCCTTTAATTGATGCGGCTAAACCAATAGTGCCAAGCAAAAAGCCCAGTGCAATATATGTTGTTATTCTTCCGGCATTGTACAAAAGTCTTCCTGAAATAATGGAAGCCTTACTACTATTATTAACCGGAAGCATTAATGCCAACGCTGTTCCCCAGTTTAATTTCATTTCTATTAATTATTAGGAGCAAGAAAATTGGTTTCTGTTTTATCAATCATTTTTCCATTGCTCCATATTTCAAATTTTATTTTTGTTTTGGTTTTGCTGATTTCATTTTTGGGCATGATAAAGAAAAATTCTCCGTCAGCAATGCCCTGTTCATCAATTTTTGTTATTCCGTTCCCTATCCATTTAATGGTTCCGTGTTGGCCGTATGCCTTTACTGTTACCGGAATTTCCTCAAATGTTTTGTTTACCAATTGAATATTATACAAATTACTGATGCTGTCTGCTCCCTGCTTTTGATACAACATGCCTGGTGTGCGCAATATGGTTGTTTCTACATCGCTACGCATTGCCAAAAGCGTAATTAAAGTACTCAACAAAACAAACAACACAATTGAATAGCCAATAATACGAGGTGTAACTTTAAATTTCTCTTTGTTGCGGATAGCATTCTCGCTGGTGTACCTGATTAGCCCATGAGGTTTGTTTATTTTATCCATGATGCTGTTACAGGCATCAATGCAAGCAGTGCAGTTAATGCATTCAAGTTGTGTGCCGTTGCGTATATCAATACCCGTTGGACAAACACTAACGCATTGATGACAATCTATGCAATCGCCATTTGTTCTTTCAGCTCCTTTATGCAGTTTGCCACGCGGTTCACCTCTGCCATAATCATAGCCAATAACAACTGAGTTAGGGTCTAATAAAACTCCCTGTAATCTTCCATAAGGGCAAACTACTAAGCATACCTGCTCACGGAATCTTGCATATACGCCATAAAATACTCCGGTAAATAAAAGAATGGCAATTAATCCACCTGTATGCTCAGATGGATTTGCTAATGCAATTTGTTTCCATTCATCTATTCCAATAATGTATGCAAGAAAAGTGTTGGAAATAATAAATGAAATAAAAAAAAAGATACTATGCTTAGCCAGCTTTTTTAAACTTTTTTGCGGATTTGGCGCCTGCGCATTCAATGCTTTTTGTTGCATATAATCACCTTCAATCCAATATTCAATTTTACGGAATATCATTTCCATAAACACTGTTTGCGGGCAAGCCCAACCGCACCACAACCTGCCAAACAATGCAGTAAACAATGCAATAAAAACCACAAAGGTTATCATGGCTAATACAAACAGAAAAAAATCCTGAGGAAAAAATGCAATGCCCATCAGCACAAACTTCCGCTCAATTACATTGAGCATCATAAAAGGGTGTCCGTTAATTTTTATCCAGGGAAGCAGAAAAAATATGGCAAGAAAAATATAACAGACCAGCGTGCGGTAGTTATACAATTTTCCATTTGGCTTTTTTGGATAAATCCATGCACGTTTTCCTTCTTTGGTAATAGTAGCAATGCTATCGCGAAATGATTCATCGCGTTCATATAAATTATTTTCGGTAACAGATTCCATTATTTACTTACGCTCACTGAATCAACCGGTGTTGTTTTCAAGCTATCAGTTTTAAGAGAGTCTGTAGCAACGGGCTGTTCAACCCAAAGTTCGCCTTGCTGTTCTTTACCATCAGCAGGTTTACTACCTTGTAGTGTAACAATATAGCTTGCTACCTCTTGTATTTGTTTTGGTGAAAGTTGTGCTTTCCATGCTATCATTCCCTTTGCAGGTACGCCATTGGTAATTGTTTTAAAAATATTTTTTATTCCTCCTCCATGCAACCAATAGTCATCAGTAAGATTAGGTCCAACCTGACCGCCACCACTTGCTAAATGGCAAGCAGCACAAAGTTTTTCATAATTGGCTTTGCCACTAGTAATTAAAGCGGCATCGGTTAATGCAATAACATTTTCTTCTGTAACATTATCGGCACTTGCTTTTAAACGCGCTGTTCTTTCCTCTTCAGCAACTCTAACCTCTTCACTGTATTCTGCCGCTTGTAATTTGCCGGCATCAACTACATGATAGAACAACAAATAGCAAAATGCAAAAACAATAGTTACATAAAAACCGTATTTCCACCAGGGTGGCAAATTGTTGTCCAACTCTTTTATGCCATCGTAGTCATGGTCAAGCATTACGTCTTTTTCCTTTTCCACCGGCACACTGTCAACCATTTTGAGATAGACTTTACGCAGCCATGTTGGTTTTTTCTCTGCAATTGCTTCAGCCTCTAATTCAACCACCGATTTTTCTTTTGCAGGATTTAATGCCTTTAACATTGACATGTTTACCCTGTATAAAACATAAACTGTCAACAGCATTACAAAAAACAAAACGGCAACTAAATAAACTGTTGGGTTAAAAACCCATTCGGGGATTTTGGTTGGTTCGTATGCCGGTTTGGTTGAAAGATCCTGTGCAGATGCAACAAATGATGTAAGAAAGAAAATTAAAATTACCCCAGCCTTTTTGTTTATGTTGCCATACAACTTACTTAAGCCCATACTTGTTTTTGCAAGTGCAAGTATTACTACCAGTAAAATAATAACAGCAAGTGATATTAATATAAATGTGGGGTCAGTAAAATAAGTTGATGTGCTGTCTGTAGAAGTTGCTGGTGCTGCAGTCTGTGACATAACATTTCCTGAATTATGCAATGCAAATGCAATCGCAATTAATTTTGCAGCAGTTATTTTTATTCCTCTTGTCATAATTTTTTAAGATTGACTATCGGTTAGCGGAAGTTGACTTACTTGTTCGTAATCTTCTTTTTTTGACTGAAGCACCCATAGCGCCATCAGGGAAAAAAAGGCAAAGAATACGATGAAAGAAAAAACAGGGTAAACTGAAATTCCTTCAATGGCTGATAAAACTTCTTTATACATATTTTTTATTTTTCTGATGTTTGATGTGATGATTTAATATCAATACCTAAGCGTTGCAGGTATGCTATCATTGCTATTATTTCTTTTTCACTCTTTACTTTTATTCCATCCTTAGATAAATTTTGCGAAATAGCATCTGCCTGTTTAATCAACTCGGCATTGGCAATTTTATCATAGCCCTCTGGATAAGGAACACCAAGACGTTGCATCACTCGTATTTTAGCGGCAGTGGTTGTGGTGTCTAAATCATTTTCAATCATAAATGCGTATGCTGGCATCACACTGCCTGGCGACATGCTTGTAGGGTCTTCCATGTGGTGGTAGTGCCAAGAATCAGGGTACTTTCCGCCAAGCCTGTGCAAATCGGGTCCTGTTCTTTTACTACCCCATTGAAACGGATGGTCGTAAACAAACTCTCCTGGTTTTGAGTATTCACCGTAACGCTCCGTTTCGTACCTGAACGGGCGAATCATGAGGAGTGACAGGTATAACACCCTCACGTACATAAATGTCTCTGCCATGCAGTTCAAGAGGAGTGTAGGGCTTAACGCTGGTAATTGTTGGCACATTTTCTTTCACCATAAACATTGGTATCATCTCCACCAAACCGCCAATTAATATTACCACAAGGCTTACAATTAAAAGCTGAATAGGTTTGCGTTCAATCCAACGGTGCCAGTGTTCGCCTTTGTGCGAGGTGTAATTTTTTTCTAATGCAGGTGCTTCCGCCATTTCATTTCCAACTAATTTTCCTGCAGCCATTGTTTTAAATAAATTGTAAAACATCACAATAGCGCCAATAATGTAAATTGCACCACCTACAGCCCTCAGTTTATACATTGGAATAATCTGTACAACAGTTTCTAAGAAATTAGGATAGCGCAAAACACCATCAGGTGTAAACTCCTTCCACATAAAATGTTGTACAAAACCTGCCCAATAAAGCGGTATTGCATAAAATACAATACCCAATGTGCCCACCCAAAAATGAAACGATGCAAGTTTGCGCGAGTACAACTGTGTATTAAATAATTTAGGTATGAGCCAATATAAAATACCAAAAGTGAGCATACCGTTCCAGCCCAAAGCACCAATGTGAGCGTGACCTACAGTCCAATCAGTGAAGTGGCTGATGGCGTTGACAGATTTTATGGAGAGCAACGGACCTTCAAATGTTGACATACCATAGGCCGTAACTGCCACTACATAAAATTTTAAAACAACGTCATCCCTAACCCTATCCCATGCACCACGCAAGGTCAGCAATCCGTTTATCATACCACCCAGGATGGAGCAATAAGCATGACTGAAAAAACTACACCAAGTGATTGTGCCCAATCTGGCAAGGCAGTGTAAAGCAAATGGTGTGGGCCAGCCCAGATGTATAAAAATATCAATGCCCAAAAGTGAATGATTGACAAGCGATAAGAATAAACCGGTCGGTTAACCGCTTTAGGCAGGAAGTAATACATCAAACCTAAATATGGGGTGGTAAGAAAAAACGCAACTGCATTATGCCCGTACCACCATTGCACCAATGCATCCTGCACACCCGCATATACCGAATAACTTTTTGCCAAACTTATTGGAAGCGAAAGAGAGTTGATAATATGCAGTACGGCAACGGTTATAATAGTGGCTATATAAAACCACACTGCAACATATAAATGCCGCTCTCTCCTTTTAATAATGGTTCCAAAAAAGTTGATAGCAAAAATCACCCACACTAAGGTTATCATTATGTCAATGGGCCATTCTAACTCGGCATACTCTTTACCTGAGGTTATACCAAGAGGAAACGAAACCGCAGCACTAACAATAATTAACTGCCACCCCCAAAAATGGAGTTTGCTCAATAAATCGCTAAACATACGAGCTTTCATCAGTCGTTGTAACGAGTAGTACACACCCATAAAAATTCCATTTCCCACAAATGCAAAAATTACTGCATTGGTATGCAGTGGGCGCAGCCTGCCAAATGTTGTGTGTTCTTCAAAGTTTAAACCCGAAATGGAATTTGCAATGCAATTACCAACCCAACCAACATGCCCACCAATGCCCACACCATGGTGGCTATGGCAAAGTTTTTTACAATGCGGTTGTCATAACTAAATTTCTCTATGGTCATAAATCAGTAGTTTCAGAATTTGTTGTTTCGTTTTTTTCAGATATATTTTATCGTTATCAAATAAAATTCTTACAGATGGGGTGTAATCATCCTGGTACTGTCCGCTTTTTACAGACCAGAAAAAAGCGATCAAAAAACCTGTTGCTATCAGCAAACTTGCGCTTATTAAAACTATGATTACACTCATATAACAGCCGCCAAAACTATTGGTGCATTTGCTGTTATGAAGTGAGCAGGGTCAGTTGCAGGAATGATTTTTATCAGTTCGTTTACCAGGTAAGGCGATAGAATTAAGTGATATTTGCATGGTGGCAATAATTTATTGCCTCATAGAATTGATTACTTCAAAAAATGATATTAAATAAAATTAACGTGAAACCAATCGCATTCAGTATTTTGAAACATATATGTGTAATGACAATATATGTATTAATGTTAATTGGTCCGTTGTTTGGGCAAACAACTCAATGGGCTATTCAATTGGGTGGGCAATCATCAAATGCTATTTGTACCGATTTAGCAGAAAATGTTTTTATAACAGGTTCATTTATTGGGAATGTTGATTTTGATCCGCATTGGCATTGTGAATTTACCGCACTCAACAAGTGGTAACAATACGTATATAGCCAAACTTGACAGTTCGGAAATTTAATATGGGACGAGGCATTTCGGTACCTGATGTTACATCGTGGGGTATTGATGTTGATGATTTTGGTAATGTTTATATAGCTGGACTATTTTATGAAACTGCTGATTTTAATCCTGATACCATAACTGCATACACTTTAACTGCAACAAACCAAAGCGCAGGAAACCCTGATATTTTTGTACTTAAACTTGATGCCAATGGCAACTTCATTTGGGCATTTCAAATTGGAACTGGAGGATTTGAGTCAGCCGGTAACCTGTTAGTGGTAAATAATAATATTTATATAACCGGACGATTTTCAGTAACGTGTGATTTTGATCCAGACACCGGAATTTTCAACTTAAGCCCGGTTTCACCTGAACAGGTTTTTATTTCTAAATTTAACAATGCAGGAAGTTTTTTATGGGCAGTTTTTTGCCATTGAGTTATTATGGAGAATTTGAACCACTTGTATTGGCATACGACAACCAGAATAGTTTGTTTGTGGGTAGTTACGGAGAAATTGCAAAAGTTGATACCGCAGGCACGTACTTATTTAAAGCAAGTTTTAACAACAATCCTGTTTCTGTACAAGGTTATTTTTATGTGAAAGCAATAAGTTGCGACTCAGCAGGTAACGTATTTACATGCGGCTTTTTTCTGACACTATTGACTTTGATACCGATACGGCTTCAGCTTTTTACTTAAATGCAAATTCTTCCCTTAACACTTTTTTTTGCCGTTTAAATAATAATCTCAATCTGATTGGGCAAAATCATTCCCCAATTTGGAAGCTTGTTAGCTAATTCATCCAATTCGGCATATTCCATTTTGTCACAGGGAAACTCAGTTTATATTTCAGGTCAGTTTTCTGATACATTAAATTTAAACCCTCAGGCAGGAACAAGTTTTTTGTTTGAGCATTTTGCTGATAATTTAAATAATTTTAATGACTCATACTTAGTTAAGTATACAAATAGCGGCACATTTGTTTGGGGCGAAAGTTTTGGCGGTAATTTGTATGACAGATCAAAGGTGCTAGCCGGAGCCGGTATTTCCTTGTATCATGCAGGTGAATTTTCAGATACCGCTGACTTCAACAACGGACCTGTTAACCAGACTTTAATTTTTAACGGTGTTGGCAACTTCAATATATTCATACAAAAATTTGCTCAACCAGTAACTTCAGTGCTTAACTTGAATAAACAAGAAGGGTACTATGTTTTTCCCTCACCGTCAAAAGGCGAAATTTATTTTTCTAGTAGTCTTGTTCGCGATTTTAGTTCGTATTCAGTAAGGAGCATTGATGGAAAAATAATACTTAGCGGAGAAACAATTGAGACAAAATTAAATATGCAGAAGTGTTTGTCCGGGATATACATAATTGAATTTAGTGATAAAACTAAGGGCAAAATAGTTATGCGATTTATTATTGACTAAGCTATTGATATGCTAAGTTAAGAATCTTGACATTATGTATCTGCTTAAGCAATTTTGCTTTTTTGTGAGATTTACCTTAGGAAAATGTAGAGATCAGAAATTGTACCGTGCCTTATTGAAATTTTCTTTTGCAGGCAAATAGCAGTTAAACCACTTTACTTTTTAAATACTTCCCGCCCCACCACCGTACTTGCCACTACAGTAAACAGCACCAAACTAACGGTGCTTATAGGCATAAGTATGGCAGCAATTAAAGGAGAGAGTGTGCCAGTTACAGCAAACCAAAGACCTACAAAATTGTACAGCAATGAAATAATAAACTCCATACTATAATGTGGTATGCTGCTTTTGCATATAAAACAAGGTTGAAAATATTTTTAAGCTGCGCTGCATCAATAATAACATCAGCTGCTGGTGTAAAGTTGTTTGTGTTATCAGCTACGGCTATGCCCACATTACTTTGTTGTAAGGCTCCCGCATCATTCAGCCCATCTCCCACCATCATTACCTTTAAATTTTTTTCCTGTAAAATTTTTACAAACCCCAGCTTATCCGCAGGAGATTGATTAAAGCGCAATTCCGTTTCTTTTCCAAATATTTCTTTCAGGTTATCTTTCTCTGAATTGTTATCACCCGAAAGCACTGCCGTTTTAATATGATTCGTTTTACATAACTTAGCTAATACATCAATGCCGGTTCTGTAACTGTTTTCAAAAGAAAAGTAACCCGCATAAACATTGTTAAAACTAACATGAACCTTTGTTTGGTTTTTTCCTTCGGATAAATTATTTAGTTGCAGCCATGCAGCACTACCTAATTTCAAAGGTTGTCCGTTTATCACTCCGCTAATACCATTACCGGTTTCTTCTTTGTAATTTTTTACCTCCAAACTTTTAGATTTCTCTAAATAACTTTTAACAACCTGCTTAATGGGTGATGAATTTGCACCAATGAATAAACGCATGATTGCTGATATTCTGTAAGAGGTGCTCCTTCAAATTTAATTAATGCAGTGTGTGCTTGTGTAAGAGTTCCGGTTTTGTCAAATACGATGGTATTGATATCTGCAAGGTTTTCAATCACGTTTCTGTTACGCAGGTAAATTTTCTTTTTACCTAAAATGCGCAATATATTTCCATGTGTAAACGGTGCAGACAATGCCAATGCACAAGGGCATGCAATTACCAAAACTGTTGTAAAAGCATTAATGGCTTTTTGCTTATCGCTATTCCACCAATATGCTGCGGCAGTTGCTGCAATAAACAACGTAACCACAATAAAATACTTGCTGGATGGCATTTACCAATTTCCAAAGCGCTAATTACTCTTTTCTCAGTGCTTCCATTCCACAATTGTGTTAAATGACTTTGCGAAACTTCTTTAGCTACAAGTAACTCAATGGCTCCACCTGTTTGCCTGCCACCGGCAAAAATAAGTTCGCCCTGTCGCACCTGTGCCGGTAATGCTTCCCCGGTAACAAAGCTATAATCAATTAATGCATTTCCGCTTATAAGTGTTGCATCAACGGGTACCAACTCATTGTTGCGTATCAGTATTTTTTCTTTGGCTTTTAATTCATTTACCGCCTTGTCTCCTCAACTCCTTTGCTTAATACCGAAACAGCTATCGGAAAAAAAAGATTTATAATCACGTTCAAACGACAGCGCATCAAAAGTAAAATCCTGAAACCACCTGCCCACCAGCATAAAAAAAATCAACCCGGAGCCGCTATCAAAATACCCTTGCCCTGTACCGGATAATATTTCGTAAACACTGCGAAAAAAAATGGCAGCAATACCAATGGCTATGGGAACATCAATAGTTGTGGTTTTATGTTTTAACGATTGATAAGATTTAACAAAAAACTCCGATGCGCTGTAAAAAAATACAGGCAATGACAGTGTAAGTATTAAAATGCTGAAAAATTTCTTTAGCCCCTCGTCAACAATATTTCCTGAAGAGAAATACTCAGGAAAACTCAACATCATAATATTTCCAAAACAAAAACCTGCAATGCCAATTCTGATTATCCGGCTGCGGTTTATTTTTTTCTTTTGTTTTTTTTCAAGTGTGCCTAAATGCAGTTCAGGTTCGTAACCAATTGTGGTTAATTTTTCAACTATCTTTTTTAACGAGGTAACTCTCTCATCAAAAATGATTTTAACTTCTTTGGTTAAAAAATTAACTTGACTTTGAACCACACCTTCATCCACTTTCCTGAAATTTTCCAGCAACCATATACAACTGCTGCAATGCATAGCCGGAATATGAAAAGTAACATGCGTTTCCTTTTCCGATTTAAACGAAATTAATTGTGATGAAATTTCAGTTGTCTAAAAAGAAAACGGTTGTTTGAAATATTAACCGCCTTTATACCGGATTTTCGTTAAAACTGTAGTAGGAACATAAATTATTTTCATTCAGTATTTCATACACCAGCTTACAGCCCTCGCAACAAAAAAACTTTTCATCTATATGTATATATTCATTTGGGCAATTATCTCCACAGTGATAACAAACGGTAACTATAGTCTCTGTTTTATTCTCCATAAACTACAAGAATAAAGCGAGTTGATTCCTGTTTGATTGATGAATATCAAACAAGAGTATGATCTAAATCATAAGTTTAAGGTTGCTACAAGCTACAACTTTGCAGCTAATAAGTAAGCAATAAATATGTACATACAACAGATTTACACCGGTTGCCTTGCACAGGCAAGTTATTATATTGAGTCAATGGGCGAGGCAGTGGTAATAGACCCCATTCGCGAACCGGAACCGTACATAAAAATTGCAGAACAGCGTGGCACAAAAATCAAATACGTTTTTGAAACACATTTTCATGCCGATTTTGTAAGCGGTCACATTGACCTTGCTGATAAAACAGGCGCAGTAATTGTTTTCGGACCTAAAGCAAAGCCGGGTTACCCTGCATACATTGCACGCCACCACGAGCGTTTTCCGGTTGGCAACTGCCATATAGAAGTATTACATACTCCGGGGCATACCATAGAATCAACCTGCTTTTTGTTGCTTGATGAAAATGAAAAACAGGTAGCAGTTTTTACCGGAGATACTTTATTTGTTGGTGATGTGGGCAGACCTGATTTAATGAGTGGCAACCTGGGTAAAACAGAACTTGCATCAATGCTCTACTATTCATTACACGGAATAATTTGTAAACTGGATGATGAGGTAATTGTATATCCGGGACATGGAGCAGGTAGCGCGTGCGGCAAAAAACCGGGTGTTGAAAAATATTCAACCATTGCAGACGAGAAAAAAAGAAACTACGCATTGCAGCCTCAAACTCTTAACAAGTTTATTACTGCAGTAACAAGCGAGTTGCCAAGGCCACCGGCATACTTCTTTAAAGATGCAAGCATTAATATAATTGGAGCCAGGCATTTGGATGATGTAATAAAAGACAGCTTAAAATTTTTAAACATTGGAACATTTAGCGAAGAGATAAGAAAGGGCGCATTGATTCTTGATTGCCGCAGCGCCAAAAATTTTGCAGAAGGATTTATTCCCGGTTCCATTAATATTGGTTTGAACGGAGAATTTGCTCCGTGGGTTGGGCAACTGATTGACATGGATGCAAACATTCTATTTATAACAGAGCCGTGCACCGAAAAGGAAGTAGTAACACGCCTTGCCCGCATTGGTTACGAAAACATTAAAGGAACACTTGCAGGTGGAATAAACATGTGGGTACAAAATGCACTACCCCTTGAGAGCATTGAAAATGTTGATGCCTACGATTTTAATTTTTTATTTAACACCAACGATTACACCATAATTGATGTACGCAAGCCTGCCGAAGTTGCTAAAGAAAATATTGCACGAACACATACTATTCCGCTTTCCGAATTACAAGACAGAATCAGCGAGCTTGATGCAAATGCCAGGTATATAATTTATTGCGTGGGTGGTTACAGAAGCATGATAGCCGCTTCTATACTTATGAGCAACGGAATTAAAAATGTTTTGAATGTTACAGGCGGCATCAAGTCTGTTAAAGAACTGGTGCCTGCAATGGTTGCCGTAAATTAAACACCATGTTTTTAAATGACTTTGCCCAACCGTTTGCATTTGCCGCTGTAAGAATATTTGTGGGCATGTTGTTTTTGTTCCAGGACATCAAAACTTTTTATTGTAAAAGTTGAAGAGGTACTGCAAACCTACAAGCCGTTATTGCAGCAAAAAGGAATTCCGCAAATATTAATTGTTGCTGGTGTATGGATAACATCTACTGCTGAATTTCTGTTTGGTTTGCTGTTGATTTTGGGCTTGTTTACACAGCTTTCGTTATATGTACTAACAGTAGATGTGCTGCTTGCATCTGCTGCATTTGGTATAATGCGCCCCATGTGGGATATGCAGTTTGTATTTCCGCGCTTAGTGTCATTAATTTTTCTCTTGCTTGCACCCATTCAATGGAATATGTTTTCATTGGATTTATTTATTTCTAAAATCACCAATTAAAATCAATAATCATGAAAACCATTATTTGCCCTACCGATTTTTCACCGGCTTCCGAAAATGCCGTTAAGTATGCACTGGCATTAAACAAACATTTTAATGCAAAAATTATTTTGCTCCACACTTACGAAACGCCTGTGCTCTACACCGACATTGCCCCGTTTACAATGCAAATGGATTACAAATTTGTGCACGATGCGGCAGCAAAAAACTAAAAGCATTTCATAACAAAATTATGGCTGATAGTCCTTTTAAAGTTGAATTGGTACTACAGCAGGAGTAGCCTCTTATCGCATTAACGAATTGGCGGTAGAGAAAAAAGCCGACATGGTTATTATGGGTGCAACCGGCACGGGTGCAGCAGAACGTTTACTTATAGGAAGCAATGCTGCACGTGTGGCAAACAACGCTACCTGTAAGGTTTTAATTGTTCCTGCTAAAGCCGGGTTTGGCGGAATAGATAAAATGGTTTATGCCACCGATTTATCTGACGATAACCTCAAACATGCCAAAGAGATTTTTCCTTTTGCCAAAAACTAAATGCCGAAATTCAGTTTCTCTACATTGATAACGATTTGCAAAACAGCGATGAAATTTTAGAACGCGTAACCAAAACCATCCGCAAAAAATTTCTTATGCAAAAAAATCAGGTTATGTATGCAACGACCCTCTTGTACTCAAAGGCTTGTCCTTCTTCCTCAAAAACAAAAAGGCTGATTGCATTGTATTGTACCATCGCCACCGCAACATCTTTCAGTCCATCTTCAAGTCCAGTGTCTCCAAAAATTTTTCTCTCCACAGCAACATACCGGTGCTCATCATTCACCAAAACGATTTATCTTTCAGGCAGTAATCAATAGCTATTGTCCTCAGCCATTATATTTTTTTTAGTAACCCTCCTTTCCGAAATCGTTGGAACCATTGGAGGTTTTGGCTCATCCGTTTTTTTTGTTCCTGTGGCGCAGTGGCTCTACGATTTCAAATCAGTCCTTATGCTTACTGCCCTCCTGCATAACTTCAGCAATACGTCCAAAATCATTTTGTTTTACAAAGGCATTGATTACAGGTTGCTTTTGGTATTTGGTGTTCCATCGGTTGTAATGGTTATTGCAGGAGCATTTCTAACCAATTATGTTTCTTTCAAATACAGCGAACTTATCCTCGCCATATTTATTGTAGCATTCAGTGTCTTTATGTTTCTTAAACCGGACTTTCAGCTTCCGGTATCCAATACCAGCGCTGTTGCCGGTGGTTCCGTGGCAGGTTTTTTAGCAGGATTTATTGGCACCGGTGGTGCTATACGCGGCATGAGCCTTGCTGCATTCAATCTTCCCAAAAACACATTTATTGCCACCTCTGCGGCTATCGATTTTTTTGTTGACATCTCCCGCACATTCGTTTATGCCGGCAATGGTTATTTCCAAAAACAACACTGGCTCCTCTTGCCCTTATTGTTAGTTGCTGCATTTGCAGGTTCATACATTGGCAAATTGATTTTAAAAAAAGTACCTCAACATGCCTTTCGGAAAATAGTCCTGGTTATGCTTTTTATTATTGGCATTACCATGTTCACCAAACACTGGCTCAACTAATTTTTTCAGAAAACACATTCTCTCATTCACTTATTTCCCCCTGCTCCGCGAGGAATAGCTTTTTTGTATTTTTATTAAAATGTATAATTAAAAAAAACGTTTTCATCATTGTTTTCCGCATTATCCCTGCTTGCCGTCAGGCAATAGCGCTCTGTTTCTCTAATAACAATTATTGAAAACTTAATATCCTGTTTAGTCCTCTCCTTAACAAGGGTTCAGGTGGGGCAATAGTGGGCTTGCCTTTTGCGTTAATTCCACGACTTAAGGCTTATTATGAATACCGGCAGCCAAGCTCCGCACAACCATGTGTTTTTAACACAAAATGGACATGAGTTAATTGACATTTACGCCATACAGCATTGCAAAGCCAACGGCAACTATACCGATGTTTTTATGGATGGTATCCCCAACGCCTACCTCATTTGCTTAACATTAAAAAGAGTGCAGCAAAGCTTCAATTCCTTTTTATTTTTCAGGGTATCGCGCTCTCACCTCGTTAATTTCTTTTACATTAAAACATTTAACAGGCGCACCGGAAAAATACTTCTTGCAAGCGGTGAAGAAATTGTAGTAGCACGTAAGAAGAAATCTTATTTTTTAAAAGCATGGCAGGCTTATGCCGAGCGGATAGATGCCAGGTTGTAAAGATTAATCAGCCCTCACTCACCCCTTATCCCCTAAAGGGGGCAACGCACATTGTATTGTCATTTCAGAAGCATTAAGTAATCCTTTAAACCCATTCGAAAAGATTCCTCATTCCGCTTCGCTGCATTCGGAATGACAGTGCTAAAAAAATAAGTGAGGGAGAGGACGCAAAGCGCGTCCCTCTCCCTCACTTTCCCAACCAATGTTTACCTGTCATTCGAACAAGTGAGGAATCTCTTCTGAGTCCCCTCTCCCTCACTTTCCCAAAAAATGTTTACCTGTCATTCCGAACGAAGTGAGAATCTCTTTGCGCGTCCCGACACGCTCACCCCTTATCCGCCAAAGGCGGACAGCGCGCAATGTGGTAGTTATCATTTCAGATGCATTAAGGAAACTCTTTAAATACTCATTCAGTAGATTCCTCATTCCGCTTCGCTGCATTCGGAATGACAGCTCACGTTCTCTCGACTTCGACTGACGTATAGCCAAAGCGTTGAGACGAGGATGCCCACTTAAATAGAGAACAAAAACTTAAAATGAATAAACCATTTTCGTTTCAACTTCACATGCCTTAGCTTCAGATGAGGTCGAGAGGGGTACGAAATGGGCATGCACAATTGGGATTGCGTCCTCTAATAATGTATTTTTGTATGAAATAGAAGGACTACTATGAGAAAGCATTTGGTTGCTTTTATTCTTTTGGTTTTAATTATAGACAATAATTTTTTATTAGCGCAAACCCCTTTATGGCAGTGGGCAAGAAGTATTACCTCTAACAATCCTGTTAGAGCAAACGCAATTGCTGTAGACAAATGGGGCAATACCTATACTACTGGTACTTTTTTGTACATGGCGGATTTTGATTTCGGTTTAGGAGTATGCAGTTTAACAGCCACCGCTCCCTATGATATTTACATAAATAAAACAGATAGTGCAGGAAATTTTGTTTGGGCTAAACATTTTGGCGGATGGGGTTTTTATGATTCTGGCCATGCGATTGCTGTGGATGATTTTGGAAATGTCTATTCTTCCGGCAGTTTTGGAGTAATGGCTGATTTTAATCCTGATCCTGATTCTTTAAAAACATATTATTTAATGGCCGGTAGCTCTCAAAACACTCACGGATCAGTATACATTTCTAAGTTGGACAGCGCAGGAAACTTTGTATGGGCTAAGGCCATGCAAAGTTCCAGCAGTGCAACTGCAACTACAATGTGCATGGATAACAATGCAAATGTTTACATAGCAGGTAATTTTTCGAATTTATTGGACTTAAATCCTGACTCAAACATAACAGATACGACACGGGCTTTAGGAGGCTTCGATATTTTTGTGACAAAATTAGATAGTGCAGGAAATACGCTTTGGTCGAAAACCATTGGAGGGCCATATGACGATGTTAGTTTTGGAATTTCGGTTGATAAAGCAACTGAGCAAGTTTATTTTACAGGCCGCTCGGGAGCATACCTTGATTTTGATCCTGATACAGGCACTGCTATTCTTTCAAATTATATGGGATGGCAAGGTTTTGTTTGCACATGGGATTCTTCGGGTAATTATGATTGGGCAAAGCCTATAGTCGGCTATTTGGCTCATAGTATAGACTTTGATGCTACCGCATCAGGAAATGTTTACGTTGCAGGAGCATTTTCGGACAGCACTGATTTTAATCCCGATACCAATGCAGTATTTAGTTTAACATCTGCAGGGAGTACAGACATTGCAGTTCTTAAATTAACAAGTGCAGGCAATTTTGTCTGGGCAAAACGGCTGGGAGGTAAATCAAATGATGATAATGATGATATGGTTCTTGATCCTGCAGGCAATGTTTATATAATAGGCACCTACAGGGATACAGCCGATTTTGACCCTGATACATCAGCGAGTTTTAATCTTTTTCCAAGCTCTTATTTGTGGGATTTATATGTAACAAAACTTAATGCCAATGGAAATTTTGTGTGGGCTAAATCAATGAATGGTGCTGGTTACGATTCTGGTACCGGTATTGACCTTGATTCATCCGGTGCAATATATGTAACCGGATATTTTGGGCCTACCTTATCTTTAGATACCATCATTTTACAGAACGGTTCCTTTAACGATGAGGATATTTTCATCGCAAAACTGATCAATAACACACTCACCGGTACTGAGGAAATACCAAATACAAATAAAATTATTTGTTATCCTAATCCGTTTGCAGAAGAACTACATCTTTCTGTCCTAAAATCACCTTTTGTACTAAGCCTCTATGATGTTTTTGGTCGGGAAGTTTTAAAGAAAAAGTAACCAACAAGGGCATTGTACTAAACACTGCAAACCTTGCGAAAGGAATTTACTTCATCGAAACCCAAACCGAAAAAGAAAAAACGGTTCGCAAGGTGGTTAAACAGTAAGCAAGTGCATTTTTTCTCCCTCTGCCACTCGTCTCAACTTCAAATGACTTAGCTTCAGATGACCAGAAAGGGTCTGGGGTAAAATGATAATCATTAATTTTTTCCACTCACCCCAAAAAACCACCGTTTATTTAATTTATTAACCTTTTATTTAAAAAACCGACCGCTCACACAAAAACTTAACCGTTTACACAAAAAACCAACCGCTTATTTAAAAAAAGTGCACCTCAGTAAGTCCTGCTTTTATACATACACTTTGGAATAGTTCATGCCGTTAATATGGCATGTTACAACAGCAACACATTAAATACAACATGTTAGCGCTTACAGCGGAAAAGCATAGCGCCACTTCCGCTGAGCATGGATGGAATGCCGCTGTACTAATTAAGAATGTCGCTGTTGCAGTTTGTACTTCCGCTGTACTAATTAAGAATGCCGCTGTTGCAGTTTGTACTTCCGCTGTACTAATTAAGTATGTCGCGGTAGCAGTTTGTACTTCCGCTGTACTAATTAAGAATGTTGCAGTAGCAGTTTGTACTTCCGCTGTATCAATTAAGAATGCCGCGGTAGCAGTTTGTACTTCCGCTCTATCAATTAAGAATGCCGCTTTCGCAGGTTGCACTTCCGCTATCACCCCATTAACCATTAATCATTAATCATACAATTCACATTCATTAACAATTTTAAAATCTATTATCATGGCTAAAAATCCCAAAAGACCACTTGCAGTCTTTCTACTTAGCAAGTACAGGAGAATAGGCAGCTTTATTCTCCGCATGAGAACCATCGTTCTCAACATCACAAACAATGCTGCCATTTTTGTTACGCCCTCGCCAGCGCTTGTTGATGTTACCAAAAACATTGACGACCTTGAAGAAGCCGAAGCCATTGCCGGCACACGCGTGGCAGGCAGTGTTGCCACCCGCGACCTTGCCTATGCCACCGTGCTGGAAGACACCACATGGCTTGCAGGCTTACGTGCAAACGCTTGCCGACAACTCCCCGATGAAGAGACAGCCATCAGCATTATTGAATCATCGGGTTTTGATTTGCGCAACCACGGTGTGCGCGTAAAAGCACCGCTCAGTGCTACACCCGGCACCGAAAGCCAAACCATTAACTTAGTGGCAAAGGCTGTGGACAAACGCGCCAGCTACCAGTGGCAACACAGCGCTGATGGCATTGTATGGCACGACTTGCCCGTAACCCTGCAGGCAAAAACCATTGCAGGTGGTTTTACACCCACACAAAAAGTGTTCTTCCGTGTGCGCGGCATTATTAAAGATGCCACCCTGCCCTGGACACCTACGGTAAGCGTTATTATACAGTAAAAGTTAGCTGTTGCCATTTTTTAGCTGCCTCTCCTTTGGAGGGGTGGCTTTTTTTCTTTTTAGCTATTGATATTAATTGAAAAAAGAACTGTGACTATAAGAGTCCATATAGTTTATATATAGAGAATTTAAATTGGGGCAAAAGGACTGAAAGGATAAATAATTCAAAATGTATATTTGGCAACCAACTGTCAAACAAGAAAAGGAGCTAAGATTAAAGGAAAGTTTTACTCAATAATTTTTGAAATACCAGATTATAAGAAATGGAAAAAACATTTAAATAAAACTGTTTTTTGAAAACATAACTTTTAAACAACTAACAAGAATAAATCATTCAAAACATGGCTTTGGAAATAGAAATAAAAGGTAACAAAATCAAAGTACCCCTAAAGGGTGACAATGTTTGGTTGGTAGTAAAGCCAGAAGAAATTGTAAGGCAAAAATATATCTGCCGGCTTGTGAATACTTATGGCTTTTCCTTAGAGCAAATGGAACAGGAAGTATTGGTAAAGTAATACAAAGCGCGGAACAGGCGGAGCGAGAGCAGATATTATTGTTTACAAAAAATGCGGTGGATAAGAAGAAAAGAAAAATGCTGTAATCATTGTTGAGTGCAAAGCTGATAATATCACTATCCAGGTTGAAGATTATTTCCAAGGGGCAAACTATGCTGCGATGTGTGGTGCTGATTTTTTTGTTACCACCAATGAAAAAGAAACCAAAATATTTAAAGTTGTCAAAGGCGAAATACCAAAACGTCTTGATGAAGTAGTGAACATCCCTGATGCAAAAATTATAGATGACGAGAAAAAGATTAATGAGTTATTAAAACAAACAAAAGCATTTACAAGAGACGAATTTTCTAAACTGCTTTTCAAATGTCACAATATCATTCGTAACAATGATAAGCTGTCACCAGAGGCAGCATTTGATGAAATCAGTAAAATTCTTTTTATTAAAATAAGGTACGAAAGAACAAACTCTGAGTACCAAATATTTTCTAAAGAAGCATTTAAAGCTGATAAAGCCAGTTACGAAAAGTATAAACCCAAAGATGGTAAAGACTTCTACCAGTTTTTATTTGAGCAAACGAAAGAAGATTTTAGAGATGATGATTTGTTTGAACCAAACGAAATTATTCGCATCAGGAAAACAGTTTTGAAGCTATAGTAGAAGAATTAGAAATTTATAATTTATCTACAACAAGTGATGATGTAAAAGGAATTGCCTTCGAGCAATTCTTAGGAAAAAACTTTCAGAGGTGAATTAGGGCAATTCTTTACTCCTCGCACCATTGTTGATTTTATGGTTGAAGTGTTGGACCCACAGGAAGGTGAAGTTATTTGTGACCCTTGTTGTGGTTCGGGTGGTTTTTTAATTAAAGCATTTGAATATGTAAGAGCTAAAATTGAAAATGAAATTCACCTTGCTAAAGAAAGGATTAAGAAAGACTACTACAATGCAGATTATGAAAAACTCACAGAGAAGAAAAGAGAAGCGATTGATGAAACCGTAAACGATTTGTTTCACAAGCTAAACGCAGAGTTAGACATAAATAATTCAAAGAGCAGAATAAGAGCACTTAGTTTCGATTGCATTTTTTGGTACAGACGCTAATCCAAGAATGAGCCGCACAGCAAAAATGAATATGATAATGCACGGTGATGGTCATGGTGGAGTTCATCACAATGATGGATTATTGAATGTAAACGGAATATTTGAAAACCGTTTTGATTTGATTCTAACTAATCCTCCTTTTGGTAGCAGAGTGGAGAAAAGTCTAAAAATTACGGAGGCTGATAAGTACACAAACACAGAACGCATCAGGCGTTATCAAAAAGATATGGTAAACTTATGATGAAGCACTGAAACAAGTTAATGACAACATTGGAAAATCGCTGCTTGACCTGTATGATACAGGCAGTATGAGTACCCTCACTGAAGTATTATTTATTGAACGCTGTTTGAATTTATTGAAGCCGGGAGGTAGAATGGGAATCGTTTTGCCTGAAGGAGTGCTCAACAATATTAATCTTCAAAAAATCAGAGAGTTTGTTGAGAGTAAAGCAAAAATTTTATTTATCACTTCAATTCCACAGGATGTATTTATAGCAAGCGGAGCAACTGTTAAACCAAGTTTGGTATTCTTTAAAAAATTTACCGAAGAAGAAACAAATAAATGGAGTGCTGTTGCCAACAAAGCAGAAAAAGAAGTTTCAAAAAAATACCAGAAAGAATTAAAAGGAATACAGAATAAATTAGAATTGAAAGGAAAGCAAGCACCGGATGCAGAAGAAAAAAAACAATTACGTATTGAGCTTCGGTTAATTGAAGAAAAAATGATTGCTGAAACTAAAGCATTGATTAAAATTAATTTCAAATACTCTATTCCAATTGCCGAGGTTGAAAAAGCGGGAATCAGCAGCACGGGCAGTAAAATTGAAAATGAATTAGAACCACTTGCGAAAGAATTTAAAAGCTATCGCAACCAAAATCAGTTGTGGACCAATAAATATAGAAGGGTGAAGTATGAAATATTGGAAGATGATAAAATTTACCGTATTCCGATTGCAGATGATAATAACACTGTTTCAGAACCGGAAATATTTTATGGAAAAAATTAATTGACCAGGATGCCTGAAGCAAAAACATTTATAAAATTTATTGAACTGCCTCAATTATTTAATTGGAGTGTGCAAGGTTTGCTTTAATCTAAATTCAGTTATTCAAAAAATTATGAGTTTGCAAAAATTGGCGACTTCCTTTTAAAGAGTAGGGAGATTGTGCTTATTGATGATGAACAAGTTTACAGTAGAGTTACCGTTCGTATTAACAACAACGGTGTTCTGCTTCGGGATACAGAAAAGGGAATAAACATTGGAACTAAAAAACAATATCTCGCAAAAGCTGGACAATTTATTGTTTCAAAATTGATGCGCGAAACGGAGCCTTTGGAATTATTCCAAATGAATTGGAAGGGGCAATTGTAACAAATGACTTTCCATTATTCAATGTAAATACAAAAAAAAATGCCTCAATTTCTTTTACTCATTACAACTACAAAGCAGTTTATAAAGTTTGCTCAAAGTTGTAGCAGTGGCACAACCAATAGGCAGCGTATGGACATTGATTTGTTTTTGGAACAAAAATACCATTGCCTTCAATAACTGAGCAGGAAAATATTCTGAAAGAATATAATGGTAAAATAAGCAAGCTTCGCTTCTTAAATCACAATCTGATAATCTTGAAACTGAAATTGAAAAATATTTTTGGCGCAACTTGGCTTGCCTCACTTTCAATTGAAGCAAAAAACAAAGGGACTACTAATAGTCAAATTTGATGAGTTAGACCGATGGATTTTTTTTCAACAGATTTTCGAATTGCAAATGCATTATTGAAATCAAAATACCCAATAGAAACAATTGGTTCCACGTACAAGATTGCTAAGCGGAATTGGGATAAGAGAAACGAAAAGGCAAAAATTTTCAAGTATATTGAAATTGGAGCCATTGACCCCATTGAGGGAATATTGGAAGCAAAAGAATTGCCGGTTGCACAAGCGCCAAGTAGAGCAACCCAAAAAATAAAGGCAAACGATTTAATAATTGGTACTACCAGACCCTATCTAAAAAAGTTTGCGATTGTCAATCGCAATATCATGACAATATTTGCTCATCTGGCTTTGCGGTTTTCGAACCTGCAACTGGTTATTACCTGCCATTTCTAATGCAGTTTCTAAAATGCAGTTATGGAGTAGAGCAACTCAAAAATAAAATGACTGGAGGTTTATATCCTGCAATTACTGAAGGTGAATTAAAACAAGTAAAACTTCCATTTCCAAAAGTTAGTGAACAAAAATTAATTATGGAAAAAGTAAAGTTAAAGGAGAATGATATTTTAAAAAATAAGATTGAAGCACACAAAGTTTTAGCGAGGGCACAAACTGAATTTGAAAAAGCAATATTTGACCACTCATGAAGATTAAAGAATTACTATAAAGAACTACAAAATCTTGATGCTCGATTTAATTCACAAGTCGGACCTTATTGCATTTATCAGGTAATAACGGAAGTGGAAAAGTAATTTACTTGAAGCGCTCAGCCATATTTTCCACAGCCTTTATAAGCCATCTTATAAAGTTGATTTCGATTACACATTGGAATATATCACTTCAAAAAATAACACTGTCCGGATTGAAAAGAAAGGTACACAAAGGAATTTTTTTGTTAATGCAGGAGACATGCTTGACGTAAGCAATTACTTACCTCAAAAGGTAATTGCAATTTACAGCGGTGAGGAGGATAGATTATTTGAAGAATGTTATGGCCCCTTCTATCTTGAATTTGTAAGAAATATTAATAAGGCACAAGCGCAGGGCGCAGATTATTCTAATCTACCGAAGATGCTTTTCTTAATAAATTCTATTGGCATCTTTCATTGTTAAGCCTTTTAGTTTCTAATTCAGAAAGCAATAAAAAGTTTGTAAAAGGCTCCAAAATTGATACAGTTGAAAAGATTAAAATTGATTTTCTTAAAAAGAATTATGAGAACTACAATGACAATCTTGCTTTGAATTTCATCAAGGATATTGATACAAAGAGTGAATACAAGTTAGATGAATTTAAAAAACTGATTGAAAGCAAAGGTTATGTAGCTGATGATTTATACAAATACCTCTACCTTGCCTACACCCCCAAAAACTCAAAAATAATTGAAGACATTTCTATCAAGTTCAATACTAATCTAACCATTACCGGTTTAAGCGAAGGAGAAAAGAAATTGCTGCTGAGAAAAGCTGCTTTGGAGTTGCCGGGCAAGAAGACAGCCTTTTTTATTTTAGACGGACCTGATGCACATGTGCATCTGAACAATAAGGAACAAATTATTAAATCCTTTGAGCCATATAAAAGCAACAGGCAAATCGTAATTACTACTCATTCACCAACCATCACCCGGGCAATTCAGGATGAAAACGTGTACATGCTGATTGGAGGAAAAATTGAAGATAGAAACAGGCAGGAAATAATTGAAGAAATTACAGGTGAGTTTTGGAATAAGCATCAGCAGAACAGTTTTCTTGCTGCCAAAAAACCAATAATGTTATTAGTAGAAGGCAAACATGATAAGGAGCATATCAATCTTGCCTTTTACAAACTGAAAGACGAGTACCCGGAATTGAGCTTTGATATTTTCTACATGAACTCAGCTTGCAATATTCCCCCGATGATGTTAGGATTGCGTACAGCGGAAATTGAGTACAATAAACTATGCATTGGTATTTTTGATGTAGATGCTACAGGTAACAAAGAGTTAAGTCATACAGACTGTCAATTTCCAAATACACAAAATAAAAAACGGCATGAGTTAGGATTTTACGCTACAGGTTATCCAAAACATGCAACCCATAGGAGTGAATTTTTTTCACAGTAGAGAATTTTACAACACACAGCATTTATTAGAGGCTTACCAAGATGGATTGAACTCAATTGCTGCACCGCAGGCGCGAGGCTGTGCCTCGTTGCCTTTCTATCTGATCGGCTTGCAGCCGAAATTAAAATTCCGAAATATTTAAAATTAGTCAACTTATTTGAAGCACTATCGCATACTTAAAACAACCGTGGAATATTTTATACCTTTCGCTCATCAGGGCTAATTAAATTCTTTTATTTGCTACAAGCAAAAATAATAACAAGGCAACGAGGCACAGCCTCGCGCCTGCGGGGAGTTTTTGTGTTAATGTGCTGGTTGCAAATCCACGCCTGCCATCATGCGGCTGGTAATAGAAGTTGCTTCGGGGCAACATGATCCATGTGCAGAGTTCGCTCACGGTGGCCTTTCCTGATACAGTTTTACCATAGTTATTTTATCCGGGGTCCGATAGGAGTTTTTTTTAAAAGCTCGCCTTGCACTTCTATTTGCAGGGCTTGTTTGGCCACTATTTTTTTAGCCGCTCGTTTTCTTCTTCTAACTGGCGCACCTGCGGATCTACTCGCTTGTGTTGATTGTGTAAACCGGCTACTCCGTTTGCTAAGTATTTTTGCGCCATCGGTCGTATAGCGATGGCGCTATGTTGTACTGCGTTGGGTGACTGTGTGTCCTTCGCGTTTGCCTTCTTCTAAGATTGCAAGCCTGTCTTCAGGTGAATTTTCTTTGTTTCCCATTTTGCTGTAAAGCTATTTAAACTGTTTTGACCTAATTTGTTTTCCAATTTCTGTCGCTTTACAGGGGTTAATACACATTACGACACAAATAACAATGGTAAACACGACAAGACAGACAAAATGAAATTGGAATTTTTGATTTAAAAACATTGAAACTAATAAGTAAAATATAAAAGCCGAACGCCCAACAAGGTATTGCCAAAAGCGGGGCTGAAGTGCTAAATCGAACATTTGTGCATTTTATGTATCTTTGTGCTAGATTGAACATTTGTGCCATTAAAACCCCGCCTTCGGCAATACCCAAAACGTTAGCAGTCAGGCAACTTAAACTAAAAATACAAGGAGAAATTTTAATTCCAATTTTATGAAAAATAATAAACTTTTATGGATTCTATCAGTTGTGCTTTCTATTGCAACTATTATTGACTTTATTGATGGAGATTATTTAAAGATAATTACCACATTAAGTTTAACTTTATCCGTCATTTTCTTTTCTATAGGTAGTGGAAAAATAAACAATAAAATATTTAATTATTTAGGTTACATTCTTGCTGCAATTTCATTTATTGGTTATTTATATAGACTTATAATTTGGATTAAATAGACGTTATATATGGAGAAAAATCGTTCGCGAAGTCCGCAACTACGCGTGGGGGAACGTTAGCAGTCAGGATTTGACAAAGACAAACAACAAACTAAACAATCAAATAATGACACTTGAAGCCTAATAAAACAATATAAAATTGCAGACTACAAGTTTTGGAAGCATCAAGACAAGGACGGCAAAAGTATTTCAACCCACTTTTTCTTTGAAACTCATTCAGACTACCTAGACAAGTACTTAAGTTTTTTATAAGGACTTACCTAACTTGACAGAATTGATTGTTCACTCAGCAGATGGAATATTTAAACTAACAAACAATGGTATGGAATATTTCATTAGGCATAATCACCAAGAAGTATTCTTAAACAAAGATGGTAATCAACGTGGCGTACCTTTTGAAGTTTCAAATCAAGTTCGTGACAACCTTATAAAGAGAACGAATGAAATACTTAAAGCAAGAACATTTGACGATATTTTTCAAATAGTAACTGAATGTAAGGCTAAAGGCTTTTGTGAACCCCCGTAGGTGCGAGGCTGTGCCTCGTTGCCTTTCTATCTGACCGGCTTGCAGCCGAAATTAAAATTCCGAAATATTTAAAATTAGTAAACTTATTTCAAGCACTATCGCATACTTAAAACAACCGTGGAATATTTTATACCTTTCGCTCATCAGGGCTAATTAAATTCTTTTATTTGCTACAAGCTAAAATAATAACAAGGCAACGAGGCGCAGCCTCGCGCCTGCGGGGAAATTGAAACCTTGACAGCAAAAACATTTTCACCAATATGCTAACAGCAGATTTTGTCTACCCTGAATATTTGTATTACATGGAACTTCGTTATTTTGACAGAGAAAAAATTATCAGCTCAACTGAGAAAGAACAGGTCAGCAAAAATCGATTCAGCTATGACAAGCAAAACAGAATCATTGAGCAGCGGTCATACAACAATGAAATACTTTATACACCAGTGACGTATACATACGAGAGAGAATAATTGTTATGCGCAACAAATTGTGGCAATGCAAACTTTAAAACTTTCTTAATTTTAATGGACTTCATCCAAACCCAACTTCCTTTATACTTTTATCCAAACCCCTACATTTGAAACTTGAAACAAAAATTGCGCACATCGCTTTAGTGGTTGATGATTACGATAAGGCTATAGAATTTACACAACCAAACTCCATTTCAATTTACTGGAAGACACGCAACTTTCCGAAACCAAAAGTTGGGTATTGGTAGCGCCAAAAGGTGCAACAGAATGTTCGTTGCTGTTAGCCAAAGCCGCTAACGAAGAACAAAAAAGCAGAATAGGAAACCAGACAGGCGGAAGGGTATTCCTCTTTTTAAACACCGATAACTTTGAAAGAGATTACCAAAACCTTTTACACAACCAGGTAACCATCATACGCCAACCCGTAAAAGAAACATGGGGAACAGTAGCCGTCTTCTCCGATCCGTACGGCAACCTTTGGGATTTAATTGGGCCGTTATAAATCCCTGTTCTTCCTCAACCCAATTAACTGCTTAATAAAAGCCGGATAAAAAATTAAACACATAACCAATCCAAAAATGCCGAAGACGGTAGATAGTATCCAGCCATCTTTTCCTTCGAGCGTTGCTGTTTGCGGGTTGCCGGCATCGTAATACACTCTTACTTTTTGCCCTACCACAAAATCGTTAAAGTTGGTAAACGTGGTAGAGTAATACGTAATGATGTCGCCTTTTTCGGTCATGAACTTTACAACGGGAGCATAAGACCCAGAGCTTTTTCTCATTCACTTTCATAGGTCGTTTGTACATTTCAACTACGGTGCCTTCTGTTTCGAGACCATCTTTAAGAAGGCGGTAAGGGGTTAATCCTTCGCGCACACTTATTACCAGAAACATAGTGCCCGCACACACAAACATAAAGGTGAAGAGGAGTTTAGTCAGTCGTATAATATCCATGGTTTTATTTTTTAGCAGTGAAAAGAATTGGTGATAAACTTAATGTTTATATAACGAAGGATAAAGTATGGTTTCTATAAGAGTCCTTTAGGATGGAAGAGATTTTTGTTTATTAATTTTTCTTTTGTCACTTTAATTCGTGACTTTTTAATTGGGTTTTGGCACTTATGAATGCCAAAGTGTTTGCCTTGACGAAAAAGCAACCCAAAAAGTCAAGCCAGAATACATGGGAAGAAATATCATTATCATGCTGATTATCCCCGCTGACATCAAAAAATAAAAATTGTTTTTTAATACTTTTCAGGTTGAAAAGCAAAACGCAAAACCGCCTTTATTTTTTTCTAACCTTGTTTTTGAGAATCGTTCTCAACATGTTTTTTTTTCTTCAGTTCAAGCTTCTTGCTAAGCGATACCGTAACACCATATTGCTGAACAAACTGAATCCCGTTAAAATACCGAAAAAGCGGCTGCTCATACATTGCGTTTAACGACCATTCATTCCCAAACTCAAAAGCAATTCCGGGTAATGCACTTAATCTTGAATAGCCGGTTGAAAACTGTTTCAAATCATAATAATAATCGCTTGCATAGTTTTCATTTTTAAACATCACTATCAAACTCAATCCTTTTAATAATTTTATTCCTGTCGAAACTAAATTTACATTAGAATATCCCGACTGGTATTCTTCGGGGTTAATTCCGCAATACTCAAACACCGAACTCAATGTTATACTTTGTTTCTTTTTAATTTTTATACTACACAAAAAGCCGCCCGACACACTATAAGCACCGGTGCCTGATTGAACATCATGCGATAGTCGCACACCTTCCGGTGTATAATCATTATAACTTCCTGTTGGAAATTTGCCCCCTGCCTGCATAGTCACACTTAAAACCGAATCCTTAGAACGGTAAATATTACATTTCAAAGTTGCTCCCATATCCGAAAAACCATTACCCACTATCCAGGCTCCGTTTTCATAATTCTGTGTCTTATTTCCAAAGTACCCGCCCTGCACTTCAAAAGTTAAATTTTTAGTAAATCCATAACCAAGCGAAATTCCTCCATAATCATAAAAACTATTGTCTAATGTTAATGGTGCGTTTTCAAATTTGTACTTCTTGCGCCACTGTAATAATTTTCCGAATAACTGTGCTTGTAAAAAAGCAGTTATCTCAAGATGGCGGTTCTCAAGTAATCCCGCTCCGGCTCCTGAAGTAAGCGAACACGATTGCGAACAGCACTGTGCAAAAACATCATGACAAAAAAAAACGGCTGCAGATAAAAAAATGCAAGCCGCAAAATTCTCCATTGCTCAATCATGATTCTTTATCTCAATCCAAACATACCGCACCTCACTATGAACTCCATCACTTACGGTGCATTTAATCTGATGTCCGCCAACGCAGCAGGGTGCCGCACCAACCTGTATATGATTCCCGCTCCCGAATAAATCACCATGCCCTATGTACCATGTATATGTCAGATTTTTTCCGGTGGCAGTTGCATATACATCTGCATAATCACCAACTTCAATTACATCAGGAAAAATTTCAAGTTTGGTAAACGAAAAAGCACTTGTAGTATCTACTGGCGGTGGAACAATAGTACTGTTCTCACTTTGAGGAAAATAGCTTCCTTCTTTTTTACATCCTGCAAAAATCAACAATAAAAACAAGGCTGATAACAACAATACTTTTTTCATTTGTTTATTTTTTTCAAAGCTACTGAAATAAATATAACCATACTGATTTATTAAGTATTTTCTTATACACTCTCCTCAACAAATTTCACATAAATTTGCACTGTGAATAACATCAAAAATTTCATCTTTTTTTTACTCGCATGTATTCTTATTTACTCATGCAAAAGAAAACCCTATCCAGATGGAGAAATTCCTGTACCTGAAGAAATTTCCGAATTTCAAAATTCTTATAGCAGCTTGGATGACGAAATTCCTTATTCCGTCATCCACACTTCTGACAACTGTTATGTTATTACCGGAAGCACTAACACACTGAGCAATGGCGAATATGATATGTACCTCGCCAAAATTGATTCAGCCGGAAATCTGCTCTGGAGAAAATCCATTGGAGGCGCAGCTTTGGATGGTGGTTTTGATGTAATTGAAACTCCTGGCAACACATACCTTTCAGTTGGTTTTTCAAAAAGTTTCAACTTTACAAACGGCTACGAGGTTTATGTTGTAAAAACCGATGCTGCAGGAAACAACATTTGGCAGAAAACTTTTGGTGGCTATAATAACGACTGCGCAAAAAACATCATCCTTTCAAAAGACAACGATGGTTATATTATTACAGGCGGAACTAACGGTTCGCTCATCCAATTAGGAAACCAAGCGTACATTGCAAAATTCAATTTCAATGGCGATTCTCTCTGGACAAAAAGCTATGATACACCCTATTCCGAAATAGGGAAAAGCATTTGTTACGACTCAAACGGTAACCTTATGATACTCGCAAGCCCGGGGTCGCATTATTCAGGCAACAACTTACTCACACTCTATTGCAACTCAAATGCCGACACCATTACCACAAAAACAATTGGCGGTTCTAACCGCGAAGATGCCGGAGAAATAATTCCTTCCGGCAACGACTTCATCCTTTGCGCAACAACACTAAGTTACAACGACCCCAACGGTGATGTATATTTAAGCAAAATCCACGCTGACGGAACAACCATCTGGGAAAAAATAATAGACACCGGTTACCCCGATATAGGCAACTCCATCATACAAACCTCCGACAACAACCTTCTCATCGCAGGCGCAACCACTGATTCTTTAAATTTTTCACGCGCCTTGTTAATCAAAACAGATTTAAACGGAAACCTTATCTGGAAAAAAACCTTTGGCAATTCCGCAAACTACATCGCCAACAAAGTCATCGAAACCCCCATCGCATACATCCTCACCGGCACAAAGCAAGACTCCATCGGCAGCTATGATGCCTTTGTTTTTAAAATAAAAAAATAATTGTGGAGGATCGTCATGAGTATAGATTTTAAAATTTATTGGGTTCAGAAATAAACAACAAAACTAATCTGCAAGTAACCCGCACGCGAAGCTCTGCCTCGTTGCCTTTCTATCTGACTGACTTGCAGCCGAAATTAAAATTCCGAATTATTTAAAATTTGTCAACTTATTTCAAGCACTATCGCATACTTAAAACAACCGGGAGTATTTTATACCTTTGCTCATCAGCGCTAATTAAATTTTTTTATTTGCTACAAGAAAAAATAATAACAAGGCAACGAGGCACAGCCTCGCACCTATGGGTCTTTGGTGTTTTAATTTTTTTTCAATTGGCCTTAGCCGCAACCCGTGTAGCAGCTTTGTGCTAACTACTAAAAATAAAATTGCTGAGGTAAAGGACCTCCAATAAAATGCTTATTTTAAAAACCAGTTACTTAATCAGCCTTTACCAGTTTAACAAAAACCTTCTCTCCTTCCGATTCACAAACAACCATGTAATTTCCGGTAGCCAAATTTTTGAATTCGGTTATTTTAAATTTGTTTTCTCCCCTGTTCAACATCCCGTCAAAAATTGTTTTGAGCAACCTCGAGCTTGAATCAAGCAAATCAATTGTTGCTGCTCTATGTTTGTCTGAGTAAACAGAAACAGTTAGTTCATGGCTTGCAGGATTCGGAAAAGCATTTATCTGTAATTTGGTTTTTGGTATTTGGTTATCTGCAACTGTTACCGGAACAAGACACTGCCCCTCTGTTTGATTATAAAAAGTGTTGGCATTTATGTTGGTGCAAATATCAGTTGCGCCTGACGGCCACTCAAAAATAATGGTGTCAGCTACTGTTGCATCACCTAATCCGAAGTGAGCGCGTAAATCATTTTGTCCGCAGGCAGATGTCTGAGCAGATATTTCTCTCATTTGCCAAACCGGTATTCCATTGATGGTGGCTTTTAATCTCACCTTTGTTCCTATAGCACTTTTATTACTTGCAACTCCTGTAAGATTAATCGTTATCCAGTGATTGCTGTTTCCATCATTTTGATATAACAAATCAGGACGATCAACGCCACCAAAGCGGCAGGTTGCAACCGCCAAATCTTCAAAGCCATCATTATTATAATCGCCAAAAGCGCAACCATACGACCAGTCTAAATCTGTGGCAGGGGCTGTATTGTTTACGCGGGTAAATGTTCCGTTACCGTTATTCAGGAACAAAAAATTATTATGCAACCCTGCCGACCAAAAAGAATTGGTAACAAACAAATCAATGTCACCATCGTTATCAATATCGCTCCATGCACTGCTGAAAGAATTGCCGCCCGAATTGCAAACCGTATCGGCACTCATTTTAACAAACGTAAAGTTGCCATCATTCCTGAACAAGGCATCATTACCCTGGTCATTTGCAAGAAACACATCCATATCTCCATCGTTATCATAATCGCCCCAACTGCTGCTCATGGTTTTTCCGCCATCCGTAACCAAAGCGCCTGTGGTAATTTTTACAAAAGTTCCTGAATCATTCCTGTATATATTTTCATGCTGATTTGCCTCATTGGCAACAAACAAATCAAGGTCGCCATCGTTATCCATATCAGTCCAGTTTGCGCAGCGCGAGTCGAATGCATCGTTAACTGCCGTACCCACCGTAATTTTCGTAAAAACACCTGAACCATCATTGTGATAGAGAAAATTTTTCTTAGCGCCTGCACTATTGGCAACATACAAATCAACCAAACCATCATTATCATAATCTCCCCATGAGGCAGTTTCAGAATAACCCAAATCAGTTACAGGAGGCTGTGCGCTAACCTGGGTAAAGTTGGCATTGCCATCATTGGAATACATCATGTTGTTGATGTTGTACCAATTAACAACAAAACAATCCAGGTCTCCGTCATTATCCATGTCAGCCCATGTGGCACCGTCAGACGGCTTGCTGTCTTTCACAATCGTATCATTGGTAACTGCGGCAAATGTTCCATTGCCATTGTTAAGGTAAAGAAAGTTATTCTGTCCTCCCGCCAAGCCGTTTGTAATCATGCAATCAATATATCCGTCACCGTTTGCATCTACCCAGTTTACAGAGCGGGAATCGCCCGGAGTATTTACAAGCGGATCCGCGATAACTTTCGTAAAAGTTTGTGCAGGGGATAATTGTGGAATTGTAATGAGAACAAAACCCATTATTAGTAATGCACCGAATTGCTGATTTGCAGAAGCTGTTTTCTCTTTCATCATTTTTTTTGTCTGACAGCAACATTAAATAGTAAGATGATTCGCATAATCATGTTGTGATATGTACATGATTAATGATGTTTAATTGGCGATATTTGTTATTCAGGATTTCAAAATGAGAACGTTGAAGCGCGTTTTAAACCAAATGACAACAATTCAATCCTGATCTGATGAATACTTAATATCATTGCATGCGATGCAAGCATTTTCATTAAAAAATATTCCGCGTATACATTTGCACATTGCATTTTGGATGTGCGTATGGATTTTTAAAGGAGTATTTCAATATTCCGTTAACAAACATTCATATGGAGAGCTGCCTTTTTCTCAACAGCTTCTCCTGAATTTTGGACTTGAATTTGTTCTCACATTAATAAAAGCAGGACTGAGTTACACAATTGCTCAACTCTATTTTAAAAACAAAAAACATATTGGCACTATTGATATTATCCTTATTGCACTTGTTTTTTTCTTTGGAATGTTCCTTCGTGTGGCTACACTTTTTCTGTACTTGGGGTATTTTGAACCACTATCGCCATACTATAGTCCGGAAATATTTACGGATATAACAAGGTTAATGTATGCTATAATTGACAATGGTTTTTTTATAGGCGTATTCCTGATAATAAAGAATTACAAGTTTAAAGTGGAAGGATTAAGGAGAGAGCAAAAATTAGAAATGGAAAAACTCAGGTATGAAAAAGATTTCCTGCGCGCACAAATCAACCCCCACTTTTTATTTAATACAATGAATAATCTCTTTTCGCAGGCGCAGGAAAAAGGAAATGATGATTTAGCTGACAGCATTTCAAAACTTTCGGTGATGATGCGTTACATGATTTACGACAGTAATACCGAACGTGTGCTTTTAAAAAAAGAGATTGATTACCTTGAAGGTTATATCGGACTTAATAAATTACGTTACCAAAACGAAGAACTGTCTGTTGATTTTAAATACCCGAAAAATTTAAACGGAGAACTTATTGCTCCCATGCTTTTAATTCCCTTTGTAGAAAATGCATTTAAGCATGGTGTATCTATCAAAAAAAATCATCTATAGAATTATCAATTAAAAAGTCAGATAACGAACTGTATTTTACATGCCTCAATAATAATTATGGCACCGTTCATAAAATGGAGAGTGCCGGTATAGGGTTGCAAAATGTTAAGCGAAGATTGAATTTGCTCTATCCTGAAAAACATTCGCTCTGCATCGCTGCAAATGAATTTCTTTATTCTGTAGAATTAAAAATTAACCTATCATGATAAATTGCATTGCTGTTGATGATGAACCCAAAGCGTTGGATGTAATACACCGCTATTGCAAAAAAATTGATTCGCTCAGTTTGAAAGCGCAATTCCGCGAACCGGTTAAAGCAGTTGAGTTTCTCAGAACGGAAAAAGTAGAACTGCTTTTCTTAGACATTAATATGCCCGAACTAAACGGCATACAATTATTTTCAACTCTGGCAGATAAGCCAATGGTAATTTTTACAACTGCTTACAGCGAGTACGCCATTGAGAGTTACAGTTTAAATGCCATTGACTATTTGTTGAAACCTATAACCTTTGAACGCTTCTTGCAGTCGGTTAATAAAGCAAGTGAACTGATAAACCTGAAAACCAAATCGCAACCGGGAATAAATTCCTCAAAGGCGGATTTCATTTTCTTGAAAAGTGGTCCGCAAACGCATAAGGTAAAGGTTGACGACATCTATTATCTCGAGAAAGACGGAAATTACATCACTGTCTATACCAAAGAGAAAAAAATACTGTTGCGTGAAAACATGACGGATATTTTCGACTTGATACCCAAAGAAGGATTTATTCGCGTTCACAAATCATTTATTGTAGCATCAAGGCATATAGAAACCATAGAGTCTGAGCAGGTAATTGTCAATAAAACTAAAATCCCATTAGGCATTACCTATCGTGATGCGTTCTTGAAAGAATTTAAGTTGTAGTAATAAAATTAACTCGGAATTTTTAAAGGTTGAAGTAATTATAATGACTCAAATCCTGCACAATTTTTTTATTTAAAATTTTCCGGTAACTGCTGGCAACAAGAACGCGATAATATTTTCTATCATCACTTCTTCAAAATTATCTCGCACCATATTTATTTGCTCCCTCAACAACTCCTGTTTAATGTTTATTCTCTTCTTTATTTCTTTGTACTGCCAGGCAGCTACCCTAATCAGTCGTAAAAATTTTACTCTTAACTTTGTGCCTATGAACTTAGATGTAATCAATCAGTTTATTTCTTCAAAAGATTTAAGAGAAAAACTTGCCTCTTATGGTTTTGCAAAATCATTTAGAGAAGACGAAGTTATTGTAAACGAAAACGCATATATAAAGGCCATACCTATTGTAACCAAAGGCAGCATAAGAGTTATGCGCACCGATGACGAAGGCAGAGAAATTCTCCTTTACTACATCAAAGCTGGCGAAAGCTGCATTATGTCTTTTCTTGGTGGCTTGCACCACGATACAAGTAAGATAAAAGCCATTGCCGAAGAAGATACTCAAATTCTTTTCATACCTATTGACAAAGTTTCCGATCTTATCAAAGCATTTCCGGAGTGGCTCGATTATATTTTAAACTTTACCACAAGCGTTTTGAAGAACTGCTTGAAGTGGTGAATGCAGTTGCCTTTAAAAAATTAGACGACAGGTTGCTCGACTTCATAAAACGAAAAGCAGCACTCAACAACGCAAACACCATTACCATCACCCACGAACAACTTGCCACCGAAATGGGTACTGCACGCGTAGTAGTCTCCCGTCTCCTTAAACAAATGGAAGACAATTCCCTCGTTAAACTCGGACGTAACAAAATTACCCTTATGTAACTTTAGT
Source organism: Bacteroidota bacterium (assembly GCA_016714005.1). Taxonomy (GTDB): domain Bacteria; phylum Bacteroidota; class Bacteroidia; order AKYH767-A; family OLB10; genus JADJOA01. Next base: position 48,621 of record JADJOA010000004.1, read on the forward strand.
TGCTATACAGCAAAAAATACTGTTGCACCTTTGTGGCTGTAAATTATGATTGCTGCCGGTTATCTTTCATCAATAGTTATTGGTATTTCGCTTGGGCTTATTGGCGGTGGCGGTAGTATACTAACTGTTCCTGTGCTTGTTTATCTTTTTCACATGGATGCCGCAGATGCCATTGTTTATTCACTTTTTATAGTAGGCATTGCAAGCACCACGGGCTCTGTAGGTTATTTTAAAAACGGATTGGTTAACACCAAAATGGTAATTGCTTTTGGTTTACCATCACTTATAGCTGTGTTTGCAACAAGATATTTTGTAGTTCCACACATTCCCACAATAATTTTTAAAACGGTAAACTTTACGTTTACCAAAAGCATGCTCACCATGATATTGTTTGCCGTCACCATGCTGGCGGCATCATACAGTATGCTTAAAAAAAATAATATCTCTGCAAACAACTCCTGTCAACAAACATTAAATTATCAATCATTAGTAACTAAAGCATTACTCATTGGCATGCTAACCGGTATGATTGGTGCCGGAGGTGGCTTTGTAATTATTCCCGCATTATTATTTGCAGGTAATCTTCAAATGAAAGAAGCCATCGGCACCTCATTGGTCATAATTGCACTCAATTCATTAATTGGTTTTATTACTTCTGTAGGATCAACAGGCATAAACTGGCAGTTTTTACTAACGGTATCGGCATTTGCAGTAAGCGGTATTTTAGCCGGAATATTTATTTCCAAATCCATTGATGGGGCTAAATTGAAACCGGCATTTGGCTGGTTTGTTCTTGTTATGGGTTTTTACATTATTATAAAAGAAACTATATTTAAATAGTACCACTATGTACAACTACATAAAAAATATACTCAGTCAAAAATGCCCGCGGTGTCACGAGGAAAAATGTTTACACACAAATGGTATGAAATTAAGCACATGGGGCACATGGTTGAAAAATGTGAAGTTTGTGGCCAGCGCACCGAACTTGAAACAGGTTTTTATTACGGAACCGGATATGTAAGCTATGCGCTTTCCATTGCTGTTTCGGTAACCACCTTTGTTGCTTCATGGGTATTATTTGATGTTGGGTTCAGCAACAATAGCATTTACTGGTGGCTTGGTATCAATACTGTTTTGCTCATTTTACTGCAACCGGTGTTTATGCGTTTGTCAAGGGTATTATGGCTGTCGTGGTTTTTTCATCAGGACGATGCCATGCACCATATTAACTGTAAAGCATAAATTAATTTCAGGTTATGTAACATAAGTAGCTGTATTTACAATTACATACCTGCATATTTGCATCATAAAAAAACACAACAATAATTAAAATGAAAATAGAACAAATATATACCGGCTGCCTTGCACAAGGCGCATACTACATAACAAGTGATGGTGAAGCTGCTATTATTGACCCGCTCAGAGAAACACAACCTTACTTAGACCGCATTAACCGCGATGGCGTTAAGCTCAGGTATATTTTTGAAACACACTTTCATGCCGATTTTGTAAGTGGGCATTTAGACCTTAGCCATAAAACCAAAGCACCTGTGGTATATGGTCCCAATGCAACACCTGCATTTAATTTTATTGCTGCAAAACATAACCAGGAGTTTGAAGTAGGAAAAATTAAAATCAGAGTGCTGCACACTCCCGGTCACACCATGGAGAGCACCTGCTATTTATTGATTGACGAAAGCGGAAAGGAACATGCATTGTTTAGTGGAGACACTTTATTTATTGGTGATGTGGGCAGACCCGACCTTGCACAAAAAGCTGCATCAATGACCATGGAACAACTAGCTATAACTCTTTATCATTCGCTGCGCAACCATGTTATGACCCTTCCCGATGACGTAATTGTATATCCTGCCCACGGAGCAGGCAGTGCATGTGGTAAAAACATGAGTAAGGAAACTGTATCAACCATTGGTGAACAGAAAAAATACAACTACGCTTTGCGAAAAGATATGACTGAGGCGGAATTTGTAAAAGAAGTTACAGAAGGTCTGCTTCCGCCACCTGCTTACTTTGGAATGAATGTAGCCATGAATAAAACCGGTTATGAAAGCTTTGATACTATAATGAGCAAAGGACTAAAAGCTTTATCAGTAAATGAGTTTGAAACAATTGCTGAAGAAACCAATGCACTCATTCTTGACACACGCAGCAATACAGAATTTTACAAGGCATTTATTCCGCAATCTGTAAATATTGGTTTGGGAGGAGATTTTGCACCGTGGGTGGGCGCACTTATTGTTGATGTAAAACAACCGCTGTTATTAATTACGGATATAGAAAAAGAACAGGAAGTGGTAACACGCCTATCGCGTGTAGGTTTTGATAATGTACTTGGTTATTTAAAGGGTGGTATTAACGCATGGCAAAGCGCAGGCAAAGAAACAGACAGCATTAACAGGATTACGGCTGATGAATTTGCCGCCGCTGTAAAACCGGGGCATGACATGATAATAGATGTTAGAAAAGAAAGTGAATACGCAGCCGAGCACGTGCAGGATGCATACAGCAAACCACTTGCTTATATTAACAACTGGATAAAAGATATAAATCCTTCCACCCACTTTTATCTGTATTGCGCTGGAGGATACCGTAGCATGATGGCTGCAAGCATATTGCAGGCGCGCGGCTATCGCAACTTTACTGAAGTGGATGGTGGCTTTAATGCTATCAGCAAAACAAACATAGCCAAAACGGATTTTGTGTGCCAGTCAAAAATTTTAAAATAACAAACAGTTAAATTTAAGTAATGATAAATTTTATAAAAAAAATATTCCACTCTCAAGCAGATGTGCAACTAAAGGAAATGATAAACAATAAAGCTTTATTAGTTGATGTACGCACTAAAGAAGAATTTGCCAATGGACATGTAAAAGGGTCTGTAAATATTCCGCTTGATAATATAGTTAAGGATTTAAACCGCTTTAAGGACAAAAATGGTATTGTTGTTTTTTGCCGAAGTGGTATGCGCAGCAGCCGTGCAAAAAGTATATTAGAGCAAAATGGAATAGCAAACGTTATTAATGGAGGTACGTGGCAAAGCGTAAATAAATTAGTAAATGGATAAAGAACAAAAAAGTTTGCAGTGCTGCCTTACCCAATGCGAAGTTCCACTAAATCAAAAATATTGGAATGAACGTTGGCAAAAAGTGAAACAGGTTGGGATATAGGAAAAGCATCACCTGCAATAACAACTTATCTGCAGCAATACCCAAATAAAAATGCACCCATCCTTATTCCTGGATGTGGCAATGCATACGAAGCGGAGTTTTTGGTTGCAAGTGGTTTTACCAATATTACGCTAATTGATATTGCTCCCAGTGCAGTTGAAATGCTTGACCAGAAGTTTAAAAATATTCCACAGGTAAAAGTTCTGTGTGAGGATTTTTTTCTTCACCAAGGAAATTATGATTTAATAATTGAGCAAACATTTTTTTGCGCAATACCACCGGTAAAACGAAAGGAATATGCAGAAAAAGCAGCATGGTTACTTAGTAATACAGGTAAAATTGTAGGAGTACTGTTTGATAAGCAGTTCGAAAAACTATTTCCTCCTTTTGGTGGTTTTGCAGGCGAATACAAACCAATTTTTGAGCCGCACTTTATCATAAAAACAATGAGCAAATGCTACAACAGTATTCCATCAAGAAAGAACGATGAGTTATTTATTATCCTTTTAAAAAAAATAAAAAAAAACTCAAAGAAGGTTATTAAGCAGTAATAATGTTTCGAAGTATATTCTAAGTAAAAATCAATAGAGATGATGAAAATTTATTTAAACTAATTGTACTGATAATAACCAGCCTTTCAACTTTTGCACAAACAGCACCTTTTAATATTGCCCTTGAACCGGTGAATATTGCAGGGCTTGGTGGGCTTCAGTCATACGCTTTTGGTCAGCATAATAACAAGTGGTTAATTGTAGGTGGTCGTCTAGATGGTCTTCACAGAAGACAACCATTTGCCTCTTTTGATTTAGCCGGGCATAACAATCAACTTATAGTAATTGATCCTGTAGTAAAACAAATGTGGGTTGCTCCTTTAACATCATTGCCAATTGCCATACAAGAACAATTAAGTTCAACTAACCTTCAGTTTTTTCAGGATGGAGATTATCTTTATTGTATTGGCGGATATGGGTATAGTGCAACTCTTGCCGATCACACCACTTATCCGAATCTTACGGCTATAAAAGTATCAGATGTAATTAATTCAATTATCTCTAATTCAAATTTTACTTCCTTTTTTCGTCAAATTACCGATACCGCATTTCAGGTTACCGGAGGAAAACTAAGAAGGATAGACAACATATACTATCTTTTGGGTGGTCAAAAATTTATGGGACGATATAACCCAATGGGACCCTCACATGGCCCGGGATTTATTCAGGAATATACTAATGCAATAAAGAAATTTACCATTAGCGATAATGGAACCATTATCACAATAAATCACTTGTTAAATATTGTTGATAGCGTCAATTTTCACCGAAGAGATTACAATGCTGAATCGCAAAATTTTAACTAATGGCAATCAGGAATCACTATGTTTTCGGGAGTGTTTCAATATAATATTGATTTGCCTTTTTTAAATTCTGTAACTGTAGATAGTTCAAGTTATTCGGTTAATAATACATTTCAGCAATATTACAATCATTACCACTGTCCGGTATTGCCGTTATATTCGGCATCAAACAATCAAATGCATAATGTTTTTTTTGGAGGAATAGCTCAGTACTATGACAGTGCGGGTGTTTTAGTGCAGGATAATAATGTCCCATTTACTCAAACCATTGCAAGGATAACTAGAAACTCATTGGGAGTTTTATCTGAGTATAAGTTGCCTGTAGAAATGCCAGCATTAATTGGAGCAGGTGCCGAATTTATTCCAAACGAAAATGTTCCGCACTTTAGCAATGGCGTTTTAAAATTAGATTCAATTACTAATGATACTACATTGGCAGGTTACATTTATGGTGGAATATCAAGCACAGCAAAAAATATTTTTTGGGTAAACACAGGAGTAGAAAGCAGTGCCAGCAGCCAAATTTTCAAAGTACTTTTATTACAAAACAATCCGCTTGCCCAGCATAAAATTAACGAACAGGGTGCCGGCACTTTAAAGATGATGGTTATACCCAATCCAAATAATGGCATATTTGAAGTTAAATATTATTTAAAGGAAAATGGGTATGCAAGAGTACGTTTAGTAAACGAGGAAGGTAAAATACTAGATGACAAAATAGAAAAAAATAAACCCCGTGGCGAACACATCTACCATAGAAAGATTAAAAAATTACAAAACGGAGGAATATATTTCATAAGCATAGAAACAGATTATGAAAAGGCTACACAAAAGATAATTGTTGAGCCATAGTATTGATTTGAGTTTGAATACAAATCACGTTTCAATTTTACTTTTATAAATATTAATCAATTTAAATATAAATTAGGATAAGTATCATGAAAAAAAACATGGGTTCCACAGACAAAGCCATCAGGCTTTTATTAGCAGCTTTAGTAGCAATACTTTATTTTACAGGTACTATTAATGGCTTAATGGCAATCATACTTGGCATATTTGCTGTTATTTTTGCACTAACAAGTTTCATTAGCTTTTGCCCTTTGTACTTACCGTTTGGTATTTCTACTTTAAAGAAAAAGAAATAAATATTTATGTCGTTTATTGAAATTATAAAGCAGCCCTGGCCTGGTATGTTGCCGGCCCGCTTATTGGCTTAACAGTACCGGTGCTTCTAATCATTGGTAACAAATCTTTTGGTATCAGCTCATCGCTGAGACATATATGTGCTGCGTGTATTCCGGCTAATATTCCGTTTTTTAAATACGAATGGAAAAAAGAAATATGGAATTTGTTTTTTGTTGGCGGTATTTTATTAGGTGGATTTGTTGCTACAGATTTACTTGCTAACCCGCAACCAGTTCAAATTAATCAGGCACTTGCCACTGAGCTTGCACAATATGGCATAGCCAATACAAATAGTTTAGTGCCTGTTGATGTTATCAACTGGAGCACATTATTTACACTCAAGGGAATTCTAATTATAGTTGTGGGAGGTGTGCTCATAGGCTTTGGTACGCGCTATGCCGGAGGCTGCACCAGTGGTCATGCCATTATGGGCTTATCAACTTTGCAGTTACCTTCACTTATTGCCACTTGCTGTTTTATGCTTGGTGGTTTTATCATGGCAAATCTTATTCTACCATTCATCCTTCAGTTACCATAAAAAATGAATAACAGTAATCAAACAAATACCGATTTTGAAGTGCGATCCTTAGATGCCATGTGCGTTAACGAAAGTACATTGGAGCATAAATGGTATCATAATTTTAAGTACTTATTGGTTGGTATATCCTTCGGTATAGTCTTCGTAAAAGCTGAAATTGTAAGCTGGTTTCGCATACAGGAAATGTTCCGACTGCAATCGTTTCACATGTATGGCATCATTGGCAGCGCAGTTATCACAGGAATTATTTCGGTTTGGCTCATCAAAAAATTCAACATCAAAACAATATATGGAGAGCCAATAACTTTTCATCCCAAATCATTTAACAAAGGTCAAATTATTGGCGGTACTCTTTTTGGATTAGGGTGGGCTATTACCGGTGCATGCCCAGGTCCGTTGTTTGCGCAAATTGGTACAGGTGCATCAGTAATTATTGTAACACTATTAAGCGCAATAGCAGGCACATGGTTGTATGGATATTTTAGGGAAAAACTGCCGCATTAGGATTAAATAAAGTGCAGATGGGTTATTTACTTAACCTCCCAACCATACAACTTGCATAGCTCTTTAACTGTGTTAACAATCCATTTTCTTCAGTTGCTTCCGGATAGCCAAGCGACAAAAGTTTTTGAGCAATTGCACTACGCAAAATATTTTCTTCGTGTTCAACTACCACAAGATCGTCAGCAATAATGACATCCACCTTATTCACACCTGATAGTGCCAGTAATTTGTTTTTAATGGTGGTTGCGCAACCATCACATTTTAAGTTGGCAACAGTTATTTTTTCAGTTAACATTATGTATCATTTTTTTTCCAAGTTGTTGATATAATATGATCACACTGTAACAACCAAATAACCATTGCTCATATTAAAAGCAAAAATATCTCATACCTTCTTGACATATTCTGATTTAAATCATATTTCGTAATGTCCTCTATCAAGCATGACATAAGACAATTAAAATATTATTTTTCCGTTATTTGCTTATTATAAAAGTTTGTGTTACAACAGCCGTTGTTGATCACTAAAATTGAGTATGCTCTTGATGATATCTATTGCTATTTCTCTAAACATTACTATTCTTATTTTTTAAATTTTAATTAGTAATTAAATAAAAGAGTAAAAATGAAAAAACTATTGTTTATAATCTCGGTGTTTAGTTTACTATCATTTACCACTTGGCAACCAAGTTTTGAAACTGCTATGAAAATTGCCGGTGAAAAGCACCAACCTGTTTTGCTAAATTTTTCCGGTTCTGACTGGTGCGGGCCGTGTATACGTATACGTAAAGAAATTTTTGAAAACGAAGTTTTTTTAAAAATATGAATACTTCGGTGATACTATATAATGCCGATTTTCCACGCAATAAAAAAAATCAACTTGAGCCTTCCATAAAAAAACAAAATGAACTATTGGCTGACAAGTATAATCAGGAAGGTAAGTTTCCCTTGACGCTATTGTTAGATAGTAAAGGAAATATTTTAAAATCGTGGGATGGCTTTCCAAAAGAAAGTGTTGAAATGTTTGTTTCAGAAATACGAAAAACCTGTGATGGGTATAAATAAAGAAGTTGCCATACTAAAAGAATTCAAAAAAGCCGAAAAGCTTATGGGTAATTCTTTTGAAATAACCGTTGTGCACGATGATGAAGAGCAGGCAACGACAAAAATTGAGATGGCTATTGCAGAAATCAAACGCATCGAAAAACTGCTCACCACATTTAATGAAAACAGCCAGACAAATCGTATAAATCAGCAGGCAGGAATAAGTGCAGTAAAAGTTGACAGAGAGGTTTTTGATCTTATTCAGCGTTCAAAAAAATATCTGATGTTACAGACGGAGCCTTTGATATAACCTACGGTTCTATTGATAAGCGTCTTTGGAATTTTGATAAGACAATGACTGCACTGCCCGATGAGGAAACAGCTAAATCAATGATAAGGTTAATCAATTATAAGAATGTAATTATGGATAGTAAAAACTGCACAGTGATGCTGAAGGAAAAAGGAATGCGAATTGGTTTTGGTGGAATTGGCAAAGGATATGCGGCAGAAAAAGCTAAGGCCTTGCTCAAAAAAGAAGGTGTCGCTGGTGGGATAGTTAATGCTTCAGGTGATCTTGCAACCTGGGATTTCGTGCGGACAATACTCCATGGACAATTGGCATTACCAATCCAGACTACGCTCATTTGCCTTTCTCATATTTTTTAATGTTACCGATATGGCAGTTGCTACTTCAGGTAACTATGAAAAGTTTGTAAAAATCAATGGCAAAAAATATTCGCATACCATTAATACAAAAACTGGTTTACCTGTTACAGGCATTAAAAGCGTTACCATAATAAGTACCAATGCAGAAATAGCTGATGCTATGGCCACACCAATAACTATAATGGGGATAGCTTCGGGAATTAATTTGGTTAACCAGATAAAAAACCTTGCCTGTATTATTATAGATGACAATAACAAGATTTACACTTCAAAAAATATTCGTTTGCAATGAGGCTAATTCATTTAAAAAAAATCGCATCCATTTTAATTATCAGTATTCCTGTTTTATTGTCAGCATCATGCAAGGTAGTAAAGGAGTATCAGAAAAATAAACTTAACGATGCTGAGATGATTTTAGGTAATCGTAAAATTGAAAAAACAGAATTAAGTTTTGAAAGTTACCGCGAAGGCGCTTCTGGAGCTAACGCAGGAAAAAGCGGTGGGGGTTGCGGTTGCAATTAATTTTTAACACATAAAGTCCAGTAATGAAAAAAATCTATTTAACCGCTGCTGCTTTGGCTGTTTTGTTTAATTCGTACGCACAGTCAACAAATGACAGTAGCGCTTTTAAAAGCAGAAAATTAAAAATTGAAGAGATAAATCTTATTTCAAGTTATTATGATCAGGATGGTGATCATGCATCTGTAACCGGAGGCTTGGGTTCAGAAAAATTAACTGACCTGGCCAATGTTATTGATGTAAAACTGACATTTTACGACAAGAAGTACCGTAAACATAATTTTGATTTGAGTTGTGGAATAGATCAATACACTTCAGCATCTTCTGATAAGATAGATTTACAGGCAAATTCCTCGGCTTCTCATGCCGATACGCGCGTTTATCCTGCATTTGATTGGAGTGTTGAAAATGAAAAGAAAGGAAGAACATCAGGGATAGGACTTTCTTATTCTACCGAATATGATTATTCATCAGTTGGTGGAAATATCAATTTTTCTAAAAAACGAAAAATAGAAATGGTGAATTCACTGCAAAACTCAAACGTACTTTGATGCTCTTTCGTTAATCTCTCCTGTTGAATTACGAAAAGTTGCACCCGGTGGTAAAGCAACACGAAATACCTATGCGGGATCACTTTCCTATTCGCAGATAATAAATGAACGTTTTCAGATTATGTTTTTAGCTGACGCTGTTTTGCAGCAGGGATATTTAAGTTTGCCTTTTCATCGTGTTTACTTTAATGACCAAACTGTTCATCAGGAAAATCTTCCAAACTCACGACTTAAATTTCCGTTGGCACTTAGGGCTAATTATTTTCTGGGTGATAAATTAATTATCAAAACATACTACCGCTTTTATGCGGATGATTGGGATCTGAAATCTAATACCTTCAATTTGGAACTACCCGTAAAAATTTCACCGTTCCTTTCTATTAGTCCTTTTTATAGGTTTTATAACCAAACAGCAATTAAATATTTTGAACCATACCAGGAGCATACCCAACAGAATAATTATTATACCAGCAATTACGACCTCTCTAAATTTAACAGCAATTTTAGTGGTGCAGGTATTAGACTGTCACCACCCAAAGGTATTTTCGGTATTAGGTACTTTAGTTCTGCCGAAATACGTTATGGCCATTATTCAAAAGTAACGGTATGATAGCAAATATCATTTCTGTGCATTTGCAATTTAAGTAAAGTTGTTGGCTGCATATTATGCTTGTAAGGGAAATAATAACATGTCATTCATTAAAAGAAACAATTCACTTTGAGGTTTTAGCCCTATGATGTCTGACTTTTTTAGAGCCTAGGATCTTACATTTGACCTTCTTTGGAAAAAAGACTTTACACCTACTGTTAATGTTGCTGAGGACGACAAAAATTTGAAATTGAATTTGCGACTCCCGGTTTGAAAAGAAAGATTTCAAATTACTGTTGATAGAGAAATGTTGCCTGTTTCGGTTGAACACAAAGAAGAAAAAGAAGAGAAAAAGAAAAACTATATCTGCGAGGAGAATAGCTACAATTCCTTTAGTCGCACCTTTACATTGCCTGAGAATCTAAAAGAGGATGATGTTAACACACTTTATGAAAACGGAGTATTGAAGCTTGATATTGCAAAAAATACAATTGCTCTTTCAAAAACAAAGGAGATTTCGGTAGTATAATTTTATAATTTGAAAAGTTAAAAGATTAAATTTAGGTAACAAAAAGGAGCAGAAATAAAACTACTCCTTTTTGTTTTATGCATCATGCTTAAACTTATACTCCCGCGGCTATGTTACTTTTACTAATATTAACTGTTGGCATAAGTTTAATGGTAGTTTTCAATGAATTTGAAATTAAACATGCAGCTTCCGATTTTTCAAGAATCCTCAATGCCCTTTCATTATCACTTGGATTTTTAATTATAAGTGAGGGCAATAGTTTGATAGAGTGCATCATCAGTTTACCTTCAACTTTATCAAGGTTACCATTGGCATTAATAGATAAACTTTCAAATTCTAATTTAGAATTTTCTGCAATTGCTAAAAAGGTTGTCATAAAACAACTGGTAACCGATGCAATCAATAAATGCTCTGGTGACCATATTCGGGAATACCTTTGGGAAAGTCGGGAGGTGTGGCAACAACAATTTTTCATCAAGTTCTGTGGAGCTTAATGTCCCTTTTCTGTCAGCATCCCACTTAAGTTCAACTTCATAATAATGTTCCATGCTCATGCACTTTTACTTTTTAATTCATTAATCTCTATCCATGAACCGCCATTGTAAGTGTTAGCTATACCATGTTGTGATAAATAAACATGCGCCTGCCGGCTGCGGCTACCTGAAGCACAACATAAAACAACTGGATGTGGCATTTTTTTTACTTCTTCAAGTTTTTCAGGCAGCTGGTCAAGAGGAATATTAATTGCTCCTTTAACATGACCTCCATTAAACTCATCAGTGCTTCTCACATCAATAATTGTATGTGTTTCACTTTTTAAAATATCTTGTATTATCATAAGTAATAAATTTAATGCAATGATACTATCCGAAAACCTTAAGGATTGTAACATTGGTTACGTTGCCATCTGATTTATATCATAAATTTATAAATGAAACTAATAAAAGGTGACAATAAAACTTCACTTGCGTAATCTTCCATTCAGGCAGCTTGCATAGATGTTTAATTGAGCCAATAATCCCTTATGCTCTGTTACTTAAGGGTATCCAAGTGCTAAAAACTTATTTGTGATTTTTATTTGGCGGAGTATTTCCTTCCGACTCAACTTACCATATTCTCATTGGGGATTACATCAAATTTGTTTACATCAAAAAGAACGGTAAGTTTATTTTTTATGATGGTTGCAAATCCTACGCATTTGAGGTTAGCTATAGATATTTTTTCAATTGCCAGTGTTTTTATTATTTACCATCAGTCAGTCATTACACATCTATCATATATGACGGATGTCATGTTAAAGATGTAACATTTATCATACTTCAAATAAATTAATGAATGAACTTTGTTGTGAAAATTCTATAACATTAAATATAAAGAGAAATGCCAAAATTATTGATTGAAAACAGCAATAAGTTTATGTTACCCCCACACCCTATACACATGCACGATGATGTGGTTAATTGGATTTCAGAATTGGAATTCTGTAAAATTGAATTATTGTTTTTCAGGAAACTGTTGAAGCAAAGTGTGATTGTAACGAAAAGCAAGAAGAGGCTAAATGCTTATTACTCTCTGGAATTAAAGCTAAAAAAGTTTGATGAGGTAAACCTCAAAAAGATACTGGGAGACATTAGGTTGCATGAACATAATCTTTCTGAAGCAGAAAGAGCAAAATTATTGTTAACGAAAAATCAATTAATAAGGCCCATCAAAAAAATCAGATTAAACATAGAAAATTCACGGGCAGTATAAGAAAATTAAAGAAAGAGTTGTTTACCTTTATAGAGAATCAACATAAGATCAGTGTTAATTAACCATAAAAATTTATACAATGAAAAAAATTTTAGTACCAGTAGATTTCTCAGACAATTCGGAAAATGCACTTGAGTATGCATGTGAATTAGGCAAAAAACTTAATGCAGAAGTATTTATACTGCATTCTTATCATGTTCCGGTTCCGGTAAGCGAAGTAGTAATACTTCAATGCCTGAAGAATATCATAAAATTGCTATGAATGGATTGACTAGAGCAAAAGATAAGGCGAAGGAAAGATTTCCTGACGTGAATATGGTTATACATGCCACTATGGGGTCGGCAGATTTGGAAATTCCGGCTTATGCCAATAATATAAAAGCCGATTTAATTATAATGGGCACACATGGAGCGAGCGGTGTGAGCGAGTTTTTAATAGGCTCTAATGCAGCAAGTGTTATGGAAAATTCATTGGTGCCTGTACTGGCGATTCCAGAGAAGGCTAAGATTAAAGAGCTTAAAAAAATTGCCTTTGCAGCCGATTATGGTAACCACAATGCCGGTCATCTTCATTTCTTAATTGACCTTGCAAAAATTTTTGATTCGGAGATTATCATGTTACACATAACCTCAGGTAATCTTGAAGATAATTTTGAAGATTTAGAGATTGGAAGATTTAAAGGAATATACATTATTAAAGAAAGTGGCTATAAAAATATCTCATACAGATTGATAGAAGATAAGGATGTATTTCATGGTTTGAATACATACACGGAACAATTTCACCGATATGCTTGCCATGAGTGTATTCGAAATCAGGACTTTGCACAAAATCTTTAGCCGTAGTTTAACTAAACGAATGGCTTACCACGGACACATACCGGTTCTTGCATTGCATATAACCAAATAATTGTAACAGATGAAAAAAATAATTGCATTAGCATGGGTAATCATATTGCCTTTTTCTGCCTATTGCCAGCAAAGTAAAAAGGATGTGGCTGATAGTTTAGCGAACATTTACCTGCAAAATGCAAATGGGGCATTAGTAATCGGCATAATTGAAAACGGAATTGCAACAACATATTTTTATGGAGAAACCAAAAATGGAAACAAAGTTTTGCCTGACACTAACAGCATTTTTGAATTAGGCGAACTATCTGAAACTTTTACCAGCATCCTCTATTCAGAATTAATTCTAAAAGGTATAATAAATGCTGATGACAGATTGAAGTTGTTTTTACCCTTTGACGTACCATCACCAACCTACGAGGAAATTGTTTGCAAACCAGCTGCAGAAAACTATAACTCCCAACACGAAAAGGTGATGCGGTATCATTTGCATTTACTCCATATGTATGCTTTCCTGATCCATCGTCAAAACCACAGGAAATATTGCTGTGCGACCTTGCAACTCATACAACAGGGTTGCCAAAACTTCCGGGTAATTTGAAATCAAAAAATAAGCAGAATCCTTATGCTGATTATTCTAAGGAACACCTATATGCCTTTTTAAAGTCTTTTCATTTTGCAAAACCAATTGGTTATGACTATCAATATTCAGCTACAGGAATTGCTTTATTAGGTCATGCATTGGAACAAAAAACTAAAACCGAATTTGAAGAATTAATTTATGACCGATTATTTCTAGAACATATTATGCCATGGTACAGGGATAAATCTATTACCTCTCACCAGCAATACCTTTTAGAAGAGTCACGACGCATTTGGAAATGTAAAGCAAAATTGGAAGTGCGATATTTTAGCTCCGGCTTTAGGTTTTCATTCCAATATTAATGATATGATGAGATTCCTGGAGCAGAATATCAGATTACAAAAGGACTATTATACCAACTTGTTAGATTACACGCACAATGCCCGCATCAAGCTTACCGGCAAAAAAAACAAAGGCAAAGAAATTGCCCTGGGGTGGAAAATTAATCCGATTAAGAATGAAAAACGCATTGTGTGGCAAAGCGGAATTACCGGAGGGTTTGCAAGTTATATTGGTTTTGTTGAAACCGATCATACCGGAGTTGTTATACTATCTTCTATTGCGAAAGAGGTGCAATCGACCGGTGAGCATTTACTTGAAGGGATTTCAATAAGTCATCCATAATCAGTATTTTTTCTTACCTTGTACAAAATATACAACACCATATTGTATGGAGATAAAAGAATTCTTTAATGAAGCGGGTGAAACAGCAAGGTTTGCCGGTCGTTTTTTTAAGGAATTATTTTCGCCTCCATTTGAGTTAAAAGAAGTTGTAAAACAATCGTATGAAATTGGATATCGTTCCTTACCGCTCGTAGGTGTTACAGCTTTTATAATTGGTTTGGTTATTACACTACAATCAAGGCCAACCTTAGTTGAGTTTGGTGCAGAGGCATGGTTGCCTAAAATGGTTGGGTTAAGTTTAATAAGAGAAATTGGACCGGTTATTACAGCGCTGATTTGCGCGGGAAAAGTTGGTTCAGGTATTGGTGCTGAACTCGGATCAATGAAAGTGACAGAGCAAATTGATGCAATGGAAGTAAGCGGCACCAATCGTTTGTAAATATATAGTGGTAACACGTATTTTAAGTACCACATTAATGATTCCTGTGTTGGTAATATTAGGTGACGCTATTGCACTTATGGCTCCTATCTCGCAGTAAAAATTCACGGATCGGTAAGCCTTACTTTATACTTTAAACAAGTATTTGAAGTATTACAATTTAGTGATGTAATACCTGCATTTATTAAATCGTTTTTCTTTGGTTTTGTTATTGGGGTTATTGGATGCTATAAAGGATATAATTCCCAAAAAGGAACAGAAGGCGTTGGAAGATCTGCAAATTCAGCAGTTGTAGTTTCTTCTTTACTGGTTTTTATTGTTGACTTAATTGCTGTTCAAATCACTCAATTTTTTGGATTCTTATGATGATTCCTGCTAACGATAAAAATCAAGGCAATAAAGAACAGCCATATGGAGAAGCAGTAATTGAAGTGCTGCATCTGAAAAAATCATTTGGTGATAATGCAGTTCTTACAGATTTTAATCTTACTGTTAGAAAAGGAGAGAATATTGTAGTGCTTGGAAAATCAGGTTGTGGAAAATCAGTTCTTAATAAATGTATTGTGGGTTTTGATACCTTATGATGGCGGTTCTTTAAAAGTTTTGGTAAAGAGATCTCAGATTTGCCACAACAGGACCTTGATGAACTGAGAGCTACAATCGGTTTTGTTTTTCAAAGTAGTGCTTTATATGATAGTATGACGGTGAGAAAACACAGGAGTTTGCACTCCGAAGGCATGGAAAGCACAAATCGCAAACAGAGATAAAATGCACAGTTGAGGAAACTTTAAATGATGTGGGTTTATTAAACACCATCAATCTTATGCCATCTGAGCTTTCGGGAGGAATGAGAAAAAGAATTGGGCTTGCGCGCTCATTAATTTTAAAACCGGCAATTATGCTTTACGATGAACCTACAACAGGGTTAGACCCAATTACAGCTAAGGAAATTGTAAGTGTAATGTTGATGTTGCAAAAAAAATACAATACCTCTTCCATTATTATTTCTCATGATATGTACTGTACACAGAAAATAGCTAACAGGGTATGCATGTTAATTGATGGAATTAATTATGCAGATGGTTCATTTAATGAACTGAAAACACATACTGATTCGAATATTCACGCATTTTTTGAATAATTATGAAACCAGAAAAA
>JADJOA010000005.1 GCA_016714005.1 Bacteroidota bacterium
CTGTTTTTAAAGGCAACTGATGGCGCACGAAAAACTAAATGTAGTGGTTGCCGGTGCCGGTGCTATGGGCACGGGCATAGCGCAGGTGGCTCTTTTAAATAATTGCCGCGTGGTGGTTTACGATTCTTACGATGCTGCTCTTCAAAAATCAGAACAGAAACTTTTTACCGACTTACACAAACTTTCAGAGAAAGGAAAGATAACTGCAGAGGTTGTTGAAGAATGCAAAAAAAATATTTCGTTCAGCAACTCGCTCAACAGTGTTACCGGTGCCGGTTTGTTTATTGAAGCCATTATTGAAGATTTACAAACCAAACAAAATCTTTTTACAGATGTGGAGAGAATGGTTGATGATAACTGCATACTTGCCACCAACACATCATCACTCTCTGTTATTTCTATTGGCGCCAATTGCAAAAAGCAGGATAGGGTAGTGGGCTTGCATTTTTTTAACCCTGCAGCCATTATGCCTTTGGTAGAAATTGTTCCTTCACTAAATACCTCGCAGGCAGTTGTAGAAAAATGCAAATTGGTTATTGACTCGTTTAAAAAAATTGCTGTAATTGCAAAAGATACTCCGGGCTTTATAGTTAACCGCATAGCCCGCCCTTATTACGGTGAGGCTATACGTATTTACGAAGAAGGCGTGGCAAACTTTGCAACTATTGATTGGGCAATGAAAGAAAAAGGTGGTTTTAAAATGGGTCCTTTTGAACTGATGGACTTTATAGGAAACGATATCAACTATAAAGTAACCGAAACAGTTTTTGAGCAAATGTTTTACGACCAGCGTTACAAACCATCGCAA
This sequence comes from Bacteroidota bacterium, assembly GCA_016714005.1. Lineage (GTDB taxonomy): Bacteria > Bacteroidota > Bacteroidia > AKYH767-A > OLB10 > JADJOA01. Next base: position 809 of record JADJOA010000005.1, read on the forward strand.
ACACAAAAAAGATTATACGAAGGAAAATTATTTGGACGCAAAACCGGCAAAGGATATTTTAATTATGCTGATGGCGCAACAATGCCCGAGCCTTTAAAGAATGATAAAACGGCTGAAAAATTTGTAACCGTATTTTATGCATGTTAATAAACGAATCGGCCGATGCTTTGTTATTAAACATAGCCACAAAGGAAGATATAGATTTAGCCATGACCAAAGGAGTAAATTACCCTAAAGGATTATTAAAGTGGTGTGACGAAATTGGAGCCGCAAACGTACTTGCAACACTTACCGAATTGTTTGAATGGTATGGCGAAGACCGCTACCGCCCATCACCTTTATTAAAAACAATGGCAAAGCAAAAAGCAACTTTTTACTGATAGTTTAGTAGAAATGTTTTTAATTTTTTTTTAACGAGGAGAGATAATGTCAGAGAATAAACCGGGGGAAAATAAGCCTGAAGCAAAACAAAACTTAGCAAATTACCGAAACCGTTACCAACGTGGTAAAAGTTTCGTCCGAAATGGGTATTGTGCACCGCATTGCCGATCACGATGATTTTGACGGCAGGTATGTATCCATTGCGGACAAAACTTTTATTCTTTGGCTCGTGCGGTTATCTCTCGCTTGAAAAACATCCTGCCATTATACAAGCCGGTGTTGAAGCATTAATGAGGCATGGCTCGCAGTTTTCTTCTTCACGCGCTTATGTATCTTCAAATATTACGAAGAAGCCGAAGCACTTTTTCTGCAAATGTATGGCGGAAAAAAAGTGTTGTTGTTTCAGTCGTTAACGCTTGGTCATATTTCTAACCTTCCGCTTTTGGTTGACGATAACGATGCCGTTGTAATTGACGAGCGCGCGCACGATAGCATACAATCAGCAGTAATGATGCTGAAGTTACGCCAGATAAAAACCGAAGTCATTAGGCACAACCGTATGGACAGGCTGGAAGACCAGGTTAAAATTTTAAAAACGAGTATAAAAAAATCTGGTACCTGCCGATGGTATGTACTCCATGCATGGCGATTTTGCTCCTGTTAAAGAACTCTGGCAATTGGCAGATCATTACGAGCAATTGCATTTATATATGGATGATATACATGGCATGAGCTGGACAGGGCCGCAACGGCACAGGCATGGTAATGGAAAAAGCGCCATTTTATCATCCCAAACTTTATTTCACCACCGGCTTAACCAAAGCGTTTGGCACTATGGGTGGCGTATTGGTTTACCCCGATGATGATAGCTATATGCGTGTGAAGAGTTGCGGCAAAGGATTTATTTTTCTATTCAAATGCCGCCAAGCGCTGGCAAGCACAGTAGCTTCGTGCAAAATACATTTAAGTAAAGAAATTACGGTGATGCAAACATCACTCAAAGCAAAGATTGATTACTTTAATAAACGCGCTGTTGAATTAGGATTGCTGCTGATGCATATTGAGCAATCGCCCGTTTTTTTTATTGGAGTAGGAGAGGTTAACGTGGGTTACGATATGGTGCTGCGTTTAAAGAAGTCAGGTTTCTTTATAAATATTGCAGTGTTTCCAGCAGTGCCATTTAACAAAACCGGTTTGCGTATTACTGTTTCCAATGCACTTTCAATTAATGATATTGAAGAGCTGCTTAACCATTACCGAAAACTTACCCGATTGTTTGCAAAAGCACGGCTCAAGTTTCGAAAAATTAAAAAGATTTTCAGGCAAAAAGAATAGCCTGCTTTTTAAAACGGTACTCACTTTCCGTCTTTATGTCTCCACAAATACATGCACGCATAAGTGCGGTATGGTTTCCAGTTTTCTGCTAATGCAAGCATCTTTTTCTCAAATTGCTTTTTGTCTTTGGCTTTTATCCCGTAAATATTTTTTATCGCAATTTGTATTCCTAAATCACCTGTCGAAAAAACATCTTCCTTGCCCAGGGCAAACATCATAATCATTTCGGCAGTCCATTTGCCCACGCCTTTTATGCGTGTTAAGTATTCAACCAGGTCGTTTTCCTGCATAGCGTTTAGTTTTTTAAAATCAAGCCCGCTGTCAATAGCAAACTGCGCCACGTTTTTTATATAAACTGCTTTGGCATTTGATAGCCCAATGCTTCTTAGCGTTTCATGCTCCATTTGCAAAAGCAACTCCGGTGTGGGTTTGCTGTTGTTAAACAATTTCAAAAACGGCTTTCAATTACATCAGCCACCTTTACCGATAGTTGCTGCGACATGATAGAACTGCACAAAGCCATAAAAATATCTTTTCGCTTTTTTAATTTAAGCTCTCCATGCTTTGCAATAATGGGCTTTAGCTTTTTATCTTTTGAAAGATGACGGTGTGGCATACAATAAAATTTTACGTTAATTAAAATGGATGTCTGTTCAGCCTCTAAAAGTAAATATTCAATTTTTAATGTTTATTTGCCTCAGTAAAATTACTCGCTGTTTTTATGACCAAAGTTTTTGTTACCGGCTGTTTTGATATGTTGCACAGTGGTCATGTGGCATTTTTATCAGAAGCAGCACAGTTTGGAGATTTGTTTGTTTGCATTGGAAGTGATGAAAATGTAAAGAATCTTAAGGGCAGATACCCGGTTACCAATCAGCATGAGCGCAAGTATATGCTTGAAGCACTGGCTTGTGTTCACAGGGTTTATATCAATTCAGGAAAAGGCATAATAGATTTTGAAAATGAGTTAAGGGAAGTTTCTCCCCATATTTTTATTGTAAATGAAGATGGGCACACTCCCGGCAAAGAAAAATTATGTGCCGAAAAAAGCATTGAGTATAAAGTTTTGCAACGCATACCGCATACGGGGTTACCTGCGCGCTCTACCACCACCCTCCGCACAGAGTGTACCATTCCGTTCAGGATTGATTTGGCTGGCGGCTGGTTAGATCAACCCTACGTTTCAAAATATGCTCATGGCAATGTCCTTACCATTTCTATTGAACCTACTATTGAGTTTAACGACAGGAGCGGCATGTCCTCAAGCACCAGGCGCAAGGCAATTGAATTATGGAAAACAGACATTCCGATTGCAGAAAAGGAGCAACTTGCTAAAATTTTATTCTCTTACGAAAATCCTCCGGGAACAGTGCAGGTTAGCGGATCTCAGGATAGTATTGGAATTGTTTTCCCCGGTTTAAACAGGCTGCATTACAACAATAATTATTGGCCCGATGAAATTGAAACCGTAACCGATGAAAATATTTTAAGCTGGCTTGAATCACATCTTTATCTCATTACGTTAGGTCCTCGTGTGTCTTCTTATAATGTGTTGGAGAATACACGTATTAATAAAAAGGACGCTGAGGCTTTGGCTCGTGCATCAGAAAAATGCTGGAATGCCATACTTGCCATGGATGCAACAAAATTTGGCGAAGCAACCAAGGAATCTTTTCAGGCGCAGGTAGCCATGTTCCCCAATATGGTTGATAATGAAATTTTAAAAACCATTCAGCAGTATTCCGATAAAACCCTTGGATGGAAATTGAGTGGTGCCGGAGGTGGTGGCTATTTAATTTTTGTTAGCCCTAAGCCTTTGGAAAATGCACTGCAAATAAAAATACGGAGAGAAAATTTAAAAATGTAAGGCGCTAATCTTATTCTGATATATGAATATAAAAAAGGAAGAAAAATAAATTCTTAATTCCGTTTATTTTAGTTACCAGCTTGTTTTTTTATGGGCATTGGCACACAACTTAAACCCAATTCTCATTCCTCATCTTAAAAAAGCCTGCAACCTCACTGATTTGGAGAGCGCACTCATAGATTCATCTTTTTTTATTGCCTATTTTTTAATGGCATTGCCTGCTGGTATGTTCTTGAAAAAATATGGTTACAAAAAACGGGATCATTCTTGGTTTACTGTTGTTTGCTACGGGCGCATTTTTATTTTACCCTGCTGCTTCGGTTTTATCATTTCCATTTTTTCTTACAGCGCTTTTTGTTATTGCCAGTGGTTTAACATTTTTAGAAACAGCCGCTAATCCTTACATAACTGTTTTAGGCAACCCTCAAACTGCTACGCAACGTCTTAACCTTGCTCAGTCTTTTAACGGACTTGGTGCATTTATCGCCCCACTCATTGGTGGCCTGTTTATTCTTTCGGGCAGGCATTTAACCGAATATGATTTGCAAACCATGACTGCTGAGCAAGTGCAGGCATTTAATATTGCCGAAGCGGCATCTGTTAAAATGCCATACATTTTTATTGGAGCTTTAGTGCTTTTGGTAGCGATAGTTTTCTCATTCATCAATCTGCCTGAGATAATTGATATTAACAGGGAATCATCAAGCGTTAAAAGTGTGCTTAAGCATAACCATTTAAGAGCAGGCATTGCAGCACAGTTTTTTTATGTGGGCGCACAGGTAGGAGTTGGCAGTTTTTTTATCAGGTTTTTAAACAGCGCTGCCTCAATTGATGAAAAGTCTGCTGCATATTACCTGTCCGTGGCTTTGCTTTTGTTTATGGCAGGCAGGTTTATTGGCACGCTTCTGATGCAATTTATAAGACCGCAAAAATTGCTTACAGCATACTCAGTTATAAACGTCATCTTGTTATTGCCTGCAATCTTTTTTACAGGAATGATTTCGGTTTATACGTTAATGGCGGTGCAGTTTTTATGTCAATAATGTTTCCAACTATTTTTCGCTGAGTATTGCAAATACAGGTTCCGATGCCAAGTTGGGTTCATCATTGCTTATAATGTCTATAGTAGGTGGTGCCATTATCCCGGTAATAATGGGATATGTTTCAGATGCAACCCAATCTATACAAACAGCTTATGTTGTACCCTTGCTCTGTTTTTTAGTGGTGGCATATTATGGTGCTGCAGGCAGCAGAATTAATCAAATACAAAATCAATAAATTAAATTTTAACATGCGGTATTGTTTAGCACTTGATTTAAAAAATGATGAAAAACTTATTGCTGCATACGAGCAACATCACAAGCATGTGGGCAGAGGTTTTAAAAAGCATTAAAGATTCGGGAATTAATAACCTTGAAATTTACCGCACCGGCAACAGGCTTTTTATGATTATGGAAACCGATGCAAATTTTTCGTTTGACGGCAAGGCAGAGGCTGATGCTGCAAACCCAAAGGTGCAGGAATGGGAACAGCTGATGTGGAACTACCAGCAGGCTTTACCTTTTGCCGAGCCGGGTGCAAAGTGGGTTTTGATGGAAAAAATATTTCAACTATAAAAGCGTTTTTCTGTTTATTGTTTCAAATAGCACTTAAGGCCTGTTTACATCTTACTCCTGCTTTAACAATTTCAAAACTTCAATATTGCTAACTTAGCGGCACAAACACTTTTTATGTTTAAAAAAATACTAATTGCCAATCGTGGCGAAATTGCTTTGCGTGTAATGCGCAGTGCAAAGGAAATGGGCATTAAAACCGTTGCCGTTTATTCCGATGCCGACCGCAAATCTCCACATGTAATGTTTGCCGATGAGGCTGTACACATAGGCGCATCGCCATCAAATCAAAGTTATTTGGTATTTGATAAAATTATTGATGCCGCCAGGCAAACAGGTGCCGAGGCTATACACCCCGGTTATGGTTTTTTGAGTGAGAATGCAAACTTTTCGGAACATGTTAGTAAAAGCGGGTTGGTTTTTATAGGACCTACACCCGAAGCCATGCGCATAATGGGCAGCAAACTTGGAGCGAAAGATGCAGCTAAAAAAAATTTAACGTGCCCATGGTGCCTGGTACCGATTATGCAATCTCTGATATACAGGAGGCAAAACAAATTGCAGTGGGCGTGGGTTTTCCGGTTTTAATTAAAGCGAGCGCTGGCGGTGGCGGCAAGGGTATGCGCATAGTTGAAAAGGCAGAGATGTTTGAAGAGAGTGTGGCATCAGCCATGCGCGAAGCCGAATCGGCTTTTGGCGATGGTTCGGTGTTTATTGAAAAGTATGTGGCATCTCCACGTCATATAGAAATACAGGTAATGGGCGATACGCATGGTAATATTGTTCATTTGTTTGAGCGCGAATGTTCTGTGCAGCGCAGGCATCAGAAGGTGATTGAAGAAGCGCCATCATCGGTACTTGATGATAAAACGCGTGAAGCAATGGGATACTGCGCAGTAATGGTCGCTAAAGCATGTAATTACACAAGCGCAGGTACAGTTGAGTTTTTGTTAGACGAGAACAATAACTTTTACTTTTTGGAAATGAACACACGCCTGCAGGTAGAACACCCGGTAACGGAAATGATTACAGGCATTGACCTGGTAAAGAGCAAATACGTGTGGCTGCGGGGTTGCCATTAAGTTTTCGCAAAAGATTTAAGTATTAATGGTCATGCAGTAGAGGTGCGCGTGTATGCCGAAGACCCTGCTAATAATTTTTTGCCAAGCGTGGGCACGCTAAGCAGTTATTTGCCTCCGCGCGGAGTAGGGGTAAGGGTTGATGACGGATATGAGCAGGGTATGGAGATACCGTTATTTTACGACCCTATGATTGCCAAGCTTATTACTTATGGCGATAGCCGCGAGCAAGCCATTAAACGCATGATACGCGCTATTGACGAATATACCATTGTGGGTTGCGAAACCACATTACCTTTTTGCAGGTTTGTGATGGAGCATAAGGCTTTTACAAGCGGAAAGTTTGATACACATTTTGTAAAGAAATATTTTACACCCGATGTGTTAAACAGCAAGGATGCTGGTGAAGAATTAATTGCTGCGGTTATTGCATCAACATTGTTAAACAATAAAACAGAAACTATAGATGTTAATGTTGATGCTGAAAAAAGCTTGTGGCGGCAAAACAGGTTAAAATAAAATGAACTTAACTGCTCCCCAACCCCTCTCCACAGGAGAGTGGCTAAAAGAAATATTAATGGCAGATATTTTGACAACAAGTAATTTAATGAAAAATATTTTGTTTTTGGCAGCTATGCTTTTTGCCGGTGTACGTACTTCTGTTGCACAAGAGGAAGTGTATGGGCAACCCTGGACTGTTTATGAGGGCGATACTATTCAGTACTACTCTTTGCCAATGGTTGACATTGTTGATTACGTGAGCGCCAATGCAAAAAAAGAAGTGAGAGATTATTTAAAACTGAGGCGCAATGTTATTAAGGTTTACCCGTATGCCAAGTTAGCTGCTGCAGAGCTAAAGTTTATTAACGACAGCATGGCTAACATACCCAACGAGCGTGCGCGTAAAAATTTGTGAAGAAGCGCGAAGATGAAATGAAAGCCAGGTTTGATGCCGAGCTGAAAAAATTAACAATGACGCAGGGACGTATATTGATAAAGTTGATTGACCGCGAAACAGGCAACACATCTTATACTTTAGTAAAAGAACTGCGCGGAAATTTATCGGCCTTTTACTGGCAGGGACTTGCCAAGCTTTTTGGATCTAACCTTAAAACCGAGTTTGATGCACAAGGCGAAGATGCTGCCATTGAACAAATTTGCAGAGCTATTGAGAGGGGAGAGTTGCAGGTGGTTAAAAAGTAGTTTATGTTAAAGCAGTCTTATTGTTTAATTATCAATAACTTCTAAATTACCCCAACCCAAATAAACTTCCCTCCACAAACGCATTACTCCGGTTGCAAATCTTTTTAAAATCGCAATCGTAAGGCGTGGTGCAATGCCCGCCCTGGGTTATGTATGGCATTCGCTTTTTGCTTAGCATCTTTTGGCTTCCTCAATTTTTCCTCTACATAAGGCTTTTGCTCAATGCAAAAATCTTTTACGCTGTGGTGAGTAAACAATACCTGCACATCATCGGTACCTGCTTCCTTATAGTTGGGTATAAGGTGCGTAATAAAAAATCTTCCAATTCGTAGCCCGATGCCGTTATCAAATAATACTGCAAAGCGGCATCATTCAAATAGGTCTGGCTTATTTTTGTACTGCTCTTAACCTCATAGGCGCTCAATTTTCCTTCGTGCTTAACCAAAATATCTACAGCCGCCATTACCTCGTTATGCGCAAAAGAGGCTTCGTAAATAACAGGCGTTTGCTTTAAAATTAAATCGCGCGTAAGTTTTATGCTGGGTTCATAATCATAAGGCTTGGCGGGGCTGGCATCTACACCGCCCGGAAAAAGCATGTGTGCCATCTTACCATATTCATGCCCGCGCGTAAAGCGCGCCTGCTGCTCTGCGCTAATGGGGTCGCGCTCTCGGTAATGAAACTTATAGAAGTACAACGATTTTAAGCATTGCAAACTCCTTATATAACTTGATTTGCTAAGAGTGTATTTTGCCACAGGGCTAAAGTAGGAGTTGCGGGGAATAACATGACTCCAAACCGTTACTAAATAATAAAATACCTAAATTTAAACAATTTACTACTTTTACTTAACCAAAAATTAAATATCATGAAACATCTGCTTACCATCCTCCTTACAACGCTTACTATAACCTCTATCCAAGCCCAAAACTACCGCTGGGCGCATGGTTTTGGCACATCCAATGGCGACAGCCAGGGCACCAGCATAGCTACCGATGCCAATGGTAATGTATATGTAGCAGGCACACATGCCGATACTATTGACTTTGACCCCGGGCTTGATACAGTTAACATTGCACCCGGTGGTTTTATAGCTAAGTACGATAGCACCGGTTTATTCCAATGGGCTGTGCGCACAGCCTACAACAGCTACAGCACCCTTAGCATTGCCGTAAATGCCACCGGGGTATATGCTACCGGTTGCTTTAACGGCACGTTTGATTTTGACCCATCACCTGCTGTAGTAAACCTTACAGCAAACTGGGCTGATATTTTTTTAATAAAGTTTGATTTAAACGGAAACTTTGTGTGGGTTAAGCAAATGGGGGGGGCTAATACTGATGTTGCCGATGCAATTGCAATAGATAATTTGGGTAACAGTTACATTACGGGATACTTTCAAGATACTCTTGACTTTAACCCGAATGCTGGCGTGGCTACAATAATTCCTAACTCTGCCCAAGACATGTATTTTGCTAAGTATGATTCAAACGGAAACTATGTTTGGGCTAAAAATATTGGAGCCCTCAATAACTCGGCAACTTCACATAGTATTTCTGTTGATCCAACAGGGGTAGTTATATCAGGTTTATTTTCAGATACAATGGATTTTAATCCCAGTGCAGCAACAAACTTGCTTATTGCTGCGGGCGGAGGAAGCTTTTTAGCCAAGTATGATACTTCGGGTAATTATCAATGGGCGTTTCCACTGGCTTATATTATGAAGCATTTATCTGATGTTTCAGGTAATGGCGACATATACGTATGTGGAGGATTTAATGATACAATGGATTTTGACCCGGGTATTGGTGTAGTAAATTTAAGTACAGTTAATGGAGCATTTTTTATGGCAAAATATAATATCAATGGAAATTATTTATGGGCTAAAGGTACTGGCGGGCTTAGTGGAGGTGGATCTTTCGTTCTAAGTATGTGTCAGGATGCTGGTAGTAGTTTATATTTAACAGGCTGGTTAAACGGAACAGTTGACTTTGACCCTATTGGAACATTTAATTTAACTGCTGTTAATGGAACATCTGGCATTGATATTTTCTTTGCCAAATATGACTCAAATTTTAATTTTTATTGGGCAAGGAGTATAGGAGGGGCTTACTATGACAGGGGATACGGGATTACTATTGATCAAACAGGCTCCATTTACATAATAGGTTACTTCACTAATTCAATGGATGCTGACCCCGGAGCAGGAGTAGTAACACTTTACCCTGCAATAAGTGAAAATATATTTATTGCAAGGTATGACAATTCATTAACTAACATTCATTCTTTTAGTTCGCAAAACAACAGCAGCAACTTGTTAGTTTACCCCAATCCTGCTTCATCATACATTACACTTGGAGCAAACCTTCCTTTTCAAAAATTCAATTACTCAATTTGCGATTTAAGTGGCAGGATGGTTTTAACTCGAAAAGATGCCATGAACAAAACACTAAATATTTCAATGTTAAGCCCTGGTGCTTACACCATTAACTTACAAACCACAAAACAAAACCTTTATGGCGAGTTCATAAAACTGTTGTAAAAATTTATTTTACTTTTACTTAACCAAAAATTAAATATCATGAAACACCTGCTTACCATCCTCCTTACAACGCTTACTATAACCACTGCTCTTGCTCAGGACTACCGCTGGGCGCATGGTTTTGGCGCACCCAATGGCGATAGCCATGGCACCGGCATTGCTACCGATGCACAGGGCAATGTTTATGCAACAGGTTTTTTTGCCGATAGCATTGACTTTGACCCCACACCAGGCACAGCTTATGTTGCTTCTAATATACCCGGGCAGCAGGCTATGTATGTTGCCAAATACGACAGTGCAGGTATTTACCAATGGGCATTTGGTATAGATGGCTACTACTACCTTGGCGACCCGCACATAGCCGTAAATGCCACCGGTGTGTATGTTACCGGTTGTTTTGTAAACACCACCGATTTTGACCCCTCTGCCTCTGTTGCCAACCTTACAGCAGCAGGCTTTACCGATATATTTCTTGCTAAATACGATTTAAACGGAAACTACCAGTGGGCAATAAACATGGGAGGGGTAGATATTGATATTTCAAATGCAATTGCCATAGATAATTTAGGCAATAGTTATATTACTGGTTATTTTAAAGATACTATTGCCGATTTTGACCCGGGCACTGGTGTTGCTAATGTAACATCACACGGGGTTTACAATATTTTTTGTGGGAAGTATGATATAAATGGTAATTATCAATGGGCGTTTGGTTTCGGAGAGGGAACTGTTCTTAATGAAGGAAGAAGTATTTCAGTTGATCAAACAGGTGTTGTTATTTCTGGATTATTTACCGATACAATTGATATTGACCCTGGGGTAGGATCCACAATATTATATTCTTCTCAAAACGTAGGGGGATTTTTGGTTAAGTATAATAATTCTGGAATTTATCAGTGGGGGTTTGCTTTAGGCGGAGCTTTATATTCTTCTATGATCGAAGCTAATGGAAACGGTGGCGTTTATGCATGTGGTATCTTTGGTACTGATACAATGGATTTTGACCTGGAAATGGTGTTGTAAATTTAGCAACAGCCAATGGAGGATTTTTTATGGCGAAATATGATGTTAACGGAAATTATTTATTGGCTAACAACACTGGAGGACCTAGCGGAATGATTACAGTGCCCCAAATGTATCAAGATGTAAATGGTAACTTATATATTGTTGGTCGTTTTTTTGGAACATTTGATTTTGATCCCGGCTTGAATTCGTATAATTTAAGTGCATTTGGAACATTTGATATTTTATTTTCCAAATATGATTCTAATTTTAATTTTTATTGGGCAAGAAACATGGGAGGGCAATATTTTGATTAGGGACAAAGTATTGCGTTAGACGTATCTGGCTCAATTTATTTAACAGGCTATTTTACGAATTCTATGGATGCGGATCCTGACATGGGTGTTGCAACGCTTTACCCCGCACAGAGCGAAAATATTTTTATTGCAAAGTATAACAATACCCTTACAAATGTAACCGACCTCTTTAGTTCAGTGAATTCTGACTTATTAATATATCCCAACCCCGCTTCTGACTTTGTAAATGCGGCCATTCAGAATCCTTCAACGGTGGTTTTATCATTGCAAATAACTGATGCAATTGGAAAAGTTTTATTTAATGATGATAACTCTAACGCTAACAAAAAAATTAATATTTCAACTTTTAATCCGGGCATATATACACTAACAGTTAAGACAGATTCCTCCATCATATCCAAATTATTTATCAAGCAATAAACCAATTTCTAATACTAACATTTAAAATACCTAAAACATTATGGTAAAAATTACCTTATCTTATTATTGTGCCTTCTTATAAGCTGTATTATACCTTTGAAATCTTTTTCACAGGCAACTTGTACTTCTTGCTTGGGCACAGGAACACCTAATGGTTTGTATTGGTGTGTAACAACCGCAACTCAATTATATGAAGCACTTGTAACCGGTAATGGCACAGCCCCACCCATCCAACCAGGCGGAACAGTTGACATCTGCGGCACCATTAATCTTGGAGAAATTAATCCTGTCTTACAACCCTTCCCATGGGACATCCCCGCAGGAGTAACGTTGCAAGGCAACTACGACTATGTAACAGGCACCCGCATATTATTCCCTTATTTATACAAAGGCGGTGTGGTTTGTGCCTATCAGTTAAGAATAACCCCCGGTGGCGAGGTAGTAGAACAAACCCTGCCTGCTAACGAAGATGATGGCATAGACATGATTTTGGCTGCTCCAGATCGCATAGCTTATGTATTTTCATTAAGCGAAGGCAGCCAGTTTAACAACATTTGCCTGCAAGGACCCAAAACAGATTTAAAAGAGCAATTTATGTATTTTAAAATGTTGCCTCTTATGGACCAACACTGCGCCTATTACCCAGAATTGTTTAACGTAAAAGAAGGCTTAAGCGGAGGGCTGTTTTTAAATTGTGCCAATTGCTCTGTAAACAACAGCGAGGTATATGGTTTTTCGTTATACAATGTGCAGGCAGTGCCGCCAGCGAGCTTAACAGGCATGGCAGAAATTAATAACAGCTATATACATAATAGTAAACTGTGGGGTTATGGCTACGGCTTGTTTGGTTCCGGTGGCGGTGGCGCTAATTGTTCTATACCGCTCCATCCATGCACGGGACCATGGGGTGGTATTGCAAATATAAATACAAAAAATGCACCCCCGCAAACAATAAAAATTAGTAAAAGTATATTTACCGAAAACGGCAAAGACCTTGATGCAGCCGGCAACGGATATAATTTTGATGTAACAGAAAACACTATGGGTTTGCGAGTGGGTGCTGCCATAGTTAACCAACATGTTGCAAATTTTGGCAATTCGGGTTTAAATGCGCAAACTTGTAACATAGCTCCAAACCCACTGGCTCCATGCCTTTTTTACCCGGCTTATGGATTGGATGATTGCTGCAACCCTGTTATATCACACATATCGGGCGAATGGATAAACTTTGTAAACAACTATTTACTAAGCGGGAGTGGTGAGTTTGATTTAGGTTACCCAAACACCTGGACTCCTGATGATGCTACCTGCACTTTTCCGTCAAACACGCGGGCATCGGGTATTAATATTGAAAACAATTGGTTTTTGGGAGAAACTGCCAGTATTTGGAACAGGATAAGAATTTGTGATACAGACCATCTTTATTGGATGAAAGAACATTTTGCACCTTATGGCGGTCCTTTTAATACTGCGCTTGTTCCGCCTAATCCTACTCACAATCCGCCACAGTATGTGCCCTTAAACTTTTATCAACTATACACTGATATAATAGCCGGTATGCCTCAGGTAAAAATTGGGGCTAAGTTACCAAGCATAGCCCACCAAAATCCTACAAGTGTGCACAGCATATTGGCAGGCGATGTAATTGAATTTAATACAGAGCAGTGTTTAGACGCAAGCGGCAATCTTTCTTCTGCAAATAACATGTGGTTTATGTGGAGGCTTAATAAATTAAGCAACAATTTAGATGATGAAACGCGCACCGGACATGTAAGTATCTCAGCGCCATTAAAAGTACCATTTGAAGAAATAGGCATTACCTCTATTGACCTTATTGGTGTTGATAAAAGAGATAATAAAGCAAGCTACATTGCTACGCATAAGGTAACCGTTAGACCGGCAGATTATAATTACCATATTGTATTTCATATTAAAGATAGCTACGATGGTCCATGGCTTGAAATCCGGGCAACTGTTCGCTTACAAAAAAAACCATGATACTGCCTCCTGGAGTGCCTGATCCGTCAACCGGTTCGTGCAATGGTTTTTGCCGGGTGATAATGTAACCCACACCAGCACCGGTTTTGTAAAATATTTAAAAGTAAACGGCAAAATATTATGGCAACAAGATATTGGTGAAGATGATGGAGGCTGGCAGCGTATTGAGTACCCGTTGCCGGGTCAAAGACCACTTGCTGATTATTTATGCACTGATGATGGAAAGGCAGATGCTATTCACGGAGGATGCGTGTCAATTGTAAATGATAAAATAGAATTGGGAGTAATGGCGGTAAATGATGTAAACTCGGTTCTTGTAAGAGGGTTAAATCTTTTTATAGCTAATGTTTACTTAAACAGTGGGCACAATTATTTGAATAACTGGGATGACGATAATGAAAATATATTAAAAAATGGCGATTTTGCAGAGCATAATGGCAGCCATGTAGCTTTAGTATGGGATAGAATTAATAACGCACCTTTATCTTACAGCGCAGCTTGTTATTCTCCCGGAATGTCTTTTAACAGTAACAAAGATTGGGAAGTTCAATCACATGAAGTACGCAGTGGCATTTTTTCTAATGGGGTTAGAATACGCGCACTTACACCAGATAATGACAGAATGATACCGGGCATGGTTTATCCTGTGCTTACAGGGCATGGTAATGCTATTATTACATACCACGCCATCACTCAAGAGTTTAATTTACAAGCTAAATTACCTCCTTCCAATTACCGCTTTATTCAGCCCTCAATAGATTTTACCATTAAACCCAACCCATCTGCCCTTGGCACTACGCTTACAGGTTCCATCCAAAATCTGCCTGCCGATCAATCTTATCAGGTTAGTATTTACACGCCTGAGGGTACGCTTGCATACTTAGGCAATGGTTATACATCAGAATTTACCATTAGCAAAACATTGCCCGCAGGAGTTTATTATGTAAAAGTATGGGGCAAGGGCTTTAGTAGTTATAAACGTATAGTGGTGGTGGGGTAACTAAGAGGGCAAGAGATAAAAAGAATTAATTCAAAAGAATAAAGTTTTGGGTTTTTAGTTCGGAGTTTAGGTTTTTGGGGGAGTCCGTTTCACAAAACCCAAAACCCGAAAACATGATGATGTTTAGCCCTCTGCATTACATAACATTGATCAAAACATCCTCATGTTTAGTGCTCTGCATTACATAACATTGATCAAAACATCATCATGTTTAGTGCTCTGCATGACATAACATTGGTCAAAACATCATCATGTTTAGTGCTCTGCATGATATAACATTGATCAAAACATCATCATGTTTAGTGCTCTGCATGATATAACATAGATCAAAACATCATCATGTTTAGTGCTCTGCATGATATAACATTGATCAAAACATCATCATGTTTAGTGCTCTGCATGATATAACATTGATCAAAACATCATCATGTTTAGCGCTCTGCATGATCATACATTGCTCAATGTAAGTCATAAAATTGTGACAATGAAGCCATGCATTTTGTAAGGTTTTGCCATTTTTGGTACAAAAAAACAGCATCGTTTTGTTAGGTCAAAACCTTTTTAGTTTCATTTATTAATAAAAGTCAGCGTTTTATGGTTTTTTTCCTGAAAAAACTATAAAAAACGCAAACCAACTGTAGCCGTTGCGCAACCCCACTATTAAACGGATAATATATTTTAGTGATGTAATATTTTATGATGCATTACACCGCCTCAAAAATATTTTTGTGATTGTAATGCAGTATTAGTGTTTTGAGGTAAAAGATTGTTGAAAACAAGCCTTGTTTTGTTAGTAACGCTTGTTTTTTGAGTTGCATGGGCACACTTATCCTCTTGTTGGTTATAAACCTGATGTATTTCTTAAGATTGTAAGCAATGGCAGCACATAGCATAAACTTGTTGGCTTGTTTGATGCCACGTGTGTAAATTCTACGCATACCGGTGAAGTTGATTAATGTACCCAATACAGGTTCTACAGTACTGCTGCGAAGTTTTTCATGCCTTTGGCATAGCTGGTTTGCAGGCGCTGGTGCATTTTGTCGTAGTAATGCTTGTGTATGCTGTCTTCTATTTTTTTGTAATCGGCTGTTTTACCTATGCATGTTTTTCTTAGCGGGCAGTGCTTGCAATCTTTGCTGGAACTGCGGTAGCTTTTCTTTTCATACTCTAATGAACCCATGTTGGTTGATTTGTAGGGCAGCAGGGCTTTGTTGCCACCTTCTTGTATGCATTCATAGCGGTCAAGTTCTTTGTTATAGATAAATCCCTCTCGTGATGGTTTGTACTGCCCAAAGTTGGGTATATAGCCTGCGATATTTTGTTGATCTAAATACGCTAATGCTGAACCGCTTGAGTAGCCTGTGTCGGCAAGTACTTCTTCTAAGAGTAATCCGTTTTCTGCTAAATTTTCTTTTGTTTGGTTAATGACCTGCTCAAGGCTTTGGCTGTCGCGTTTATCACTGTAGTCGGCCATAATGTGGGTAATGACATGGTGTGAAGTGTCAACCACGGTTTGGGCTGTGTAGTTTAACTGGCGGGGTTTGCCAGGCTTTACGCTAATGCGCGCATCTGCATCGGTGGTGCTGTAGTGGGTGTGGTTGCTTAAAAACTTGGGGCGCCTTTTTATCTGTTCTTTCTTTTGTTGATTGACTTAATTTGTGTTGTTGTTGGTATTCCTTTTCTTTCCAGGCATGGTGTTGTTCTACTTTCTTTTTGCGAAGGTAACTAATGGTCTTTTTTTTTAAAGCTTCCTCATCGTTAGCCATCAGTTCATCGCTGTAAGTTTGTGCATCATCCATCACTTCTTTTTCAACCAAACTATCTAAGCTTGCATTAGCTTTAATGTAGGCGCTGTCAACAGCCTGCCTGCGGCCGCTTACCATGCCTTTGTCTATGCACAACTTTAATACTTGTTTAAAAAGTTGCAAAAATATTTCCTGGCCATACAACTGCCGCGTGCGGGAAAGGGTGCTGTGCCAGGGCAGTTCTTCATCTATGTCGTAACCAATAAAATAAATAATATCTAACCGCATTTGGGAATGGTCAATAATCTTGCGGTCGCTGTTGAGGTTTTCTAAATAGCCTACCAAAATGAGTTTAAAGAATACAACGGGGTCTATACTGGCCTGCCCTTCTTTGCCATAATAAGTTGTGGTGGCTGGGTACAGAAACTTTAAATCTAATTTCTCTTTGAGGATACGATATAGGTTCTGGCGTGGTACCCTGTCGCTTATTTTAAAGCTGGTAAACAGTTTTTCGGTATGTTGTTTTTTACCTTGCATAGAGCTAAGATATTTTCACACCGGCAATTTTTATCCTTTGATTATTTGTTTTTATTCACATAATTTTACAGTTGTGCAACAGGCACAACTACTTTACAAAAAATGTAAGAAAAATACTGTCTTATTGTGTTCTTAAAATAGGTGTACCGGTTCAATGGAAAACCTTTAAGGTTTAAAAACAAAAATTACCTTTGCGCAGTTGTTATGCCATCACGCCAAATTTTTACACAACAACAGGTAAACATAACCGTAAACAGGTTGTGCTACCAGCTTATAGAAAATCACAACGATTTTAAAGACACGGTTATTATAGGTTTGCAGCCGCGTGGTGTTTTTTTAAAGGACCGTGTCATAAAAACTTTAGAAGAAATAGTTCCGCGCGCAAAAATACCGCACGGTAATTTAGATATTACTGTTTACCGCGATAATGTGCGCAGGCACGATAACGCTATTTTACCAAGTACCACTAAAATAGATTTTGTAATTGAAGGAAAAAAGGTGGTTTTGGTTGATGATGTGCTTTACACAGGGCGCACCATACGTGCCGGGCTTGATGCCATGCTTGCTTTTGGCAGACCACAAAAAGGTAGAATTGCTTGTTTTGATAAACCGCAAGTTTAGCAGGCATTTACCTATTGAACCCGATTACACAGGCAAACCCATTGATACGATAGAAAGTGATAAGGTAAAAGTGCAATGGAAGGAAACCGATACCGAAGACGGAGTATGGATATATTCTCAAAACACTAAAAAATGAGCCAGGCATTAAGCGTTAAACATCTCACCGGAATTAAAAACCTCTCGCCCGAAGATATTAACCTTGTTTTTTCTACTGCCGTTAATTTTAAGGAAGTAATAAACCGCCCCATCAAAAAGGTTCCATCTCTGCGTGATGTAACTATTGCCAATCTCTTTTTTGAAAACAGCACGCGCACACGCATATCGTTTGAGTTGGCAGAAAAAAGATTATCGGCAGATGTGCTGAATTTTTCTTCTTCAGCGTCATCAGTAAGCAAAGGCGAAACACTTATTGATACCGTTAACAACATACTTGCCATGAAGGTGGATATGGTTGTGATGAGACACCCCAAGCCGGGTGCAGCTATCTTTTTGTCTGAAAGAGTAAATGCTAAAATCATTAACGCAGGCGATGGCACACATGAGCATCCGACACAGGCTTTGCTTGATGCTTATTCTATTAAAGAAAAACATGGAACGCTAAAAGGAATTCGCGTAGCAATTATTGGCGATATTATGCATAGCAGAGTTGCGCTTTCTAATATTTTTTGTTTGCAGAAGTGCGGGGCAGAGGTAATGGTTTGCGGTCCGCCAACCCTTATTCCTAAGTTTATGGAAGAAACCGGAGCCAGGGTTGAGTTCAATTTAAAAAAGGCATTGCAATGGTGTGATGTTGCAAACGTTTTGCGCATACAGTTGGAAAGACAGGATATAAAGTATTTTCCATCGTTGCGGGAATACATTATGCAATATGGCATAAACAAAAATGTGTTAGATGGTTTAGGGAAGAAAGTAACCATCATGCACCCCGGTCCTATCAATAGAGGTGTAGAGATTACAAGTGATGTGGCAGATGGCAGCCAGTCTATTATTTTAGACCAGGTAGAAAACGGAGTGGCAATACGCATGGCTGTGCTTTACCTGCTTGCATCAAAATAAATAATCAGTAACATATTGTGTTATGGCAACCAAAAGGAAACCATCACCTTACGGCTCTGTAAAATTTAAAACTATAGATGAGTACCATGCTTCCTTTGCCCCCGAAGTGCAAATAATTTTAGATCACATAAGGGAAATTATAAACCTGGCAGCACCCAATGCAGCAGAAACTATCAGCTACAACATACCAACCTTTAAGCAAAACAAAAACCTTGTGCATTATGCTGCGCATAAAGAGCATGTGGGTTTTTATCCAACGCCATCGGCATTGGAAGTGTTTGCCGAAAAACTAAAGAGGTTTAAAACTTCAAAGGGCGCTATTCAATTCCCTATTGATAAACCATTGCCCAAAACACTTATTAAAGAAATTGTAAAATTTAGGGTCAGACAAGATAAAGCTAATAATTAAAATTGGTTGTCACGCGCTTTAAATATTAACTCTATATACCAATGCAAATGAAAAAAATTATTGTAATTGCTGTTCTGAGTATGCAGTTTGTAAATGCGGCAGCGCAAAAAACAATTAATGATTATGATATTGCTTATACCATTCATTTACCCGATACAACTAAAGATGATTGAGCGCAGATGGAAATTTCCTTGTGTATAACAGTGCCTATGCAGAGGAAAGCCAGTTTCATATTATGCTTATGGATTGGAAAACAAAAGAGAAAAAGCAGCTTAC
Source organism: Bacteroidota bacterium (assembly GCA_016714005.1). Classification (GTDB taxonomy): domain Bacteria; phylum Bacteroidota; class Bacteroidia; order AKYH767-A; family OLB10; genus JADJOA01. Next base: position 20,210 of record JADJOA010000005.1, read on the forward strand.
AGATGATACATTTAAATCTCAACAAGCGCCTGTCCTTGTGGAAAAAAGGAGATAAATGCTATCCAAACAACAGTTTAAAGTAAAAAGACGGTTGTTTGAATTTAGCGCGCATATCTAAATCATCAAACATGCAGCTTATGGTTTCTCTGAATGTTTCATTTTTGTTGGCTTTGTTTACCACAAAATTAAAGAGTGAAGGATAATTGCATAGCTTCTGCAACGTGTGGCTAAGTTTTAGTTCTGTCAATAGCCTGTTGTAAACTATATCGTCATAAGTTCTTAAAGAATCAGCAGAAAAATTATTTGCGCTTAATGCTTCCGTTGCCTTTTCAGCCGCGCGCATTCCACAGTACATTGCATTGCTTATCCCTTCGCCACTAAAGGGATCAATCATGCTGGCTGCATCACCACAAAGCAAAACATTATCTGCAGAAATTTTTCTTTTGCGTGAGCCAAGCGGTAAACCCCACCCATCAATCCTTCCTTCTAACGTAGCACTTTTAAAACGATGTTTAATAGTTGGGTTGTTATTTATTGCGGAAAGCATTGCTTCTTTTAAGTTTACCTTTTTCATGCTTATGCTTTTGGTTAACATGCCTGCACCAACATTTGCATAACCATTAGGCAATGGAAAAATCCAGAAGTAACCGGGTAAAAGTTCTTTTAAGAAATGCAGCTCAATAAAATTTCTGGAATGCATTCCCTCAACGTTTTTGTAATAAGCACGTATGCCTCCGCAATAATGTTCGGGTTGCATTTTGTGTTCGTTACCTAAAAGTTTGTTGGCAATGCTGTGTGCCCCATCACAGGCAATGAGTAAATTTGTTTCATAAACTTCACCACTCTTTGCTTCAAGCCTGACTTTGTTATTGGAGCGCTCAACCTTTTTATTTCAACACCTTGTTTGAAATTGCAATAGTTACTGTCAAACAAATCAACCAATGATTTATCAAAGTCTATTCGCTTGCTTACAAAACCCGGTGAATGGGTTAGGGTAGAAGTAACGGGTTTGAAGGGAACCTCAAGACTTTTGCCGTTGGGCGCGGCAAATAAAATTCCGTTGCTGGGTTTACAATTGTTGTTGTGTACAAGCAATTGAGGAATCAGATCAGGGTTTAGTTTTTTTAATACCGGTAAAACTTTTCCGCTAAGTGCATCGCCACAAATTTTATCACGCGGAAAAATTGCTTTGTCAATAACAGTGTGGTTTATTTTGGCCTTTGATAAAAAAAGAGATGCCGTAGCACCTGCCGGACCTGCACCTAAAATTATAATCTTGTCTGATTGTAAACTCACGGTATAGCTTATTTGAGCATGGATTAAGCAACTAAATCCATTTTAAACTCACTAGTAAAGTGAAACTGTACCTCAGAATAATTCTTTATCATTTGATCAAGCATCCATTGTGAGTCGGCAAGATAAACCGGATTATTATCCTTATCAAAGGCAATGTTGTTCATTTTAAAACGCATGAACTCTTCCAGTTTCAATTTGTCTTTTGAAGTAAGCCAGCATGCTTTTGAAATATTTTGTGTAATAAACTTACAACTGGCTCCATATTCGTTCTGCAAACGGTATTGAATAACTTCAAATTGTAATTCACCAACAGTGCCTACAATTTTTCTGTTACCGCCATTTTGTATAAACAACTGTGCCACGCCCTCATCAGTCAATTGTTCAATACCTTTCTCCAATTGCTTTGTTTTCATTGGGTCGGTATTGATGAGTTCTTTAAATATTTCGGGGGAAAAACTGGGTATGCCTTTAAACATCATTTGTTCTCCCTCAGTTAAGGTATCTCCAATTTTAAAGTTTCCGGTATCATACAAGCCAATTACATCACCGGGGAATGCTTCTTCAATAATGTTTTTATCCTGTGCTAAAAAGCTTGCAGGGTTATTAAAACGCAAGTCTTTGTCTAACCTAACGTGGTGATAAAATTTGCCACGCTCAAACTTGCCGGAGCATACACGAAGAAATGCAATTCTGTCTCTATGACGCGGGTCAATGTTGGCGTGAATTTTAAAAACAAACCCGCTGAATTTATTTTCTAACGGTTCAATTTTTCTTGAGTCAGTGTCGCGGCTTTTAGGTTCGGGTGCTATTTCAATAAATGTATCAAACAATTCTTTTACACCAAAGTTGTTTACACCGCTGCCAAAAAAAACAGGAGCGAGTAATCCATCTAAATACAGACTCTTGTCAAAAGGCTCATACACCCCTTCAATCAACTCTACATCTTCCCGAAGCTGGGTTACATATTTTCCTAAATGCTCATCAAGCAAAGTATCGTTAACATCTTTAATAGGCAATACATCATCTTCGCTTGCTTTTTGGTTTGCCCTAAAAAGCATTAAACTTTTATGGTATAAATTATACACACCCTTAAATGTACTGCCGCTGCTAATGGGCCAACTTAACGGACGAACATTTATGAAAAGTTTTTCTTCCAGTTCATCAAGCAAGTCAAATGGGTTTTGCCCTTCGCGATCCATTTTGTTTATAAAAACAATAACGGGAGTATTGCGCATTCGGCATACTTCCATTAGTCTCTCGGTTTGGGGCTCTACACCCTTTACAGAATCTATAACAAGTATTACACTATCCACAGCGGTAAGAGTGCGGTAGGTATCCTCAGCAAAATCTTTATGCCCGGGAGTATCTAAAAGGTTGATGTGAGCGCCCCTATAAAAAAAAGTCATTACCGATGTGGCAACAGAAATACCACGCTGCTTTTCAATCTCCATAAAATCGCTGGCAGCCGTTTTTTTAATTTTATTTGATTTAACTGCGCCCGCAACTTGTATGGCACCACCAAACAACAATAACTTTTCGGTAAGGGTTGTTTTGCCGGCATCGGGGTGGGAGATGATGGCAAAGGTTTTGCGTTTTTTTATTTCCTGCTCAATAGTCATTCTAAAAATTGTGGCGCGAATGTAATATTAAGAGGTAAGAAAGGAAAGTTTAAATTTAAAAGTAAGGGATAAAGAGAAAAAAAAATCAAAAGTTAAAAGAAGGAAGAAGAGGAAGGCAAATGGAATTAGTTGCTGATTGAGTAAGGTGCTATTGGAGAAGTAACTAATATTAGTTACGTAGATATTAATGTGGTTATAAAAGATGTTTTAATTGTGCTCACTTATTACATAAGACGATTTTTTTACCAAGTAAATACTTGTTTATTTGTTTGTAAAATATAGATTCGCACTTCCTAAAAATAACAATCCTTAATTTAAAATTCTAAAATCAATTAAATGAAAAAAATCTCTACGTTTATGGCAACTATGCTTATAGCTGGCGTTGCTTTTGGCCAATCGCAAAGGTTGGTGTTAGTTGAAGAGTTTACGGGTGAAACGTGCCCACCGTGTGCAGCGCAAAATCCGGGTTTTGACGCTATAATGGATGCTAACACTGCTAAGGGTATTTCCATTAAATACCAAAACAACATTCCATCTGCCGGGCCTAACTTTTGGCCTTATAATATGGCAGATGTTAATGCCCGCGCTACATTTTTAGGTGCTACAGGAAACAACTCCTATTCACCTCATGGTTACATGGATGGTAATTTGTTTGATGATGTTATTGGAAATTTTACTGCTTCAATGCTCAATTCACAATACTTGGTTACATCACCATTTGATGTAACAGTAACTCATACACTTTCACCTCTTGAAGACTCTGTTTACACGCATACTGTAGTAAGAGCTACGCAGGCAATAACCGGAAACATGTCGTTACGAGTTGTTGTAGTTGAGAGTGAAATATTTGGATATACATCTCCAAACGGAGAAGATCATTATAAAAATGTAATGCGTAAAATGTTGCCTGATCAAAATGGTACTTCTTTACCGGCTACATGGGCTGTAGGCGATTCGGTAGTTGTTGATTTGGCATGGAAGATAGCTGCATCAACAACAAGTTACCCGGGTCCGGTTCCTGCTATGTTGAGAGTTATTTCTTTTGTTCAGGATAACACTTCTAAAGCCATACATCAAACAGGAGCAAGCCAAAGATTGGTTCAAATAGACCCTGCTTTACTTGCTGTAACCAATGTTCCTACAATTAACTGTACAAATCCAACCCCTACTATAGAAATTGAAAATGCCGGATTAGTTACGCTTACAAGTTTAGATATAGAGTATAAAATTGATGCAAACCCTGCACAAACATATAACTGGACGGGCTCCCTTGCTCAAGGTGCAAGCACTACTGTGGTATTACCAGCAATTACAGTTCCAAACGGTGGACATACATTTACTGTTACACTAACTAACCCAAATGGTTTAACAGATCAAGTGCCATCAAACAGCACAACTGCATTTAGTATTGGAGGCGCCCCTGTTCCAGTATCAAATATTTCACAAGCATTTACTACCACTACATTTCCTCCAGTAAACTGGATACGGGAAAACCCAGATAATGGCCCAACATGGACAAGGGTAGCTGCCGGATTTAACGGAGCGGGTTCGGCTAAAATAGACTATTACAACAGTACAGCAGGTAATGTAGATATACTTGATATATTGGAAGAACTGAACTTAAGCAATGCATCTAATGCATCGTTAACATTTGATGTGGCGCACAGGCAGTACAGTGCACAATACTCAGATGTTTTGGCAATAGACGCTTCGACAGACTGTGGCCAAACGTGGAATACTGTATGGACCAAGAGCGGTGCTGCATTGGCAACTGTTACAGGGTATCTAACCACTGCTTTTACTCCAACTGCTGCTCAATGGAGAAATGAAACCGTGAGTCTTAACTCATTATTAGGAAGTGCGCAGGTGTTATTACGCATTCGTGCTGTAAGTGATTATGGAAATAACGGTTATGTTGATAATGTAAATGTTACCATTACAACAGGCGTTACTGATGCGGCAATAGAAAATTCGTTAAGTATATTCCCTAATCCCGCTAAAGATTTAGTAGCAGTTACTGCCCAACTTAACAAAGCTGATGATGTAACTATTACTATTTATGATGTTACGGGACGTGTTATTTACACTAATGAGTTAAATAATGTAACGACCATAAATAGCAAGATTGATGTTAATGCTTTTGCAAAGGGTACTTATATATTAGAGGTATCTACAACTGAAGAAAATATTGTGAGAAAGATAGTGGTGGAGTAAATAGTTTCAAAATATTTAGGAACCGGTTGCAATTTCCATTGCAACCGGTTTTTTGCAATTATTCTGTATTGTTCGCACATGTACACCGCTTAAAAAATTACCTTACGTTTACTTTTTTATTATTCTAAAAAATTTATATTTGGGCATCTTTAAAACCATTAGGAATGAAAAAAATTTACACTCTATTATTTTCAGTTGTAACTTTAGGTTTACAAGCACAAAGCCTAACCACAGCTAATTTTCCAGGAAATACAATTGTAGGGTTTGATACAGACCCTGCTTTGGTTGCATCATTTGATATTGTAAATAACAGTGCCAATGCTATTGATGTAAGGGTTACAAAAACTGACTTAAACGTAGTTGCCGGTACTGATAATGTATTTTGTTGGGGAGGCAATTGCTTTCCTCCGGGGACAATTACCTACCCTCTTACCGTTTCTCTTGGTCCTGGGCAACAAACAAATAATATAGACAGGTTTATTGGAGATTATTATCCAAATAATATTGCCGGAACTTCTACAATCCGTTATTGTTTTTATGATGATAATAATTCTATGGATCAAACATGTGTTGATATTACATATGATGCTTTATTTACATCAGTTGCTAATCAATTAAAATTAAGCAGTTACTTAGGTGGTTCAACTTTTATTTCGCGAAAAAAAATGAACTCGTTTAACTATCGCCTTGTAGATGCTAAAAATGCAACTATCAATTTGGTAAATATGTTAGGTAATACTGTTAAAACCTACAATGTAAGTTCTCAGCAAGGCGTGGTTTTAATGAATGCCGGGGACTTAAAATCCGGTGTTTATTTTATGACACTTAATGTTAATGGCAAGAGAGTTGCCAATAAAAAGGTAATTGTTGAATAAGCATCCTTATTAAAATAAAATCTTCACTTAAAAGATTGTCTGAAGCTCGGGCAATCTTTTTTTATAACCAATTTTAAAAATCAATAAAATAAAATGAAAAAATTATTTGCAGTTCTATTAACTATTACATCTTTTAATGCTATGGCGCAAGAGGGCGAATTTAAGCCACGCCCTATTCCGGTAGTTAACGTTAAAGATATTGATGGCAAAACAGTAAGCACATCCACATTTAAAAATGATGGAAAACCAATCATACTCGATTTTTGGGCTACCTGGTGCAAACCATGTGTTAATGAATTAAATGCCATTAAAGACGTGTATGAGGATTGGCAAAAGAAACCGGAGTAAAAGTTATTGCGGTTAGTGTTGATGATTCACGCACTGTTTCTAACGTAAAGCCATTTGTAAATGGTAAAGGGTGGGACTATGAAGTATATACTGACTCTAATGGCGATTTAAAACGTGAATTAAATATAGGAATGGTACCTTACGTTTTTCTTGTAAATGGTAAAGGCGAAATTGTGAGTATGAAAACAGGCTATGCACCTGGTGATGAAGAGAAATTGTATGAAGAGTTAAAGGCATTGGTGAAGTAGAGCCAATTGCAGAACTTATAAAGCCACATTTTTATTGTTAGTGAATTAACCTCAAACCCCAATGTTATCTTTAATATGATTATTTTTAATAAGTATTTAAAATCTGTTGCACTTTTTATTTTGCTTATTGTATCATCGTCTAAAATTAATGCGCAAAACTTTGGCGAAGTGCATGGGATTTTTCAGGCAGATGCTCAGTATTACCTGGAAGATTCAGCAATTGGTGCACCTGCAGTTCCTGAAAAAACATTGTTTAATGCCTATGGCGATTTAACCTTTACAAAAGGAAATTTTAAAGCTGGCTTAAGGTATGAGGCTTATAACAATGTTTTGCTCGGCTACGATATACGGTATAAAGGGAACGGAATTGCACACCGCTATGCATCTTATACAATTGATGAATTGGAAGTAACTATTGGAAATTTTTATGAGCAGTTTGGGAGTGGTCTAATACTTCGTACTTACTGGGAGCCCACACTTGGTTACGACAATGCTTTTGACGGAGTTAGGCTGAAGTACAATCCTTTTAAAGGAATTTATGTAAAAGGATTAATTGGCAAGCAACGTTTTTTTCAAACAACGGGTGATGGTATAGTGCGTGGATTTGACGGAGAAATAAACCTGAATGAAACTTTTTCAAAACTCAGTGAAGCAAAAACAAAAATTACTTTGGGCGGAAGTTTTGTAAGCAAATACCAGAAAGACGAAGACCCTATTTTAAGATTGCCAGAGAATGTTGGCTCGTGGGCAGGCAAGTTTAATATTGGCAGAGGAAAAGTAAATGTAACAGGCGAGTATGTTTATAAATATAACGACCCTTCAAGCATTAACGAATTCAGCTATAAATTTGGTGATGCAGCTTTGTTAGAGGCAACGTATTCGCAAAAGGGGTTAGGAATTTTACTTGCTGCAAAGCGTATAGATAATATGAACTTTAGAAGCGATAGAAATGCAAACCTTACCACATTGCTTATTAATTATCTTCCGTCTTTAACCAAGTATCAGGCATACAGGCTTGCAACCATTTATCCTTATGCAACACAACCTAATGGCGAAATTGGTTACCAGGCTGAGGTAAGCTACCAGTTTAAAAAAGGAACAATGCTTGGAGGAGAGTATGGTGCTAATTTAATTTTAAACTATTCAGCAGCTAATGCTTTAAAAACAGAAGAGGTGGAGGGGAAAGATTTATATAAAAGCGAGTATGGTGGTATAGGTGATGATTACTTTAGAGATGCAAGTCTTGAATTTACAAAAAAAATTAATAAAAAATGGAAGTTTACCGCTATGGGTATTTATCAGTTTTATGATAAAGATGTGGTAGAAAATCAGGGTGCGCAACAATACGACACTGTGCAGGCTGTAATTTTAATAGCAGACATTACACATAAAATTACCGATAAACATGCATTAAGATTTGAAGCCCAACATTTGCAAACGGAAGATGATTTTGGCTCATGGGCATATGGATTGCTTGAATTTACTTATTCGCCTCACTGGTTTGTTGCCATAGGCGATATGTATAATTATGGTAATGATGACAGTGAAAGAAGATTTCATTACGTGAATTTAAATGCAGGTTATACGAAAAACACAACACGCATTGCCTTAGGGTATGGAAAACAACGGCAAGGATTGTTTTGTGTAGGTGGAGTATGTAGGGTTGTGCCCGCATCAAACGGTTTTACACTTTCCGTAGGAACAAGTTTTTAATTTTAGTAGTACAATTAGTTAAGAGTAAAAAATATAAAAATGAAAAAAATTGCATTGTCATTTATTTCTTTAGCACTATTGGTTGTAGGTTTTATTTCCTGCGATAAGGTTACCGATATATATGAAACCCCTCCTGAACCTGTCGACAGCAGAAGAAAAATATTGATTGAAGATTTTACAGGTCATAAATGCGGCAACTGCCCGCGTGCTGCACGTCTCATTTACGACTCCCTGCAAAATATTTATCCTGAACAGATAATATCTTATGGTGTTCATGCCGGCTTTTATGCGCGACCATTACCGTTACCGGGTTTGGGATGCGATACTGTTGACTACCGTTGCGATGCAGGAAACAAATGGGATACATTGTTTCAGGTTACAGCTCAAGGTAACCCAACCGGAATGGTTAACCGAACCGATTACAATGCTAATAACGATCAGGTTAAATATGCATCTGAGTGGCCTTCGGCAGTAGCAACATTACTTCAACGCGAAGCAGAGGCAATTATTGATATTGAAAATGCATATAACTCTTCTACACGTGCGCTAACCACAACTGTTAAAACAGATTTCTTAAAGTCATTGAGCGGCACATATAAATTAGTAATTGTAATTACCGAAGACAATTTAGTTTCGTGTCAAAAAGATGATGATGCAACGCCTGTTATAGTTCAGGATTATGTTCACAGGCATGTGTTGCGTGGGGCTATTAATGGTAACTATGGAGAAGCAATTGTACTTAACCCAGAAGAAGGAGATTCAGAATCTAAAACTTACAGCCTTGTATTAAATTCATCATGGGTTGATGTAAATTGCAGTGTTGTGGCTTTTGTTTTTAATGAAAATACAAATGAGATTGTTCAGGTAGATGAGAAAAAGCTGACCGAGTAATTTGGTTTTCCTACCTGAGGATCAGAATGTATTTTAAAAAAGCTTTGCTATGTCGGTTGAAGTAAAAACAAAAAGGCCGAAATTTGGAGCATGAGTAAAAAGTTTTTCCTTGCTCTGCTTTTACTTACATGGCTTACGGTGATTGGATATTATATGTTGCCGCTTAAAAAGCCTATCAACTATCATCCGTACATTCAGGATCAGAGTATTTTGGCTACACAACAATTTTGTTCAGGTAGTTGTGCGGATGTTCTCATAAAGCAATCTAAAGTTTTGATTTCAGATAGTTTAAGAAGAATTTATCCTAAACTAAGATCAGACATTGCCAACCTTAAAGGAGAAACTCCATTTAAACAAAAGCATGGCAGGCTTATGTATTCTTATGACTTTATTCTTTTTGGAAAATTTGTTGGTGTTGATACTACTTTACAGGAAGGAATAGTACCTGTTTATTATGTTAAAGAATGGTATCCTACCCAATACATTGCGCGCTTTTGGCAGCTAAAAGGTGTAGGAGAAGTAATTTATTTAGCACTGTTGTATTTGGGCTTACCTTTAATTCTGTATTTTTCTTTAAAGCTCAAAAAATCATTGTCAGACCCAAAAGTTTAGGTTAGTAGCCTGCTGCAAATTATTTGCAATGCGATGAACAGAAACAAGACAGAAGGTAGAGTTGATTGTAACAAATGGATATGTTTGTAGCTGTTTACAGAGACTCCAAAAATTTTATCAAAGCATCTCTATCCTCTTTGCTCAAATTCTTTACATAGTTTTTTGATGCCTCTGCTTCACCACCATGCCACATAACGGCTTCTATAAGGTTGCGTGCGCGTCCATCATGCAAAAAGTTAGTGTGTCCGTTTACTACTCTTGTTAAGCCAATGCCCCAAAGGGGTGGTGTACGCCATTCTTGTCCATTGGCGTTGAACACAGGCATGTTGTCGGCAAGGGCTGGACCCATGTCGTGCAGGAGCATGTCGGTATAAGGGCGTATAGTTTGGTTGCTTGCCGATGGCACTGTCGGGCTATTGCCTGTTTGCATTTGCATACGATGGCAGCCACTGCAATTAGCTGCTTTAAAAATGTTTTTACCTTGCATAACTGTTTCGTTTTCTACATCGCGCCTTGCGGGCACTGCTAACGACTGGGTGTAAAAAGCAGTAAGCACTACAGTGTAATCATCAACCTCAGGGTCATCGGTAAGCGTGTCGGTTTGTGTTTGTCCGTAAGAATTTTCCAAATTGAAGTAAGGACTTGTTACACCCATATCGCCATTGTACGCTTTGGCGGCTTGTTGATATAGTGTAGGCTCAGATGCCTTCCAGCCAAAACGCCCCAGTTTGGTTTGTTGTGTGATGTGGTCGTAAACATAATTTGGTTTGCCTGATATGCCATCGCCATTCACATCGTTAACATCGGCATAAGAAAGTATTTCGGTTTCTGTAACTGCCTCAAGTAACCCTAATCCAAATACTGGTGGTGCAATGCGTGGCGAGTAGTTATAAGAAGAGGGCATGGGTATGTAAGAATCATAAAAAGAATACTGCGGCTGGCGCAATGTGTACGTCTCGCCATTTATAAATTGATGCAACTGGTCAATGTAGTTAATGTCAACTTTCGCTTCGGGTTGGTAACTGAAAACGGATTTTGTTTGTAACTGCCCCCCAAAACCCGATAAAGGCATAGGACCTCCGTTAGGGTCAACTCCGTTTTGGCTCAAGCGAAACAGTAAGCCTTGTAAATCGGTTCCGTTGGCGGGTGCAGCACTTCTGCCATTGCGCGGGTGGCAGCTGTTACATGCATTTTGATTAAAAAGAGGGCCTAGGCCGCTGCCCACTGTAGCAGGTGCAGTAACAAACACAGCTTCAAAGGCAGCATCGCCTTCGGTGTGCATATCAAGCTCAGTAGAATTACAGTTGGTTGATGGTTGCTCAAAAGCAGTGCTCCCATTGTTAAACACTGTTGTTTCACCACCCGAAAAATATTCGTCAGATATTTCTAATTCGTTAATAAGTACAGGTGCATCTTTTTTACAACTTGCAAAAAAGAAAAGTGTGCCTGCAAGTGCAGGCACAACACAAAAATTTAATTTAAATTGAGAAGTCATTTTAATAAACTAAAGAAACATACTGTAGGCAATAATGCAGGCATATTTTCAAAAAGACCATTAACAATGGCCAATGCAAATTTAAACAAACGTTTAAAGGTTGTTTACCGCGTTAAGCAAATCGCCCTGAAGCGTGGTGAGTAAATCACGCACTTTGTTTTGAGCGTTTTGTACTGATTGCGGATTGGCAGTAATGGCTGCTGTAAATGTACCCGGTATATTTTCAATAGCGCTAATAGCATCGGCAATTTGCGAGCGTACTTTGGAGTCGAGAGCAGCGTTTTTTTCCTGCATAATGGTGCTTACACTTTGGGCATTGGCACCCGTAATGCTTCCTGTATAAATATTAAATATGCTGCGTATGTTATCAGCAAAATCGGCTTTGGAGTTGGCACTAAAGCGAGATTCCTCCAGTTCTACATCTTGTTGCGCAAGAGGATCGTTAATTTTGCCGTTAGCCACTTCATCGGCAATGGTTACCATACCATTTACAAATTCCTGCAATACCGCTTTTTGCGAAGGATAAACCTGGTTTCCAGCACCAGCAGTAAGCAGGTTAGAACCAAAGTTTCCGCCTGAGGAAATCCATGCGTTGTATAATTGACTGGTTGCTCCTTTAAGGCTTTGTGCACATGCAGTAAGGTATTCAAACTCACGTGCTGTAAAATCGGCAATTTGCTTATTGCTGTTTGTCCCCCACAATAAATATTCAATGGTGTGAAATCCTTTTAATGTTCCGTCCAACCCGTCAATGTAGGCTTTGGTTAAAGGAGTGCCGTTATTTAAAACTCCATTAAGGTCTATAACGTTAACGGGCCAGCTATCCATGGCAGGATCTAAACCTTGCTGATCAACCGGGCCAAATAAAAATCCTTCTGACTGCTCCCAGGGTTTGCGTGCATCTCTCCATGCCTGCTTAGCTGATTCAAGATTGGTGGGAGTTTGATTTGCTTCTAAAGTTACAAGTGATGTTTCGAGAATAGCAGCAAGCGAATTGAGGTTAGCATAAGTTTTAATAATAACCTCGTTGGTTCCATTTGAAATATGCTGGCTGTAATCTGCAACAGGTGTTGAGTCATTGTCATCTTTTTTGCATGATGTAAGTGTAAATGTGATAACTGCCAGTGCTGCTATTGTACGTGTTGAAAATTTGGTGTTCATGTGATTGGAAATGATGTGTTATAAAGATTGAAAATTATTTTATATAGAATCCTGCACCAAGGCTAAAAGTGTTTTCGCTGTTTTTTGCGGGATAGAAATTTTTCGCATAGCATATTGCGCTTTAAAAACAAGTTGGGAGATAGGATGATAGTTTATACCAACAGTGGTGGTTTTTCTTTCCCAACGTGGGTTGTCATAAATATCTCCTGTTACAGAGTGCATGGTGTCGTAAAAATCGTATCGCCCAAAAATGATAAGTTCTCCATTGGGATGTTGCATACCAATCATGGGCAGGAGGTCGTAAATTTCTAAGCCAACATCAAACGAGTAGCCAAGTGCTGATGAGCCAACAGGCGTACGTTTTACATTGAGGTTATTGGATAAATTTCTGTTTGCGAATGAAACTTTGTCGGCATTTTGCAAAGTGCCGTAAATAACAGAAGCTGAAAACTCTATTGGCTCCACTTCCATTACGCAATGAAAATCATACATGCCTATGTAAGCATCAACATCCAAATCGGGTTTAGGCCGGTTGTTTTTAGAGTTTCCGTAATAACCTGATAAACCAATAAATTTTTCTTCTCCAAATTTATAATCAAGCCTGCCTGCAATTGCAAAATCATTTGCATTTACAGTTTCAAATCTTTTTTGATTACCGCGCTTTATAAAATTGGCAGAGTTAAAAGCGCTCCCGTCTAATGCATTTACAATAGAAACGTTATAGTGCCAGTTTTTGATGTTACCAAAAATAGAAACGCCATACTCTGTCCATGTAGTAGGTATCATTGCTGCTTCAGCTTCGTTAAGGTTGTTGGTTGAGTATTCAGTAGGCTCATCTCGATAAGCAATTATTCCAAACGGAACTCTTATTTTTCCGCCACTCAGGTTTATATTATTGCTCAGTTTATATTCAATGTTAAACTGTTCAAGATAAATTTCGCCACCCTTCTCCACTTCGTATTCAAATTCTCCAAACTCTTCAAGCGGATCAAACTCAACGGTTACGCCAGTTCCTGCATGCTCAAACTCTAGTTCGGTATTAAGTCTGTAGCGTTTATTTATTTTATAAGATGTAGAGATAACAGCTCTTTCAAAGTCAATGTCGTTCCGTTTATCCGGAAGGGTTTCCCAATCGTAGTTATGATAATTAATAACACCATAGGCCGACAAATCAAATTTTGATAATATATTGTTTAGCTTGCTTTGGTTAAGAGAGGCAGCAGGCACCATATCCATTAGCAATGAGTCGGTACTTTGAGCGGTTACCAATTTACCGCTCATAAATATGATGGTAATAGAAAGTTGTAAAAAAACTTCATTAGTTGAATATTGAAAACGTGGGTGCGAAAATGGCAAACAAAAATTTTGTAATGGTTGTTGAAAGCGGAAAATCTATAATCCAATTGGGAATTTATGCAAACGGCTATTGTTGTTGGTAAAATCGGAAATAAGCTTAAGCAGTATTTTCTATTATTCTTAAATTTGACTTAACAAACATGATGAGATTTCCATACACCAAACGATTAATACTTTTTTTGTTGATTGCCATTGCTGTAGTTACTTGTAAAACGCAGCAACGTGTTGATTACAAATATTTGGAAAGGCTTAATCCAGAAACACGAAATCAATTGTATGTAAGATTAGAGCGAGGCAAGGAAATGTATAAAAATCATTGCAGTTCCTGCCACGGTATTTTTACGGGTGGTAAGGAGGGCATGCCTAATTTTTCGGAACAAGAAGTAGAGGAGTATAAAATTAAAGCCGCAATGAAAGATTCAACCAACCATGCTGTGGCTGCCAGCTTAACTCAAGATAACTTAGCAGAAATATTTATGTTTTTGCGTTATGTGAAAACCAATGCCAAGCCACATGTGCCGCACGAGGTTGGTGAATAGGGGATTGGGTAATTAGACCAAAAGTTGAAATTGCATTATCTAATAAAAGAAGATGATTGCAATTCGCTTGGAAAAACTCCCGCAAACTTTTTAAACGCATTGCTGAAGCTGCTCACGCTCGAAAAACCAATTACTCCGGCTACTTCTGAAACAGAAAGGTCAGATGAAAGAAGTAACATTTTAGCTTTATTCATTCTTTCAGTTATAATAAAATCATAAACAGTTACGGAAAAGACTTCCTTAAATCCTTTTTTTAAGTAACATTGGTTCATGCCTATTTCTAACGAAAGTTCTTGTATAGTAGGAGGCGAGCTGATACGCGATAATATGATTTCACGCGCTTTTAAAATTTTTTCTTTTTCAATGGGCTTATTTAAGAACTTGCAAGAAGTACAATCAGGCAATTGGGTAGTTGTATTTGCTTTTTTAAAACACATCAACAAAGCAAGTGCCTTACTTTCTAAAAATATTTTCTGTAGGGCTCCTGTCAATTTTGCTGTACTAATTTCGTGAAGTATTAATTGTGTATTACAGCAAATGTCCTGTTCAAATTCTGGCGCAGCAAAAAAACTATCAATCTGTATATTATTGTCAAAGCTTTGCAAATAGCTTTTGTTATAGGTAAAAGTAACTTTATTGGCAAGTACACTACCATCTTCGCTATCTGAATCAGCAATAGGAAAAATGTAGCGGAGAGATACCGAATCAGATTGATGGATTAACTGAGCGGTGCCCTTAATGCTGCCTACAACAGTGGATGAATGAAAGAGCAAGCCTGGTTTTATTTCAAGCATTTTTGTTAGGACTTAATAAGTTGGCTAAAATAAAACTGATTACTGCTCTTCTAATTATTTCAAAAAATAGTTGTTAACGAAATGTCATTTTAATGAGTAGATAATAATTATAGCCGACTTGCAAAAAATCATCTCTTTTAAGTAGTAATAATAAAATACTTTAATATTTTTCGCTCCACAAATAGCTATGGACTATACTGAAGGTACTTTAAAGGCTGAACTGATTTCAATTACAGGTAAAGCAAAAAAACATTTTGCCATCTTAATTATCGCTTTTGTTATACCATTAGTTATATCTGTATTTATTGGGTATAGAGATTTTCCTACCTACAACACCAAAATGCTAATTCGAATGTCATTGCTTAGTGGCAGCGAATTGAGTTACTTTTTTAAAAGCTACCAGGATTTGTTGAATGCTCAGGATTACACAACCATAGAAAAAAAATTCTTTATAAGTGAAAAGCATTCTTCAAAAATTAGACGCATTTGGATTGAAAAACTAAAAGATAAAAGTGATGGTTACATTATAAACTTATCGTGCTGTGATATTGACTGCATTAAACCTGTTGAGGAAGGAATTGGTTCTTTTATGCGTAATGAATCGGATGCAAACGAAAAAAACAAAATACGAAGGAAAGCACTTATTACACAAATAGATTCTGTTAACAGCCAAATTGCAATAATGGATACTTTGGTAAGATCAATAAGAAGCAATAAGGGAATAGCAACTGATATTTATCCTTTTATGCAGCTTCTGCAACTATGAATTTATTACACTTGTACGATTTAAGAAACGATCTGAAAGAAAAATTGAGTACTACGGTTGGCTACAGCATTATAGATGGTTTTTTAATTCCTGAAAAACCTCAAACGCAAAGCCTGACAAAATTTGTAATCATAGGATTGATAGTTGGATTAGTTGTTTGTTATTTTTTGCTTAAAGAATTTTTGAGCTAATGCCTGAAAATGCTGAGTTAAACCTTACACAAAAGTGCTTTACATTTTTACTGTTTGTTTTAATCCCGGCTTCCTTTTTTCCTATTATATCAGATAATACTTTATATCCGCGCTATTTGCTTTGGTCAATAGCATCAATTTTTTTTGTTATTACGGTTAAAGACTATTTGCTTCCGGTTAAACCTTTTGTTATTTCTACAAACATTCTTTTATTATTGCTGATTTTATTGTCAGGGTATATTTTTATAACAAGTTTACTTTCCCGAAATGCAGCAGAGTCAATAACAGTGTTTTTGAAATTCTTTCTGGTATTAACAACTGTTTTTTCTTTCTATCATTTATTTTTTACTACCTCCAACTTTTTTTCTACTGCAGTAAAATCTATAACTGCACTTTGTTTTTTGCTAGACGCAATTGCATTATGGCAGGTATTTAACTTTGATATTAATTTGTCAGATTACAATAGTATTATTCTGGTTACCTCACTCAATGGCAACAAAAATTTATATACCGAATTTTTAGTAATTAGTATTCCGTTTTGCTTTTTGGGTTTAAATAATCATAGTTTATGGTGGCGTTGTTTTTCACTGATCACAAACTTTTTATCATTATGTGCAATCGTGTTTCTTCAGTCAAGGGGAGTTTGGGTTGCTTTTTTTGTAATGTTAATTGTATTTTTATTTGTAATCAACTTTAAAAAGTTTTGCAAATTCCATATAGTTACTGGCAAAATGATTTTCGCCATTTCAATAACCTTAGTTGTGCTTTTCTTATCAGTAAATTTTATAAATAACACTTTAAGAAATAGTTTGCTGAAGCGGGTTCATTCAATAGTTAATATTACGGAAAACGGATCGGCAAGCGGAAGATTAGTTCTATGGCAGAAGACAATGAATTTGATAAAAGAAAATCCCATAGCAGGAATAGGAGGTAACAACTGGAAAATTGAATTTCAGCAATATGGTCAAAGTGAAATTACAAATATATTTAACGTGAGACCAATGAATGATTACGTGTTGGCTGCTGCTGAATGGGGAATTCCGGGATTGCTCTTGTATTTATCAGTTTTTATTTATTGCATAATAGCCCTTGTAAAACTTTTGCAGAGAGAGCATGATGCCAAAGCAAAACAAAATCATATTGCAGTGCTTTGTTCATTGGTTGCTTTCATTGTAGTTTCTTTTTTTAGCTACACCAACGAGCGCTCCGAAAACCTTATAATGCTATCTTTTTCTTTGGCTTATGTTGGATATTACATTAGTACTGAAGGAAGCCATACCAACCCTGCATCAAAGGCTATAAGGTTAGTTTCTTTAGGAATTTTACTTTTTAGCACTGTGTTTTTCTTTTACAAAATAAAAGGAGAGTATTTCAATTATAAAATTCAAACAGCCAGAAAATTTCAAAATCATACTGATGTTATTAACTATGCAGACAAGGCAATAAGTTCTTTTTATAATGTAGATGAAACTGGAACTCCAATAAAATGGTATAGTGGCGTGTCAAAATTTATTTTGGACAGAAGCGATGCGATTTCAGATTTTGAGTTAGCTTATGCAATTAATCCATATCACATTCATGTGCTGAATAATTATGCTACAACTTTAGATAAAATCGGAAGACAGAATGAAGCTATTGATATTTATAAAGAGGCAATAAATATTTCTCCAAAGTTTAACGATGCCATTTTTAATTTAACGGTGGTTTACTTTAATATGGGAAATTTTAAAGAAGCTTACGGCACCATCATAAAGTGGCATGGAAGAAAAAATGAAAACGTGTTTTATGTAACAAGTCTTTTGAAATCTAAACTGGGAATAAAACTTAGTAAAAGCGACAAGAAAACATTGTTACGTCATCAGTAAATGGCACCACTGTTCTGTAATTGTTTAGCTTAGCAATTATACGGTGGTGAAATTTATCAAGCATTTCATCTGATGAGTGACTAGCCAATAAATCAATCAGGTTTTCCATGCCGAACATTTCACCGGTTTTATTTTCCACATCGGTAATGCCATCTGTGTAACAAAACAAAATTGATTGAGGTGTGATTGAAAAATGCCCTTCATTTAAAAAAGGTAATTCATCAAACATGCCAAGCCCGGTTGTTCCTTTATCGAGCTGCTGATGATTAACACCATTATAAAACAAAGGAGGATTATGCCCGGCATTTATGTAATTAACCAAATTGTGAGCAAGGTTTATTTGCGCAATAAAAAAGGTGATAAATTTTTCGCCTTTTGCAATTTTGTTTACACACCGGTTTAACTCATGCACAATTTGCGCCAATGAGGCTTTTTGATTTACCAATGCATGCATGTTTGCCTGAAAATTTGCCATCAACATGGCAGCAGCCATTCCTTTTCCACTTACATCAGCCATACATAAGATAAACTCCTCATCACTTACTTTAATAAAGTCGTAATAATCTCCGCCTACATGCTGATGCGGTAAATAAAAAGCATCAACCTGCATGCGTGTGTGTGAATCAAGCGTAGAGGGGATTAACATTTCCTGTACCTCTGCTGCAAGTTCTAACTCTTTGCGCAAGGCAGCTTGCGCTATACTTTCTTTAGTAAGCCTTTTATTTTCTATCGCAACAACAATAATGTTGGTTATGGTGTGAATAAATGGCAACACTTCACGTTTCGAAAAATCTTCACTGCCTTTTATATCTCCAATTAAAGCGTAAGCCAAAAGTTTATTGTTATGATAAACCGGTATGGCACTTTCATTTTTTTTCAACCATTCGGGGGCTGCAATTTTTTTTTCGTTAAGCGAGTTTAAACTGCCAGAAAAAACATCTGGATTTATTTCATTGTTTTCATCAAAGCCGAAAGAAAAAATTTTGTGCCAGCTTTCCTCATGTACAAAAAGCAAAGCCTTTCCTACCTGTAAATGTTGCTGTAACACATTTTGATAAATGTTATAGAGCTGCGAAGCCTCTAAATTGTAATTAATGGCTTTGGTAATTTGCAACAACCAGTGCAGTTGTAGTTTTTTACTTTCTAATTCGAATTTACTTTCAATTGTCAATGGTGAATTGTGAATAGGCAAAGGAAGATGGGCTGTGGTCTATGATCTTCTTATTTTGAACTTGACTTTTTCCTCTTTCAACTTTTTTTCCTGACCAAATCCGGCAAATACTTTAATGCTGCAATCTCCTTCATCTTTTCACGGGCTTCTTCTGCGGGTGAGCCAAAATATATTTTACCGGCTTTTAATGTTTGTCCTACTCCTGATTGTGCGAGCACAACTGCTCCTTTTTCAATAACAATATCGCTGCGCACACCTACCTGTCCCCACATGGTAACATTATCTTCAATTTTAACCACACCGGCAATACCAACCTGCGCGGCAAATAAGCAATTTTTACCAATAACGGTATCGTGCCCCACATGCACATGGTTATCTAACTTGCTGCCTTTACCAATAACAGTGTTGCGACTTACACCTTTATCAATAGTTGACATTGCGCCAATTTCCACATCATCTTCTATCACCACGCTTCCGCACGAATGCATTTTATCGTAAAACTCAGGTCTCTTTTTATAATAGAAAGCATCGGCACCTATTACGGTGTTGGCATGTATGATAACGTTATCGCCAATGGTGCAGCCATCATACACAACCACTCCAGGATACAGCACACAATTTTTTCCAACAGTAACATCATTGCCCAGAAAAACATTAGGCATTATGTTACTCCCCTCACCAACTTTTGCGCTCTTGCTCACCATTTCTTTTGAATAACTATTTGGAGAGAAGTGTTTGGTCAAAAATTATAATCCCTAAAAAGGATCATCACTAAACAAAAGCGACTTGCCTAAGGGGCATTTCACTTCTTTATTAATTAAAATGGTGGTGGCAGCGCTTGTTAAAGATTTGTCGTAATACTTTGGGTGATCAACAAAAAGTTAAATCCCCTGCTTCAACCATATGTATTTCGTTAATGCCGGTTACTGCAAAATTTTCATCGCCCGAAAATTTGGCGCTAATAAGATTAGCAATTTCTTTAAGCGAATAGGAGCGGGGTAGCTTCATTTGTAGTGTTAAGACCTTTAAACAACAATTAAACTTGAAACAATTGTGAACAAAAGTAAAAATAACCAAATCATATTTGACATTTCTCTTTTACTTACCCTTAAAAATCCTACTTTCGCGACCCATTTTGGAAAACAAGAGATAGGGGATAAAAGTCAAAGGTCAAAAGATTAGGTAGGCTCAAGACACAAAACTCTGAACTCAAGACACAAAACTCCGAACTCATTTCACATGAATAACATCAGAAACATTGCCATCATTGCCCACGTTGACCACGGAAAAACTACGCTGGTTGACAAAATTCTTCATCAGTCTAAAGTATTCAGAGATAACCAGGAAACCGGTGAACTCATTTTAGATAATAACGACCTTGAGCGTGAGCGAGGCATTACCATTGTTGCTAAAAACGTTTCGGTAACATACAAAGGCACCAAGATTAATATTATTGATACACCCAGGACGCAGATTTTGGCGGTGAGGTTGAACGTGTGCTTACAATGGCTGATGGAGTTTTACTTTTGGTTGATGCCTTTGAAGGGCCCATGCCACAAACACGTTTCGTTTTACAAAAAGCTATCTCACTTGGTTTAAAACCAATTGTGGTAGTTAATAAAGTTGATAAAGAAAATTGCAGACCTGATGAAGTGCATGAGCAGGTTTTTGATTTGATGTTTCATCTTGAGGCTACTGAAGAGCAGTTGGATTTTCCTACATTTTACGGTTCTTCAAAACATGGGTGGATGAGCGCTGATTGGAAAAATCAGACTACAGATATTACCGCATTGCTGGATGGAATTATAGAACACATTCCTGCTGCACCTTATAACGAGGGTACACCACAGTTGCAGATTACATCGCTTGATTATTCAAGTTATGTTGGGCGTATAGCCATAGGCAGATTACACCGTGGTGAGTTAAAGGAAAACATGCCTGTTAGTTTGGTAAAGCGCGATGGCACTATTAAAAAGAACCGCATTAAAGAGCTTTTTGTCTTCGAGGGCTTGGGTAGAAAAAAAGTTGCAGAGGTAAAATCAGGAGATATATGCGCCATTAACGGTTTGGAAGATTTTGAAATTGGTGATACTGTTGCCGATTTTGAAAACCCTGAAGGATTAAAACCTATTGCCGTTGACGAGCCTACCATGAGCATGTTGTTTACCATTAACAACTCTCCGTTTTTTGGTAAGGAAGGTAAGTTTGTAACATCACGCCATTTGCGCGACAGATTATATAAAGAGACAGAAAAGAATCTTGCATTGCGTGTTGAAGAAACGGATTCGCCCGATGCATATTTGGTTTATGGCAGGGGCATTTTGCATTTGTCTATTTTGATAGAAACAATGCGCAGAGAAGGATATGAGCTACAGGTAGGTCAGCCGCAGGTTATTATTAAAGAGATAGATGGAATGAAGCATGAACCGGTAGAAAATTTAACAGTTGATGTACCCGGTGATGTTGCTGGTAAAGTAATTGAATTGGTTACTATGCGCAAAGGAGAGCTTTTGGTAATGGAACCAAAAGGAGATTTGCAGCATTTAGAGTTTACTATACCTGCACGTGGTATAATTGGTTTGCGCAACAATGTGCTTACCGCTACAGCGGGCGAAGCAATTATGGCGCACCGTTTTAAGGCCTATGAAGCATGGAAAGGCTCCATACCCGGGCGTATTGCCGGTGTGTTAATTGCAAAAGAGGCGGGTACTGCCACCGCTTATTCTATTGACAAGTTACAAGAGCGCGGAGCATTTTTTATTGACCCGGGTGATGTTATTTACGGAGGGCAACTTATTGGCGAACATATACGCCCTACTGATTTAATTGTAAACCCCTGCGAAGCAAAAAAACTTTCTAACGTGCGCGCCACAGGCAGTGATGATGCTGCGCGCATTACACCCAAAAGAAATTTTTCCTTGGAAGAAGCCATGGAATACATTGGCAACGATGAGTATTTGGAGGTAACACCCAAAGCCCTCCGTATGCGCAAAATACACTTAGACGAAAACGTGCGCAAGCGCATGGAGCGTAAGTTGGAGAACGCTTAAAGGGAATTAGAAATTATGAGTTATAAATTGCGCCAGCAACTCCAATCTGTGTGATAGCAAGTGTAAGAGCGAGAGGGGTTAGGGGGTGTGTTAAAACAATAGTTGCAAGGTATTGTGCGTAAGCTCTGCTGACAGGTTTTGCTCAATTATAAAATGAAGTTTTTATTTCTTTTTTTTTCATTAATGGTTAAAACAGTTTTGTTTAATGAGTTGATTAACTATTTAAGTTTGAAGTTCACTAATTAATTTGGTTATGCTCCGTTTCTTCAACCTATTTACAGAAATAATTGGCTGGTTACAGATTGTTGCTTCTCCTTTTCTTGTAGGTATTGTAATTGGGGCTTTAATTTATTTACAAAATCCTTCTGAAACTCGTCTTATTTTCTCAACCATTATTGTATTAACAGGGTTAATTACAGGAATTATTTTTGCAAATAGGTTTGGAGAAAAAAGGGACAATTAATTTTTTATCTCGCTTAAGTGCAACTCCTGAGCTGGATAATGAAGAGGAGTCAGAGAAAACTAAAAATTCTTCAGGATCATCAATGAGCCATTAAGGGTAGTGTAGTTAATTTTCTGTGCAACTCTGTATCTCCAAGTCTCTGTGTTGCTTTTACTACAACTTAGCCCGATGGCTATCAGACATTAAGGACACTGGGTTTAACTGATAGACCATATGGTAATAGTGTAAAGTACTATCTCAGCAATTTGTAAATTTGCATTCATTCTCTACAACCATGCTTACATCAGAAACAGTTACAGACACCACCCTCCAGCAAATTGCCGATAAAGTTTACGCCTCTAAAAGAATTACGCCCGAAGAAGGCATTTATTTATACCAACATGCCGAGCTGGGTTTTGCTGGTGAACTTGCCAATTTCATAAGAGAAAAAAAGAACGGCAACAACACGTACTTCAATCGTAACTATCATATTGAGCCCACCAACGTTTGTATTTTTTCTTGCAAGTTTTGCAGCTACAGCCAGGAGTATAAACATAAAGAGGAAGGATGGGAGTTAAGCAAGCAGCAAATAATGGATAAGGTGTTGAGCTATACTGATGATGCTGTTACCGAAGTGCACATAGTTGGTGGTGTTCATCCTAAAATGGACATAAATTATTTTGCTGATGTATTACGCGAAATAAAAAAGGTTAGACCTAACCTGCACATCAAAGGCTTTACGGCTGTTGAGTTGGATTACATGATTCGTAAAGCAAAAATGGAGATAAAGAAGGTTTGCAATTTTTAAAGATGCCGGACTTGATTCTATACCCGGTGGTGGTGCCGAAATTTTTGGCGAAACCATCCATAAACAAGTTTGTGCTGATAAATGCACCGGTGAGAATGGCTTTTTATACACCAAACTGCGCACAGTATTGGTTTAAAAGTAATGCCACTATGTTGTACGGACATATAGAAAATTTTGCGCATCGTATTGACCACATGAACCGGCTGCGTTTGTTGCAGGATAAAACCGGAGGCTTCAATACTTTTATTCCGCTTAAATTTAGAAACAAGGATAATGACATGAGCCATGTTGCGGAAAGTTCGGTGATTGAAGATTTGCGTAACTATGCCATTGCAAGAATATTTATGGACAACTTTGATCACATAAAAGCATACTGGCCCATGATAGGCAGACAAACTGCCCAACTTTCGCAAACCTTTGGTTTGGATGATTTGGACGGAACCATAGATGACTCAACAAAAATTTACAGTATGGCAGGTGCCGAAGAACAAACACCTTCTTTAACAACAAACGAGTTAATTGATTTGATAAAGTCGGTTGGAAAAAACCCTGTTGAAAGAGATACTTTGTATGGTGTGATAAAAGATTATAAAAGCTAGAATTCAAAGCAATTAAGTACGAAGAACAATTGTAAATCATAAAGTCTTTTGCCAAAAAGTGTTATTTGAAAATCTCTGAATCTTCAGCCGAATAAGTAATCTTATATTAGTTAATAATATTTAAAAATCCTGATAAACCTTCAGATGCTATGAAAAATCGTATAGATTATTGTAATGCGGCAATAAGAGAGTTTTCTGATTTGATTTTTGATGAGTTTAATAATGTTTATTTTTTTTCGGTTGGTCCAGAGTACGGAATTGAACTTAGGTCAAAAAGCTTAAAAAAGGAAATTAGAATTACATTTTCATACTATGTAAATAATAGCAACTGGATGATTGAGATTTACAACCATAAATCTTTATTTCCTTTTAACAAAAAAGCAATTAACATTGTATTGAATGAGAGGTATGAGAAAGACGAAGACTTCGTAAAAATTCCTAAGATAATTGACGACAATAATATTTCTACCGTATTTGGTATGCTATCAGACTTCTTAGTTGATAATGTTAGGATATTAGAAAAACCTTAAAAATCAGGCTATAGTTTTTTCATTCAAAGCATGCTTCTAGGCCTTACATCAACGCCTTTGCAATATCATGCTTGGTAATGATGTAAGTTTTATCCTGTTTAAAATCCTTAATCATTACCGCTTTGTTTTTTTCAGAAATCATTTTTGATAACGCGCCCACCGAAGTAGTTGCATCTACAAACAAAAATGCTTCTTCCATTATTGTTTCTATGGGTTTGTGTTTTACTTCTTTACCGCTTAGCAAGGATTGCAAAATTCTATCTTCACTCACCGAGCCAACAATCCTGCTGCCGTTTGTTACAGGCATTTGCGAAAAATTATTTGCAGTCATAATTGAATATGCCTCTGCAATGGTTTTGTTTTGAGCTATCGTAAGCAGCTCAATGTTCTTTCTTGATTCAACCAAATCAAGCGCTGTCATTCCTTTTGCATCTAAATAGCCTTTGGCAAGCATCCACTCATCATTAAATATTTTGGCAAGGTAGCGCGAACCGTGGTCATGAAAAATAACAACCACTACATCTGTTGGTTTTAGTTTATCTTTAAGCTGATGCAATCCTGCAATAGCGCTGCCTGCACTGTTACCAACCCATATACCTTCTTTGCGTACAATATTACGCGTCATAACAGCAGCATCTTTATCGGTAACTTTTTCAAAATGATCTATCACTTTAAAATCGTAATTCTCAGGAATAAAATCTTCGCCAATGCCTTCGGTTACGTAAGGATAAATTTCATTCTTATCCATTTTACCTGTTTCATGAAATGTTTTTAATACTGAACCATAGGTATCAATTCCCCATACTTTAATGTTCGGATTTTTTTCTTTCAAAAATTTTCCTGTCCCAATAATGGTTCCGCCCGTACCTGCACCAACCAAAAGATGTGTAATTTTTCCATCGGTCTGCTCCCAAATTTCAGGTCCTGTTTGCTCATAATGTGCTGGCGGTTACTTAAATTATCATACTGGTTTGCTTTCCACGAATTAGGAATTTCTTTTACCAATCTAGATGAAACAGAATAATAAGAACGTGGGTCTTCAGGATCAACATTGGTAGGACAAACAATTACATCGGCACCAAAAGCCTTAAGCGCATCTACTTTTTCTTTAGATTGTTTATCGGTAGTGGTAAAAATACATTTATACCCTTTTATAATGGCAGCAATAGCTAGTCCCATTCCGGTGTTACCGCTGGTTGCCTTCAATAATAGTTCCACCCGGTTTTAATGCTCCCGTTTTTTCGGCATCCTCAATCATCTTTAGCGCCATACGGTCTTTAATAGAGTTACCCGGATTAAACGTTTCAACCTTGGCAAGAACCGTGGCAGAAATACCTTCCACAACTTTATTTAATTTAACCAAAGGAGTGTTGCCAATTGCGTCTAATATATTGTTGCAAATTTTTTTCATTAAAGTATTAATAAATATTTGGGAGGCGAAGATAAAAAATGAATTCGCAAAAACTTTAGAGTAACTATTTTAGGTTTCATCAATAGTTTTATGACTTTAGCCGATAAAATTTAAAGCAAATGTTAATGAAAAAGAAACACGTATTTGAGAAATTGGCGCATAGGGCAACAGAGTTTAGCGGATCAACTTTAGCCTTTATGCTAGCATTAGTTACAATATTAATTTGGCTTATTACCGGACCGTATTTTAAGTATAGCGATACCTGGCAGTTGGTAATTAATACAGGCACCACCATTGTTACGTTTTTAATGGTATTTTTAATACAGCGAATGCAAAACAAAGATTCTCAGGCAATACATCTTAAATTAAATGAATTGGTGGCTGCATTAGACGGACCAAGCAACAGACTTATAGATGTAGAGGAAATTTCAGAGGAAGAATTGAAAATTTTAAGTAGCTATTACCAGAAACTTGCTGAAATGGCAAAGAAAGAAAAAAAACTTTCAGTATCTCATTCAATTGAAGAAGCAATGGAACTACACGAAGAAAAGTATTCGAGAACGAAGCAAAAAAGCAAGTAAAATATTGAAAGTTTTTTAGTTACTTAAAATAGAAGTCGCCCGGAATAATTCCTGCTAAAAAAGTATTGAGTTGAGTTCCTGTTGCATCGTATCGGTAAATTTTTCCACGTTGTACGTAATCAATCGCATCAGAAACATAAATTTCATTTGATGCTGGATTAATACCAAGCCCGTAAAAGTTTTTGGTGCCGTGAGCAATAAATGGAGCAGGAGGCAGGCTTAATGCAGTAATAGACATCCTATATAAATCGTTGTTTAAATAGTATAAAGTATCATTACCACTGTTCATGTTCAATCGCCACGGAGTTTCTGTTGGGTTTGAAAAAGTGAAGGATAGTTCCACAGAATTATTCAATGGATTAATTCTGTGCAATGAAGCATTAACAGCGTTACTTATACTTCCGCTACATAGAACCCAAAGTTTTCCGTTTTTATCTTCTACAATTGAGTTAGAGCCAATTCCGATTGCGATGCTATCTGTTAATACGTCTGTTAACGTATTTATCACATAGAGTTTATCGCTCAAATAGTTTGTAACAAAAACTTTTCCGTAAGACAACGCCATTTCTTCGGTTTTCCAGAGCATGAAATAGTACCTAATATGGCGTTGTTGCTTAAATCAATTATTGAAACGTAATCAGCATATAAATCTGTTACATAAGCTTTACTATTGCTAACCGGTAAAAAATAACGTGGAGAAGTAAGACCGGTTATGGTTGCAACCGATGCAAAATTACTTTCGTTAACCACCTCAATTTTTCCGGAGTTGTTTACTACCATATAAATCTTCCCATTAAAACGATGCATGCTCTGACAAACATCTCCCAAGGGTCTGTTGTTGGCAGGCGCAAACAAATCCTGTACACAATAATTGGAAGAGGGATCGTAATAACTTACCTGCGCATTACCAAACTGAAAGTTTCCCTCATTGGTTATATACACTCCGTTGGCAGCAGTGTTTATTGCTGAAATGGTAACATCTTCGGGTTTATCTTTTCTGCATGCTGTTATGATGCAGAATGCAATAAGCAATAACCATTTCTTAATCAGATATTGCATGTTGAACTATTAATTTTTTTACTGCATTATTTTTTTCATCACCTAATGAAATAACATACACCCCTGCAGGAATATCTCTTATATCAATTCTGTTTTGATTTACTTTGTTAAGATCCATTTTTCTTACTTCTTTCCCTGTTAAATCTAAAATGGAAATTTTTATTCCGTAATGTATATTGTTTAGGCTTATGTAAATAAATTCTGAAGTTGGATTAGGGTAAACACTAAAATCTAAAGCGACCTTATTTTCATGTAAGTTAAGAGGAGATTCGTGAATAACGCCCACGGCATCCAAATCAAATCCACTTGATGGAAACGGAGTAGTCCACGGGTCATTTATTTTATTTCCGTGACTATCATAACGCACATACATGTCTTGAATAGAACCAACCACATCAATAACCTTAATATGAGTAACAGCGTTTGTATTTAATCCAGGTTGCCCTGTTAATTGGTTCAAGTCAATGGAGTGCCGTACAACGCTTCGTATTTTCCTGCAAGGTTGTCAATTTGTGTGGCATCAATACTACCAAAGCCGCCAACTTGTAAAGTGTCTTGCGTATAGGATGTAGAAGGAAACCGGAAATAATTTATGCCGTCAGAGCTAACTTCAACATAAGCAAGTTCAAGAAATGTGTTGCTGAAACTGTTTTCAAAAATGGCAAAATCCCAACCTGCACCATCTGTAACAGGATTTGCAAATGTGAGAATAGCTTCACCACCATCACCTAAACTTACAGTGCCATTTGTTCCTGCTTGCCCCAGTGCCATTGAGCTATCACCTGAATTAGCAAAACCTAAACTCTGATTTGAAATATCCTGCAAACCTATTATAACGGTGCATCCTGTTGCCCATGCGACAAACGCAGAGCTATCTTTATACATAGCCGTAGTTCCGGGAATGCCGGCTGGAGGTGGAAACTGTGCGGAGGCAAATTGATACATCAGCAAAGCAATATTAAATACAGATATTTTTTTCATCACTCTTTAACAAATAGTTTTTTTATGTCTTTTACACCATCGTTTACAACAACTGTATAAACACCGGCAGATAATTGTTGAACAGAAATTCTGGAATGACCATTGTATATATTATTCATCATCATTTTTCTTCCTGTTACATCATAAACAGAAATTATGTTTGTTGTATTTCTTGATTTTTTATGATGTATATCAATAGTAAGTATTTCTTTTGCGGGATTAGGGTATAAGTGTATATTATCTGTAGTAATCTCGTCATTAATTGAAAGAGGGTTATCTGCAGTTGTAAAATTATCAATGCAAAAGAAGGAAGGTGTGTTCATTCCAAATGAACCCATATCGGTTGATGATAATGTCATTTGCAAACTGTCAACGTTTCCTAATGAAGTTAAGTCAACCCACTGCCATGTTTTTTAAAATATAATCCTGGGCGTTGTTTACAAAGCGGTAATCTGCTAAATAAAATTCAACGCTGTCATTGGTCATAACTCCGCCAAACCATTTTCTGATGGTTAATTTATACCAATCAGGATCATTACCTGTTATACCTCCAAACTTTTTTGAAAAGGCATCACCATCTCTCATGCTCAAAGCCGCAAAAGTTGTGTTGGTAATATAAAATCCATTTACGACTTTGCCCATAGCCGTAGCGTTTAAATTAATTATCGGGTTTAAATTTCCAACAGCATAATTATTGGAACCATTAAACCCGGATGCTGTAATGGCGCTGTAATTGTTTATAAAACCTGCTGTAGTGCTGTCCTGCATATTGGAATATGCCCATCCGCTTGCCCAGTAAAAAAAAGTGGAATCATATACGTTTGGAAAAATGGCATTTCCATCAGTAAATGATACGCCACCGGGAGATGCTGCTCCATCCCAATAAGAGTTTGGTGAAAGGCTTAATGATTCAAAAGTGGAAACGGTTTGTGCATTGGCTGTTTTTAATACTGTTGTTGCAATAGCCGTGATGGAGATAAGTTGTAAAATTTTCTGCATGTGTAAATTATTTAGTTGTTGTTTTATTCGGATTATTAAAAGAAAAGGAAATTCCTGTTTCAAAATTTTGTAAAGGCATGGCTCTGTTTAAAAGCAATTGATATTCCTTGTTCCATATATTGTTTATTTGAAAGTATGCCGATGCAGATGAGTTTTTCCGTTTTATTCTATAGGAAATATTTGCTGAACCTAAATCGTAAGGTGTTAAATACTGCGTGTTATCTGTGGAAGTATAGCGGTAGCCGGTATAGTTGTGCCTGTAAGAGATTGCCAATCGCTTAAACTCTATTGTAGCTTTTGCGAGTCCGCTATACATGGGGTATAAATTAATTGTTTGTTTAGCGCTTCGTCATTTTCGTAACGTGTTTTGTTGTTGGTTGACAAAACATAATTGGTGATAACGGCAATAGAGATTTTAGTTTTTCCATTATGCACAATAAGTTTGTTATTCGTTTCAATACCTCTGCTCCAAACACTGGCAATGTTTTGCGGACTCCAGTAAGTAATGCCGGGAAGCCATAAAATCCATTCAGACATATCCCTGTTAAACACAGTTGCTTCTGATGAAAAAGTAAAATGCTTTTTTGCAACATTTAATTTCAATCCTGCTTCCTGTGCGTATCCGCTTTCTGAAAGTAAATCGGGATTGCCACCAGGATACCAGTATAAATCATTTAAAGCAGGTATTCGATAAACTCTTGTTACAGATGCTTTTGCCAGCAGGTAATCTGTAATTTTATAATCAGCCCCTGCTGAAAATGTAAACGGGGCAAAGTTTTTTTCTTGTAATTCCTGACGTGCAGAAACGGAAGTATTTAACTTCTCATTAATTGAACGAAATGAGTACAGTAGAAATAGTGCCGTACGGTTTTGATTTTGCTGATGGTAATAGTTTGGAGTAATTGCTGAAACATAAGTATTATTTACACCAGCATTTACTGAATGTGATTTAGATAGTTGAAATTTATCTTCAACTTCAATAATAAATTCTGAGTCATGGCTTGTTTCAGAATAATTGTAAGTGGCATCTTCATACTTTAATTTCTCATTAAAAAAGGCTGCTCTAATTGTTGTAAGATGTTTTCCGTGGTTGTTTTTATATGCAGATGAAAATCTGTAATTATTGTCAAACTGTTCTGACCGGTTAATTTCCTGCAGCATGGTTGGAGGTATTTCACGTGCTGTCTGCTGTGACCATAACATCAGGTTTATTTCCTGGTTCTGATCAATCTTAAAATAATTTTCAGAAACCAGTCCATAGTTTTTAAGAGTTGCATTTGTTTGTTTTCGTTTTTCAGAACTAATGTTTATCGCATAAATGTTGTTGTACTCAAAATTATTTTTTGCCGAGGCATTATAAATTTTTAAGACTGATACAAACCTTTTTTTGCTTAGCTCAATATTCAATTGTTGCTTGTAGCTGTTAAAACTTCCTGCTGACAGATTGATTGTTGCTGTAACCCCTTTATCATACTTTGCATAATTGTTCAGGTGAATGGCACCTCCCACTGCGCCACTTCCCCATAATGCTGTAGAACTTCCAAACTGTAGAGAAACTGATTCACTTGCAGTAACAGGTACCAACGCTAAATCGGTTTGACCATACATGGGGCTGTTAATGTTAAAACCGTTCCATAAAACTGCTGTGTGAGACGCATTGCCTCCTCTGAATGAAGTAGAAGCAAGAGAACCCATTCCATAAGATTTAACAAATACAGGGCTTTCATCTGCCAATAAATCAGCAAGATTTTTATCAATGTATTTGCTGTAAATTATGCTGTCGAATGTGGTGATTTTGTTCCCGCAGAAAAACCTGCAAGCCTGTTGGATGTAACGGTTACTGTTTTGATATGTATAATAGAATCAGGTTGGATCTCTTGGCAAAACCGGGTTCGTGATTAAGCAATATGGCAAAAACCAAATTCATAATTATAAATCTCAAGCAGGTTTTCATTGAGAATTATGCATGGTTAGTTTTAAGTGCAGAGATTCTTTTTGTGCAAGTTCAAATGTTCCGAACAAAACAGCGCAATAAAATAAATCTCCAAGCAATGTTCCTTTAATAAATGGTATACCTGCAGCGTAGCAGGAAACTAGTCCATTTAAATTTTGTGGATAGGAACCGTAGCAGGCAAAATTTGTAACAGCAAAAAATAAAATAGTAGAAATCAATGATGCAAATAGTACTCTTTGAATATTAACTTTCTTTAAAATAGAAAAAGATACAAATGTTATAAGCAGGTAGCTTCCGTATTGCCAGTAAAAGCCTGAGTAGAACCATGTAAAAGTCTTGTAGTGTTGGGCATAAATAACGTTATTGATAAACAAATCGCTAAGCCGGTAGCGGTTATAGGAATAATAAATACCTGCCATTTTTTGAAAATAAGCTGCGCCAAATATTCCTATTGCGGCCAAAGGAGAAAAGTTTGGCATATGCGTAATGATTCGGCTGAAGGCTGCCAGCACAATAAGTGAAGCAATGACGGTAAAGCGAAGATCAATTTTGTTGTGTTTCATTTGCTGAAATTGTTTTATAAAATGCAAAGCAGCAACGAACAACTGTATAGCAAATTCAGGTTACTGAAAATGCTAAGTCAGTGCATTACTTCTATTGCGGAAGTTCCGGCACTAAATGTTAAGGCAAGTATCTGGCTCTTCTTTTTAAAGAATTACAGTTGCGCAACAGCCCATGATTTTCACATGGTTCCTTTTTAATTGCAGCTTAATTCAGCCGCACACCTTGACAAACTTTTAAAGAACTGGTGCAAAGAAAAGGTTTTTTTTGGTTTTTAAGCACGACCTTCAAATTTGAAATCTTGAAAACAGGTATGGGTTTTAATCCTATTTTTGAGTAGCGTTAAGTTCCCTAAATGTTATTCAAATGAAAATAGCACTCACCATGTTTTGCCTTGTAACAACAATCTTTATAAGCAGAGCTAATAGTTTGCCTGGAAATAATTTAGAAGATGACAAATTAAATAAGGAGTGTATGAACAGGGTAATTGCTCTTGATGATTCTTTAGGTAAAATACGCAACCATGCATGTGAGAAGATTTCTTTGAGCCAGAGCATAAAGGACTATAGTGCCGGTATGAAAAATTTAGTTATAAAAATGCCCTGAATCTTTTAAAAAAGCTTTTGAGAGACACAGGCAAGCGTGGGCAAATATGCTTGTTGTTACAGATAAATATCCTGACTTGCGAGGTGAAATGCATGTACTTTTTAAGCAACTGGAAGAAGGCAAGGATGCTGAACTTTTTAAACCGCTTTTAAAAGCTATATGGGATACGTGGGCAGAGGTAGAAAAAGCAATAAAGGAGAATAAGTAAGTACGGCTTACTTAAACTGATAGGGCTGTTAGTAATTATGATATACAGTTTGTAGTTCTTTTTTGTAAATTTATTTTTCAATATGAAAAGTTACAATAATGAAAACCGCAATTATTATTTTAATGCTTTTAGTTGTGCAGCCATGCTTTGCACAGGAAAGCAAACAGGACGTTAAAAAGTTTTGTCTTTACATGAAGTTGTCAGATAAAGCAACTTCATCAACTTTAAAAGTTACCGTTAAGAATGGAAGAAAAATAATAGCTGACAGAGATGGTTACAAAAAGGTAACGAGGATTAATAAAAAGTCGTTTACCAGGTTTAAGAATGAAATAATAAACAAAAGCGGATTTTATGATCTTGCAGCAAGCATACAGTGCAATGATTGTACTCCAACAAGAACTGTAACTTTAAGGGTGAAAACAAACAGAGGAAATAAAACTATTACAGTAAACAATCCTCATGAGACGAGTAAGATCGTAGAGCAAATTATCAGTGATGTGGAAAATATGGTTGGGACCTTATAAAGAAATAGATTCAGCTTGAGACATTAACAAAAAACGCTACCATAACTGGTAGCGTTTTTTGTTGAACAGAAATATATTATCTCACAATGTTTATTTTTTGGTTATGTAATTATCGCCATATTTTATCACGCACATATATATGCCGTTGTCAAAAGCAGATGTGTTTATTTTAATGCTGCCTTTGCCACTCAGGTAACCTACAGTGGCAGCAGCAACCTGCTGCCCAGTGCTGTTAAAAATAGTGTAACTTACATTTTGTTTAGCTACAGCATCATAACTTAGGTTGGTATAGTGCGATGCTGGGTTTGGGTATAAACTGAGAAACAAATTTTCTGCGGTTTCATTTATACCTGTTACTTTTTCGATGTAGGCATTAATCATTACATCTTCAATTTCGCGGTAACGGTAGCTTGCCCAATTACCAATATTACTAGCCTGCCCTAAAATTTCGTAAGTGCGGTTACTCACTGGTGGAGACTGGTTTTGACCAAGAGTAACACCATCACCTCCCATTCCCCAACCAACATAAAAACTGCCTGAGCTAAGTAATATTGGTGTTGTAAGTACTACATCATTCCACGTACCAATTACAACTGAAGCAGGATCAACAAATACAGAGTCAAGTACATTATTAGGTGCGCCATTAGGCCCGGTATCATCTAATATCATTGCATAAAATCCAACAGCGTTTGGATCGTCAACAATAAACATTCTTACTTTGGTAATTATGCAAGGAGTGAACGGAGGAACAAAATGCATAGCAGCGCCACCGGCACCACCTGTCCAGTTAAGTCCACCCAAGCCAGCATCTACTCCGTTATCAAAACTAAGGAGTATAGAAAGTTGTGTGGTGTCAACTGCTTGTAATTCGAGCGTTTTATCATTGTTAGAAGGCGTGGCATCACCAGCAAGTAGAGTAGAGTTAATATGGCGATATGTTCCCGGAATTGTTGGTGTCCAGGTATCAGGAAAAGTAACTAACTGTGATGGCTGGTGCAAGACCGGTCACGGCTATTGTATCACGCACCTGAATTGCATTAGCCGCATTTACAAAACGCGAGTAAGAATTAAAACTTGCAATTGGTTCGTTGCCTGTGTTGCGTACTTCAACTACACTCGTGTAGCTACCGCCATTAACAGATCGAAAAAGCCCGCCATTCTCATCATTGTTGCAGTAGGTTGTTGATGCATCATTTATAGCAAGTGATGTAGTAGCCGGATATAAAAATTTAACTGTTGAGCCAATGGTTGGGTAAATTTCAAACAATACTTGCAGGCCTATGTTGCCTGAGTTGTTTTCAATACCTGTACTTACAAAACTTGCGGCTGATTGGCTTGCCCCAACTTGATTTTGATATTGATAAAGTATAGAGCTATCGTTAGTTGACAATACAACTTGAAAAGTATTTAAACCTGTATAACCTGGTGCTGTCGAACTCCAGAAAGGAACATCTTTCCATGTAACAACAAGCGTGTCGTTACCAGAACTGAACCAGTATTTACAAGATGCTCCAGCCACGGGCTGACTTGCATTGTCAACAAATGTTAAGTCCGTTGCCATAGCTGCTAAATAATTGTTTGGATTACCGGGCACTGGTATTGGAGGAAAGGATGAGCCATAGGGCTGCTGCTAAAACCAATATATCCGTTTGAGCCAATCCAAAAGGATGCAGGCTGATACCAGTAATAAGTAAATGGAGCTTGCATAAAAAAAGGTCCGCGAATGTTATCATCTGCCAGTCCGGTAACGGTAACGGCAGTAGGCATACTGTCTAATTCTATCCAGTTGTAGCCTTGTCCAAGAGGATCGTTGCTGTTACGCCATATATAGCCATAGGCATCGGGTCCGCCAGAGGTTTGAGCTGTTGCGTTTTGTATGCAAGCAGCCATTAGTAAAAGTGTAAAGAGTTTTTTCATGATAATGTTGTTTTAAGTGAGATTGATTTTGGTTTTCCAAAAGAAAGGAATTATGATGAAAAATAAAAGGAATAATGATTTTTGTTTATATTAATGAGTATATTATTTAAGATTATTCGTTACTCAAACTTTTAGTTTATTCTTCAGGCTCACACTAATTAAGACAATTTTTTTAATTTTTTAAAAAATTCTAACAATATTAAATAAAAGAACTTTTACTTATTTTTAGCATCGCAATAAGTATTAACTCAAATCTAAAAAACAACATCTCTTTTTTGATGAAAAGATTATTGAAGTTTGCATTTTTTCTCATTCTTTTCTTTCCTCTTTAAAATGTTTGCCACCCACATAGTGGGTGGAGTGGTTTATTATAAAAAGCTAACCGGCAACACGTATGAAATAAAATTAATCGTTTACCGCGATTGTTTCTATGGTGTACCTCCGTTTGATGCACCTGCTTCCATAGGTTTTTTTGATGGAGCCACCAATAATCTTTTTACGGAAGTACTTCTTTCCACTTCCGATTCCGTAAATGTGCCCAACTTTGTAAATAATGATTGCTTTACAGCACCGGTAAATATTTGCTACCGCGAAGCACGATATACTTTTAACGTTACGCTTCCACCAAATCCCAATGGATACATTATAGCTTATCAACGCTGCTGCCGAAATAATAGCATTTCAAATATTGTAAACCCTCAATCAGCTGGTGCTACTTATTTAGCTACTATTCCATCATCAGCATTTACCACAAATAATTCTAATCCGGTTTATACAAATTTTCCACCAACCTTTATCTGCCTTGGCTTTCCTCTTGTGTTTGATCATTCTGCTATTGATGCTGATGGAGACTCGTTAGTGTATGAACTCTGCACTCCTTTAGATGGTGCCTCTTTTTCCGACCCTATTCCTCAGCCTCCTTATAATCCTCCATACTCACCAGTTACTTTTATTTCCCCATATTCAACATCTAATATGTTAAATGCAATAGGAGGAGGCGCACCTTTGTCTATTAACCCACAAACAGGAGTATTAACTGCCACCCCAACAACCATAGGTCAGTTTGTAGTAGGGGTATGTGTTAGAGAGTATAGAGGGAATATTTTTCTTGGAAGTACCAGAAGGGATTTTCAATTTAATGTAATTCCGTGTCCTTCCTTAATTGTAGCTGATTTCAGTGCGCAGCAGTCGAATATCATTACCTTATGTGGTTCATTTGATGTTGATTTTATAAATCAGAGTTTTGGGGCAGGCAGTTATCTTTGGAATTTTGGCGACCCAACAACTCTTGGGGATACTTCTAATGCAACAAATCCATCTTACACTTATCCCGATACCGGTGTGTATAACGTTACGCTTATTGCCTATTCTTCCCTCAATCCAAATTGTGCCGATACGGCTTTCGCTACCGTTACCATAAAACCTGAGTTAACTACGGATTTTACTTTTACCACTACTCCTTGTACATACAATGTTCAGTTCAATGATTTTATCACCAACAACACGGGTACATTAACTAGTGTTAGCTATAATTTTGGTGATAATACCTCCGGTAATACCTCCGATCCATTACACACTTATGGTGGTCCCGGAACTTACACCGTTACTCTTATTACAACTTCTTCTGATGGCTGTTTAGACACCATTCAAAAACAATTAACAATAGTACCTATAATAAATGCGGGTACAGGCTCTAGGTCTGTTGTATGTAATACCGATTGCAATGGCGAGGCTTGGGCAACACCTGCAAACGGAACACCTCCTTATAATTACCTATGGAGTACCAGTGCCACTACTGACAGTATTTTTAATTTATGCTCAGGAACCTATACCGTTACCGTTTCCGATTTTAATAGTTGCTCAACTACACGTACAGTTATCGTTAATCAGCCAACACCACTTTCTTCGTCAGCATCAGCTACTGATGATTACTGCGGAGCAATTTGCATAGGCACTGCTACGGGAATTGCAACTGGTGCAACTCCTCCTTACACATTTACATGGAGCAATGGGCAAACAGGCAGCTACATTAAAAATCTTTGCCAGGGAACATATACAGTTACCATTACCGATGCATTGGGCTGCACCACACAAACACAAACTGTTAATGTAGGCTTACAAAATATTTTTCCTTCACTTTCAGTGTCTATCAGTGATGATACTATTTATGTAGGCGAATCGGTTCAACTGTTTGCTATTACCAATGGTGCTACATATACATGGACTCCATCAAATATTTTAAATTCCGCAACAATTTATAATCCAATTGCTACACCCACCCAACCTGTTACTTTTATAGTAACAATTAATGATTCACTTGGCTGCCCAGTTACAGATTCCATCAGCATTCACGTAAAAGAAGTTATTTGTTACGAGCCTGCTATTTTTATTCCCAATGCTTTTACACCAAACGATGATGCCAACAATGATATATTCAGGGTAAGAGGTGACCAAATTCGCGAATTACTGGTGCGTGTGTATGACCGCTGGGGAGAAAAAGTTTTTGAAACCACTACTCCGGGCAAAGGGTGGGATGGAACCTATAAAGGAAAAAAAGTAAACCCGGGTGTGTTTGTTTATTATGTTGAGGCGGTTTGTTTTAATAACGAAAATTTTTTTAAGAAGGGAAATGTT
This sequence comes from Bacteroidota bacterium, assembly GCA_016714005.1. GTDB lineage: Bacteria > Bacteroidota > Bacteroidia > AKYH767-A > OLB10 > JADJOA01. The sequence goes on from JADJOA010000005.1 coordinate 58,228, forward strand.
ACAGTAATACGATGAAGTTGATTTCAAAAAAAATATCAAAACTTTTATTTGCTGCTGCATGTTGCATGATTTGCATCAATGTTGTTGCACAAGACATTCATTTCTCTCAGTTTTATTGTGCACCACTAGTTATAAACCCTGCCAAAACAGGAAATTTTAATGGTGACTATCGTTTCACCGGTATTCACCGCAACCAGTGGAAATCGGTAACTGTTCCCTATAAAACTTTTTCAGGTTCGTTTGATATGCGCATTAACGAAGCAGAAGAAAGCAAAGGTTTCTTAAGCGCAGGAATTGTTTTTAATAATGATAAAGCCGGTGATAGCGACTTTGGTTTAACTGAAGGTGCTTTATCTGTTGCGTATTCTTTCTATATTGATAAAGACAAAAAGAATATGATTACCGCAGCTCTGCAACCGGGCTTTGCACAAAAAAGTATAAATTACGGCAACCTTACTTTCGATAGTCAATACAATGGTGATGTGTTTGATCCCAGCGCTCCCACAAATGAACCGTTTAATAAATTAAGCATTACTTATTTTGATATAAACACAGGTTTGCATTTCCGCCATGTAAACGAAGATAAATTTGCCCTCAGTAGTGGAATAGGTATGCAGCATCTCAACAAACCGGAGCAAAATTTTTTCAGCGATAAGGTTACATTGTTTCCAAGATATGCATTTGACCTAAACCTGGGTATTAAAGCAAGTGAGCGTATTTTTTGTTCTTCCATCTTTACTTTATCAAATGCAGGGGAAATTTACTGAGCTAAACGGAGGTGGTAACGTAAAATTAGCGCTTAGTAAAAACGAAAAAAATGAAATGGCAATTTATCTTGGTGGTTTTTTCCGTACCAAAGATGCAGGCATTGCCCGCGTTGGTTTAGATTACAACAACCTTCATTTGGGCTTTGCTTATGATTTTAACACCAGCGATCTAGACAGGGCAAGTAATGGAAAAGGTGGTTACGAAATGGCCCTGATTTATATTTTCAAAAAAGTAAAACCGCTTAAAATTAATCCTCCATGCCCGGTTTATTAAACAAATATGAGTTGCGATATGTGTAAACGATTTTTTCTTTTGCTTTTAGTTCTGTGGAGTTTTAATAACAATCATTCAAACGCACAATCTTATAATGCCTACATACGTGCAGGCGATAAAGCAATTCAGTCAGGTGATTATTACTCTGCCACATCTTATTATTTTGAAGCACTAAAAATTAATAACGATGATGCGGAGGTACTTTATAAAATGGCTGAAGGCAGTCGCATGTTTAACGATTACATTAATGCTGCTAAGTTTTACCAACAGGTGGTTGTAAAAGATAAAAAGAGTGAGTTTCCTCTTGCTGTGTTTTGGCTTGCACGAATGAAACAATTTTTGGGCGATTATGATAATGCCAAAACGCTTTTCAGCACCTACCACTCACGCAACATTAGCAACAACGACTATTATACCAATAAAGCAAAAACAGAAATGGCTAATTGTGATTCGGCAAAAATCATTGTTGCCGACTCTTTAAATGTTGAAATTAAAAACCTTGGCGCTCCCGTAAACAGTGTTTATTCTGATTTTGCTGCACAGCAAGTTGCAGATTCTGTTCTATATTATTCTTCTTTAAAGTTTGAGATAAAAGGAAAAAAGAAAAGAGGAGGGAAGAAGTATGTATCGCGAATATTGCGTGCGCGAAATGATGATAATAAATGGAAGGAGCCTATTGAACTTGGGAAAGTAAATGAGCAGGTAATGCACAACTGCAATGCGTCCATAAGCCCCGATGGAAAATTATGGTGTATGCACGTTGCAATTATGTTGGCGCTAACCTTGTTTGTAATTTGTATGAAAGCGCCATGCAAAACGGGCAGTGGGCTGAGGGTGTAAAACTTCCTGCTACGATAAATGTACCACGCTACACATCCACACAACCTTGTATAACAAGTGGCGGACCCGATGGTTACATGCTTTATTATGTTACCAATCGCCTGATGGGCAGGTAAATTAGATGTATGGAAAGTTCCCCGCAGCGCAAATGGAGTTTACGCTACACCATCCAACATTGGCAACAGCATTAATACAAGTGATGATGATATATCTCCTTTTATGATAACAAAACACAATCACTTTACTTTTCATCAGAAGGGCATAATGGTTTAGGTGGCTTTGATGTTTACCAAAGTAAATTTAATGGTAGCGATTTTACTTCTCCGGTAAACATCGGTTATCCACTAAACACCAGCTATAATGAAGTTTATTTTACTTCTGTTAAAGACTCAAACTATTTATTTTCGAGTAATCGCCTGGGTTCAATGTATATTAAAGCACGCACTTGCTGCTATGATATTTACAGCGCTAAGCTTTTTCCAAAAATTATTAGTCCTGTTGTTGATGTAAAAAAAGATTCAGCTGTTACAAATGTTACTGTTAAAGATTCTGTTTACGAGCGTAACGTTTTTCTCAAACTTTATTTTGATAATGATATACCTGACAGCCGCACGCTTAAAACCACTACTCTGTTTAATTACGAAGAACTTTACCTCGATTATGTTAACAGGCGTAATGATTATATGAATTCTTTTACTGTGGATTTAACGGATTCGCAAAAGATAGATGCACAACAAGCCATGAATACTTTTTTTGAAAATAAATTAGAAAAAGGTTTTAAAGGATTGGAAAGATTTTCGGCTTATGTATTAAAATTGCTTGACGAAGGGAATAAAGTGGAACTGAAAGTGAGAGGCTCTGCAAGCCCACTTGCTAACTCTGCTTATAACACCAATTTATCAAAGAGAAGAATAGTTAGCATCATCAATTATTGGAAAGAATATAAAGATGAGGCTTTGAACAAATACCTTAAAAACAAGAGCCTTATTATAACACAGGAGCCTGTGGGCGAAAATCTTACCCAAAAAGGATTGAGCGATAATTTAAAGGATTTACGTAACTCTGTTTACAATCCTAACGTAGCAATGGAACGATACATAGAAGTCGTAAAATTCATTGTTAACGGAAAAGAAGAATATTAACGTTTTTTTGTGCAGGCTCTTATTGAGTGGCAGCTTATTGCTTTGTTATACTTTTTCATTCTCACAAAATTTAGTGGTGAATGGAAGTTTTGAAAATGCCATCTGCCCGGTTCCTCCATCAGGTACAGGGCAACTATCGCAAGCCTCAGGCTGGGAAAACCCTTGCAGCAGTGGGAGCACCGCTCCGGATTTATTCAGCAGATGCTTTGATAATACACTTGCAGGAGGCACTTGTTTAGAGTTAGCGTTCCGGTAAACTTTGCTGCTGGTAACTGTGCCGCCCGCACAGGTAATAACTATGCCGGAATTATTTGCTACAGGAGCAACAATATGCTTCGAGAGTACATATCTTCCAATCTATCGGTTGCACTTATTGCCGGAAAAGTTTACAAAGTTGGATTTTATGCAAAGCGTGCGCCTAATTGCAGATATGCAACCAGTGGTTTGGCAGCGTATCTCTCAGCAGGTAAGCCCAACCAAAGTGGTAATGGACTTATAATGCAAACCCCTCAAATTAGTTTTGCAACTCAGCTTATTGATACTACACAATGGACATTAATTGAAGGTTACTTTCTTCCACAGTCTAATCTCAATTATATAACTATCGGTAATTTTAAAAATGATGCTCAGTCTGCCATTCTGGATTTAGGAAGCGCTCCAAATACCGTTTGTCTTGATCGTAACTCGTATTATTTTATTGAGGATGTATTTGTTGAGGAAGTAGTAGAAAATCTTTCTATTGATGGTGATACAGTAGTTTGTACAGGTGGGACCACAACATTAACCGCATCATCTACCCACCCGTTTTGGTGGAGTACAGCAAGTAACCCTACGGATACATTTAGCCTTCAGCAAAGTATAACAGTAAATCCGTTAATAGAACCAGCTTTTATACTTAATGGTTTCTTTCAAAAGAAATCTGTTTCAATAGATGTTATCTCTCCTCCGGCTGTAAATCTGGGTGTTGATACTACCATTTGCGAAGGAGAAACACTTCAACTGCACGCAGCAAATATGGGCTGCAATTACGTTTGGTCAACAAATGAAAAGGAGGAATATGTGGAGGTTAAAAATTCCGGAACTTATTGGGTAGATGTAACAAACCAAGGTTGCACAGTAAGCGATACAGTTAATGTAAATGTTGAATTAGTGCCGGACATTAGTCTTGGTTTAGATTCACTTTTTTGTTTAACAGATTACGATTCATTAGTCCTTGATGCAGGAGAAGGCAACAGTTACTTGTGGAGCCCCACCGGAGAAACAACACGTTATAAAAGCGTTTCAATACCGGGTAATTATTCAGTAACTGTTATTTACTCAAACGGATGCAGCAATGTCGATTCAATTACAGCATTGGAAACATGCCAGCCCAAAATATTTATTCCTAAAGCATTTTCTCCTAACAACGATTTGCTTAACGATAACTTTAAACCTTATGCAACTAATATTTTAGGATTTGAAATGACAATAGTTAACCGCTGGGGGCAAACTGTTTTTAATGCAAACGATAAAGCCGGGACGGAAAGTTTAAACAAAAGAATGCACCACAAGGCGTGTATGTTTACCAGATAACCTGTTACATTATTAATGAGGTAGGCAAACGTGTAGCATTGAACCTAAACGGATGGGTTGCATTAATTGAATAATCAGATAAAATAATAAGATGTTTCTTACACTTAAGTAATCAAAACTAAGTGTACTTTGTTTTAAACCCTAAGAGGCTTAAGACCTTAAAGTAGTCTTTAAATGACTTGGAAACACATTCGTAATCATCAAGCTCAATGTGGTTTGTTTTAAGTGCAAGTGGCACAAAACTCATAGCCATGCGATGGTCTGAGTACGTTTTAATTATTTTCTGAGTGGGTTCAATTTTTGAACGTTCAAGAATTTTAAGTTTTGAAAAATAGCAGAAGTCTGTTTTAATATTCAGTTTGTAAGCCTCCCGCTGAAAAGCATAAGCCCTGTTGGATTCTTTTTATTACAAGGTTTTTTAAACCATGTAAATCAGATACCACATTTAATCCGCCACAAGTTGCAGCTACAGGCAATGCAAGGTCGGGTGTGTTAGTAAAGTTAAACGTGAAATAATCAGGTACCACGCTTTTTGTTTTTGTAATAACTATTCCGCTTTTATTATTGCTTGTTTTAACTCCAAACAATTTAAAAATTTCTTTAGTAACCTCATCGCCTTGGAAGCTATTTGGCAAAAGGTTGTTTATTGTTATCTCGGCATTGTTACTCAAAGCAGCAATCTCATAGATAAATGCAGCAGCACTCCAATCGGCATTAATAGTAAAATTGGTAGCAGCGTACTTTTGCTTTTTAATTACAATGCTGTTTTCTTCTTGCTTAACCATTATTCCAGACTGCACCATCATTTGGGCAGTCATGCTTATGTACGGTTGAGAGCTTATCGCATTTGTTAACGTTATCTCTAAACCTTTATCAAGAGATGGAGCAATCATCATTAGTGCCGAAACAAACTGGCTGCTTTCAGATGCATCAATACTCACCTTGTTTTGTTTGCTGAGCGATGAAGGTTTAATTCTAATAGGAGGGAAGCCTTCCTTGTCTAAATAAGTAATGTCTGCTCCAAGTGTTTTTAGAGCATCAACCAATTTACCTATTGGGCGCAGCAACATCCTTTCACTGCCCGTAATTACTTTTTCTTGTTGAGTAGAGCAGTAGTAAGCAGTTAAAAACCTTAAAACAGTTCCGGCATTTTCGCAATTAGCTTCATCTGCATTACTACTAAGTAGCTTTTGCAAAAGGATAGTATCATCGGCATCTGATAAATTTTGTATATTACAAACATTACCACTCAGTGCATTAATAATAAGCGCCCTGTTGCTTTCGCTTTTACTATGTGGTAAACTTATTTCAGCTGAAAGTTTTTTTGTGTCAGGATGCGTTATTGTAATACCTTTCATGTTCGAGTTTGTAAATAGCAATAGCATCAAGCATATCTTGTTTGCTGCAGGTGTTATTAATAGAAGCTTCTCCTATTTTGTTCAGCAAAAGTAAAATTAACTTTTCCCGAAACGTTTTTTTTGTCTGCTAGTAAAAATTTTTCAAGGTATTTTAAAGATGGCACATGAGGGGGGGGGAAATGTTTAAAAACACAGTCACCAATCGCTACTATTTCGTTTAAACTTAGTTTGTTATTTTTGAATGAAAGGCAACTTTCAATAAAAATACCTGCAGCAACGGCTTCTCCGTGTAAGATATCTAATTCGTTTTGTAAGTAGTAGCTTTCGATGGCATGTCCTATGGTATGTCCGAAGTTTAAAAGTTTTCTATAGTTAGCTTCTTTAAAATCTTTTTCCGTAATTTTTGTTTTTACAGTAATAGATTTTTTAAGTACTTCTTCCGTCACATTAAAATCTTTCTCAATCAAATTCCATAAACTTTGATCTGCAATTAAAGCATGTTTAAGAATTTCTGCCTTGCCGCTGTTTAAATGTCTTGGAGGGAGTGTTGTTAAAAACTCGCGGTGAATAACGGTGGCATGTGGTTGCGTAAAGCTTCCTATCATGTTCTTGAAATGCAAAAAGTCTACACCGGTTTTACCGCCAATGGCAGCATCCGTCATTGCCAATAAGGTAGTGGGTATGTTTACAAAGGCTATTCCTCTTTTGTAAACCGATGCAGCAAACCCTCCAATATCACAAACAGTGCCACCACCTAAATTTATCAGCAATGTATTTCGATCTGCATTCTTATTAAGTAAAGCCTTCCAGATAATTTCGCAGGTAGCTAAGGTTTTATTCTGTTCGCCCGATTTAATTTTTATTTCAGTAAAAGGTAAAACACCAATGTGTTTTTTAAAAACAGGCAGGCATTGTTTAGATGTGTTATTATCCGTTAAAACAAAAACCTTTGAATGTTTAAATTTTGAAACCAGCAGTTTCCTTAGCTTCCTTAACGAATCCTTTCCTGTAATAATTACACTCAAAGCTATTGCTTAAAATTATTGTTCTAACTTTTTTTCCGAATCAATATTCATTTGCATTGTTTGCTGGTAAATAGATTCGAGGTGAATGCTGTTAAGCAGATTTAATAAAAACTCGCGCGTAAGCTGTTTTTCAATTCCCGACTGTGTGCGCGTACGTAATATTTCCTCCCAGCGTTCAGGTTGAAGTATGGCTACGTTATTCTTCTTCTTGTATTTGCCAATGGTTCTTGCCACATTCATGCGGTGTGCCAGCTTCTCAATTATCTCGGCATCTATCTCATCAATCTGGTCGCGCAGGTCTTCTAACTTACTTAACTCAAACACATCATCAACCGATGCCGAGCGCACTACTAATTTTTGCACCAACTCTTTAAACTCAGTAGGTGTAAGTTGCTGCTGTGCATCGCTCAATGCTTGGGAAGGGTTATTGTGCACTTCAATCATTAAACCATCGTATTGTAAATCTAACGCTACCTGGCTTACATAATTTATTAACTGTGTGTTGCCGCAAATATGACTTGGATCGCAAATCAATGGTAATGCAGGAACTTTACGTCTTAACTCAATAGCTATTTCCCAAAAAGGTTTGTTGCGATATAAATGCTTTTCATAGCTCGAAAAGCCGCGGTGTATGGCAGCAACTCTGTTTATGCCTGCTTTGTTTATTCGCTCAATAGCGCCCAGCCATAAGTCCACATCGGGGTTAACGGGGTTCTTTACAAAAACAGGTATATCCACTCCGTTAAGAGAATTGGCAATCTCCTGAACTAAAAATGGATTAACTGTAGTGCGCGCTCCTATCCAAAAAAAATCAATGCCTGCCTTTAAAGCCTCTTCTACATGCTGTGGATTGGCAACCTCTGTTATTGCAGGCAGCCCAACGGCAGTGCTAACTTCTTTTATCCAGCTTAAAGCCACATTTCCCTTACCTTCAAATGCACCGGGACGTGTGCGTGGTTTCCATGCACCGGCACGTATAATATGTGCTCCACTTAATTTCAAATCCTTTACAGAATTAAAAAGCTGATCGGGGTTTTCGGCACTACAAGGACCTGCAATTAATAAAGGAGTTTGATGCGGAAACCAGGATTTGAGAGGAAGCAATGTGTATGGTGTTTCTTGTTTTATGTTTGGAGTGTTATAATGATTAAAACTCACTAAATGTTTTCTTTATAATATCAACACACTCCATTAGCTGTTCTTCGGTAATAACCAACGGAGGTGCAAACCTTATTATATCGCCATGTGTTGGTTTGGCAAGCAACCCGTTTTCAGCCAGCTTAATGCAAAACTGCCATGCGTCTTTTCCTTCATGCGGTTTTATAACAATTGCATTGAGCAACCCTTTGCCTCGCACTGTTACCAACTGCTCATGCATAATGGCTCTTAATTCGGCACGAAGCATTTCGCCAAGGTAAGCAGCGTTTTCCGAAAGATTTTCAACCATCACCACCTCCATAGCCGCAGTTGCCACTGCACAGGCAAGCGGGTTGCCGCCATAAGTAGAGCCATGCTCACCAGGCTGTATGCAAAGCATTATCTCATCATCAGCCAAAACAGCGCTAACCGGAAGCACGCCTCCGCTTAATGCTTTACCCAATATTAAAATATCAGGGCGAACATCTTCGTGCTCGCATGCAAGCATTTTCCGGTGCGCGCTATGCCTGTTTGTATTTCATCGGCAATAAAGAGCACATTGGCATTTTTGCAAAGACTATAAGCCCTATGCAGGAAACCATCATCAGGAACAATTACGCCTGCTTCGCCCTGTATAGGCTCAACCAAAAAGGCAGCCACCGTTGGGTCTTCCAGTGCAGCGCTTAATGCCTCCGTATCGTTATAAGGAATGGTAATATAACCAGGTGTATAAGGACCGAAATCTTTTGTGGCTGTTGTATCGGTACTTGCCGATATAATAGAAATGGTACGACCATGAAAATTGCCTTCACAAAAAATAATCTTTGCCTGGTTGCGCGCAATATCTTTTTCCTCGTATGCCCATTTGCGCGCAAGCTTTATGGCTGTTTCCACTGCTTCGGCACCGCTGTTCATAGGCAGCACTTTATCGTAACCAAATAATTTTGACAAAAACTTTTCGTACTCACCCAATTTACTGTTGTAAAATGCGCGAGATGTAAGTGTAAGCTCTTTTGCCTGCGTAACTAATGCATTAATAATTTTAGGATGGCAGTGCCCCTGGTTTAATGCACTGTAAGCCGATAAAAAATCGTAATAACGTTTGCCTTCTGCATCCCACACAAAAACACCTTCGCCTTTGGCAATAACCACTGGCAGCGGATGATAGTTGTGTGCACCATATTTATCTTCTAAAGCAACGTAATCGTGACTCGTCATTTTACTGAGCGTTTCTAAGTTCATAAAGTGTTTGTTTTATGTTGCGAATATAGGTATTAGGCACTATGTTTTTAATGCCTTATGTAACACTTATTGTGAGCGAATGGTTGGTTAAAACTCTGTGACGTATAAAACAAAGGCAAGGGCCCTATATATTGATTGATTAAAGCCTTTATATTATTGTAAAGGTTTTTTTTATATAGTGAGGGCTGAGGATTAGTGCTTACTTTTTGTTTTTCCCATTCGTAAATCGTAAAATTTTCTCGCGTTTGAATAATAGCGTTTAATGGCTCAATTATATTTTTACTTTTACATAAGCTTCAGAAAATAATTTTTAACACCTTAAACTTAATTACATGGCTAAACTCTACTCTTTAACATCCATTATTCTGTTGGCATTTTGTTTTAATTCAATTGCACAACAATCAACTATAAGGAAAGACAAAATTGTTCCTGTTACAAAGCCTATAGGGGCTGAAATGCATATCCCGGTAAGGGATATTAACCCAACGGTTGCTGCTCCAGCCAGTTCATCTGCTACACCATTATTTACCGTAATTGGATATACAACCTACGATTTGCAAACCAACAAATCGGCAACCAACTCGCTTTACAATAACGGAAACAACATTGGCGGTGCATGGACCTTTAGTAGTGACCCGGGCGGCAATTATCCTGACCGTGGAACCGCTGTAAACCATAGCGGCACCAACGGCACAACGTGGCAGGCGCAACCCGGTGTAAGAATTGTAGCCAACCGCACAGGGTGGGGAAATATTGATATGCTTGGCACCGGTGAATGCTTTCTTGCGCATAAGGGTAATGATTCGTTACAATTTTATTATCGCCCCACGCAGGGAACAGGTTCATGGGTAGGCTCAGGTGTTCCTTATTCGCTGGTTGCTCCTGTGTGGCCGCGGATGAAAACCGGTGGAGCAAATGGCCAGTCGGTTCATGTTATTGCATGTTCTCAGGCACTGCCACCTTTGGTAAACGGAATGTTAAGCCCTATGATGTATTACCGGTCGCTTGATGGCGGAGTAACGTGGGATCAGTCAGATGTTTTTTTGCCGGGAGTAGATTCAACTCATTATTACGAAATGGCTGCTGATGCCTATGCAATAGATGTAAAAGGAGATATTGTAGCCATTGTGCATGCTGGGTTAACTAATGATTTTATTTTGTGGAAGTCATTTGATAATGGATCCACATGGTTAAGAACAGTAATAAAGAATTTTCCTGTTGCTGCCTATAATCAAAACACAATGAATACTGATTTAAACCTGGATGGTGCAGGAGATACAGTTGAAACCACCGATGGCAGCGTGGAAGTACTGATAGATAACAACGGAATGGTACATTGCTGGGTAGGAAGAATGTTTGTGCTACAGGATCCCGGTTCAAGCCTTGGTTATCTTCCAACTTCTGATGGTCTGTTTTACTGGAATGAGCAATTTCCGCTGGCTAACCCGGTTGTTCTGGTTTCAGCGCTAACCAGCGGAGGGCTACAAAATATTGGTCCCAATATTCCTACATATAATACAAGCCTTTGCAGTATGCCAACTGCAGGTATTGATAATACGTCCAACATCTATCTTGCATACTCTGCAATAGTTGAAGGCACAATAAATGGTGCCGGGCTTCAAAGTTACCGGAATGTTTATTGCATTAAATCACCAGATAATGGTCAAACATGGTCAGCACCTGTAAATCTGTCTGATGATAATTTTTCTGAAGCTGTTTACCCGGTAATGGCAAGAGATGCTGACTCTTTTATTCATATAAAGTGGATGCTTGATGGAGAACCCGGTACAGCATTACTTGAGAGTGACCCCATTAGTACAAATGATATTGTTTATGATCAGGAAGATACAACAGGATTATTTACATCGTTTGCTCCGCTGCCCCCTCATCAGAATATATTCAGCGGAACAGTATTTTTTGATGCCAATCAAAACGGAGTAAAAGACCCGGGAGAGAATGGAATGTGGCAGCAAGCAATTTTGCTTTTGCCAAGCAATGTTGTTTACTATACGAGCACCAATGGTGAGTTTAATTTTTTTGCCGACAGTGGCACTCATACAGTGCAGGTTTTACCGGGTACTAATTTTCAACTGACATCTGCGGCTACATATAACGTTACAGCAGGAGTAGGGCAAATTTTTTCAAATCTTGATTTTGGTCTTACAGGAATATCTCCTGCGTCAAGTTTAATTTCATGGCTCACAGGGAGTGTGGCACGATGCAACGGCAATGTTAATCATTGGATTAACTACGCCAATGACGGGAATATGGCACTAAATGGTGTTATTAAATTTGTAAAAGATCCTGATATGACTTTTGTTCAGAGCAACCCGCCATTTAATTCCAGTAATGGCGACACACTGTTTTGGAATTATTCTAACCTGCTTCCGTTCGAGCAAAGATCAGTTTTGCTAATATTAAACATTTCACCTCCTGCATTAAATCCCGGAGATACGGTTATTAACTGTGCAGAGATTAATTTTCATGTCTCAAGTACAAGCAGTAATTGTCTGCAGCAGATTGTTGTTTGCTCATTCGATCCTAATGATAAAATGGTTACACCGGCAGGAGTGGGGGCTTCGCATTACACGCTGTTGTCCGATACATTACAATACACTATCCGTTTTCAAAACACAGGAACGGATACTGCATTTACCGTAAGAATAAAGGATACACTTGACCCTTGGTTTGATTTGAATTCATTTAAGCTGCTGACAGCAAGCCATCCTGTTCAAACAAGACTGAATAATGACGGCTCCCTTGAATTTTTATTTGCCAACATTCTGTTACCTGACAGTAATACAAACCAGGCAGCAAGCAACGGGTTTGTGAAATATGCCGTTAAACCCAAAGCATCAACACCACCATTTACAACAGTTTATAACACTGCATATATATTTTTCGATTTTAATGACCTGATTGCTACCAACACCACTTTTAATACACTTATAAATACGCTTGGTACTAATGATAATGCCACGGGAAATAATGCTGTACTTGTTTATCCAAATCCTTTTAAAGAATACATTCAGATAAAGTTTTCTAATACAACAGGTAAAGAGCTTAGGTTAGAAATTACCGATTTAGCAGGAAGGGTATTTCATAGAGTGCCTGCTATTACAACTGAGAGTGTACTGATTAGCACGAAAAATATTTCTGGTGGAATTTATTTTTACAGACTACTCGATATGAGTGATAAAGTTATAGGTAGCGGAAAGATTGTAGCCCAATAATAAAGCAATAGATGCATAGCCAGCGCGTTGTTAAAAGTATACCAGAGTTTGATTTTTATAAATAACTGTATTTTTATTCTACAATGTTCAACATCCTTATATCAAAAAACTTCGCATGGACTTGCTTTAGACTAGAGCGAGTAAGAACTACGACAAAAAACATTATTGTTTATGCTTTATTTCTGTGCATTTCATGCAACAATGTAAATGGGCAAAGCAGCTCACTTTCTGAAGAATATCTTCGGTTAGCAGATGATTTTAAAAAAAGTATGAAACAGGACAGTGCAATAAAATATTATGAAAAAGCAGCAGTAGAATTTCAAGCCTTGGGAAACGTTGAAAAATTTGTGTACTCATATAACCATATAGGAATTATACTAACAAGGCAGGATAACTATGAAAAGTCAAAATTCTATTTGGAGAAAGCGCTCTCAATAGGTCTTTCTTCGCTTGATAGCAACAACCTGGTAATTGCAACCACTTACATTAGCTTAGGAGTAAATTATAATGCAGAAGAAAATTACAGCCGGTCATTATTTTATCATAATAAAGCTCTTGCAATACGGCTACTAAAACTGGGGGAATATCATGCTGATGTGGCAACAAGTTATGGGAACATAGGAAACGTTTATTTTAATAGTAAGGACTACGAAAAAGCTATTGATGCCCATTTAAAAGCAATGGAAATAAGGGAAAAGCTTTTGGTAACACTGGCGTAGAGGTTATTCAATCTTTTACCAACTTGGGAAACGCTTACAGGGAGAAAAAGAGCTATGAGACATCATTAGCATATTTTGAAAAAGCTTTGCAGAATAAAGTTAAACAAGTTGGACAAGGGCATAAAGACCTGGTAAAACTTTATAAAAATATAAGTGACGTGTATTACTTAATGAACAACAGAGAGCAAGGTGATTTTTATAAAATAAAATCAGAGGAGATTTTGAAGAATTGAAATTATTTTGAGGACGAGTGGGATTTTAAAAGTATCTCTCTAAGTATTTTTCCCTTTATACTTCACAAAAATATTTATCCATATCAACCTTGCCAGCCTAAAAGTAAGTGGCACCAACAAAACAGATGGAACAATAATTCCAAGTAAAAAATACATGAGGGGAAGGTTATCAGGCGCAAGCACCTCTATGGCTATCCATAGCGTTACCATTAGGGCAACATTAAGTGCATAGCTTACAAACATAGCTCCAAAATAAAAACCTGTTTCGGGCATAAAGCTGCCTTTGCAAACACTGCAATTGTTTTCCATTTTATCGAACTGACGCAGGTTAAACGGGTTAGAAGAGTTAAAAAAATGCCCCTCATGGCAATGCGGGCATTTATTATTTAGTATGCTGTATAGCTTTGAACCTTTACCTATCATCTTTTAAAAAAATAACAATGCAAATATAGTTTGCTTAGCTATTGGTGTTAATGGCTTATAAGAGGTTTAAAGTTTATACAGAGCATCACTTGCCGTTTAAATTTATTTTACTTTTCGCCTTGTGAATTCAAAAATCAATAAATCTTTTCTGGCAGAGATGCTTGAAGAAAGTTACTTCAAATACAACAACAAAAAATTTATTGCCGATGACCCCATTTCTATTCCCCACGGGTTTACGCAGAAGGAAGATATAGAAATAAGCGCATTTTTAGCAGCAGCAATTGCATGGGGGCAGCGTAAAACAATACTGGTTAATGCAGGTAAGTTGATGCGTTACATGGATAATGCACCTTACGATTTTGTTATAAACAGCACAGCAACCGATTTATTACACTTTAAAAAATTTGTGCATCGCACTTTTAATGGCGATGATTGTGTACACTTTGTTAAGGCGCTTAAAAAAATATACCTGCACCATGCGGGATTAGAAGCTGTGATAAAAAATGCTATGCAAGTTAATGATCATAACCTTGTGAATGGAATAAGCGGATTGCGCGAAATATTTTTTGCATTAAAGCATTTGCCACGTACACAAAAACATTTTGCCAACCCGCTTAAAAATTCATCGTGCAAAAGAATTAATATGTTTTTGAGATGGATGATAAGAAAAGATAAAGCCGGTGTTGATTTTGGTTTATGGAATATTTCACCGGCATTGCTTCTTTGCCCTTTAGACGTGCACACGGGCAGAATAGCACGCGAACTTGGTTTACTGAACAGAGCGCAGGATGATTTAAAAGCGGTAATTGAACTTACCAATGCGCTAAAGGAATTTGACAAAACCGATCCTGTGAAATACGACTTTGCTTTGTTTGGTTTGGGAATTGATAAAAAAGCGGGACAATTACTCAGCAAGTTTTAAAATATTTATTTGCATAGGGTTTGCCAGGAAAAGTTTTTTGTTTGAAAATTTTAGCCCGTAGCATTCAGCAGGAATGACTGTGCTTAATGATGATGCTTCGTTGTTTTTAATTCCGTACAGTTTAATTGCGGCATTTTCCAGAGAAATAATTGCTTCGGAGTTTATGCCAAAATCCAATGGCGCATGGGCTTGTATGCTCTTAAAATAGTTGCCTGCTACATCAAAAATTAAAAACTTATTGTTATCGGTAAGTAATACAAGCCACTTTTCGGTTTCGTACATTTTTTTTATAGCAGAAAAATCTGGTACTGTTAAATTAATGGGCTGACTTTGCGATTGAGGTTGCAACTGATCATTGTAACTGGTAAGCACTGTTGTCGCCTGATCGTAAACCCAAAAACTGGCGGTGGATGAGTTGCATACCAGTAACGGGTTTCCACCTATGGCTTCTCTCAATTTAACAGCACTTTGCATGGCAAGCTGCGAATCGAAAAAATAAACAGTAGCAAAAACGGATGAGTACGCTATAATTCGCAACGGGTTGTTTGCATCAATAAAATCAATAAGCCGGCCTTTATCTTGGTAAACGTTAAGCAGTTTGCTGTTTTCATCGTGCTTGCTTATAACTCCTTTGTGGAGTGCAAAAACGTTACCAAGGTTATCAATGCTGAATTGCTGAGATGCAATGTCTAAATTTTTATAAGGAATAAACTGTGCTTTGGTATGTAAAAACAAAACGTTTAGCAAAATAATTAATACTATGTACTTTATTTTTTTAGTAATTATCATCCCATACAAAAATAGAATATCCGGCAAAACAAAAACGGCACTTCTTTAGAAGTGCCGTTTTTGTTTTAACGTCTGCCTGTTATTGCAGCACTACCTTAACTTGCTTGTTAAGGTAAGCGCTCCTTACCTGTAGCATATAAACTCCTTTTGCATAACCACTCAAATCAAGCACTGATGAATTCAATCCTTGGGAAGTATGAAGAGTATTGATTAAAACCACTTTGCCTGAAAAATCTGTTAGCGACAGGCTAACGGGCTCAGCGCTTTCCGTCATCAGTTCAATATTTAAAGTGGAGCTTGTAGGGTTAGGGAAAACATTCAGCCCTTCATTAGAGGCAACAGAAGTATTACCCGCCACCCTGCAAACCGGGGAAGCATTGTAAGTACGAGTACCGTTGCCACAACCATTGGTGGTGATAAGGCTAACGGTGGCGTTGCCTGTGTTCCAGTCAACTACCAGGTTATTGGTGCCTTGCCCGTTTATGATGGTAGCGGCTGAAGAAGGAATGATACTCCATACAAGATTGTAAACTCCTGTAACCCCAGTTAGGTTACCTGAAAGGTAATACCTGCATCGTTATTACACCATACAACCGGGTTGGCGGTAATGGCCCCCGATGTGTTTGGAGCGCCTTTGGTAGTAATTGTTCTTGGCAAGCTTAACCCGCAACTGTTTTGCGATTGTACGGTTACAGTGCCCGTGGTAAATCCAGATGAAGGGAAAGTAACGGCAATGGCATTGCTGGCGCTGGTGCCTGTTGCACCTGCTGGCAAAGACCATACATAGCCGGTGGCACCTGCTACGGCAGGGCAACTGTAGTTAACTGTTTGTCCGCATACGCCATTGCTGTTACCGCTAATGGCAGCAGGCATTGCAGGCAGCCCTGTGGTAACGCTCTTGCAGCGCTGCACTGTTTGCACCCCACATACGCTTGTAGCCTTAACGCACAGGTTAGAACTTGTAAAGCCTGTATTAAAGGTAACATTAATGCTGTTGGTTGACGAACTACCCGAAGTAGAACCTGGCAAAGTCCACTGATAGCTGGCTGCACCTGCTGCAGCAGGCACCGTATAAAGCTGAGTGCTGCCGGGGCATGCAACGGCAGAACCTGCAATGGTGCTTAAAGCAACAGTAGTGGTGCTGACATTTAAAGTACGTGCAGCGCTGACAAAACAAGCCACATTAGCCGTAACACTTATAGCACCCGTGGTAAACACAGGCGGCATTTGAATGTTTACGGAAGTAGCCGCAGTGGTAAGCGTGTTTCCACCACCGTTAATGCTTGCACCAGCGGGAGCAGTCCATGTATAATTATCGGCACCGGTAACCGGAGCAATAGAGTAGGGGTATGATTGAGCAGCACAAGCCACAGTAGTGCCGGTAATGGCAGCGGGCGTGCCAACAGAGCGCCTGATGCTAACGGCACGGTATAAAGAACTGCCACAGGCATTGGCAGCCGTAACGCGAATGTTATACGTACTGTTGGTGGTAGTGCCAATGTCAATAACCTGGGTGTTGGTAGTAGAAACCGGATTAAATGTAATGCCATTACTGCCCGGAGCATTAGCCCAGGTGTAAGAGGTTACATTGGCATTTGGAGTTACAGAAAGAGAAACACCATTTAACGGAGGACAAACACTAGGAGGAGCGCCACTAACAACCGATGGCTGCAACGGCAGGGTAGTGCGCACAGTAACAGCCAGCGGACTAGGTGCTGACTGGCACCCGCCCACAGCCGTGGTGGTTACCAGATTAAGGGTAACGGTGCCAGTTGTTTTATCATTATTGCCGGGAGTGTAAACCGCATTGGCAATGTTGGCATTGTTAAATGTACCATCACCTGAAGTTGACCAGGTATAGCTGCTGCCACCAACCGATGTACCATTAAGGAATACAGGATTGGGTGCGCATATTTCTTGTGCTGCACCTGCTATGGCAGTGGGTGTTTCCACAATTTGAATATTAGTTCCATTGTCTGTTCCTACCTTGTTAGGCGCGCTTGCCACTACACGTATGCGGTAGCCGTTGCCTGCGGTGGTGTTGGCAGGTATGGTAACGCTTATGTTGCTGTTAGAAGCATTACCAGCCAGTGTGCCAATGGTATCGGGCGAGGCAAAGCTGCCTGTGGCATCGCTTAACTCGGCAGTAAAGGTGTTGCCACCTCCTATATCTATAGCTGTATAGGGCAGGCTAAAGGTGCTGCCTGCACATATTGCTGCAGCTACCGTGCCGGTGCGTATTTGCTCGCCCGGTTGCTGGAAGCCCTGGGTGATGATGTTACCTCCTGCGCTAAGCGAAGGAATAACGGTTTCGCCAATAGTAAAGGTTACCATGCTGCTGCCACCAGTGAGGGTGCCTCCGGCTGTGGAGATTGCCTTGCGGCTGATGGATTGCGAATTGGCAATTGGCAATTGACTATTGGCAATGAGCAATGCTATGATTAGTTTTTTTGTCATGATACGTTTTGTATTAATAGTTATTTAACTGCACAAATATGGAGCTGATACTATTATCCGTCAATAGTTGATATGAATGATTTGTGGATGGTAACATGCTTTGTTTAGTCATTGATATGAATGATTTGTTGTTACTTAACCTTACAGGGGTTGCGTGAAGGGGCGCAACGACCTGTCAGGTTAGGTTGATTACTTTTTGGTTTCTTCTTTTGGTGCATTTTGCTTTGTCCATGCCTCGCGGTATTCAGAAGGAACATCGTTAACATTGGGATAAAGGAATTTATCAGTGTAAGCACCGGGTGCTTTCTTCAGGCGTAAGTCTTCGTAACCTTTGCGCTTGGCTACCATGCGGTAGGCAAAGGCAGTGCCATTGGCTGCTGAAGGTGCATGCACGGTAAAGGTGTTGCCATTCATTTCTATCCACCAGTTGCCCATGTTGCCGTAAGGAGTAATAAAGGCATGCATAGGGTGAGTGGCATTAATGGTAACGGTTTGTTCATAATCGGCAGCTACGGTAACTGTTGCCACTCCGTTTTGTATGGTGCCTTTGCCAAAGTCTTCAAACCAGTTTTCTGGCGACTCCTGGCTGTAAAGCTCCTTAGGCCCATCAGGCGTTTTAACGGTGGCAGCCTTGGTGCCTGAGCAGGTAAAGTTACCTGCTGCGTAAACACCATAAGCATTGGTGCCGCTGGCAGTGCCATAAATTCCAATGTTTGCTGTACCTCCGCCAGCATTACCATAAACCCCATAACGGTTTCCGGAACCGGCAAGGTAGCAGCGGCATTAACACCCATATAACCACCTACAGCTCCTACTCCATAACCATAAAAGGGTGTGTTGTTGGTTGAGCCATAAACACCATAATAATCTGCGCTGGTTATTGTGTTAATACCATTTACAACTCTGCTAGTGTTGCCTGTGACATCTAATTTATTGGAAGGTATATTTGTTCCTATGCCCACATTGCCTTCTATAATAGCTCCATTGGCAGGTGCTGAAGTGGTGCCGCTGTATGTTGCACCTACTGCCAAGCCGCCTTCAACATCTAATTTGCTGGCAGGTGTGGTAGTGCCTAAGCCTACATTGCCACCATTGTTATGTATATTGCTTGAGTTTACTATCCATGATGTGCCATTCCAATAAGGCGTGTTGCCTGCTGCTGTGCCGCTTGTTAATAAACCTGCGGGGCCTGTGGGGCCTGCAGGACCAGTTGCACCTGTGGGGCCTGCAGGACCAGTTGCACCTGTAGGGCCAGCCGGACCTTGTGGGCCAACTAAGCCTGCTGTTGATTGCCAACTTGCCAAGCCTGCTGCATCCGACATTAAAACCTTGCCTGCACCCTGTGTGCCATCAGTAATCTTTACAGTACCTATTACATCTAACTTAGCAGCAGGGGTAGTAGTACCTAAGCTAAGATTACCATTAAAATCTATTTGAGCCTTGGGAGTTGCAAAATTGGCACCTGTGTAAAACCTTAAATAGTCGCTTCCATAGGTACCTCCAACAATTGCCTGGCCGGGCGTACCTGGCCGCAAACGTAAGCGATACATCATTTGCAGCCGGAAACACTGCAGTAGTATTACTATTGGTTAATGATAAACCTGTGCGGCTCATAATAGCAGCACCTGAAACTGCATTCACTTCTGTTTCTAATTTAGCATCCGGGCTAAGAGTACCTATACCCACGTTTCCATTTCCATGTACACGCATTTTAGTATTAGACACGGCATTGCCTGCAACCCTAAAGTCAATATAAGCATTTGCGCCATATACATTGGCTAAATAAACTCCATTGTCTGAGGTAATTTCGCCCAGTTTACCCATTTTATAGCTTTGGCTGCCAAAAGAAATGGCATCGCCATCTCCGGCTGCATCTGCGCGGCTTACATCCAATTTGGTACCCGGTGATGTTGTTCCAATACCCACGTTTCCGCCATTGTTAAATATATTGCTTGAGTTTGTTATCCATGATGTGCCATCCCAATAAGGCGTATTGCCTGCTGCTGTGCCGCTGGCAATGGTGCCACCCGGAGTAACCCATGATGCCAAGCCTGCTGCATCAGATGTTAACACTTTGCCTGCACCGGGCGCACCACCTGTAATTTTAACCTGCCCTGCTACTTCTAATTTGCTGGTGGGGGCAGATGTGCCAATACCCACATTGCCGCTATTTGTATTACTAACATTATTTCCTGATGTGCTCATTGAGCTACAATAGCCGTAGTTGCCCTGTTACGGGGTTAAGCGTAATATTTAAAGCACCGCATTCCATATTTAACACCTTTAAAGTATTAGTTGGCTGATCATTTACCACATACGCATAATTGCCCAATACAGTAACACACATTGGATCACTACCTGTTGCCACCGAGTTTGTTACTGTTGGCGATGCCGGATTGGTAATGTCAATCACCTGCAAAGTACCGCTACTGTTATTTACCACATAAGCCTTATTGCCCGATAGCGATACGGATGCCGGACCGTTAGCGGTTGTTACCGTGCCTGCCACTGTTGGCGATGCCGGATTGGTAATGTTAATAACCTGCATAGAATTGCTACCCTGATTAACCACATACGCATAATTGCCCGATACGGCTACCGATACAGTAGCTGACCCCGTTGTTACCGTGCCCACCACTGATGGTGATGCCGGATTACTAATATCAATCACCTGCATGCTTCCTGAATAATTTGTCACATAAGCATAATTGCCGCTACTGCTACATTAACTGGGGTACTGTTGGTTGTTACCGTACCTACTATGGTTGGCGTTGCCGGGTTAGTTATGTTAAGCACTTTCATATTATGGCTAGACTGGTTAACAACGTATGCATAATTGCCCGAAATAGCCACTGAACGAGGAAGAATTCCTGTATTTGTGCTGCTAACAAGGCTTGGTGAGGCAGGGTTTGAAATGTTAATTACTTTAAGGTGCCCGACAAAAGTGGTTACATACGCATAATTTCCCGAAACAGCTATTGAAACAGGTGAAACTAAGCCAGACAAGGAACCTGTAACTGTTGGAGCTGCGGCATTGCTTATGTTTATAACCTGCATAGTCCCTGAGGAATAATTTACTACATAAGCATATGTGCCTGATACAGCAACGTAGTGTGGACGGTCGTCAGTGCCAACAGAGCCTACAACAGAAAGACAGGATGGTATAGGGGTACTTAATATATCAGTGGCTGATAAACTTTTCCAGCTTGCCAAGCCTGTTGCAGAAGATGATAAAACCTTGCCAGCACCCTGTGTGCCATCGGTTATTTTTACTGCGCCTGCCACATCAAGCTTAGCGGCAGGGGTTGCAGTGCCCACGCCTACGTTGGTTCCGTTGTTAAACAAAGCATTGTCTGCCACCCATGCAGTGCCGTTCCAGCGCATGGTGTTGCCGGGGCTGTGCCTGCGGGTAAGTCGGCACTCTTTCCTGCAAACAAAGCATAAGGCACGCTGTTAAGCTGCGTAGTGCCCATGTCGGTATAGCTTGTGCCTCCGGCAGGGTCCATCTCTACCTGTATAAACTTGGCGCCATTGCCCCAGTTTACTGCGGCAAGGGTTCCTATGCCTGGTGTGCCTGTGCCTATGTTTATATTAAACAAGCCCAGGGCTGTTGTTGTAGGCGTATGTGTTTCCTGGTACACTATGGTGCCGCCTGCTGTTACATCGCGTAAGCTTATGCGCAGGCCTATGGCTTGTGTAGGCAGAATTTCGCCACTGGCATTACGCGCCACTCCCGGTAAGGGGATGGCATTGGGCGATGGGCTATTGTGGCAAAGCCATTAGCCATAAAGCAAAAACCATAAAGGCTGTTTGCCATTGTCTTAGTACTTGGTACTGATGTCCGGGTACTGTTTTGTGTGTGTTGCATATTTGTTTGATATTTAGTTATGGTGTTATTTGTTGTTAGTGTTGCTTTTGCTTAATCCCTTAATTACCTCAATCCCTTAATTACCTCAATCACTCAATTACCTCAATCCCTCAATTGCCTCAATCCCCCAATTACCTTTTCTTTTAACGCCACAAAGATGCCGTGCTAAACCGCGCCCGTCAATCGTTCATTCCAATGAATTGGGTGTGGTGATGGGTGTGGTTTTGTAGTTGATATCAATGAGGGCAGGCGCACAAGCGTTTGTAAAAGCACCATGCAGGCAGGTCCCCTTTAGGGATTTGGGGGTTAAACGCAAAGCAGACTTACCGGCAAACCTGCAAACCCGTGAGGTTTTATAAACCTCGCAGGTTGTTTAAAATTAATCCCGGAGGGATGAAATTATTGTAGAATAAACAATGATTATGCGCTGAAACCCCGTAGGGGTGGTATGTCATCCCTACAGGATTTTTGTACCGGCTGCTCATCTTGCTGTTCTAACATAATTTCATGCCTACGGCATTAGGCACAGGATAGTATTTTATTTGGATTAAACCCGTGAGGTTTTATAAACCTCGCGGGTTTAATGGGATGTGGGTTATTTAGCTGCCGGGCTTTGCTCCATTGGTGCATTTTGCTTTAACCATGCTTCGCGGTATTCAGAAGGAACATCGTTAACATTGGGATAAAGGAATTTATCGGTGTAAGCACCCGGTGCTTTCTTCAGGCGTAAGTCTTCGTAACCTTTGCGCTTGGCTACCATGCGGTAGTCAAAGGCAGTGCCGTTGGCAGCAGTGGGTGCATGTACGGTAAAGGTGTTGCCGTTGTACTCAATCCACCAGTTGCCCATGTTGCCATTGGGTGTAATAAATGCATGCATAGGGTGTGTGGCGTTTATGGTTACGGTTTGTTCATAATCGGGCGCTACGGTAACGGTTGCCACTCCGTTTTGTATAGTGCCTTTGCCAAAGTCTTCAAACCAGTTTTCTGGCGACTCCTGGCTGTAAAGCTCCTTAGGCCCATCAGGCGTTTTAACGGTGGCAGCCTTGGTGCCTGTGCAGGTAAAGTTACCTGCTGCGTAAACACCATAAGCACCTGTGCCGCTGGCAGTGCCATAAACCCCATAGTTGTTTGTTGTACCTCCGGTAGCATTACCCAAAACCCCATAACGGCTTCCGGTACCGGCAAGGGTAGCAGCGGCATTAACACCAATATATCCACCTAAAGCCCCTACTCCATAACCATAAAAGGGTGTGTTGTTGGTTGAGCCAAAAACACCATAATAATCTGCGCTGGTTATTGTGTTAATACCATTTACAACTCTGTTAGTGTTGCCTGTTACATCTAATTTATTGGAAGGTGCTGTGGTTCCAATACCCACGTTACCATTTCCATGTACACGCATTTTAGTATTAGCCACAGCATTGCCTGCAACCCTAAAATCAATATAAGCATTTGCTCCATATACATTGGCTAAATAAACTCCATTGTCTGAGGTAATTTCGCCCAGTTTACCCATTTTATAGCTCTGGCTGCCAAAAGAAATGGCATCGCCATCTCCGGCTGCATCTGCGCGGCTTACATCCAATTTGGTATCCGGTGATGTTGTTCCAATACCCACATTACCATTTCCTTGAATACGCATTAATTCATTAGAAGTGGTTGCAGATGCAGAGGCATAAAAAATATGGTTCGCTCCAGTATGTTCTACCTGGTATCGGAGAGCACCACCGTTTATTCCGAATCCATAAAATTGATGTTCGTTATTAGCCGCTTCATACAGAACCACTTTACGGTTTGTACTGCATTAGATAATTGAAGTTGTGCATTAGGTGTGGTTGTTCCAATACCACGTTTCCACCATTGTTAAATATATTGCTTGAGTTTACTATCCATGATGTGCCATTCCAATAAGGCGTGTTGCCTGCCTGCTGCTGCCAAAAGGTTGGGGCCGGCAGGGCCGATAGGTCCTTGTGGGCCTGTGGCTCCAGGTTGCTCCAGTTGGGCCAGCAGGACCTGTAGCTCCTGTTGGGCCAGTTGGGCGAGTAGGGCCTGTTGCTCCAGTTGCACCAGTAGGTCCTGTGGCACCGGCACCAATCGAATGCCATCCAAGGGAAGGGCTATTCATTTTTGTAGTAAAAACTAAATCGTATGCAGATACATTAACATTGTTATAGTAAAAACTTCCACTGGCATAAGGATTGGTTGTATAAAGCAGGAATCCAAACGAATTTCCAGTAATTACCTCAAACGTATATGTGGTACCTGCCGTCAAAGCAGGAGGGCTTGTAATAACAAATTCTTGAAATGAACCAGATGCGCCCGCAACTGCTATTGACTGCGTTGCTAAAATAGCCCCCCGGTACCTACACCACTACGAATGTTCAGAGTTCCAGTTCCAGCATCGCCATCTCTCTTTAAAGAAATAGAATATAATGTGCCCGTTATATTGGGTACAAAAGATTGCGCGTGGTTACCATTACCATAGGCTGTTCCTCCAGCAGCACCGCTACTAACATCATTACTTGGTGTGACTCCATTGCCGATAGCTGTTGTATATGCCTGCGTGGTATTGTTTGTGGTGTTGTGAATAACCATGCCGGGTGTGGCAATAAGCGCATCGCGCTGGGTTTGTGTCATGCGGGGTACTAACACGGCACCGGTGGTGCTGGTTACATCAAGTGCTGCGCTGGTGTTGGGGCGTGGTGCCTATGCCTATGCGTGTGCCGTTATTATATAAGTTGCTTGAGTTGGTTATCCATGATGTGCCATCCCAATAAGGCGTGTTGCCTGCTGCTGCTCCACTGGTTAATAAACCTGCAGGGCCTGTTGGGCCTGCAGGACCAGTTGCACCTGTGGGGCCTGCAGGACCAGTTGCACCTGTAGGGCCAGCCGGACCTTGGCCAACTAAGCCTGCTGTTGATTGCCAACTTGCCAAGCCTGCTGCATCCGACATTAAAACCTTGCCTGCACCCCTGTGTGCCATCAGTAATCTTTACAGTACCTATTACATCTAACTTAGCAGCAGGGGTAGTAGTACCTAAGCTAAGATTACCATTAAAATCTATTTGAGCCTTGGGAGTTGCAAAATTGGCACCTGTGTAAAACCTTAAATAGTCGCTTCCATAGGTACCTCCAACAATTGCCTGGCCGGGCGTACCTGGCCGCCCAAACGTAAGCGATACATCATTTGCAGCCGGAAACACTGCAGTAGTATTACTATTGGTTAATGATAAACCTGTGCGGCTCATAATAGCAGCACCTGAAACTGCATTCACTTCTGTTTCTAATTTAGCATCCGGGCTAAGAGTACCTATACCCACATTGCCACCATTGTTATGTATATTGCTTGAGTTTACTATCCAGGAAGTGCCATTCCAATAAGGCGTGTTGCCTGCTGCTGCACCCGGGTTTAAGCCCGATGCGCCTTGTATGCCTTGTATGCCTTGTGCACCCGTTGCACCTGTTGGGCCGGTTGCTCTGTTAAACCAATTGGACCCTGAGCACCTGTTGCCCCTGTGGGGCCAGTTGCACCTGTTGCACCTGTTGGGCCGGTAGCTCCGGTTGCACCCGTTGCACCTGTTGCACCGGGAGAACCTACACCTACTGAATACCAGCCAAGGGATGTACCGCCTGTCATTTTAGTTTTAAAATATAAATCAGAGGCAGATTGGATGGCTCCGTTAGCGTATGCATTGCCACCGGCATAAGGATTAGCTGTAGAAACTCTGAATCCGAATGAACCTCCTGTAACAACCTCAAAAGTATAAACGTTGCCCGACACCAAAGCAGGAGCGGCTGTAATAATAAATTCTTGTTCGGTACCCGCAGCAGCAGAAACAGTTATTGACTGTGTAGCTATAATAGCGCCCCCTGTGCCGGCTCCGTTGCGAATGTTCATGGTATTAGTGCCACTACCTCCATCAATCAATAAAGTAATAGAGTATAAACTGCCTGTTACCGTGGGAACAAAGGATTGCCCATAAGTTACACCACCCAAGGTTGAAGTCCCTACCGTTTGGGAAATATTAACCGTAGGTGTGCCGGTGGTGCCCATTGTATAAGCCTGCGTGGTATTGCTGGTGGTGTTGTGTATAACCATGCCGGGTGTGGCAACAAGTGCATCGCGCTGGGTTTGTGTCATGCGGGGCAATAACACGGCACCGGTAGTAGATGTTACATCAAGTGCTGCGCTGGTGTTGGGGCTTGTGGTTCCTATGCCTATGCGGCTTCCGTTGTTAAACAAAGTATTGTCGGCCACCCATGCAGTGCCGTTCCAGCGCATGGTGTTGCCGTTGGCTGTGCCTGCGGGCAAATCAGAACTCTTGCCTGCAAACAAAGCATAAGGCACGCTGTTAAGCTGCGTAGTGCCCATGTCGGTATAGCTTGTGCCTCCGGCAGGGTCCATTTCTACTTGTATAAACTTGGCGCCATTGCCCCAGTTTACTGCGGCAAGGGTTCCTATGCCCGGTGTGCCTGTGCCTATGTTTATATTAAACAAGCCAAGGGCTGTTGTTGTAGGCGTATGTGTTTCCTGGTACACTATGGTGCCGCCTGCTGTTACATCGCGTAAGCTTATGCGCAGGCCTATGGCTTGTGTAGGCAGAATTTCGCCACTGGCATTACGCGCCACTCCCTGGTAAGGGATGGCATTGGGCGATTGGGCTATTGTGGCAAAAGCCATTAGCCATAAAGCAAAAACCATAAAGGCTGTTGCCATTGTCTTAGTACTTGGTACTGATGTACGGGTACTGTTTAGTGTGTGTTGCATATTTGTTTGATGTTTAGTTATGGTGTTATTTGTTGTTAGTGTTGCTTTTACTTAATCACTTAATTACCTCAATCCCCCAATTACCTTTTCTTTTAACGCCACAAAGATGCCGTGCTAAACCGCGCCCGTCAATCGTTCATTCCAATGAATTGGTGTGGTGATGGGTGTGGTTTTGTAGTTGATATCAATGATGTAAGGGCAGATTCCTCACTGCGTTCGGAGTGACAAACCTATTTGCTCTTAGAGATTCCTCACTGCGTTCGGAATGACAGTTGGTTGGTTTTATAAAGACTGAAATGGGAAAAGGAAGGGCGCGCTTTGCGCGCCCTTCCTTTTCCCATTTCAGTCACACGCCAGCTCAGCCCCTGTCATTCCGAACCCGCTTTTCGCGGGTGAGGAATCTCTCATTTCACAAGCATCGCACTGTCATTCCGAAACGTAGTGAAGAATCTTTTCTTCCATGCAGTACATTGCAGTGTCATTCCGAGTGAAACGAGGAATCTACTCTTTAGCTTCACCAACATTAACAGATTCCTCACTGCGTTAGTAATCTAGGTATTTACTTAATCAATTACTTTTGCTTTTACCAATCTTACTCAGTAAAAAATAGAGATGTATTTAACTTTAATTCAGTAACAACTTAAATGTTAATACACAACTACTTTGTTTATGTCTTAACTAATGCGAGCCACAAGGTTTTATACACTGGTGTAACAAACGATTTGACAAGAAGAATCTTTGAACACAAGAAAAAATTGGTTAAGGGATTTACCTCTAAATACAACACCAATAAGCTCGTCTATTTTGAACGATTTGATTATATAGATTTAGCTATTCATCGCGAAAAACAAATTAAGGGCTATTCACGTGAAAAAAAGGAATCCCTAATTAACTCATTTAATCCTTCATGGATGGAATTATATGACAATGGTAAAAATAGTGCTTCCTACCTAGTTAACTTATAAAGATGCTAAAGCAGCGGCAAAGGCATTCCGCACCACCTATAGAAGATGCCTCAGTACGTTCGGAATGACAATCGTATTTGTTCTTGAAGGATTCCTCACTGCGTTCCCAATGACAAACGTATTTGCTCGTAGAGATTCCTCACTGCGTTCCCAATGACAAACGTATTTGCTCGTAGAGATTCCTCACTGCGTTCGGAATGACAAGAGCAGCGCGTGTTGGTGAGAGAAAGGGAAAAGCAAAGGCGAGCTTTGCTCGCCTTTGCTTTTCCCTTTTCTCTCTTGATATCTTCAACCAACTGTCATTCCGAACGCAGTGAGGAATCTATGCTTTTCCCTTTTCTCTCTTGATATCATCAACCAACCGTCATTCCGAACGCAGTGAGGAATCTCGTTTTCCATATAGTACATTGCACTTTCATTCCGAATGCATTTAGGAATCTCCTTACTTTAGTCAACTTCAAAAAACCGAAGCCTTGTCAGATCAATTAGCATATAACAGCAAATCTCTTTTCTTTGTATCACCGCTATGAAGCACCTCTGCTGTTTCCTTTCCTTCCTCATCCTCTGCCTCAGTACACATGCACAGTACAGCCCCGACTCTGTGCGCATGAACTTTGACAAAATCACCGTTGAAGACGGACTCTCGCAGGGCATGGTGCAATGCATCATACAGGACAAAGATGGCTACATGTGGTTTTCAAGCAAGGATGGGCTTAACCGGTACGATGGCTACCACATCACCGTGTTTCGCAACAATCCCGATGACCCGCACTCCCTGCCCGATAACTATGTAACCTTTATGCAGCAAGATGATAAAGGCAACTTTTGGATAGGAACCAGTTCAAAAGGCGTTTGCCTGTATGATAAACGCAGCGAAAGGTTTTTTCCCATAGCTGCCGTAACCAATGCCCTTCAAAAAACGAAGATATTTATGCACTTAAAGTAGATAATAACAAACTATTAATTTCCACCAATAACAGTGCCCATGCCTTTGATGTAAGCCGGCTTAAAGAAGGTAACTTTACCAATGAAAACCTCAGCCGCATCAAACTCCTGTATAACTATAATGCATCGCAACCCTTACCATCACGAAAGTATCAACTGGGGCATGGCATTACACAGTTATGGTTAAGTGATAGTTCTTTATGGACTTACTTTCTTGACTCTGTTTGTATAACCACCTTCAGCAGTTCTTTTACCACGCCTGCATATACTTGTTTACCCGCCACACAACTGGGCACAAACGGAACCGAACGATACAGCATTGCGGAATTACCGGGCATAAACAAGGTTACTCTTTTATGCTTAGATAAGCTTATCTTGTATGATACCAAACTGCGTAAGGTTACTTATACTACCGCTATCACCAAAAATAATATTGGACAAGGAAGTTGTTTTACCGATAAGCAAAACAGGTTTTATTTTGATACTACCACAGGCAATTATTGTTTTAACCCTGCCACGTTTGAACTAACTCCTGTTGTAAGTAACATGGGTTCTTTCATTATCGCACTTAATAGCTGCACCGACCGCAGCGGCACCTTGTGGGTTGGCAGCAGCGGGCATGGTATTTTTAAATACAACGCCCGCAAGCAATACTTTCGTAACCCGGGCATAGGCAGTTGGTATTATGCACAGGGCAAAACGGGTGAAATACTCATGTTTGACCCTGATGTTTTCCTGAAACGATTAAACCCTGTTACAGGTAAGGTTATTGGCACTGTTCCTTTTCCTAACAAAAAACCCGATGGCACTCTTTGGAATGATGGGAGAGTATTAATAAATGGTATGCAATGCGATAAAGACGGAATAATTTGGATGGAATGCAATGACAAACCAATTTCTGAATATTTGCTTTGGTACAATACGGCAAACAAGGCAATAGGCATAAAACAAATAGCTACAGCAGGCAGAGAACAGTATCGTAAATTGTTTATTGATAACAACAACCGCCTTTGGCTTGTTAAACACAATGCCAACCACAGCCGTAGTTGGATTGAGTTTGATAAAACCACCAAAGAACCTGTAAGAGAATACAAATTCCCAATTGAAAAGATTTAAACACATACCCCTTTGTATCTGATATGTGGCAGGATGCACAAGGTGTGTTTTGGTTTGGCACCATACAGGGCTTGTTTAGTTTTAATGAAAAGAAGAATGAATGGCATCAATGGAAAAACATTCCAAACAACAATGCTTCCCTTAGCGGGGATATGATATTCTCCCTTTGCCCCGATGCCAAACAACCCGATAAATATTTATGGGTAGGTACAAACGGTACTGGACTTAACCGTTTTGAGTACGCCACCGGCAAATGCATACGCTACACCGAAGCAGATGGACTGCCCAATAACGTTGTGTACTCCATGCTTAATGACAATGCAGGCAACTTATGGCTAAGCACTAATAACGGATTAAGTTGCATGCTCTCCGGCAAAGACTTCCGCAACTTTACTACCGATGATGGCTTACCCGGCAATGAGTTTAACCGGTTCGAAAAGCTCAAACTAAGTTCGGACGAATTATTGTTTGGGGGTGTGGCAGGCGGCACTATCTTTAATCCTGCCGAAATACTAAAACAAAACCCTGCACCTAATTTGGTGCTTACCGGGCTATCTATCTACAACAAACCTGCAACCCACACCACCGATAGCACCATTATTCAAGCACCCATTGGGTATGCAAACACCATCACCCTTCCGCACAACAAAAACATGTTCACGCTGGAGTTTGCAGCATTAGAGTCATCACCTGCCAACAAAAAACAATATGCTTACCGGTTATTGGGCTTTGACAACAACTGGATACCCAATGGTGCAAAGAATGCCGCCACCTATACCAACCTGCCTCACGGCAGCTACACCTTTCAGGTAAAAGGCGCAGGCAGCGATGGTGTTTGGAACGAGCAAGGCGCATCCATCAACATTATCATTCTTCCGGCCTGGTATCAAACGTGGTGGTTTAAGTTGGCAGTGTTGCTTGCTGTGGCAGGAGGTTTGTATGCACTTTACCGCTACCGCCTCAGGCAGCAACTCAAACTCCTCACCGTGCGCAACCGCATAGCAGCCGACTTGCACGATGAAATTGGCAGCACCCTCAGCAGCATTGCCCTGTCAAGTACTGTTATCCAAAACAAATTGAATGGCAGCGCCCCCGAAGTAAACACACTGCTCAACCAAATTAGCACCAACACCAATAACATGATGGAAGCCATGAGCGACATTGTGTGGACCATCAACACCAAAAACGACAGGTTTGATAACGTCATCAACCGCATGCGCGCCTTTGCCATCGAGATATTAGAACCTAAGGATTGCCTCGTTCACTTTAATGCTTCCGAACAGCTAAACAACCTTACCCTTGACATGGCGCAGCGCAAGAACCTTTACTTGTTGTTTAAAGAAACCATTAACAATGCTGCCAAGTATTCGCATTGTCAAAACGTGTGGATTGACATTACCATGAACGGAAGCAACAAGCTTATGCTAAAGATTAAAGACGATGGCGTTGGGTTTGCCACACATGCCACTGTAGGTAGCAATGGTAAAAGCGAAGCCTTTGGTGGCAACGGCTTAGCCAGCATGCGCAAACGCGCCCACGAGTTGGAAGGAACAGTAACCATCAATTCAGAAATAAACAAAGGAACTGAAGTGGTATTAGAGTTTAAGATTTAAAAATCATTGGTATCAATGATTGCATCATAACATAACATCCATCATCTTTGCCCCATGCAAACAATAAAGGTAGCCGTATTTGACGATAACAACCCACGCAGGGAGTTATTGCAACTCCTGCTTAACAGCAGCTAAGGACTTACATGCACAGGCGCGTATGAAGACTGCCGCAATGTGGTAAGTAACATAACTGCCAATATACCTGATGTGGTGCTGATGGATATTGACATGCCTTACGTTAACGGCATTGAAGGATTAAAACTTATCCGCAAACATGTTCCCGATGTTAAGGTACTTATGCAAACCATTTTTGAAGACGAGGATAAGATATTTGATGCCATAGTTGCCGGTGCCGATGGTTACCTGCTAAAGAAAACACCGCCCGCCAAACTCCTCGAAGCCATTGCCGATGTAGTACAAGGTGGCGCACCCATGACACCTACCGTAGCCTAACAAGTGCTGATGCTTTTCCACAACAAACACCACAGCATTCCCAAAAACAACTTTGACCTTACCACCCGCGAACAAGAAATACTTGGCTACCTGGTACAGGGATTAAGCTATAAGATGATAGCTGCCAAATGCAACATCAGCTACCCAACGGTTAACTCGCACATAAGCCACATTTACGAAAAGCTTCACGTTAGCTCAGGCACCGAAGCAGTGGCTAAAGCTATTGAGCATAACATTACGGGGTCAAATAAAATTTCGATGTTGCTGAGTTTTTAAATAGTGTTTTACCATTCACTAAAAAATTACATACACTATAATCCAAACTGCTTAAATAATTTTATAGTTCCTGTATTCACCAACCCGCCAGCCAGTTACTTTTTCAATTCCATGAAGTAACTTTCCCTTAGTTGAAAATCTTTTTCTGAATGGGTCAAAATCAAAATGCCAGTTTTTTTCGGCAATTCTTTTTTGCATAACAGATGGATGTGTACCGGTAAATCTTTTTAAAGAGTCTATGCCTGTGTAATCAAACTCATCAGCTTTAGCAACATTTTTTTCTACCCAGTCATCGTTATGCCAAAGTTTATGAAACTGTTTTTGTTTTTCCTGCTGCTTTGATGGTGGCTTTACCCAGCCATAGTGATAAACCTCTGCATCTACGGGTTTTACTTTCATCAGCCTGTTATCAATCCTAAAGCCTTGCGCATCTCTAAAAGACTTAACACCGGCATTATTTCTCACCACACGTATTTCATTTCGGTACCATTTGCGCGAGTCGCCAATAAAATCGTAAGAGCCGTAAAAGTGAACATACTTCAGTAGAAGACCTTCAACTCTTTTGTCATCTTTAAACTTCAGCATCGCTTCCCGCAA
The DNA here is from genome assembly GCA_016714005.1 of Bacteroidota bacterium. Classification (GTDB taxonomy): domain Bacteria; phylum Bacteroidota; class Bacteroidia; order AKYH767-A; family OLB10; genus JADJOA01. The sequence continues at coordinate 90,962 of JADJOA010000005.1, forward strand.
AGCTTTGTGGTGTTTTTCATGTATTACTTCATCTGCCTGCATATAAAAAGCCCAGTCACTGTCTTTCGAAACCTTTTGCAAAGCTTTATCTGTTTCGGCAGCAAGCGCTCTGCCGCCTTCGCGCAAAGAATCATCCCAAATGCTGTCAAATATTTTTATTTTGGGTGATGTAATGGACTCAATCAAACCTCTTGTTTCATCTTCGGAATTACCAACCAAAACGATCATCTCATCACACAAAGGAAGAATAGAGTTGATGGATTCAACAACGGGATAATCAAACTTTATGGCGTTGCGCACAAAAGTAAATCCGCTTACTTTAACATCTTTACTCATGGTTGTTTTCCTTTATAAAGATTTTTAAGCTTAACGTATTTTAAAAAAGTAGAGTAGGAGTTGTTGCGGCAAATGATGTAACCGTAAAAGCCATCTCGCCAGCCGCTCAACAAAAAATAATCGCGCACAAAACGGTAAAACGGGTTAAACAAAATTTTAAACCAACTGCTTTTTTTTCCTGACTTAAATTCTGCGCAGCACTAATGCTGCTGAACTTGTTGAGTTGAATAATATGCTCTTCTAAAGTGTAATAGCTGTAATGTAAAATATCGCCTTTGAGATGAATAATTGTATTTCTGTTTTCAGGAATCAACTCATCGTGCGGGTTAACACCACCCCATTTGGCAGTTTTGTGTTTAATGAGTCGTACTTTTTTATCAGGGTACCAGCTACCGTGTTTAATCCATTGCCCGCAATAATTTGTGAGCCGGTTCATTGAATAAGAATTATTTGCTGCCGATGTTTTAACCAAACTGATTTCTTGCTTCAACTCATCGCTTAAAGCCTCGTCAGCATCAAGCGATAAAATAAAATCGGAAGTTGCCTGGTCTAATGCAAAGTTCTTTTGTTCAATATGTCCTTTAAAGGGGTTTTGAATAAAAGTTGCTCCGTATTCTTTACAAATGGCTTCAGTTCTGTCTGTACTAAAGCTGTCAACCACAATAATTTCATCGGCAATTTCTTTAACCGAAGCTAAGCATCTGCCAATGTTCTTTTCCTCGTTAAGCGTTATAATTACTACCGATAGTGTTGTCACAAAGAATAAATTTTTTGCGAAGAAAAGGTTTTATTTTTAGTCTTAAATAAACTTGAGGTTTTAAACAGAAGCTGCTAGTAATGTTATTAAATTGTTTCCGTAAGGTTAACAAGGCATACTTCTTTTTATACATTCGCACTCTTTAATCCCCAACCTGTTATGTCTCTTTCCTTTCTTAAAATTTTTGTTCCGCAGGACAAAAAGTTCTTTGTATTGTTTGATAAAGCCGCTCTTAACCTTAGCGAAGCCGGTAAAGCAAGGGCTAAATTGGTAAGTGCCAATACAAAAGAAGAGCGCCAGCACATGTTTCGCGGAATTGAAAAAATAGAGCACATAGGCGATGAAATTACCCATGAGATATTTAGAGAGCTTTCTAAAAACTTTATTACACCGTTTGACCGCGAAGACATACACCGCCTTGTAAGCGCTATTGACGATATTGTAGATTACATACATGGCTCAAGCAAGCGTATTGAACTTTACAAGGTAAATGAGTGTACTACCGAAATGATTAAACTGAGTGAATTGCTTCAGACACAAACCGAAGAGTTGCGCAGAATCATTTATGAGCTAAAGAATATGGATAAGGTTCGTAACATATCAGAATCGCTGGTACTTATCAACAGCATAGAGAACCATGCTGATGATATTTTTGATAATGCCGTTGCACGTTTATTTGAGAGCGAAACCAATGCCATTGAGATAATCAAACAAAAGGAAATTCTTTCGGCATTAGAAACGGCTACCGATATGTGCGAAGATGCCGCTAATGTAATTGATTCCATTATTGTTAAAATGGCGTAACTTTTAAACAGCGTCAAAATCTTATGGAGATAAACCTACTTGTTATTGTAATCATACTTTGCACTGATATTTGATTTTATAAACGGATTTCATGATGCAGCCAATTCCATAGCCACTGTTGTTTCTACAAAAGTACTTTCACCGGTTACGGCAGTTTTGTGGGCGGCATTGTTTAATTTTTTAGCCTACTGGATATTTGAATTGAAAGTTGCTGATACGGTTTCTAAAACTGTGCGCACCGAGAATATTACCTTAGTTGTTGTGTGTAGCGGACTTATTGCGTCTATCATTTGGAATTTACTTACCTGGTGGTGGGGAATACCCTCATCATCATCTCACACATTAATTGGTGGGTTTGCAGGTGCCGGTATAGCACATGCCGGCACTTTTCATGCAGTGCAGTTAGATAAAGTAATGCCTGTTGTTTATTTTATTGTGCTTGCTCCGCTTATAGGTTCCATTATGTCATGGATTATTTCTGTTATCACATTAAACATTTGCAAACGATCAAGCCCAAGCAAGGTTGATAAAGTTTTCAGAAGGCTGCAATTGCTTTCATCGGCAGCATACAGTTTGGGGCATGGTGGTAACGATGCCCAAAAAGTAATGGGAATAATAGGCGCTGCCATGCTGGCAAACGGACAAATAGCAGACTTAAAACACATTCCCGAATGGGTGCCACTTGCTTGTTACACCGCCATAGCTTTAGGAACAATGTTTGGTGGATGGCGTATTGTAAAACAATGGGGCAACGCGTTACAAAGCTTACTCCTTTTGAAGGATTTGCTGCAGAAACAGCAGGAGCAATAACACTATTCGAACACAACATTTTAAAATTCCGGTTTCAACTACACATACTATTACAGGATCTATTATTGGTGTAGGGTTAACAAAAAGAATTTCTGCAGTAAGGTGGGGAGTAACGCTGCAATTAATATGGGCATGGGTGCTCACCATACCTGTTTCAGCAGGGTTAGCTGCTCTTATTTTTTATATTTGGAATGCGTTAGCTAGTTAGTTCGCATTAATTTTAAGTGTTTTCTTCCTAGAGGCTTTAACTGCGTTTTTCTTATATCAATTAAAAGTTATTTTCGTGCCTCCAAAAAAATTAAATAATGATAAAACAATTTTCAGCGCTTGCATTGATATGTTCAGTAAGTGCATGTGCATTTGCACAAAACAACAAAGAAGTGGTTCTGAAAAATCAGAGCGACTCTATTAGCTATGCAATTGGTTCAAGCATAGGAGGCAGTTTAAAAAAAGATGGGTTAGATGCATCTCTCAATCTTGATATTTTAAAAGCGGCAATGGAAGCAGCTTTTAAAGGGCAAAGCCTTTTAATAGACGGTAATCAAGCTCAACAAGTTCTTAATGCATACTTTGCAGAGCAACAAGCTAAAAAGGAAAAGAGGCTATAGAAAAGGACAAAAGTTTTTGGCCGAAAACAAAAAACGCCGGTGTGGTAGAATTACCAAGTGGTTTGCAGTATGAAATATTGAAACCAGGTACTGGTCCAAAACCAACTAAGGAAGATAAAGTTACAACACACTACCACGGCACAACCATAGATGGGAAAGTTTTTGATAGTAGCGTTGAGCACGGTCAGCCTGCACAATTTGGCATTAGCCAGGTTATTGCTGGATGGACAGAGGCTTTACAATTAATGCCTGTAGGCAGCAAATGGAAATTGTTTATACCATCGAACCTTGCCTACGGTGAGCGTGGCGCAGGAGGCAACATAGGGCCTAATGAAACTTTGGTTTTTGAAGTGGAGCTTATATCAATTGATAAAGAGCCTGCCAAATAACGTTGGTATCGAAGAAACAAACGCAAAATTTGAAAATGTAAAAGCTACCTTCGGGTAGCTTTTTAGTTTTTAAAGAAACGAGCGGAAGTCTTTACCTAAATTCTAGAATATAGATTATTTTTAAATGGAATAATCCTAAGAGATAAAAGGATTAAACAAAAGACCAAAGAGTCACTAACACTAACCGTGAGTAAGATCACTGAAACAAAAAGGATAAGGGTAAAGCCATTTCCGAATTAATTATGAACCCAATGGAATAAACCGGAAACCAAATGGAAGGAGCTAAGAAACGGGCGGAAGAGGCTATAAACTGAAATGTAATTTTAGCAATATGGTTATATGGATTTATCGCACCATGGGTGATATTAAAATTATGATAGTCAATTAGATATGTTTTTTTCAAATCAATTATAAGTGCAGGCTATTTTTAGGTGCAATTAAAAAAAATTGGTTCTTAAGCAAGTTAGACCGACCTAAAACTGTTGAGTAAGATGAGGTGGGTCTTTAAAAAAAGAAAAGCCTGCTGTGAAAGAACTTTCACAGCAGGCTTTTCTTTTTTTACCTACTTGTTATCTGAACCAAACTCTCCTTATCAAAGCGTTTGGTTAAAGTGTTTATGAAAGCTCTTTTTTTAAAAAGGCGCTCTGTTTGATTAACGTATCAAAACATTGTCAACTCTGTAATTGCTTGTTTGTCCTGTAGCACCATTTCCTACATACTTAAATCCAATAAAACCTGTTCCGGTAAAACCACTAAGGGAAACATTACCTGAAGGAACAAAGGTATTAGAACCTGATGTGCCGGTAGCAAGATTGCATGTAAGAGGAACCCATGTGGCGGCAGATGGATTACAAACGTCAAAATTTTGTGAGAACCAAACAGATAATCCGTCCTGAACCCAAAAAGATTGTGCAGACTCAAATGAAAGTGTATCGGCACTGGTTAAATCAAATGGTGGGGAAACAAGCCATGTTTCTACTGCTCCGTTTGACTGATATGCTGTAGCTTCTGGATAGGAGTTACCGCCAGATGATTTACCCAACCAGCTTTTTTCGCCAGTTATTGTCATGCTTAGCCAGCCGGTATCGCTTACGGCTACATTGGCGGCAATACCTGTAAAATTCTCTTCAATAGTATCAAAAGGTACAGTTATAGTTCCACAGCGGTCTATATTCATATCCAAATCTTCAGTATTTCTCAAAAATATCTGAGCAGTACTTCCATAAAATTGAACTACACCGCGCACCATACCACCTTTACATGGAATAACAGAAGAGGCAAAATTTGCAAAACCACTTGTTCTAACAATTATTGTCCCCGAACCGCAATCCTGTAAGTACCTGTTTACATCAGTTTGTGTTATGGCATCGGCAAATGTTTTTCCAATATCGGCAGACTGAAACTGTACTGTATCAAACTCAACAAGTGTGTTAATATCAGTACTGTTAATTTGTGATAATTTTTTCTTTTTGGCTGTTACTTCAAGGTTCCACTTCCCAGGAAAAAAGTGACTTGTTATAGATGTATTTGGAATGCGCGCTAATGCTCCATTTTCTATAGAGCCAATTTTTATGTTACCATCAACACTGGCAATATATAATCCCCGTAGTTTAATAAATACCCTGCGTCCGATAGGGTAGGTGGTGTAATATTCACTTTGGTCTATAAGCACGCTGATTCCGGCAGTGTTATCCTGCAGCACAATTTCTTTGTAAAAGTTACCAGATTTATCATCGGCAGCTACTATACCTACGCATATTAAATCATCGTTTATATAGGTTGGGTTTACTCCATTAACTGCCAGCGTTAGCAAACTGTCAAATTCAATGTTGGCTGTTAAATTGGGGTCAACATTGGTCGATGGAGTATCACTGTCATAATCATCTTTTTAACGCAGGATGTGGTTAAACTGATAACAGCAAGAAGCAATACCGGAAATGTTTTAATTGATTTTATCATTGTATTAAAATTTTATCTGTTTAATTCTTTGTTTTGATTTTGTTTTTAATTCATTCTTAAAATAAAGCTCAGCATATAAGTTCTTCCAAATGCATAGCTAAACTTTGGAGCAAAAATATCCACATCGCGCTCAGTATATCCTACTCTGTCAAGCCTGCCTTGCTCATATCCATTGGTAATAATATCGGTGTTGTCAAGCAGGTTGTTTTACATTTAAGTAAACAAGAAAAAACGTATTGCGTTTTAACGACTTAAATTTATTGTTGAGCTTGTATGACCAACCGGCTGATAGGTCTAAAGTAAACTGACCGTCAGTGCGTTGTTGCGAAAGAAGGTTTTTCCATGTTTCGCTGTCCTTTTCTATGTTTTGCAAAGCATCATCAGTTCTTCGTGCCGGGCTGAAATCAAAATAGCTGTTGGCAAAATAGTTGGCGGATAAACCTACATTCCAAAATTTTGTAGAGCGGTAATTTACCCCAAACGCATAAGCATTTTGTGGAGTTAACTCCACATGCAGGTTTTTAATGTAAACAGTTTCACCTGTTGAGTTTACAGTATTTGTATTATCTATAGTAATTGTTGCAAGTGGTCGGCTGCTATAAAAATAACTGCCTATGGCAGCAGCGGCTGTTGCCGAAAATCCTTTGCCCAAATTAGCATCAACAGAAAGTTCTGTTCCTGAGTGCGTTCTTTCAATATCCGTTAAAGTATAGTTGATGTAGCTTTTAAAACTACCATAATCAAGATAAAAGCTTCTGTTTTCTATAGCATCATTAAAAATGGTATGATAGAAAACAGCTTTTGCTTTAAGGCGTGGCGCTGTATAAAGATAACCCCCTTCAACTGAAGTAATTTTTTCGTTAGTAACATCATCAACCACCACATCGCGCGTGCGGGGAGACACAAAAACATTGTCAAACAAAGGTGCGCGTGTGAGGTAGGCTGCATTTGCAAATAAGTAATTACGTCCGTTTACTTTGTATGTAGCTCCGCCTTTTAAGCCAATGTCAGAGAATCTTAGTTTTTCTGACTTGCCGAAAGAATTATCGGGAAACAAACCGTTTTTATAATTGCCTTCTCTGAACATGGTGGTGCTGGTTGTACTTATTGCGCCAAAAACATCTATTCGGTCAAATTTGGCATTAGCCTGGCTCACACATTTACCTTGCTGACATGTGCTTCGTAATCGTAACCAAATTTATCACCTTCTCTAACAATCCTGTTAGGGTTATTTAAGTCATTCTGACTTGCCGATGGGTCACCCTGAAAATCAATGGCTGCATATTTATCAATATCTAAATAAAAATCGGCACCAAGCAAATCTTCAATCTCTTTATAAAAGCGAGAACTTTGCGATTGATAATTAGCACCTGCATTAATGGTAACATTATCACCGGCAAGTGTGGCGTAGTAAGTGCTTATAGATTGACGTTGTGTTTCAGTAATCCTGTTCTCAATAATGTAAAGCGCTTTACGACCTGTTACTGAGTTTCCGGCAATGCCATCAACATTATTTACAGTTTCAATGTTGCGGTAATTTGCAGCAACCAAATCATCCCACTGAATTTGTAACAAGTCAGGATTATTCTTGAGCTTTTGCTCGGTAAAAGCAGCAAGAGCAGCATCTTCATAGTAAGAAGGTAAATAGCGGTAGTAAGTAGGGCGTGGGTCTGGTGCATCAATCCAGTTTAACGATGTTGACCTCTTTTACCTGAAGTATAAGAGACAGCAGAAGTTAAAGAAGATTTATTGCTTATTTTCCAGTCGTGCGAAAAAATATAAAGTGGCTGATAATTTGTACCAATATTTGAATTTCGCACTTTACCACCCTGATAGCCCCAGTTTGAATTGTAGTAATTATCGCCAGTTAAATCGTAAACTTCCTGTGTGTTTGCCGAACTGCGTGCACTTTCTACACTACTTGCAAGCATGGTTAAAGATAACTCGTGCTTGTTTGTAATTTTTGAAATGCCTGCATAGTATGCAAATCCATCGTAGTAGGTTCCCTTAACAAAGCCCTCATTGGCCCACCTACGCGAAATGGAAGCGCTAAACGCCCATCCTTTGTTCAAAATACCTGAACCATAAGTAAGCATAAAACGATTATCGTATGTTCTGTTACTTAAACCATAAGTGGCAGATAATTGCTTTCTCTGGCGAGTTGCTCTTGAGTCTATACTTGAAGTGCCTCCAACAGAGCCAAATGAATAATTGGCAGGAGTAAGCCCTCTGGTATTTTCACGCGAGCGCAGCACATCATTTAACCCACTCCAGCTTGAATATGCGGTGCGCCCGTTGTATAAATCGCTTTCTTCAATTCCATTCATTAGGGTAATGCTGTTAACGTCATCATATCCTCTGGCTTTAAATCGAGCAATGCTCCAGTTAAAGTTGGCGGCACTGGCAAATACATCGCGTGATGCACCCAAAACACTCGAAACACTTTGTTCCGATTTACTCTCCGACTCTTCCTCATCAACCGAAACCACAGGCAAATCATCGGCAGTAGTCTGCACTGTTTGTTCGCCCTCGGCAGATACTTTTTCTAAATTAAGCACAGCAGCATTTAGTGATATACTTTTTGAAAATGACCCAAAGGCAGGGTTATCAATCATCAATGTGTAATCTCCAAAAGGAACATTGATAATTTCAAAACCACCTTCGGCTGAAGTGGTAGCTGAGTAACCGGCACCTTTAAGTAACACGGTAACATTTGGTAATGCATTTCCACTATCATCTGTTAATTGACCGGTAATTTTTCCGGTTTGCGCTGCAACAGCAAACGGAAACAACATGATTAAAAACAACAATCGTAAAGACATATTTTGCTTTTTAAATTAGGGGTGGCAATAGTAGGAAATAACCCATTAGATTGGCGTTTTTAATGTCAATAAAATATTAACAGTATGAAGCAAAGAGCCATTGCTTCAAATTATTCAAACACACAAAATGAAGGATTAACTACACAGCTACATTAAACTCTCTCAATGAATCATTAAGCGATGTTTTTAGATCGGTGCTGGCTTTGCGCCTACCGATAATTAGTGCGCAAGGCACCTGGTACTCTCCGGCAGGAAATTTTTTTGTGTACGAACCCGGTATCACAACAGAACGTGCAGGTACTCTTCCTTTTAATTCAACAGGTTCGCCACCTGTAACATCTATAATTTTTGTAGACATGGTTAGTACCACATTGGCTCCCAGCACAGCTTCTTTTTCTACAAGCACCCCTTCAACTACAATACAACGTGAGCCTATAAAACAACCATCTTCAATAACTACAGGCGCAGCCTGTACGGGCTCTAAAACTCCGCCAATTCCGACACCACCGCTCAGGTGTACATCTTTGCCTATTTGCGCACAACTGCCCACTGTTGCCCAAGTGTCAACCATAGTTCCGCTATCTACATATGCTCCTATGTTTACATAGGACGGCATCATAATAACACCTTTTGCTAAAAATGCTCCATAACGCGCAACTGCATGAGGCACCACTCTTACACCAAGTTGTGCGTAGTTATTCTTCAATTTCATCTTATCATGAAACTCCATTGGTCCAATTTCAATAGTTTCCATTTGCCTGATGGGGAAATAAAGAATCACAGCTTTTTTTACCCAGTCGTTTACCTTCCAGGAATCACCATTAGGTTCAGCAACACGAAGCCTCCCTTTATCCAACTCTTCAACTATATATTCAATTGTTTTTACTGTTTCTGCATTTTTCAGCAAGGCTCTGTCATCCCATGCTTTATTAATGATAGTTTCTATCTCTGTCATACAACTATTTTTTCGTTTGCAAAGAAAACAAAAATGATTTGGTGGCGGTTTGCTATTTTCGCCCTGCATGGCGCGCATATTGGCAATTGATTATGGAAATAAAAGAACAGGAATAGCAGTAACAGACCCATTGCAGATAATAGCCAGTGCATTAACAACAGTTCACACTAAAGATTTACTCGATTTTTTGAAGGACTATGTTAAGAGAGAAGAAGTTGAAATAATTGTAGTAGGAGAGCCAAAACAAATGAATAACCAGCCATCGGAAGTTGAAAAACAAATTACTCCATTTGTGAAAAAACTAAAAAGTACTTTTCCTCAAAAACAAATAGAAAGAGTTGATGAAAGATTTACGTCTTTGATGGCGCAGCGGAGCATGATTGAAATGGGGCTAAAAAAAAGGGAAAGACAAAATAAAGCCACCGTTGATGAAATAAGCGCCACCATTATTTTACAGACGTACTTAGAAAACAAAAAGAGATTTACCTGATATGATTTTACCCATAGTAGCATACGGAGATTCTGTTTTAAAAAAGAAAGCAACAGATATTGACCCAACTTATCCGGGCTTACAGGATTTAATTGCAAACATGTACGAAACCATGTACAATGCAGAAGGTGTTGGATTAGCTGCTCCACAAATAGGATTATCTATCCGGCTTTTTATTACAGACGGAAAACCATTTAGTGAGGATGACCCTGTGCTTGCAAATTTCAAACAGGTTTTTATTAATGCGCAAATTCTGGATGAGAATGGGGAGGCGTGGAAGTTTAACGAAGGATGCCTGAGCATACCGGGCATAAGGGATGATGTTATGCGTAGGCCTGTAGTTAACATCCGCTATTTTGATGAGGAGTTCTGTCAGCACGAAAAAACTTTTGAAGGATTATCGGCACGCATTATACAACATGAGTATGATCATATTGAAGGGGTGCTTTTTACAGATAAACTTTCGGCATTAAAGAAGAAATTGCTTAAAGGAAAACTGCGCGATATAAGTATTGGAAAAGTGGATGTAAATTACAGAATGAAATTTCCAGTAATTCGTTAATAAAATGCTTATCTATCTAATTGGGTTTAGCGGAGCAGGCAAGACAACGACAGGCAAGCAGCTTGCATCCAAACTTAAATTTAATTTTATTGATACGGATAGTTTTATTGAGGAGAAAACCGGAAAATCTGTAAATGAAATTTTTGATATTGATGGAGAAATCAGATTCAGAGAGTTGGAGAAAAAGGCTATTGAGGAAACAGCCAATTACAAAAACACTGTAGTTGCAACAGGTGGAGGCTTGCCATGCTTTAACAACGTTATGCATTTAATGAATGATAACGGAGTTACTGTTTATTTAAAAGTAAACACCGGAATTTTATTTAAGCGATTGTTGAAAGAAAAAAAATCTCGTCCTTTAATTAAAAATTTAACAGATGTGGAAGTGATGGAGTTTATAACCTATCATATTCAACTTAGAGAAGGATATTACAATCAATCAAAAATTAAGTTTAATGCAAATGAAATGCCGGTAAAAAAAATAGATGAATTGGTTGCTGGCATTAAAAGTAAAATTCAAAGCCCCGCATAAAAAACAAAAGCCCCGATTACGGTCAGGGCATGTGGCATTTTAGTGATTAATAAAAGTTGCCTTACGGGGCAGACTTTAATTATACATCTAACCTATTTTTTAAAAGCAGTTAAAGATTTTTCTTTAAACATCAGGCACCGGTTAACCTTACGGGATTAACCTTACCTGATAACCAACCTAAAACTGAAGCTATTTTAATGTTTAGAGTTTGTTTGTTTTTGATTCAGAGCCGGAATTGTCTTACGGGGCAACCCAAACCTGAACCAACCTTAAACTAACCTAAAACCAAATCTTTCTAAAGAACGTGTTGTATGCTGATTTGATATGTCAAGTTTAACGTAATGATTAAGCCACGGGTTACAATCCATGCAAAAAATATTACATGTGTAAGGTTTTTTAAAAAGTCAGTTAAAATATTGCAGGATACTTACATGTACTTCGAGTTATTGTTACTCTTTACAACAGAAAAAGAAACAAAATATGACTCTTGTGTTTTACTAAAAAAACGTTGTAATAAAGTTGAGAAAATTGGAGGAAAGTAAAGTTATAGATAAAAAAAGTAACGCGTTACAAATTTTCAATATTCTGAAACACAATTTTTAAATCACCTTCATCTTTTACAACTAAAAAAGTTTCCCTAGCTGTTACTCTTGCACATTTCACTTTGTAAATAATTTTTATCTGATTCACTCCTCTTTCTTTGTCGTATTCCTCGGCTGCGCTTAATAACTCAAAACTTTCCATAGCGCCCATTACTTCTCTCAGTTTATTGTATTTTTTTATTTTCTCATCCAAAGGCTCACTGTTGTTAAAGGAGGAAGAAAAATAACTATCGGCATTTTGATAATTTTCCTTTTGTAAATCATTCATAAAGCTATCAGTAAGTTTAATTGCTTCTTCTTTATTTAAGGGTAGAGGCGTACACGCCCCCAATGTTAAAATGAGAGACAGGAAAATAAGTGTTTTAATCTGCATAGTGATTGAATTTTAGTTTAAAGATAAACTTTGGTTTTGATAATTTATTTCACTTATCAATAATTTTTTGAAGCCAAACAGGTGAAATTTATTCCAATTGAAAATTTCTACTCATAATGTATATTTTTACGCACTCAAAATTTAATAACAAATTATGGCAATCTTAAAACCATTTAAAGGCATTCGCCCTAGAAAAGAATTAGTAAAAAATATTGCATGCCGTCCTTATGATGTACTTAACGAACAGGAAGCTCGGGAAGAAACCAAAGGAGACCCTAACTCTTTTTACCATGTAATAAAGCCCGAAATAGATTTTCCTGATGATTTTGATCATTACTCTCCTGAGATTTATAAAAAGGGAAAAGAAAATTTTGATAGAATGTTTCGTGAGGGAATTTTTTCTCAGGACGAAAAAGAGTACTACTACATATATGCCCAAACCATGAACGGCAGAAAACAATATGGTATTGTTGGTTGTGCTGCTGTAGATGATTACGTGAATGACGTAATTAAAAAGCATGAGCTAACACGTCCCGATAAAGAAGAAGATCGGAAAAACCATGTGCGGACTTCAAGCCTTAATTATGAACCTGTGTTTTTTGCCTACCCGCAAGTTAAGGCATTAGATGATGTTGTTGCCGGGGTTATAAAAAATGCTCCTGAGTACGATTTTGTAAGTGATGATGGTATTGGACATACTTTTTGGATTGTAAATGATAATGCGGCAATCAATACCATAACTTCTGAGTTTGCAAAACTTAAAAATACGTATGTAGCCGATGGACATCATCGCACTGCCGCTGCTGCTTTGGTTGGTAAAGAGCGCAGAGAAAACAATCCTAATCATACTGGCAAAGAAGAGTACAATTATTTTTAGCGGTTCATTTTCCCGATAACCAGTTGCAAATTATGGACTACAACCGTGTAATAAAGGATTTAAATGGTTTATCTGCTTCGCAATTTATTGATAAGCTTAAAGAGAATTTTATTGTGGAAGAACGTGGCACTGCTGAGTACCGCCCATTGCAATTGCACGAATTGAGTATGTATTTGGAAGGTAAGTGGTACAAGCTAAATGCAAAACCTGGTACTTATAACGACAATGATCCTATTGGTGTATTAGATGTTACTATTTTGTCTGACAAAGTGTTAGCGCCTGTTTTAAATATTGTTGATTTGCGTAAAGACAAACGAATAGATTTTGTTGGTGGTTTGCGTGGATTAGGCGAATTAAAAAAACGCGTTGATAGTGGCGAAATGAAAGTGGCTTTTGCACTTTACCCTGTTACCATGAAACAATTGATTGACATTGCCGACAACAATTTAATAATGCCGCCAAAGGTTACCTGGTTTGAACCTAAACTGAGAAGCGGTTTGGTACTTCACAGTCTTAACGATTAAAAACAAAAGCCCGAAAAAAATTTCGGGCTTTTGTTTTTGCCTGTTCAGTTGTAATGTTTTCCGTTTAAGTGAAGTAGTTAATTTTCGCTGCATTTATTTAGTATAGTTATTCTTACAATTGCGAAATAAAGTTTTTAAACGCAATGAAAAAAATTCTTACCCTTCTGTTAGTCCCTCTAGCCTGTATTGTTGTGTTTGCCGATATCTTAAATGAGGATGGGAAAGCAGGCAGGACAGGTTCACCCGGAGAGTTTGATTGTACAGGCTGTCATACCAGTTTTCCTGTTAATACAGGCGGTGGGTCTATTACAGTCTCATCACCTAATTTAACCAATTGGCAGTATATACCGGGGCAGGTTTACCAAATTGATGTTACGGTTGCTAAAGCAGGAGTTCCGCTTTTTGGTTTTGGGTTTGAATCTTTGCGCTCTTCAGGTGCTAATGCGGGTAAATTTACCATTACCAACAGTGCCGAAACTCAATTAAAAAACGCAAACATTAATGGTAATAACAGAAGCAATGTAGTGCACAAAGAAGATGGAGGGCTGACTATGGATTCGCATACGTTCTCTTTTAACTGGACAGCACCTGCCACCAACATTGGAAATATTACTTTTTATACAGCAGGCAATGCAGCCGATAATCAGGGTGATTCGTTAGGCGATTATGTTTATAAAACCTCGCGCGTAATTACTCCCACAGCGGTTGGACTTAACGACCCTGCTTTTAAGGATGGAATTAACATTTATCCAACTCCAATTTCTACCGAAATAAATATTACCTGCAATGAGTTAAAAAAACTTACTTCCATTACCATTGCTGACTTAAAAGGCAATGTTGTTTACACACATAAATTAACCAATCCTGCAGTTTTTAAAGAAATAAGATGAGGAGTTTATTTTTAATCTGTTTAGGCTTACTGATCGCATTATCAGCTTGCACCTACGACTCTCTTGAAGAGTTAAAAAAAGTTGAAGTCTGCGACACCACCAATGTTAATTTTAACAAAGATATTGTTCCTTTAATGGAACAAAAATGTGGTGTAAACAGCAGTTGCCATAGCGCAACAGGCAGCGACAGCGATGTTTCATTGGCAAACTATGATGATGTTACAGCCGTAGTTTCAACCGGGCAATTTTTTGGGTGCAGTATTACATGACAGTAACTATGAGCCAATGCCTAAAGACGAAGGAATACTTGAAGAGTGTAAAATAAACACAATTAAGGCTTGGATAAATCAAGGGTTGAAGGAGAATTAGGAAAAATCTTAATCATTCCGCTTGCACTTTAAATTCTTTTGTGCATATTTGCGCCTCTTTTTCAGAAATTCAACAAATAAAGCAATGTCAAAAGTCTGCGATTTAACAGGAAAATCGGTTTTGTTCGGCAACAGCGTGTCGCACTCAAACCGCAAAACGCGTAGAAAATTTAACCCAAATTTACAGCGTAAGCGTTTTTTTATTGCCGAAACAGGAGAGTGGATTACTTTAAGGGTATCTACTTCGGCTATTAAAACCATTAACAAAAAAGGAATAGGTGCCTGCCTTGACAGTATTTTAAAAACAGGTAAAATTTAATAACAATGGCAAAGAAAGGTAACAGAATACAGGTGATATTGGAGTGTACTGAGCACAAAGCCAGCGGAATGCCGGGCATGAGTCGTTATATTACCACTAAAAACAAAAAGAACACCACAGAAAGGATTGAATTAAAAAAGTACAATTCTGTATTAAAGAAAAGAACTGTTCATAAAGAAATTAAATAATAAACTGCCGGAATATTTTCCGGTATAATAAATAATAAAATGGCAAAGAAGGTAGTTGCAACATTAAAATCAGGAAAAGGAAAAGAATTTTCTAAAGTGATTAAAATGACTAAGACCGCTTCAGGTTCTTATTCATTTAAAGAAGAAATTATTCATAACGATCATATAAAAGATTTTCTCAAAGAGAAATAAGACGGTTTGTTTTCATGGTTTAGCTTCTTTCCGTAAGGGAAGAGGCTTTTTCATTTTATTAATGGGCTTTTTGAGTTTAACTTAATTATTAAATAATATTTCAATCCTAAGTACTTGGTACTTCAAAATAACAATGGCATTTTTCGGATTATTCTCTAAAGAAAAAAAGGAAAGTTTAGATAAGGGGTTAACCAAAACCCGCGAAGGTTTTTTTTCAAAAATTACAAAAGCGGTTATCGGCAAATCCTCTGTTGATGTTGATGTATTTGATAACCGTGAAGAGATTTTAATTTCTTCGGATGTTGGAGTTACTACCACTTTGAAAATTGTAAAAAGAATTCAAGAGCGTGTTGCTAAGGATAAGTACATTGGAACCGATCAACTCAATGCAATATTACGAGATGAAATTGCTTCGCTGCTTGAGGAGAATGCAAATAAAAATTCTATTTCATTGATAGATGAAACAAAAAAACCGTACGTGATAATGGTGGTTGGTGTAAATGGTGTCGGTAAAACAACAACTATAGGAAAGCTGGCACATCAGTTTACACAAAGTGGGAAAAAAGTGGTGCTTGGTGCCGCAGATACTTTCAGGGCTGCTGCAGTTGACCAACTTACTATATGGAGCAAACGTGCCGGAGTTTCCATCATTACGCAAGGGATGGGAGCAGACCCCGCATCGGTTGCATTTGATACTGTTAAAAGCGGAGTTGCTCAGGAGGCTGATGTTGTAATTATTGATACAGCAGGAAGGTTGCACAACAAAATTGGCTTGATGAATGAGCTGAGTAAAATAAAACGGGTGATGGAAAAGGTAATGCCGGATGCTCCACATGAAGTGTTGCTTGTGCTGGATGCTTCAACAGGACAAAATGCAATTGAGCAGGCGCGACAGTTTACGGCAGCAACAGAAGTTACAGCGCTTGCATTAACTAAACTGGACGGCACTGCTAAAGGTGGAGTTGTTATTGGCATAAGTGACGAATTTAAAATTCCTGTAAAGTACATTGGTGTTGGCGAAAAAATGGAAGACCTTCAGCAGTTTAACAGGGTGGAATTTGTTGATTCATTATTTTCTAAAAATTAATCGCATGAAAAGAAACTTTTTATTGCTTTTCTTTCTACTCATTTGCATTGATGTCTTTTCGCAAAAAAAGGACATTAGTTATCGCATTAAAATTTCTGATAATCGCAATCAGCAATATTTATCTTACGATTACTTATTTAAAAACGATAGCCTGAAAATTTCGGGATTAAGTGATAATGGGAGAACCAATGTTAACTATTTTTCAAAGAGGCTTAAGAAAAAAGAACAAAAGAAAATTGTAAAGTACCTATCCACCTTTGTTAAGGATACTTTGAACAAGGAGTACTTTGATGATTTCTTTTCATTTGGCGCCATTACGGCAGACCATTTTCCTCGGGTGATTGAATTGGAATACAGATTAGGTTTAAGCCAACTTCAAACAAAAGCAACTAATTGTCATGTTATAAGAATAGAGGAATTATTCTTATTCTTAAATCAATTTATTCCTAAAGAAGAAGTAAAACTCGAGTTCAATAAAGTTGATTTTAAAAAATCATTTTAAGCAGTGCGTACTAAATCGAATAAGCCTAATAAAATAAATGTAATAACCCTTGGTTGTTCTAAGAATGTAGTTGACAGCGAAGTTTTAATGGGGCAGTTAAAAGCCAATGATTTTGATGTAACGCACGAATCAAAATCACATAGCGATGTTGTGATAATTAATACATGCGGGTTTATTGATAATGCAAAGCAAGAGTCTATTGACACCATCTTACATTATGCAAAACAAAAGGAGAAAGGTAAAATAGAAAAGCTGTTAGTTACAGGCTGCCTTAGCGAACGTTACAAGCCAGACTTGCAAAAAGAAATTCCCAATGTAGATGCTTACTTCGGCACACGCGATTTGCCGCAGCTTTTAAAAACATTAGGAGCAGATTACAAGTACGAATTAGTTGGCGAACGTTTACAAACAACACCCAAGCATTACGCTTACTTAAAAATTTCTGAAGGGTGTGACAGGCCTTGCTCTTTTTGCGCCATTCACTTAAGGCGGGGCCAACACATCAGTAAGCCTATTAATCAAATACTTCCCGAAGCAAAGAATCCTGCTGCAAACGGAACAAAAGAACTTTTGATAATTGCCCAGGATTCAACTTACTACGGTTTGGATATTTATAAAGAGAGAAAATTAGCTGAGCTACTTTCAAGACTGAGTGACGTAGAAGGAATAGAATGGATTCGTTTGCATTATGCTTACCCAAGCGGTTTCCCTTTTGAAGTTTTGGATGTAATGAGCGAGAAAAAAATATCTGTAACTATATAGATATTCCGTTACAGCACATCAGCAACAATATGTTAACCTCAATGAGACGAGGTTTAACTAAAGAAAAAACTGTTGCGTTAGTAAATACTATCAGAGAAAAAGTACCTGGAATTGCTATACGTACTACATTAATTTCTGGATACCCCGGTGAAAAAGAAAAAGATCACGAAGAACTTTTGAAGTTTGTTGAACAATCAAAATTTGAAAGATTAGGAGTATTTACTTATTCGCACGAGGAAAACACACATGCACACAAACTTGTTGATGATGTACCAGCAGATGTAAAACAGCAACGCGCAGATGAAGTGATGGCTTTGCAGCAAAATATTTCTTTTGCCAACAACGAAAAGTTAGTTGGGCGAACCCTCAAAGTTTTGGTTGACCGGAAAGAAGGAAACTATTTTATTGGCAGAACAGAATTTGATTCTCCGGAGGTTGACAACGAAGTTTTAATGGATGCTACTAAATCTTATTTACGAAGGGGAGATTTTACAAACATTAAAATAACTAAAACAGAGGAGTTTGATTTATATGGAGTGGTCGTTTAGTCAACGGTCATTTTAATTAAAGTTGTTTTCCAATAATCGTTTAAAAAGGAAACGCTTGCAAAGCTGCAAGCGTTTCCTTTTTAACTTTAGTGAATCAAGTTATCCTCTCTTTCTTCCAAACTCTTTCATTACATCTACGAGTACTTTAACACTTTCAAGTGGGAGCGCATTATACATACTGGCACGAAACCCTCCAACGCTTCTGTGTCCTTTTATTCCTACTATTCCGGCAGTTTTTGTCAATGCTAAAAATTCTTCGTCAAGTGCTGCATCTTTTAATAAAAAGCATGCATTCATTGGAGAGCGGTCTTCAGGTGCTGCTGTCCCAACAAATAATGGATTGCTATCAACTTCGCCATAAAACAAATCAAACTTTTGTTGATTTATTTTTGCATCTCATTAATTCCGCCTAAAGATTTTAACCAATCCAACACATGCATACAAACCAAAATAGCAATTACAGGGGGCGTGTTATACAACGAGTCATTTTCCAAGTGTGTTTTATAGTTAAGCATGGTGGGCATTGTACGTTCAACTTTTCCCACAGTATCTTTTTTAACAATTACCAAAGTAACGCCTGATGGTCCCATGTTCTTTTGTGCACCGGCATAAATCATGTCAAAACTTTTTACATCAACAGGTCGCGAAAAAATATCGCTACTCATATCACAAATTACCGGAATAGGAGAGGATGGAAAAGATTTTACCTGTGTGCCATGTATGGTTTCGTTGCTGCAAATGTGTAGGTAATCGCAATCGGAAGGTATAGAATAACCTTTTGGCTGGTAAGAGTAATTTTTGTCTTTACTTGACGCAAGAACATTAACCTCACCAAACAATTTAGCTTCTTTAATTGCCTTATTACTCCATGCTCCCTGATCTAAATAGGCTGCTTTGGTTTTAAGATAATTCATTGCTACCATCGCAAACTGAGTACTTGCACCTCCTTGAAGGAAAAGAACCTCATGCGTATCCGGAACTCCCAGCAATTCTTTAACCAACGATTTTGCCTTTTGCAATACCATTTCAAAATCTTTGCTGCGGTGCGATATTTCCATCACACCCATTCCAATTCCATTAAAGTCTATTAACGCTTCTTGTGTTTTTTTAAGAGCTATTTCCGGCAATATACCCGGTCCGGCTCCAAAGTTGTGTTTACGCATATATTTTTAGTTTATTAATTACAAATTGTTTTGCGCGGCTAAAATAATTATTCTCTAATTGCTCGTATGAGCACATCATATATTTCAAATTGCTGTTACAAAAGCATATTCCAACCTTAACAAGTATTATCTTCGCCTCCCATAAAAATTTAAGCACACAGCAAATGTCAGACGATAAGAAGATAATTTTTTCAATGGTGAATGTCAGCAAAACATTCCCACCGCAAAAACAGGTATTAAAGGATATCTACCTTTCATTTTATTATGGTGCCAAAATTGGCATATTGGGATTGAACGGTTCAGGAAAATCTACCCTCATGAAAATAATTGCCGGAATTGAGAAATCTTTCCAGGGTGAAGTGGTTTTTTCTCCGGGCTATACGGTTGGCTATTTAGAGCAGGAACCAAAGTTAGACGAAACCAAAACAGCCAAGGAAATTGTAATGGAAGGCGTTCAGCCTATTGTTGATTTGCTAAAGGAGTATGATGATGTAAACAATAAAATGGGTGAGGAAGAGTATTACAGTGATGCCGACAAGATGGATAAACTCCTGAACCACCAGGCTGCATTGCAAGAAAAGATTGATGCCAGCGATGCCTGGAACTTGGACAATAAATTGGAAGTGGCAATGGATGCATTGCGTTGCCCTGAAGGTGATACACCGGTTAAAAACTTATCAGGAGGCGAAAGAAGAAGACTTGCCCTTTGCCGATTGTTATTGCAGGAGCCGGATGTGTTATTGTTAGATGAGCCTACCAACCACCTTGATGCCGAATCGGTAGACTGGTTGGAGCAACACTTACAAAGGTATAAGGGTACCGTTATTGCTGTAAATACACGATCGTTATTTCTTAGATAATGTGGCAGGCTGGATTTTGGAATTGGACAGGGGAGAAGGTATTCCGTGGAAAGGAAACTATTCATCGTGGTTAGATCAAAAATCGAAACGATTAGCACAGGAAGAAAAATCGGAAAGCAAACGCCAGAAAACGTTGCAGCGTGAGTTAGAGTGGGTACGCATGAGTCCTAAAGCAAGACAGAGCAAAGGCAAGGCGCGTTTAAATGCCTATGAAAACATGCTCAACGAAGATGTTAAACAGAAAGAAGAAAAGCTGGAAATATTTATACCCAACGGACCGCGTTTGGGTAATGAAGTGATAGAAGCCGTTAATGTTACCAAAGGTTATGGCGATAGAATTTTGTTTGAGAACCTCAACTTTAAATTACCACCTGCGGGCATAGTTGGAATTATTGGACCGAACGGTGCTGGTAAAACCACGCTTTTTAAATTGATTATGGGTTTAGAAAAAGCTGATTCGGGAGAGTTTAAAGTGGGCAGCACGGTTAAAGTAGGTTATGCCGATCAGTTGCACAAAGACATTGATCCTGAAAAATCAGTTTGGGAAGTAATTACAGGCGGCAATGAAATTATTGATTTAGGTGGCAAACCAATGAATTCACGAGCTTATGTTTCGCGTTTCAATTTTAGTGGTGCTGACGGAAAAAATGTGGCGTATTATCGGGTGGAGAAAGAAACCGGTTGCATTTGGCGCTTACGTTAAAGAGTGAAGCCAATGTATTGCTGCTCGATGAGCCTACCAACGATATTGACATTAATACCCTACGTGCATTGGAAGAAGCTTTAGAAAACTTTGCCGGATGTGTAGTAATAATTTCGCACGACCGCTGGTTTCTCGACCGTGTATGCACACACATACTTGCATACGAAGGCGACTCACAGGTTTATTATTTTGAAGGCGGTTACTCAGACTACGAAGAGAATAAGAAGAAAAGATTGGGTGATGAACAGCCACACAGGATACGTTATAAAAGCCTTGTAAAATAATGGCAGTGCAAAAACCTTCTATACCAAAAGGAACCCGCGATTTTTCGCCAGCAGAAATGGCGCGCAGAAATTTTATTTTAGATACCATTAAAACTGTTTACAAGCTTTATGGATTTCAGCAGATTGAAACTCCGGCAATGGAAATATTGAATCCTTAACGGTAAGTATGGTGGATGAAGGTGATCAATTACTTTTTAAAATCTTAATTCACGGATTTACGAATCGAAGAATAAGGAAAAACTTAAGAATGAGTTTTCAAAAGCGCTGGAGGCAAATTCAAATTCTTCAGAACTTACAGAACGTGCGTTAAGATATGATCCAACCGTTCCCTTTGCACGTTACGTGGTAATGCACCAAAAATGAAATCACTTTTCCTTTCAGCGCTTTAGATGCAACCGGTGTGGCGTGCCGACAGACCGCAAAAGGGAAGATACCGTGAGTTTGTGCAGTGCGATGCTGATGTAATTGGTTCTACATCTTTATTGAATGAAGTGGAGTTGGTGCAGATAATTGATAATGTGTTTTCAAAACTTGGAATTGGAGTCTCAATTAAAATTAACAACAGAAAAATCCTGTCTGGAATAGCAGAATATTATGGAATTCCTTCGGAAAGATTCAATGAATTTATAGCTATTTTAGATAAGGTTGATAAAATTGGTTTTGAATTTCTCTTTCTTGAATTTGAAAAAGCGGGATTTGGAGATATTGATTTAACAGAGTTAATTTCACTTTTTAAGCCATCATCTTCAGACGAATTTAAAATGTTTGGATTGTATCTTACAACTGAAAAGTTGAAGAAGCAATTTCAGTTAAAAAATATTGAAATTGGATTAAAGGGGGTTAATGAGTTAGAACAAATAACCAGCAAATCAATAGGACAAATACAGATTTCTGGATTGATGTATCCGACAAAAATACTTTGGATATAGATTTGACTTTTAGCCCGGGGACTCAACTATTACACCGGTGCCATCTTTGAAGTAAAAGTAAACGACCCAGTTCCACTTTTACCAGCAGCATTTTAGGTGGCGGCAGGTATGATGATTTAACCGAATATTTGGTTTGCCCAATGTTAGTGGTGTTACTTCATTTGGTATTGACCGAATTTATGATGTAATGGATGAAATGAAATTGTTTGATACATTAAATGTTCAATCATCATCCACAAAGGTTTTGTTTGTAAACTTTGGAGGCGATGAAGAAAAGCACTGCCTTTATTTATTGCGGGATGTAAGAAATGCAGGCATCAATGCGGAAATATTTCCTGATTCATCAGCTAAAATGAAAAAGCAGTTGGGCCATGCTGATGCCAACAAATTCTTTTGTGGTTTTGGGGTAGGAAGAAATGCAATCGGGTAAGTTGACTTTAAAAATATGCTGACGGCAATCAGACAAAAGTTACTTTTCAGGAGTTGTTGAGTTTAATAGCATAATCTGCTTTATCATTTTGAATTTTACTACTCACTAATGAAATTGAAACAGTTTCCTTTAATTGCCTTCTTTCTTCTTTCAGCTTCTATTACTAAAGCTGATGAATTGCGCTTGTTTCAAATTGGCTTATTAGAAAAAGCAACCCCTGATAGTGCCGATGTTGTATTAATACCTTGTCAGATATTTACCCTTTAAGTGAACATCCTGATTCGCTTGCAATTCCTGATGTGAGTGATAAAACTGAAGCAGAATCAAAATACCTTGAACTAAATGGCACTTACAGAAAAAGATTTTTAACCGGAGCGAAAATTTCAGAAGCCGACAAAATATTTATTTATGATTATTCAACAAACACACTAAAGTCAGTTCCTGTAAAATCTCTTCAAGTTGTGGCTTGCCTTAATATTTATGGTGCCGAATTTCCTTACACGCAATTTGATTACATGATAGGTTTTGAAATAGACAGGAAACTATTAAACGGTTTTGATAAATATTTTGAAAATACTTTAATAACAATTAGCAAAACAAATCCGTTTTTAGCGGTGCAGTAAAAAAAATAGCTTGGAACAAAATCGAGCAGGAAAATTATCCTTTACCACCAATCAACACAAAGGATAGTATTTCACTCTATGAGTTTTTTGCACGATTTAAATATGAGGTAAGTTCAGTATATGAATTTATAAGTGATGAGCATCATTTATTTATTCAGGATATAACTATCAAAGAAAATCAATGGACATCTGCCAAACGTTTAATTGTGGTTGATGCAAAAAGTAAGATAGTGATAAAGGAGAAGATTTTTTACAATGGTGAGAGCGCAACTTTTGCGCCTATAGAAAATCAGTGGACAGGAAAATTATTTAAACACAAACCTCCTGTTATTTTCGGATTTCAATACATATCATTTGGTTGCCCGCACCTTACATTTTTAGACTCGATAAGCAGCGATATTTATATAAACTGCGATAACAGGCATTGACCTAATCTGCTTTAAACAAAAAAATGGAAAACAACCAATGGCTCACTGCCAACAAAGAACTCTGGAACAAGCGCACCGGCATTCACTTTAACTCTGAGTTTTATAATCTCAATGATTTTAGAAAGGGAAACCAGGTTTTATGTTCTACTGAATTAACTGAACTTGGTAGTGTAAAAGATAAAGTATTGTTACATCTTCAATGTCATTTTGGTATGGACACACTTTCGTGGGCAATGCAAGGTGCAAAGGTTACAGGAGTTGATTTTTCTGATGAGGCTATTGCTAAAGCAAAAGGGCTTGCTGCTGAAATGAAAATGGATGCACAGTTTGTTTGTTGCAATGTGTATGATGTGCTGGAACACAAGTTGCCAAAGCATGATATTGTTTTTAGATCTTATGGTACTATTGGCTGGTTGCCAGATTTAAGAAAGGGCCAGTAATTGCTGGTCATTAAAGCCGGTGGCATTTTTATATGATAGATTTTCACCCTATCGTTTGATGCTTGATAACAACTTTACTTTATTCAATACTCGTACTTTAATAAAGAAGTTATTAAAGAAACCGAGAGCGGTACTTACGCTGACGAAAATGCAGATATAAACCTAGAAAGCTACGGTTGGAACCATTCTACCAGCGATTTGTTAAATGCATTAATCAGCAATGGGCTGAGGCTTGAATTTTTTAACGAACACGATTTTTCGCACTATAACTGCTTTGCCAACACCGTTCAAATTGCAAATGACAAGTGGCAGATTAAAGGATTAGAGGGTAAAATACCTATGATGCATTCGCTTAAGGCGGTAAAGGGCCAAAGTGAGGTTGAATGGTTTCACGCAGAGGCGCAGGGTTCGCAGAAATTTTTGATGCGGTTCCGCTTTTTTAGTTTCAGGGTTTAAAATCTTTCATGTTTTTTTTTCCTCCCTACGGCTTTGAATAAAATCCTTTTTAACCCATACCACTTAACATTTTATTATCACCTCTCCACTTTTCATAGCTCATTTACCATTACATTTGCACACTTAAAAGCGAGTAAAAGTATCAATGAAAAAACCAAAGGTTTTAATGCTTGGGTGGAGTTTCCGCCTGTAATTAATGGAGGATTGGGTGTGGCATGCCACGATTTGTGTATTGCCATGAGTAAACATGCAAAGGTTACCATGATAATCCCAAAATCAAATCCAGATTTTAAAGTAAACGATTTAAACCTAATTGGATTAGATACTATAGACTCACGCACTTTAAAGCACGTTAACTACAAAGACGATTACAAAACTTTTGAGGATGTACATTTTATACCCTCTGATTTAAACCCGTATTACACCGAGCGAAAATCAGATTTTAAAATTCCGGGTGTTGACATAAGGAGTCAGTACATGAAAGAGATTGAAGTAGGTAGCCGTAAAGCAAAGTTTTCATATAGACGATTTGTATGGTGGTGATGTAATTGAAAAGGTAACCGTGTTTGGTAAACTTGCGCGCGCCTGGCACTCACTCTTGACTTGACATTATACATGCACACGATTGGATGACCATGCTTGCAGGCATTGAAATAAAAAAGAAAACCGGTAAGCCATTGTTTGTACATATTCATTCATTGGAAGTTGACCGCGGTGGTGTTAACAGCAAAGGCTGGGTTTACCAAATGGAAAAACACGGCATGGAATCAGCAGATGTATTAATGCCCGTAAGTAATTTTACCGGAGAAGTTATAAAACAGTACTACGGCATTCCTGAAAATAAAATTTTTACGGTACACAACGGCATACGTGCTGTTGAGCCATTTAAAAGCAAGAGCCCTTACCGCGAAAAAGTCGTTTTGTTCATTGGCAGATTAACACGCAAAAAGGACCTGAATATTTTGTGGAAATAGCTTCAAAAGTATTGGAACATAACCCCGATGTTAGATTTATTGTTGCCGGCACAGGCGATATGCAAAGCAAAATATTAGAAAAAGTAGCAGCCAAAAAAATTGGCAACCGCTTTCACATTGCAGGTTTTCTTGGGTTAGATAAAGTGCGTTACCTCTTATCTATTGCCGATGCTTATTGTATGCCATCTGTTAGCGAACCTTTTGGATTAAGTGCAGTAGAAGCAGTGCAGTTTGGCATACCTGCAGTAATTAGCAAACAAAGCGGTGTAGCTGAAGTGTTGAGTGGTTCGCTTAAATTTGATTTTTGGGACACGCACCGCGCTGCCGAATATTTATTACAGGTATTATCAAACAAAACTTTAAAACAACAGGTAGTAGAAGATGCCAACGAAAATTTAAAAAATATAAGTTGGGAAACCGCAGCCAAACGAGTAATTGACGGATATAAAAAATACGGACAGGTTAAATAAAATGATAAATTGAATATTAAGAATGAGGAATAAAATGCTCACTCAAAATTATCAATTCAATTCCCAAACATTAATTCATAATTCTTAAATTATAATTCATAATTCATAATTTCCCCAAGCATGCCTTCAGTTTGTTTCTACTTCCAGGTACACCAACCTTTCAGGGTAAAAAACTATTCGGTTTTTGATATTGGTAAAGATCACTTTTACGAGGATGGCGAAAAGAATAAAGCCATTATGGACAAGGTTAGCGAAAAGTGCTACATTAAAACCAATGCAAAAATGCTTGAATTAATTCAAAAGCATAAAGGCAAGTTTCGCATTAGCTACTCTTTAAGCGGAACTGTAATTGAACAGATGGAGTTATACCGCCCCGATGTTTTACAATCGTTTATTGAACTGGCTAAAACAGGTTGCGTTGAATTTATTTCCGAAACATATTACCACTCGCTTAGCTTCCTCTATTCAAAAAGGAATTTGAAAGACAGGTAAAAGAGCATGATGATAAAATTGAAAATATTTTGGCAAGCGCCCTACTATTTTCCGTAATACAGAATTAATTTATAACAATGAGTTGGCTGCGTATGTTGAGAAAATGGGTTACAAAGGAATTTTATGCGAAGGTGTTGACAGACTTTTAAAAGACAAGCATCCTAACTTTTTATATAAGCCTGTTGGTACAAAACACATAAAAGCGTTATTAAAAAATTACAGATTAAGTGATGATATTGCCTTTCGTTTCTCAGACAAAAACTGGAGCGAATGGCCCCTTCATGCCGATACATTTGCAAGCTGGGTGCATAAGGTTGCAAGCAATGGGGATGTAATTAATTTGTTTATGGATTACGAAACCTTTGGCGAACACCAGTGGGAGAGTACCGGCATTTTCGATTTTCTCGGGCATTTGCCAAAAGAAATTTTAAAGCACCCCGACTTTAATTTTAAAACACCAAGTGAAGTGGTTGAGAAGTATTCAGCAAGAGGTGTATGATGCGCATGAGTTTATATCATGGGCGGATAGTGAAAGAGATTTAACGGCTTGGCTGGGCAATGACATGCAAAAGAAGCATTGGCAAAAATTTATTCTGTTGAAGAGAAAGTTTTGGCTACCGGTAACCAGGATTTGATTGATATATGGGGCAAACTGCAAACCAGTGACCATTTTTATTACATGAGCACCAAGTTTTGGAGTGATGGTGATGTGCACAAGTATTTTTCGCCTTATAGCTCGCCTTACGATGCCTACATTTTTACATGAATGCCTTTAGCGATTTTGAAATGACGCTCAATAAAGGGCTTGGCAGCAAGAGTGAATCAGCAAACGAAGCTCCTGCAAAACTGAAAGCGGCAAAAACCAAAGCAGAACCGAAGATTAAAAAGACAGCAGCAAGAAAAGTTATATCGGCAAAAGAAACAAAAACAGAAAAAACTTCTGAACCAATTGCTTCAAATAAATCTATTACAGTAAAGGAAAATGGCAAGGAAGTAAAAGAAAAAAAGGCGAGGACTAAGAAGAAGGTAGGAGAGGACGTTTAGTTAAAACTATTATTTGCATTAACCTTGCCTCTTTAATGATTTTAAAGTTTGGGAGCTTTACTTTTCAAAGCCTTTTCAATAAATTATCTATTCTGGCATTTTGTCCGCATTAATAAATTTAAGGAATTTTTTCAAAAAGCATTTTTTAGAAACTGCTCTTTTGTACGATTGATAATAACCTACCATTAAATGTTGTGCTTCATTAATCTTTTAAATTGCCCTCTTCATGCAGCTACTATTAGTAATAAGTTGCATCAAACTTTAAAAAGTATCAATAAAATTTAACCCCTGGAGTAGTATATTTACAGCTCTATTTAAACCTCTTTGGAAAAACTGAAAACCCCCTTAGATGCTACGGCTTATTTTGACGAAGCCAAAAGTCTTGAACTCACCAACACCACCAAGGCTGTTGAATTATACGAGCGCATTTACAAATCATATATTGAAGTTGATGAAAAGATTGCAGCTCTGGCTTGCTTTAAAGCGGGAGTAGTATGCCAATCAGCCGGTAATTTTAAAAATGCTGTTAAGTTTTTTGCATCAGCCATAGAACATAAGTATGCCCAATTGCATGATTGCTATTCACGCATGGGCGACATTTACGCATTTATAAACGACAACCTCTCTGCTATTGATAATTTCTTTCATGCCGCATCATTACTAAAATCATCTAATAACCTTGTAGAATATGCACAGTTAATAAACAAAGCAGGAGATTGTTACAAACTGGTGGGTGAATACCAGAATGCCATTGAACAACATAAAAAAAGCTCTTGCTGTTTTTGAAGCTCAAAATGATATGTATAATCAATGCATATCCCATTTTTACATTGGTAACTGTTATAATTGGGCTGATGAGTTGGATATGGCGTATAATTTTTTGCAAAATCTTTGAGCATAGCTGATAAGCTTCGTAACAACGAATTAAAAATAAAACCTCAAGGCAGCCTTGCCATACTGTTTACCAAAAGTAAGAAGTATGATTTGTCTCAGGATTATTTTTTTCAGGCAATTGATAATGCAAAGCTTACAGGCAACACCACGATTAAAGCTGACTTGCTTAAAAGCCTCGGTAATTTATATATAGAAACAGGCGATTACGACAAGGCATTACAAACATTAGAAGAAGCGCTTGACATAACAGAAAGATTCAGGTGAAATTTCCAGCGAATATTATTCACCAGTTTTTATCTAAAGTTTATGAACGCAAAGGCGATTACGAAAAAGCACTTGCGCATTTTAAAAGTTATTATAACCTCTCTAAGAATTAAATGCCGACAGGCAAATGTTAAGTCAATTGGCTTACAATTAAAGTTTGATACAGAGGAACTGAAAAAGAAAAAATTTAGCAGAGCAAAACTTACTGCTTAAAGATAAATTTCTTGCCAGCATAAGTCACGAATTGCGTACGCCTTTAAATGGCATTTTAGGAATGACAGAAGTGCTTGCTGATGGAAAATTAAGCACCGAACAGCAAAGGCATTTAGAAGTTATTAAATCATCAGCATTAAACCTGATGTCTGTTATAAACGATTTGTTTAATTATGCTTTGCTTAATACAGGCCAGATAAAAAAGGAAGAAGTAGAGTTCTCCATTGATGATTTAATGACTTCTATTATCAGGCATTTTGAATCAGAGCAAAACGGTATTAATTCTAAATCTTTTAAAATTGAATCAACAGTTGACAATCTATTGTTTGTTACTGACAGATATATACTTGAAAAAATTCTTCAGCCGATATTACAATTTGTGCGCAAAACATTTCTGACAGCAACATTGTACTAAAAGTAAAAGCTGATAAGGTAACTACTGAGCAAGATGTTATATTGAAGTTTGTTATTCCATTTAAAGTTGAAAAAGAAATTGAATCGCTTGACTATTTTGAGGTTGACAGTAATGTTTTAAAATCTTATGCAGAGCATGGATATGAATCTTTGTATATAGGCAATGCCATAAAATTTGCTGAAACGCTCGATGGAAGAGTTGCGCTTTCGGGTGTTTATCCTGATTATGAAATTCATTTTTCTGTATTGGTTAAAACTGTTTTAAACAAAACGAAGAGTTTAAGGACTAATGAAAATGTAGTGCCGCTGGAAAATTCTCTTAAAATTCTGCTTGTTGATGATAATAAAGTAAATCAGTTTTTAGCAAAAACCTTATTAAGTAAAAGTGGCTACCAGGTTGATGTTGCATCGGAAGGCGATGAGGCTTTTAAAAAATTAATGAAGGTAACTATGGAATAGTAATTACCGATATAACATGCCCGGCAAAAACGGCTACGAGTTATCGGCAGCCATCAGAGGATTAGCTGATAAGAAGAAATCTGCTACTCCTATATTTGCACTAACAGCTTACGAAACAGCAACCGAAAGCATAAAGCCAAGGATGCAGGCATTACTGAATTTTTATCAAAACCTTTTAACCCAAACGAATTACTTGGATTGGTAAAAAATATACAACTTACGGTAGTAAAGAAAACGAAGCAGATGTTAAAAGCAGAATAAATACCAATGACGTAGTAGCCAATTTGGAGCAAGTAATGGGAGGTAGTTTGCCCGAAACAAAAAAACTTACCGATATGCTTTGCGAGCAGGTACCTGTTTTGCTAAATATTATTGAGGCTGCCATTAGCAAGAAGGATTATGATGCAGCTTTCAAAGGCATACATAAACTCAAATCATCAGTAACTCTGTTTGGAGTTAAGCCAATAAATGATTTGGTTTGAAACATTAGAAAGTAACTATCGCTCACAAAAAAATATTACAGACTCTTTAAAAAAGTTTGATGAGTTTAAAAAGCTGTGCTTGCAGATAGTAAAGTCACTTGAAAACAAATTTTAACAATTCAAGAATAATTATAGCTGTGATTATACGCTGAAAATAAAAGCACTGTTATTTTTTCTCCAATAACTTAAAAAACTGATCTAACTGAGGTAATATAACAATGCGTGTTCTTCTGTTAAGCGAACGACCTTCAGGAGTAGCATTATCAGCCATACTTATATATTCACTACGACCTGCCGCAATCATTCTAGATGGATCAACACCATAATTTTTTTGTAACACACGAACCACGGCTGTTGATCTTAGTACACTTAAATCCCAGTTATCCTTAATTGCCGGTGTGCTTATACTTTATTATCTGTATGCCCCTCAACCATAAAAGTAACATCATTTTGCGCTTTAATAACTGCCGCCACCTTGCCCAATACTTCTTTAGCCCGGGTTGTAATCTCATAACTTCCACTGCGGAATAACATCTTATCGCTGATAGAAATAAAAACTGCGCTGCCCTCCACTTTTATATTTACATCCTGATCATTTATATCCTGAAGAGCCCCTTTCAAATTAAGAACCAGCGCCATGTTTAATGAATCTTTACGTTGAATGGCAGTTTGCAAATCTTTTATGTAAGCATCTTTTGAATTAATGTTCTCCAGCGATTTTTTTATACTCTCAGATTGAGATGCTGAGAGAACTGATAAATCACTCAATTGCTGAAGCATGGAGGAGCCATTTGATTTGAGTTGTGATACTTCGCCCTCTAACGTAGTAATGCGAGATTTTTGAGATTGTTTTTCATCTAAACATGCGCTTAACTGATAGTCTAATTTATCGTACTCAGTTTTGAGTGTATCGTAATCTGCTTTTTGTTTTTTGTATTTTTTTGTGCTTACGCAACCTGATGCTGCAATAAATAAAGCAGCGGCAATAATTTTTGTGTACATCTCGTATAGAAAGTTCTTATTTATTGCTAAAGTATACACTCTGCTTGTTGGATAGTCTTAAAAAGAAGTTATAGTTTTAACAAAGCAGGTTTGATAAAAAAACACCTTTTTAAAACAGATAGGATGAATAAGAAGAATTGAGTTTAACCTAAGATTAGCAAGTGAAACAATTAAGTATAAAAATTACAAACTTAACAACTGCTCCTCAATAGCCTTAATTTTCTGTTGTGCATCGGCTTTCTTCTTTTCTTCGCTTGCTATTACTTCGGGTTTGGCTTTGCTAACAAAGTTTTGATTACTGAGTTTTTTCATCACACTTTCTAAAAAACCTTTGTTATAATCAAGTTCTTTTTGCAAACGTTCTTTTTCTGCTGAGGTATCAAGGTTGCCCGGAATTGGTACAAATAATTCATAACCATCAACTCGTAATGAAAAGGATTTTTCCGCAGAAGTGGTAACCTGCTCAGTTGAAATAATATTTGCCAGTTTATGTATAATTGATTGTGCGGATAAAGTAGCCGTTGCTTTTACTTTTAATTCTAGAGCAATTTTTGGTGAAATATTTTTTTCTTGCCTTAAGCTTCTAATTGATGTAATAACATTTCTGCTTTGCTCAAACGAAGATAACATGGTTTTATCATAAGATATCAGACCAGGCCATGTTGCTGTTATAATGCAATCTTTTTCTTCTCTCTCTCTTATTTGGTGCCACAACTCTTCGGTAATAAATGGCATAAAAGGATGAAGTGTTTTTAATAAACTTTCAAAGAAACCAATGGTAGCATCATAAGTTGTTTTATCAATTACAGGTGGTAAGCCTTCGGTGTAAGCAGGCTTAATCATTTCTAAATACCATGCACAGTAATCGTCCCAAAAAAGTTTGTAGGTAATCATTAGTGCTTCGCTTATGCGGTATTTATTGTAGCTGTCGTTAATCAGTTCTAGCTGTTCGTTAAAACGGTTGGCAAACCATTCAGTTGCAGTTTTGCATTCTTCGCTTTGCTTTGAATTCTCATCCACACGCCATCCTTTTATCAATCTAAATGCATTCCATATTTTATTGCTGAAGTTTCTACCCTGCTCGCAGTATGATTCATCAAAAGGAAGATCATTACCTGCAGGCGAGCACAACAACATGCCCATACGTACACCATCGGCACCAAACTTTTCTATCAACTCCAGGGGTTCAGGAGAGTTGCCGAGTGATTTACTCATTTTCCTGCCTAATTTATCTCTTACAATACCGGTGAGATACACATTCTGAAAAGGCTTTTCGTTTTTGTATTCGTAACCGGCAATAATCATGCGTGCAACCCAAAAGAATAAAATTTCGGGAGCTGTAATTAAATCGTTGGTAGGGTAGTAGTACTTTATTTCTCCATCAGGCTTTGCATAACCATCAAATACGCTAATGGTATAGCCATGACGATGCCCATGTGTCAAGCACATCCTCATCTTGCTTAATGGTTTCGGGTTTAGTGTTTGGAGTTTTCTGTTGAAATAATTTCAGTGCTTCTTCTTTCGTTTTGGCAACTACATAATTTCCGCTTTCATCGTACCATGCCGGTATGCGGTGCCCCCACCACAATTGCCTTGACAAGCACCAGTCTTTTACATTCTCCATCCAATGGCGGTAGGTATTCTTAAACTTATCAGGAATAAGATTTACCTCGCCATTCATCACCGCATCTAGCGCAGGTTTGCTGATGTCTTTCATTTTTAAAAACCATTGTTGCGATAAACGCGGCTCTATCACTGCATTGGTTCGTTCGCTGTGCCCAACCTGGTGGCTGTAGTCTTCTGATTTTTCTATCAACCCATCGTCCTCTAATTTTTTAATGGCAGCTTTGCGCGCGGCAAACCTGTCCATGCCCACAAACATAACACCCGATTCTGATATAGTTCCGTCTTCGTTTATGGTATCAATTACAGGAAGCGAATGGCGTAAACCAATTTCATAGTCAACAATATCGTGTGCAGGGGTAACCTTTAAGCAGCCTGTTCCAAATTCTTTATCAATGGCATCATCAAAAATGATGGGCACTTCCCTGTTTACAAGTGGCACAATTACTTTTTTACCGGCTAAAAGTTTGTATCGCTCATCATCTGGGTGCACAGCCACAGCCACATCGCCCATAATGGTTTCGGGACGCACTGTGGCAACGGTTAAGTAGCCATCACCATCAACAATTTTATATTTTACATAAACCAGTTTGCTGCTAAGTTGCTTAAAGTAAACTTCCTCATCACTTACAGCAGTTTTTGCAACCGGATCCCAGTTTACCATGCGTAAGCCACGGTATATGTAGCCTTTGTTGTATAAATCAATGAAAACATTTATTACGTCTTCGTAATAATTTTCGTCCATGGTAAAGCGTGTGCGCTCCCAATCGCAGCTAGCACCTAATTTTTTTAACTGATCGAGTATAATACCTCCATACTTTTCTTTCCACTCCCAGGCATATTTCAAAAACTCCTCGCGTGTTAAATCTGATTTTTTAATGCCTTTTTCTCTCAGCATTTGCACCACCTTAGCTTCTGTGGCAATAGATGCATGATCGGTACCCGGAACCCAGCAGGCATTTTTGCCGAGCATGCGCGCACGCCTTATCAACACATCCTGTAAAGTATTGTTAAGCATGTGCCCCATGTGCAACACACCTGTTACGTTTGGCGGTGGTATTACTATGGTGTATGGCTCGCGCTGATCGGGCACCGAGCGGAAAAAATTATTTTCCATCCAGTACTTATACCATTTGCTTTCGGTTTCTTTAGGACTGTATGTTTTTGAAATTTCAGACATAAAATATTACTAACTCAATTGATTGGCGAAAATAGTTTTTTTAGGGGGAAGTGGTGAGTATACAAGCAATATATAAAGTATAAATTAAGAGATTAAGGAGTAGTTAGAAATAAGATACATTGGTCAGAGAAAGAAAATGTATTTCTCTATATATAAAATTACTATGGCTAAGAGAAGGGAGAACAAAAACATAACAAACCAAAACCCTATTTTTTTATTATTCTCAACTAAATCTGTGTGTTCTTTTTCTAAAACTACCATCATTTCCGGACTTAAAAAGTTAGGAACGTAAATAGGCAATGAATACCAAATAATTTCTTTCAATGAAAGCTGATACAAACGTAATCCTAATACAAAAGAAATGTAGGACATCTCGTGCTTAAATTTGTCAGGGTGCATTTTTTTTAAGAGCCTAAAATGTAAAAGAGCTCTTCTATGCAACCGATTCCCGAGCATTATCATTACAATCAAGTACCCAAGTAAGAAAAGGATTTTAGGTAGGTATAACAATTCCTTATCCATTAAGATTCATTCGCAGAGATGTCTTAAAGGCTCTTTACAAATCTTTTTACAACGGTATTGTCAACAGATTTTAATTGCAAGGTATAAATACCTTCTGCCAGATTGCCAATAAAAATATTTTTACGCATTAATCCGTTAGGTGCAACCATTTCAGTTTGCATAACCAATTGACCTAAATTGTTAAATACCTGTAGCGAAAACCTGGAAGCAGCATCTGTAAAAATTTCAATATCCAAATGCTCCGTGGCAGGGTTTGGGAAAACATTAAAAGCAAAAGCATGCTGGTTGTTTTTATTGCAGCTAACAGAAATTTCTTTAAACACGGTTACCTCTCCATTAAAATCTTCCTGCATAAGTTTGTAATATGTTTTATTGCCATCAAATGCATCATCGGTGTAGGAGTACTTACTGTTAGTGTTTGTAGTTCCTTTTCCTTCTATGCTGGCTATTACATTATAGTTTATACCGTCAGTGCTTTTTAAAACATAAAACAATTTATTGTTGTTTTCTGATGCTGTTTCCCACTGTATAATAGCTTTTTTATTAAAGCACTCACCGGTAAAAGAAAGCAATTCAACCGGGAGCGGATTTGATTGAGGTGCAAAAGAAAATACCTCAGTTACAAATGTGTTCCATGTTGGTTTAACCACATTACCCAGGTTAGGGCTTGCAGCAGCATTTACGTTTACAGGTCCCATCTCAAACCACTGCACAGGAGGAGGGTTAACACCCCATTGTGTGAGTTTTGTTAATGGCCAGCTTGCTATGGCATCCTGCACATCATCGGCATAAATAGCAATATCGGCTCCCGATGTGCCGTTTGTGCGGCTTATGCGTTGATACCAGTTAACGTTTATGTTGCCAAGTGTTGCTTGTTTGTTGAAACGGTTAAAGCCATCAGGAGTAGGGTCGTTGTTTACAAAACGTACGCCAAAGGTATGAGCAGTTGCAGATAAGGGTTTAAGTGTAACGGGGCGGTAACGTGCCGGAGGAATACTTGAACCAACATGGTAAGCATACGTGCCGGTAGAGTTGGTGTTGCGCACAAGTTTTCCGTTGGAAGTGCTGCTCACAAAACCCTGAACAGGGGTTGAAACAAATCCTCCAGTGCGTGTTAAGGATGCAACAGCCGGGTTAATGATGTGCATGTCGTTTGCCTGTGTGGCAAGTTCCCTGTCATTCAAATTAAGTATTCCGTCAACCTGCGCATTTATGGTTTGTGTTTTTACCCCACTACCTGTTAAACTCAAAGTATTAAAGTAAGTTGGTATAGTTCCGGTTATTTGCTGTGCCGCGCCAAAAAATTCAACGGTACCTGCAAGTGCAGGAATAAATCCGTTAGATACCGAACTGTTTGTCCAGTCGCCCTGCAACCTTAGCGTGCCGTTGTTTGAAAACACACCAATGTTGGAACCATTGTCGCGATTGATAATGCCACCTTCTACATGAACAACCACACCTGCCTGAATGGTAATATCTGAGCCATCATTTACAATAAGTCCTGTGCCAGCGGCAGGGCAGGTGACAACATTAATATAGTTTGGTTTTGTGTTTGTGTTGTTACCGAAACCATTGGTTGCTGTTAATGCTACCTGATAAACACCGGCTGTGGCATAATTTATTACAGGATTTTGCACTGCACTTGCAGCAGGTGTACCTCCTGTGAAAGTCCAGGCCCATGAAGTAGGTGATTGTGTTGAAAGGTCAACGAAAGTTACATTCTGTCCTTCGCAAACTGTTGTAGGGAAACCCGCAAAATCGGCTGTGGGTGCAGAGCAAACGTTTACTGTAATATATCCCGGCCTTACTAATGAGCCCGATCCGCTTGAATTAGTTGCAATAAGTGTTACGTTATAAACTCCTGGAGTATTATAGACTACAGATGGGTTTTGTGCAATGGAGGTTGCAGGTGTGCCACCCGGGAAACTCCACTGCCACGATGTGGGGGATTGAGTAGAGGCATCGGTAAAGTTTACAGTGCCTCCCGCACAAAGTGTAGTTGGTGTTCCGGTAAAACCTGGCTGTTGGGGGTGGGGCGCAGTTGTTGATGGTGATATAATTTGTTTTTGTAATGGTGTTGTTACCATAAGCATTGGTAGCGGTAAGCGTAACACTATACACACCCGGCACGGGATAATTAATTATAGGATTTTGAGTAGTGGTTGAACCCGGTACACCACCCGGAAAAGTCCAGTTCCAGGAAGTAGGGGAGTTGGTGGATAAATCGGTAAACTGAATATTGGCACCAGCGCATACATTATTAGGCAGTGCAGAAAAATCGGCAACAGGAGGCGGGCAGTTATTTACAGTGATGTAATTTGTTTTTGTTTCAACATCGCTGCCACTTGCATTGCTTACGGTTAGTGAAACAGTATAGGTTCCGGGTGCGGCATAGTTTACCGGGGGTGGGTTTTGCCCTACAAATGCAGCGGGGACGCCACCCGTAAATGTCCAGTTCCATGATGTGGGTGTGTTAATGCTTGCATCGGTAAACGTTACTGTTAAACTGTTGCAGCCTGTTAGCGGTGTTCCGCTAAAGTTTGCGATAGGTGCATTTATTGCACAGTTGCCTGCCGTTAAGGCTACCATTGCCGTTGGTCCGCATGAGTTGTTTACAACACTACGGATCATAATATCATTACCTCCGGCAGTTTCGCTTACAGGAGTTAAAGTTCTTCTATCGGTATTAGGTCCAACGGCATAATTCATTACCGTTACCGGAGTAATAGTATGGCCTAACTGGTGGCTATGTCCTAACTCATGCAAACAAACACTTTCAAAATCATACAATCCACCGGCTGTGGGTGCGGGTCCGTAGTTCCAGTTAATACCGCCAGTACCATTGGTACGGAATTTTAAATCATTTTCGGTAACATACCAAACACCTGCAGCACAAGCGCTGTAATAAGAGTATGAAATGCCCAGCACTCCGGCAGGTAAAGCGCATGAACCGTCAAAAGAAACAATGTTTGTTCCGTCTAATGCCTGACATGCAAGAGCGGTTGTACCTGCCCTGTTAAAGTTTACAAAAGTTCCGCAGCGCCAGGTTTGTAATGCGCGTTCCCAGGCGGCTACAGCAGGAGCGTTTCCGTTGAATGTGGTATTATATGCCCACGTGTAACCATTGGTTCCGTTATCATTTACCAAATCGGGCTGATAGTAAATGCCTCCTGAGTTTACATTTGTTTCATTATAGTTAACAGTAATTGAAATGGCAGATGTTGTTACCTCCCCCAAATTATTTGTTACCCTTATTAAGCCGCTGCCGCCTTGTGTAGGAACCCAAACCTGTATTTGTGTATTGTTCCAGCTTACAATATGATTAGCCGGTGTAGAAATATAACCAGCGCCACCATTGTTTGCATCAGGGAATTGAACATTGCTGGTTCCGTTTACATAGCTTGCTCCAAAATTATTCCCGGTAATAGTTATGGTTGAAAATGTTCCTGCAGTAGTTGTAGTAGGTGCA
The DNA here is from genome assembly GCA_016714005.1 of Bacteroidota bacterium. GTDB lineage: Bacteria > Bacteroidota > Bacteroidia > AKYH767-A > OLB10 > JADJOA01. The sequence continues at coordinate 129,036 of JADJOA010000005.1, forward strand.
ATAGCAGCAATTACTGGTGGCACCAACATGTGAAATGCAATTTGAGGAGAAGGAATGTAAGGGTTATTTCAATAAAGTTGTATTGAGTAATTGAAATAATTGCATTGTACAATTCTTCCTTAGAGTTATAGGAGAAGTAAGGGCTTGTTACACTTCCATCTTTTAAATAATTAAAAATACTTTGTGCCGAAGCAAATGCTTCAAACTGTAAACCACTATTTATAGTTGAACCATTAAAACGCAAAGCAGATTGTTTTAAAAAGAAAATTCCGCTTTCTAAATTTTCAATATTTGATGATGGCTCCACAACAACTTTAGTATTTAAATATTCACCACCTTCTGTAATTAATTCTATCTGCACATTGGTTAGGTTACCTTTAAATACTTTATGAACATTTAATACGGTAGATGTATAAACCATATCCTGCTGTGCATTCATATACGTTTGGCGGTATGCCACGCTTGCTTCAATTACAATATCAGCATCAGTAACCCGCTGCTGCATTGTTACCGGATACAACATACATTGCGAAAATGATGTTGCTTTAAAAAACAAAGTAAGCAACAACGAAAAACCAAAGAAATAAAATATCCTTTTTTTCATGCTTTTAGCAATTGAATATGTTGCAATTACTTGTTAGTTTCAGATTTTTCCATGGCAACGTTTCCTTTTTCAGGTAGTTTGTAATCGTACACTACATTATCAGAAGGCCATCTGAAAATTTCAGCAGGGTTGGGATTGTTTTTTGCTCTTGCTTTAGGAGGATCAATTTTAGAAGCGGCAGGACCTGGAGCCTGTCTGAATCTTCCTTCGCCAAAATTTGTTTTTTGGTTTAACCACAAGGTGATAATCAACGGTACCACTATTGGTACCTCCGTTTAATTCAACCAGATCAAATCCTGTAGCAGTTCGGTTTGTTACTGCCACTCCGTTAAAGTTTAACATATCTACCGGAGTTGCAAAAACACGAATAGGATGGTCGTTGGTAACAAAAATAATGTCAGCAAGAATGGGATCAAGATCCACATGTGCACGCCCGTTAACTAACTGAACTGTTCCATAATCTTCGTACCAGTACTCAGGAGACTCGGGGCAGGTTAAAGTTATACGTCCATGATTTTCGGTAGGAATAATTTCACTTACTGCACCTGAACCTGTAATTTTTCTGTTTAATCCTGAATTGGCAACATAAGCAAATGCATTATTGACTGCCGCATAAGTATTGGCTTCAAAATATCCACCCGAATTTAGATTGGAAAGCGTATTGCAAAACGTTTGACCTATTACACCAAAGGCATCCTGACTTTGACTATTGGCAACACCCTGCACCCCTACGCTAAAGGCTCCGTTTCCTGCTATAGCGCCTCTGTTCATGTAACCTCTTACAGCACTTTGAAAAACAGCGCCACTAGTAAAATTAGTTGTAACGTTTAATTGACTGTATAAACCGGGTGGATTGGCTGTTGCACTTGCATTATCTGTTCCAAAATATCCCGAAATCCAGGCATTGGAATAAGCAATGTTTGCAGCATAAGTTGCTGGGCTGCGGGTTACGGCAATAAAGGATGGATTGGCACTTGCCGCAGCTTCTTCCGAAAACATAACGGCACCCGGTGTTGTACCAAATGATCCTAAAGAAATGCTTCCTGTGTATCCAAGAAAGCCCGAACCAAAACCACTAAGCGAACCTCTTATGGCAACGCCCGATAAAACCTCGGCATGTATTTTTGCTAATGGTATGGTAGTACCTACACCCAGATTTCCGGCCCCAGTCAATCTCATTCTTTCTGTGTTGGTAGTTCTGAATACTAAATCTGTAGGATCGGTAGTTCCTAAAAAGTGAAGTGCCGGATTTGTTCCCGTATTTCCTGTTGTAAGCCATGCCGGAGAGTTTAATCCGGTAGCAATAGTTAGTGTGCCTGTTGGGTCGGCAAGCACAGCACGCCAACCAACACCTGCAAGTGTTGCTGAGAGAATGTTGCCAATTACGTCAAGCTTTTGGGCAGGAGTAGATGTTCCAATCCCTACATTTTGTGCGCTAAGTTTTGCGTTTGATAAAACTAACAGAACTGATAATGTAAACAGGAGTCTTTTCATTATAGTATATTTTTAACGGTTGGTTATGCTAATTCTATTTTGTACATCAAGGCATAATACATGATGGCTACCAAAAGTATATAATTAATTTGGTAAAAAGAACAATAGTTAAGGCGAAATGTTTAAAAAGTGTAACCAATGCCGGTTTCCAAAAAATCTGCCTGACCCAGGTTTGTCTTAATATATACCCCTGCATATAGCTGGTTTTTGGGTGTAAACACAGCATCTTTTAAGTAATACTGAATGCCTATACGTGCTGTAAAAAGAGGTTTTAGCTTTGATTTAACGTATGTAAAATTTTCTCTTCTGTTTAATTCGCTGTAAAACGGGTTATGGATATAAACACCACCATTTGTAAACAAACTAAAATGCCCTAACAAAAACTCATGCCCTGTTATAAAAAGAAAGGCTGTTGAATTGGTAAACTTTTCTTCCTCGTAAAACTGCTGGCTTAATATATAATCGTTAACACCAGTATTGTAATAAGCTTCCAAACCCTGCATGTATTTTATTTACAGGTGTAAGTAATTTATTGGCAGTAAGCGCTACAAGGTATATAGGGTAGGTGGGTCCGTTAACCGGTCCGGTACTGCCGCCTTGCTCGTTGTGTCCAATAGAAATTCTAACAGAAGGCCTTATTCCTTTATAAAAAGGAAGTGAGTCCTGCCCTGTAAACTTCATGATTAAAGGATTGATGTGGTAGCGCACACCCACGCCAATAGCGGGAAGGTTAATACCCACGTTAGGTAATTTAAAATGCGAATTGCTGGCATGTAATACCGTTGCTTCAATATTGCCTGACCACCTGTAACTCAAATAATAACGCAACTGGAAAGAAGCTGCGGCAAGAAAAGTTAATTTGGAACCCACTGCTATGTTAAGCGGGTTATTTATTTCGTGGTAGGGGTTATTGAAATAAGCTATGCCTAACGAAGGAGATTCAAGCAGGTAAAGTTTGTCAGTGAGCTTTTGTTCAAATGATAACTCGTATAGCAAGCCTGAAATATTTCCAAGCACTTTTTTATTGCCTAAAGAGCCGAACAGCAGTTTGAAAGAAGCATCGGGGAAAAAATAATAACGATGCCAGTATTTGGTACCGTTTAATTTGTTTCCAATACGCAGCGATGAAAAAAAAGCCAAATCCCTATCGGGAAATGCAGGATAGTTTTTTACAATTTTTCCGGTGAGAAAACCAATTTCGGTATATGCCGGACTTTTTAAAGATTGACCAAAAACATTTACGGTTAGCGCTAAAGCAAGTATTAAAAAGCCTGCACGGTGCATAAATATTTATTGCATTGCTTTTATAATATTTACAAAACTGCGCGATTTAAGCGATGCACCTCCTATTAATCCTCCATCCACATCGGGCAATGCAAAAAGCTGTGCAGCGTTGCCTTCGTTGCAACTGCCTCCATATAGTATGCTGGTGCTTTGGGCTACTTCATGGTTGTATTTTTCTTTTATGAGGTTGCGTATGTAAGCGTGCATTTCCTGCGCCTGATCAGGTGAGGCGGTAAGCCCTGTGCCAATTGCCCACACAGGTTCGTAAGCAATAATGATGTTTTTGAATTCTTCAGCTTTTAAATTAAAAACTCCTTTTTGCAATTGCTCATTAACTACATTAAAATACGTATTGCTTTCTCTTTCTTCTTTCTTTTCGCCTATGCAAAATATCACCTGTAAATTATTTTCAAGAGCCGGTTTACTTTCCCGGCAAGCACATCATCTGTTTCGTTAAAGTAGCTTCTGCGTTCGCTATGTCCTATAATTACATACTGCGCTCCGGCAGATTTATCATGCCTGCCGAAACTTCACCGGTATAAGCACCACTGTTTTGGTAAGCGCAGTTTTTGTGCAGCTACCCCAATGCTATCGTTTGCCTCGCATAGCTGCACAACATAACTAAGGTGAACAAAAGGAGGAGAGTATAACCAGGGCGTTGTTGCGGACCTCATCTTTTAAAATACTGTTAATTTCTGTAGCAAGTAAGCCGGCTTCGCTGCGTGTGCAGTTCATTTTCCAGTTGCCGGCAATTATTTTTTTTACGGGGCATATATTAATGTTTGGGGTAAAGATAATAGATTGAAGTTTTGGGTTTTTATTTTGTGTTGCGTTAAAAAACTCACTCAAGAGGAAAAGCGCGTGTGCATGCAGCTCAAAAAACAACGGCTGCTAACCAAAGAAGCAGTGTTTTCAATAATTTTAATGCTAAGCCGCCTTATAGAAAGCAATAGAACCCCAAAAAATTATTTGCTGCTGCCATGCCCGGTAAAATATTTCAGCGCTAAAAAATTTAGACGTTTTTTATGGGGGTTGTGTTACGGTTACTTAGTGTTATGCGCAGTTTTTCTGTGTCCACGAATGTATGCCGTTTCAATCCTTCACTAACTTTCCTTTCTTGCAGGCACTACTCCCGCATCTCACTTCGTAAATATATATTCCTTTTTCCAATTGCTCCGTGTTTAAAGAAACAGAATTTGTAAACTTCTGTTGCAATAATTTTCTTGAGGTGATGTCGTAAAAAATCACTTCTGATGGCTCATTACTCTTGCTTTTTATTTCTATTTGCTCATTAAAAGGATTAGGAAAAATATTTATTGCCATATCGTAATCATAGTTTTGTAAACCCAAAGCAACACCACCTGATTTAGCTACAAACACATCATAAGCACCCATTGGATACAAAGTAGTAAGCCCGAAGGAAATTGAATCGCTTTGATAGCTTCCGGTAATAAAAATATCACCATTTAAATCAAGACATATTGCATTACTAAAATCATTGTTGTTTCCGCCCTCTGCAAACGCCCACATTACATTTCCGTTTGCATCATACTTAACTAAAAACAATTGTGGGTTATTTGACAAACTAAGAGTTATTGAGCCAAACGAAACAGAACTGGAAGCATAAAAACCAGTTACATAAACATTTCCAAATACATCTGTGCATATTCCGTGTCCTTCTTCTTGCTGTCCTCCAACAGAGGATTTCGCCCAAAGAAAATTTCCTGATGAATCCATTTTAGCAACAAACACATCATATCCACCGCTGTTGTTTAATACAATGTTTCCAAAACTTATTGATGTAACATAAAAAAATCCTGTAATAAAAACATTCCCATTTAGGTCCGTAGCAATGCCATTGCAAGCATCTTGATAAGGACATCCTGCTGAACGTGCCCACTGCTCATTTCCAAATGTATCATACTTGGCAATAAAAATATCAATACTGGAACCAACACTCTGCAAAGTATCAGTACCAAAAACAATGTCAGAACCGAACATACCCGTCATGTAAATATTACCTGCAAGGTCAGTTGTAATTGCTGTCCCTAATTCGTGTCCGATTACAGCATATGATTTTGCCCATAACGAATTACCTGACGAATCATACTTCGCGATAAAAATGTCACCACCAATTGTATCAGCGTGGTGAAGAATAGTTGAATCAAATACAAGAGAGTCGCTAATAAAATAACCTGTTACCAAGACATTGCCATTAACATCAGTGCAGACACTATTTGCACGGTCTATTCTTTGTCCACCAACGCCACGAGCCCAAATTGCATTCCCTTGTGAATCAAACTTGGCTAAGAATAAATCATAGTATCCGTTATTGTGCAGTGTAATTGAATCAAAAATGATAGAATCATTAGCGAATAATCCAGTGACATAAACATTACCATAGGCATCAGTAGCAATTCCTTTTCCTTCAGAATAACTACTTATAGGGGACTTAGCCCAAAGAATAGCTCCTGTTGAATCATACTTTGCAATAAATGCATTCCAGGTTCCGGAATTAATCAAAGTAATTGAATCAAAAGTTATTGAAGGGCTTGAAAAAAAACCTGTTACATAAACATTTCCTGAATTATCTGAACAGATGCTGTTCCCTTTTTCAAAGTTGTTTCCATTACCAGAATGTGCCCATTCCCAAACAGGCGTTTGCGCATTACAGATTCTGCAAACGAAAAGCATAATGATTAAGCAGATTTGTTTGTTCATGCTTTCTGTTTGATGTTAGCAGTTACGTTTGTTCGGAGCGTTAAAATTGAGCATAACCAAGAAGGGCATAACGATGTTTTTAAAATGGGGATTAAAAGGACTACTGGTTGTATTGCGACACTGCTTGTTAGAAGCACACATGTTTGTATTACGTTTAAAAACCCCATTTTAAAATTTCGTTTTACGCTGCATGTTATCGGATGTGCTACGCAAGCTATGAAATTGTTTCTACAAAATACATATCAATCTCTCCTTTATTCTTCGCCTGAATTTTCCGCGATGAATACAAGTAAATTTGTCTTTAATTAATTCATAAGTGCTGCCGCTGATGTTTATTTTCCCTGCTTCACCACTGCTTTCCATACGTGAAGCTATATTAACCGTGTCGCCCCAGATGTCGTAGGCAAATTTTTAATACCCACAATTCCTGCAACAACAGGACCGGTATGAATACCTATTCTTATTTCAAAAACTTCTTTGCCTTCGCTTTTTCTTTGCCGCAGATGCTCAAGCATAAACTTTTGAATTTCCAAAGCAGCCTTTACAACATCGGTTGCATGTGTTTTATTGGCAACAGGCAAACCACCGGCACACATATAACTGTCACCAATGGTTTTTATTTTTTCGATGTTGTGTTTGCTGATGATGTTGTCGAATGCTTTGAAGCAGGTATCTATTTCTGAAACAAGTTCTGCAGGAGAAAGCTTCTCCGAAATTTGTGTGAACCCTTTGAAGTCGGTGAACATGACGGTTACATCATCAAACTGTTTTGCATCCGCACTTCCTTTTGCTTTTAGTTCTTCCGCCACTTCTTCAGGAAGTATATTGAGCAGCAATTCATCACTGCGTTTTCTTGCTTTTGAAATTTTGTTTCGCTGGCGATATACAACAACTAAAAATATCAATGCTCCTGCAAGTCCTGCTGAGATTGAATTACGAATATTACGTTGTTGAATATCTTTTTTTCTTGTTCTGATTTTGTTGCTGCTTCTTTTTTATCAAATTCATATTGCATGGCAGTTTCTGTAATTTTTTTGTCCTTCTCCATATTGAAAACGGAGTCTTTAAAAAGCGCATAATTTTTATAACTCTCCAGTGCACCGGTTTTATCTCCCATCAAGGACTGAATGTCACTTAAACTCTGATAGGTTTGATACAAAGCGCTAATGTCCCCAATTTCTTTGAACACAGTAATGGCACTGTCGTTATAAGCTTTTGCCAATTGGAGTGTAGCTGTTTTATTTCCGCCCATAAGTATAGTTAGTTGAGTCTTGTTTGAATCGGTTGCAAGGTCTAAATAGATTTTCCCGATATTGGTGTGACTGATAGCGATTAAATTGCTGACACCTGATTCTTGTACAAGTCTCAGTGCTTTAAAATTATATTCAAATGCTTTAGAGTAGTCCTTCAATCCCTGATAAACATTTCCAATGCTTATACTGCTTCTTGCAATTCCACTTTGGTCTTGCAATTCCTCGTAAATCTTCAATGCTTTTAAAAAATAATCAAGCCCTTTGGAATATTGCAACTGATAACCATAAACGGTTCCAATGTTACCAAGGTTAAGTGCCAGCGCGTTTTTATTATTGACTTCCTCATTTATTTTGGATGCTTTGAAATAATAATCCAATGCTTTTGAATATTCAGATTTTGTTAAATATACATTGCCGATATTACCCAGGTTAATACCTATAGCCCGTTTATTATTTAATTCTTCATTAAGCTTTAAGGCTTTTAGCCAATAGGCTAATGCCTGAGGATAATCTGCTTTACCGAAATAGTTGACTCCAATTCTCCCATTCGCCTGAGCAACACCTTGCTTCCATTGTAATCTCTCGGCAAGCGTCAATGCCTGATTTCCAAATTCAATTCCTTTGTCGGGATTTGTACTATAAAAACTAAAACTAAGGTCGTTCAGTAAAATAACCTTGTTTGTGTCTTCTATTGATTTAGGTAATTCACCAATTAAAGAATCAATGCGCTCTTGCCCTTGCTTTTGCGCCATTGTAGAAAAAGGGAATAACCCCAGCATTAAAATAACAGGAATATTTTTTTTCATATCTAAATGTTTTATTGCTCCACAAAATACATATCAATCTCTCCCTTGTTCTTCGCCTTAATTTTTCCCCGATGAGTGCAATTGAATTTTTCTTTCACCAACTCATAAGTGCTGCCGCTGATGTTCACTTTTCCTGCTTCGCCACTGCTTTCCATTCGTGAGGTAATGTTTACGGTATCGCCATAACTGTCGTAAGCAAATTTTTTAATACCCACAATTCCTGCAACAACAGGACCGGTATGAATACCTATTCTTATTTCAAAAACTTCTTTGCCTTCGCTTTTTCTTTGCCGCAGATGCTCAAGCATAAACTTTTGAATTTCCAAAGCAGCCTTTACAACATCGGTTGCATGCGTTTTATTGGCAACAGGCAAGCCACCGGCACACATATAACTGTCACCAATGGTTTTTATTTTTTCGATGTTGTGTTTGCTGATGATGTTATCGAATGCTTTAAAGCATGTATCAATCTCAGCAACCAATTCTGCAGGAGAAAGTTTTTCTGAAATTTGTGTAAACCCTTTGAAGTCGGTAAACATTACGGTTACATTATCAAACTGTTTTGCATCAGCACTGCCTTTTGCTTTTAGTTCATTTGCTGTCTCTTCAGGCAAAATATTAAGCAATAACTCATCACTTCTTTTCTTACCTCTGTAAATGGAATAAACGAGGGCTATCAACAAAAGCAAACCGCCTGCTGCTGCAAACAAGCCTATGCGTTGTTTCTGAGTCCGCTCCTTAAGCACTGTTTCCTTTTTAGAAAATTCCAGGCTGTCAGAAAGCAACTTCCGCCCATATTCATACTGCATAGTTTGCTGTACAAGCTGCCGGGAATTATTTTCACTAACAATTGAATCGCGCAGCTGTACAAAGCGAAGCTGATCTTCCAGTGCTTCCTTATACCTGCCAAGCTTACTGTAAATTTCACTTCTCAGCTTATAGCTTTCGTATAGTGATTGACGAAAGCCCTTTGTCTCAGCAATCTGAATACCTGTATTGATATCTTTCAATGCCTCGTTCAAATGCCCCTGTTTAAACAGAACCCCGGCAATTTTTGCATACACATCCTGTTGACCCTCGTAATGGTTTATGGACATACGGATTTGAAGCGAGCGATTGTAATAATATAAAGCAGAGTCAAACTGCTCTCTTTTATCAAAGACCTCACCTATATTTTGAAACATCCAGCCCATAGCACCTTCTGCATCCTTCATGTCGGGCTTTTGCATTTCTGACAAAGATTGCCCGTAGTACCAAAGCGCTGAATCAGGATCATCTTTAAAACAGGTGCCAATATTGCCCAGTTCAAGCGCGATGAAGTAGGTTATTCCCATATCTCTTGCAACAGCGAGTGCCTTGCGATAATAATGGCTGGCATCTTTGCTGTATCCCTGCTCCAAGTAACTACCCGCTATTGCTTCCAGGGTTATGCATTCCGTTTGCTTATTGCCGCTGCGATGGGCAATTTCCAGGTTTTTCATCAGCAGTTTCATCTGCGCATCTATATCTCCTAAATGCATATACGCATTCGCTATTGAGGAATTGATTATTACCCGTAATCTCTCAGCTATAGAGTCGCTTATAATGCCTGCCTTTTGCAAGCTATCAGCCATGTGAAGCACCTTTTTACCTGTATGCAGAGCCGCCTGCGGATCTGTTCTTAATAATTCGTTACACAGGCGGCTACCGTTAGTCAGGTATTCCTTATAATTTTTGCTTTGCTCAAATGCTTTTCTTAATGAATCTGCTTTAGATGGTTTTTGGCCATAGAGAGAATTGGAAATACTTACGAAAAAAGCAAATGCATAAAAAAGCAGTATGCGTTTACCCGGTATAAAATATCGCCAAATTGCAGCCATCAATGATTGAGGAAGGTTTGGCCTTATTTTCATTTCGTTTTTTGGAATGATTGTAATATGAATAGGGTCAGCATATCCGATAATGTTTCGGAGCTTGGCGAAGGTAGCTAATACGAAGCGCAAAACTGTCAACCGGCACAACACTTAATACGAAGCACAAATGTTCATTTAACCACTGCCCGGCACTTTCGCTAAGCCCGTGTTATCGGTAGCTATTATGTCCGTCCGAAGATGTGTCGTGTCAAGTTTGAACGCACTTTCTACGAAACGGTTTACATTAGAAGTGATGTCTGTTAGATTACGCACTGTGCGTTGGGAAAAAAAATTAAAAAACCGAAGGGTGGCAAAAAAAATAATTTGAATTTCTTCTTGGGTGGGAAAAAAAATACTCTCTTAAAAAAATTGCTTGCAGCGTTGGCTTTTGAGGTTTTTAAGAGTGCATTTTTTTGTGGGTGGGCTATACATTACTAATTCCAGGTCTGTTACCCTGATTAGAGAGTTGAGATTGAATGTCTGTGCAAATTTCTCTTCTCAATTTTAACTTTGAACCAATCTTGCGTTTGACGATTTCTTTTTGGTTGTAGTTTTTATAAATCTAAAATCAAGCAAAAAAAAACTTTTCTTTCTCATCAATGAGAAAAATAGGCGACTTAATTTGATAGTCAGTTCTCGGAATATCGTTGTGAAATTTTGAACTAATTAGTAAGCCATGAACAATTCTAATGTATTTTTTGTCCTGTGAATAATCGCAAACAGGAGTTAAGTCAAGTTGAATTAATTGCGGTTTAGATCTTAATATGTCAGTCGTTTTGGTGTTGTTATACTTTTCCTTCCAAAGAATTTGTTTTAATAGGTCGTTCTCATTTTTTATCAAGTAAACATTTCCTTGTTCAAAAGAATCAACCTTAGAAAGTTTCTTTATCAAATGAAGCTTTGAGTTTATTTCTGCTTTTACTACTGTTTTCAAGGAATCCTTTTTATTATTTGCCTCCCAAACATCATCTTTCACATTAGTGATAGTTCCTAATTTCTTTTCATTGATCGAGTTCTGAATTTTCTCAGCAAGGAATGAATTTAGGTTGCTAAATGCTGCAAACAATCTCAAATCGTCTGAAGCGGCTTTTATATCATCATTTCCGATTACTGCTTTTGCAAGATGAAACATAACTGCTTTCATAGTTTTATCCCAATCTGATTCAATGGGATGTAATGAAGCGAAATCGCTAATTGTTTAAAAGATTCTTCATCAAGGAAATATTTTCAAGTTCGTTTTGTAGAGTAGTTTGAAGGAGTGGATATTTATCTTCTTCAAAAAGATAATTACCACCCTCGTAAGAAAAGAAATCTGTCTTGTTTAAACGAATAGTTTTTACTGGCTGCTTATTTTTTAAATCTGGATTACTCTTAAAATGTTTATCAAGTTGGTCGGCAAAGTCATTTATTTTTTTACTCCAAATTACTATGAAATAAGGCTTTGATTTATTAGGACAAATTGATTTCAAAATTGGATGCAAAGTGCTTATTACTGTTTTTGCGTTATGCTGAGTTTCAATAATGTTCAAGTCAAGAAAGAGTAATGTAATTGGGTTCTCGTTTGCATCGGCTGGTAAATCAGCTTTTCTCAATCCTGTGTAATAATTAAATGGAATTCTATTTTTGGAGAAGATATCCATTAGAGGTTTTACCTCTTTGTATTTATCATCAACAATTGCGATTCTTCCGTTTAAGGGGATGTTCATATTTTATTTTTTAAATGATAGAGCTATTGTTGCTCCGTTTTTGAATTCCTTTGGAATATCAAAATCTCCCCAATCTGGAAATTCTAATTTCCCTTTTTGAGCAAGCATAATCTCACTTGCTATATGTAGTCCCAAACCAATACCTCCCGGCTTTGCGGAAACAAATGGTTCAGTAATTTCTTCTGTAGGCAGCAAAAATCCAGTTCCGTTATCACTCACAATGATTGTCAAATAACCTTCTTCTTCCTCTGATATTCCAAAATAAATTTTCTTGTCTTTTCTTCCTGATTTTTCAAGCCAGTAAATTGAATTGTCAACCAGATTCATCAAGGTGCCAATCATTAAACTTCTGGCAATTTTTGTTTTGGATTTACCTTGATATGTTTTGTATGCTTTAATAATTTCAATTTTGTGAGATGCACATCGGAATTCGGTATTGGTCAATGCTTGGTCAATTACTTCTTTAATGTCTTCATTAGTTTGTGTTGATTTTCTTATAATCTCCGAATAGCCATCAATCAGATTTGAAAGATGTTTTACGAGATTCATTGCTCTATCAGAAGCATTTTCCTTTTTCAAAACTTTAATTACCTCCAAAATTATTTTCTCTACTTCGTGAATTACAACACTCATGGATAAACCAGCACCAGCGGCTTTGAGCAAGTTTTCATTTATTCTCTTGTAATCATCTTCAACTTTTATAAGGTATTTTGTTATCTCTTTTCTAACTTCTGTTTCTCTTACATTCTTATCAACATAATATTTCAAATCACCTAAGATTTGTAAAACGGGTTCAGACTTTGGAGTTGGACCATAAACTTCTCTCAATCTTTGCTTATCGCTATATCTTAAGGTTTCAACAATGGTAGGGAATGCAGAATTGATTCTCTGAAAACCTCATAAGCGGAATTTTCCACTAAAACCCTCACGATTTGTTTTTTCAATTAAATCAAAGCTGTCATTTCTTTTAAGATAAATTGCTCCAAGCACTATATTGTTGCTTAAACGCTTTGTAGGTTGATTTACCCTTCGCAAGTCAAGACCCAACCAATCATTTTCAGGTTCACCATAATCATAAACTCTTAATCCATCTCTGAAAACACGAATTCCACAGTTGTTGTCAAGGTAACCTTTGAATCCTTTTTTATCTGAAACTCCAAGGCGCATGACAAAGTTATCTCTGTCAAAAATATACCCTTCAAAAACCACCTCACCAATGTCATGGTTGGCTAAAGAAAAATTCATCCCATCCTCTTTTTCCAATTGAGAAAACAATTGGACAAGTTTTTCTTCTTCACCTGAAATGCCATCAACTTTATTCTTCTTTAACTCAATGGTTCTTCCTGATAGTTTTGGCATGGAAGCCCACGGAGAAAAATCATACTTGAATTCTTTGATTGAATCTTTGCTGATAGTTACTTTAAAATTAAAGAGTGCAAATTCTTTGATGTCCTTCCATTGCAAAAGGTCTTCAAACCAACCTGGCTTGTCAGCTATGTCAAATTCAGCCGTAAAAGAATCATTAGATTCAAATGGAGAAACCAAAGCGGTAATTGTTCGCTTTACATTTCGTGCTACTCCTCTTGTCCAATCTTTTCTTAAGTTTCTGATGGTTATGCTTGTTCCGGTTTTGCCTTCTTTAAAAAGTTTAGGAGTTTCTCTTTCAATAATTGAAACTGGCACTTGTTCAAGGTAACGGTAATTATTAAAAACTGTCCAATCAATTTTTACATAAACTTCTTTTGCTCCTTTTTCTTTGTCGTCATTTCAATTTGGTTCCCCAATTTGTGAACGCCAAATCTTCCAATTCCTTTCTCACCAATTGGAAGGCGTTCAAACTTGGGACTTACCTCCCTCTTAATAAATTTTTCTGTTTTGAAATCACTTCCGGGTTCCATCCAAACATCTTCAACTGTCGTAGCATCCATCCCGAAACCATCATCTTCAATAATTATAACTCCGTTATGAGGGTCGTCAACATTCTCCATGTAAACATCAACATGGTTTGCATCGGCATCGTATGAATTCTTTACCAATTCAACCAATGCAATACTTTCATTCTTAATTAGTTGGTCGCCAAGTTGCAAAAGTAATCTTGCTCTTGGCTTAAACTTCACTGGAATTTCTCTATCTTTTTTGCTATTTCTTTTGACATAAATCTATCAATTGGCAATATTAATTATTGACCGCAGCCAGTCAGATTTGATTTGTCCTCCATCAATGAGGCGAAGTTCTTTTAAAAAATTTATTATATCAATTCCGCTATACAGTTTAATCGGATAACTATCTTTTAGAATTTCTTCCTGTGTTTGCTTGGTGTAATATGAGGTTGTAACAAAAATTCCATATTGCCCTCTCTCTAATCTTGCAACCAAACGAGAAACCTTATCTGGGCTAATCGGACTGTCAATACTATATTTCTTTGCTTCACCAAGAAACTGAATTCTATATCCAAGTGGAAAAGGTAATGAGAATTCTCCATAGAAATCAAAGCCACCATCTTTTGTTGGTCTTGTTCTCGTAATGTTGTGATGAACATGAGGCAATTCTCTGAAGAGTTCAACCAAAGCTTTTTCAAATTGTGTGGCTGTTAAATCGTGCAAAGATTTTAGCACTTGTAATTCGGTTTTTGTGTCTGGCAATTGCTGTTCTTTTGTCTTGATTTCTTTTTTGAAAACTTCTATTTTCTTGGCTCTGCCTTTTTGATATTCAGCCCATGCCTTCGGTGCTTTGGCATTTATTTTAAAAATGTCTTCGCAATTGACACGGGAGTTAAGCCAATCTATATTTATTTCATCTTCGTCAAGTATTATTAATTCACTTCTGTAATTTTTTATCGGCTTGCCACTGTCCTCATACCATGTTATTTCAAGTTTTGTAAATGCACATAATCCATTGAAAGTAACTTTTCCCTTCTCTGATTTTGTAAAATGTAAAATCGGGGGTACTTTAAAATATTCTCCTCCGTGTGATACTCAAAGTTTTTAGCAAAACTTTATTTCCATCAAACTCTTTGTAGTTTTTCTCCTTATTGAATTTGCATCTCCCCAATAATAAATTCTGCCTGCAACATAATCTACAATGTCATCCCAAGGATTAAGATGTCTATGTGCTGATTGACGGGTTAACAAAACAATAAAGCTGGAACATCAGTATTGATTTTCTTAAATCTAACTGGTCTGATGCCTTTTGAATTCCCCATACCGGGAATCCATTTTACAAATTGGTCTCTGGATTTTGAATTTGCAATATCATCTATGTAGCTGTGTCCTACTTTATATGTGTTCATCAATTACAAAAATGATTTTAATTTACTTGCCAATGCCTCAGCCATCAATGGCGGAACAGCGTTTCCGATTTGTTTGAATGCTTCTGTTCTTCCGCCTTCAAAAAAATAATCGTCTGGAAACGATTGTATTCTTGCTGCCTCACGAACTGAAAGTGAACGAACTTGCTTTTTGTCAGGGTAAATGTAATAGTGTCCATCTTTTGAAATGTGCAACAAGTGTGTGTGATAATCCGAAAGGGTCAACTACTTTAAAGCGGTCAAGAAAAACTCTTTGTGTTATTTGTGTGTCTGTAAGCGTTTAGGCAAATCAGTATATTTCAATCGTTCATTATCATTCATCCATTTTTCAATAGCAATGGAATAAATTTCCAAATCTCTTTCGTTGTGGTTTCGTGTGATGTGTTGCGTTACAAAGTCAACTCCGTTTCTTGCTGTTGTCTGTCTCTGATATTCATTTGTTGGCTTAATGTATTTAGCAATATTCATTTCCTGTCCGGCTGCAATGCAGGAAGGTCAAAGAACAAATCTTTTTTTGTCTGCCAAGGGTTCTCAGTTTTTTTCAAGGTTTGGGAAAATAAAATTTCGTTTCCCTTTTCTTCCAATGATGATTACCCGTCTGCGTTTTTACTACTCCAAAATCTTCTGCATGTAAAATTTGAAAGTCAGTGGAGTAACCGAGGTCAGCAAACAATTGAAACATCTCATTCACATACTTTGCATTTCATGGCGTAAGCAATCCCAAAACATTTTCAAATACAAAATACTTTGGCTTGTATCGTTTAAGGAACTCTCCATAGTAACGGAATAAAAATTTTCTTCTGTCCCATTTCATTTGCTTTGGGTCTCGGCTAATGCCGACAAGTGAATACGCTTGACAAGGCGGACCGCCAATTATTACATCAACTTTTTTTGAATCAAGCATTGTGTCAATGCTTGAAAAGATTTCGTTAATGGTTTTGGCTGAAATCTCTTTATGCAAAACCGAACTCATTAAGTCGGTTGGAATTTTTTGTAAAGGGTATCCCGATTTATTTTTCCAGCAAAGGTAATCGTGGTAGGTTGGAAGTTGGTTTTGAGATTTCAGAAAGTGGTAAGCAGTTCGTGTTTTAATTGTGTAACATGCTTCCTCGTTCATCTCTACATGAGCCAAGGGGGTAAAACCAGAACGGGCAAAGCCCTCTGACATGCCCGATGCCCCCGCAAATAAATCAATGTAGTTCATGTAATATTTTCGCTAATGTTCTATCTCTGTTTTTGGTTTTTAATTGACATTCAAATATGGGGAAAACTTTCCAACCTCCCTCAGTTAATTTCTTAAAGTTTTCCAGGTAAAGCTGTTTGTTTCTCTGAATTTTGCTCAACCACCAGTCAGTCCTGGTTTTCGGCACTACAAAATATTTGCAGTTTTTGTGTCCGTGCCAAAAACATCCGTTCACAAAGATGGCTGTTTTATGTTTAGGTATAACGATGTCGGGTTTGCCTGGTAGTTTTTTGTCGTGCAATTTGTATCTGAAACCATTTGCGAAAAGAAATTTTCTCACCAAGTTCGGGCCTCGTGTCCTTACTTCTGATTTGGCTCATGTTGTAACTTCTTGTCTGCTTATCGTGAACATCACTCATGCTTCGAAGGTAAATAAAGCGGTGGGAGATTGCACTCTTTGACTGCCACTTGAATTGGCTTGTGTGAGGGGTGGCAGGCGAAAGTGTGTAATGTGAGGTGGCAATAGAATTTTATTTTTTTGTGCGGTGGCGGTGTTTAAAATTTTTTTTGAAGCGTTTGCCTGTTGGTTCAATGCAGTCAGTTCGTCAAGTATGTTTTGAAAAAAGTTTGATAGAAGTCCGTTCGCTTAATGTTAGCACTGCCGCAAATAAGCTTGCACATAACGAAGAAGGGATTAAAGAAGGAAAAAAAAGAAGGGTTTAGAACCACAACTGTTCGTTTACCTGCACTGTTTGTTAGAAGCACAACTGTTTGTTTACCTCTCAAATCTCTGATTCACGAACGCCAAAATAAAAAAAATAAAAAAAAGAGTGAGCTAAAGCCCTTCTTTTTTTTATTTCTTTTAATCTTGATGTTATCGGTTCGTGCTACTCGTTCTAAGATGTCAAATCGTTTCAATTTAGCATCAAACTTTATTAAAGGTCACCAAGTAACTTGTCAATAATATCTGAAGAACCTTCCCTTGAAAGATTCATTGCTTCAGCAAATAGCTCACTAAGAATAACGCGATAAGTTTCATCTGTTGTTGTATTGATCTGGAGAACAATTTCATTTGGATTCGTAGCTTGAATTGTCAGAGAATAATTGTTGATACGATTTATACCAAGAGGTGTTTGCTGAACCGTAAGTGTAACAGTAAATAACCTGCTACCGTCTTGCCTAACCCACCTAACAGTATTCGCGTTTGCATATTTCCAAGGCAATTTTTTCTCTCTTGTTTTATCAAGTAGCTTTTGAATTTGTGCTGTTATTTTACTGTTATCCATTTTAATTTGTTTTAATTAACCGACTGTTTAAGATTCCTTTTAACTTGTTTAAACTGCTTATGAGATTTGTAAAATGTGGCGCTGTAATGTTGTAAACATAGTTCTGTAAAATATTTTCTCCTATTGAAGCATCATTCAAAGGACTTGATGGGTTTGAACGATTGGCAGTATCCAATGATGTCTTTACATTCGCTAAGTTATCCTGTATCTGTTGTATTTCATCTTTAATGTCATTGTCAGTTTTATAAAGCCCTAAGATGCCATACACCCTCGCGCTAATTTCATTAAAACTCTTGTTTGCTTCTGGAAAATTTATTGTCTCTTCAAATTGGCAAGAGTTAGAAATTCTTTCCAGCTCCATAATTATTTCCTGCGTCTTAACAGTCAATCCAGCTTGATTCGCTGCATCCTTTGCTTGCTCTGCCTCACGAAATGCTTTGATTGAATAGTTAAGTCCGAACGCTGAAACTACAATGCCGCCAAAACTTAATAGACAGAAGAGGAGAAAGTCATAATGACTTGTCCAAAACGGATGATGTGTCGCTAAAGTATCTTGGAGTAGAATCATGTAACTTTTATCAAGATGTAAAGTAAATTATTTCAGTTCGTTGCTTGCACACTGTTTGAAGTTCCGATGCTGCCAAGCATGACCGATAACATTTAAATATACGAACTTTTTATCCCTAAAAAGTTCGCTTTTACTACACAAATGTAGCAGATTAACGAACTTTTTGACTTTTCGCATAAAATTATGCGAACGTTTAAAAATCAAGTTTATAAAGTGGGCTTTGTATTTTATTAAGGTGTTTTTTACTTACGTGGGTGTACCCCAATACGGCTTGGGTTATTTTGCAATCATTGAGGTTAAGCCCAATGTAAAAATTTAAATAAAAAGCCAATTGCACCACATAAAAAAAACCGCCCTCTTTGCAGAGAAACGGTTTTTAAAAAACATCACCCAAATGTTTTACACCACAATTAAACTTACCACGCTGCTCCAGTCGCCTTCGCCAAGTTTGGTTACCCCGCGGTAGCGGAAGTAGGCATCGGTACCCGGTGTAAGACCATTAACGGTGGTTTTAGCCTGGATGGTGGAAGGCAAGGCGGTAAAGGTGGTGCCATCGGTACTTTTTTGCCATTGGTAGCTAACGCGTTTGCCCAATGCGCGCCCTGTTAATTTTACGGTGCCCGATGTTAACCCCTGCTTTGCCTCTAACGGTGCTTTACACGCACCCCGCGTTTTTTTACGTCAAACCCTGCCGATTCAATAATGTGTATGGCTTCGGGTTCGTCAGGGGCGTTGTTGGCAAGCGTTTGCACATAAATAATCCAGTTGCGTATGTTTTCCAGCACCAAATCGTAGTTGATATTACGTTCGGCAACGCTGCCCGCTACGCGGGTTTGTGCAGTGGCTTCGGCATCTTCTAACTTTTGAAGGTTATCAGTTACTACTATTATGGTGGGAGCAGGTGTGGTAAACAGTGCGGAGTTATTGGTAATGTTTAAAATAACAGTGCGTACTTTTAGTATAAAGTCGCCTATCCTGCGGTAGCGCTTTACGTTGAGAACCGCTAAGGGTCTTTTATTGGCTGTAGCCATGATTTATAGTGTTTATATTGTTAATGGAAATTAATTGACAGGGTGATGTTTCTTTTATACTGCAAGGCTTGCAGGGCTGCGTATGCGTATGCGGCAGACGTGGCAAGTGCAAAAAGCCGCATTGCCGTTATGCATTGCGGCATTGTTTATTGGCACAGCGGCATTGTTAAAGGGCATTGCGGCATTGCTGTTGATTACAGCAGCATTGCCAGTTAACAATGCGGCAATGGCCATGTGCATTGCCGCATTTTCATCAGGCATTGCGTCTTTGTCTGTTGGCAATGCCGCACAATACGTTGGCATTGCGGCTGCGCCTGTGTGCAATGCCGCTGGGGACATAAACAATGCGGCATTGTGGTTGTGCATTGCCGCATTGCATGCAACCACAGCCGCAAAGCACACAGGCGCAGTATATGCAGGGTGTGTACATAAGATGGTACGCCTGGCGGTTATGCTGTATTTTTTATGTATTGCTGAAACAGTCATACCATCATAACTCTATAAGTTTGCCAATATTGAGGAGCGTGTCGCTAATGTCGTTTTTGGCGCATTTGACGCTTTTGTCGCAGGGCATACAATAGCGCCATGCCCATTGCGTTAATTACTGGCATAACAGTTGAGTCTTACTGCTATAACTTTAAATCTTGTGAGTTACACGCCTTATACTATCTGCCCTAAGGATATTGCACGTATTATCAATAAAAGTGTGCGCACGGCACAACGCCTTGCCTATGCTATTAAAGCCGGTTTGCATAAGCCACGGCATCACCAAATTACGGTTAAAGAATTTTGCGATTTTGTTGGATATGATGTAGGGGAGGTGGAAGATTTTTTGAAAAGGAATTAGAAAAGAAAGGATGGATTAGGAATTAAAGTTTAGGGGTTGGGTTATTTAACGAGCTTACCATAAAAAAGTATGTTGCCTGGTGCCGTTACTTTGTATAAATAAATTCCTTTGCCCAGCTCAGATAAATTAAGTGTAGCAGAAATATCATTGCTGTGCAACCTCTGCAGCTCATTGCCACGCATATCATAAATAACTACTGTTTGGATGGGCGCATAATAATTTTTAAAAGTTACATTGTCAACCACAGGGTTTGGAAAAACTTTTAAAGACTGCTCAAACAGTGTTTGTTGTGTAGCTCCTGATGGCACTCCGCATCCGTTATGATAGCAAACTACCGCGAAAATTGGTAAGCACAGATTGCATTCTTGTTTTTTGTCCACTGGTATAATGCTTTACGCATGCATAATCCATATAGTTGGTGTTATCGTCATTTTGATCGCCAATGCCACCTAATGCTACAGGCCGAAATGGGTTATTGGCAGAAGTATCATCATCATCTGATTGGCAGGAGTTAGTAGGAGTACAAGTGCCTATGCCAATACTATCAGGAGGCGTGTCGCACACTCCATCGCCATAAAGGAGGCAGTTTAAATTCGCGCATCCGCTTTGAAAGGTATGTGCCAAGCCCAGGTAATGACCTGCTTCGTGAGGCAACAGTAAATCAACACTCAGGTTGTTTAAATAGGTAATGTAAATACCATCGTAACGTTGACCATGGTTGGTGTACCACCAACCGTAACCACTATACTGTATTCCGTTTATGGCTAAACTTTTTACTATGTAAATATTAAAATACTTAAGCGTGTTCCAATGATAAACAGCAGCCACACTGTCAAACACCGGAAAGGTTGCAGGCAAACCATTATTGATAGCAAATAATGGCATGTTAGACATAGGCGTGTAATGCCTGTCAATACCATTGGTGGGGTTGCCATTGGTGTCAACGGTGGCTAAACAAAATTCAATATCAATATCCACTCCTGAGGTGTCGTAAAATGGAACCATGTTTGCAAAGCGCTGGTTAAGGTTATTAAGCCAGTTAAATACCACTGAATCGGGTACGTTTTCAGTACCACCGGTATGCAAAATATGAAAAACCACAGGCACAGTGTATAGGTTGGTTGTAGTAAGTCCGGATACCGGGGGCAAATTCCTATACAGCACATCATCGGTTACTAAGTTTACGGAGGAGCCGCAGGGCAATGGATGAGGTTGTGCAGAAAGTAAAGTGGCACTTAACACAAGCAGGTAAGAGGCATGTTGTAAAAGTAAAGTGCTGAATATTTTCATGCTCTTGCGTTTTGATGGTCAAAGGTAATGAGAGGTGAATAAAATGCAAATGGTTTGGTATTTTAAAAATAGCTGCATCGCCCGCTTTACTCCGCCATGCCAAATGTCCTTCTATTGTGACCCCCCGGCAGGTATATACTTTGCCTGTGTGTAAATTTTTTATTTCAAATTGCTTGCTGCTGAAAAATATATTCGCTGCCATGCTATTACAACTATTACTGAAATAAATTCCCATAGCATTAAAATTGTTATTTTTAAATGCCCATTTCAAAAAATAACATTATGCTAAACCCTTATCCTCTATTAATCGCCATCATATTTCTTGCAGTAACGCATCCCTTATGTGCACAAACACCCAATTGGAAATGGGCAAAGGAAGCATCGGGTAATGAATCTGACATACCCCAGGCAATTGCTACTGATGTTAACGGTAACGTAATTGTTGCCGGATACTTTGCCAGCGATTCGCTGGTTGTTGGCAGTACCGTTTTGCAAAACAGTGCCATTGGTTTCCAGGAGGCGTTTATTGCCAAATATGATTCTTCGGGCAATTGCAATGGGCTTATGGTTATGGAGGAACCATGGATGACAAGGCTACTGCAGTGGGTACTGATGCCCAGGGCAATGTTTATTTAGCAGGATATTTTTACAGCCCTACCATTACTTTTGGTGCAACCACTCTTACCAATGCGGGTAACGTTGGCGATATTTTTTTGGTGAAGTATAGCAGCACCGGAAACATAATATGGGTAAAAAGGGAAGGTGCCGTAGCGTTGGAAATTCCTTATGCCATGCATGTAGAAACTACAGGCGAAATTATCCTGGCAGGAAGATTTTCAAGCAACTCCGTAACCTTTGGCACCACCACGCTTACGCTGGCAGGAAGCATGGATGTGTTTGTAGTGCGCTATGATGCTGCCGGAAATGTTGACTGGGCTATTGGTGATGGCGGTGGCAGCAATGACGAAGCCTATGCTGTTACCACCGATGGATCGGGTAATGTAATTGTTGCAGGGTACTTTGGGCAAACTGCCGTGTTTGGCACTACCACCTTAATAGCTGACGGGCTCTCGGATATTTTTGTTGCCAAGTACACCATGGGCGGAAACTTCGTATGGGCTGTACGCGCAGGTGGCGATGGCGATGACCGCGCCAATGGTGTTGCTGCTGATGCCTCAGGCAACATTTACATTACAGTATTTTTTATTAACGATACCGTTTCGTTTGGCAACATAGTTATACCCAATGCGCCTGACGACAATGCATTTGTTGCAGGTTACGATGCCGGTGGCGGCATACGGTGGGCGCATGGCATCAGTGGCGATTGCAGGGCAAATGGCATTGCCGCTATGCCCAATGGCGAAGTGTATGCTTGCGGATCGTTTAACGATGCCCCGCTTCTTTTTAACGGCAGCAGTCTTGCTAACAATGGCGATTACGATTTCTTTATACTGCATTACGATAACAACGGAAACAATGCATGGGCCGTTCACCAGTCTTCGGGTGGTGCCGATGACGGACACGGGCAGGCAATAGCAAAAGACAATTTTGGCGCACTTGCCATTTGCGGCTACTACGAACGTGGTCCGGTTACCTTTGGCCCCTCTGTGTTAAACACCATCAATAGCAATGGAACTGACGTGTTTGTTGCACGCATGGGTGGAGTTACCACGGGCATTTATAACACACAAAACGAAAATGATATTAGTCTTTACCCAAATCCTAACAACGGAAAATTTATTTTGAAAACCAACAGTGTAATCAGTGCAATTGAAATTTACAATGCAGTAGGGGAGAAGGTGTTTGCTATGATGGATTTAAAACAACGTGTATCAACTGAAATAAATATTTCTTCTTTCCCTGATGGAATTTATTTTTTAAAAGTTTTTGATGGCGAAAAATATGTTGCGCAAAAAATGATTGTTCAGTAATTGATTTTTAAACGAATTTTTTTCTGCCAAAGTATCTTTCAGTTTAGTATGGCACCTGGCATGTGGCGGGGTTCTGCTTAAAATAATTCATCACTCATCAGTGACCCACAAAGCTTCCGGGCTAAATTTTTTTAAACTCCATGTAATTAAGCACCATCCTTAATTCAGCAAAAGATGTTTTGTTGCCAAAAAACAGTTTCGCATCGTTAATAGTGGCTTTAGTATTTTTTTCAAAGTAAGATTGTATTTCGTCCACTTTTAAATCGTTTAGTATTTTAAAAATATCTGCATCGCCTGCTTTAATCAGCAATGCCAAATGTCCCTCTATTGTGCTTGCTGCAAGGTTTCGTTCCTTTGCTATTTCATTAATGGTTTTTCCGGCATTAAATAATTCAAGCGTAAGTTTTAGTGTGGAGCCTTTTTCTTTTATTTTTTTTGTTTCGGGTTCATCCTCCAACTCATCTTCTATGTAAAAAGTATCCCTGGGTATGTTATTGTTGTTGCAATAACTGTTTATGATGGACAATATTTCATCGCCAAACTGTGCTACTTTTCTTTTGCCGATTCCTTTTATCAGCAATAACTCTTTAAGCGTTGCCGGCATTTTTTCGGAAAGTTCGTCTAATGCCTTGCGGGATATTACCATATACACATCCGTGTCAAGTTCGGCAGCTTTTGCATCGCGCCACTGGCGCAAAAGGGGTTTTAGTTTGTTTCCGGAAGAACTGCTAACTGCGCTTTGCCTTGAAGGACTGAAAGATTTTGCCTCGCGCTCAAAATCAATTTCTGCATTAGCTTTTGCTTGTATGTGAGCAATTGCATTAAAGCCAGCCTGCGCTTTTGCAGCACATATTTTTTCGAAGACCGTTAGTTGCAATTGTTGCAGGCTTTCGGTTAATTGTTTGCGTATGGCTGCATTATCGGTATCAACCGTAAGTGCTTTTATCTGATTATAAATACCCGAAACTTTTTCGAAGAAATAACCTGCTGCTTTTTTTACCCGTTCCTGCAATGCTTCGTTTTCTTCGGGAAGCGGAGGTAAAGACATAAGCTGGTTAAATTGTGATGTAAATTTCTGATTGACAGAAAAAACGTCAGTATCAAACACAGCAATTATTTGCGTGATGTTATCAAACAATGTTTTGTCAATAGCTGAAATATTTTCGCCAATATTTTTTTGTGCATACAACAACCTGTTTTGTAACACCGAAAAATTAAACAGCTCATTCATTAAACCAATCTGGAAATTTTTTTTCTCCTCCAGTAAATATTCTGTTCCGGGTAAATTGTCTTCAATTTGTTGTGTGTAGTGGCTTATTTTTTCATCGGTTTTAATACTTGCTTCGTTTATGGGGGAGCGCAGTATCATTCCTTCAAAAGTTTTGCAACGGCTAAGGGCTACGTACACCTGCCCGTGTGCAAAAGATGCCTGCGCATCAATAATGGCACGTTCAAAAGTTAAGCCCTGGCTTTTGTGTATGGTTATTGCCCATGCAAGTTTCAGGGGAAACTGCGTAAAACTTCCTGCCACTTCTTCTTTAACCTGTTTATCATCACCCAATGAGTACTTCAGGTTTTGCCACTCTAAAGGTTTTACGGTAATAGAAAAATTATCATCCTTGCATTTTACGGTAATCTCATCATCATCAATAGCAGTAATACGCCCAATCTTGCCGTTATAAAAAAGTTTTTCGCGGCTGGGGTCATTTTTTACAAACATTACCTGCGCATTTACTTTAAGCTGCAACTCAAACTCGGTGGGGTAAGCAAATTCGGGAAACTCGCCTTTAATGGTTGCTTTAAAGGTGTGGAGTTCATCATCAAGCCTGTTAAGTTTATTCTGGTTAATATTTTGTGCAGAATAATTATGGGTGGTTAATGTTATGTAGCCATCATCGGCATCGGGTATAAAAGATGGTTGGTATCGCTCGTTCAGTTCAAGGTAATCGTGATGGTCTAACTGATTATTGCGCACTTTGTTTAACAATTTAATAAAGTACCCATCCGTTTGCCTGAAAATTTCTTTCAGCTCAATTGTAACGGGGGCGCTTTGCTGCAATGCACGGCTCCCGAAAAAATAAAAAGTATCATAGTATGGTCTCAGCAAACTCATTTCATCATCTTTAACTATTGGCGATAGCTGATGCAAATCACCAATCATCAGTAGCTGCAATCCGCCAAATGGTAAATGCCTGTTGCGGTACCTGCGAAGCACATCATCAATTCCATCCAATACATCGGCACGCACCATGCTAATCTCATCTATCACCAATAAATCTAAACTGCGCAACAGTTTTATTTTATCTCCCCTGAATTGTTTGTTGAAGCCGGCATTGTTGTTACTGCTGCCCGGAACATAAGGACCAAAAGGCAATTGAAAAAAAGAATGAATGGTTACTCCTCCGGCATTAATGGCTGCTACACCCGTGGGAGCTACAATAGCCATTCGTTTGGGTGTTTGGGATTTTAGGTTGCGCAAAAAAGTTGTTTTGCCTGTACCGGCTTTGCCTGTTAGAAAAACATTTTGTTGGTGTACTGTACAAAATCAAAAGCAAGCTGCAATTGCGGATTGGTTTGCATTTAGCAAGGGGTTATTAGTAAATAGTTCGAAACAGGATGGTGCTATTGAAAAGCAATTATAAGAAGATAATTTAAGATGGAGAATTTGGCAATGGTAAATTCAAAGTCTATTTTAGCCTGTGAAAAAACATTATTTACCTTTTTTATTTATACTACTGCTGTCTGCATGTAAGAAGGATGATACTACCGCTCCTGATGATTCTTTTAATCCTCCAACTACACCGGTAGCCGTCTATACGCTTTTGGATAATGCCGGTAATTGCCTGAATGCAAATGTGCAGGGCACTTATGCTTATGGCACAGTGTTAAGCCCTTCGGTAAACAGGGTGGTACTACAGGTTAATGTTACCACGGCAGGTTCTTATGGCATTACTACCATTACCGTAAACGGATACAAGTTTGCTACATCGGGCGTGTTTTCAACCACCGGCAATCAAACAATAACAATGGTGGCAGTAGGAACTCCCGTTAATGACGGTGCTGATTATTTTCCTGTTAGCAATGGTACCTCATCATGTGGTTTTACCATAAATGTAGTTGATGTTTCTATGCTTGATAACGACCACATGTATTTTGGTAATCCAAGCAATGCGCAGGCAACTGCCGATAGTACCACCCAATTATTTAATGCGTAAGCCTTTTTATGCATTATCATATAGCAAAGACCGTGGTATTCTAATTGGGTAAGCTGGCATTTGTTCTCCAACGACTTGGGAAGCACCCCAAGGCAGGACGATTTCAGGGCTGATAATGCATTGCCATTGGGCTGGTACCAGGTTACTGATAACGATTACTCATCAAGCGGTTTTGACAGGGGACACAATGTTCCTTCTGCTGACAGAACAAATACAGTTACTGCCAACTCATCTACTTTTTAATGACTAATATGATTCCGCAGGCACCATACCACAACCAAATTGTGTGGAATTATATGGAAGACTCCTTACGCCAGTTAATTGCTCAAGGAAATGAGCTTTATATTATTATGGGATCTTATGGCGCAGGCGGCACAGGGCTCAATGGTTTTGCAACAAGTATAAGTGGCGGTAAAGTAACGGTACCTGCAAGTATTTATAAAATAGCGATGATTATACCCGATGGAAGTGCTGACAGCAGCCGCGTAAACACAGGCACAAGGGTAATAGCGGTAAACGTACCCAATACCACATCTCTTAATTCTGATTGGAAAACATACCGTGTAAGTGTAGATGCACTTGAAGCTATAACAGGGTATGATTTTTTAAACCGGTTACCCATACCGTTTGCAGGCAGGTATAGAATCTCAGGTGGATAATTTGTAAGTACCGGTTTTAATAAAGAGGGTAATTACTGCAAGCGGTTCTTATAGTTTTAAGAAGGGCGCTATGTTTTATAATCAATACAACACTTAAAATAAACAGTGCAACAGCCAATACAATAAGCCATCTGTTGTTTGCCTGTAATTTGTTGTTTTGTTGCTTAAGGGCAGTTACCTGTTTGCTTAATGTATCTGTTGCACGCAGCAGGTTATCTAATCGCTGTTCTATGTTCCAGTTTATCGTAAACCATTGAAACTTTTCGTAGTTCCTGAAATCCACCACGCGGTTTAGAACATTAATAATCTGGTTATCGTTTTTTACCAGGTCTTTTAAAATTTCGTTGCTACGCAAAACATCTTTTTTGGTCTTGCCTCCAAAAATGCCATTGCGTTCGAGTAATGATTCGGAATAAGATTTGAATTTTTGTTCGCGCTCGCAAATAGTTTTTGCAATTGCTGTCGGTAATATCCGCTTGTATCTGCTGATATTGCGCTTGCTTTTACAGCTACCCATAGCAGCAGCAGAACAATAAAAAAAAATTTGCCTGTTATTTTTTTTCGCATTACTAATTTTATCATACAAAGTTAGAGCTTCCAAAACAATAATCGTTTACAGATAGACCTAAACAGGATCAATAGTTTTAAAAATAATAAAAGGGCAGGAGGCAGGTGAAAGGTTAGTTTTGCTTAATAGTTTGTTTAAAGTCGTTTGGTTTGGTAAAATACGCTAATCCTAAAACTAAAAACATAGATATAAGCAATGATACTTTCTGCATAATGGCTAATAGCTGCCAATCACCGGCACCATACAGGTACAAGGTGTAGTAGAATATTAACATACTCATCACACAGCAAAATTTAAGGACATTTAGCCTGGACTTTAGGATAAAAACAGTAATGTAAAACAAGCCCAGTAAAGAAAATGTGCTGGAAACCGTTACCATCATATCATGCAATGATGTGGCTATTAAAAAATTGAAAAGGATATTGGCTGTACCCACAATTTTTAAAACTGTTGAAGCATGCCTGTCATATATTTTTTTTGACATGTTGATAAAAAATATGCCATCGCCCACGGAGTGAAAAGCCATGCCTATAATTGCCCACAGCCTGCCTGGGTTATCCATGCCATTTAAAGCTTTCTCTGCAAAAAGGTTACTGATAAAATTTTTTGACCATTTAAACCCAACAGAATTTTTATCGAGCAGTGAGCCCCCCGGATACAATTGAGAAGCTATTAAATAAAACAGCAGAAATTAAAATACATACCAGAACAGAATGTTTTTTAATTACCTGTGAAATGTAAGATGCCATCATTTGTGACTTTGGTCAGAAAGTTTTTTAATCCACAAATAAGAATGACTACATCTAAACTCCAAACTGTTTGAGGTGATGATCTAAATGTTTGTACTGGCTCCATGCCCATTCTTCTCCCGAAAAGTTACCGCCTATTGGATGTTTTCTTTTGCTAAGCTCGTTATTACTGAGTACTGAAAATTTACTGATGTGTGTGAGCAAAAGGTTTTTTGCCTCATCAAAATTTACCTGGCGCTTAACAACAAAACTTGGGCTGGTAGGAAGGTTGCGTTTGAAATCTCTTTGCTCTAAAATTACTTTTAATGTACCTGCCAAACAATTTACCAAAGAGGTTAGACTTTGGATGAAGCAACCCGAGCGGAACTTCAAGGGCAATGCTGCAATGGGTAAGCATTTGCGCTACATTCATTTTACCCCACAAAGCATTAGACTGTGGTGTAAGTTTATTTATGCGCTCAATAATTTCCCTCTGCGCTGTTTGCTCATTCAGGTATTTCATATTTAAACTAATAAATACAGAAACTAACCCTGCTTGCTTTTGTTTGCTTCATTTAAGGTGATAACACCATAAAGCAATAAGCCTAAACCTAAACCGGCAAACATGCCTATTATTAATTTGTTGCAGTACCAACCGGTAGCCATGCCAATAAAAAGGCAGCCGCCAATAATTAATGAACTTGCTTTTTTAATGTCTTCTTTTCTGTTGTCTGACATGATGTTTAGTTTTGAGTATTGAGTTGAGAGTGGTTTGTATTAAATATTTTTTGGCATTGGTACTTAATGTATAATACCTTGTACTCACAGTTATGTAAACGCATTTTCACTAGTAACATCCATTCCGGTAATTAATAAATGTATATCGTGTGTTCCCTCGTATGTAATTACCGATTCTAAATTCATCATGTGGCGCATGATAGATACTCACCAGTTATGCCCATGCCACCGTGTATCTGTCTTGCTTCGCGGGCTATTTCCAGAGCCATGTTTACATTGTTGCGCTTAGCCATACTAATTTGCGCAGGGGTAGCACGGTTTTCATTCTTTAATACACCTAAACGCCATGCAAGTAATTGTGCTTTGGTAATTTCTGTTACCATCTCTGCCAATTTCTTTTGCTGCAACTGAAAACCACCAATGGGTCTGCCAAATTGCTTACGCTCTTTGCTATATTGTAAAGCGCTGTCGTAACAATCCATAGCAGCGCCAATAGCACCCCACGATATGCCGTAACGTGCACTATTCAAACAACCCAATGGTCCTTTTAATCCTTTTACGTTTGGCAATAAATTTTCTTTCGGAACTTTTACATCATTAAAAACAAGCTCACCGGTGGCACTTGCACGAAGGCTCCACTTGCCATGTGTTTCAGGTGTGGTAAACCCTTTCATGCCACGCTCTACAATCAACCCGCGTATTACACCTTCCTCATCTTTTGCCCATACTACTGCTACGTCAGCAAAAGGGGCATTGCTTATCCACATTTTGGCGCCATTTAAAAGGTAATGGTCTCCTTTATCTTTTATGTTACTGACCATGCCGTTTGGGTTGCTTCCATGATCGGGTTCTGTTAAGCCAAAGCAGCCCAGCCACTCGCCACTGGCAAGTTTTGGTAAATATTTTTTGCGTTGCTCTTCGCTTCCATAGGTGTAAATAGGATACATAACCAAAGAGCTTTGAACAGATGCAGTTGAACGAATGCCGCTATCGCCCCGTTCAATCTCCTGCATTATTAAACCGTAGCTGATTTGATCTAAACCACCACCGCCATACTCAACAGGAATGTAAGGACCAAAGGCACCAATCTCTGCCAATCCTTTTATTAAATGTTTTGGGAACTCGGCACGTTGTGCATAGTCTTCAATTATGGGGCTTACTTCTTTTTTTACCCAATCGCGCACGGTGTTGCGCACTAATTTTTGTTCGTCAGTTAAAAGTTCATCAAGCAGGTAATAATCAGGAGCCTGAAATCTGTCTGTCTTTGCCATTTAAAATATTTTAGTTGAATAATAAATTTCAGCGGGCTAAAATATCAAAAACGAAACAGCCGCAAACGCTAATTACAAAAGGTTTAAACACAGATTAACAGATCTTAAAAAGGAATTAAAACGCTACGGTTTAAAATTTTTACGGATTATGAGCCGCGAAGCAGTTTCAGTGAAAATCTTTCAATCAATTTTAATTAATCTGTAAATCTGTGTCTAAAAAATCAAGCATAAATAAATTTTAGATAAATCTTAATCTGCTTCTTACTTTCGCACGCACAATTTTTTAATAATTATCAGAGATGAAATTAGTTACCTACTCAGACAAGCTGCACCAAAGCATTGGTTTATACATTAACACTAAAGTTTATAACCTGCCAAAAGCTGCACAAAAAAAAGGCTATACCGATTTTCCAAACAATATGCTGGAGTTTTTAAACGGAGGAGAAAGCATGATGGATTTTGCGCGTGAGCTTGAGCATTTGATTAAAGATGGAAAACTTGAAACGGAGCATGCCAATGAAACAGATGTAATTATATTGGCACCTGTGCCTAAGCCTACATCGTGCCGCGATGGTTACGCATTTAGGCAGCATGTGGCGGCAGCGCGCAGAAACCGTAAAGTAGAAATGATTGAAGAGTTTGATCAGTATCCTATTTTTTATTTTACCAACCATAATGCGGTACAGGGTCCGGGAGAAATATGGTGTATGCCCGATCATTTTCAGCAATTAGATTTTGAACTGGAAGCGGCTGTTGTTATTGGCAAACAAGGCACAAACATTAAAGCAAAAGATGCCGACAAATACATTGCAGGTTATTGTATAATGAATGATATGAGCGCGCGTGTTTTGCAAATGGAAGAAATGAAGCTGAATTTAGGTCCGGCAAAAGGAAAAGATTTTTCTACCGTTATTGGTCCTTACCTTGTAACACCAGATGAGTTAAAAGAAAAATTAGTGGCGGCAAAGCCAAACCACACAGGCAATAATTACAATTTAAAAATGACCTGTAAGGTTAACGGCAAGCAAGTGAGTGAAGGAAGCATGGGCGATATGGATTGGACATTTGCCGAAATTATTGAGCGCTGTGCTTATGGCGCTAACATATTGCCGGGCGATGTTATTGGCAGTGGTACCGTTGGCACAGGCTGTTTTCTTGAACTGAACGGAACCGGAAAACTTAATGATCCAAATTATGCTACGCAGTGGTTACAACCAAACGATGTGGTAGAAATGGAAATTACGGGATTAGGCAAACTCACCAATACCATCAGAAAAGTTAATACCGACTTTTCGATACTGGCACTTAAAAAGATGGGAAAATAAAAGGCTGCCAATTTTCAGACAGCCTCTTATTTTTTTATTAAAATATTTACTGTGATTTATGCAGTTAAGCTAACTGCTTGTCAAGCTTTCCGGCAAGAGCCGCTTTAGGTGCCACACCCACTTGCTTATCTACTACTTGCCCGTTTTTAAACACAAGCAGGGTAGGTATGTTCCTGATGCCAAATTGCATGCTAATGTTTGGATTGCTATCCACATCTACTTTGCCTACAACTGCCTTACCGTCATAATCTTTTGCAAGTTCTTCCACAATAGGACCAACCATGCGGCAGGGTCCGCACCATTCTGCCCAAAAATCAACCAATACGGGTTTGTCCGATTTCATTACAACTTCCTCGAAGTTGCTGTCTGTATTTCTAATGCCATAATTATATACTTTATAGAGATTTGTTATTTAAACTATTTGAGTCAACAAATATACCAAGGCAAAGTTTCTGACCAATTGGCAGAGTTTAATTTTTTTAACAGGAGTATGGTTGGCTATTACATTTTTTTGGACTTTAGCTTGTATCGGTATTGGTGGAGTGGGGCGATTGATGTGTATTTAGACATACTTTTAAGATTAATGTTTTCTGAGGGATTTTGTTTGAAGTAAATGCCTATTACATGTTTACTTTAAGGAAGTTAGTGTTTACTTTAACAATATGATAAGTTGCTTTACCAAACTTATTGCTTACTTTAAGTAATGAAGGGCGTACTTTAGGTAATTAATTATTTACTTTATAGAAGACAAGATATACTTTGACGAATTAATGCTATACTACAGAAGATAGCACTGACACATTAAGCGGCTTGTAATTAGCCTCAAGCACATTTACTGTCACTTTTGACAAATTGTAATTTACTTTTAGTGTTTTGCTTTAAACAACAGGCGGCTTGGTTTTTAAATTAAGCGATTGCAAGTTCACCTTTGGTAATTTGACATTAACTTTTGCCTTATTTTAATTTAACTGATGTGTTTAAGGTGAAACCCGAGGCAAATAACTCATTGTTTTAGGAAGGATGTTTTAAGGATAGATTATTTTATGTAATACAAATAAGACAGAGGCATAAAACAATTTTACTTAATGCCTTGCGTATGCCGGTATGCCGGGTGATGATAATTTTAAAGTTTAAAGAGGCAGATTATGTGTTTAGGGAAGGCATGGTGTAACTACGAAAAAAGATTTGAGCCTGAAAAACAAAGAGTTGCAAAGAAGGCTATAACTTTTTAATTTTATAAAAGTATATATTGATATAAATTTTTAATGCAGTATATTTCATTAAAAATAACAAAATTAAATAAAATAATATTTCAAACAACTAAATTTTAAAAAAATGACATCTACACAAAAAGCAAAAACAAACATGTATTTAGGACTATTATTATTCCTAAACGGAACATTAAACATTTGGCAAGTGCTGGCAGCCTTTGTAACAGCATTTGATGAGTTTAAATTAAAATTACAGGAATTGCAGGGGCAGCAGGCAAGGCAGGAAGAAATAACCAAGGGCTACGCGGTGCAAAAAAGAAATGCGCTGATGAAAATGGCAGATCTGGCTTACAAAATGAAAGGTGCTTTGCAGGCGTTTGCTGCAGCTACAGGCAATGATATTTTGTTTGGAAAAATAAACTGGTCGTTTACTGATTTGATTGAAGGAGCCAGCACAGTAAAGAAAAACCGCAGCCAGGTGATTTTGAATTTTGGGAAGGAAGAGGTTGGTAATTTAGCGGCATACTCGGTAACAGAGGCTGATTTGGAAGCGCTGGAAGAAGCGATAGAAAATACAACCTTTTAATAAGCAGTCCCAAAAGGTGTGATAGCAGAGCGCGAGGAAGTAACCAGGCACATAGCTGAAATTGATAAAGGAAATAGATGCGTTGCTTAAAAAGCGTATGGATAAACTGGTTTCGTTTTTCAGGCTAAGCAATAATTCGTTTTACAATACTTACTTTAACGAGCGTGCTATAAATGATCCAAAGAAAAATTTTACTGAAATATATGCCAGGATAGTGAACAAGGAAACGGGAGAAACGATAGAAGGTGCGCTGATGAAAGCTATAGGCAGCAAAGGCACTGAGTTTACAGAAGTGAGCAATTACCAGGGGAATAGCTGACAGAAAGCAAATTGAACCTGAAGTGTATAATTTGGAGTTTGAGATGCCGGGATATGAAACAGCGTTGGTAAAAAACATTAAACTAAGCCCGGGAGAGAAAGAGGAATTGTGGTAGAACTGAAGCCTTTAGGTTAAGTAATATTAACAGAATTATAGGAGCCTGTTTAGAATTTATCTAAAGATTTGTTTTATACTTTTTGCCTGACCCCCCTCCAAAAGAGAGGGGTTTGTTTTTTTTACGACTTTCAGATTGTTTATTGCCGTTTGTAATTTTTTTAAAAACTTCTTGTTTATTAGTTTGAGAAACATACTTTTGGTATATGTAAAAAAAAAAATAACCACAACATGAGAGCCTTTAACCTTTTACCTGTATTGTTATTTGTTTGTGTTTTTTGTAATGCACAAAACGTAAACTTAGAATGGAATAAAAAATTTAACAACAAAAGCGAGGCTACTGATTTAAAAGTAAAAGCCGACAGTGAAGGCTATATATATTTAGCCGGTACTTTTTATGGCGACAGCATAAACGGCAATGATGGTGTACTAACAAAATTAGCACCCAACAAAGACTCGGTTTTTTCTGTGGTGCTGCGCGGCACAAGTGCCGGTGAGGATAAGGTAAACGGGCTTGCTTTTGATGAAAACGATAACAGCTACGTGGCAGGCAGTTTTAAAACGAAAAGGGGTAATTACACACCCGGTGTGGTTAAGGTAAATAATGAAGGTGTGCTTAAATGGCACTACTATGCTACGAGCTACGGTGAAAATTTTAATGAGGCGGTAAAAGTAATAGCCGTAAGCAGCAATGAAATATATGTTTGCGGCACTTATTTTATTGATGAAGGGCAGACAGGTGTTTTTATACAGAAACTTGACTCGAGCGGAACTGTTGAATGGAATTACAATTATGCGAATGAAGGTTTAAATAAGATAGCTGATTTTGCGATAGGTACGGATAACATGGTGGTATTGGCAGGAAATAAGCAAGTTAATGAAAGTGTTTATGATGCTTTTATGATTAAATTAGATGCAGAGGGGGAAGCTATTTGCGAAAGGATGTTAAGCGATGTTGCAGGTATGGATGTTTTTATAAGCGCTATGGCTGCGGGCGATGGCGCATATTATATGGCAGGCAATACAGGAGATAAGGATTATTTTACCATAAGGTTAAATGGTAATGGAGATTTAGAATGGTATGCAACGTATGATGGTGAAGGATTAGATGATATAGCAACGGGGGTAGTATGTGTAAATGGAAATGTGGCAGTATGCGGAACAGCGGAAACCGAGGAATATAGTAACGGAATAAACAAAGATATAGTAGTGATTTTGTATAACCAGGATGGGGAGCAGGTATGGTTGCAGAGGTTTAACAGCAATAATGATGGCAATGATTATGCTACCGGAATAAAGGTAAATGCTGTGAATGAGGATGAGCTATTGGTTTGCGGAATGACCTCAACTGAAGATCAATTAAATAATGCATATATATTATGTTACAGTGCCGATGGAGAAGTGATATGGAGTATAGGATATAACGATGAGGAAAACCGTGATAACATAACAAGTGATTTTGATGTGGACTTTTTGGGCAATGTGTATGTGGGCATGAACAGTGTAAATGCGGAGAATGTAAAAGGAGAACTGATAAAACTAAACCAGCCTGAGAAAGTGATAGTGGTGCTGAAAAATTTTTTAAAACTGATAACCATAGGCATGCTTGATGCCAGCACTAATGCCACGGTAAAGGCTCAGGTAAATAAAATGTGTGCGCTAACGGTTGATAGTTTTTTTCATGTAAGTTTTAAAACTTTAATAGATAGCTGCATTGCCAACGGCTATAATTTAAAACAGGAGATGAATGAAAAAATTGCGGATTACCATAGCTGGGATGCAAGCAATTATGTTGATTATATTTTTAAGCGGTTTTGGGTGATGGGAAACCGATATAACGTATTGCTTGCCATACCGCACTACAGCCATTTTGATACAACTGCTTTAAATGATGATGCTAAACTGAGTTATGAATATGATGAAACGGATTACCCGATACAGTGTTTAAACTGTGCCGGAGGAACAATAGATAAGGCAGGGACGGAGAGTAATGTAACGTGGACGATACTTACTACACCCAGACCACATTATTATATTAATGGGGATCCTACAGTGTATTTGACATCGTGTTCAGGAGTGCTTTACACTGCGATTGGTGATCGCTGTAGAGTGTGTCCGCCAAGTACACCCGGACCAATTATTGAAGGACAGGGAAGTTCAACCGGACATATTGAAATTGAAATAAAAATAGGTGATTTTGGCTTACCGGGAACTGATCAATGTTATTATTCTTACAATACTTATCCTACTTTCTACGACCCCAACCCTATGCCTACTCCTGTTTATGCACGCTTATCAAAAGTAGGAGATATGCCTTATTATGTACCTACTTATCCAACCTTAGCAGCCGATGAATGTTACAGATTAGAAAAAGTGCAGCATCCCATTTACGACAGGGAGATAATTTTGCACAACTAGGATTATTTGGAACCAGTACCCAACACATTTCAGATGAATTTGCGGGAACCCCTTTAAATCCTTACACCGTAGTTGGTGATGTGCTTTCTTTATGCTATCCCGATATTTTGTTTAATGGAATTGGCGACCATGCATCGCGCTATGCATTGGCGCATGGTATTTATAAAATTGACAGACCGGGCTCTCAACAAAAACCGGTTTATTTTGCGTTTCCAGCAGCACAAGGAATATGGAGCGGACAAGGACCAGACATGGGAATTTTTTATGGAACAACTTCCTCATTCAGCGCCTGTAGCAGCGGAATACCTAATTTGCAAATATTTGAAGATTATTTTACTGAGCAATGTGATTTTTGTGGAATAGCACCTCTGGCTTTAGGGTTACCTATAAGCACAATAATGGGGTACTTAGCAACAACAAATTATAGTGCTTTTTATAATTATTGGTCAGCTAATGCAGTTACCGTTGGTGTGCGAACAGGCAGCGCGAATCAAACTCCAAGCGGTACACATAATTCGGGGTTAAGTGGTGTAAATATTTATGATTTTACACCTGCCAACAGCAATACATGTACAACAACGGGGCTAACAAAAATTGGAGAACTGAAAGTTCTTTCCAAGGGCGATTATCAAGCCTGTAAAAATTTGTCAACACCGGTTTCTCCGGGCACGCAAATAACCATTAAGGTAATAGCCAATTACAAAACCGGGCAATCTGTTAATGATTGTAAAACCGTAACATTGGTTGCAAACAATGACCCAGGGCAACCGCCTGCCGATTTTACCAATATAGCAGTTTTGATTAGAGGCGATATAAAGGATTATAACAATAGTGTAGATAATTATTTAGTAGAGATTTGGCAATGAAAGCAAGAGAATTTTATTTACTTTTTATAGGATTATTGGCAATTGAGCATTTAATAAATTCAGAAATTGTTTTTAGCCAACCAGCGGGGTCTTTAGATACCTCATTTAATGGGACGGGGAAGGTTATTACATCTTTGGGACAAACGATGGTATTTCCTCTATAGTGATGCAGCCTGATGGAAAAATTTTAGCCGGAGGGTCGTCAAAGCAAAATAATTATTTTCAGTTTGCCGTGTTGCGTTACAATACAAACGGTAGTCTTGATACGACTTTTGGATTATCGGGTATTAAAATAATAACTATAAATCCGAATATTGATAATAGACTATTGAGTATAGCGCTGCAAGGGGATGGGAAAATTCTTGCAGTTGGCGGGACCACAACGGTTAATAGTCAAGATTTTGTGGTTTTACGTTTGAATACTGATGGAAGCATGGACCATACATTTGGCAATAATGGCATAAGCATAATAAATGTAAATAGTGGTGACATCTTGCCTAAGGTCTTGTGGCATCCAAGTGGAAAAATTTATGTCATCGGTACAGTTAACTACCCAAGTGCAATGGACATTGCAATTGTAAGACTTGATACATCGGGGGCTTTAGATTTGACATACAATTTAACAGGAAATTAATACTAGATTTTGGCTCAATAGAATACGCATTTGCAAGTATATTACAGCCTGATGGTAAATTATTGATTACCTCAGGATATAATATAATTAGAGTTAACGATAATGCACAAATTGACTCTTCGTTTGGAGTTAACGGATTAACTCCAACGATAAGTGCGATAGGATGCTTAGCTGTACAACCTGATGGTAAAATACTTGGTGGTGGCGGAGTAGGGGCTGGCAATTATGATTTTTCTGTTGAACGATTTAATGATGATGGCACCATAGATAGCACCTTTGATAATGACGGATTACAAACACGTTCTTTCTCAAGTGGACCAGATGGTGCTGAAGAAATAAAGATACAGGTAGATGGAAAAATTCTAGCAGGAGGTTTCTCAAATATGGTTTGGGGTGGTTTAGTTGATTATGGTTTAATGCGGCTGAACAATGATGGAAGCTTTGATAGCAGTTTTGGCAATAATGGAATTGTGGTGACAGATTTTAATTTATGATGATATTAAAAGGTATGCAAGCGGAGGCACTTGCTGTGGATGATTTGAAGAAGGGAGTTTATATTTTGAGGATAGAAACGGAGAGGGTGCAAAGGGGGGTGAGGTTTGTAAAGAATTAAAAAAAACAGAGCCATGAAGAAAATTAAAATTATTTTAAACGCAGTTGTATTAGTTGCAATAGCACACATTGCAGATGCGCAGCAATTAGACAGTACTTATACTTACAGCTATAACTGCCAGGGTTGCGGTACATTTACAACTGTAACCACAGCGCCCGTGGATGTAGAAACGAGTGTGAGCATAACAAATGAAACATTAACAGATACAAGCCAAAGCACTTTGGCGAGTTTTGTGCTATCGGCAGCCCGAAAAAAGAAAACTGTAAATGTTACCTCAGCCAACAGGTTTAATGTTTACCCAACTCCTGCAAAGGATAAATATTTTTTGAATTTTGAAACGGAAAAGAAGAAAAAGTAAATGTTACTATTACGGATTTGTTTGGAAAAAAGGTGGGCGAAGAATCTTTGTTTTTAAGTAAAGGGATGAATGTGCAAGAAAGAAAAACGAAGGGATTGACAACCGGGCATTACATAGTAAAGGCAGAAACAAGTAAAGGGTGCTTTGTTAAAAGACTTTTTGTGGATAAGTAGAAAGCAATTTTATTCTATAACCAGCACTTTTTATCCCCAATTCTTGTTTAATAGGCTTAGATACTTATTGGGTAAGTAAAAGTTTTAATGTAGAGTAATGGTTACATCGCGTTAATTTGCGCACTAAAATTGTGAAGATTATAAAATACTTTTATTTTTCGCCAATGTATTGCCCATTTCCTGTATGAATGATGAGCGTATTCTGGTATTAAACAACCATCAAATAGATAAAACCCGCTGGGACGAAACCATAGATAAATCTTATAACGGCTTAATATATGCTTATAGCTGGTATCTAGATTTGGTTAGCCCCGGCTGGCATGGCTTAGTTAGCGAAGGTTATAAAGCAGTAATGCCACTTACCTGGCGCAAAAAGTTTGGTTTTGAATATTTGTTTCCTCCTTTTTTTACACAGCAACTTGGTGTGTTCAGCAGGCAGCATTTAAATTCGGAACACATTAAAGTATTTATTGAGAAAATACCTGCACGCTATAAGTTTATTGATATAAACCTTAACAGCGAAAACATGTTTTTGCCTCAGGGATTTAAGTTTACAAAAAACATTAACTGCACATTAAGCCTTAATAAAAACTACGAGGAAATTCATAACGGGTATTCGCAAAACCTTACAAGAAATCTTAAAAAGGCAAACGGGCAACACCAGTTGCAGATAGTGGGCATGAAAGAGGCTAATGCTTTAATAAAACTCTTCAGGGAAAACAAAGGCAAGAAAATTAAAAATTTAAAAGACAAAGAGTACGAAATACTCAGTAACCTGATAAATGAAGCTATTGAAAGAAAGATGTGCGAGGTATATTATGCCTACCATGAAAATCGTTTGGTGGCAGGTGCTGTGTTTTTAAAAACACGCCACCGCATTACTTTTTTGTTTAGTGCTGTTAATACAGAAGGTAAACACTTCCTGGCCATGCCTGTAATTGTTGACAGGTATATAAGCATGCACCAAAAGCGCGATTTAATTTTTGATTTTGAAGGCAGCAACAATCCTGAACTTGCGCGTTTTTATAAAAGTTTTGGCGCTACCGAAAACATTTATCTTAAAATAAAGAAAAACAACCTGCCGCTGCCATTCAGGTTACTTAAAAAGTAACTTTACCACATTAATTAAAGCACACAATTTACAAGCAGAAGATACACAGCAATGGTTAATATACTCAGCAAGCAAAATTCCATCATCAATCATTTTATAGCCGAATTGCGCAACATCAATATACAGCAGGACAGGATGCGCTTTAGGAGAAACTTAGAAAGGATTGGAGAAATTGCTGCTTTAGAAATCAGTAAAACTTTTGCGTATCACGATGTTGAAGTTACCACACCGCTTGGCATTGCACTTGTTCCGCAAATGAAAGAGCAGCCTGTGCTTGCAACTATTTTGCGTGCAGGCTTACCGTTGCACCAGGGGTTGTTAAATTATTTTGATGGGGCAGATAATGCATTTATATCTGCTTACCGCAGGCACCATAAAGATGGTAGTTTTGATATTCACCTCGAGTATGTTTCAAGCCCAAAGCTTGAAGACAGAATTATTATTTTGAGCGACCCTATGCTGGCAACAGGGCAATCGTTAGTACAAACTTTTAAAGCGCTTGTAGCTATGGGTAAGCCCAAGCACCTGCATGTAGTGGCTGCTATTGCAAGTAC
This sequence comes from Bacteroidota bacterium, assembly GCA_016714005.1. Classification (GTDB taxonomy): domain Bacteria; phylum Bacteroidota; class Bacteroidia; order AKYH767-A; family OLB10; genus JADJOA01. Next base: position 169,700 of record JADJOA010000005.1, read on the forward strand.
TGAAGGATTGCAACATGTGCAGGCAAATATTCCCGAAAACGCTAACATTTGGATTGGCGCGTTAGACGAAGAACTTACTGCACAATCATACATAGTACCGGGTCTTGGTGATGCCGGTGATTTGGCTTATGGCACCAAGGAGTAAAAAAAGTTTTTAAAGCAATTATGTAATTATATAACCCTATAAGCCATGTCAAACAAAATTGCCGAATCAGAATTAATTTTAAACAAGGATGGAAGTGTGTATCATCTTAACCTGCATCCGCATGAAATTGCTTCAACTATTATAAACGTGGGCGACCCCGACAGGGTAGGCGTGGTAAGCAAATTTTTTGACAACATTGAAGTTAAAAAACAAAAGCGCGAGTTTGTTACACACACCGGCACATATAATGGCAAGCGCATTAGTGTAATTTCTACCGGTATAGGGACGGATAATATTGATATTGTTTACAATGAGTTGGATGCTTTGGTAAATATTGATCTTGCTAAGAGAACAATTAAAGACAACCTTACTTCTATCAATTTAATACGCATAGGTACATCGGGGGCGTTGCAGGCCGATATACCTGTTGACTCATTTGTGTTTTCATCACACGGATTGGGTTTGGATGGGTTGCTAAATTTTTACCAGCTTAAAAACAATGCCGATGAAACTGCCATTATAGAATCTTTCCGAAAACATTATCCCAATAATGGGGTGTTGCCTCAATCATATATAAGTGAATGTTCGGCAGTGTTAAAACAAAAAATTGCCGAGGGAATGTTTGTGGGAATTACCGCATCGTGTTCGGGTTTTTATGCACCGCAGGGCAGAGTATTGCGTTTGCCATTGGGCAGAATAGACATGATTGAAAAGCTCAACTCTTTCAAACACGGCACACACCGCGTAACCAACTTTGAGATGGAAACAGGTGCCATGTATGGTTTGGCAAAGTTACTGGGGCATAATTGCTGTTCGGTAAATGTTATTGTGGCTAATCGAATTGCACAGGAGTTTAGCAAAAACTACGAGGCGGCAATGGATAAACTAATTGTTACAGTGCTTGATCGCGTGTAGAGCCTTAGTAAAGCAACTCACCGGCACCCTGCCTTGTTAAAGAGGGTTCAGCAGTTGTGCAATCAATTACCGTACTGGGAATATTACCACCGTAGCCACTGTCAATAATTATGTCAATTGTATTTTCAAAGTGCTCAAAAATTTCGGCAGGATCGGTCAAGTAATCTGCAATAGGGTCATCGGCATTATGCAAAGATGTTACCATTAGCGGATTGCCCAGTGTTTCAATAATATTTAGGGCAACAGCATTGTTGGGTATGCGTATGCCAATGGTTTTTCTTATTGCGGAAAATAGCCGGCACATTGTTGCTAGCCTCTAAAATAAAAGTAAAAGCACCGGGTAAATTTTTATTAAGCAGTTTGTAAATACTACGGTCAAACGGGCTTGTGTATTCCGATATGTTTTTTAAATCGTTACACAAAAAAGAGAAATTGGCTTTTTCGGGCTTTACATTTTTAAGCCTGCAAATTTTTTCAAATGCCTTTGCCGATTTAATGCTGCATGCAATGGCATAAACGGTATCGGTAGGTATAATAATTACACCATTGTTGCTTAAAACAGAAACAACGGTTGCTATTTTTCTTTGATCAATAGAGTGGGAGAGAATGGGGAGGAGCAAGGAAAAGAGATTAAAGTTTCAAAATTTGCCTCGCTTAATTGCGGTATCTGTCCTTGGATAATCAGTTGTAGTTACTTCATATAGATAAGTTCCTTCAGATAAGTTTTTAATATCAATAGAAGTAGATTCGTTAAGGTTTTGAATGAATACTAATTGAGATAACAAATTATAGACTTTGAGTTGGTAGTTTAAATTCTTGTTTGTAAGCTGAATGTTTAAAGTTTCTGTAGCAGGATTGGGAAACATCTGTAGGGAGTTTAAAAAATTGGTTTCTTGTAAACCAACATTTGTCTGACACATACTTACTGCATCTAAAAAGTTGCCAATCTGAGGATTATTTCCGGTTACATATATTGAATTAAATTTTATAGTAAAGTTACTGCCGGAAGTTGATGGTATAACATAGTTCAAAGAGTAGTAACCCCATGCAGTATCTCCATCACCAAACGTACCAAGTATAATTTCATTGCCTGATGAATCTGCAATAGAAACACTCATAGAGTCAACTCCGGTTCTTCCTCTGTGGGCAAAACTTATATTCAAAGCCATGCCGGGTGCAGCATAAAAACTTTGATAAATAGTTGAATAAAAATAAGCGTTCAATTCAAGAAACTGAGTGCCTGAATAAGCAGGAACACCATTATAGCCATTCAACCAAACTTCAAATTGATTATCGTTAGCAGTTGTTTTCCAGCACGGCATTTGAGTACTATCGGGAAAAGCAGGCGCTGATGGAAACTGAATGCTGTCAAAATCGGCATTACAAATGAAATTACAATTTTGAGAATGGATTTTTTGCGACAAGAAAAAAAATAAAAAGAAAATTAAAGAAGCTTTAGTTTTCATTTCAGTCATTAATTGAGAGCACTAAAGTAACCAAAGCCCCAGACATAAAGAATACCTGATTAAACAAACTTTATTTTGCGCATGGCAAATGCACACATGCGCAATAAAATTAATCCATGCTTGAATCTTGATATGTTAGTGCTTCCGTAAGTTCTCTCGCGATAACGAATGGGGAGTTCAACAATTTTTAAGTTGAGTTTGTAAGCACCAAAAATTAAATCGTAATCGCCAAAGGGGTCAAACTCACCAAAGAATTTTCGGTTGGTAACAAGTCGCTTATAATCTTCTCTGAAAATAACTTTTGTTCCGCACAGGGTATCCTTAAAAGGCTGATCGAGCAACCAGGAAAATGCAAAGCTGAAAAATTTATTTCCAACCATATTTAAAAAGCGCATGGCTTCTTTTTCCATTGGGTAAATTAAGCGACAACCATTTATAAAGTTACCTTTATTGGTTGCTATGGCTTCGTAAAATTTCGGCAAATCTTCGGGCGGTACGGTAAGGTCGGCATCCAATATCATCAGTATATCACCTGTTGCCATATCAAACCCTTTTCTTACTGCATCGTTTTTTCCTTTTCCGGGTTGTTTACCTATCTTAATATCGTGGGTGCTTTGGTATTTGGTTTTTATTTCTTGTATTTTTTCCCAGGTATCATCAGTAGAATTTCCTTCTATAAAAATTATTTCCTGGTGCCTGCCAAATTTTGGTAAGCGCAAAATTGCGTTTTCAATATTGCCGCTTTCGTTGCGGGCAGGTACAACTATGCTTACTGAATATTTTTGAGAAACACTTTCGGGTGTTTTAACAGAAGATGGTTTTGCAAATGAATAGCCACACATGGACAGTGATTTAAATAATGGCAGTTTGCTTAAAAATTTATTCAGTAAAGATGAAACCAAAGGAATGTAAACAGGAAACAGCATTCTTCTGGTTTGCCGGTAACAATCGAAACCGCTAAGCATTAAAAGATTTTTTGTGTCCTGGTGTGTTAACCAGTTTACGTTTGGCGCTGGTGTTTTAAGTTTAAAAAACTCAGCAACTTTTAAAAAGGGTTCCCATAAATGATTGTGGTAAGTAACAATTATTTTAGTTTGTTCGTGACAAACTTTTTGTATTTGTTCGAACACAGCCTGCACATCATCCAAATAACCAACCAGATTGGAAACAATTATCAAATCAAATTTCTTTTCAAGGTTAATTGCTTCTGCAGCCATTAACCTAAAGTCAATATCTGAAAAATTTTGCGTGCCTGGTCAATCATTTCAGCGCAATAATCAATTCCGGTTTTATCTTTTCCTTAATCTCGCTAAGCAATTCACCGGTTCCGCAACCAATTTCAAGTATGCTAAAAGTTTCGTGCGAAAAGTAATTGCAATAATTGGTAATGTCGTTCCAGTAGTAGCTATGGCGCTTACGGATTTTAACTCTTTTAGGAGCAATAGATTTAAAATATTCTAAATAACGCACAGGCTTTCTTAATCTTTACTTCCAAAAATAATAACAGAGCCTGCAATTTCTTTAAGCACCGGAATTTTTTCTATTACTTTACCAATATTGTTTACCAAATTAATCATTGATTTTGGAGTAACAGGATGCAAAAAATCGTAAGGAAAAATTTCGACTTTAGTAAAACCCAAATCACGCATTTGTTTTTTGAGTTGCCATCTTACTACGGCTGTTTCATCGGGCGAATCGCCAAGTTTTTCTTTTATGAAAGGAATATTTTTTTGAACGAGAATTTGAGGGTTAATCATATTAGGTTCAGCAAAAATCATTCTTCCGCCACTTTTTAAAACACGTAAAATTTCTTTTAACGATTTTTCAAAATCCAAGTGGTGCAATACAGAACTGCCAAAAACCACATCAAAACTATTGTCGGCAAAAGATAGGCTCATTGCATCATCAACTTTAAAGTTAACCTGAGGTAATTTTTTCTTTGCTTCCTCAAGCAGTTCGTTAGAAATATCAATAGCAGTAATGGATGAATTAGTTTTTTGAAAAACTTTTTCGGTAAATATTCCTGTGCCACATCCTATTTCCAAAACTTCATCAGTAGATTTTATTGCAGCCACATCTACAAAAAAATTGGCTCTACGTTCAGCCCTTACACGCCCTGCGGGGCTTGCCCAGTTCCAAATGTCTTCAGCACCACCGGCAAGTAATTTCTTGCCGTGTTCAATTTCGTTTTCTAATCTTTTGCGGCTCATTATTTAATATTTAATCTCGTATAAGTAGGCAGGTTCCGATTCTCCCATTTGTTTAACTAAAACAACCTTATCAGGATATTTCTGCGCAACAGGTGCCATCATCCGGTGAAGCGTATTAATTACATATCCATCAATTTTTTTTGGATTACGTCTGATGCTTGCAAGCAAAACATGCGTAACTTTTTCTTTTTAAAATAATTGAGTACAGAATCGGCATCGGTACTATAAACAGTATAAACCGGATAAAATGATTTACCGCCTCCGTAAATAAATGACATTGGTGCTTTGCGGGAAGCGACAAAAGAATTAGCAGGTAGACTATCAGCCGCATACTTGCTTAGCTCAAGAAAATTTCTCCAGTCTTGAGTATAGCCGTAGTAAATATCTCCGGCAAGATTCTTTTTTATAACACTAAAATTTTTTGCAGCTTTAGTTGATGTGCTTATTAAACTGCTTCCTAAATTTAAAACAGCAAAAAATAAAAAGGTAATTGATTTTAATACAGGTAAGTTCTTAAACATAGAGTACAAGCCATAGAAAGCAATTGCTAACATAAAAGGAACATACACTAAAACCATACGTGGTTGATCCCATCTTGTTTGTAAAACAAAAAAAGTTAGCCCAGCCATACACAGAGTATACAGAAAAACAAAAAGCAACATTTTGTTTTTTTGCCTTATAATGTGAAACAGGCCTATGCCAATAAAAATAAATGTTATTAGAACCAATCCTTTGTTAACGTTGGTTGCATCAGGAGAAATAAATCCTAAAATCTGATATAGGCGTTTGGAAATATATAAGGAGGTGTTGTCAAACAACCTTCCGAAAAAACCTGCCAAATCATCAACACCCTTGCTTGCATCATAAGGATCTTTTTGAATAAGAATCTGGTATTGGCTGCTGAATTGATTCTCACTTCCCCAAATAGATTTTTTAATTAGTTCAAATGGTATTCTGAAAATAAGGAAGGAACCTAAAGCGAGTAAAATATTTTTGAAGTTTAAGCTGAAAATAAAAAACAGAAAAACAGCGGCTAAGGCGCCAACAGAAATATTTTTTGTGATGGTTAAAAGAAAGAGTAAAAAGCCAAATAAAATCCATTTTTCGTAGCTTATTTTTTTCTCATCACTTAAAATAAGAGGGCGGGCTGCAAGAAGAAAAGCTGCCTGAAGCATACTAAAAAAAGCTTCGGTGTATGTTTGGCTTGCGAAATAAAGAAAGTAACTATTAACGGAAATGAAAACAATAGACAAGAAAAGCACTGCATAAGGAATTACTTTACGAAAAGCCAGATATATAAATGTGATTTGAAGCAGCGTAAAAATAATTGACAATGATTTTAATAACGGAACATTAATGCCAAAAAAGGAAACAGGAAGGCTCAAAACCATTGGGTAAAGTGGCGCTTTGGAATTATAATAACTTTTATAATCCGGCTAAACTTGTAAGCGCCTTCTATGTAATCAGAATCATCATTCCCCTCACTCATCTTTACATCAAATAACAAAACAGAGAAAACAAGCGATAATAAAAGCGTGGTGTAAAAAATTACTTTTTCGTTACGCTCTAAAAATGATTCAAGCCTGTTAAGTAAAGATGGTGCTGCTTCCGTTTTCCTTATGTCTGCTAAGGGTTTTGCCGGTGCAGTGCGTGCAGTTTTGTTTTGGGGTTGCTTTTTCACAATTCAAAATAAACGATTAAGCAGATTTTTCGCATCCTCTAAAAACTTTTGCAAGCCAATATCGGTTAGCGGATGTTTTAATAAATCTAATATAGCACTAAGCGGGCATGTAGCCACATCAGCCCCCAGCTTGGCACAATTAATTATGTGCATTGCATGGCGTATGCTGGCAGCAAGTATTTGTGTTTGATAGCCGTAGTTATCATATATCTGTCGTATTTCGGCAATGAGGTTTAAGCCATCTGTACTTACATCATCAAGCCTTCCAATAAACGGAGATACATAAGTGGCACCCGCTTTTGCAGCAAGCAATGCCTGCCCTGCGCTAAACACCAGTGTGCAGTTTGTTTTAATGCCATTGTCGGTAAAATATTTTATTGCCTTAACACCATCTTTAATCATAGGCACTTTTACTACTATTTGCTTATGCAGTGCGGCAAGCGCTTTCCCTTCTTCAATTATGCCATTGTACTCTGTTGAAATAACTTCAGCGCTTATGTCGCCTTTTACAATGTTGCAAATGTCAACATAATGCTTTAGCACATTGTCTTTACCTTTTATACCTTCTTTAGCCATTAAAGAGGGGTTGGTGGTAACACCATCAAGCACGCCAAGGTCATTGGCTTCTTTTTATTTGTGAGATATTAGCTGTGTCTATGAAGAATTTCATGATACTGAGTAGAATTTAAAGAGTGCGAATTTGCAAATAATTGTAATACGACAATGGTATTAAGGCGTTGACAAATACAAAACACGATAGCCCATCCCAAAGTATGGGGACTAATACCTAACTCTACCCTGCTTACAAAACACCATATTGTATGAAAATTTTCAGACGCAAGTCTATTTCGCAAGCTATTACGGACTTTAACAAAACCGGTGGCGATGGCGACCAACATGCTAATTCACTTAAAAAAAACTTATCGGCTCGCGACTTAACTTTTTTTGGTATTGCAGCTATTATTGGTGCCGGCAGTTTTAGCAGTTTGGGTGAGGCATGTTTTAAAGGAGGCCCGGGGGTGGTTTTGCTTTTTCTTATTTGCACGCTTGCCTGCGGTTTTACTGCCATGTGTTATGCCGAGTTTGCATCGCGCCTGCCCATTAGCGGAAGCGCTTACACCTATGCTTATGTTTCGTTTGGTGAACTGTTTGCATGGATAATAGGCTGGGCATTAATTATGGAATATTCCATTGGAAATATTTATGTGGCTTTTTCCTGGAGCGGATATTTTACAAATCTTATTGAGCAGTTTGGCATACACCTTCCCGAGTATTTAACTATTAATTACCGCAGCGCACACCAGGCATTTTTAGCCGGCACAGCAGGCGAAGGGCAAACAGCATGGCTAACAGCGCCACAAATAGGCGGCCTGCATATTATTTTTGATTTACCGGCACTGCTCATTAATGTATTTGTAACGTGGCTGGTTTTTGTTGGTGTAAAAGAATCGAAAAACGTAAGCAACATAATGGTGCTGCTTAAGCTTGGCATTATACTGCTTGTAATAGTTATAGGTGCGGGTTATGTTAACATTGATAACTGGACTCCTTTTATGCCTAACGGTTTTGGAGGTGTAATGGGAGGGGTAGCAGCCGTGTTTTTTGCATACATTGGTTTTGATGCAGTTTCAACACTTGCCGAAGAAAGTAAAAATCCACAGCGCGATTTACCTAAGGGCATGATTTACTCATTGGTAATTTGTACGGTGGTTTACATCATACTTGCATTGGTACTTACAGGCATGGTTTCATACACGCAACTTGGTGTGAGCGACCCTTTAGCCGAGGTGTTTAAAATAAAAGAAGTAAAGTGGATGCTTTTTATTATTTCAATTGGAGCTGTAATAGCCATGACAAGTGTAATACTTGTTTTTCAGTTAGGGCAGCCGCGTATATGGATGAGCATGAGCCGCGATGGGTTGTTGCCTTAAAAAATTTGCAAGCATACATCCAAAGCATAAGACACCGGGGTTCTCTACTATTATAACGGGTTTGGTGGTAGGCTTGCCCATGTTTTTGTTGATGAAAAATTTATTCTTGATTTCACTTCTATTGCCACCTTATTTGCTTTTGTACTGGTTTGTGCAGGTGTGCTTACCTTACCGCAAAAGGAAATAAAGGAATCGGGCAGATTTTCTCTTCCATACATTAATGCTAAGTATATAGTACCCGTATTGGTTATATCGGCAGCAATAGCTTTATGTATTTATAATATGCCGTACGTAAAGCAGGTAATTACGTTTAGTGGCGATGATTTTACGAAGTCGTTTGTAATGCTGTTGTTTTTTATGCTATGCATTACTTTGTCTGTATTATCGTTTATGCGAAACCTTTCACTTATTCCGGTGTTAGGAGTGATATCTTGCTGCTACCTTCTTACTCCCATGAGCAAAAGCAACTGGTTGTGGTTTTGGCATGGCTTGCATTGGGATTGATAATTTATTTTTCTTACAGTTATAAAAAAAAGCCGCTTAAACACCCATTAAATTTTATTTTAAAATACCACAATCAAAACCACTTAAAAACAGAAATTAAATTATGCCAACCATTTTTGTAACAGGCGCCACTGCCGGATTCGGTAAAGCCATAGCCATTAAATTTTCTCAACACGGATGGGATGTAATTATAAACGGCAGGAGGGAAGAGCGTTTAAGAAAACTGGAAGAAGAAATAAAAACAGCTACCGGTGTTAAAGTACTCTCACTGCCGTTTGACGTAAGAGATAACAATGCAGTGGAAACCGCCATTAAAACCATGCCGCATAACTGGAAGCATGTAGATGTGCTGGTGAACAATGCAGGGCTTGCATCGGGCTTAGGACCTATTAACGATGGACAGATTGATGACTGGAATGTAATGATAGATACAAACATTAAAGGATTGCTTTATGTTACTAAGGCTATTATGCCCGATATGATACAACGCAAAAGCGGCCATATTATAAATATAAGCTCCATTGCAGGTAAAGAAGCTTATATGAAAGGCAACGTTTATTGTGCTACCAAGTTTGCTGTGGATGCACTTACCAAAAGTATGCGTATTGATTTGCTTGAGCATAACATTAAGGTTACATCTGTTTGCCCGGGTGCTGCCGAAACGGAATTTTCGCTGGTGCGGTTAAAAGGAGATGCCGAGCGTGCCAAAAATGTTTACGCAGGCTATGAGCCGTTAAGAGCCGATGACATTGCCGATGTAGTTTACTTTGCTGCCTCGCGGCCCGCACATGTATGCTTAAATGACATAGTAATTATGCCCACTGCCCAGGCAAACACAAGTCATTTGATAAGGAAAACATAGGTTATTTTTTGCGTTGCCTTTCTACCAGGTTCAATATCAAACGGTGATTGGTGAAAAGGAAAAAGCCTACCAATATTTGTAAGGAATAATAAATCAAACTTCTTGTGTTAGGGCTCTCTCCAAATTTTATTCCTCTTTGTTTATCTCCAACAAATGTATAAGCGCTTTTGAAAAAATCAGGTATTGCTTCAGAAAAAATAAAAAGCCCCGATAGTATAATGACTATGCTGATAATTGTTGAGCGATGGATGTTTAGCTCAAATTTATCTTCTTTAAAATGTTTATCAAGAGACAGTTTGTCAACAATCCAGTCTGGTTTAAAAATACAATACCTGAGTATAAGATAGTAAACTAAGAGTTGCAATAAGATAGCCAAAACACCAATTAACATAACATCTTTACTATTATCAGTGCCAAAGGCAATACTAAACAGATTTGAAAAAGCACCCGGAATAATTACAAGAGATTCTAGTATGAAATAGATACCAGATACTTTAATCAGAATAATAAATAAACTTCTGGGTGTCATAGGCTTTAATCTAAATTATTAATGGATGATTACATTATTTTATTTTAACTGTAATTGCCTTCCTCTGAAAACCAAATTCTAAAATTTTGTCAATAAAATCGTAAGGCTTGTAATGATTGATGGCTGCCTGGTGGAAAATACAAGTGGCTGGAGTCATGCCAGGCAGTGAGTTTACTTCAATAAAGAAAACTTCTACGCGGCTGTCTTCTTTTATTTTTACAAAGCATCAATGCGCGCATAACCTTGTATGTTTAAAAGTGTGGCTGCATCTTTCAATTGTTTCTTTACTACTTCTGCAATCATCTTATTTTCTATCGTTACCTTGCTGTAACGTGCAGGCGTTATGTTTTGTCCTTGCCCTGCCAAAAATTTTTCTTCTAAAGAAAGTACTTCGCCCTCGCTTAATGTTTCGCTCGGTTCAAACATTTCAAACTCCACTTCGCCCTTGGCATTATAGTGTGTAAGCATACCTCCCGTTACTTCCAAAAAATGTTTGGTGCCATCAGCATTTACCAGTGTCTCAATTAAAAAAGATTTTTTGCGCGGAAATTCTTCGTTAAATTTAACTTTAAGTAATGAGGCTGCTTTTTCATTTAACGCATCTTCTTTACGGAACATCAGTTCGGCAAAGGCATGTAACTGGTTTTCGTTACGCAGTACCTTTACAGCACTGCTACAGCCATCGTCAACAGGTTTGGCAATAACCGGAAAACTAAACTGCGCTTTAATTTTATCTTCAATAGCCGATGGGTTGTTTCTCCACTCATCTTCAAACACCAGCATGTGCCCGGCTGCTTTAAAGCCATGTTGTAATAAAATTTCGTTGGTTTTAAATTTATCAATAGTGGTTTGAGATGACTCTACACCACTGCCATTAAACGGCAAGCCCACTCTTATCAGGTTTTGTTGTATAACACCATCTTCGCCCGGGCGACCATGCAATGCAATAAAAACTCCTTCCACTTGTTTTGCCAAATCCTCGTAAGAAACTTTTACCGGAGACTCTAAGTTTTTTTCTGAAGAATAATTTTCTGTCAACTCTTTACACTCATCTATAATTTTATTGATGACAGAGTGTCTTTTAAAAGAAAGAATTTTTTCCTTTATATCATCAGCATTGTCTTTTAAAAGAATGTTTACAGGTATACGGTAAATTTCATGGGCTGCATCATTACCCATCAGAAAAAACGGAATGGGTTCGTATTTCTCACTGCTGCTTAGTTTTTCGTAAATGTTTCTTCCGCTTTCAACTGATATGTGTCTTTCTGTACTATAACCGCCCATTATTACAGCAATGCGTGTTTTCTTTTTCTGCAGCGATTTTTTATCGGAAAGCAACCTGCTAAAACGATCGAGCAAAAGCGGAGTGGTGCGGTAGTTCTTTAAATCGTTTAAACGGTTTTTTAAAGAAACATAAATAATGTAGGTAATAAACTGTGATGGGTTCAATCCTATTTCAGCCGCCTGGTGAAAAAGAAACTGCTTGGCATCATGCCTGAAGTAGTGTTGGGATCATTCAGAAAAACTTTACCATCGTTACCATAAAAACCATCAATGCGTGCATATACATTAAATTGCAAAGCATTGTAAAGTTTACCGCATTCTGTTCTTATCTTTTCAATACCGTCATCATCAATTTGTATAGGTGTTATTTTGCGCGATAAGCCGGGCAAATATTTACTGCGGTAATCAAATACTTCTTTTCCTTTTTTTATTTCAGTAGGAGGTAAGGCGCATGGCTTTCGATCTGTATTTTCAATTACAATACACGAAAATTCTTTTCCTTCAATAAACTGTTCAATCAATACTTCGCTCTCAGCTTCTACAGCTTCAATGGTAATCTCCTCGTCCATTTCAGCAAACAGGTTGAGGATAACAGACAGCAGTTCTTCGGGATGGAAAATTATTTTGCTGCCAATCTTTACAGGCATACCAATTCCTTCTCTTATATCTGCAAGAGTTCGTATGTATTCTACCCGCTGCTCGTGACTAAGTTGAGTAAAATTTTCGCGTTTGATGGTATGAATGAAAAAGGCTTTGTTAACGGCATCGGTAAGCGTTGCAACATTTTCTTTGGTTATAACACTAACACCAATAGATGAGCCCTGGTTGGCAGGTTTAATAACGCATGGCAAGCCAACATTCTTTTCAATAACATCAGCGAAGTTTTTTATGCTCTTGCTTTTCCATTCGTGTCTTGAAACAGAGAAAAAAGCTGGAACATTAAAACCGGCATGTTGCATCAGCTTTTTCTGAACCACTTTATTCATGCCAATAGCACTTGACAAAATTCCCGATCCGGTGTATGGAATTCGGTAATATTCAAGCAAGCCCTGTATGCGGCCATCTTCGCCATCATTGCCATGCAGGCATAAAAAAGCAAGGTCAATTATTTCTGATAATGCGCTGGGTTCAATTTTAGTTCCGAGCTTTGATGCTAATTTTATTTGCTCACTTATGGTTAGGTCGCCAATGCTTTCGGCATAAATCTGAAACTCGTTTGCCGATTCGGGCAATGATTCTATATGCGGATAAAAATCCCTTATGCTTCCTTTGTAAACATATTGCAAGTCTAAAATAATTAAGTTGCCAAAACTGTCGGCAAATATTGGCACTGCATCAAACAACGACTTGTCTAAATTATCGTAAACGGTGCGGCCACCTGCAAAAGAAACTTCACGCTCGCGCGATGAACCGCCAAATATGATTCCTATTCTTATTTTCATACTTAAAACCAAATTTATCAAACAAAACTATACATAATAATTTGTCACCCGCATGTTGCTTTAGGTTAGTTTTCAAAAAGTAAAAGTGAATTAGCCGCACACTTTGTTGTACTATTTTTAGAAGCTGTTTAAATTTGTTTGGTATGCCTGTTGTGGATTGAATTTGTAGTAAGAAGCACAATCAATATATTTTTGACACAGATTCACAGATTTTATAAGGCAATTAAAGCGCTTCGCTTTAAAATTTTTACAAATTACAGGCTGCAAAGCAGTTTCAGTGAAAATCAACCATTCAATTTTAATTAATCTCTGAATTTGTGTTAAAAAAAATAAGTATAAGCAAACTTTTAGATAAATTTTAACAACTCCTAATAATCATTGGTAAGCATGTTATAAGCTGACATGAGTTCTGCTTTTGCATGGTTATTTTTAATGCGGGTAGCTGTTTCAATACTGCTTTTATATGCAGCGGCAGCCTCTGCAGTATTTGTTTTTTCAAGCGCCTGCCCCAATTGATAATAAGCAGCCACATAATCAGGATTTAAAGTAATTACTTTTTTGAGAAGTTGAATGGCTGTGTGGTGCTGATTAATTTTTAAATGCTCAAGCGCCAAAGCGTAAAGTGAAAAATATCGTTTGGGTCTTCTTTTAAAAATTCCTGTAACTGTTGTATGCGCAACATTACCTTAGTAACTTATCCGTGAATGGTTTCTTTTACGCCAAACTGGTTTATGATTTCGCCTTCGTAGTCTAAAAATTCCTGCCAGCGTTTTTCTACATCTTCGCCATTGGCATATTGGCGGGCATAGCCAATAAAAGTGGTGTAATGGTTGGCTTCGCTAATCATTAATTCTTTGTAAAATTCCTTTAGTTCAGGGTCGGTAATATTTTCACTCAATACACTGAATCGTTCGCAACTGCGTGCTTCAATGATAGCTGCAAAAAGCAGGTGATCTATAAGGCGGGTTGTTTTGGAGCCGCCCTTGCGCCTGAAGTTGTATAGCAGGTTTACGTATTCATCTTTTCTTTCGGGACCTAATACCAAACCACGGGCTTTTATTTTTTCGTGTACCATATTAAAGTGCATCAACTCTTCCTGTGCTATGGCAACTAATCCTTCTATCATATCTGTTTTATCAGGATAATGCACAATTAAAGAAATGGCATTGCTGGCAGCTTTTTGCTCGCACCAGGCATGGTCGGTTAAAATTTCGGAAATATTTTTTCTACCAAGTTAACCCAACGCGGGTCGGTAGCCAATTTTAGTTTAAACATTTTTTTGTTTGCAGATTGTATGTTCCATTTATTATCTTTCGTATCTATATCAAAGCTATTCTTGATTAATTTTTAAAGCGTCATCCGTTGCTACTTTCCGACTTCCTTATTCAAACAATTTTTTGTGATCCTGATTTTGAATTACTATTTGAGTTTCATTACTTGCTCTAACAATGGTGGAAGTCCACTTGGATTAATTTGGTCGTTGTTCCAAAAACTCATTACACAACTTACAAAATTATTCCTCACTGGTGCTGCAATAAAATAAACTGTTAATGTTTTACCTCCACTCATACCAACTAAAACGGAATTAACTCCTGTAATATCAAAGATAATTTTTTTTGCGTTTGTTTCTGCTCCTTCAAAAATAACTGCAACGGTTGTGTCTGAAACTATCTTGCCTTTATTGCCAGCTTTGATGGACATAAATTGATTATTTACACTTGATGTAGCATCTTCAAGGGTTTTGTGAACACTCCAATTCAATTGTCCCCAGTAAGGACATTGAACATTATTAATTCCCATCCATCTGCAACCGCTCCCCAATGGAATTTTTCTACCTGCAAAATTTATATCATCAATGTTTAACGATGAATAAACCTCTTTTGGAATAGCATTATCTTTTATTAGTCGTGCAAACTTCCTTTCCAATTCTTTCTCAGTTTTGTTTATTGTTATAAATGAAATGCCTACTACTTTGTCCTCAGCATTTTTAAAAAAGTAGTAATTCATGTTCATGGTAAGTTGCTCGGTAGCAACTTTTGATTTGGAAACATAATAGTTTGGAAACTCCATTGTGCTGTCAGAGGATGTAATTTCTTTTTCTCTTACTGATAGATTTTTAAACTTCTTGGAAATGTTCTTCGGGTTTAATTCCGTTTCTACTTTTTGAACTGTAATTTCAATTCCATCAACATTAAAAAAGTCAATGCCACTGTTTGAAATTCCATTCAGCCTGGAAAATAAACTAGTGCTATCTTGTCCAAAAACAAAGCAAGTAGTCAATAATAGAATTAAGGTAAGTAGTTTGGTCTTCTCTATCATTTTGTCATTGTGAAAGTGTAAATTGGTCGTCCTTTTTCGTCAGATGTTTTAATCCAGTTCTCTTTGTTCTTTGGGTCATTAAATGAAAGTCTATCGGCTTGAAAGATTGTAAACTTTGTAAACCATGAGGTAGGAGAAGCATCCTTTCTAAAATTTATTCTTCTTGCTAAGACACTATCATGAGGATAAACAACAAAAGGCAAAGTCATTTCAAATGGTCCCATTTGGCTTCGCTTCATTACACTTGCCTTAAAATTTAGAGTTTTGTCTGTTGTATTTTTCACATAGAAAGTTGTTAAGGGATAATTATTGATACAACTTGTACAAGTCAACATAAAAACAATTGGCATCAAAACATACATTTGGCGGGACACGGTTATTATCAAGTTTAATTAGTACGAATTTAACTTATTAAAAGTCCTGATACTTGAAGTTTTAGCAAGAAACTACAGGTATGATTAATCAGTTATTTACTCTAATACTCTAAATATGCTTCTCCGCATGATAGCTCGAACGTACTAATGGTCCACTCTCTACATAATTAAATCCAATTTGCAGACCTATTGCTTTATACTCTGCAAATTTATCGGGATGAATAAACGATGCAACGGGTAAATGTTCTTTTGTTGGTTGAAGATACTGACCAATGGTTACAATGTTTACACCGGCATTTTTTAAATCGTTTAGTGTTTCTACAACCTCTTCTTCTGCCTCGCCAAGCCCAAGCATAATACCCGATTTTGTTTTAACACCGGCAGCGCTAATTTGCTTTAGCGCATCTAAACTTCTGTGGTACTTTGCCTGAACACGTACCATTTTGGTAAGTCGCCTTACAGTTTCAATATTGTGAGACATTACCTCGGGCTTCTCATTAATTACCAATTGCAAATTATCCCATTTGCCGGCAAAATCGCCAACAAGTGTTTCCATAGTTGTACCCGGTGAAATTCTGCGAATGGCTCTTATTGTTTCTACCCAAATATTAGCACCACCGTCTTTTAAATCATCTCTGTCAACACTGGTAACAACACAGTGCTTTACCTTCATTATTTTAACGCTCTTGGCAATACGCACCGGTTCAAAAGGGTCAACAGCATCTGGTCTGCCGGTGGCAACAGCGCAAAACTGGCATGAGCGCGTACATACATTTCCTAAAATCATAAATGTGGCTGTGCCCGCTCCCCAGCATTCGCCCATATTAGGGCAGTTTCCGCTCTCGCATATTGTATGCAGTTTGTTTTCGTCAACCAGCTTACGCACCATACGGTACTCCTCGCCAATGGGTAATTTAACCTTTAGCCAATTGGGTTTTTTGGTGCGCGGGTTTAAATCCGTAATCTGATTATTGCTTTCCATTAGCGCAAAAATAGAAATTTAAAGGAGGGTATCAGCCACAGATTTTCACAGAATATTTTTTTGTAGAATTTTTCTAAAAATATGTTATGCTTATTTTTTTGACACAGATTTACAGATTAAATAAAAATGGAATAGATGATTTTGACTAATACTTCTTTGCGGCAATCAATTTGTGTGAATTTTAAAGCGAAGCGCTTTAATTGGCTTTAAAAAATCTGTAAATCTGTGTTTAAAGAACCTGACTCTATCAGACTTAAAATGTAATATGCGGCTTTTATTAAAATTCAATCGCACAGCCGGTTAAATTAGAATTTGTAATCTTACAAAGTCAAATAGAATAGAACATGCGAAAAATCATTATCATTTTAATTACAGTAATTATTATTGGACTTGTTTTGTTTTTTGTGATTGCAGGCTATACCTATAGTGAAGGCTCGCGCACAGGCTATCTCACCAAATTTAGTAAACGCGGCTATGTTTTAAAAACTTATGAGGGTGAGTTAAACCTTGGTGGAATGAATGCTCAAAACAACAGTGTTATGAATAACCTTTGGGATTTTTCGGTACTTTCAAAAGACGCAGCCGCTATTGATAGTTTACAGCATTACGAAGGAAGTGTGGTTAAGTTATATTACAAGCAGGTGTTAAAAAACATGCCCGGCAAGGAGATACCGATTACTTTGTTTTTAAGGTAGAGAAGGTGAGGTGAGAATTTATTTGAAAGCATCTAGAATTAGTTGGTATACTTTTTCTATTATATTCATTTTAGTTATTGTAAGCGTCATAAATATCGAATAAAGAATTATAAATAGTCTAGAAAAATTATTAATTACCCCTCTGAATTTCTCTAGTTGTGAAACAGGAGAATTAATTTTTCCGGCAGAGTCAATGACCTCTTGGTAATCTTCGGTAACATCCATTTGGGATTCATTTATATTCATATTTACATAGGAAGCCAGTATTGGATTTAAGTGATTTTTTAGATTTTTATTTAACATTTCAGTACTTATATTTTCTTCTCCACCAAGCTGTTTTATCAATTCAGGTCTATCATTTATTAGTTTTTCAAGTTCTGCAACTGCTTTTCTATGTTTAAGGAATATTTCCTTAACTTGTAATAAGTTAGTCTTGTTTATTGATATTTTATTTTTCACCTTATTGTAATCAGAATCATAATTAAGGCATTTAGCATTTAATTTTGATTTTTCATAGTAGTACCTTAAGGCATTCAACTTTATTGGTAAAATTAATATTAGTACAGAGAAATAAACTAAGCAGTTCGAAAATTTTTGGTCATCATTATGAAACAGCCCATGAAAAAATTCTCCAATAGAGGGGGAAAAATATTTTATATTGAACCATACTAATAATCCAAAGAAAATAATTGTTGCCACTCGGAATTTAAAAATCTTGACAATGAACAAGGCGAGTTTTTCAGATAAGTTTGTAATAGCAAAGTATACAAAAAAAGTCAACATAATGAGTAGGTTGAAATTCCAAACTTGAGTAGTTAGTAATTCTTGGCTATAAGTAAGACCATTAATAATTAAGAGATACAGGCAATATAAAACCGCCATGAGCGTAATAGGAGTTAAAGGATTAAGGGACTCAATTAGTATTTTTTGCAATTGATCTTCTTGGTCAAATAGATTAGATTGCTGAGTTGATATTTCCTCTAATTCGTTGATGGCGTCCTTATGATATGCTTGAGCTTTTTTAAGTGAATCATATAAAATTACGTCCTCAGTTTCAGGGTTTAATAATGTTATTTCCGAAACAATTGCTTGATTAGAATCAATATTGATTTTCAATCTTTCTTTCCTAGATTTAAAATCATATTGATTTTTTATTTGTTTAAAACTAGACGTCAAGCCTTCAAGCAGAAAGGTTCTTATATCAGATGAAATTAAATAACCAACATAAAACGTTAAAAAAAATTCAAATAACGGATGAATCTTGTAAAGAACAGATTTTGACATTAGATAAATCATAGACAGAAAGGTTTCTCTATTTGAGAAGTTTGAAGGTTATCAAAAATACTAGTTAATTTATTGCGGGTAAATGAATCGTTAAAATTTGCAATTGCTACGTAGTTTTCAGTATCAGTTTCAAGTCTGAACATTTTACTATCGCCAACACAAAAATTATACATTTTTTTATTATGCAACTTAAGTAACTCCAAATTACTTGTCTTTACAAGTCCAATAGAAACATTATCTGAGAAAGTTGGATTTTTTTTGTACTGCCTAATTAACTCAATCGCTTTTGAGTTTTCAGAATTAGAGTTGCTTTCAAGTTTAATTTCGATTTTAATTTTTCTATTTATTGCTGACTCCAACTCAGTAATATACTCATCCTTTGAAACATCTCCGCAAAGATTCTTCGCTAATATTTTTATATGGGAATTACTTTGTTTAAAAATATTAGATAAAATAATTCTTGCATGCACGTTATTGGAATTGGGCACAAAAAAATTAGTGCCAGTTGAGGCTAATCTTTCTATTTCTGATCTATATTTTGTCGGATCAGAATCAAAAACTGAGGAAAAGTCAAAATCCACCATTTTACTTTTTGCCTGAAATTCGATATGGTCTAAAGAATTATAGTGTCTATTAATTTTTAAAAATTTTCTTAAATATTCAATTATTTTCATATTACTGTAGGGTCAAAATGATTTTAAAAAAAATAATAAACGTGTTCCTTTTAATAACGGGGGCATAAATATAAAACATTCTAACAATGGCAAGTTAATAAAATTATTGCCTTAAGCCAAAATAAATTAAGAAAGTAATGAAAAATCTGTAAAGAGAAATGAGAGGAAGACCGCTTAATGATATTTAAATATTTTAATATAATATTTACAAGTCCAAAATTAAACCCTTTCTATCATCCTTTGATTATAAAAATTTTAGTTATTAACAGAATTATAAGCGTGTTAAGTCATTAACTCTACAGTAGTTTTTTTTGAATACACATCCCAATTTGAAAAAGGAATAAAACCTTCTGGTTCTCTTTTAAAAATACCATACAACGCAGAACCACTTCCGCTCATTGCAGCATAAACAGCTCCAGATGCGTAAAGAAAACTCTTTATTTCTTTTAGCAAAGGGTATTTTGTAAAAAGTGCTTTCTCAAAATCATTTACAATATAATTCTTCCAGTTTGCAATGTCGCTAACTTTTAGATGGATTAAATTAAATTGAGGTGGCTTAGGTACAACAAGACTATATGCCTCTTTGGTAGAAATAAAAATATCAGGCTTAACAAGCAATAAATAATATCCTTTTAAATCAAGGGCAGTGTCATTTAGAATTTCGCCTCTGCCGGTGGCTATTTGAGGAATTGATTTTATAAAGAACGGACAATCGCTGCCAAGCATAGCTGCATAATTTAAAAGCGCCTCTGTACTTAAATTGAGTTTAAATTTTTCGTTCAGGATTTTTAAAACCTGCGATGCATCTGACGAACCGCCACCCAAACCTGCTCCAACCGGTATTTGTTTGTGCAGGTGCATTAACACGGGAGGGAGGTTAAAATCATTATCCAACAGCTGATATGCCTTCACGCAAAGGTTGTTTTGGTTATTTGCATCGGTTTTTATACCGGTTGAAGTAAATGAGCATTTCTCGTCAATGTCCCGGTTTTTTTCAACAACTTCAATTATATCGTGCAACGGAACAGGATAAAAAAGAGAATGTAACTCATGATAACCATCAGTTCTTTTAGCAGTTATATGCAAGCCAATATTTATTTTGCAAGGGGCAAATGCAATCATGTGATTTTAAAACTGCAGCAAGTATATTAAAATGATGTGTTAACATCTTTGTTAAATTCTACTCTATTAAAATTTATCTTATAAAGCATATCTAAATACATTTGTCCGCTTAACCACAGCGTAACTAAAACAATAAAATGAAAAAACTTATTCTTGGAGCAAGCATTATTTGCTCTGTATTTTTTTCCTGTAAAGATTACAAACCCGAAGTTGACCGCTTAAATCTCGAACGCGATTCACTAATAAGATTAGGAGGCACTAAAGACAGCACCGTTAACTCTCTGCTTGGCGATTTTAATGCCATTGATGCCAGCCTTGACAGTATTAACCAACTGCACACCGCCATTACGCTCGATACCAAGAGCAACCCGGAAATGAATGCCGATGTTAAGGAACGCATCAGAAAAATATTGAAAACATTAACCGCCTGCTTGAAGAAAACAGCAAACGAATAAGCGAACTTTCGGGCAGGGTAAAAGGCTCTAACGTAAAACTTGCGCAGTTAGAAAAAATGATTGCAGGCTTAAATGCAAAAGTTACCGAGCGCGATTCTATGATTGCCGGACTTAATCTTCAGTTAGGCGATGCCAACAAAGCCATTACCGATTTAAAAATTAATATTGATACGCTAAACGCTGTGGTGGCTGCCAAGAGCCAGACTATTGACGAAAAGGTAAACATGCTGCACACGGCTTATTACACTATGGGTACTTACAAAGAATTGCGCGATAAAAAAGTACTGAGCAAACAAGGCGGATTCTTAGGTATTGGTAAAAGCCAAACACTCATCAGTGATTTTGATTCCACACAATTCACTAAAATTGATATTACGCAACTTAATAGTGTTGCTATTGATAAAAAAGTAGCCACTATTATTACCAACCATCCATCTAATGCATACAGGTTTGATAAAACAAAAGATAAAGTAGTTGCATTAAATATTACCGACCCTAATAAATTCTGGAGTTCATCTAAATATTTGGTTATAGTAACCAAATAGCACCTCATTTATAATAACTGCAAAGCCTCCTTTTCAAAAAGGAGGCTTTGTCATTTTAATAAAACTAAAACGCCTATAGTCAAAGGCATTAAAACTCGGACCTATTAATTAAACACCTGCAAAACACTTCCATCAAACGATGTGCGGTATTGCTGTAATGGTCTTGACGATGGACCTTTGGTAACGTTACCATCAAAAATCTGGTACTGGCTTCCGCAGCAGGTATCAGTCATATTTATGTTATTGCCATCAACTGTCACTCCCGGGCAATTATTATCGGGGTCGTAAGTACAGGTGCGCTCATACGCCAAAAACTCATCCTGCGTCCTCCTGTAAACCACTATTCCTTTACATCCGCCACCAATGTATGTCCAACCGCCTATGGCGTTAAGGTTAATAAATGTTGGCTCGGTAGTATATATACTGTAATTTACATAACCACACTCAGGAGTGCCACTGTCCTTTTTGCACGAGGTAAAAAAAGTAAACAAACCAATGGTAATAAAAAAGGGTAAACTAACGTTTAATACTGGCTTTGCCCACTTACATTTGTTTTTCGGTATCATGCTTCAAAATTATTAAAATCAATAATGTATTCCTTTAAACGCTTGTTTGCAGTTTTATTTTGTGTATTGTTACTACAAACAGCCCATCATTCATTTGCACAAACCGATGGAGGTGGCAAATCATCAAAACAACAGCGCGCTGCTGAAAAAAAGCAAGCTAAAGACCTAAAAAAACAAAAGAAGGCATACGAAAAATTAGTGAAGAAGCACGTTAAACTTCAGAAAAAAGAAGTGCAGAAGCGCATGAAAAAAAACAAAAAGAAAAGCCGAAAAAATACCTACAGGAGAAAATAATTCTTAAGCAGTTTTACTGCCTGCACCAAACCTGCCTCCCAAATACGCCATTGGAATATAAGCTGCTAGTATATCCAATACATTAAACCACATAGGCGCGGGCAACATCATTACATTCATAATACCTCCTGCTAAAAACAAAATGCCTATAACCATAGCAACACGCGTTTTATTATTGGCTGCAAGCTTAGCCGTAACAAAAGCGCCCACCAATGTGCCAAGCGCATGTGCTAAAAAAAGGAAAAATAAAATGCTTTGCTCCAAACAAGTGTATAGATGCCTTTAAACCTTCGTAATTGGTAACATCGGCACCGGCAGGTGGGGGTATTATGTAACCGCTTAGCATTATTATACACATGTTAACCAAACTGCCTACTGCCGCACCAACAATAATGGCAAGTATGTTTTTAAGTACAGGATTCATAGCTTTAAATTATTAAAAAACAGTATAATTTTATTGCACGAATATAAATACAAAAACATGCCTTGCAATTTTACACAGCGCTTAAAGTGTTATTTTGGTACATCTTAAAAAATTGTTGCCGATGAATGTTTATACCTCCAATAACAAAGATTATTTAATAACTACCGACAAGAGCTTTCTTGATATAAACTTTATACACCAATATCTTTCGCAAGAATCGTACTGGGCAAATGGCATTTCGATGGATGTGGTAAAATGCGCAATAGAAAACTCGCTTACTTATGGCGTTTATCACGGCTAACGGCAGGTAGGCTATGCCAAAGTAGTAACCGATTTTGCATCGGTAGCATATATTGGCGATGTATTTATTACACCATCTCACCGTGGCAAAGGATTATCCGTTTGGCTAATGGAAACAATTATTGCACATCCGCAAATGCAGAATTTACGCAGATGGGTACTAGCCACAAAAGATGCTCACAAACTTTACGAAAAAACCGGATTTAAACCTCTTGCAAAACCCGAAAGGTGGATGGAACGCCATCGCGAAGACGCATACCTCCATTAACTTTACAGCTTTTACGATCTTCCTTCTTCCTTCAGCAACCCCGTATAATGCTTTAACGAACGCAGCACAACAGTAATTACCACGGCAACTATAAGTGCCCAAAACCACTCACCGCTTATTTTAAAAGTATTATAAGTAAAATACTGCTGCAGCAAGTGTACAAACACAAAACCTATAACAGTTGCCAGCCAGCCGCTGTACTCGCGCCTCAATACACTAATCATAGAAAAAGGGACCAATGGCTTAACAAACTTACCCAATGCCGGAATAAAAGCAGGCGCCTTCAAGCTCCAGTCTAAATACTGCTGCCCGAATTTCTTCTCTAAAAACCGCTCTTCGGCAAACATAATGCGCTCGTAATAAATCCAGTAAAGCAAACTCACTATAATCACAAAAGCGGCATTAAGCGTAAAAATTACTATGCCTATCCACATCAAATAATTACCTAAGTATAACGGATGCCTCACCATCGAATAAATGCCTGTAGAGTTCAAAACCTCCGCCACCTGCTCCTCCGTATTACGTCCAGATGTACCCTTTGGTGTAGTCCCTATAGTATATGCCCTTACAATAGCTCCTAAAAAAGAAACCGCAATAGCTACCATGCCTATCAACCTGGCCTTAGGCGGATAAATAATTGCATAGTCGCTGTAATAAACTGCCGGTATTGCAAGTAAAAAAAGCACCACAGGTATCTGCCCGCGTCTTTTAAACAACCAGTTGCCTTCCTCTTCTAACGAATGTATTAATGCCATAATTAACGCACAAAAGTAATTTTGTAATTGTAATAGCGAATCTTTGCTTCAAAAAACTTAACCCTAACTCTTTAAACTCAATTTAGTATCTTAAATCTTAACTACTAACATTTTAATTTTGACTTTCTTCTGTTGATACTTGGTACTTTGTACTTTTTTTATAGGTTTGAGCAATCAATAAATTTTTCAAGCAATTTTAAAATGACTGTCAAGAAGAAGATACCTGTTGAATTTGAATTCCCCATACGCTCATCACCTAAAATATTGTATGGCTTCCTTAGCACTGCCGATGGATTAGAAGAATGGTTTGCTGACAAAGTAACCATCAAAGATGGCAACTACATCTTCCATTGGGATGGCGAAGACCGCAAAGCAAAAATTGTTGCCAAAAAAGATAACGCCATGATAAAATTCAACTGGCTGGGCGAAGACCAGGACACCTATCTTGAATTCAACATCGTTACCGATGAACTCACCAACGATGTTTCACTCATGATTACCGACTTCTGTATCGAAAGCGAAAAAAAAGAAACACAGCAACTCTGGTCCTCCCAAATCCACGACCTCATGCACATTATCGGCTCCTAAACATAGCCAATCCCTCTGCGCGAAACCAACCTCCAACACTCATGAATAAATTCCATAAAGATATTGATGCTTTTATGTCAAACGTAAAAGCAAAAAACCCTGGAGAAACAGAGTTTCACCAGGCAGTGCATGAAGTTGCAGAAAGTGTAATTCCTTTTCTCGAAGATCATCCACATTACAAAGCTGCTAAAATCTTAGAGCGTATTGCCGAACCTGAACGTGTTTTAATGTTTCGCGTGCCATGGATAGACGATAAAGGAGAGTTTAAAATCAATCGTGGTTTCCGCATACAAATGAACAGCGCCATTGGTCCGTTTAAAGGCGGGCTGCGCTTTCACCCAAGTGTTTACCTTGGCATCTTAAAGTTTCTCGCATTCGAACAGGTTTTCAAAAACTCTCTTACCTCATTGCCCATGGGAGGTGGTAAAGGGGGCAGTGATTTTGATCCCAAAGGAAAATCGGATAATGAAGTAATGCGTTTCTGCCAAAGCTTTATGACTGAATTGTTTCGCCATATTGGTGCAGATGTAGATGTGCCTGCCGGAGATATTGGAGTAGGTTGGAGGGAAGTTGGCTTTTTATTCGGGCAATATAAACGCTTAAGTAATGAATTCAGCGGAGTACTCACCGGAAAAGGACTACAATATGGCGGAAGCTTGATAAGACCAGAAGCAACGGGGTATGGCTGCGTTTATTTTACACAAGAAATGCTTGCCACACGCAAAGAAAACTTTCGCGGAAAAACAGTTACCATCT
Organism: Bacteroidota bacterium; assembly: GCA_016714005.1. Taxonomy (GTDB): domain Bacteria; phylum Bacteroidota; class Bacteroidia; order AKYH767-A; family OLB10; genus JADJOA01. The sequence continues at coordinate 195,070 of JADJOA010000005.1, forward strand.
CAGGTTCTGGCAATGTAGCACAATATGCAGCCGAAAAAGTAATACAGCTTGGCGGCAAAGTTGTTACGCTTAGCGATAGCGAAGGATATATTTTAGATAAGGATGGAATTGACAGAGCAAAGCTTGATTTTGTAATGGATTTAAAAAACAACAAGCGCGGAAGAATTAAAGAATACGCAAAAAAATACGGTTGCGATTTTATTGCCGGCAAAACCCCTTGGGAAGTTAAGTGTGATGTAGCGTTACCTTGTGCAACACAAAATGAGTTAAATGGAAATGATGCGCAACTATTAATAAAAAATGGAGTTATGGCTGTTGCCGAAGGAGCGAATATGCCATCAACTCCTGAAGCCGTAACAGCATTTATAGATAATAAAGTGCTATTTGCACCCGGTAAAGCAAGTAATGCCGGTGGTGTGGCAGTAAGCGGATTGGAAATGAGTCAGAACTCACTCCGCCTCTCATGGACCCGCGAAGAAGTTGATCAGCGCCTCAATAACATTATGAAAAACATTCATAATACCTGCGAAAAGTATGGGCGTGAAAAGGATTTCATCAATTACGTGAAAGGTGCAAACATTGGAGGCTTCGTAAAAGTTGCCGATGCCATGCTTGCTCAGGGGCACGTTTAATTTGATCTTCCGCCTTTTTTAATTTTCTCGTTCACACTCATAAATTCTTCAATATTATCCACACTTTTTATTTGTTGATTTGATGAAGGGTAAACTTTGTGAGCATTAACTGCGTTCAGAAATTTTTGCAAGGAGTTTTGGTTATTTTCAACTGAATAATTTAAAAACGGTAAACATTCACTTTTGTACATACCCAGCAACGGTTCGTAACAATTTTCAGCCATATTAAAAAAACGCTTGCCAAAAAACTTTCATCGTTTGATTGAATGAGTTTCTTAAGCATCTCATCGTTTAAATGAGGGTAGTCACAGCCAACTATGATAACATCTGTTTTAGGATTTGCCTTGCAAGCCCTAATCAAACCTGCCACCGGACCAATATTCTTTTTATCATCAATCAAATAGCTATAGCCATCTGATTCAACAACCTGACTTACGTCATTCACCGAGATAAATACCTCACTTTTTTCAATAAATCGTACACATGAGATCGTTGGGGTTTAGAATGATAAATAAGCATTGATTTATCTTGTTTCATCCGGCTGCTCTTGCCACCACAAAGCACAATTCCTGTCCGCTTTTTAGGAGGAATAATTAAATCTTTGGCGCCTATCACACGTACATTTTGCAGCTTATAATGACTAATTGCTTCCTGAAGCAAAGAATCTCTTACTACTAATAGTAGCTTTTTTCCTGCAGTGTCAGTTTTTAAGAAATGCGCAATAATTTTTGAAGCACAGGGTTCAAATCCCGTGTTTTGAAACAACTCCAGTTTGCCATTTTCATCAATAACAATCCAATCGCAGTTGGATGCCATTGCATCGGATAAAATATTTTCAGCTACTGAAAAAGCCACCTTACTTAACTTAAAGTTACCTACCTTAAATGATAGGCTATCATCTTCTATTTCAAAAGAATATGTATTACTTGAAAACGCATCAACCAGAATTCTTTTTCCTGAAAAATCAGGCGTAATAACACCCCTTATTTCCTCTTCATTACCGTAAGTCCACCTCATTAATTGAGATGTTTTTCCGCTTCTTACTGGTTGTGCGAGAATAAGAATGTTGTCATTCATTTCTTAAGCCATATAGTGAAAGAAGCAGCATGCAAAATGAGAATTGTTTTATTCGGTTTATTCCTCTGAACTTTGCTTTAGAATATTGCCAGCATCCTCCGGCTATAGCATACATTTGTGGCAATTCATTTATAGTACTTTGAATAGCATTCTGAGATTGTAATTGCTGTTTTTTAAGGTTACTTTTTATCAAGTACTTTAACAAGGGAGTTATGATAAAGAACAGAATAATAACTCCTGCAATGGTTCTTAACATTATATAGAGTGTTGATGAGTTGTTAAACACCAATATGCCCAGCAAAACAATTGAAATAAACAGAACTATGTAAACAGTCTTTCCTTTTCTGGTTTTGTCTTGCATTCTTAATGGCTTAACATAATTATTAACGTAAGCAGACATGTCAGACAGCAACTTTTTATTGCTGAATTCATTTAGTTTTTTGGGTAAGGCAGACAAGTAAAATCCCAATATCAATCCCCATAAAATATAGACAAACAAATAGATTATGACAAGTGTAAAGCTGCCATTTTCAGCAGCAGAACCGAAGATTTTGGCAACGTCATTTAAAAAACTGTTTATGGCATCCCAAAAGGCTTTACCAAACAGAATTGTCAGTGTTAATAGTTTTTGAAGAGCTGACTCGATCATGGCTATTGTGGCAAATATCAAGGAAGCTGTTCGGAAGTTTGAAACTAATTTATAACAAATAGCCCCAAATATTCCCTGGAAAAATACCGCTATATAAGCACCAATAGGTGATTGAGGGCTGACCATAAACTTAACAGCTAAAACCAATAAGGTTGCCTGTATAATTTCTTTAAAATTTCTTTGGCTGAATTCTACAATTAAACCGATTAGAATTACAGCAAAACCACCCACAAAAATGCCGGTAAAAGGGATTTTAAAAGCGTGCATCAAACCGCCAAGAGCACACTCGTTAAATGCCCATAATATGGTGAGGTTCCTTACTGGTGAGTGATTTTAGTTATCATTAGCTATTTGTAATCTGTTGACTGCCAGATCGTCCAATATCGATTGTTCTATAATTAACATTATGTTAAGTTGCTTTGAATTAAACTAATATTTCTTTCTCCCATAGAAAACAAGCCATTAAATCTTCTATAAACTCTATCCTTTTATCCAACCTTCTTTGTTCGTTTTAAGCATTGCCTTTTTCTACATTCATTTCAGCCCTTCTCGAAAATTATTTCCAACAAATAACATCAGAAATTTTTATTTTTTCTAAGGACTTTCTCCCCATTGCCTTAGTTTGTTTAATCAATATTAAAAGATTTAAAATGTTAACACGCTTACTGGCTTCTGCTTTATGCAGTTTATTGTGCTTAAGTTCTTATGCACAAAAGTTTTCTGTTTATGGACAAATTCTAAATGGTAATAACCTCCCCTCTTGAGAGTGCCTCCATAGAATTAAAAGGTGCCTCATCTGAGTTTACGACTATATCAGATAACGAAGGAAACTATCGCTTTAACAATATAGATGCCGGCAACTATACACTAACTGTTGCACACATTGGGTATAAAACGCAAAACAGAAAGTTTAATCTAGCCGAATCGAGAAAGGAATCATTTCAACTTAACATAATATCTTATCAAAAGGACGAAGTGATTGTAATCTCTACCCGCAATAATCAAAAGACAGGTTTAAACTATGGTGTGGTTAAAAATTCGGATTTCGAAAAGGAAAATAACGGCAAGGATATGCCCTATTTACTCAACACTCAACCCTCGGTAGTTGTAACGAGTGACGCAGGTAACGGAATTGGCTATACAGGCATTAGAATAAGAGGCACTGACCCATCGCGCATTAATGTTACCATAAATGGCATCCCTATAAATGACGCTGAAAGTCAAAATTTGTATTGGGTGGACATGCCTGATTTGGCTTCGTCTGTTGAAGATATTCAGATACAAAGAGGCGTTGGTACCTCTTCAAATGGTACAGCTACTTTTGGAGGAAGCATCAACATTAAAACAAACACTATTTCAGCTGAACCTTATGGTAGCAGTACGTTGTCTTACGGTTCTTTTAATACCATTAAAAACAATATTGCCGCAGGAAGCGGGCTTTTAAATAATCATTGGTTTATAGATACGCGCTTGTCACGCATAAAGTCTGATGGGTATGTGGACCGAGCCTCTTCTAATTTAAAGTCGTATTATGTTTCGGGAGGATTTACAAGTGATAAAACATTAATAAAAGTATTGTTTTTTCGGGCAAAGAGATTACCTACCAGAGTTGGAATGGTGTACCCGAATCAAGAATTAATAATGATGTGGTTGGGATGAATGACTTTATAGGCAGAAACGGATTAGATGAGGAAGATGCTAAAAACCTCACCGAGTCAGGCAGGACTTATAACTATTACCTTTACGCTAACCAGGTTGATGATTACCTGCAGGATAATTACCAGTTGCACCTTTCTCAAAAAATTACGCCTTATTTAACTTTTAACAACGCATGGCACTATACTAAAGGAAGCGGCTTTTACGAAGAATTTAAAAAACAACAGTATTTGGGTGATTACGGTATTGCTGATGTTGTTGCTGGAAATGATACAATTAAAGCTGCCGATTTAATAAGAAGAAAATGGCTCGATAATGATTTTTACGGAACAACTTTTTCTTTTAACTACGAAAAAAATAAACTGCAACTTATAGCCGGTGGTGCGTGGAATAAATATGATGGTGATCATTTAGGGAAAGTAACCTGGTTACAGTATGCTAGCAACGTACCTGCAGATTATGAGTACTATAACGATAATGCCGTTAAAACAGATTTCAACTCTTACATAAAATCTGTTTATGATGTTACTGCTAAACTTTTTGTCTTTGCTGATTTACAATTAAGAAGTGTAAACTATAGATTCATAGGTTACGATAGAGATGGAAACACCCTTCCGTCCGAGGAATTGTTATACTTCTTTAACCCTAAGGCAGGTGTTACCTTTAAAAAGAAATGAAAATGAAACAGCGTATGTAACTTTTGCAGTGGCAAACAGAGAGCCTTCAAGAGATGACTATGTTGATTCATCGCCACTGAGCAGACCGCAGCATGAAACGCTTTATGACTTTGAGGCAGGTTATCAGTTAAAAGGTAAAAAGCTTTTTGCAGGAATTAATTTTTATTGGATGCAGTATTACAACCAACTTGTTTTAACAGGTGCTGTAAACGATGTTGGCAATTACACCCGCACCAACATTAAGGAGAGTTTCCGCAGAGGTGTTGAACTGATGGCTGCTTATAACCCAATAAAGAAATTTGAAATGAAAGGAAACATAACGTTAAGCGAAAATAAGATGGAGAATTTTTCAGAATACCTGTATAACTATGATACTTATACGGAAGACAAAATCACTTACCAAAATTCTGATATAGCCTTCTCCCCTGCTGTTACCGGAAGTTTAACGCTGACCTTCTCTCTGGTTAAAGATTTTAAAATTAGCACGGTAAGTAAATATGTTGGCGAACAGTATTTAGATAACACTTCAAACAGCAAGAGAAAGTTAGATGCCTACTTTGTAAACGACTTAAACTTTAACTACTCCATAAGGACAAAATGGGTAAAACAAATTGACGTGGGTTTGTTTGTTTACAATTTGTTTGATGAGGTATATGAAAGCAACGGCTACACGTACGGTTACATTTCAGGACAAGAAAGAATAGACGAAAACTTTTACTACCCACAGGCGGGAACTCATTTTATGGGAATGGTGAAGATTAGTTTTTAGCCAATGTCAGCTATATCACTTTATCTTTTTTAGAATGCTTTAAAACTTTTGCCTCTATATAAAGATAATCTCTTCGGCAATGTTTTTACATTGGTCACCTACTCTTTCTAATTTGCGTATGGCAGAGAGTACATAAAGGCTTTGGTTAATGCGGTCGGTATTGGCTTTTATAAACTCGGCAACGGCAGTGTTAGCGTTTATGTTAATCTCGTCTAATATTTCATCCTTTTTAAAACTGTACGTGCTATAGATGTGTCTTCCTTTTCAAAAGCAGTCATTACATCCTTCAGCATTTCTATGCCGGTATCATACATTTCTTTTATGCGCGTGTTGGCAACCAACTGTTGTGCAGGTTCTAATTTTATGTTCAGCACAAATTTGGCTATTCCATCGGCAATATCGCCTGTACGTTCCAAGTTGTTATTTATTTTAAGGCAGGCAAGCACGAAACGCAAATCCATTGCAACCGGATTAAATAGTGCAATAATGTTTTCGCAATCGCGGTCGAGTTTTAATTCAAATGAGTTAACACGTTTTCGTTTACAATTACCTCTCGCGCCAAATCTTTATCAAGCGCAATTAATGCTTGTTTAGATTTTTCCAATTGCGATTGCACTAATTGAAAAAGCTCTATTACATCTTTGCGCAGTTTTTGTAATTCTATTTCTAAATGAGACATTTTGATTTATGATTTTGGAATTGGGATTTTGGATTTTGGATTTTGGGACTTCTCATTAAAGATTTATAGATAGAGATCTAGTTTCTGTTAAATCCGAAATTACCAATCTCTAATCCAACATCTTTTTTATCCAAACCTTCCGGTTATATAATTCTGAGTGCGGACATCGGCTGGGTTCGTAAATATCTTTTTGGTGTCGTCAAATTCAACTAATTCGCCAAGGTAAAAGAATGCAGTACGATCGCTCACGCGCCCTGCCTGCTGCATGTTATGTGTAACTATTACAATTGTGTAAAGTGATTTGAGTTCGTAAATTAACTCTTCAATTTTTGCTGTGGAAATAGGATCAAGTGCAGATGCAGGCTCATCCATTAAAAGTATAGATGGTTCAATAGCCAGCGCACGGGCTATGCACAAACGTTGCTGCTGCCCGCCCGAAAGTTCAAATGCCGATTTTTTAAGTTTATCTTTTACTTCTTCCCATAAGGCGGCTTGTTTTAAACTGCGCTCTACTCTTTCTTCAATAAATTTTTTGTGTGTAATGCCATTCACGCGTAAACCATAAGCAACGTTTTCAAAAATTGATTTAGGAAAAGGATTGGGTTTTTGAAAAACCATTCCTACACGTTTGCGCAGTTCATCAATATTTAAATCGCGTGAGTTGTATATATCTTTTGAATCAATTAAAATATTGCCTTCAATTTTAACACCTTCAATTAAATCGTTCATGCGGTTGAGTGTGCGCAGAAACGTTGATTTACCACAACCTGAAGGGCCGATAAAAGCGGTAACAGTGTTTTGCAACATTGCCATGCTTATGCCTTTAAGGGCATGAAAATCGCCATAGTAAAGGTGAAGGTTTTTGCTTTCTAATTTGGTCACAGATGTTTTGTTTGACGGTGTATAATTTGCCGATGGCTCAAATTTAATTTCTTTATTCAATTTTAAATCTTTCGTATCAATCGCATTAATTACCTTTTCTTCAGGAGATGAACTCATATTATTATTTTTCGATTCATAATTCATAACTCATCATTGATCATTACACTTATTAGTTCATTTTTACTTTTTTACCCAAGTACCTTCTTAAAGCATTTGCCAAAAGATTTAATGTTAAAACCAACAGTATTAATACCAATGCAGTTCCGTAAGCCATAGGGCGAGAAGCTTCAATATTGGTTCCGCTGGTAGAAATTACATACAGGTGATAAGGCAATGCCATAACCTGATCGAAAATGCTTGATGGAAGTTTTGGGAGAAAATATGCAGCTACAGTAAAAAGTATAGGCGCTGTTTCGCCTGAAACACGACTCATGCTTAATATTAAACCGGTAACAATATTGGGTAGTGCAATAGGTAAAACCACTTTGCTGGTAGTTTGCCATTTACTTGCGCCCAAAGCAAAACTTGCTTCGCGGAAATTTTTAGATACTGCTTTAAGCGCTTCTTCAGTTACGCGAATTACAACTGGCAGTGCAAGCAAGCCTAAGGTAAATGAGCCTGCAATAATGCTATCGCCCCAGCCTAACTTATTTACAAAAAATTCCATGCCAAACAATCCAAATACAATACTGGGTATGCCAGCCAGGTTGTTGGTCATTACATTTATAAACCTTTTAAAAAACCCATCGCGCATATACTCATTCATATATATACCACTCATTACCCCAACAGGAAATGCTATTATCATGCTTCCTGCCATAAGACAAAGCGTTCCAATAAGCGCGGGAAATATTCCGCCTTTGGTCATTCCGTCCTCGGGCATTGCGGTTAGAAACTCCCACGATAAAACAGAAAAACCGTTTAGTACGATAAATCCAAGTATGATTATTAAAATTACAAGTACGCTATAACTTAAAACACGTAGTGTACCAAATGCAAAATTTTGCTTTAATCTTTTCTTTTCTGCGTATTGCACTTTTTGAAAGTATGATTTATGAATAATGAATAATGAGTTGGTTTGAGCGTGTAACCCTTTCAGAGCTTTAAAGGTCTTGAAGGTTTGTTTTGTTTTAACGTTCTGTTCTCTTTTTGGGTGCTATTAGTTCAACTACAAAGTTTATGATAAGTGTTATAAAGAATAAGATACAGCCGAGAAAGAATAATGCTTTAAAATGTAAGCCGCCAAACGGGGCCTCACCCAACTCGGCTGCAATGGTGGCGGGTATGGTGCGAACGGGTTGCAACAGGCTGTTGGGCATAACGGCAGCGGTGCCGGTTACCATAAGCACAGCCATTGTTTCTCCAATGGCTCTTCCTATTCCTAAAATAACTGCTGCTGTAATTCCGCTAATGGAGTAAGGAATAACTACACGCATAATGGTTTGCCAATGGTTTGCACCTAAAGCAAGACTCGCTTCTTTCATGGCACGAGGCGTATTTCTTATTGCATCTTCACTTATGGTTATAATTGTGGGTAATGCCATTATACCAAGAATGATGCTTCCGGCTAATGCAGATTCGCCTACAGGAAGGTTAAATAACTTTTGAATGAAAGGTACTATTACCACCAATCCAAAAACCCATATACAACAGACGGAATGCCTGCCAGCAATTCAATAGTTGGTTTTAAGAAGTTGCGTATGCGCGGTTGTGCAATTTCGGCAAGGTAAATAGCTGCTGCAATGCCAAACGGCAGTGCAAGAAGTATGGCGCCAATGCTTACCAGAAATGTTCCGGCTATAAGCGGCAATACGCCTAATTGTGCTGCGGGTTGTGAGGTGGGAAACCACTCTTTTGCTTTCAGTACTTTAAGTAATTCAATTTTATCAATACTTAAATGATTGGCATTGATGGAAGGCTTAATATATTTTTCGGGTATAAATGCAATAATGCCCGGATGTTTGGTTATGTAATCTTCAATTTTTGCAGGCATGTGTTCAAAGTTGCTGCCTAACTCTTCTTCGGTATAAAAATTACCTATGTCGTCAATTCTAAATAGTTCTATATCTTCTTGCTTACCTCCTATTTGTTTCCACGAAGTTATTTCCTGGTCAAATACAAGTTTAATCTGTTCAGTAGTTAGTTCTTTAACCGGATTGCTTTTGTGGGTAAGCAATTCAAATCCTTCTTCAACGGGAGTCATTTTAAACAACCCGAACGATTCACTGAAGAGGAAGAAAATAATTAACAGCACTGTAAGCGTAGTTACAGTGCTGCTTAAAAAAAGTGAACCTTCTATTAAAGATTCCTTTAATCGTTTAAAACTAAAACCCATGTATTAAAAGAGAAAACACAATAATAATTTATAACGGAACATATCCCACATCTGAAACCAACTTTTGACCTTCGGCTGATAGTATGTAATCAATAAAAGGCTTTACCTTAGGTTCGGATGCTTTGGTGTAAAAGTAGTAGAGCGGACGAGAGATAGGGTAAGATTTGTTTTTTGCATTTTCTACCGATGGTGCTACAAAGGTTTTACCATCATCGTAAGAAACTTCAAGGTGTTTAACATCTTTGGTTTCGTAAGCCAAACCCACATACCCAATAGCTCCTTCGGTTTGACTAACAGATTGTATGATGGCTCCTGTTGCAGGCATGTTTAATACATCGGACGCATAATTTTTCTTGTCCATTACATGTTCTTTAAAGAATTCGTAAGTGCCGCTGCTGCTTTCGCGCGAGTAACAAATCACTTTTAAATCTTTGCCCCCTACTTCTTTCCAGTTTTTAATTTTTCCGGTAAACATATCGGCTATTTGCTTCTGCGTAAGTTTGCCAATAGCATTACCAGGGTTTACAACTACAGCTAACGCATCAAAACCTATTATTGATTCTACTACTTCTATTTTATTTTCTTCAAGCTTTAGTTTTTCATCCATCTTTAAAGGGCGAGATGACATGGCAATGTCTGTAGCGCTTTCCATTAACGCAGAAATGCCCACGCCCGATCCGCCACCAACAACTGTAATGGATGCATCAGGATGTTGTTTCATGTATGCTTCGGCTTCTTTTTGAGATAGCGGAAGTACGGTGTCGCTTCCTTTTATGGTTATGGAAGTTTTTGCAGAGGCTTCTGTATTTTTAGTTTCCTGTTTGTTTGAATTGCTGCCGCACGCTGCAAGCAATAATGCTATTGGTAGTAATTTTAATTTGTTCATATTTGATATTGATATTGAATTGTTACGAATTTATGAATGACTATAATTCTATTCATAACTCATCATTCCTGGTTTTTATTTTAATGTTATGTACCCTACCTTTTCTACCACTGCCTGTCCTTCGGCTGAAAGTACATAATCAACAAATGCTTTTACCGATTTTTCTTTTGCTGTTGGATAATAGTAAAACAAAGGGCGAACAATGGGGTATGTTTTATTTTTTGCGTTTTCTACTGATGCCATAGTGTATGTTTTTCCTTTATCATAACTTACTGCTATATCTTTAACAGACTTATCCATATAAGCAACTCCAATGTAACCTATAGCGCCTTTTGTTTGTGAAACAGACTGTACAATGGCACCCGTAGCAGGCATATTAAGGCACGAACTTGCATAATTTTTTCTGTTTAACACGCTTTCTTTAAAAAACTCATACGTACCCGAACTTGTTTCGCGTGCATAAGCTATAATTTGCATATCAGAGCCACCTACTTCTTTCCAGTTTTTTATCTTACCTGTAAATATTCCTTCAATTTGTTCGCGAGTAAGTTTAGACACACCGTTTGATGGATTAACTACTACAGCCAATGCATCGTAAGCTACAATTACTTCTTTAACCGCTCTGCCTGCTTCTTGTAATTTTAACTTTTCATCCATTTTCATTTTACGACTGCTCATGGCAATATCTGTAGTTCCATCTATTAATGCTGATATGCCTACACCGGAACCACCGCCAACAACGGTAACTGATGCCCCGCTGTTCTTTTTCATATATGTTTCGGCTTCTTTTTGCGAAAGCGGTAAAACCGTATCGCTGCCTTTAATGGTTATACGTGTTTGTGCATTGGCAAATATGCCTGCTGCAAGTAAACTTAGTGTTATTAAAATGTTCTTTTTCATTTTATGTTTTTATTAATAATTAATTGTTTTAATTGATGCTGTTGCAGGCTTTTTGATGAGGAAATCAAAATCAATTTGCCCGTTGGAATTCTGTCTTTAGCCTCTTTTAACTTTAATTAAAATCTTATTTGAGTGCGAAGAGTAAATACATTGTCTTTTAAATCTTTGGTATAGCCGCTCAGGTTCTCGCTGGTTTCATTTTTAACCATATCATAATATGCTGTTATGCGCACATTGGCATCCCACCTGTAAATAAGACCTAATCCAATGGTTTCGTATTTTAAATCGGTGGCATTAAATGCCCTTGCCGATGAATTGGCAACCTTTTTACCAATATCGTTTCCTTCTACATCGGTGTTTGGGTCATACCAATCGTATTTAACAACAACCTGCCATGGGGATTGCATAATGTTGTGAAGGAAATAAAAGTAAGCACCGTTAAAACTCCTTTTATAGATAGAGCTTGTGTTTGCTGCAGCAGGGCTTGCTGTTGAAGATGAAAAGCCCGGCTGATCGCCTTGTATATATTCACCTCTAATGGTAGTTAAACCGCCAATCCAATCAACACTTAACTGAACATCGGCACCTACGTATTTACGTTTGGCAGCTTTGCGTGTGGCAATACCTACGCTGTAGAAATCAGCCTTTTTGTTTTCAAAAACAAAACTTGTTAAGCCAAGCGAATCTTTACCAATTTTAAAAACATCTACGGTATCAATTCTAAACCCGCCATCGTAAACAGATACACCACCACCATATCTTATTTTTTCGTTTGCAGTGTTTTTAGCAAAACTTAAGTGCCCGATAAAATCTTTGAACTTATCAAAATCACTTGCATCCAAACCCGGGCCACGGCTCCGGTTCCATTAAAATATCCGGCCTCTAATTTCAACCAGTTCCATCTCGAAATTTTTGGTGCCTGCAAAGTAACCATACCACCTAAATCTCTCTCGCCCGGAAACAATATTTGCGACATACGACCACGCTCGGGAGATTCACGCAGGTTTGATGAGTACCCAATCTCATAACCAAACGGGCGGTTTTGCATACCTGCTGTAAAGTTGAACCAACCACACCATGGATCCGTAAATTTTAAATATGCATCTTTAATAGTTAAACCTTTTTCTGTTACATCAAACTGTAAAACATATTGCGATGTATTCCATCCTTTATCATTTAACTGAGAGTCGTACTGAAATTTAACACGACCTCTTCTTACGGCAATCCTCTTATCTACCCCAGCAGGAAAATTTCCACCATTAAAAGACTGCTGACCAGATGAATCGGCATACTGAAACTGCGCCTGCAGGTAACCGCTAACTTTAATACGTTTTAATAATTCCAGTTCCTGTCCGTATCTGCTAAGTGTAGATATGGTAGTGTCTGTGTTTTCCGGTTCGGTTACCTGCGCTTTTGCAGCATTAACCGATGCTACACCAAAGAGTAGTGCAATGGGTAAAATGTGTTTGAGTTTAAACATAGTTGCTCTGTTTTTTTTTGACACTGCAAAAGGATATATAAGCAATTATGTGAATGTATTTTTAAGGTTAAATTAAGGTTAATAAGAGGGGGTTGTTAAAACATTGCAGTAACATAGGAGCAACAAAGAAAACCCAAACTAACAACAAGTAGTAGCCGGAGCTACTGTTAAGGGTTAGGTTGTAAAAATATTTGATATAAGAATTTAATGCAGTTGTGCAGTTTTCTGCTTTTAAAGTGAGAAGCTACAAAACAAGACAAGGTTGCATGTGGTGTGTGAAAGGGTTTTGTATTTGGTTGAATAAGTGGGTTTAAAAACGATGTTTGTTTGGTTAGGCTGAACGATATTAAGAGCTTAACAATTACTGTTGCGTGTTAAAAGATTGATGTTGGTGCAGGACTTTTTATTGCTGAGGTTGATCAAATTGAATTATGGAGTTGAAAAAACAATGTTAGGGTGCGACTTAACAATGTTGAGGTTTGACTTGATGCGGGCATGGCTGAAAAAATGGCAGTGGCGGGTGGATTTATTGAGGGCATGGATTTACTTGAAGGTATAAGGGTTTAAAAAGCAGAAGACGTGGGTGCAATTGCGGAGGACGATTTTTAAAAAACGAAGGAGGTGGATGGGTTTGTTGATGACGTTGGTGGATTTAAGGGAATGGTGGGTTGAAAATGTGAGGGTGAGCAGGAACTATCTATTTGCTTTATTTTATTTGTTAACGATTGGTTTTTTGCATTTTGCGAAGGAAATGCAGGGATGGAAACAGAGTTGGTATAATGCCTTGGTTAGTGAAAGGGCAACGCTTGTAAACAGGCAATATGTTTTAGATGTATTTGATGGGATAGAGAATTTTAAATTTTGTCATTTGAAAAATGCAGTTGTGGATTTAGGCTAACGGGGTGCTAATAGGTATTATACCCAGCAGGTGAAGGGCGGCCTGCCGGGTTGTGGGATGCATAAGGGAGCCGTTGTGGGTAAAAATATCTCTTACCTCATTGGGAGGAAAGCCATTGCCAAGGGGTTGCAAGATTTGCGCAGGGGCTATTTGAATAATAGCCACACAGATAAGCAGGAATATTTTTGCTTTTATGCGCATTTTACCATTTAGTTCTTGATGAACTGTTTGCTGATTTTATTGCCCTTGGAAAAAACAGTGATGTAGTAGGTGCCCTTGGGAAGGGCTGCAATGGGTATGTTGATGGAGTTGGTTTTGATTGATTGCTGTTGTGAAAAAAGAAGCTGACCGAATAGGTTTGTAACCTCTGCTTTTTGAATGAATTGGTTTTGTGCGGTGAGTTTAACTGCAATTTGGGTTGAGGCAGGATTGGGGATGATGGTGAGGTGGTTCTGAGATGGTTTTAGTTCTGTGAGGTTGGTGGTGGTATCTATATAGGCGGCTATTCTGTTAACGGTTATGCCGCCTGCGGTATCGAAACCGCCACCCACGATGAGCATGTTGTTGTACTCTAACAGGGCAGTAACACCTCCATCGGTACCAGTACCAAGATTTTTCCAATCTGTTCCATCAAAGTATGCAATGTTGTTTATGGTATCGCCAGCTAAGTTAACGGGTCGGTAGCTTGTACCTGCAACTATTTTACCTTTATACATTCCTAAACTTAAAGGATGCATGGCAGGACCACTGCCAACAGGAAACCATGTGCTGCCATCCCAATATGCAATATTAGATAAGCAATTATTGGCACTACCATTTACGCCACTAATATCTCCTACATACAAACGGTTATTAATGGAGTCAACTGCCATACAAACAACGTCACCGGTAGTGCCGCCACCTACCGGGCTCCATGTGGTGCCATTAAATTTTATTATGTTGTAAGCAGTTACGGTATCTATACTTGAAAAGTATCCGCCTACATACAGTTCGTTATTAAAAACTGCCATTGAAAATATTTGAGATAACCCACCTGATGTGCCAATACCGATGGGATGCCATGCTGTGCCATCCCACCGCGCAATGTCGCGCATGGGTTGGCTATCTACTGACAGGAAATTGCCTCCTATGTATATGCTGCCCTTGTAGCTTTTTAATGCAGCTACACTTCCATTAATTACTCCATAACCTAAGCTACTCCAATTAACGCCATTGTATTTTGCTACACCCTTACCATTAGAAATCCCAAACATGTTAAAAAAGATACCTCCTACATATAAGTCACCGTTAAGCGTATCGCTATCGTAAGCACCACCACCAAAAAAAAGCCCGTTAGAATAGGCTTGCCAACTGGTGCCGTTCCATTTTTGAATGTTTGTGTAGCTGCCGCTGGTTGCCATGTTTCCACTGACCATAAGGGAGCCGTTGTGGGTGAAAATATCTCTTACCTCATTGGGAGGAAAGCCATTGCCAAGGGGTTGCCAGATTTGCGCAGGGGCTATTTGGGCAATGGTTAAGAAGATAAGTAGGAATATTTTTGCTTTTATGCGCATTTTACCATTTAGTTCTTAATGAACTGTTTGCTGATTTTATTGCCATTGGAAAAAACAGTGATGTAGTAGGTGCCCTTGGGAAGGGCTGCAATGGGTATGTTGATGGAGTTGGTTTTGGTTGCTTGCTGTTGTGAAAAAAGAAGCTGACCGGAAAGGTTTGTAACCTCTGCTTTTTGAATGAACTGGTTTTGTGAGGACAGTTTAACTGTAATTTGGGTTGAGGCGGGGTTGGGTATGATGGTGAGGTGGTTCTGAGATGGGTTTAGTTCTGTGAGGTTGGTGGTGGTATCTATGTATGCTGCTATTCTATTTGCAGGCATGCCTCCTGCGATATCGAAATAACCTCCTACTACTAACAGGTTATTGTATTGCATGAGTGCATAAACAGTGCTATTTACTCCGCTGCCAAGGTTTTTCCAGTCTGTCCCATCAAAGTATGCGATATGATTAATTGTATCGCCCGCTAAGTTTACTGGGCGATAACCAGTGCCTGCAACTATTTTGCCTTTATACATGCCTAAACTCAAAGGGTGCATTTCGGGTACTGTACCAACCGCAAACCAGTTACTGCCATCCCAATATCCGACTTTGGATGGACAATTATTGGCAACACCATTAAAGCCATAAATACCTCCAACATATAGTCTGTTATTAATGGTATCTACAGCCATGCATCTTACATCACCGGTAGTGCCTCCTCCTACCGGACTCCATGTGGTGCCATTAAATTTTATAATGTTATAAGCTGTTACGGTATCTATGCTTGAAAAATAGCCGCCCACATACAGTTCGTTATTAAAAACTGCCATACAAAATATTTGTGATAAGCCGCCTGATGTGCCTACTCCAATAGGATGCCATGTGGTGCCATCCCACCGGGCAATGTCTCGCATGGGTTGGCTATCTACTGACAGGAAATTGCCTCCTATGTATATATTGCCCTTGTAGCTTTTTAATGCAGCTACATCTCCATCAGTTACACCATAACCTAAGTTGTTCCAATTTGCTCCATCGTATTTTGCTACTGCTCTGGCATTAGGAATGCCAAACATGTTGATAAACCTTCCTCCTGCATATAAATCACCGTTAAGCGTATCGCTATCGTAAGCACCAGCACCAAAAAAAAGTCCGTTGGTATATGCTTGCCAACTGCTGCCGTTCCATTGCTGAATACTTCCATAAATACCACTGGTAGCCATATTGCCACTGACCATAAGGGAGCCGTTGTGGGTGAAAATATCTCTTACCTCATTGGGAGGAAAGCCATTGCCAAGGGGTTGCCAAATTTGAGCAGGGGCTATTTGGGCAATGGTTAAGAAGATAAGCTGGAATATTGTTGCTTTCATAAATGCTAAATTAAAATAAATAAAAGAGGTTAGTGAAAACGCAGACTAACCTCTTTTTATTTTAGTATGAGATAAAAGCAATATTTAGCACAATACCTGTTAATACCTCACTGCACTCGTCCTTGTCTGAAGCAAAGCCTTGTGCGCTGTGAGGAGGATGTAAAGCTTCCGAAAGATAAAATTATTTTTGCCATAGTATATTAAAAATTATGTCGGGCGACAGATATTTTATCAGATATTAAAACCCCGGTTGAGCAAGGCGTAGTGTTTTATGAAAAGGATTATCTTTATAGCTCTGCTAAAGAGTACAGTGATGAAAAGGGGTTGGTTAGAATTTCGTTGTTAAAGGATGTGCAGGCATCCTCGTCTCTACACACTTGCAAGGACGAGAGGGAAATTAGTGGTAGACAAAAGGGAATGAACAAAGAGTTCTAAATTACTCCTTGATAATCTTGACATTTGCTTGCATTTCTCCCCACTGCAATTTGCATAAATAAATACCCTTTGAAAGCCCAGTTAAATTAACCTGTTTAAACTGGCTCCGGGTGCAATTAATTCCTCTCCAACCTTATCTCCAGTTATGTTATAAATTAACAGTGTGCCTTCTGTTTTTTGAACAGGAAACTGGAGTGTTGTTGTATTCTTTGAAGGATTGGGAGATGCGCGTGCTGAAATTTTTATTGGGATATAATCTTCCAAGTCTGTAAGACATCCGCAACCCAAAGTTGAATCGCATCCTAAAAAATAATTAGGATGGTTAGGAATTCCATTAACATACCAATTTTGAAGTTGAATTCCATGTTGAATGAAATCACATGCAACTCCTAAACTGTCTGGATAATTAATTACATGTAAATGGAACGTACTATTTCCTGTTTGAATATAAATCTTACCATCAGGAGCAAGTTGCATTCCCTCAAAACCAGTAGAAAACGGAGGAGAGGGTGAATAAAAACTATCCCATACTGCAACAGTCATCTGAGATGCTGCAATATTTGCGCTTGTCATGTCATACTGATAAGCTGTATAGATATTTGCCGCATACAAAAATCTTGAATTAGGAGAAAATGCAGCCCCACCTAGAAAGGAAGTGGCTTGAGGCAGAACAATATGGATATCATTTGTAAGCAGTCCGGTACATCTGTCAAAATCAAAAATATCCAATGCGCCCACAGACTGATACTCTGCATGAATAACTGCAAATTTTCTACCGTCAGGAGAGAAAACAGACATTCCACCTATTTGCGGTCTTACCACCCCAATATTCTGAAGATATGGTCCAAGAATATTGTTATTGGATAATACTAAGTACTTATAAAAAAGATTGCTGTTAGCTTGTTGAACAATGACCCACCAATCTCGTCCGTTTGCATGTTTACATGCTGTTATATTGCCTGCTATTAATGTATCTTGCAATATCACCACATTCTTGCTTGTAACAGCACCCTTTCCACCATTTAAGTTCATATCAATTACACTGTAGTAGAAATTCAAAGCTCGATTATAGTTAGGGGCATTATCCACCGTGCTATGAAATAAGTAATACAAATGAGAGCTACCTGGTTGGGGAAGGGCTAAGCATGCCTGTGGAACAGTTAACCCTGAAGGTGAAGAAAGATTAAATCCAGTGGGGCTTATTGTATTGCCATTTTGCATCGTATCTCCTGTAACGTCTGCAATGTAATATCCATTCGTATAAAACAAAATATTTCCATTTGTATCTGAAATATTTGCTGAAGTCCTATTGATATCCATTTCAAGACTATCGTAGGTAATTGTGGGGGCTCCACTATTAAAATCCATTAATGTGTGACCATAAGCAGCACCCCAATAACTTCCGTATCCCAATATCCAATTTGTATTAACACCAGTTGTCTGGCTATGAGTTAGGATATAACAATTACAGAATAGGAATATAAAATGCCATTTTTTCATTGACTAAAAATTGACATTCAAATATAGTATTTATTCCAATTTTACATTATCTAACAATGCTCAATTTCTGCACTCGTCCTTGTCTGAAGCAAAGCCTTGTGCGCTGTGACGAGGATGTAAAGCTTCCGAAAGATAAAATTATTTTTGCCATAGTATTTTAAAAATTATTTGGGGCAATAGATATTTTATTAAAGATTAAAACCCAGGTAGAGCAAGGGATAGTTTTTTATGAAAAGGATTATCTTTATAGCTCTGCTAAAGATTACAGTGAAGAAAAAGGATTGGTTAGAATTTTGTTGTTATAGGATGTGCAGGCATCCTCGTCTCTACACACTTGCAACGCGTCAGACGAGGACGAGAGGGGTTTGTACTTTGTCATTTATTTAAAATACAATTATGGAGAAATTTTTTGACAGATTCAGGTTGTTGCAGGAAAAGGAAGATCATCCTATTTTAATTGAAAATATTACGAATGGCGTTTCTTTCAGAGGTACAAACCTGTGGGTTTTGATTTTTGCAATATTTATTGCTTCCCTGGGATTAAACGTAAATTCAACAGCCGTAATCATTGGTGCAATGCTGATTTCTCCTCTTATGGGTCCTATCATGGGCTTAGGGCTTGCGCTGGGGATTAATGACCTTGTTTTGTTGCGGAAGTCGCTGTCAAATTTCGGATATGCCGTGATGGTGAGTTTGGCAACTTCTACTTTTTATTTTTTGCTTACGCCATTAAGCGATGCACACTCAGAATTGCTTGCCCGAACCTATCCGACAATTTATGATGTGCTGATTGCTTTTTTTGGCGGGCTTGCAGGTATTGTAGCTACATCAAGCAAGCTTAAAGGCAATATAATACCAGGTGTGGCAATTGCAACAGCGCTGATGCCGCCACTGTGTACAGCGGGTTATGGGTTGGCAACTTTGCATTGGAATTATTTTTTTGGTGCATTTTATTTGTTTCTTATCAATTCAGTTTTTATTGCTGCGGCTACTTTGCTTACAGTGCGACTTCTCAAAATTCCGCATAAACATTTGCCTGATGCAAGGGCGGAAGCAAGAGCTAAAAGAATAATTATAACTGTTCTGATTGTAACGCTTGCACCAAGCTTATATTTAGGATATGATATTGTTCAGCAGGACCGCTTTACGAAAAATGCAAACCGTTTTGTAGATGTTGCCTGTGTGCTGCCGAATGATTATTTGCTGAATAAAAAAATTGATGCAAAAACAAATCAATTATTCTGACTTATGGCGGTGATGAGATTACCGAAAAAGAAATAAATGCTTTGAAAAGCAAACTGGGAGGTTTTAATTTGAAAGGCACATCGCTTCAAATAAAACAAGGCTTTTCCTATTTGACCGATAATACTGAAAACAATAATCAGCTGAATGAACTAAGCAAGGCATTGGTTGATAAGGAATCGGAAATAAGCAGGTTAAAGTTGAAACTTGACAGCATGACTACTAAGAATAAAATCGGGATGCAATTATTTTCAGAATTAAAAATAAGTTATCCTGATTTAAAAGACATCATTATAAATGAATCAACCACCCTAATTGATACATCTTCTGTAAAACAAACCATTTTTTTAGCTGTGCTGGATTTTAAAAAGCCTGTTTCAAGTAAAGAAAAAATTAAAATTGAAGAATGGCTGAAGGTGAGACTGAAGGAAAATAAAATAAAAGTTATATTTGAATGAGCGCTCATGCAATTTATCTTATGAAATAAATGACCTTAGAAATTGGAATTGTTTTAGTCATCATTGTGCTGACACTGTATTTATTTATCAGTGAAAAATTCGGGATAGATACTATATCTATAATCGTTATGGTTTTATTAATGGTTACAGGCATATTAACACCGCATGAAGGATTTGCAGGCTTTACTAACTCCGCTACAATTACAGTGGCTTGCATGTTTGTGGTAAGTGCTGCTATTTATAAATCAGGTGCACTTAGTGGTGTAGGCAATATATTAAAAACGCTTGGCAAGAAAAGCTATATCGTTACGCTTATAGTTCTTATGCTGCTTTCAGGCTCGCTTTCTGCTTTTATGAACGATACTGCTGTAGTTGCGCTTTTAATGCCGGTTGTAATAAATGTTGCACAAAAAACTAAAATTAATCCTTCCAAATTATTGATGCCACTTTCGTTTGGAGCATTGCTTGGAGGAATCTGTACACTCATCGGCACTTCCACCAATATTTTAGTGAGCGGAATTGCTGAAAGACAGGGATTGGCTCCAATTAGTATGTTTGAAATGGCGCCTGTCGGATTATGCTTTATGGCAGTGGGAATTTTATATATGCTTATTGTTGGTAACCGTTTGCTCCCTGACCGGAAGCAAAAAGAAAATCTGGCTGAGGAATTTGAGGTATCAAAATATATTACAGAAATTATTTTATTGCCGGAGGCAAAGTATGTAGGTACAACAATAAAAGATTAACCAATTGTAAAGAATCGTGACATAATAATAATAAAGATAACGAGTAAAAAAATACCTATGATTCATTTGCCCGGCCTCGTTCTGGAAGCACATGATATTTTAAAAGTGAGCTGTGATATTGACAAACTGAAAATGCTGATGGAGCGCGAAGGAATTAGGTTCACCTCAGATAAAGGCGTGAAAAATGAATCTGTTTCATTGGGAAATGTCAGTCTTGTAGAAGCAATTGTGACAGTTAATTCCGAGATGGAAAACCAATCATTCAAGGAGTATAATTTCAGAACACGGTTTGAAGGAGCAACTGTTTTAGCGGTAAGACACCGGAATGAAATATTGCATGAAAAGTTAGGCAGAGTCAAATTAAAATCAGGCGATGTATTGCTTATCTCTGCCACTAAAGAACAGATAGCTGCATTAAAAAGCGCAGATGATTTGCTGATTATTTCTGAAACTGAACATCACCCTTTCAATTTGTTAAATTCAGCTTCTATAATTTCAATTGTTGCCGGCATCGTTATAACAGCGGCTTTAGGAATAGCCCCCATTGTGCTGAGCGCAACTGTTGGAGTGGTTTTGCTTATTGTATTAAAATTTTTAAAAACCGAAGAAGCGTACCGGGCAATTGATTGGAAAGTTGTTTTTATGTTAGCGGGTGTTCTGTCACTTGGCGCTGCTCTCGAAAAAACAGGTGCTGCTACCTTGCTTGCTGATGGAATTATAAACACTATTGGTGCGTATGGTCCTAAAGCTGTACTGTCTGCTTTTTTCGGGTTAACATTTCTTTCAACTAATTTTATGTCAAACAATGCCACTGCTGCTTTGCTTGCTCCCATAGCGATTGTTACTGCCAGCGAAATGGGAATTGATGCCCGCCCGCTTATCCTGGCAGTGGCATTTGCTGCTTCGCTTAGTTTTATGACACCAATGGGCTATCAAACCAATGCCATGATTTATGCGCCCGGTAATTATAAGTTTAAAGATTATCTGCGTGTTGGCACTCCTTTAAATATTTTGTTCTGGATTTTGGCTTCTATCATTATACCGTACTTTTTTCCATTTTGATTTTTATAGCATTGTAATTTGAGAGAACTAATCGTTAAAATAATTAAAATGAAGGAACTTTTAAAATCAGAAATTATTTCAACTGGAAATTATACCATGACCGCAGGTAATTTATTGGTAGCAGTTATAATTTTTGTTGGTACTTATTTTTTAATAAGAATAATTGCTGCATTAATCACCCGTACATTTAAAAGAAGAAACAGACCTGACGGAAGGCATTTTTCCATCATTCAGCTTGTAAAATATTTTATATGGACACTGGCTTTTGTTTTTATTCTGCAAACATTAGGGTTTAACATTACTTTTCTTATAGCAAGCTCAGCTGCATTATTGGTTGGAATCGGCTTAGGGCTTCAGAATGTTTTTAAAGATTTTATTTCAGGTATTACCTTGCTCATCGAAGGCACTATAAAAGTGGATGATATTGTAGAGGTGGACGGGTTGGTTGTAAAAGTTAATGAAATAGCGCTTCGTACATCAAAAGTTACCACAAGAGAGGATAATGTGGTGATAATTCCGAACCACAAGTTTATAGAGGAAAAGATTGTAAACTGGACAAATAATATGCTGCCTTCGAGGTTTATGATTGAAGTGGGTGTGGATTATTCTTCGGATGCAATGCTGGTAGAAAAGATTTTAATTGAATGCGCCACACTGCATAAGGATGTGCTGAAAGAAAAGGAGTATATTGCTACTGTGAGATTAAAAAGACTTTGGAAAATCTTCTTTGGACTTTCAACTGATATTTTACAGTTATAATTTATTCAGGATTGAAAATGTGAAAAGCAAAATACGGTTTGAAATTCTTGAAGCTTTCAGAAAAAATAATATTGTGATTCCTTTTCCACAGCATGTTATTCACTATGCCAATAAGGAGCAGGACAAAAGCATATAACTGAATTTGAGGAATGATTAGCAAAGAAAGAATTAAGCGTGCCCTGAACCGTTTTCATTTTTATTCGGGAATCCGGATTGATTCCTTGCCCGAAAATGAACTGGAAATATTTAATAAACATGCTAAAAAAATAAATTTAAAAAAGAAGAAAGTACTATTCAGGCAAGGCAGTTATCCTAATGGAGTTTATATTCTGAAAAGCGGGAAACTAAAAGTTTATCAGTTAAATTATGATGGTTCTATTCAGATACTTTTTATTTATGCTGCCGGAGAAGTATTTGGCTACCGCCCTATCCTGAGTAATGAATATCAGCCGGTGAGCATTGCTGCACTGGAAGATTGCGAGTTGCTTTTTATTGAAAGAAAATTTTTTCTTGAATTGCTTCAAAAATCACTTACTCTTTCCAATCAGTTGCTCGTGAGTTTGAGCCATGAGTTTACCGTTCTTACAAATCGGATTAATGTTTTTGCACAACGCGGGATTAAAGAACGGTTTGCGCTTGCTTTGCTTATTTTAAATGAAAAATATAAATCGGAAAGTGATATGGACGGTTTTGCAGAAATAAAATTGGCACGAACAGACCTTTCCAACTTTGTAGGCACTTCTCTTGAAAATCTGAGCCGCACCTTAAATTATTTCAAAGAAAAAAGACTTATTCGCACTAAAGGAAAAAGTATTTTTATTGAACACTTTGAAAATCTTTTTATTCTTTCAGCAATTGATAGCTGAGTTTTTGATCTATTTTCATAGTTTGACTTAAGTCAAATTTATCTTCTGCATACCACTTTACTTTTGTAAATATGATTTAGCAATCCTTGCTTTTTCAATCAATTATTTAAAAAAAGAATACACTATGAATAAGACAGAAAATAACAGCATTCTAAAAAAAATTAAACTAAGAAAAACTTGAAGACAGAGACTATGAAGATATTGTACTACTTCAGTTAAAATGTTTTCCTGAAATGAAGCCCTGGAAACGTGAGCAGTTTGAGAACATTTTAAAAGTGTTTCAGGAAGGACAAATTTGTGTAGAATATAACGGTGAAATTATTGCTTCCTCGTGCTCATTAATTATTGACAGCAATAAGTATTCGGAAACTTCAAGCTGGCATGAGCTTACCGGAAACGGTTTCATTAATAATCATGAATCTGATGGTGATACATTGTACGGAATGGAAATAATGGTTGACCCGGAATACCGCAATATGAAACTTGCACGGAGAATGTATGACTGGAGAAAACGATTTGCAGTAACTAAAAATTTGAAGCGAATTGCTGCGGGTGGAAGAGTTCCTAATTACTGCAAGCATCAGAAAAAAATGACCGTGTATGAATATGTAGAAGCTGTAACAGATAAAAAAATATTTGACCCTGTGCTTACCACTCAGCTTGCCAATGGTTTTTCGCTGATAAAGGTGTTGCCTGATTATTTGCCAAATGATAAGGAGTCGTGTGGTTATGCTACCTATCTTGAATGGACGAATTTCCAATACCGGACTGATAAGGAAAGAATCAGTTCGAGATATGTTCGCGTTGCGGCTGTACAATATCAAATGCGGACTAGAAAGGATTTTGACGAGTTTGCTTCGCATTGTGAATATTTTGTGGATGTAGCTTCTGATTACCGGAGTGATTTTGTAATGTTTCCTGAGATGCTCACGATGCAATTGCTTTCATTTATGCCTACTGAACGCCCGGAACAATCAGCAAGAAGGTTAAGCGAATTTACTTCACGGTATATAGAGTTCTTTAACCATCTCGCAATTAAATACAACATCAATATAATTGGCGGTTCGCACCTGAATGTGGAGAACGATTCACTTTACAATGTAGCTTATTTATTCCGTAGGGACGGAACAATAGGAAAGCAATATAAAATTCAGATTACACCTCATGAAAAAAAATGGTGGGGAGTGAAAGGCGGCAACAAGATTGAAGTATTTGATACCGATTGTGGAAAGATTGCAATTGCTATTTGTTATGATGTTCAATTTCCTGAGCTTGTCCGCATAGCTGCTGTAAAGGGTGCGCAAATACTTTTTGTTCCGTATAATACAGATGAACGCAGAGGTTATTTAAGGGTACGGTACTGTGCACAGGCACGAGCAATAGAAAATCAAATGTATGTTGCTATTACAGGATGCGTTGGTAATTTGCCTAAAGTAGAAAACTTAGATATTCATTTTTCACAATCTGCCATATTTACTCCATCGGATGTTGAATTTTCGAGAGAAGGAATTGCTACGGAAGCAACTCCTAATACTGAGACAATAATTTACCAGGATTTGGATTTACGGTTATTAAAACGAAACCGTGAGTATGGAACAGTGCAGCCGTGGAACGATATAAGGAATGATTTGTATGAAGTAATTCAAAAGCATAATGAATCAATTGTTCCCACTCAGCATCAAAATGGAAATGCAAAGGTTGAAAAACAGATTAGTATAATAAATCAATAAAAAATATTCAAATGAAAAATAATAAAACAAAAATCATTCTTGTTCCTACAGATTTTTCGGAAACCGCTAACAAAGCTTTAGCAAAAGCAATAGACTTATCGAAAAGAACCAATGATAAATTGGTTTTGGTGCATGTGGTGGAAACAAATATGTTTTTAGCTCCGGTTGAAATGATGGCAGTGGGATACATAAATGAAGTAATGGTAAGGGATTCGAAAGAAAGCCTGCGGGAAACTGTCAGAAGAAATAAAGGATGAACATGAAATCAATGTAGAATATGCCTGTTATTCAGGCAACGTATATGATAACATTATCCGTGCATCGCATTTATTTGATGCAGATTTAATAGTAATGGGAACTCATGGCACGTCAGGTGTTTCGGAGTGGTTGTTTGGAAGCAATGCTTTTAGTGTTGTAAATAATACAACCATTCCTGTTTTAACTATCAACTTTCATTCTGATTCAAATACGTTTAAAAAAATTGTTTTTCCTTTTAATGAAAATTTGCTGACACTAAAAAAAGCAGAACAGGTTATTGCACTTGCAAAAATATTTAACGCTTCTATTTTGATTTTTGGATATACTGACAGTAAAATGACATCGGCATTAACAGTGCTTCGTAAAAAAGGTGAAGAACTTGCCAGGCAGTTTAAGGATGAAAATATTGAAAGCACTTTTACTATGAGCCTGGGTGAAGATTATGCAGATGAAATTTTGGAGTTTGCCAATGGAGAAAAAGCAGATTTGATTACGGTTATTACAAACAGAAGTCATAATGTTGACAAAGTTTTTAAAACAAAACCGGATAAGAAATTGGTGAATCATTCTGAAATTCCGGTGCTGAGTGTACCGGTGGGGTAGCGGATAGTTTAACTTAATATTGCTTTGCTTGTTAACCAAACATTAAAATATACAAAGCAGCACCTGCAAAGTAATTCCCTCGTCCTCGTCTTACGCGGTGCAAGTGTGTTGAGACGAGGCGAGAGAAAGAAGGATTCTATTTAGGCAACCTTACAGGGGGCGCTATCACACAAGCCGCGTGTGCGACTTGTCAGGTGAAATTACAAGCAAAATTTTAGTTATGAAATTGAAAATTGGTTTTAGTTTTTTCTTTATTCCACTTTTAGTTCGTTAGCTTTTTAATTTGATTTTAGCAACTCATGAATGCTGAAGGGCATTTGTCTTGAAACAAAAGTGGAGCAAAAATTCAAGCCAAATTGCCAACCTTCAATTGATTTTTCGCACTTGCCTTTGCATCTAATGCCAATCAATTGAGTAGCGGCTTACAGTCACGTAGTTTGCTAAAAAGTCCACCGGACTTTTTATTGACGCAACCTCGTGCACCATTTTCAAAAGCCCTCGCACTCGGAAAGTGTTTTGACATTAGCGAATTTTCTGGGGCATTGTTTCGAACACTTATGTTTTCACTGTACTCGTCCTTGTCTGAAGCAAATCCTTGTTCGCTGTGACGAGGATGTAAAGCTTCCGAAAGATAAAATTATTTTTGCCATTGTATTTTAAAAATTATTTAGGGCAATAGATATTTTATTAAAGATTAAAACTCCGGTTGAGCAAGGCTTAGTGTTTTATGTAAAGGATTATCTTTATAGCTCAGCAAAAGACTATAGTGAAGAAAAAGGGTTGGTTAGAATTTCGTTGTTATAGGATGTGCAGGCATCCTCGTCTTTACACACTTGCAACGCGTAAGACGAGGACGAGAGGGGGATTGATTTTTATTTCCTTATTTCTTTTCTGCACGAGTTGTGATTATTATGATAACAGACTTTCCATAATAAACAATAGTAATGCAGATATTGCAGTTGAAACTTATCTAGACAGCATTCCTACCATTGAAGAATCTAATAGTTCGGCTTATTACCTTCGTGAAATTGTCAAAAAGCAAGGAACTTCATCATTAACAATGCCAGGAAGTACTCAAGCTTGGATTTTTTTTATCGAAAGAAGTAAAAACAAAAAATTGAACATTTGTGTTTTTAATAAAGATACAATAATAAAATACGGAGAAATTGATTCATTAATTAATAAAAACCTTTATAAAAAATATATTATAAGTAAATCATATTTAGACAGTACGCAATGGATAGTTCAAATAAATTAGTTTTTAGGGCTTAAGAATGATTGAATAAAAATTATGAGATTACATAGAATTTTCGTCAAAAGTGTTGCTGTATTCAATGTATTCCTGCAGCCAACCACTTTCAATATTAAAATTTATTATCCTCTTTTGTTCTTTATTGACGTCTTTATCATATAAACTCAGTGCACCAAATCTGGAATCTAAGGTGTCCTTTTTCTGATCAACTTTATTTTTCTGCACTCGTCCTTGTCTGAAGCAAAGCCTTGTGCGCTGTGACGAGAATGAGTGCAGGATTTAGCTGCGAGGGACGTTTTTTTTTCAGGATTGGCTGAGAATATACTGGTGGATGTTTTTGAAACCGCCAGCCCTTACTTTTTTGTTGATTTTTCCAATGTGTTTGTTGCAGGAGTGGATGGTAACTTGCAGTTGGGAAGCAATTTCGTGGGTTTGCATGCCGCTTTTATAAAGGCTGAGGAATAATGATTGTGACGGTGTGAACGTGATTTTATGTTCTGCGGTTGTAAGAGGGTATGCCGATGGCGTTAGCTGCATGAGGCTGTGTATTTGTGCACTTTTGCAGATAAAGACATTGAGCATAGATTGTATTTGAGGCACAGGCGTGTAAATGGGAAGCCCTCCTTTTATGTTGAGTGTGTTTATGAGATGAGCAGCTGGCGACAGGCGGTGGTGAAAAAAGATGAATGTGTTTACATGGTTGTATTGGCTGATGAAATTTTTAAGTTCAGTAACGGTTTTGAGGTTACCGAAATCTTCCTGTAAAATTAGGTAGTTGTTATTGTTATTGGGGAGCATTTGCGATAGCCTGCCGGTGTCGCTAACAGAAATGATTTCGTTTATGCCTTTCCATTTTTGAATTATTTTATATATGGCAAATTCAATGAGAGGGATGTTTAATGCAAGGAAAACCCTTGTGAGATTGGCGGAGGTCATGTGGTTGGGTAATTAGGGTAATTAAGGTAATTGGGCTATTAAGGTTTATGGCATAGTACCCGGTTTAAATTATGATTAGAGAAAAGATAAATGTAAAAGTATAAGCTCTAATTAATAAAACAAATAGTACTAAAAATGATACCATGCAGTACTAAATTTAGTACTATTTGAAAGTATTGTAAGAGTGAAATTTATAAAACAAAGAAACAAGGCAGAGGAATGTGGAACATGGGTTGAAAGAGTGAGTTAAAATGATTGTTAAGTTCTTTGACATATTGGATAGTGAAATGAGGTTTGACCGGACCTTTTACAAAAAATGGTTAGGGTGAGAACGGCATGAACTCACTGAGAAAAAGGCATGCCCACAAAAACTTTAATACAATGGACAGAAACAGAAACAATATATTGAACATGTACCTTGCAGTACAATTAGTGATTGCAAAATTTATTTTAAAATGGACCGGGTACACTCCATTTGAAACTGCTAATACAGAATTTAATGGATTGGTAGATGACATAAAAGATGTGAATGAATTGCAAAAGGTAATTATTAAAGGTTATACTAAAGAGAAGAGGGAAAAGAAGAGAGCGATGGCTAATCTTGGAGTTATACTGGCAAAAAAGGTTAGGGCACTTGCATCAGCAAAAAGTAACTATGGTTTGTTTGGCGAAATGAATATAACTTTTAGTAAGTTGTTTTACATGCGATCGAACTTATCAATTGCTTTTGCAAAGCAGGTTTTGGCAAGCGTAAACGGCATGAGCCCTGAGGAAAGAACCGCGTATGATATAAGCGCTGAAAATATAAGCAGCTTTAGCAAAGCGATAGATGATTTTGAGGTTGTAAATGCATTGCCAAGAGAAAAAATTGCATTGCGTAAAACAGAATCGAAGAAGCTTAGCCAATTGTTTAAGAATACAACGGCTGTGTTGAAAGATAAGCTTGATAACCTGATGGAAAATTTTGTTACAAGTGATACTGACTTTTATTCTGATTACAAAAATGCAAGGGCATTGTGAATTTTGTAAGACATACTGCTATTGCCGCTAACGTAACTGCTGTGGGGGGAGAAGATTTGAAGAAGGTGAAGGTAACGCTAACCGGTAAGGATAAGGTAACAAACGCGGTGTATGAAACATTTGAAGAGCTTACGGATAAGGATGGTAATATGATTAAGCGCGAACTAAACCCTGAGTACGAGTGGGATGTAAAGTTTGAATTACCAGCTTATGAGCCTGTTGAGGTAAGGGATATTGATTTATCGCCCGGCAAGCATGAGAAGTTGGAAGTGGTGCTGAAGAAAATTTAAAGTAATATGATTGAAGCGAAAGTCCCGTCTCTGCTGAGGAGAGACGGGACTTTTTTACAAACATTGCAGTAACATTGAGGGAACAACCAATGCACTGTGTGGTTTCATCAATTTCCCAATAGAAATTTATTGCTTCAGTTTTTGTTTTTCTTGTGCCTGGTTTTATCACGTTTGGTCTTTTTGGCAATGTTTTTTTTAAATGCATCGGTTAAGTCGGTGTTGGTTTGGTTGGCAATACAAATAAGTACAAATAGTACATCAGCCATTTCATCGGCAAGGTTAGCTTGTTTGTCTTTCTTTTTAAAAGATTGCTCGCCATAAGTGCGTGCTATTACTCTCGCCATTTCTCCAACCTCTTCGGTAAGCAATGCCATGTTGGTTAGCTCATTAAAATACCGTACACCATGTTGTTTAATCCATTTGTCAATGGTTAGCTGAGCGTTTTTTATTGTCATATAAAGTAAAGATTTTTATGCTTGAAAAATATTAATTGCTGTTTGCAAATGCAGTTGCTTAACAGCGTGAACAATTATAGCGATAAATTTATTTACCAATAGACTACAACAAAACGCTCAACCTTCTTACATTTGAAACGACAAAACATTTCCTTATGAAAAAGAAAATCAGTACCGCTTTGCTAGGTGTTTTACTGTTGGTGTCTTATGCAAAATCTCAACCGGCATGGAACAACATACCCTCTGCCCCCACTAATGGCCGGTTTGATGATATTAGTGTAATTAATGATTCAACAGCATTTACCGGGCAGGATGGTTACATCTATAAAACTACAGACAAAGGCAATACATGGAATCTGATTTCTACGCTTGACAGTGTTGGAGGTGGTTACATCAGAAGTATAGAATTTGTTAACGACACCATTGGCTTGCCGGTATGTTATATTCTGCTGCACCGCTTTTAGGAAACACCTACAAAACCACCGATGGTGGTTATACATGGACGCTGCTTCAAAACATGCAAATACAAAGCAACGATGGCATTTGCGGTATGGCGCATTATGGCAATACCTTAATTGCTGTTGGAACTTATTCAGGTCCATCATGGCTTTACAGAACTAACAACTTTGGTGCAAGTTGGACCAAAACCAACCTTGGAGCTTTTGCATCGGGCCTGGTTGACTGTTATATGATAAGCAACGATACCATACTTGTAGCGGGCATTGCCGATGCAGCCAACAATTTTGCGGCTACCATATTGCGCTCTGTTGATGGGGGTGCGCAATGGACTCGTGTTTACCTCGCTCCTACTCCACAATCTTACTGCTGGAAAATATTTATGCGGCCAAATGGTTTGGGGCTTGCATCGGTGCAGTATGGCTCGCCAATAGTAGCCAGAACAACTGATGGCGGAACAACGTGGTTTAACGTTACTGTTTACAACTCGGCAACCAGCGACACGGGCGGAATTGGTTTACTAAACGACACATTGGGATGGGTGTTTGATCAGTATGATTTTGGCACGTGGCAAACAACTGACGGTGGTCTTACATGGAGTGCTTTGCCAGCATCACCCGTAGAATCGGGATACCGCTTTGAAGTGTTTGATTCCATTACAGCTTTGGTAACCGGTTCTTCAGTTTACAAGTATGCTTCAGGAACCACAGGGGTTGCAGGCGTAAAACCTTTAAAAAATAAAATTCACTCTCTTATCGTTAGCCCTAACCCGGCACAAAAAGAAATTAGCATTTCAGTAAATGCCGGGCAAAATACCTTCGGTTTGCTTTTTATTACTGATGAAAAAGGAAATGTGATTAGAAACACAAAGACAACCATTTGTAAAGGTGAAAGTAAAATCAATAGAAACGTGAGCAATTTAACGGCGAAGGCACCTACCGTAGTTCACTGGCGAACCAATGAATTGTTTTTTGGCTGAAAAGTTTACTGTTGTTAAAAAAAAGCTGATGCGCTAATTGCTCAACCGCTGCCTTACCACTTCAAACAAAACCACGCTTGCAGCGGCTGATACGTTTAGTGAATCTAACTCCTCTTGTATAGGTATTTTAACAAGGTAATCGGCAGCTTTAAGTAAATCGCGGGTAATACCGTTTTCTTCTGAGCCCATTATAATGGCAACGGGTTCTTTAAAATCCGCTTCGTAAATGTGTTCACTTGCTTTTTCGGTGCTTGCAAAAATCCTTACGCCCGATTGTTTTAAAAACTTAACAGCATTTAGCAAGTGCTGCCTGCAAACCGGTATTTTATGCAAAGCCCCTGCAGATGTTTTAACGGCATCGGCATTAATTTGTGCAGAGCCTTTTTCGGGAATTATTATTGCATCTACACCGGCACACAATGCACTACGCGTCATAGCGCCAAAGTTTCTTACATCGGTTATATGATCACAAATTAACAGCAATGGCACCTTGCCCTTTTCAAACAACGCGGGCAGTATATCTTCTATGTTATGGTAAGTAATCATAGAAATAAAAGCCACCACGCCCTGGTGATTGCCCCTTACCATACGGTTTATTTTTTCGGGAGGCACGGGCTTGTAGGTAACCTGGTTTTTTTTGAGCAGCGTGCGCAGTTCATTCATTAACGGGTTGCTTATGCCCTGTTGTATAAAAATGCTTTCTATTTCCTTGCCTGCTTCCACAGCTTCTATCACTGCGCGCGTGCCATATATTAAATTTGTTTTTTCTGTTTGTGGTCTCATGTGTCAGTCTCTGGTATCTATTCGTCCCTGTCTCCAGCGGTCAACAGCCATGTACCATACAGGCTCATAAGATTGCTGACGTTCAAGTTCAAAATCATTATCGGTAAAAGGGTTGCTTATTCTTTTAAAAGTAAAGGACAGGTTTCCGTAACCGGGTGTATATGCGTATTCCCAGTATTCTTTTTCGTCACTTACATACACCACCTGTGGTTTGCCAAACACAAGATAAATCATTCCGCGGTCTGTTTTCCAGCCTTGAAGGTACGAAGTAAAAAAACGGTTTGCATCCTGCATCCTCGAATAATATTCAAGCAATAATCTTCGTGCGCGGTCGCGGTTGCCGCTTAGCTCAACCCAAAAATTATCTACCGCTTCCTTTTTATCGGTAGCAGTTTTTAGTTTATCGTATTCTTTGTTGGAAGTGATGTAACGCAATCCTTCTATAAGTTGGGTGGCATGGGTTACCAACGGAAAATCATCATCAAAATAAAACAGTGTTAATCCCTTTAACAAAGTACTGTCATATTGAAAATGATAAATGCCCGGAAGGGGAGCTGAAAAATTCTTCAACTCATCATCCGTTACCATTTTAGAAATGCTTGACGTGTAACTGAATTTGTTTTCTTCCATCATCACAAAAGGAGGCCTGGCAACAGGATAATCTTTATTAAAATATCTTAAATACAAATTTTTGTTTGCCTCATTACCCGTTACAGAAACACGTGATAACAGGTGTAATATGTGTCCCGAAAAGGGTAGCCTGTGTTATCGGTTACAAAAAAAGTTTGGGGTGATTGTGCCGTTTTGTCAAACAACAAAAAATCTTCTTTTAGCACATTGCGGTTTAAATCGCGTAGCGCAAAATGCAATACCCCTTTTTGTGATTTTAGTTTCAGCAAAAAATTTTTGTACAGCACCACGGTTGAATCCTGCCTGTGTTCAGGAGAAAAAATAAAAGAGGCGCTGTCAACTATTGTTTTAGTGGTAAAATCGGGGAAGGAATTTACAATCAAATAGAGTCTTGAGGCAAAAGCATTGTTCTCGTCTTTTTTAAACAGGATATCTTTAAGCGGCAGCCTCAAATACAAAACAGTAGAATCGGCACTGCGGTGTTCAACCACATACTGCGGGTTTAGCTGCAAACGTGTAGTGTAATATTTATCAGCCACATTTTTATTGCTGAGCTTGCCGGAGCGGCATGCAGCAAAAAACGCTGCACACAAAACAATAAACATAAGTTGCTTAATCACTGCTGACTTCATTGGCGCGTTCTACTAATGTGGGTGGTAACGATTTGGTTGCTTTTGCACCAAGGTCTTTCATTTTTGTGCACGGTTTACAAGGTTTCCTGTGCCCTCATACAACTTTTTCATGGCTTCGGTATAATCTGATTTTGCGCTGTCCATTTTTGCCAACGTTGGTAAGGTCTTCAACAAACGCATGTAGTTTATCATACATCTTCCCTCCTTCTTCGGCTATCAGCAGTGCGTTTTTAACCTGCCGCTCCTGTTTCCATATTGAAGCAATGGTGCGCAAGGTGGCAAGCAGGTGGTGGGACTTACAATTACAATTTTCCTGTCCCATGCAAAGTTGTACAAATCGGCATCAGCCTGCAGCGCCAAACTAAATGCAGATTCCATGGGCATAAACAACAACACAAAATCGGGCGACTGGTAACCGGCAGCCGTCTGGTAATTTTTATCGCTTAACAGTTTTATGTGGCTGCGTACAGAGTCAATATGCTGTTTTGAAAAACGCTCCCTTTGCTCATCCTCTGCAGTGGCAACGTAACCGTTATACGCCACAAGCGAAACCTTAGAGTCAATAATCAAATGCTTTTGATCGGGCAAAAACACCACCACATCAGGCTTTATCTTTTCACCGTCCACATTGGTGGTAACCACCTGTGTTTTGTACTCATGGTCTTTAATTAAGCCCGATGATTCTAATATTTTCTCCAGCACCAGCTCTCCCCAGTTGCCCTGCATTTTGTTATCCCCTTTAAGGGCAGTGGCAAGGTTGTTGGCATCGGTGCTTAATTGCTTATTTAAATCAAGGAGGTTTTTTATTTGTTCTTTTAATGATATGCGCTCTGTTGATTCCGCTTTATAAGTCTTCTCTACCTTCTCTTCAAAATCTTTTATTTTCTCTTTAAGCGGATTTAAAATAACATCCAGGTTATTGCGGTTTTGCTCGGTAAACTTCTGCGATTTTTCTTCTAATATTTTATTGGCAAGGTTTTCAAATTCTTTCTGGAATTTTTGTTGCAAATCGTTTACTTCTTGCTTTTGCTCAAGCAATTTCTGATTAAGGTTTGTCAGTTCAGTACTCGGCTTTGAGTTTTGTATAGAATAGGTGTTTACTTTTTCGCGCTCGGTGGTTAGCAGGCTATCCGTTTTTCTGTAATCGTCAGCAGCTTTTTTCAATGCATCTTCTGCAATGCTTTTTTGTTTATCAAGTTGTGTGTAAGATTCAAGCGTAATGTAAGCAGGCAAAGACGATTTTGATTTTATAAGCCATGCAATGATGCCTCCAAGCACTGCCCCCGCAATAAGAAAAACTATTTCCATTTATATAATAATGAGTTGCGGTAAAGGTAAAAAATGTTTGGAGGCTTAGATTAAGTATATTAAGCTAATTCATGAAAGCCGTAAATATTGATTATTCATTACCTCTCATAGCTTTATAAATCTTTACCGCTGCCATCATAAATACCATAAAAGCAGCCATGCTAACGGCAAGGTAAACAACGTTCAGCTCCTGCCTAATCATTACCAGCAGGACTATAGATACAAGCAAAACAGTAGGTACCTCATTCCATACTCTTAATTGTGAGCTGGTGTATTTAAATACCTTGTTTTTTTGCTGAGCATACACAAGGTGAAGAGAAGTGTGATACAAGAGAAGCAATAACACACAAATAAGTTTAATGATCATCCAGCCGGGTAGCTGCCCAAAGGAATGAAGCAGCCACAATCCTATAACAACGGTAAGGATAGCCGATGGCAGCGTTATGCCAAACAGCAGCCGTTTTATCATCAGGTTAAACTGATGTTGCAAAATGCTTTTTTCCGGTTCGGGTTTGGCGTTTGCTTCGGTATTGTAAACAAACAAGCGGCAGAGGTAAAACATACCACTGAACCATGTTACAATAAAAACAATATGAAAAGCTTTTAAATAAAAATAGAACATACGCTTAAAACTATTGCAAAGTAAACACAATGCATTTTAAAACCTGACTACCCCCCACCCCATTCAAAAAATCGGCTTTGGCAAAGTGTGTTTTAAGATTAAATGCTGCAAAATATCTTTTTTTAACATGATACCTCAAACCCAAGCGCTGGTAAAGAATGCCATCGTCCGTCAGCTGCGAATAAACATAAAAGCCCTGCTGCACAAGCATAGTCAGGTTGCCCATTTTAAAACTGTAAGAAGCATTAACTCCTGGTCTGAAAGGGGTAAAATCATCAGTTATTGCACCGCGGTTGTCAAGCCGTTGCGTTATGGAAGGGTCATGCAGTAAATCAACACCCAAGCCATACGCGCTTACAGGTTTAAACTGCCGCATGGCTAAAAGGGATAATTGTGTAATAAAAAAATCGGGGCCAATGGCGGGATAGTTTTGTTTAACACCAAATACCAACGCAACGGATTTTTCCCATTTTTTACTTCCTGATTGCTCAACGTTTCTTTCAATAGGTTTTTTATCTCCGCCACTAAAACGGTAGCAGATATTGGCAGTGGCAAGGTTAATTCCTAAGTTGGGTGTAACCACACTGCCATTGCTGAAATGCGTTACTCCAATGCCAGCCGATAAATAATTTTTATCAGCAATTCTTTTTCTTACAAAAAAATTAATGCACGGTGTTGAATTAAACCCGGAGCCAATGGCTGCGTTTTTATAGTTGTCGTATTGCGTGTATTTTTTAGTAACGTAACCTACACCCCACCCAAACTGCAACCCAAATTTTGTTTTGTGCCTCTTAGTAAAATTAACATCAAAAAAAGGAACAAGTGCATGCGCATTCCCCAGCATATCGGCATTGCCCGTTTGAAGGAATATATACTTTAAACCCAATGAAGGATAATTATAAAACTTATGCCATGCCTGACTGCCATTGGTAAAAATTCCGGCAGATACATCAAAACCCAACAAGTGATTTTGCTGCAACGGCACCAATGAGGGACGGTGGGCAATTAAAAATCCTCCATGCAATCGTGCGTCAATAAAATCTATTGTTCTTTAATTGTGAGCTTAGTTTAACGCTCACCCAACTGTATTTGCCTGTAAAAACTAAAAACCAGTTTCTGATAAACCCCAAAAAATTTTTCACCACAAAAATTAAAACAGGCAGCAATGGAATCATAATTACACATGCCAGTAAATCAAACAACCTTTTGTTACGCACACTTTCGGGGTTTGATAAAGCATTTACATCCACAAAATACAAATCGCCATTATCATTAATGCTGTTGCTGCCAATAATAAACATGCTTTCGGGCGGTGCTATTTTATACTCAACATTCCTGTTATTGGAATTGAGCATAGAGGAAATTATCTGCTGAGATGAAAAATCGCGCGCACTAAAAATTACTTCATCGGCTTCGTAAATATTAAGCACTTCATTAATCTGGCTTACATCTCCCAACCGGTAAGATTTTAATTCATCAGGCAGTTGCTGCTGTGCGCAAATCAATCCTATAAAAGAAGTGTTGCTTCCCGCCAGTTGTAATAATGATAAAATACGTTGCGCTTCCTGCGGTTCAGCCACCAGCACAGTTTTCTTTTTAATGCTATTGGCAAGCGCAAACTTTTTGTTGCCTGTAAATGATAAAACAAACCGAAGCAATATTAAAGCAAGCATTGCCCATAATGTGCCTATTAATATTAATGCCCTCGAAAACCTGAACTGCTCATTTAACAATGCATACCCAACCAATATGATGATGGTGCCGGTTGCAAGCCCCCTTATTATTTTTAGCAGTTGCACCGGTCTGTCGTAGCCACCGCTAAAGTAAACGCCCGAAATCCATACCAATACGTAAGCAGGTACAAACACACGCATGTATATAAGCGGGTAATGCAATTGTTTTACGTTTATTTCCCAATAGTTTTTTAAAATATAAAAGCCGCCAAAAATCAGCAGAAAATCTAACAGGGGCAGCAAGGCTTTATCTAAAAACCGCGCTACAATGGCAGCACCCGCACGCAGGTAAACTGCTATATTAATCAGTACTGAAAACGTGTGCGCATTGCTTTGAGAAAAATGTTTTT
Organism: Bacteroidota bacterium; assembly: GCA_016714005.1. GTDB lineage: Bacteria > Bacteroidota > Bacteroidia > AKYH767-A > OLB10 > JADJOA01. Next base: position 232,594 of record JADJOA010000005.1, read on the forward strand.
TAGCAAAAATTACCATGGCTTTATAAAACACCAGCACATAATTTACGCTACTCTTTTTGGTGCTTTCGCCTTTGTAATGAATAATTTTAGTTTCGGGGAAGTAATAGTTTTTGTAACCGCCTTTGGTAATACGATAGCTGAGGTCAATGTCTTCGCCATACATAAAAAAATCTTCCGTCAAGCAAACCCACCTTATCTAATGTTGCTTTACGCATGAGCATAAATGCACCCGACAATACATCCACCTGGTGTGTTTTGTTTTTATCTAAATACCCCAAGTGATATTTGCCAAACGTTTTTGACTTTGGAAATAATGCCGATAAACCAAATATTTTGTAAAGGCTACAGCAGGCGTTGGCAACCCCTCTTTTACTTTCAGGCAAAAAATTTCTTTTACCGACAATCATGTGCACCTAAACCTCCGGCATTGGCATGTGTATCCATAAATGCGCATACTTTACTAAAAGTATCTTCTTCAACAACCGTATCGGGGTTGAGCAGTAAAATATACTCGCCTGTACTTTGTTTTATTGCCTGATTATTTGCAACGGCAAAGCCCGTGTTGGTTTTGTTTTCAATTAAAATTACTTCCTGAAATTTTTCCCTTACCATTTCGCAACTTCCGTCAACACTGTTATTATCCACAACAAAAACTTCGGCACTTATACCTTGCATTGCCTTGCGTACAGAAAGCAGGCACTGTTCCAGGAAGTACTTAACATTGTAGTTTACTATGATGATGGATAATTTCAAATTTGGGGTTAAGGGATTAGGTGATTAAGTAATTATGTTATTTATTGATTAAGACAATGCATTTTATAGAACACAAAACTTACAACGCTAAACTTCCTTCTCCACAAATACTGATTTCGTTTTGCGCATTGCGAACAACCAACTCGGCTAGAAACCCTGCAAGAAACAATTGTGTTCCTAAAATCATGCAGGTTAGAAGTATGTAAAACGAAGGGCGGGCAGTTAAGCGCGTGGCAGGCACAATGTTAATTACATGATAAATTTTTTCTAACCCCAAATACAATGCACCTGCAAACCCTATTGCAAACATAAGCGTGCCCAGTGTACCAAATAAGTGCATGGGTCTTTTACCAAACCTTGATACAAACATGATGGAAAGCAAATCCAAAAAACCATTTATGAACCGCTCCCACCCGAATTTTGTTTGTCCGTATTTACGCGCCCTGTGCTCAACTACCCTCTCTCCTATTTTTTTAAATCCAGCCCACTTTGCAATTACCGGAATATAGCGGTGCATTTCGCCATACACTTCTATAGACTTTATAACAGATGATTTGTAAGCCTTTAAACCGCAGTTAAAATCGTGCAGTTTAATGCCACTCATCCATTGTGTAATACCGTTAAAAAACTTACTAGGAATGGTTTTGCTTATCGGGTCATGTCTTTTCTTTTTCCATCCGCTAACCAAATCAAAACCACCTTCAGTAATCATCTTATACAAACCCGGTATTTCATCGGGGCTGTCCTGCATGTCGGCATCCATTGTTATTACCACTTTGCCAACGCAAGCCGTAAACCCTGTTTGCAAGGCGGCTGATTTTCCATTGTTGCGCTTAAACTTTATGCCGCGCAAATTTTTATTACCTGCTGCTAATTTCTCTATAACCCCCCATGTATTATCTGTGCTGCCATCATCTATAAATATTATTTCGTAACTAAAATTATTTTCAGTCATCACTCTCTCAATCCATGCCGCCAGTTCGGGTATAGATTCATCTTCGTTATAAGACGGAACCACAACAGAAATATTTTTTTCTTCTTTCATTTTAATCATTATGCCTATGAAGTCCTTCAGGCTTATTTCTTTTAAAAATTGCGGCTGTAATTAACGATACCAATATAGCGCCTATTGTTTTATTGAAAAATCCTGGAGCAAACAGTTTTAACATCAAGGCGTTTATAGCTTCGAGTGTGGTTTCAAAAACCGAGTTGCCTATCAGTCCTTTCAATTCCGATTCCATCTTTTTTAAGTTATCAATATTCTCAGTCTTAAACGATTCTATAAGGTTGGCATTAAACACTTTTAAAAATATATAAATAAGCAGTGCATGAAGCATTGCCCCTGCTATACCCGTAAATGTTCCCACATTCCAGGCTTCGCCATAAGTCATAAATCCTTCCAACTCATTTTCGCGATAGGCTTTGGTACTCACACAAATAACCACAACCGGAATCCATGCCGCCAGCCAGGATGAATTACCAAGCGGATTTACACCCAAAAAATAAAGCAACAAAAAAAACGGCAAAGCACCCTGTACCGCTAAGCGCACCGTAGTTGAGTGAGTGTTTTATCATAAATGTTTAAAGCCTTGTAAAAGGCGCGCTAAAGTAACAGTAAGTGGTAAGAGAAAAAAGTCGAAATTGAAAAGAAAGAAAAAGCACAAAGTAAGAACTACAAAGTACATAAAGTTGCGCGCTCAAAACCAAGTATCTCAACTCCAAAGTCCACACTTATTTGCAACCAAGCCATCCTTTGCCCTATATTTGCGCCCGGGTAAGTCTTATACGACCAGCTCCCGTGAACCTCCCCAGGGCAGGAATGCAGCAAGGATAAATGGTTGTAGCGGTGCGATGTAAGTAGCTTACCCATTTTTTATTTATTTATAATTAGTCGGCAGTTCTTTTGCTTCTTAATGGTTTATATTTTCAGGCTATCAATTTCAGCAATATATAATATTACAATTTGTGAATAAAAAAATTATTGCAAACTATTGCCGTTTAAATTTGTGTGTAGTATGTTTGTGTTTTCAAAAAAAGAAGAAATTAAAATAGTTTTCATAGGTTAGTTTAGGTTAGTAAAGTCCTCTGTTGTGAAACATGGGACTTTCATTTTTTTATAACCTTTATAAAACAATCAGGTGGCGGGCTTAGAATCATTCCTTCCAAAAATATTTGCCCTGCTTTCGGTTCCCTTAAAAAGCCTTTCTATGTTTTTTTGGTGTGTAACCAAAACGAGTATGGCAACAGCCATAGAAAAAATGTTCATGGTTTTAACCGTTTCGCCAAACCACAGCATGGTAATAAACGGAAAGCTTAATGCAGTAATCATAGACCCAACCGAAACATAACGGGTGGTAATAAATACTACAACAAAAATGCCTATACAAATTAAAGCAGCCGGGGGGTTTACACCCCAAACTATACCCAACAAAGTTGCCACTCCTTTACCACCCCTAAAACCCACATACACCGGAAAAATATGCCCAAGCAATGCAGCTATGCCCAGTGTAAGTTTAAAATTTATAAACTGTTGTGTATGCGGCAGGTAATCGCTAAAGTAGGTAGCCAGTTGCACTGCAAACCAGCCTTTAAGTATATCCATAATTAAAACCGGAATACCAGCTTGTGGTCCCAATACCCTAAAAGTATTGGTAGCTCCTGCATTGCCACTGCCATATTCGCGCACATCTATTCCCCAAAAAGCCTTACCTACCCACACGGCAGAGGGTATGGCTCCCAGTAAATAAGCTGCAATAAGTAAAGTAACGTTCTCTACAGTTATCATTAGCGAGGGGCTAAAAATATTTAAAACAACTTTTGGTGCGTAAAATTATTCGTTACGGGCTGTTATTTTTTCAACAGCTATATACAAGTCCTACAGCCAGTTTACGGCTTATTTTTAACTTCCACGCTTAAAATAATTTGAGTAATGAAGGTTTATTTAGATAATGCAGCCACCACACCTGTTCACCCTTTGGTTGTAGAAGCAATGATGCCTGTTTTGGCAAACCAGTTTGGTAATCCGTCATCAATACACGGTTATGGGCGCTGAGTGCGTTCGCTTATTGAAAAAGCGCGTAAAACTGTGGCGCAATTACTCAACTGTGCCCCTTCTGAAATATTTTTTACATCGGGCGGTACAGAAGCTAACAATACTGCCATACGATGTACCATTACCGACCATAACGTTAAACATGCCATTACCTCTAAAATTGAACACCATGCCGTAACGCATACCTTGGAGGATTTAGAAAAAAGAGGAATTATTAAGCTGAGTTACGTTAACATAGATGATAAAGGAAGAGTTGATTTATCAAACCTGGAAAACCTGCTAAAAGAAAACGGCAAAACATTTGTTTCTTTAATGCATGCCAATAATGAAATTGGCACTACCACCAACATGCACAGCGTTGGCGAACTGGTAAGAAAATACGATGGCATATTCCATTGCGACACTGTTCAGACTATGGGTCACTTTAAACACGATTTAAAAAACACACCGGTTGATTTTGTGAGCTGTGCAGCACATAAATTTCATGGACCCAAAGGTGTAGGATTTATGTATATAAACAGCCGCTTAAAAATACATCCGTTTATTACAGGTGGCGCCAGGAAAGAAATATGCGAGGAGGCACCGAAAACGTTTATGGCATTGTTGGTCTTGCCAAAGCACTGGAGCTTTCTTATCAAACAATGGATGAGGATAAGCAATACATTACAGGGTTAAAAAATTATATGATTGACAAAATCAATAATGAAATACCGGGCGTAAACTATAATGGTGATGTGGGTGAAGAAAGTTTATATACAGTTTTAAATGTTTCTTTCCCTCCTACCGATATAGCCGAAATGCTTTTGTTTAATTTAGATATTGCCGGCATAGCCGCTTCGGGTGGCAGCGCTTGCAGCAGCGGCAGCCAGGTGGGTTCGCATGTGCTTACGGGCATTGGCAGCAACCCCGACAGACCGGCAGTGCGTTTTTCTTTCAGTAAGTTTAATACTAAGGATGAAATTGATTTTGTGGTTGAAAAACTTAAAGAACTTTTTGCGGTAAGGGTTTAGTTAGGCGGCAATGTATTAGCACGTGCGGGCATATAATCTTTCTTTTGTAAAA
>JADJOA010000006.1 GCA_016714005.1 Bacteroidota bacterium
GGGTTAGGGTGTAATTACCCCGGGAAAGCGAATAATTAATGGTAATAACCTTGGCTGTATTTATTTCGATAGCCGTGACTGTATAGGGAATACTTAACAAAAGTACACCACCAGAAGTTCTTAATAAAACGGTTCCGCTTCCGGTTGCTGTTGGATAAATGGTAATAGAATTAAACACACAGTTAAACGCAACGGTAAATGTCATTCCACGTGATATCGGAGAGGTAGAAGCAGGAGTGCCCGTTGTGGGCGATGGTACTCCAACCGCAGTGGAGCCATTGCTACCCTCAGTATTGCTTACATAAAATGTTTGTGTAGATGAAATAAAAGGGCTGTATGATGAACCTGTATTTACAAGATTTCCTGCTGTAGGGTCATCATACCAATTTAATGTTCCGTTTCCTGATGCCGATAGATTTACAGTACCGGGGCCAGTGGTACTGCCACCAACGGTTGTAGGAGGTATTCCAGTAACCGTAACAGTTGCTGAACCAGACATTGTTGGAGGGCAAGCGTTATATACATCAGCATATGTTGCAATGGTATAAGTTGTTGATGAAACCACAGGTGAAACGTTTACAGTAACAGGGCTTGTTGCACCACTAAAAATTGTTCCATCAGAAAGTGTTCCGTTAAAGGGGCCTGTGCCTGTACAAGTTATTGTAAGAGCTTTTGAATTACCATGACAAATAGCACCTGAACCTGAAAGCACTGCCGTGGCCGGTGTAAAAACAGCTGTAGCATTGTCATTACAATCGGAACTGTTTGAAACATAGCCAGCCGGCTGTGAGCATGAAATTAAAATTACAGCAGCATTTCCTTTTCCATCGCCATCCAAATCCTGGTACCAGTTACTCATTACAACAGTAGTAGTTCCTGAACTTGTAAAGGATGATGGCGAAGTTGCAACCACCTTATATACGCCTGCATCAGCTGCACCGGCATTTGTTATAACAGGGTTTTGTTGAGTTGATGTAAATCCGTTAGGTCCTGTCCAGGAGTATGAAGCCGCTCCTGCAGTTGCAAAAAGATTTAAATCAGGATATACGCAATTTGAACTTGCGGTAACACCACCCTCGTAGGCGCCCATGTCAACAATAGCCGGATAAATTCTTCCGCTTCCTGTTATATCGTCAATTAAACTTACAGGCACATCGGCATTGTTGCCAGCATCACGTGCAGGGCTTGTTGAACCCAATTGAACACCATCATCAGAAGTAGTAAGTATATTGTCGGTACCGTCAGGGTCACCTGCATTTGTAAATAAAGGGTCGCTGTTTATGTTTCCTGTTCCTGCAATAGGAGCCGAAGGCTGACGAACATCACTATATGTAATATCATATGTACCAAGCGAAACATTTTTTGTTGCATCAGCCGACCATAGTATGCTGTTGCGAATAGTTAAAACACCCGTACCGGCATCCTGCAAAATAGAAAGTCCTGTGGCTGCACTTCCCGGTGCAGTGTTATTTGAAAATGTGGAGTTAAGAACAGTTACGTTTGAAGTCCCACTTGAGTAGATTCCGCCTCCCGAAGCCTGAAAATATCCTGCCGCACTGTTATTAATAAATACACATTGTTTTAACAGAGTAGTTGAGTTCTGAATACAAATTCCACCTCCGGGTCCACCGGCAGAAGAATTACTATAAAACACACAATTATTAAATGATGTATTTGTAACATTAAAAACAAAAGCACCACCACCATAACCTCCTGAGTTGCTTCTTAAATCACAATTACGAAAAGCAATAGCCGATGTACTTGTCATAACATTTACACCGCCTCCTGCGAATTAAAAACCTGTACACCATTTATAGTAACATTTCCTGACCCTAAGCCTGTATAATTGCTTCCGTTAGTCATTCTCACGCCATCAACAACCACGCTATCGGCTGAGCTGTTTATGCCGCATACTACCATAGCATGATAATTTCCGTTAGCATTTAAAATAGTAAGGTTGGTTTTAAAGTTACGGCTTGCACCACCGGTAGCATAACCACCATACAGCCTGATGCCTTCGCGCTTTATACAAAAGCACAATTGAGTGATGGGGGCGCTGAAGTTGGAAGTGGATTACCCGTAAGAGTAGCAGCAGTTGCATAATATGTGCCCTGTGCAACATATATATTGTATGCACCTGTACCTGCATTGGCAGCGGCAAGTCCCAAATTTAAATCGGTATAGGCATTTGCCCATGATGAACCATTGTTCGCACCTGTAGCTGCTATGTCAACATACACATCGGTTTGTGCCATAGCAACAAACGCTGTTAACGATGCCACCATGGTGAGCACAGTTTTTCTTAAGAAGTAATTTGTTTTTTTCATTGTCTGATTATAAATTAAGTTTTAGTTTGAGTTATTTTAAATTGAAATATTTTAGTATTGAATTGGTTTATCGTTAATTTTTCTTAGTGCCTTATCGTTCTTGTGGCATATTTAATTTTTTTCGCCACTAAGACACAAAGGCTCTAAGTTTTTCACATTAGTAAGAAATGCCTTTTACAATTTTCACATTCATATTGCAACATGTTTACTTTACCAAGTGTTACCACGTTTATTACTTTTTGTGCTATTTTTTTTTCTACCTACTTTTTAAATTCCCTCCACATACATTGCAAGTAATTCCAATAATGGTCTTATTAATTATTATTTTATCAGTATCTATTATCGCCATTGATGCCGCAAAAGAGCGTTACATCAAAAACATGATATAAAAAATGGGATGAACTTTCGTAAAATGGGATGAACGGATAGGAATTTGGGAATTACTCCTTAATCCCCATCATCTTCTTCAACTCATCGCGATATGTTTTACCAATAGGAATTTTGTTTGAGCCTATTGTAAGTTCAGTTGGAAAAATGCCTTCAATTTTATTTCGGTTAACAGCATAGCTGCGATGAATGCGTAAGAAAAGGTTTTTATCAAGCTGCTCAATAAAATCATCAAGCTTATTACGCACCATCATTTTTTTTCCGGCAGCAAGATGAATGCTTACATAATTGGCATCGCTTTCCAGAAAAATAATTTCATTAAATAAAACTTTGATGAATGCATAACCATCTTTTACAAAAACAAAATCTTTGTTGGCAGAATTTTCATTATCAATATTTATTTGCTCCTGTGGTTGAGAATTAAAATTACTGAAGGCAATCTCAATTGCTGAATACAACTGCTCTTTAGTTATAGGTTTGGCTAAATATGCAGAGGGGCGAACATCTTTAGCACGCTCTATGGTTGATGAATCCATATTGGCTGTGAGAAAAATAAATGGCAAGTTGAAATTTTTTTCAGAATGGTATGCGCAAGATCAATACCATCCATTTTGCCAATAAGATTGATATCAAGCAAAAGCAAATCGGGATTTTGATTTTCAATCATGTCAATGGCTTCAGTGTAGCGCGCTGCCGGTTCAGTAACAGAGTAGCCAATGGCAATAAGCATTTCACTTAAAGCATCGGCAATTATCATATCGTCTTCTACAATTCCTATTTTAGTTTGTCTGTCATCAGTATTCTATCCTAAAGTCCACTTCGTGTTATATAATCCATCAATACAAATTCAAATTTACTTCCAACATTATAACTGTAATTTATTTTTCCGGCTAATTGTTTGGCTAATTGCCGTACCAATCGCAAGCCAAGCGATGTTGCTTTGTTTACATCAAAATCTTTGGGCAAACCAATTCCATTGTCAAAATAAGTAAACAAATATTCGCCTTCTTTTTGCTTTGATAGCTCTAGTTTTATTGTTCCTGCATTTTTATCAACAAAAGCATATTTGTACGAATTAGTAAGCAACTCATTTATAATTAAGCCGAGCGGAACCGCTGTGTCAATATCCAAATATGTTTGAGGAATATTATTTTCTACTCTTACTTCACAATCTGCTTTGGAAAACACATGGTGAATATGTTTTGAAAGTTCGTCTACAAAACTATGCACCTCCACGCCCTTAATATCATCGTGCTGATAAAGATTTTGATGAATGAATGCTATTGATAAAACGCGGTTCTGGCCTTCAACAATGGCAGCTTTTATTTCCTCGTTTTTAGAGCGAGAGCCTTGCATCTCCAGCAAAGCAGAAATTACCTGCAAATTATTTTTTACACGATGGTGAATTTCTTTGAGCAATATTTCTTTTTCGTCAAGCGATTTTTTTAACTGGGCAGTGCGTTCATTAACCGTTTTTTCCAGGGCTGTTTTTGTTCTAACTAATTTTTTTGTTCTGTACTTAAAGAAAAAGAAAACAGACAGCATTGCAACAGAACCTGTAATAAAAATAAAATACCATTGGAGATAAAATGGTTTTAAAACAGACACCGGAATTTTTAATTCGTTTGTACTCCATTGCCCGCGGGGTGTTTGTCCCTTTATACACAAAGTATAATCACCATAAGGTAAGCCGCTTATACGAATGGAATTTTCTGAAATATAATTCCAGTCTTTGTCCATTCCCTCAATACGGTAAGCATAATTTGATTTACCCTCGTCAAAATCAAGCAACTGAAATTCGAGATTAAAAAAACCATCACCGGGCTCTAAAACAATTTTGCTTTGTGAAAGCAACTCATTGGTTTGTTCTATGAGTTTATCATACTTACCAGAAAATTTATTGAAGGAAATAATCCTAAGTGGTGAATTTGATGCCGTAGAATCACTTACAAAATCCTTGGGATAAAAAGCATTCACACCATCCAATCCTCCAAAATACAATCTGCCGTCAGCAGCCTTGTAAGATGATGTACGGTTAAACTCATTGTGTGAAATACCATTGCGTGTGGTATAGGTAGTTGTTTTAAAATCTTTGGTATTCAACCGGACCAATCCGTTATCAGAACTGACCCAAAGATTGTTGTAGTCATCACTTTCAATCCTGTATAAAATATCAGAGGGTAGCCCATCAGCACTACTAAATTGACGGAACACATTTTTTGTTTTGTCCCATCGAAACAATCCTTCGCCACTTGTAGCAAACCAAAAATTTCATTCGCATCCTCGTATCCGTCAAGCAATACATGAAACGGAAACCGATGAGTTGCAACAGAACTTTCCTTTCCAAAATAAGCTAAAACAGTGTTGCCCTTTTCATTCAAAAGATAAATTCCATTTTGTGCAACAGCCCAAATAGTTTTATCCTTCCTCTGTATAAACCGATAAACGAAAGTTGCCTTCGGCAATTTAGGAGATAAATAAGAAGGTTCAAAAGTGGTATTGGTGGCAATATTATAATTAATGATGGCTCCTGAGGAACCAAGCAATAACTTATCAGGCGCAAATGGAGCAATAGTCCATATATCCCCTTCGCCTGCTTTTTCGGTTAATAAAACCAACTTATTTTTGCTTTCACTGTACTCATATAAATAATTGGTAGCTGTAATTACTTTGCCGTTACTGCAACACAAACCATACAATATATCTTTATTAATTGTAAAAGAATAGTTCTGATTATTCTTACCCTTCCATAGTTTATTCCAAGCAATTTGCATACACTGTTCCCAAATCATCTACTGCAATTGAGCGCACCTGATTTTCAGATTCATCATTCAATTGCTCTTTGGTAAAATAATGTGTAAAAGGATTTTTATCAATTTTTATTTTAACCATTCCAGTTGAAGTAAAAACCCAGAAATTACTTTGTCTATCCTTGTAAAACCCGTAAAGCGAATTGCCACTTGCTATTTTTAATTCCTTTTTATCGGGCAACTTATACCATTTTTCAAAATCATACAGATGCAAACCGCCTTCTTCAGTATATGTCATCAACTCCCTGCTACTGTTTCTCCTATAGTAAATTTTGTCGGCTTTAGTTGCATACGGTGGTACAAAAGATGATATACCTGTCTTAAGTTCGCCTTTAGTATTTAAAATTCCGTACTCGGTGCTTGTATTTATCAATACCTCATTAGCAGGTGTTAAGGTAACCACGCCCCTGTCAAAAGAACTTGTTTGTTGAATAACTGTATCTGGTGTAATAAAATACAATGGCTGGGTATTACCCAAAAAAAGCAAAGCATAGTCATTTCTGAAAATGGTGTAAAAACCGGTTGTAGTATGATAGGCACCATTTGCCGAAATTAAATCTTCCGGTTTGGCAGCAACATTATCCCACGCTTTCATTTCGCATTTTAATTCAAACTTCCCTTTTGCGTATTTCCAAAACTGAAATGGCTTTGAAATAAGAAAACACAGGTTATCACCATCACCGGAAATCCAATACAAATATCTTTCGTCAAATGGAAGATTAGGAAATACTTCTTTCACTGATTTTATTTTTCCTGTTTTCAAATCCATCACTTCAACTTTCATCACACTACGAGCATAACCCGGATGTCCGTATGCAATAAAAAGATGATTCTCTTTATCCACAGAGAGATGAAAAATTCTGTTCTCAGCTAATCCTGAATTTTGTTTGGTAAAAAGTTTAAAATTTTTCCCGTCATAACGGTTCAATCCATTGCGTGTACCAAACCACATAAAACCGTCATTATCCTGCACACCACAAAATACTTCGCGCGAGGCAAGTCCATCATCAACAGAGTAGAAATGCTTAGAAACAATATGCTGCGAGTTTTGTGCTTTACCAAAATAAAACCACAAACAGAAAAAGAGAAAAAAAATAATTGTTTTAAAATGGAACACGAATGTTAATTATGCAGCAATTATATTAACAAAATTTTGTTTTATTAAACTGCTATTTACTTTAAGTTTTAGTCTTTACCGCATACTTTAATAAAAAGTCGTGGGCATTGAGCACCTCCAGTTTAGAAAAATAAAAATCATCCTCATCATTGGTTACGATGCATCTGCACTTACTTGACTCAGCGGAATAATACTCCAGCCCATCCTCAAAATCATGTATAGCCTTGTTAGCAATAGCTTTTTTTACTGCTTCTCCATCCACAGAAGTTATTCTAAGTTTACTTGCCAACAAGGCAATTTTTTGTTTTGCCAGTGGCGTACCATTTTCCTCTCGGTAAAATAAAAAGCAATGGCAAGGCACATTGGTGAAGTAAATACCGCGAACCGCTTGTTATCACACAAACTCAAAACTCTTGAGCAAAAACTAAACTGCGGATATTCATTACAAAGTACAGCAACTAAAATATTAGCATCAAGAAAAATTCTCATTTAAGCATTTTTTTGTGGTAATATTCTTTACGGATGTTTTTACGGGAACGTGATGCACGTTGGTATTCAATTGAACCTTCACTAACCTGAGCTATCCAACTCGAAACAGGTAAATCATCTATAGATTTATAAGATGATGATGTTACTTTACTTAATAAAAATTCGGTTAAACGCGAGAGGCTTATATTGTTATCATCGGCAAAGCGTTTCGCTTTGGTAATGATAGCTTCGTCAAAACTTAAGGTGATTTTAGCATCCATCACAATGACATTTTTATACGACAAACATATTTTTTTTTATACGCCTAATGCAAATTTTTGTTTATGTGTTTCAAAATCATCTGTGCAAAAACCATTTTCGGTTAAATTTTCAACCTCAAACATTTTTTTAGATTTGCCCAATACTAATTGATAACGTTCACCTCAAACAAATTTTAATTTCTATAGAAAAGTATGTCAATAAAAAAAATTACCGAACTGCTTGGCGCTGATGCCAAAAAACTATTAGAACATAAGTGCAAAACCGTTAGCAAAGAAACTATACACCAACCCGGAGCCGATTTTGTTGACCGTATTTTTATACCAAGTAACAGAAATCAAAAAGTGCTCAACAACCTTGGTTGGTTATACAATACAGGAAGATTAGCCGGCACAGGATATATGTCAATCTTACCTGTTGATCAGGGAATAGAACACAGTGCAGGCGCATCGTTTGCACCCAACCCTATTTTTTTTGATCCTGAAAATATTGTAAAACTTGCTTTGGAAGGAGGATGCAATGCAGTTGCTTCAACTTATGGAGTGCTTTCAAGTGTTTCAAGAAAGTATGCTCACAAAATTCCATTTATAGTTAAAATAAATCACAACGAGTTCCTCTCTTACCCTAATAAGTTTGACCAGATAATGTTTGGCTCTGTAAAAGATGCATGGAACATGGGTGCGGCTGCTGTAGGTGCAACAATTTATTTTGGCTCACCCGAGTCGTCAAGACAAATTGTGGAAGTAGCCCAAGCATTTGAAGAAGCCCATTTTTTAGGTATGGCAACCATACTTTGGTGTTATACACGTAATAATGCTTTCAAAAAAGATGGTACAGATTATCATACATCTGCCGACTTAACATCACAGGCTAACCACTTAGGTGTAACAATACAAGCAGATATTATTAAACAGAAATTACCAACCAATAATGGTGGATACACTGCGGTTAACTTTGGAAAAACGCATCCAAAAGTTTACAGTGAATTAACATCGGAACATCCGATTGACCTTTGCCGCTACCAGGTTTTAAATTGTTACAATGGGCGTATTGGCTTAATTAACAGTGGTGGCGAATCTAAAGGAGCAACTGATATGGCTGAAGCGGTTACCACTGCAGTTATTAATAAACGCGCAGGCGGACAAGGCTTAATTAGCGGACGCAAAGCATTTCAAAAACCATTTAAAGAAGGAATTGAAATGCTTAATGCAATACAAGATGTTTATTTGACTAAAGAAATTGATTTGGCGTAACGTGTTTTATGTTGCATGTTTAGTGTTTTGTATTGGAGAGAATATTTCAACTCAAAACAAAAAACTTTAAAACCCAAAACAAAATATGTCCTGGTTTAAGAGAATAAAAGAAGGTATAACCACCAGCACCAAAGACAAGAAGGAAACTCCTGAAGGCTTGTGGTACAAGTGCCCGCAGTGCAAAGCCATTATGCCATCAAGTGATCATGAGCAAAATTTTTATGTATGCAGTAGTTGCCAGTTTCATGAGCGGATTGGATCTAAAGAATATTTTGAAATATTTTTTGATAACAATGAATTTACCGAACTTAACGCAAACCTTACCAGTGCTGACCCACTTCAGTTTGTTGATACAAAAAAATATACTGATAGATTAAAAGACACACAGAAAAAAACGGAGCTGAAAGATGCCATTAGAACAGCAACCGGAAAAACAGAAGAACAACCTATTACTATTGCATGCATGGATTTTACTTTTATTGGTGGCAGTATGGGTTCGGTTATGGGCGAAAAAATTGCTCGTGCAATTGATTACAGTATTCAAAACAAAACTCCTTTTTTACTCATATCAAAATCAGGGGGGGCACGAATGATGGAAGCTGCATTCTCTTTGATGCAAATGGCAAAAACATCGGCAAAACTCACTCAACTTTCTGAAGCAAAACTTCCTTATATCTCATTACTTACCGACCCTACTACGGGTGGTGTAACCGCTTCATTTGCCATGCTTGGCGATTTAAATATTGCAGAGCCGGGTGCTTTAATAGGTTTTGCAGGACCACGCGTAGTAAAAGAAACTATTGGCAAAGATTTACCTAAAGGGTTTCAAACATCTGAGTTTGTACTGGAGCATGGCTTTTTGGATAAGATAGTACACCGAAAAGATTTGAAGAAAAGTGTTGCTTCCATTATTAAAATGCTACACAATTAGCTCAGCCTTTAAATATTATTATTAATAAAATAAAAACGCCATCTAAAAAAGATGGCGTTTTGCATTGTTAACTAAAATCCAAATCTATTGTAAGGTAATTTTTATTTGTTTGTTGAGGTTTTGGCTCTTTACGTTAAGCATGTAAATACTTTTTGAAAGACGGCTTACATCTATACTTGTTTTGTTCTTGCCTTCACTTGCCTGAAAGATTTGTTCTGCCACTTTTTTTCCTGCAAGATCAAGTATGGTAAGTTGAGTTTCAACCAGCGGTATTACCGCTTTAAAAACGCCATCTGGTAATGTAGATATTTGTAATGGCGCTGTTGCAGCATTGCTTGCAAATACCGGTACAGGTTATAGTCATCAATGGCAATTAAACGGAGTTGACATTAGCGGAGCAACAAATGCAACCTATAATGCCACTGTTGCCGGAAATTATTCGGTTAATATTGTTTCGCCCTGTGGAAATGCATCATCTGCTGCAACAGTAGTTGACATTACTGCGCTTTCAGCTACTGCGTCACCTTCAGCTATAACTATTTGCGAGGGGCAAGCCACCACATTTACTGCCAACACAGGCTATAGTTATGCATACCAGTGGTTCAGAAATAATGTACTTATAAATGGAGCAACCAACTCAACTTTTGCAACTTCTCAAGCAGCCACGTATAAAGTTAGAATTACACAGGGCGGGGTTTGTTCTGCTACTTCAGGCAATGCTATACTTACGGTTACCAATAATCCAAAACCAACAGTAACAGCTGGCGGTCCAACTACTTTTTGTGCCGGGCAAAACGTAACGCTTACTGCAAATACTTTTTCAGGTGTTGGGTATCAATGGCAGAAAGGAAGCGCAAATATTGCAGGAGCTACCAATCAAAACTATATTGCTACAACAACTGGAGCTTACCGTGTAGTTGAAACTGCGAACGGTTGTACTAAAATAAGCAGCGCAATTGCCGTTACAGTTAACTGCAGAGAAGAAAATACAACAAGTGTTGATTTAAATAATTCTCAAATTTCCTTGGTTCCAAACCCAACATCAGGAAAAGTAAAAATTAAACTTACCACCAACGGTGATGATAAAATAGTATTAAGGGTGCTAAGCGTTTTGGGTAATGAAGTTTTGTTTGAAAATTTTCAAGTAAAAGAAGGGGAGAATGTTCGCGAGTTGAATTTGCAACATTTTGCAAATGGAATTTATTTTATTGAGGTAATTTCGCGTATTGGCAACAATACGTTTAAATTAGTTAAACAATAAATTAATATTTTGCAATAAATAGACGCGGCTATTGATGGAGAGTGGTGTACGGAGGGGGTTGAGAAATTTTTAACTAACTAAAAACAAAAACCCTTTCACCGTAAGGCAAAAGGGTTGTTTGTTGTTTAACACAAGTCTAATCAAATACTACTTTTTTTCTAAACACTTGTTGATTTGTTTTTATTTCAATGAAATATACTCCTCTAGCAAGCTTGTTTATATCCATTGAAATATTATTGCTACCGTTATTGGCATTTACCATTTGCAGGAGCACATCTTTGCCTGTTACATCCAAAAGCCGAATTGGTATTGACTCGTTAATGCTTGAATAAAATTCAATATTTAAAATAGTGCTTGCAGGGTTGGGATATACTATAGGTTGCAAATTGCTCTCCTGTGTTGTATTAATTTCTCCTTCGCGGCAAGTACTGCTAAATGTTTGCGATCTATATGAACTGGTTCCACAGTTATTGCTTGCTTTAACTTTTACAATGCCCGAACCGGTTCCCCACAATACATTAATGCTGTTACCTCCCTGTCCACTTTGCATGGTCATACCTGAAGGTATAGTCCATGAATAAACAGGAGGTGGTGATACAGATGCAACACTGAAACTTACCGGTGCACCATTGCACCATGAAGTGGGATTGGCTGTAATATTGCTTGGTCTATTCGGTTTGCCAAAAATAGTTAGTGCTCTTGGTGTGCTGGTGCCGGGCGTGCAGAGATTGGTATTGGCAGTTACTGTGAGTGCAGATGAAGTAAATCCCGTAGGAAAAGTTACTTGTACATTATTGGTACCTTGCCCATTTGTAACCAAGTTTCCCGGAGACCAGCTATAACTGTAAACACCAACAACCAAAGGCACCGAATAATTAGCTGTTGAATTACATACATTATATGTTGGGCCGGTTATAGCTCCGGGTGTTGCAGGTACTCTGCTTTTTATTGTTAATTTTCTCATGGGTCCGGTACCACATGCATTAACCCCCGCAACTGAAATGCTTCCTGATGTAAATGTGCTTCCAATGGATGCGTTAATTGCATTGGAGCCTTGGCCATTGTTAATTGTAATATTTGATGCCTGCCAGGAATAATTAAGAACATTAACCATAAGAGGGATTGAATATGAAACTCCCGTTGCACCGGGGCATACATCTGCCGGCCCTGATATATTCCCGGGGTTCCAGGTAAATCACTGCTAACGGTTTTGCTCTTAAAGGGCCCTGTTCCACAGGAGTTAATGGCTGCTACTTTAACTGTACCTGAAGTGTAGGGATTTGGAAAATTAACCGTTACACTATTGGTACCTTGTCCTCCTGTGAGTGCTATACTTCCAGAAGGACTCCAAGTATAATTCAAAATTCCAGCCATGGGTGTTATAGAGTAGGTAACTCCAGTTGCACCGGGACAAATCTTAGCAGGCCAGATATGGTTCCTGGTCTGGCCGGTAAATCATTGGTAATAGATTTGCTTTTAAAGGCTCCGGTACCACAGGCATTAACACCGGCTACCTGTAAGTTTCCGGAAACAAAATTATTATTGAATGATATTTGCACGGTATTAGTACCCTGTCCGTTATTTATTGTCATTCCAGGAGCTAGATCCCATGAATAATTCAGCACATTTACCAATAATGGAATGGAATAAGAAACACCGGTAACTCCTGGGCATACTTTTGCAAGACCAGTAATGGTTGAAGGAGTTGCAGGCACATTTGTAACAACATTAACTAATGCGCTGCCGCTTGTAATACCTTGTCCATTGTTATCAGAAAAAGAAGAAATAGCATAGTTATGAGTTCCAGCGGTTGTTGGTGTAATATTAATGAATACAGGGCTAGTTGGCGATGTTCCATTTATTGTTTGCATACCATCGCTTACCGTGTATGACCATGGACTTACACCAGTAAAAGTTAAACTGGCTGTCGTGCTGCCTCCCGAACAAATTTGCGAATTACCCGTAAGGCTTAAAGAGGCAGTTGCCTGGGCAAATAGTGCTGAACGATGCAGCAACAATGCAATAATTAATACGATTGACTTTTTCATTTTGTTTAATTTTAAATTAATTGATGTTTATATTACTTAAATATTATTGAATTATAAAACATTAATTTTTTGAGCAATCAGATAAATATCAAGTGAATTGTCAATATCATCAGTGGATAAATAAAAATCGTTAATATTAGTTTGAGTACTTTCTTCGTTTAGTAATAACAGTTGATATCGAACCAGGCTCGACAATAGGTTATAAGGCTTAACAAGCCAATTGGCCGGCAACAATTTATGAAGCTTTAAAAAATCCCAATATAAAATGGAACTCACCAAATTCGAATTGTCTTCGTAATACTTTTTAATTTTATGGTTTCCTTTAAGTCCCATTAATGTAAATGAGTCGAAAACTTTTTGAGCATCACTATTCATCTCTTCTAATGAATATTCATGGGTATGAAAGGGATTTCGTGCAATAGACTTGGCTGCATTTGGTGTTGTACAAATAAATGTACCCCCCGGTTTAAGCACCTTATAAACTTGTTTTAATAATTCAACCTGGTCTTCAATGTGCTCAATAAGTTGAAAGCAAACAACAACATCCATACTTGATTCCGGTAAACAGATTGGTGGTACTTTGGATGTCGCAAAAGCCATTTTCGGATGGTGTCCATAATTATCCCGGGCGTTTGCAATAGTCGAAAAATCAATTCCTGTAACACTTTCAGCATCTGATGCGAGCAAGCTAGTCCCATATCCTGCAGCGCATCCAATATCGGCAACTGATTTATTTGCCACGAATTTTTTTGCAAATTGATACGCAAACATGCAGCGCTGAATGTTTACCGTATTAGATAAACTAAAGTCTAAACGTTCATGATGAAAAACCGATAAGTGGATAAAATCAACTTTTCTTAATCCTGAAATTCCTATTGACAGCATTATTATGTATGTTAATATTTCTTTAGCGCAATAGTCTGACTAAAATTAAAGGGACACAATAGCCTAAATAGGTGAATTGTTTGGGCTCTTTTGATTGAAACATCACCGATATTGGTGATACTGACTTAACATTTCGAAACCCTATCAATTTTAATATTGCAGTGAATCCAAACAATAAATTACAAACTGTGCTCATAGAAATGGTGACCAACGAAAAATTTAAATCCTGGATAATATTTCTTTTTGCTGTTTTGCTATATGCCAATACCATAGGTAATGAATACGTAGTTGATGATAGTGCTATGATTACTGATAATAAAACAACCAAGCAAGGATTCTCAGGAATGGCCCGGTTTTTTAAAGAGTCGTCAGTATATGGAGCAACGGGCGAGAACTTTGGAACCTATCGTCCAATAACAATGGCTCTATTCGCATTTGAATATGCCATATATAATTGCAATTCATATTCAGGAATAAATAAACCTGCTCCTGTAGGGCAGCGAATAACACATATTGTACTTTACGGAATCTGTTGCGTTCTACTGTTTAAATTTCTTTCCTACTTACTTCACAATTTTAACTCCAATTCGGCCTTTAAGGCTGCTTTGCTATTTGCGGCACATCCCTTACATACAGAAGTGGGGGCTATGATTAAAAGTCGTGATGAAATTCTCAGCGCAATTTTATTGTTTCTTTCTCTTAGCACGATTATTAAGTATGCCAAAAGCGATAAAACACAACATCTGTTTTTTTCATATTTATTTTATTTTGTATCAATGTTTTGTAAAGAAAGCGCAGTAGTCTTTATTGCAATTATTCCTATGACGCTTTATTTTTTTATGGAGTTTTCGGTATGGAGGTGCTTAAAAATAGTATCGGGCCTTATGTTTTTTGCATTGATTTATTTTTATATCAGGTTAAGTGTCTTAGATCCAATACCGAACAATACTTCTATCATAAACAATACTCTTGCCGGGGCATCTTCTGTTTCACAAAAAATAGCAACTATTTTATATGTTGGCCTTTACAATTTTAAATTACTAATTCTACCGTATCCACTCAGTTGGGAATATGGATATAATCAAATTCCGCTAAAAACATTTTACGATTCCGCAGTTATCTTTTCCTTAATTCTGAATATTTTGCTTCTGGCGATTGCATTTTATGGATTAAAAAGAAAAACAGTGTATTCCTTTTTTTATTTTTGGTACTTCATAACCATATTCCTTGTTTCGAATATTGTAGTACTTATTCCTGCTATATTAGCTGAGCGATTTTTTTCTGCCTTCTGTTTCATTTTGTGTCATACTAACTTTTTTAATAATTAGTGCAAAAAAATCCGGCAAGGAGCAACTTAATAAACTCAATAACTCTTTTACTTATTCTTTTTTCCTATTCAATTAAAACAATGGCTCGCAATTTCGAGTATAAAAATAACTACAGTTTATTTAAATCAGGAGTTGCAGCATCCCCTCAATCGTATCGTGCCAATTCGGCTTATGCCTGGGAATCATTGTTAAAGTATCACAGCGAAGAGCAAATTGACAAGAAGACCAATTATATTAATGAAGCCGAAAAGTATTTCAGGAAGGCACTTGCTATTTGGAATGGAAGGTTTGAAGATCATTACAACCTGGCTGTAATAATGAATATTAAAGGTAACATAGCTTCGCGCGATTCATTTTTCTTAAGTGGACTAACTATTCATCCTAATGATTTAATTTGTAACTATAATTTAGGAGTAAGCGGGTTCTTAAAAGGCAATTATACAGAAGCAAAAAAATACTGGCAAACGGCCTATACCGTTGATAAAAACTACATGGAGTTAGAATTTAAAATGGGGCTTATAAATCAACATTTACAAAATTATAAGGAGGCAATATATTATTATGAACACTATTATGCATCGCACCCTGAAGATTCTGATGTTGTAAAAAATTTAATCATTTGTTATCAAGCTATTGAGAATTGGGAGGAGAGAAAAAATGGGAGGTAGTTTTAAGTAAAGGAATATATCATCAGTCCGAATAATAAATTCAACTTAAGGGGCACTCTAAGATTATCATCGTGCCTTCTTTTGAGTTGGAAATTAACTTCAATTTACATCCTATCTGACCCGATCTTTGTTTAATGTTCTTTATACCGTTTCCATCAACATGATTTTCTAAATCAAACCCTTTTCCATCATCGATGATGGTTACGACAAGCAGGTTTTTATTTTTATTAAAAGAAAGGGTGAGGTTTTTGCAACTGGAATATTTAACGGCATTATTAATGGCTTCTTTACATATAAGGTAAAGATTTTTCTTTTCTCCATCGAAATATTTTCTTTCAGTAATCCGCCATCCACATCAAAATGCAATTGTATTCTTTTACTTTCAGCCGTGCGCGAAGCAAAGTTGCGGAGGCGGTTGATTATATTTTCAAAAGTATCGTTGTGTGGATTAATAGCCCAGATAATATCATTCATATCATCGCCCATCTGCATGGCAGAGGCTGCCACTTCGGTTAGGAGTTTTTTGGCCTCCGCTTGTTTGTTTTCTGAAAGCTGTGTGGCCGCATAACTACTTATCATGCCAATACTACTGAGTGTACTTCCCACTTCGTCATGCAAATCACTGCTGATGCGTAAGCGTTCGACCTGTTGTTTGTGTTCCTGCGCAATGCGAAAGCGGTTAAACAGCAGCAAGCCAATTATCACCAGCAACACCCCTCCGGCAATGACGCTGTTGCGAAACATCGTTTCTTTTTTCAGCGCAAGCGATTTTATTTCATTGTCTTTATTCAGCAACTCAATTTCTTTTTCTTTTTTTTCGGTTTCGTATTTGGTTTCTATTTCGGCAAGCTGCATAGCGGCTGTTTCGTTATACACCGAGTCTTTTACCGCACTGTATAATTTAAAGTAGTGGAGTGATTGCGAAGGGTTTTTTAACGCATCATGCGTTTTCGACAGCCATTGATAGTTTTCGTACAATTCTTTTTCAATTTAAGACTATCGCACACATGTGCTGCGGTTTTAAAATAATCGGCTGCATCATCATATTTATTTTTTGCAAGCGCAACCCTGCCTAAGCCTGTAATGCAGTTTGCCTGCAGCAATCCGTTTTTTGTTTTGCTGTTGCACTCAATGGCGCGGTTAAAATAGGCGGCTGCCGTGTCGGCTAAATTGTTTTGGTTGGTTAAATAAAAATCGGCTATCTTATAATAAGCAGATGCAATGTCATCTTTATTGCCAAGTTCCAATCGCATTTGCAAACTCTTGTCAAACATATTGCGCGCCTGCTCATGTTCTTTTTTGAGAATATATATAGTGCCTTTTTTCTCATACAACTCAGCCAAACGTTTTTTATGTTTTATTTTTTCGAGAATAACCTGTGCTTTATCAAAATTCTCAATTGCGGGTTCGGTAAGTTTTTGATTTAAATAATATTCGCCAATTAATGTATAAACACTTGCCACCTCAACCGGCTGCCCGTATTGCTCCAGAGCGGTTAACGCTTTTAGGTAATGGTTTAACGCCACAGGATAGTCGGCACGCTTTTCATACACGCTTCCAATATTCTGGTACAAAATTCCCAAAGTGCGAAGTTGTTTTAATGTTGTTGCCCGTTCTATACCATGCAGATAATACTCAATAGCCTTATTATAGTTGCCAAGCTTTACATATTCATAGCCAATGTTGTTGTAGTACCGCAGTTCGTCTTCGGTTTCGTTCAGTTCTTTGGCTACCGTTAGCCCACGTAAAAAATAATGCAATGAACTGTCGTGATTGCCCATATTGGCATACACCCCGCCAAAGCTGTTATACAATGCTGCACTTTTAATTCCATGCTCCCTAAAATATTTTTCCATAGTTTTTAAAAAGTAAGCGCTCCTGTGTAATCGCTTTGCATAAATATTGCCAGATACCTGAAATGAAAAGTTCCTTTAATTGCTTTATCAATTTCATCGCGCTGCTTGGGGCTGCCTGCTGTAGCAATTGTTCATACAACGGTAATGCTATGCCAAAATATTTTTCTCCTTCATCATAGCGTCCCTGTTCGTTACACAGGTTACTCAAAAACTTATAGCACTCGGCTTCATTAAACCGGTCGGCTGTTTTTATAAAATAGTTTTTCGCATCAGTAATTTGTTTTTCTGCATCGGCATATTTTTTTTGTCGTAAACATGCCACGCCTTTTGAAAGCAGTGCAAGGTGTTGTAAATTTTGGTTTGCTGTTTTATTGGCAAGGCTTAAGGCCGAGTCAGAGAAAAGAAAAGCCGAGTCAGGAAAAGTACTTCGGTATGTTTTTGAAATTTCGAGCAACAATAAAACTTTGCTGTTGTTATCGTCTGCCACATTTAATTCATTGTATAAACTATCACGAACCGGTTGTTGCGAATATGCGTGAGATGTTACAAGCAGTGCATAGAAAAATAAAAACCGGCATAGCATACTCATAAAGGCTGTTTAAACTTCAACCAAAAATAAGTGATATACTTTAGGCTAACAAAAGAAACTAAAGGACAACAGTTTTTCCTTAATGGTTTTAGCCACCGCCTCCGTCATTGACACCACATGCAGTTTTTGATAGATGTGCTGCATGTGTGTGCGAACGGTGTCGTAGCTTATGCTTAAATTTTCTCCCACCATTTTTAAACTCATTCCCTTTACCAAACATTCAAGCACTTCTTTTTCGCGCACTGTTAAATTATAATCGTGATCAGCCGTTGCATGAGGCGGATTGTCACGAAACATGCGCAGCACTTTTTTTGCAATCAGCGGTGTCATGGGTGCACCGCCTTCAAACACTTTTATGGCTTCAATAATTTTAATGGGTGATGTGTTCTTTAACAAATATCCTGATGCGCCAAAGCAAACAGATGTAAACACTTTGTCGTCATCATCAAAGTTGGTTAGCATTAAAATTTTTATGTCAGGAAATTTTGTGTGCAGTTCTTTAACCGCATCAATGCCTGTAATACCCGGCATTTGTATGTCCATCAATACCACATCGGGTTTTGCTTTAGTATAATCAGCTACCAGGTTATTGCAATTGGCAAAAGAGCCGCACCATTGCAATCCGGTGGTTCCTTTAAGAATCATTCCAGTGCATCGCGCACTTTTTTGTTATCGTCAAATATACAAACTTTTATATCCATAAAATTTTTTTGCAAAGGTTTAAAAGTAAGCAACCTTTGTCAATCGCTAACATCGGTGATTTTTTATCGCACTATCTGATGTTTACAAAAAAAAACGCCATCTAAAAAAGATGGCGTTTTGCATTGTTAACTAAAATCCAAATCTATTGTACTGTAATTTTTATTTGTTTGTTGAGGTTATGGCTCTTTATGTTTAGCATGTAAATGCCCTTTGAAAGACGGCTTACATCTATACTTGTTTTGTTCTTGCCTTCACTTGCCTGAATGATTTGCTTTTCCACTTTTTTTCCTGCCATATCATACATGGTTATTTTCGCTTCATCATTGTGCGATAAAACAAACTCCACATTTATTTTCTCACTTGCAGGATTAGGATAAACAAAAACATCCTCCTCTATTTCATTTACCGCTCCGCTCATAGCTTCACGGCATGAAGGGCTTGCATTAAAAGTTTTGGTTCCGCTGCCACATACGTTGCTTGCCGTTAGGCTTATGATGGCATTGCCCGTATTCCAGTCAACCAATAAATTGTTTGTGCCTTGTCCGCTTACTACGGTAGCAGCTGTTGGAGGTAATACTGCCCAGTTTAATGTATAAGCTCCACCTAATCCACCCAGGTTTGAATTAAATTGAATGCCAGCATCATTATTGCACCACACTGCCGGATTGGCTGTAAGGGCTGCCGGAGTGTTAGGTGCACCTTTTATAGTTATGCTTCTTACACCACTGCTGCCACATACATTGCTTGTAACCACGCTTACTGTGCCAGTGTTAAACGATCCTAAACTTATGCTTACACTGTTTGTCCCTTGTCCTGATTGTATAGTACCCACATTGCAACTCCATGTAAATATAACTCCTGGCTGTGGAAGACAGCTATATGATACTAAAGTGTTGCATATGCCATTAGCAAATCCGCTAATGGATGGCGGTGTTGGAGGAGCACCTGATGTTATTGTTTTAATACGTGGCGCTGTTATTACTCCGCATATACTGGTAGCTGTTACCGATATGTTGCCTCCCGTAAAACCTGCATTAATTGTTACGTTTATTGAATTGCCTGATGATGAGCCTGTGGTATTTGCTGGCAAAGTCCATGTATATGTTGATATACCAGGTGCTGATGGCACGCTATAGGTTTGGGTAGATCCTACGCAGGAGCTGAACACACCACTCATTACCCCAATTGCAGGAGCAGCAGTTGTTAGTGTTACTGATTTAGCTGGCGAAGTGTAACATGGTGTTTGTGCTGCTACGCTTAATGTGCCACCTGTCCATGAGGAACCAAAGTTTACAGTTACCGTTGTGCCTGTGCCACTTACTGTTGCATCGCCTGTTATATTCCATAAGTATGATGTTGCACCACCAACAGCGTTAGTGCTATAATTTGCAGTGGTATTGGCACACTCGGTATTTCGGCTGTTTGCGGGAATGATGGCAGCAGGTACGCTTACTATTCCTCTTACCCATTGTACTTTTCTAACAGATGCACCACAGGCATTGGATGCCTGTACACCTATATAGTAGCCTGAGGCTCCAACCGGAAGATTACCAAAACTAATATTAACAGAGGGAGTATTTGATGTATATGGACTTGCATTGCCATTAAATGTAGTGCCAGTGGGTCCATCCCATGTATACTGCGTTGCATTTGATACAACCGGCACATTAATATTTGAAACATTGGTTCCGTTGCAGGCATAAGCAGGCAGGTTTACAATAGGCGGTACTATTACACTTGAGGTTGGAGCAAGGGTGCTCACTACAACGGTAGCTGAACCAGAACCGCTACCTACGCACCCGGTGTTGGATACTGATGTTATTGTGTAAATATGTGTGCCTGCTGATGAAGGTGTAATAGCAATATCTGTTGAGGCAACAGAACTTGAGCCCGACACGGTTTGTGAACCATTACTAATGGTATAGCTCCACGGAGCGGTACCGGTAAACTCTAAATGTAACGTGGCAGGTTGCCCTAAGCAAACGCTGCTGTTGTTACTTACTATTGCAGTAGGTGCACTGCATACATTAGCAACTGCATCGGGATTAGTGGCAGGATTTAATGGTTCATCCTCTAAGTTGCCGGCCTGATCAATTGCAATGGAATAGAACTCATATTTATGCCCTGAGACACCTACGAAGTTAATAGAAGTACTGTCGGTAAATTTCCATAACTCATAATCACCATCGTTGTCTGACACAAAAACAGCATAACGGAAAATACCCGACACAGCATCGCTGCCACTCCAACTTACCTGAAAAGTATCAGCAACAACTGAAGGCAATGCTGACACTGCGCTTTGAGGTTTAACATCATCATATCTGTTTGCCCATGTATTGGTAATGATGGGTGCGTTTTCATCAAACAAGATGGTTGCCTTGTTGGTAATAGAGTCGCCCAGCATAACACTTGTTTTGTAATTTACACGATAGGAGACAAAGCCAACCCCCTGTCCGTTTGTGTTTGGCGGAAGGAATCCGGCTAATGGATTGGTAGTGGGCTGATTGTTTACTAAATCGGTTGTAAACATTTTCCATTGCACAATGCCTTTTGTGGGACTATATGTTGCCACAATGAGTAGGTTATAATTCATTGCAGGTTGCAGGTTTATGACTCTAATTACGGTGGTGTCTACTACATCGGTTAAATCAACATAAATATTGTTGCTAACCGTAATAGAACCCCAGCGGAAAGATGCAAGGTCAATTTTTAATGCATCTAAAGTATCCGTTACAACTACTGTTTGAGCCGGTGCTGTTGCGGCAGGAATATTTTCGAACTCAATGGTATATCCTCTGTCATATTTGTGCCGCAACCAGATTTTATCGGGGTTGTCACCAGGACCATATTTTTGGTTGGGATCTGCTGAGCCGGCCATACACAGCAGATGTGCTGCAATAATTGAAGGGCCGGTACCTACATATGGTATAGATTTCTTTCCGCCCGATCCTTTTCTTATCTTTGCAAAATTCTTAGCAAATGTTTTCACATCTTTTAAAGTAGGCGTAAAATCCTCTCTTACTATATCGCAAAACTCATCTACATCCGGCTCTTCGCGCATGTAATTTGCTGTAGAACTGCTACTCGTCCTGAAAACATCACTAACTGCACTGTCACCCCAGGCAAGCGTACCAATTGTTTCTCTAAATATTCCTGGAAACTGACTGTTGTTAAGATTGGATGGGATGTTACTTACACATGCTGATGATGAAATTTTGGCAAGCACCGCTGATATTGCTGCCGGGAATGATATATTTAAACTTCCGGTTGCATTGGCTCCAATTACAGAAAGCAAGGTATCGAATGCAGTTTTATAACAAGGGTTAAATTGCGTTGTGTCAACAGTAATATTTAGTGTGCGTTCAATACCAAATTTGAGGAATCGGCCATAATCGTGATTGCCGTTCATAGTAATATTAGCAGAAGATGCATTTGAAAACAGCATAGGCTGGCTTACGACCGAAGTACGTGAATTGAGTGCAAGCGAGTTGGTAGTAAGATATAGCGGAATATTTACCGAAGAGTTGGCATCTATTCTTGGAATGATTATTCCGCTAAGTCTTGTATTGGTGGTATCGTCAAGCAAATGAAAGTTCATAACATTGGTACTAATTCCATTATTGGACAAGTATTGATTGGCACTGTTAAAAAATGGAATACCTGCTAAGGTTGACATACCCGAAAGCGATTCGTCAAATACGTTATCCCTGTCGCACCAGAGCAAGTTTACTCCAATTGCATCTTTACCTGAATGGTTTATTACCTTGATCATGGCAGGCACATTTGCAGTACCTCCATTAACCCTATACCTTGCAGCACCTTCGTAGCTTAGCGCAATGCTATCATTACATGCAGCGGTTACAGTAAACTGATCGGTTAAGGTGTAAACGCCAAATCCGGGAATGGTGGCTTCCAAATCTCTTAAGCCTACAGATGCACCTGACAAATTAAATTTTGCAATCATTAAGGTGTTGTTTACAAACTGTAGCGAGGTAGGAATAATATCGGGGAAGCCTGCTTTTTTGAATTTAACGGTTGTAGATGCAGTGAAAGCACCTCCATTTATATTCATGGTAGCAACTCCATTGTTACATCCGGTGCGGCACTCGAGGGGGCGTATTCCTGCAATGGTTACGGTTTTTATCATGGTATCGTTGGGGCATTGTGGGTTGCCGCCTATTAAACGCACGTTGTAGTTGCCTGCCTGGCTGTATGTTTTAACGGGGCGCAGTACGGTTGCTGTGGTGGCATCGCCAAAATTCCAGTTTACGGTGGTTACGTTTTGGGTATCGGTTTCAAAGTAAACGGTGTTGGCGGCTACTATGGGGTTAAAAACTACGCGAGCATGTTTGTGTGGGTTTTTAAACACTATGCCTTCGGAGGTTGACCATAGGTTATCGGCATTTTAAATCTTACAAATAAATTGTGGTTGCAGTTTGGTAAAGACACTGGTATTGGAATATTTAATAGTGTGGTTACAGTATCGGTTGGTGTGGGAACGGGTATAGGGATACCGTTTCCTGCACCAGGGTCGGTATCTATGTAATATTCGCCTGCAATAATTTGGTTGTTGGTGGCAGCCTGCTGCACGTAAAACATGCTGCGCTCCGGTGTTGACCATTTGCCAAAATCATCTAAGGTTCGCACATATAACTGATGAAAACCTGCACTTAAAGCAGGTGTTGCAATGGCTAATGTTTGATTAAAATTTGAGATGGGTGTTACGGCTACAACGGCTCCATTTCCTGCTATGCCAACACCGGGATCGGTATCAAAATAATATTGATAAGCGGTAATGGTTTGGGTGTGTTTAGTTACATCCTGTACATAAAATAAACTTCGTTCAGATGTTGACCACTTTCCAAACTCATCCTGCACGCACATAAAGTGTATGCAGCCCTGCGCTTAATGCAGGTGTGGTAATGGCTACTGTTTGGTTGAAATTGGCAGTGGGGGTTATGGGTACAATGGCTCCGTTACCTGCTATGCCAACACCGGGGTCGGTATCAAAGTAATATTGATAAGCGGCAACTAATTGCGTATGGTTTTGTGCCGATGCCGATGCAGCAAGCAGCAATCCGAATATCCATAAACGGAATGTTTTTTTTATCATAGTAAGTGTTTTTAAAAATGAGTTTGAACTACTTTCTAATTGATCTTACTATTAATTATCGTTTGGTTTGGTAGCGTTTATCTGCACATTTATAGTTCCGCTTGGAGCTATGGTGGTGTTGTTTATTATTAAGCTGCGCACAACGGGTGCTATAAGCACTTCGCCTGATTCGTTAAATTTTGTGGTGCCTCCGTTAACGCCTATTTGGGTATTATCGGTAGCGCCTGTAAGTGCGGTGGCATTGGTTACGTTGTAATTATGTGTGTTGGAGTAAAGGCTTCCAAGTGTGTAATTGACAAATGCCGGGTTGGTGTTGCCAATGTTTGGTGCAGTCATGGGAAATAAGCGGGCCATGTTGTTTTGAAAAGTGTGACCGCTTCCGTTAGTGAGGTTGGTGTTATTCATAAAAATGCTGTTTTTGATGAGGAAATTATAGACGTTAAAAAAAAGCGGAGTGCCATTGTCTGTATAAAGAAACACGCAATGATCAACCGTTACGGTGTGCGATCCGTTGCTGGTGCTGCCTAGTATGTAGGTATCAAAAACACAGTTGGTAATAAGTAAGTTGGTGGTAACGGTTGTGAAATTACCAAGTCCAAGATTTGCACCGAGGTCATAGTCAAAAATGCAGTTGCTAAATACAATGTTATTGGAAGAAAGAACCGTAAATTGTCCTACCTTTTCTAAACTAACTAAATTATTAAACTTACAATGTTCCAAGGTATAGTTCTCCATTGTGCCGCTTGATTCGGTAAATCGTACTCCATTAGGAAACTCAATACCATAAAACCGGGTGCCACTGCCCGCAGGGTTTATTCTAAAACTTGAGCCTGCATTGTTGCAATTGTCGCCAATAAAATTGGCGCGGTAAGCATTTTGTTTTTGGGCATTAAACCCCGAACTGTACACTACTAAGTTTTTGTACCAGCCGCTGCAACTGCTAAATGCATAGGCGTTAGGGCTGCCATACACAATTAAAGTGTCGCCTACGGCCGATGCTGTAATGGCAAGGCCAATATCGGTGTATTGTGCGCCTCCCATAAAATTGCTAACGGTGCGTACTGTTGCAAATGATGCATTCATCATTAAGAAGAATGCTAAGATGATTGTGATTGAATTTTTCATTTTTTTTGATTTAGATTGTTAGAGAATTTTTTTATTTAGTTATTGAAATTTTTACCACATCGCTTTGTACATATGGACCACCAAATCGAACATGAGTTAGCGTTGGTTGGTTTCTTTGATAGCTATGCTTTTGGAGATGGCAGATATTGCTGGCGGGTTGAAAATATTGAGTGATGTAAATGTGTGGGTTGCACTTGATGCTGACAATACACCAAAAGGTGTATTTTAATAATTACTTTTTATGAGGCATACCGTTTTGCACAGCCACGCGCACCAACGATGCGGAGTTGTTTAATTTAAGTTTAGTAAGAATTTTTTTGCGGTGTGTGCTTACGGTGTTTTTACTTATGTTCAGTGCATCTCCTATTTCTCTATCGGTAAGCCCGCACACAATAAGGTTTAAAATTTCAAGTTCGCGCTGTGTAAGGAGGCTTAGTACTGACATTTTTAAAAATTATCAGCACAAAAATTTACATAGAAGAAAACATGGGCAATACACCAAAAGGTGTAATTAATTATTAATAGTTAATGAGTAGTGATTAATTAATGCCCCTACCCTAAAGGGTAATGTTGTTTAGTTATACAATATGGATAAATACTCTCAATACATTGAGAAATCAGTAATCAATTTCACGCCAACTTATTTTCTAAAGCAAATTTTACCAGCGAAGCCGTATTGCTTACACCTAATTTAGCAAGCATGTTTTTGCGGTGGGTGCTAACGGTTTTGTCCGATAAGAAAAGTGCATCGGCTATCTGCGCATCGGTAAATCCCTCTACAATAAGTTTTAAAATTTGCTGCTCGCGCGGGGTTATAAGATTTTCGCTAAAGCTGATGTATTGTTCTTTGCTTACAATTTTGTTAAAAGTGTCGTTCGTAAAAAGATGCGATATGGTTGAAGAAAGATAAATTTCGTTTTTACTCACTGCCTTAAATGCTTTACTTAATTCTTCAATGCCATCGCTTTTTAAAATATAGGCATCGGCACCGGCAGCAAGAGCTTTGGTTATAGAAGGCAAATCAGTAAGCATACTCACCATAATAATTTTTAACTGCGGCTTATGCTGTTTAATGTGCGAGGTAGCATGTATGCCGTCAATTACAGGCATATTAATATCCATAAGCACCATGTCAAATTTTTCTTTAGCGCATTTGTCAATGGCTTCTTTACCATTGGCAGCATACCCTTCAATTTCAATATGCAGTTCGCCCTTTAGCAAGTGTTTTAACCCATCAGAAAACAATTTGTGGTCATCAGCAACAAGTAATTTGTATTTTTTTCAATCATATTTTTCATCTCTCTTATTCAATCACATATCACTTTCTATCTGCGTTATTTCCGGGCAAGTATTTAAACTTCAATAATACATCTAAATCCTTTGCCTATTGCCGTATCAAACTCAACAGATCCATTAACTGATTTAATCCTTGACTTTACATTATCCAACCCATACCCTTGCTTGCTGCTTTCCAAATCAAATCCCACACCATCATCTTCGTACATCAATACAATTTTATTATCACGTTTCATCAAATCAATGTTTACATTTTTTGCCTGCGCATATTTTACCATGTTGTTAATTAACTCCTGTGTAATTCTAAACAAATTATGTTCTGTTTTTTCCTCCAAAAGCTTCTCAATGCCATGATGTGTAAGCGAAAAATTTATTTCCTGTAAATGGTTTACCCTGTTTACCAATTCTTCAGTAGCAGCAATGTATCCTATATCGCGTAAAGTTGATGTTTGCAAATCATCCATAATACTTCTCAGGTCGTGTATAGAAGATTCTATAAGACTAAGCGAATTATCTACGGCTGAATTATCAGCATCAGGCTTGTTTTTTGCACTTTGCAAAAACATTTTAGCAGTAGAAAGCTGCGCTCCCAAATCATCGTGCAACTCTCGGCTAATGCGTTTGCGTTCGGTTAGCAATGCATCCTGTTGTTCTATTTTCTTTTTTAGTTTAAACCGATTAAAGAGTAATGCAGCCAATGCAAAAAGAATTACACAAACTACCATTATTGAATTTCGGATAAGTTGCTGACGTTCGAGTACGGCCTGCTGAATTTTATTTTCTTTATCAAGCAATTCTATTTGCGTTTGTTTTTCCTTGTTTTGATATTTTGCTTCCAGTGCATCGGCACTTTTCAACCGTTCTATATTTTCAAAGCTATCGCGCACGGCAATGTAAGCCTGATAACCCATCAGCGATGCTTTATAATTTCCCAATGCACTGTCGCAGGCATAAATCATGTGATATAAAGATTGCCTTGTGTTAAGGTCTTTGTAAGAATACTCCCACGAAAGTTTTTTATACCTGATTGCATCTTGCCATTTTCCGTTTTTAAAAGATACATCGGCCATGCCATTATTACCACGGTATAAAATATAGTTAAATTTATTTTCCTTTCCTGTTTTCAAAATGTGCTCATATAAAGGAATGGCCGCAGACCATTTTCCCTGTGCCACATACACATCGGCAAGCATTGCTTTGCAATAGGCTACATTGTAAGGAAGGGTATCGCTAAAGGCACACCCTTTATCAATGCATTTTTCTGCATTTTTTAAATCCCCTAGCCTGGTGTAGCACTCACTCATATTAAAATAAGATAATGATGCCGCATGATATTGACCTGTTTTGCTGCCATAAGCTGCCGTTTCGTTAAATATTGCAATGGCCTCGGCATACCTTCTCATTTCTGAATACACATTAGCCAAATTTATCTTTGCATTATTGGCACGGTTTAATTCGTTTAATTCCGTAAAGGCTGCTACACTTTTCCAATTGTAAAACAATGAAGAATCGAGCAAATGCCATGTATAAGCCATACCTAAATTACCATAAGCGCTTGCAATGCCCCTACTGAATTTTAATTGCTGCATGCGTTCCAAATGGGTGTGGCAGTAATACAAAATAGTGTCAAGGCTTTTGGTATTGTCTATATGCCAATGGCTCAAGTAATGCATTGCTCTTGATATTAATGCCGGTTTTTTAGAATGCTCTGCCGTTTTCAAAGCTTCTTTAATAAAAAGCAATGCTGAGTCTTTACTAACTTCATTCAGTTCAACAATATAAATAAGAGCACTTACCTTTATAGAATCGGATAAATTGTTTTTTAGCTGAAGTAATAGACTATCTGTTTTATGAGGATAAGAAAAACCGTTACTACTAATAACCGACAAAAACAAAAAGTAAATAGTACCCTTATTATTTTCACCTGCTAAAAATGAGTTAAAATTCTTTACGGGCAAAGTAATATTTCCGTTATTGGTGTTTAGAAAAATATCAAACCGTTCTCGTTAAAAAGAAACGCTGTTATTTTTTGCCTAACAAATTAACATTCCTAAATTCGCATCCTCATTAAAAAACACTGCATGAGCACAAAGAAAAAAGCCGAAGAACATGAAATAACCAATCCGTTTGATGAAATGATAAAGCGCCTTGATGTTGCTGCTAAAATCATGAAACTGGATGAGGAAGTTTATCAGATTGTAAAAAAGCCATCACGCATGGTTTATTGCAGTTTGCCTATTAAATTAGATAATGGCAAAACACAGGTTTTCGAGGGATATAGAGTAATACACTCAACAGCACTTGGCCCCAGTAAAGGCGGAATAAGATATTCGCTTGATGTGAATGAAGATGAAGTAATGGCACTTGCTGCATGGATGGCATTTAAATGCGCCATTGCTGACATTCCTTATGGTGGGGCAAAAGGAGGTATTAACTGCGACCCGCGCCACATGAGTAAAGGCGAGTTAGAAAGATTAACACGCGCTTACACTGGTGCCATGGCAGATATTTTTGGAGTAGATAAAGATATTCCGGCACCTGATATGAATACCGGTCCGCAGGAAATGGCATGGATAGTAGACGAGTTTTCTAAAATTACCGGAGGATTTACTCCCGGTATTGTTACAGGCAAACCTTTACACTTGGGCGGCTCATTAGGTCGTGTAGAAGCAACCGGAAGGGTGTAATGACATCGTGCATGGAAGCCATGCAGCGTTTAAAAATGATTCCTACAAAATGTACTGCTGCCGTGCAAGGCTTTGGTAACGTAGGTTCAATTACCGCAAAACATTTAGAAGCACAGGGCATAAAGTAGTAGCTATATCTGACCATACTGCTGCATACTACGACCCCAACGGTATTAACATAGCTAAAGCTATTAAACTTAAAGAAGGTAATAATGGTGTGATTAAAGGACTGAAACTGGGAAAGAGCATTACCAATGAAGATTTACTGGTGTTAAATGTTGACATACTTGCTCCTTGCGCCATGGAAAATCAGATAACTGATGAAAATGCAAGCAAGGTAAAAGCAAAATTAATTGTAGAAGGTGCTAACGGACCAACCACGGCTGATGCCGATGGCATACTTAATAAAAAAGGTGTAACTATTATTCCTGATATTTTAGCCAATGGTGGCGGTGTTACCGTTTCTTATTTTGAATGGGTGCAAAACCGTACAGGTTATTACTACAGCGAAGAAGAAATAAATAAACGGGCAGACAGATGGATGCGACAGGCATTTGCCAATGTATGGGAAAGATCGGTTAAGTTTAAAACTTCTATGCGTATTGCTGCTTATATATATGCTTTAGAAAAAATTTCTTTAGGCATTAAATCAAGAGGAAGTTTTTAATTATGACATTACACAGGGAAGGCCATAAAATTATTATAGGATGCACCATTGCATTTGCGATAATTAATGCCCTTCTGTTTTACTATTTTCAGACTCCTCCCTGGCTGAAGTATTCTGTGCTGGTTATTACCGGGGTGTTTTATTTTTTGGTATTGCAGTTTTTTCGCTACCCAAACCGTACACTTACTTATGATGATAAGTATATAGTTGCACCTTGTGATGGTAAAGTAGTGGTGATTGAGAAAACAGTTGAAAGCGAATTTTATAAGGACGAGCGCATGATGGTTTCCATTTTTATGTCACCCATTAATGTGCATGCCAACTGGTACCCTATTGGAGGGATTATCAGATTAGCAAAATACCATGCAGGAAAATATCTGGTTGCATGGCATCCAAAATCATCAACAGAAAATGAGCGCACAACAATTGTTATTGAAAAAGATACAAAACGGACCATTTTATGCAGACAAATTGCCGGAGCGCTTGCGCGCAGAATAGTTTTTTATCCGCGCCAAAATGATATTGTAAAGCAATGCTCTGAACTAGGTTTTATAAAATTTGGCTCGCGCATGGATATTTACATGCCCGCTGATACCAAAATACTTGTTGGACTTGAGCAGAAAACAACCGGAGGTGTTACAATTATAGGTGAGTTTCGCTAAGTTTATTTTTTGAGTTTCTCCTTAAAAGCTTTTTTAAACTTTTCCATTTTAGGTGCTATTACAAATTGGCAATATGGTGCTTCACCATTAAGCCTGAAGTAATCCTGATGATAATTTTCTGCTTTATAAAAAACTGTGGCTGGTGAAATTTCAGTCACAACAGGATCGGGAAATGCTTTAAGATCATTCAATTTCTTTTTGTATTCCTCAGCGGCTTTGCGCTGCATATCGCTATGATAAAAAATTACAGAACGATATTGCGTACCAACATCTGCTCCTTGCCTGTTTAATGTTGTTGGGTCATGGCTTTTCCAAAATGCTTCCAGCAACTCCACAAAAGAAATTTTTTGCGGGTCGTAAACTATATTTATACATTCTGCATGACCAGTGGCTCCTGAACAAACCTGCTCGTAAGTTGGATTTTTTACACTCCCGCCCGAATAGCCCGATGTAGCAGAAATTACTCCATTAAGTGATTGAAAATGGCTTCGGTACACCAAAAACATCCGGTGCCGAAAGTGGCAGTATCTGTTTGCGCTGTCATATTCATTTTTGTTTGCTGATTGAATTTATTTGCTTTCGCAGTTGCATTTATGGGTAAAATAAAATATCCGGTGAGTAATGCAGCAATAAATTTGTTTATGCTTTTCATTTCAAAATTTTTCCAAAAATACATTGGCTTGTTTCAACAAAATGTAAAACACTTTACATTTTACCTTTATCTCTTAAAACATGCACATTGATATTATAGTTTATGTTATTTAAGTGAACAGGTAAAACAGAAGTATGTTTCTCAAATCCTTTTTCTTCAAGCGAGTTGAAAAATATACGCGCATAATGCCTGTCCGGTTCACTTACTATAATTAATCCTCCCTTTTTCACCAAATGTTTAAACGCCCTAACTAAATGCGAAAACATTCTACGTTCATAAGCAACATCAGCCGCAATTAGAATATCGGCCGCAAGAGCCTTGTCAGGCTTACGCCAGTCAAGTATTTGTTGCGAAACATTATTCAAATCATTAAGCATACAGTTATGTTTTACGAAATCAAGTGGTGGCTGCATGTAATCCGTAAACAAAACATTTTTTGCGAAACGTGATGCTACCATTCCAGTTAAGCCCAACCCACAACCAATTTCCAAAACAGATTTACCTTTAAAAATTTCTTTGTTATTTGTTGAATACTCGCCTAATGCAATGGCTGATGGCCACAACTCAGCCCAGTAAGGAATACGTTCATCGGTTACATCTTCGTCATTTTTATCTTTTGCAAGAAGCGTGTTATACAACTCATCTAAATTAGATGCAACAGCCATTTTGTAGCTAAAACCTGCAACAGTTACTTCCTTAATTTTATGTGGAAAGGTAAACGAGGTCATTAATATCAATTATCAGTTCCATGTAACTTTTCGCCAATCATTGTAACGTATCGGGAGCGCGCTGTGCCATTATTTACAATTCCGCTTTCATTGAAGTAAACAAGCATATCACTTACTTTAATATGCACAAAAGTGCATTGGTAATTTTGAGATTCCATGTATGTCTTTAATCGTGTAACTTCTTCGTACCACTCATTGTATGTTCTGCATAACGAATCGCGATCCTGCGCAGACAAGAGCAATTCTTTGTACTCTTCTTCAGAATAATGAGGCAGAAAAAGTTGCACGTGTTTGTTTTTTACTAAAATAGTGTTTTATCTACATGCAGACACCAAGTAGAAATTTCAATTCAACAACTTTATTAACCGTTTAGGATAATCAGTAATAATTCCATCAACACCCATTGCAGTTAATCTTTCCATGTCAGATAATTCGTTTACCGTCCAGGGAATAACTTTAATGTTTTGCGAATGACAATATGCAACAATTTCATTTGAAACAAGTTTATAATAGGGGCTGCATGTTTGTGGCTTAAAGGAACATGCCTGAAATTTACTGAGATAATTTTCCTTTTCATCAACCAATACTGCAAGTGCGTTTTGTTTGTGCTGCTTATGTAAATAGTTTAAAACACGGACATCAAAAGACTGCAAATTATATCTTCCATTTAATTTAAAACAGTTTAGTTCCTCCATCAATATATCGCAAAATAAATTGTGTGGTGGTTGAAATAGCCCTACATCCTCCTCTACCGATTTTATTTCAATGTTGTAATGAACAGGTTTTAGTTTTTTAAAGGAAGTAAAATATTCCACAGCGAGCAATACATCTTTGAGCAAAGGCTTGTAAGCAGGGAAAAGAATTTGTTCCGGGAAACGATGATGTTGTTTAGCACCACAGTTATACTTCACAATGTCCGCATAACTCATTTTAAAAATATTGAATTGCTTTTGTTCGTATTCTGTTATTGGATTTCCCCGATCATCCAAAAAAAACTGGTGATTCATCCAGGGCTCGTGGCTGACTAAAATTTTTTCGCAGCCTGTTACCACCACATCTAACTCTATGGCAGTTACACCCAGCTCAACCGCATGCAAAAAACCGGCAATGGTATTTTCAGGCATGTAGCCTCTGCAACCTCTATGCCCGTGAATCTCAATCTGCATTTTCAAAAAAATTACATACGTTCAGGACAATCAATTCCTAAAAGTTCCATGCACTTTTTGATGGTTTGCGCTGTAGCTGATGAAAGTTGCAAACGGAATAAACTAGTTTCCGTTTCTGCTTTATCTATTACGGTATTGTCGTGATAAAACTGGTTGTAAACGCGAGACAACTCATACACATAATTTGCTACTAAAGCCGGTGAAAGTTTTTGCGCTGCAATTATAACAACCTCGACAAATGATAAAATAGTTTTTACCAATTCCTTTTCCTTGTCGTTTAATGTAGCAAAACTTGTTACATCGTACTTAGCGTATGCGCTCAACTCATCTGCCTTACCTGCACTGCGCAACATGGAGCATATACGTGCATGCACATACTGTATATAAGGACCGGTGTTACCGTGTATCTCTACGCTTTCTTCCGGGTTAAACAACATACGTTTTTCGGGATCAACTTTTAAAATAAAGTATTTAAGTGCACCCATGCCCAGTGTTTTATAAAGCTGGTTTAATTCTTCAGCACTAAACTCATCCACCTTACCTAACTTTTGTGTTTCTGCTTTTGCTGCATCAATTACTTCTTGCATTAACTCATCAGCATCCACAACAGTCCCCTCTCTCGATTTCATTTTACCACTTGGCAAGTCAACCATGGCATACGAAAGATGACGACACTTATCAGCCCAGTTATACCCTAATTTTTTAAGAGCCTTAAACAAAACCTTAAAGTGATAGTCTTGCTCATTACCCACCACATAAATCATAGATTCAAAGTCAAATTCTTTGTGGCGTAATGTAGCGGTTCCCAAATCCTGCGTTATGTAAACAGAAGTCCCATCACTGCGCTGCATAATTTTTCTGTCTAAACCTTCATCAGTTAAATCAAGCCAAACAGAATTATCTGCATCCTGCGTAAAAATTTTCTTTTGCAATCCTTCCTCCACAATTTTTTTTCCGAGCAGGTAGGTATCGCTTTCGTAATAAATTTTATCGAAATCAATTCCTAAATTTTTGTATGTAACATCAAAACCATCATAAACCCAACCATTCATCATCTTCCACAAATCAATGGTTTCTTTATCGCCTTGCTCCCATTTGCGCAGCATTTCTTGCGTTAAAAACAGAATTGTGGAAGTTTCTTTAAATAGCATTATTAAAGAATCAGAAACGGTTTTTGGGGTAACTTCATTCCAATTAACTTTATCGATTTTGTGCAGAAGCATTTTTAAATAGGACGCAACAAATACTGCATCTTGATGATCTGTAATGGACATCTCTACCCATTTTTCAATATTTGCTGGTGTTATCTCATTCAAAAGGTTTGCTTCCACTTTTAAGATCTTGAACTCAACAGAGGATTCAATAAAATTTTTAATAGTGAAGTATTTTAATGTCTCCTTTATTTTAGATTCTATTTCACTAGAATTATACCTCTTTGACGTAATCTGTTCTGTAATTGAATGAATTATTTTATTCGTTTCATTATATATCTTATCAATTTCCTCTTTATACATTCTATCAAACTGCACATAATACTTTCCCACCAAATGATCCCCTTTAATTCCAGATGATTGCGGTGTTTCTCCATTCCCAAAAAGTTTCCAGGCGAGCATAGATTTACAGATGTGAATACCCCCTGTCATTAATGATGCTTTTTTAAAAACATTTTTTCCGGTTGCTTTTAAAAAAGCTGAACCACGCTCCAACCGAGTAAAATATTACGCATGTGCCCAAGGTGAATAGGCTTGTTGGTATTGGGCGATGCATATTCCAGCATTACAGGTTTTGATTTGCATCAGCATCTGCAAAACCATAACGAGGGTTGGCAATTACTCCGGCAAATTGCTTTAGCCATTCCTTATTATCTATAACTAAATTTAAAAAACCCTTTACACAATTAAATGACTTTACGATGCCGCTGTGTTGCTGTAAATATTCTCCAATCAGTTTTCCGGTTTCTTCCGGAGATTTTTTTGAAACCTTAGTCAACGGAAAAACAACAAGTGTAATGTCTCCTTCAAATTCCTTTTTTGTTTGCTGAAATTGAATTTGAGAAGGTTGTATGTCAGCATCAAATATTTTTTTTGCTGCTGTTATAGTATGTAATGATAGCGAATGCTCTATGGAAGAAATCATTTAAAAAAAATAATGAGGTATATGTATAGTTATCTTTTAATAAGTTTCTGGTAGTAAGTATCCTCCTTTGATGTTATGCTTAACAGGTAAATTCCTTTCACAAACCCTTTCATCTCTAATTTTATTTGCATTGAATTAGTGGTGGTACTTATTATCTCTTTACCTACAATATCTAAAACTGTTGTTTTATAATTAGATTTTTTATTAATGTTTATTTGAACATAATCATCAAAAGGATTTGGGAACACATTGGGTACTAATATGCTAATTGGATTTGATATATCTGTAAAAACCGCGCAAACTGTAGAATCAGTTAAACCCGAATTAACATTGGGTACAAAAGCATTTCCGCCCGACCAGGAAGAGATACTCAAAAACGGATTTAAATTTTGCGGTGAAATATTAACGGAATTTATAACCGTATCCCTGTAACCACATGCCGGATTTAGCAAACTATCGGTTTTAGAAAATGTAGCTGTTTGATTACCGGTGGAAAATCTAATTCACTTGCTACAGCAGCGTAGCATCCCTGCGTTGTGTACACACTAGAATTTGAAATCTCCATGTTGCTGCTTGGAAATATTCTTGTATTCAAAACATTGCCTGAATCATCTATTGTGATATACGTAATATCAAAATCGGGGCTTTGAGCCGGTGAGGAAAAACCGCTTAAAATATAATTTCCGCTTTGCTGAAGTTCAATAGCTGAACAATAATCATCATTTTGCACAGGGTACAATTTAGCCCAATTAACATTGCCGGTACTGTCAATGTTCAGTGCAAAAAAATCGTTAAAGGTTGAAGGGCTTTGTGTAGTAGAACCCGAAATGAGAAAGGAGTTGTTTAATTCTTTGCTAACAGGATTGAAAGCGTACCCACCCATGTCGTACCTTTTCGTCCACAGGGTATCTCCTGCATCATTCATGTTAATTAATAAGATGTGTGCAACAGTATTTGATACACGCTCTACTCCACCAATAAGATAATTCCCATTACTTGTTTTAGTAATTGAAGAAAGCTGGTCAGGAAAAGTTGCTCCAATTAATTCAGACCAAAGTACATTGCCAAGACTATCTACCTTTAAAACACAACCATCAATGTTTCCACTTGCGGGATATTGAAGTTGCCCTGCTACAATAAATCCAAGATCGGGGGTTTGTTCAACTGCATAACCCACATCAATACCTACCTCACCGTAAGTTTTTGCCCAAAGTAAATTACCCAATGAGTCAAGTCTAATTAAATAAATATCATAGTTGCCTGCACCAAAACTTTCGGTAAGTCCTGTCACTATATATCCATCATCATGCGTTTGTTCAACATCCAATCCTGTGTCGTTATTACTTCCGCCTATTAACTTAGTCCAAAGGGTGTCGCCAGCAATATTCAGTTTAATAAGCCATATATCAAAACCAACACCAGTTGCTCCATCGGCATTTCCTGCAATAAGAAATCCTCCATCATTGGTTTCAATTATTTTGTTGGCTTCATGCAGTGTCCCACTTCTTTGGTATTTTTTTTTGAATGCAATTTGCGCTGAAGAATTAAAACAACACATAGCCGACAAAAAAAAAGTCAGAACGCATAATGATTTTATTAATTGTTTTGTCGCTTTCATGTCTATAGTTAGTTGCTATTGTAAATTGCCTTTTTTGCAGCAAGTAAAGTGTTTTGCAACAAGCCAATGATTGTCATAGGTCCTACTCCACCGGGAACAGGTGTTATAAAACTACATTTAGGTGCCACCTCGTCAAACTTGACATCGCCCTTTAAACGATAACCACTTTTAGTTTCTTTAGTAGGCTCACGTGTAATACCCACATCAATAACAACGGCACCGGGCTTAACCATATCACCTTTTAAAAATTCGGGTACACCAAGCGCTGCCACAATAATATCTGCCTTGCGGGTAAATGATGCAATATCTAAAGTCTTGCTATGACAAATGGTTACCGTACAATTACCGGGCTTGGTATTTCTGCTCAATAAAACACTCATAGGCATTCCAACAATGTTGCTTCGCCCAATAACAACACAATTTTTGCCGGCAGTTTCTACCGGTATTTTCCAGTAGCTGCATAATACCCTTAGGTGTAGCAGCTACATAACAAGGCTGATTTTGCTGTAATCGTCCGGCATTAATGGGATGAAACCATCCACATCTTTTGAAGGCGAAATTGCTTCATTAACTTTTTTGGGGAGAGATGTGATTAGGAAAAGGAGATTGAACAATAAGCCCGTCAATATCATTATTATTGTTTATCTCCTCTATTTTATCCAATAATTCTTTTTCGCTTAACGTGTTCTCATATCGCAAGAGTGTTGATTTGAAACCAACTTCGGCACATGTTTTTATTTTATTGTTAACGTAGGTTTCACTGGCTCCATTGCTCCCTATGAGAATAACTGCCAAATGCGGAGTTTTCATCCCGCGCTCTTTCAGTTCGGCTACTTCCGCTCCTATTATCTTTTTGTATTCTTCGGCAGTTGCCTTGCCATCAATTAATGTCATTTGGTATTAAAATAAATTGTGCGGGAGTAAAAGTAGATAGAAATTTGAAGCTTTACCCAGTTGAAGAACTCTTTAGCATAAAGTATGAATCCTAAGAAAGGGTATGAACAAAAAATACCTATTTTGCGGTATTGTCTTGTATTTTGTTTATTTAAAAATTTGACGACTTGCCCAA
The DNA here is from genome assembly GCA_016714005.1 of Bacteroidota bacterium. Taxonomy (GTDB): domain Bacteria; phylum Bacteroidota; class Bacteroidia; order AKYH767-A; family OLB10; genus JADJOA01. The sequence goes on from JADJOA010000006.1 coordinate 37,829, forward strand.
AATTCCTCATAACATATCTGTTTACCCAAAATTTTATGCACATTACTAAAAATTATCTTGCGGAACTCAATCTAAGTTTTAACTTGCGGGCTCTTTAAAAATTAACTAAAACTATTATTGAATTTTAACCTCATCCAAATACATTTATTTATTATGAAAAACTAATCGCAATAATGTTGCTAATAGCTGCTAACGTAACGCTATTGAGCGCTCAAACAACCGGTGATTACCGTACTTCCGCCACTGGAAACTGGAGCTCTGCTTCCATTTGGGAAAGATACAATGGATCTGCCTGGGTTGGTGCTTCAGTTGCACCGTCATCAGCAGGAGCTGGTGTGGTTTTCTATAAGGAATACGCACGGTAACAGTAAACACTACAGTGTTAACTGATGAAACTGTGGTTGATGCTGGCGGTTCATTAATAATAAGCAGCGGTACCCTGCAGGTTGCCGATGGAGCGGGAGTAGATTTGTTAGTGAATGGAGATATGACTTTTTCAGGCAGCTTTATTGAAGATGCTGGACAAATTGATGTAGCCAGCGGAGCTACTTTACATGGACCAATGGTAACATGCGGGGTAGCGGAACAACTAATTTCTTAGCAGGTTCTACGGTTACATTAAGCACCGGTGGTGGTAACAGAATTATTCAGGATACCCGCATCATTAATAACTATGGCACCTGTAGTTGGAGTTCGGGAACTAACAGTTTACTTTTTGGCACCAGTGCTCAGTTTAACAACTATGGAACTTTTACCATAAGCACCAATGCAAGTTTTGGATTAAATGGTTCGAATGTTTCTACTGTCTTTAATAATATGAGTGGTGGTACTTTTCAAAAAACCGATGCATCTACCACAAACGTGCCTACAATTACCTTTAACAATTCCGGGACGTTAAACATAACACAAGGGGCATTAAATATTAGTGTTCCCGGCTCAACACAAAATGGTATCTATAACATTTCCAGTGGCGCTGAATTAACAGGGCAAACAATAAACTTTACCGGAGCAACCTTTACTAACAACGGGCAGGTATCTAACAACGAAATAAATTTTGCAGGCACATCAGCACAAACACTTGCCGGTGGCGGGCAATGCAAACTTTGCGCATAAGCAACGCAAGTGGCGTTAACCTTACCGGCAATCAAAATATATATTTCTTTCTCCATCTTATTAATGGAAAAATAAATACAGGTGCCAACAAATTAATTATGGGCGCAGGTACTACCATAACCGGTGCAGGTGCATCAAGTTATATTAATGGCGCACTACAGCAAAACATTCCTACCGGAGCCACCGTTTCAATATCATTTCCTGTAGGAGATGCCGATTCTTATTCACCGGCTGATTTGAATTTTTCCAACGTATCTACAGCCGGTAATATAACTGCTGCCGTTCTAAATGGCGATCACCCTAATGTCGCCACATCAGCTGTAGAGGTTTCAAAAAGTGTAAATCAATATTGGGATATTGACAATAGCGGTGTTGTATTTGCAACGTGCGATGTAATGTTTAACTGGGTTGCCGGTGATGTAGATGGTGCAGCAAATACTGCAAACTTTGGAATAAGAAGATATAATGGAACAGCATGGTCGGCAGTAATTGCAACCAATCAAACCGCAACCTCTGTAAGAGGAACAGGAATAACAACTTTCAGTGATTTCCAAATTGGTGAACTATTTACTACCAACGATTATCGATCATCTCTTAATGGAGGTAGCTGGGGCAGTGCAGGATCATGGCAGCGTTTCAACGGAACTACATGGGTAGCGGCTGCGGCTGCGCCAACTGCAGCAACAGCTAACGTTATAACTATACGTAATGGTTTTGACATAACTGTTACTGCAAATGTTACAACAGATCAAACTATTATTGAAACAGGTGCAACACTTACTGTGCAAAGCAGCATCCTTAACTTCACAGTAAGCAACGGTGCCGGAAGCGATTTAACCGTCAACGGCAATTTAGTATGGCAACAGGGAGCAAATACAGGTACACTTGTACTTAATTCTTCTGCTGTTATTGATGGTGCATCATCGCTTTATTACACCGGTATAAACATGATAAACAACGGAACTATTAATGTGCCCGTAACATTTGGTAATACTTTAAATTCTCAAACGGTTAATGGCGGTCCACATTCTTACAGCAGTTTAATTATCAATAATCCTTTTGATGTTTCATTCGTAAGTGGAGCATCTCCAACAACAAGTCAATTGAATTTTGTAAATGGTAGAATTAGTACCATAGGAGCTACTGTCTCTATATCAGAAGGTGGAAGCATAACAGGTGCAAGTGCATCACGATATATAAGTGGTCAGCTACAAAGAGCATTTGGTTTAGGAACTAGTACTCTTGATTTTCCTATAGGAAGAAATAGTTTTTACACTCCTCTTTCTGTTACTTTAAACTCGGTTACTACTCCTGCTACCATTAGTGTTTTTGGTATTGACTCTGATAATCCACAAATTGGTTTGTCTAACTTACAAGAAGGTAAAACCGTAAATCATTACTGGATTTTTAACGAGAATGGAACATACGGTACTGCCGATGTAACCTTTAACTGGGATGCTGCGCAGGTTGATGCCGGTGCAAACACTGCCAACTTTAGTGTAGATCAGTATTATTCTGATGCAAGTATTTGGTCAATAATACCTTCCAATAACCCTCAGCCTACATCAATTGTAGCAACTGGCATAACGTCATTTACAGATATGTCTTATTCAGTTGGTGAAACTATTATATATGCTACCAATGATTATCGTACAATAAATACTGGTGCATGGGACAATGTTGCAAATTGGGAAATTTACAATGGCTCAGTTTGGGTAGCTGCTTCGCAATACCCAACGGCATCAAATGCCGAAAGTATTGTTATCAGGAGTGGTCATACTATTCTTAGCCCTCCTGCTCCGATCAGTATTGATCAAACAAGAGTTAATGCCGGTGGAATCTTAGTTATAAACAACCTTGCATTGTTAACCATTGCTGATGGTACAGGAATTGACTTGGTAAACGAAGGCATGGTGAGAACAGACGGTAATCTTGATGTGTTGGGAACATTTAATAACAACTCCGGAGGTACATTTGAAATTAACGGAAATACTATTTCCGGCCCTGGCACCATTAATATACTTGATGGTTCTGTTATTGATTTTCAAAGCAGCGGTCCAACTTTTCAGGGAGGTTTGATAGTTAACAATTATGCTAATAACGGTTGGTCGCTTCCCGGTCAATTTACATTAAGCGGAACCAATACCACCATTAACAACTATGCTCAACTTGAATTTTATGCGCTAGGAGAATTTATCTCTTGAACAGGATCTAATTTACAATTTAATAACCAACCCGGAGGAACAATTAATTTGTTTGAAGACGTTTCCTTTGACAATGGAATACAGTTTAGTAACTATGGTGCTGTTAACGTAGACTTTTATGAGTTAGGTATTAATAATTCTTCGGGAATACACAGCGGTACATATAATATTGATGGAGGCGAACTCAGCGGCACTGCTCAATTAAGTTTTACCGGCCCCACTTTTAATGTAACAGGTAATGTAACTTTAACTAGTTTAAAATTTGAAGGAAGCACCAACCAGACTTTAACCGGTGGCGGAACAATTCAGAATATGCATATGCAGAATGCATCTGGCATAACATTAGGCAGTGATATTACCGTAACCAACAATATTACTTTTTCAAACGGTGTCATTGATGCAGGCACTTATACACTTATCTGCGGCCCTTCAATTAGCATAGCCAATGGTCCGAGCAGTTGGGTAAATGGTAAAATGCAACATACATACACTGCAGATGAAACCAAAATATTTCAGGTGGGTGATGCTTCAAATTTTGCTGGGGTTACTTTGCATACAAACTCACTCACATCTTCGGGCGACATTACAGTTAATACTCTGCCAGGCGACCATCCAAATATTGCAACTTCGGGTATTGATAATAACCAAAGTGTAAACCGCAACTGGCATATTGAAAATAACGGTACTGTGTTTGCCGATTGCTGGGCATTATTTGACTGGCAAGCAGGTGATGTAGATGGAGGTGCAGATTTCAACAACTTTATTATTGCAAAATATGACGATCCTACATGGACAACTCTTACCACAGGTCCACCTAACGCTACTTTTATAACAGCATTTGGCATTACTTCTTTCAGCGATTTTCAGATAGGTGAACCCGTTTCAGTTGCACCTGTACCTTACCGAACAGTTGCATCGGGCAATTGGAACACTACATCTAATTGGGAGATTTTTGATGGAAGTTCATGGATTGTGGCAAGTACGCCCCCCAATGCTGCCAACAGTGACGGAATTACAGTTAGAACAGGACACAATATGTTTGCGGGTTCAAGCATAAATATTGACCAAACCATTATTGAAGCAGGTGCGTCTTTAGGAACCAGTGAATCAACAATTGATGTTGAAGCAGGAGCAGGAACAGATTTAGAAGTGAATGGAGATTTATATATCAATACCGGTTCATTAGCCATAGCTTCTGGCGCACTAGTAACTATAGCCAATGGAGGCGCATTAGAATCAGACTTTGCAAACTTCTATGGACCTGGTACGCTTGGCTTGGAAACCGGTTCAACCTGGAGTGAAAACAGCAATTCATCTGATTTTGACATAAGTGATGATCTTGTCATAAATAACCAAGGCAGCATAAGTATTAATACAACCGGCATCTTTAACATTAACGACAACTCTGTAATCAATAACTACGGCAGTTTGACTTTTGGTTCATCTACCACCGTTGCTACAGATTTAGCAGGAAAAATAACTAACAATGCAATTGGCACCATCACCAAAGAAGATGCATCTACTACCACTATTAACGATTTAGTGGTTTGGAAAACTATGGTAACCTTGTTATAGATGCCGGAACGTTTACATTAAACAGCAACCCCGGAATACATCAAGGAACATACACTATTAATACAGGAGCAACACTTAACCGTACCTCCGCCAGTTTAGATTATGGTGGAACAAACCTTAACAATAACGGAATCATAGCCGGTTCATCATCTTTAAGAATGATCAGGCCCTCCGGACAAAATATTAACGGTACAGGAACAATAGAGAATTTTGAATTAGAAAATAACGATGGTATAGGATTAGTTGGTGGCAATCAAACCATAACTGAATCTATGAATTTAATTGAAGGTGATTTCTTTACCGGAGCAAACAAAGTTATTTTAGAAGATGATGTGGTGGTAACATCAAGTGTATTATCTTATGTGGTAGGAAATGTAGAATGGGATATTCAAACACCCGGACCAAAAACTTTTCCAGTAGGAGATGTGGACTATTACGCACCTGTAACATTAGACCCAAGTTTTACCATTGGTGGATTAGTTGCGGTTCGTACCGATATTAACGACCACCCTGATATTGCCAACTCTGGTATTGATGCCGCAAAAAGCGTTAACCGGTTTTGGACTATTACCAACAATGGTTTAACTTTTACGGAATGCGATGTGAATTTTGAGTGGCAGGCTACCGATGTGGATGGATCTGCAAACCCTGCCAATTTTATTCTTGCCAAATTAGATGGCACCACATGGACACTGCCTTCAGGTGTAACGCCCGGTGCATTATCACTTTACGTTGGTAACCTAACTTCTTTCAGCGATTTTCAAATTGGGGAATCTTCAGAATGTGTTGTAAGCATTCCTGACGCTAACTTTAAGGCAGCATTGCTTGCCAACGCATCTATCAATACAAACATCGATGGCGAAATTCAATGTACAGAAGCTTCGGCTTATACAGGAACTATAGATGTTCAAAACCTCTCAATAACAAGTTTAGTTGGTATTGAGGCATTCACTGCACTCACGCAGCTTAATTGTAAAAACAATAGTTTAACAAGCATAAATATATCATCAAATACTGCTTTAACGTTTTTAATCTGTAGTGAAAACAATATAGCAAGTATAGATGTATCATCCAATACAGCACTTACGTTTTTGGATTGCTCACATAATAATTTAACAAGTTTAGATGTTACTGCAAATACACTGCTTACTACCTTAAACTGTAATACAAATGCAATCAACAATCTTAATCTTAGCCTTAATACTTCTCTTCAAACACTTTTCTGTTATCAGAATAACTTAACAAGCCTTGATATTTCTCAAAACACCGCACTCATTGAAGTGCATTGTGGAGGCAATCAGATTACATCATTAGATGCATCCCAAAACCCTGCACTCAATTACTTTTTATGTGGAGATAATCAGCTGACAAGCCTCAATATTGCCAATGGAAACAATACCAATATTCCCTCAGGTAACTTTAGCTCTCTTAACAACCCGGCTTTAACCTGCATCATGGTTGATAATGTTGCTTACGCCAATGCTAACTGGAGTGCCGGTAAAGATGCAGGTGCTGTTTTCTCTACATGTTGTACAGGGGGTATTGTAAACATTCCAGATGCCAACTTCAAAAATGCATTGCTGGCAAATGCTGCTATTAATACAAACAGTGATTTAGAAATTCAGTGTGCAGAAGCAGCAGCTTTTTCAGGAACCATTAACGTGGCAAACCTGGGCATAACAAATATGACAGGTATTGAAGCATTTGTGAACGTTACCGCACTTCTTTGTAACAACAATCCGCTTGCCGTTCCGCTTAACGTAAGTGCTAATGTTGACTTAGTTCAATTGATATGTCACCATAACAATTTAAGCTCATTAGATGTAAGTAACAATACTGCATTACACACGTTGCATTGTTACAACAATAACCTTACAAGTTTAGACTTGAGCAACAACCCTGCAATGTTTACATTGTTTTGCAACTTCAATTCCATAACAAGCTTAGATTTCAGTAATAATCCTGTCTTATATGATGTAACCGCATATTCAAATGCGCTCACAAGTGTTAATGTAACCAACAGTCCTAATTTGAATTACCTGAGTTTATTCCAAAACCCGTTAACTAGCCTTAATGTTACTCAAAATCCTTTATTAACAAGCTTGCTTATCAGCTATACCCAAATAGCAACAGTTGATTTGTCAAACAATACGTCACTTTCGTTCTTTACGTGTGATAATGGACAGTTTACAAACCTTGATTTATCAAATACTGTTTTAGATTATTACAATGGCGTAAACAATCCGTTATTGACAAGCCTTAACATTAAGAATGGTAACAACAGCAACCTGACTTTCTTTAATGCAACAGCATGTCCGTTATTGTCATGTATTCAGGTTGATAACCCTGCTTACATGAATGCAAACTGGAGTTCAGGGAAAGATGCCAGTGCTACTTACAGCACAGTTTGTCCAATAACGCCCGCCTCTGCGCTAAACATGGATGGTGTAGATGATTATGTAATTGTTCCAAACTCTCCAAGCCTTCAATTTACCAACGGATATACATTGGAAGCATGGATCAATAAAAATGACTTTGGCGATGAAAGAATAATAGATAAACAAAATGTTGGTGGTTCCAATGGTCCATTTACATTTGATACATATAATGGTTTAAGATTAATATTCGGTACATCAACCGGCTCTCATCAGGTAGAAACCGGAGTAGGCTTGCCCTTAAACACATGGACGCATGTGGCAGCAACTGCCGATGTAGCAACTGGTGAAATGAAACTATTTGTGAATGGTGTTGTAGCGGCCTCAGGAACTTTTACAGGCACATTATTAAACAACGCATTATCATTAGGCATTGGTGTAGGTGGAGGTGGTGGTATTCCTTTTGACGGAACCTATAACGGTAAAATTGATGAAGTGCGCATTTGGAACAAAGCCCGCACACAAACAGAAATTCAGGCTGCTATGAACTGTGAAATTACCAACAGTGAAATTGGGTTAGTTGCGGCTTACCATTTTAATCAAGGAATTGCCGGAGCAGATAATGCATCAGTAACTAGTTTAACAGATGCAAGTGGAAATGGAAATAACGGAACGCTCACCAATTTTGCGTTGAATGGCGTAACATCTAACTGGGTTGAACCGGGTGGTGTTGTAACCGGAACATCCTGCCCACCTTGTATCGTAAACATTCCTGACGCAAACTTTAAAAATGCACTACTTGCCAATGCTGCCATTAATACAAACAGCAATTTGGAAATTGAATGCAGTGAAGCTGCTGCTTATGCCGGACATATAGGAGTAGAAGGTTTAGGTATTTCTGACCTCACAGGTATTGAAGCATTTACCAATATCACATCATTGCATTGCTATAACAATCAATTAACCTCTATCAATCTTTCTACTAATACGGCACTTACTGGTCTCATTTGTTCGAACAATCAGTTAACGTCATTAAATCTTTCAACTAATACAGCTCTCCTTGGTTTAGCTTGTTCAGGAAATCAGTTAACTACATTAGATCTTTCTAATAATACTGCAATTGGTTCTCTACAGGCAGGGTATAATCCGCTTACCAGTATTAATCTTAACGGTTTAACTAACTTAACTTTTGCTTCTTTAGAACTTAATCAACTTAGTAGTATTGACTTATCTTCTAACACCAATCTTTCAACATTATATCTAAACGATAATCAACTTACTTCGCTTGATGTTTCATTACTTACCAATTTAACTACATTAACTGCACAATCAAATTACCCGCTTACTAGTATAAATGTTAAAAACGGCAACAATGCTAACTTAACTTCATTCGATGTACGCTTTACCCCAATACTCACTTGTATTCAAGTGGATAATGTTGCCAATGCAAATGGATATGCTGGATGGAATAAAGATGCGGGAGCTACTTATAGCACTAATTGTTCTATAATTTGTATAGAACCTGCTTATACTCCACACGATGCAACATGGCAACCCGTTACATGTGGTACTGATGGATTGATTACAACTCTTAAAAAAGATGACAATACAAACACACTTTATGCAGGTGGTCAGTTTATAAATGCTGGAAATGTTGCCGGAGCCAACAACATTGCAACATGGGATGGAACTAACTGGGCTGCACTTAACGGTGGCGTCAATGCTGTTGTTAGAGATATAGAAATATATGCTGGCAACCCTTATGCTGTTGGTGAGTTTACTGTTGCAGGTGCTGTGCCTGCTAATTATGTTGCACGGTATGTTGGCGGCACATGGCAAAATATTGGATACGATATGTCAGGAGTTCCGCGCGCAATGGCTGTTTATGAAGGTGAGTTATATATGGCAGGTGGTTTTACGCAGTTTAGCGATAATCCTTTTACTGCAACAACCAATGCAAATAAAATTGTAAGGTTTAATGGTACAACTATGAGTAATGTTCCGGGATTCCAGAACTATGGTGTGCCTATCTCAGTTCAAAATACTATTCATGCAATGGTAGTTTATAATGGAGAATTAGTTGTTGCCGGAGAATTTAACACTCGCCGGTGGCGACCCGGTAATTATATTGCCAAATTCAATGGCTCCTCATGGTCAACACTTGGCATTGGATTAAATGATTATGCACTTGCACTTGAAGTACACAACAACGAACTTTATGTTGGAGGTGTATTTACACAAGCAGGCGGAATTGCCGTGCAAGGTGTAGCCAAGTGGAATGGCAGCAACTGGAGTGCTGTGGGTTCGCAAAGTTTATTGAACGTACTTTCATTAAAATCATATAACAATAAAATTTATGCCGGTGGCGATTTCATAAATGGCGGAACTAACCCACAGTATATTGCTGCTTTTGACGGTACGGATTGGGTAAACGTTGGTGACTCGGTAAACAACTGGGTTCGCTCTAATGGAAGTTTACGATGGAGATTTATATGCGAGTGGAAATTTCTTGACAAATGGAAATGGTTCAACCACATTAAATAACATTGGCAGATATTACGATTGCAATCTATCATTGAGCGCAGCAGAAAACGATACATTGATTGTGTGTGTTGAATCTGGACAAACTACGGGTAGTGTAACACTTATTGCCAAAGGAGGAACAGAGCCTTATATCTATGGTGGCGATGCCACAACTAATTTAAGTGCGAAGTGATTATAATTATACTGTTACTGATAATTATGGTTGTGTAGCCAATGCAACATTGCATGTTACACTTACAAACTGTATCATTCCTTATTACGAGCCTCAACAAATGATACCATCAGTAATTTAATTGGATCAGAATTAACGCAGCTTTATAATTTTCCTGATTCTGTTGTTGATACCTCAGCAACAAGTGCTGTATTTTTAATTGATAGCCGGGATGGCGAAGTATTAATTGAAATTATTTGTAACGAAGGCTTCCGCGATTCAGTATTTGCTCTTGTGCAAACACCATATTATGGAATGAATAATTTTATTGATAATGGCGACAGTTCATTGATCATTACAGGATTTATTCCAATTGTTAGTCTTCCTCTATTAGATGCACTTCCTGTGCTCATTAACTATGTACGACCCTATTATCCACCAATTGCAAGTGCGTTTGCTTCTACAGGTATAGCACGATCTCAAGGCGATTTTGCTATAATGGCTGATAAAGTAAAAGATGCATGGAACATGTCGGGTGAAGGTGTTAAGATTGGAGTAATGAGTGACAGCTATAATACCAAAGCAGGTAATCCTGCATCTTTAGATGTAATCAATGGTGATTTACCCGGAATAAATAATCCAAATTATACAACTCCTGTTGTAGTTAGTGGCGAATATCCTTACGGTCGTGCAACTGATGAAGGTCGTGCAATGTTGCAAATTATACACGATATTGCTCCAAAAGCTGAGTTACATTTCCGTTCGGGATTTGTAAGTGCAGGAAATTTTGCTGACGGAATAAGAGCTCTAAAAGATGATGGTTGTGATGTAATAGTTGATGACATTACTTATATTACTGAGCCATTCTTTAAAGATGGTGTTATATCTGACGCTGTTAATGAAGTTACCTCTACCGGTGTAAAATATTTTACCTCTGCCGGAAACTTTGGAACCAAATCTTATGAGGGAACATTTAATGCATTAGGCACTTCAGTTGCCGGTTATGCCGGTCAGGTGCACAACTTTGGTGGTGGAGATTATCTGCAAAGCGTTACACTACCTAAAGGAACATATACCATTGCATTACAGTGGGAAGATTTCTTCTACTCTATTGGCGAAACACAAGGAACATTTAATGACCTTGATATTTATCTTGCCGATCAGTTCGGAAATAAATTATTTGGATTTAACCGTAACAACATTGAAGGAGATCCTTTAGAAGTACTTCCTTTTGTTACGCAATCAACAGTAAATGCAAACATAGTTATTGCCCGTAAATCCGGTACTGCAAATGCGAGATTCAAATACATCATTTTTAGAGGTGATGCGATTATTAACGAGTATGCACAGGGGACATCAACAATTGTTGGACAAGCTAATAGCGAGGGTGCAATGGCAGTGGGTGCTGTTTTATACACCAATACTCCACGTTATGGAGTTAACCCACCAACAATTGCATCTTTCTCTTCACGCGGTGGAATGTTCATCAACAATATCTCACGAAACAAACCTGATTTTGCTGCTCCTAATGGTGTTAATACTACCGTAAACTTTGGTGGTGTAAATATTGATGGCGATCCATTGCCAAACTTCTTTGGTACATCAGCTGCTGCTCCACATGCTGCCGCTGTTGCCGGATTGTTAGTTGAAGCACGTAAGAAATACTACAATGGTGATGCCTTTACGAATTCTCAAATGAGGGCATTACTTCAGTCAACTGCCATTGATATGGATGCTCCGGGTTACGATGTAGCAACAGGGTCAGGATTTATACAAGCAGATGATGCCATTCAAACATTTGCTAATCCTATCCCTCAGGTTAACACTATGACTTTGAACAACACATCACTTACACCAGGTGTTCAACCAGTATCAGTAACAATTTCAGGAGATTATTTCAGCAGTAACGCAGCTATCATTTTCCAATATGATACAATACCTGCAAACGTTACAAACAGCAACGTACTTACAGCAAACATCCCGGTCTTCCTTGGTAATCCACCACTAACGGTTTATAATCCCCCCATGTCACCAAGTGGATTAGATGGAGGTGTGAGTGATTCGTTGTACTTCTTTGGTACTGTTCCACAAAATGTTAGAATAGCTGTTAACAACGCATCTAAGTTTTATGGTGAAATAATTCCTTCTTATTCAGTAGAGGTAACGGTAAACGGATTGCCGCTTGCAAGCACAAGCCTTACCATGTCTGATCTCGGCTTAACTGATATCACATACAGCACTTCTGCAAACGATTTAAGTAATGTTGGCTTATATTATCGCAGAGCAAATTCGGCAGTTACTGATTTAACGGTACCCGCATCCGTAGCTTTATCTCAACTTTATAACTACCAGTTTGTTGATGGAATACTTACCATAAACAGGATGCCTTTAACTATAACCCCGGGAAATATTACCCGTGTGTTTGGCTCATCTATTAAAGGGAAAGATATTCCTGTTTCTTATACTTATGACGCAAGTAATATTGCACTGGTTAATCAGTCAAATTTCCTTGACTCATTAGAAACTGAACATCAATCAACCTTATCTAATTCAATTGTATTGGTAGATGGGAAGCAGGCTGTCAATGGTCAGACTTTAACGGCAGCGGATTTTATAAACATGAGTTTCCTTGTTTCTGGCAAAGCGGCTGTAAATGGAAAGCAGGCAGTAAACGGAAAGCAAGCGGTAAACAGCATAGTGTATGATACTACGTATTACATACCTGTTGATCCTCGTTCAATATTCGATTACCAGGTAGATTCCGCCAATGCAGTATTGTACAATGGCAAGCAGGCGGTAAACGGAAAACAAGCGGTAAACGGAAAAGCGGCTGTAAATGGTAAGCAGGCTGTAAACGGAAAAGCTGCTGTAAATGGCAAGCAGGCTGTAAATGGAAAAGCTGCCGTAAATGGAAAAGCTGCCGTAAACAGCAGTTCGTTTAACGATGAAACAAATGAAAATGCTGTATTGATTTTAGATACGCTTGATGTGTATGGCGATCCTAACGATTCGATTGTTGGTTATACATCTATGCACATGATTACCGGGGTTGAAGTAGGCACATGGTTAATCGCACCCGGTGTATTAATGTCTGAGAATTTTGATATTACTTATGGCTTGGGACAAATAACAATAACACCTGAAACGTTAACAGTTAAAGCTAACGATACATCGGTTAATTGTTCAGCCACCTTACCATTACCATTTACATTTACCAATTCTATCTATCAGTACGAAACAGTTGACAGTAATGTGGTAGCAAGTGGACCAACATTTTACGGTTCTTGATAATTTGAACAACGTAATGCCTAGCGGTCCATTGGCACCTGGAGTTTATCAAATTGTTCCTTCTAACATGGTTCAAATAGATACAGTTCCGAATTACGCTCCTGTAATTTATGAGAATGGAGTGTTGACAGTAAGCGGTGCTCCCAATGTAACAGCAACCGTTGGTACTATTGAATGTAACGGAGGCTCCACTACGGTTGTGGTTTCTGCTACTGGTGGCACAGCACCATATACTGGCGAAGGAACATTTATAGTTCCAGCCGGCCTCATATTCTTATACTGTATCTGATGTTAACGGATGCTCAGCAACAGTAAGTGGTACAATTTCAGAACCTCCGGTTTTACTTGCTGCCTCATCTGCCGGCACCATCAGTTGCAATGGCGGAACAACCAATGTAATTGTAACAGCTGCCGGTGGTACCGAGCCTTATAGTGGAACAGGAACATTTACAGTAAATGCAGGAGCATACTCCTTCATAGTAACCGATGCTAACGGATGTACATCAGAGGTTACCGGTACCGTTAGCGAGCCAGCTTCGCCATTAACCGCAGCAGCTTTTGGAAGCATTGGTTGTTTTGGTGGAACTACCACTATAAGTGTGAATGCAAATGGTGGCACACCACCATATTCCGGTGATGGAAATTACTTTAATGTTTCGGCTGGAGTTTATAACTATTTAATTACAGATGCTAATGGTTGTACATACACTGCTTCAATTACATTGGTTGATCCACCACAAGTAACAGCTACCACAACTGTAGTGAATACCACCTGTGGTCTTAATAATGGTTCTGCAACTGTTACACCTGCAAATGGGTTTGCACCTTATAGTTTTGTTTGGTCTCCGGGTGGACAAACAACGCAAACTGCAACAGCTCTTGCAGCCGGAAATTATACAGTATTGATTACAGATATTAAAGGATGTTCTACTACTGCATCAGCTTCCATTTCTAATTCGGGATCATTACCTTCAACACCAGGTGCTATTAACGGACCATCAGGCGCTTGCAGAAATCAATCCGGAGTTGTGTTTAGTGTTGCTGCTGTTGCTGGTGCAACATCCTATTCATGGACATTACCTGCCGGAGCAACAGGTAGCTCAACTACCAACTCAATCACTATTGCATTTAACAATTCTTACAGTGGTGGAAATATCAGTGTAAAAGCAAACAATACTTGTGGTTCAAGTGCAAATAGCAATAAATCAATAATCAGATACACTGGAGCACCAGCAACACCAGGACCTGTAACAGGATCGCAAAATATTTGCGGACCGCAAACAAGTACATACACGGTTGCCCTGTTGCCAATGCAACCGGCTATACCGAGTATATTAAGTATTGGTGGTGGCTCTCGCCAACCATAGTATCCGGGCAAGGAACAAATACGGTTTCTATCAGTTATCCATCCGGCTTTATTGCGGCATTTATTGTTGTTCAGGCAAACAACTGTGCTGGTTCAAGTGGTTTTAGGTTTTATTACTCGCTTGGAGTATTGGTATTACCACCAATATATACTGGAAGCAATAATCCAACGCAAGGTGTATGTGCCGGAAGTACCCAAACTTACGAGATAATAAAATTCCCTAACGCATCATCATATCGTTGGTCAGCTCCAGCTGGTGCTGTAATATCAAATGGTTTAGGATTAACAGGCAACCCGCTTGTGGTTGACAGCAACATTGCCAAGGTATATATAACTTATCCGTCAGGATTCACTTCAGGTACTGTTTCAGTTTATGCAAGCAACGCATGTGGTAACAGCCCAACAGCATCGCTTAACATTACTTCACTACCAACAGGTTCTATTGGTAGTATAAGCGGACCAACCACTAACTTATGCGGAGGCTCTGCAAAAGTGTATTCTGTAGGTGCTGTAAGCGGTGCTACATCCTATACATGGACTGTACCTACCGGAGCTACCATTAGCGGAAGCACAACAGGTACTTCAATATCTGTAAACTTTGGAGCAGGATTTATCGGAACAGGTAATATTACTGTCAAGGCAAATAATGCATGTGGTTCAACGCCTGTATCATCACTTGCGTTGAATTCAGCTTTACCAGCACCTGGAGCAATTAGTGGACCAACTACAAACTTGTGTGGTAAAAACGGGCAGACTTATTCAATTGCAGCAGTTACCGGAGCCACTTCATACACATGGACAGTTCCAAGTGGTGCAACATTTACAATGGCATCTAACGGGCGTTCAATTTCAGTAAACTACGGCAGTGGGGTTCACAAACACTGGTAACATTACTGTAAAGGCCAACAATGCCTGCACATCAAGTGCAACATCTGTACTTGCTGTAAGTGCACGCACCATTCAACCGGGAACCATTTCAGGAAATACAAATGTTTGCAAATCTAACACCAGTGTAACTTATTCTGTTGCGGCAGTTACAGGTGCTATATCTTACACATGGACTATTACCGGAGGTGCAACATTTGTTGGGTCAACAACGGGACGAACTGTAGTTGTTAAGTTCACCACTCCACGTCAACTACAGCAACCCTTACTGTTAAAGCCAACAATGCTTGCGGAGCATCTGCAACAAGAACATTATCTATTAATGTAAACCTTGGTTGCCGTGTTGCAGATGAGGTAACGGACATAACAGTTCAAGAAGTATTTGCTACATACCCTAATCCTGTTTCAGAAAATGTAACGGTGGAGTTCAGTTCAACAGAAACGCAGGAATATACCATTCAGATTATTGACATGTACGGTAAACTTGTACTTGAAAGAACAATTGTAGCAACTGCTGAATTGAGTAAAGAACAATTAAATGTGCAGACTCTTGCTAATGGTGTTTACTTTATGGACACTCGTTAACAATGGGGCCGTAATCAAAACTTCCAAGAATAGTTGTTGAAAGAAGCAGATAGGTTTTCTTAAACTGATAAACAAAGCCATCACAATTAATTTTTGTGATGGCTTTTTATATTTTTAGCTTGCGTTTTAAATAGTAACTGTCTTAAAATTTCAGTTTATGACTTTGTATAAACAGCATTTTTTTGTCTGCTGGTTTTTTGTTTTCCTTTCTACCCATTGTTTGCACAAGCAATGAGTCTGACAGCATAAAAAAACTTTTATCCAACACCAAGGCAGATACAGCTACGGTTAACTTGCTAATTGCGCTAAGCAAAAGTTATTTCAACTCCGACCCAAATACAGCCATACGTGATGCGGAAATGGCGAAGCAAATGGCAATTCAAATTAACTTCAAAAAAGGAATTGCACTTGCAAGTAAAAATATTGGTATTGCATACTACCTCCAGGGAAAATATGTTGAGGCAATAAATAACTGGCAGTATGCTATGGCTGTTTACGATACCATTGGGGACAAGGCAGGTGTTGCAAATATTTTAAGTAATCAGGGGGCTGTTTTCTATAATCAGGGTGATGATGCAAGAGCTCTGGAACTGCATTTACAATCTCTCAAAATGTCAGAAGATATTAATGATACCTTAAGAATAGTAACCTCGCTCGTAAACATAGGTAGTGTATATACTAACAAACAAGCAACATATAATAAAGCCCTGGAAAATTTACTACGGGCGTATGAACTTGCAAAAAAAAATTAACGACACTTATCTTATAGGAACAGCCACTGCCAATCTTGGAGAAACTTATTACAAGTTAAATGATGATTCAACAGCAATGATCTATCTGAAGGAATCAATCAAAGCTTATGAAGGTACTGAAGATGCGCCTTTTCAATGAATTACCTAGGTCGTGTTTATATCAGGCATAAAGATTACGATATGGCATTAAAAATACACCATGATGCATACGATATAGCACAAAAATTAGAAACTAAACTAGATATGACCCAGTCGTTGGTGGGATTAGGTCAGGCATATTATGCAAAAGGGAATGTGGATGCAGCCATTGAAGCATATCGAAAATCTTTAAACATATCTCTTGAACTTAATTACAATATTGAAATAAAAGATGCTTATGAAGGATTGAGTAAAGCTTAAGAATCAAAAGGAAATTATGTGGAAGCCTATAATTATCAGAGTTTATTACTTTCCATTAAAGATACTATTTACAATATCAATACCGATAAAAAGTTAGGTAAACTCCAGTTTGGGTTTGATTTGGAAAAGAAACAAAATGAGGTTAATCTTTTAACAAAAGACAAAGAGTTAAAAGAGCAAGAAATAAAGCGACAAAAATTAGTTCGAAACGGGTTTATTGGTGGCTTTGCAGTAGTGCTTTTGTTTGCGGGTGTTTTTCTCAAACAACGCATGCGCATAAGCAAAGAGAAAAAGCGTAGTGATGAATTACTCTTAAATATTTTACCGGAAGAAGTTGCAGAAGAATTGAAAGAAAAAGGCAGTGCTGATGCACAACAAATTGATGAGGTTACTGTTTTATTTACCGACTTTAAAGGCTTTACTCAACTATCTGAAAAGCTTACTCCTAAAGAATTAGTCGCTGAGATTAATGAATGCTTTTCGGTATTTGATCATATTATGCAAAAGCATGGTGTTGAAAAAATAAAAACCATTGGAGATGCCTACATGGCGGCAGGTGGCTTACCCACTCCTAACCAAAACACATCCTGTTGATGTGGTTGAAGCCCGTTGGACATTCAAAAATTTATGATTGAATTAAAAGAAAAAAACAGGCAGAGGGAAAAATTATTTTTGAAATTCGTATTGGTGTCCACACCGGCCCTGTTGTTGCAGGTATTGTTGGGGTAAAAAATTCGCTTATGATATTTGGGGTGATACAGTAAATACAGCCTCTCGTATGGAATCAAGCGGTGAGGTAGGAAAAGTGAATATAAGCGGTGCTACATATGAATTGGTGAAGAATAAGTATAAATGCAACCATCGTGGAAAAATTTCGGCTAAGGGAAAAGGAGAAATTGATATGTATTTTGTAGAAACTGCTTAATAAAACTCCTTTCTCAAATTAGTCTTCAAACTCTTGAGCCAATCTTTTCATAACATAGTAATAACACAGGCACCTCTTGTCATGTATCGGTTATTTCATTACGTTTGGAAAATGTAAGTTATAAGGCAACCTTAAGCAATAATTGTCAATCAGAAAAACTTAGTACTTGTATCTTGCACTTTTCTTAAGGAATAAATTTTATTTCACCTAAAACTTTAAAAAAATGAAAGTCGTTTTAAAAAAACAGCTACATTTATTATGTAGCTTACTGTTGTTAACCATAACATGGTTTCCTCAAAAGACTAGCGCTCAATCCCAAATAACCGATTATGCCGTATTTGGTGGCGATGGCTCCTGCCCAACCGGCAGCGGGCAAACAGCACCACCCACACCTGGTTGTGCCGTACAGATTTCCTCATCAGGAAATATTCAGGGCGGGCGCACCGGAAGTTACAATCTGGTAAAGACTACCGGTTCGGCAACTTTTTCCGGCAGCATTCACAGCGGGCGCACGGTTGTTCTTAGTAATAATAATTCCGTTGGCGGAAATATAACAGCAGCAAATTCAGCGTCTGCTACAGGAACCATTGTTTCCATTGGCACAAGCGCAAATATTAGTGGCAATATAGATGTAAACGGAAACTCAACTGTTGGCGGTGGAACAGTTACAGGATATGTAAAACATCCGGCTGGTAAAACCTATACAGGCCCAACTCCCGGTGGAGGAAATTTAACAGGCACACCAACGCTTCCAACGTTACCTACAATGCCAGCCATTACAACTTTTCCGGCTTATGGTACCACAAATATTACAGGGACTACTACTATTAGTCCCGGTGCATATAAGGATATGGCCTTAACCGGAAACAAAACCGTAACGTTTAATGGCCCAGGTATCTATACTTTTAAATCAATTAACAATTCTGGTGGCGGATATAATACCTTTAAATATAATTTTAATAATTCAGCAACAGGAAACATAATTATTTACGTTCACGGTAATGTGGACTTGGATAAACACAAAACTACTTTTATAAATGGCGGTAGTGCATCCAGAGTATTTATGGAAATCCATGGTAATGGCTCTGGCTGTTCATGGGGTTCGTATGCTTTTGATATGGATAACGGTACATCTAACTTTAGCGGAACAGTGTGGGCACCTTATGCAGGTATTCATACCGGTGGTGGTTCGGGTTGTGTTCCTACTGTTACAGGTGCACTCTATAGTGGAACACAGGTAAATCTGGGAAGTAATACAACAGTTGTTTATGCTCCATATATTACCTGCACAACGCCCAATGCAAATGCCGGTACTGATAAAGTAATAACATGCTCTGCTACAACTGTTCAATTAAATGGTTCATCAACAACATCAGGCGTAACCTACAACTGGGTAGCTTCTAATGGCGGAAATATTTCAGGACCATCCAACATTGCAAATCCTATTGCAACATCAGCGGGCACTTACACATTAACAGTAACTACTGCAACGGGCGGATGCACAGCTACCGATGTTGCATTGGTTACAACTAATAATTCAGTTCCTAATGCAAATGCAGGTGCCGATAATGTAATTTCATGCGCCTTCCTAACCCGGCAATTAAATGGCTCATCTACTACACCAGGCGCTATATTTAGCTGGACACCATCAGGTGGCGGAAATATAACATCAGCTACTAACATTGCAAACCCAACAGTAAATGCTGTTGGTGTTTACACCCTTACAGTTACCGACCCCGCCAACGGTTGTACGGCTACTGATGCTGCACAAATTTTTCAAGGCCCTTGTATTTTTCCATATTATCCACCTGACCCAAGTGGAAAAGTGGGTGCAGTTATTGGTTCTGAGTTAACTTCTCTCTTTTATAATTTTAATCCTACCATAAGCGATACACTTGATAATATTTATCAGATAGAAGACGACAGTGTTTATATTGAAGTAATTTCATTAGCTGGCCAATACAATACATTGCTTGCCATGTTGCAATCTCCTGCTTATGGTTTAACCGACTTAATCGACAACGGAAACCCAACTTTATTTATTTCAGGATTATACCCGGTTAGCAATCTAAAAAAATTAGACAGTCTTCCTATTGTTCAATACATAGACTATGTGCGCCCGTTGTTTCCTGCTCTTTCTAACGCTGGTGTTACAACAAGTGCCGGTGATGTTTCATTAAAATCAGATATTGCACGTTCAGGTTTTAATTTGAACGGACAAGGTATTAAGGTTGGAGTTCTATCGAACAGTTACAATACAATTCTGGGAAATCCTGCTGCTACAGATGTAGCAAATGGCGATTTGCCGGGAGCGAACGGAACCAACCCTGTGCAGGTGTTGAAAGAATATCCTTACGGTGTGCAGACTGACGAAGGACGCGCCATGTGCAAATAGTACACGACATTGCTCCTAAGGCCGACCTTGCTTTCCGCACAGGATTTATAAGTGCGGGTGATATGGCGCAAGGAATTTTAGCTTTGGAACAAGCCAATTGTGATGTAATTGTTGACGATATAACCTTTATTACCGAGCCATTTTTTCAGGACGGTGTTGTTGCACAGGCTGTGGATAATGTGGCTGCGCAAGGTGTAAGTTATTTTTCGGCTGCCGGAAATTTTGGTAACAAATCGTACTCTGCAGTTTTTAATCCAACGGCTACTCCAAACGGCATTGTGGGTTCTGCTCACAATTTTGGAGGTGGCGATATTTATCAGAGTTTAACCTTGCACCAGGCAACTACGTTGTGGTAATGCAATGGCAGGACGAAATTTATTCGCAAGGACAAAGTGCAACAGGAACATTGAACGATATGGATTTTTATTTAACTGCAGATAATGGAATTACTTTATTTGGTTTTAACAGAAATAATATTGGTGGCGACCCGCTTGAAGTATTACCATTCACTGTTGGTGGAAGTGTTCCACAAAGTGCAAGTTTATTAATTACAAGAGCAGCCGGAACCGGAAATCCTCTTGTTAAATACATTATTTTTAAAGGTGAAGGTGTAATTGATGAATACAACACAGGCACTTCTACATTAGTAGGGCAAGCTAATGCTGCCGGTGCTATGGCTGTGGGTGCTGTGCTTTACACAAATACACCTGCATTTGGAGTTAATCCTCCAACTGTTGCTTCGTTCTCATCTACAGGTGGAGCTCCTGTAAACGGTGTTACCCGCAACAAGCCCGACTTATGCGGACCTAACGGTGTGAACACAACCGTTAACATGGGTGGAGTAAATATAGATGCTGATTTGTTTCCAAATTTCTTTGGAACATCTGCCGCTGCTCCTCACTTAGCCGGTGTGGCTGCGTTGATGCTAGAAGGCAAACAAAAGTTTTATAATCTTGGTATGACTCCAACTGAAGTTCGGACTGTGTTGCAAAGCACTTCTGTGGATATGGGAGCACCCGGTTTTGATTTTATTACAGGTAATGGGTTTGCTGATGCGAATGCTGCTCTTTACACATTTGCAGCGCCAACTCCTGACCTTGTTACCTTGGTTTATGATACCACAACAACACCAGGCTTAGTTACTATATACTTAACAGTAAACGGAAATTTCCTAACTACACAATCGGTGGTAATTTTCCGAAATGACACACTGCCTACAACATTTATTAGTGGCAGTCAGCTCTCGGTAACTATACCAACCTTTTTTGGTAATCCTCCGATATATATTTACACTCCACCCATTACTCCTAATAATAATGATGGTGGAAATTCAGATACGCTTTATTTCTTCTCGCCAGTAAAAAAGAATGTGGTGGTAACTGCTGAGAATAAATCAAAATTGTTTGGCGAAGCATTGCCAACGTTTACATCAGTTGTTACTGTTGACGGACAAGACCCTTCGGTGTTTGGTTTAACACTTGCTGATTTAGGGTTGGATCCTATTAACTACACAACTCCGGCAACAAGCACAAGCAATGCAGGTATTTATTTTATACATCCCGATGCTAATGTATCGGACGTAGGCTTGCAGGAGTTATATACTTACACATTTACCGATGGACTTTTGTCTATCAATAAAATGCCTCTTACTATTACAGCAGCTAATGCAGCTTACACCTATGGTGATATTATTGACGGATTGGAATTGCAAATGAACTATGATTACAATCAAACAAACATTGCTCCTGCAGAGCAGGCTGCTTTTCTTGCTGCATTACAATCAGCACATGCTTCACAATTAGTTGAAGAGGTAGGATTGATTGATGACCAAACGTTAGTAAACCAACGTGGTTTGGTAAATTCTGATTTGGTAAATCTTGCTTTTATTGTTAGCCAGCGTGGATTGGTGAATCAACGTGGATTGGTAAATCAAAAGGATTGGTAAATAATGTTCCTGTTTATGATACTACAAAAATTGTTGACCTCGCATTGGCATCTTTGTTCGGTTATCAGGATGACTCATTGAACGCAACTCTTTTCAGTGGTAATCCATTGGCAAATCAAAAAGGACTGGTAAATCAAAAGGGCTGGTAAACGGTACTGCCACAGTAAATCAAAAGGATTGGTTAATGGTTCAACAGTTGTAAATAGTACATCAAATGTGGGTGGTGCTGATGTAGCTGTAATTGTTGATGAAGATGATTACACCGCTCCGGCTAATGATACGCTATATAATTTTATTCTATAAATTTAATTACAGGAGTAAATGCCGGAATGCATTATATAGTTCCGGGAGCGTTTCTCACCAATAACTTTGATATTACATATGTGGCAGGAACATTAACTATAAATCCGGATACATTATTTGTTAGTGCAAACAATCAAAGCCCGGCTTTGCAATAGTTTGCCGGCATTTACTTCTACTGTTACAGGATACAATTATCAGGACAATGCAGCCAATGTTATTGCCTCAGGACCTGCTTATACAATTTTAAACAATCAAAGTCAGGTTGTAACAGGAACTCCACCTGCCGGAACGTATCAGATTGTTCCATCAGTAAATCTTGTTACCTCTTCAAATTATTTTACGCAATATGCTAATGGTGTATTTACACAACCTGCATTACTTACATTATCTGCTACAGCTACTCAACCAAATTGTTTTGGACAAACAGGAAGTGTAGTATTAAACGGAAGTGGCGGAACGGGAGCATTAACATATAGCGGTGATGCAACATCAGGGCTTGGTGCAGGTACCTATTCATATTTAGTAACAGATGCTAACGGATGTACAGGCACCGCAACTGCAACTATAAATGCAGCGCCAGCACAACTTGTGATATCTGCTATAGCCACTCAACCCAATTGTTACGGACAAAAAGGAAGTGTGGTAAGAACATCAACTGGTGGTACACCTCCTTATACTTATAATTCAACAGCAACAACAAATTTAAGTGCAGGAACATATACTTATACTGTTACCGACAGCAAGGGATGCAGTGCAACAACTTCAGCAACTATTGTTGTTCCAACACAATTAACAGGAACTACATCAACAACACCTGCATCATGTAATCAGGCAAATGGAAGTGCGACCACAGCACCAAGTGGTGGAACTTCTCCATACGCTTATTTATGGACTCCCGGAAACGCTACATCACAAACCATCTCCAATAAATCAGCAGGAACATATTGTGTTGTAATTACTGATTCAAAAGGATGCACAAAATCATTAACTGCAACTATAAGCACAACCAACATTGCAGCACCCGGTTCAATATCAGGACCTGTAAATAATTTGTGTAATACGGCCGGTAAAGTTTACACCATAGCTGCTGTACCCGGTGCAACATCTTATACGTGGAGTGTTCCATCAGGTGCAAGCTTTACAAGCAACAGCGGAACTTCAATAACTGTTTGTTACGGCAGTAACTTCAAAACAACAGGCACTGTTAAAGTAAAAGCAAACTGTGCATGCAACTCAAGTGCCTATACTACACTTGCAGTTTCAGCAGCACCACCACAGCCTGGAGCTATCACAGGATCGGCATCGGTGTGTAAAACACAAACAGCAATTCCTTATTCAATTTCATCAGTAACGGGAGCTACTTCATATAAATGGACAATTACCGGAGGAGCAATATTTAATGGTTCAACTACATCATTATCTTCTTCTGTAAAATATACCACCGCAACTTCAAGTGCTGCAACATTAAGTGTCGTTGCAAAAAACAGTTGCAGTTCATCTGTAGCGCGCACGCTTGCAATTGCAGTTAACCTAAGTTGCCGTGTTACCGAGCAGGGTAATATTATTGAAGAAGAAATTGTGTCTGATGAAATTCAGGTTTATCCAAACCCATCATTCGGAGAATTAAATGTGAGATTTACTGCTGGCGATAATGAGAACTTTTCATTTAAAGTGATTGATGTATTAGGAAAAACTTTGGCGCAGTCAACCTATAATTCTATTCAAGGGGAAAACATTCAGCAGCTTGACTTAAACAAACTGCCTTCTGGAATTTATTTCTTATGCATAGAAAAACAGGGAAATAAAATTCACACTAAGCGTTTTGTGATAGAATAAATGAATCGTATAAGCTAAAAGCCATTCCACAGTATTGCGGGATGGCTTTTGCTTTTTATTATTATGTAAGTTTGTAAAGAATCCTGAAATCAGGTATGCGTTTAAAAATTCTCTTTTTATTATTCTCCCTTTTCAGCATCGGTTTTTGTTATTCTGAATCAACTGAAACTGATAGCCTGAAAAAAATAGTTGATAATGCAGCTAACGATAGCAGCAGGGTTGAAGCAATGATTGTTTTAGGAAGAAGTTATTTTAATATTAACCCCGACAGTGGTATAAAAATCTGCAACCACGCAAAACAACTTGTCGAAACTTCAAGATACACTAAAGGTATAGCTAATGCACTTAAGGCAAGTGGAATTGGTTATTACCGTCAGGGAAAATACGTGGATGCATTACAAGACTGGGAGAACTCAAAAAAAATATATGAAAGCATTGGCGATAAAAAGGGCGTAGCCAATATGCTTAGTAACCTTGGAGTAATTTACCGTGACCAGGCTGACAATGAAAAAGCACTTGACTTGTATTTACAGTCGTTAAAAATTGCAGAGGAGATTAACGATTCAGTGCGCATAATGACTGTTGATTTAAACATCGGAACCATTTATGGAGAAAAGGCAATTACTTATGAGAAAGCCATAGAGTATTACGAAAAAGCCATGCCTTATGCCATAGCGCTTGATAACAAGGATGCAATCGGAACCATTACAGGAAACCTTGGCGAAATTTATTTAAAGAGTAATAAAGATTCTCTAGCGCTTGCTAATCTCGAAAAATCTTTAGTTGCTTATGAGGGAACCGAAAATGTTCCATACACGCTTAACCTGATTGGTAAACTATATGCCAAGCGAAAAGATTTTGAAAAAGCTATTGACTACCAGCAACGCGCTTTCAGCATTGCAGAAAAGTTTGATGCTAAACTTGACATGGCAAAATCAATGCTTGGGTTAGCTGACAGCTATAAAGAAATGAAACACTATGAGGAAGCTATTCGCAATTACATGCTTGCTGAATCGTTTGCAAAGGAAACCGGTGCAAACAATGAACTTAAAGATACTTACGAAGGACTTGCTATGACGTATGGTGCGCTTAATGATTTTGGAAATGCTTTTAAATATCAATCAATGATGATTGCCATAAAGGACACACTTTACAACATTGATACAGAAAAGAAATTAGGTACCATGCTTTTTAATTATCAGATAGACAAAAAGCAAAGCGAAATAAATCTTCAACAAAAAGAAATAAGCAAACAGAAAATTGTACGTAATAGTTTTATTGGTGGGTTTATAATAGTTGCTCTTTTGCAGGAGTATTTTAAAGCAACGATTACGCATTGCCAAAGAGAAAACGCAGCGAAGAATTGTTGCTAAACATTTTGCCTGAAGAAACTGCTGAAGAATTAAAAGCTACCGGTAGTGCCAAAACAAAAAGCTATGACTCGGTTTCGGTTTTGTTTACTGACTTTAAAAACTTTACCCAAGCGTCAGAAATATTATCCCCCGAAGAATTGGTTGCAGAAATAAATAACTGTTATAGCGAGTTTGATAAAATCGTAACCAAGTATGGTATTGAAAAAATAAAAACCATTGGTGATGCATATATGTGCGCTGGTGGGTTACCAGTTACCAACACAACCCACCCTGTTGATGTAGTAAAGGCGGGAATAGAGATGCAACAGTTTATTGAGCATAATAAAAAAGAGCGCGAAGAAAAAGGACTTCCATTTTTTGAATTGCGATTGGGAATACACACTGGCCCGGTCGTAGCTGGGGTTGTGGGGACTAAAAAATTCGCATACGATATTTGGGGTGACACTGTAAACACTGCCTCCAGAATGGAAAGTAGCGGTGAAATAGGAAAAGTAAATATTAGTGGTGATACCTACAATTTGATTAAAGACAAATTTACATGCCAACATCGCGGAAAAGTAAAAGCAAAAAAACAAAGGTGAGATTGATATGTATTTTTGTCTCTAGTTGAAATAAAACTATTAGCTATAACTAAATTTTACATTTCTTGCTAACCAAATATCAATTTTCCTTTATTGTTCAAGAAACTAAACTACCAATTGGGCAGAGCATTAAATAGCGTGCATTTGAAGAGCTATTAAAATAGAAAATTCTGATATAGAAATTGCTTTGGGGTTATCTATACGGCAATATTCCAATCAATAGATTTATGCCCCATCATTTTTAGTAGTTCATTGCTTTGTGAAAAATGTTTGCAGCCAAAAAAACCGTTGTGTACTGAAAATGGTGAGGGATGAGCTGCTTTTAATACATGATGTTTTGTTGTATCAATTAAAACTTCTTTTGCCTGTGCAAACTTTCCCCACAACAAAAACACAAGGCTTTCTTTTTCTTTCGAAAGCTTCTGAATAATTTTTCCCGTAAATGTTTCCCAGCCTTTTCCCTGGTGTGAGCCTGGTAAGTTGGCTTCAACTGTAAGTGTTGCGTTTAATAATAGTACACCTTGCTTAGCCCATTTTTCTAAATTACCATGATTGGCAATTGGAATACCCAAATCAGTTTGTAATTCTTTAAAAATATTTACCAATGATGGCGGAGGTTTAATGCCATCGCTAACGGAGAAACATAAACCGTTTGCCTGCCCTGTGCCATGATATGGGTCCTGTCCTATTATTACAACACGTGTTTTATCAAAAGGCGTATAATCAAATGCTGCAAATATTTTATTTCCCGGAGGGTAAATAGTTTTGCTAAGCATTTTTTCCTGCACCAAAAATTTTTTAGTTCGGCAAAGTATGGCAGGCTAAACTCATCGGTTAAAACTCTTTTCCAACTTTCTTCAATTTGGGGGTTGATGCCCGAGGTGTTTAATTGTGTCATTTCTTGCCGGTGGTAAGCTGTTGAAATACGTCCTCTAGTTTTTGTTCTTCTTTCATCATGCTTATAACAGTATATTTGTTTTCGACCGCTATGCGAAAAATTTCAGGTCTTAAATCTGCATTGCTGTTACTGTGCAGTTTAAAAGATTTGTCAGAAAGGCTATTGACTTTGTTAATGCCTTCAATAGCCTTCAATATATTTATATCAGCAACTTCACTGAACTCCACACTATAAACATTTTCAACGGCTGCGTTTTTACGCAACATTTCAGCAGTATCGTCAGCAACAATTTTTCCACGGTTAATAATGAGCACCCGGTCGCAAATTGCTTCCACCTCCTGCATTATGTGGGTAGAAAGAATTACAGTTTTTTCCTTTCCAATGTTTCTGATCAATGACCGTATTTCAGCCAACTGGTTTGGGTCAAGTCCTGATGTGGGCTCATCCATGATCAACACCGGGGGTTATGAATTAACGCCTGGGCTATGCCCACACGCTGCCTGTAGCCTTTGCTTAACTCTCCTATTTTTTTCGTTGCTCCAGTCCCAGACCTGTTATATCAATCATTTCCTTCACACGTGCTTCAATCAATTTACTTTTTATGTAAATGCCTGCAACAAAAGCAAGGTATTCCTTCACATACATATCAAGGTAAAGAGGATTGTGTTCAGGCAAATAGCCCACACTTCTGCGTACCTCTATAGAGTTATTAATTGTATCATAACCTGCAACAGAAACCTGCCCTTCTGATTGCGGTACATAGCAGCAAATAATTTTCATCATGGTAGATTTACCTGCGCCATTGGGTCCGAGTAAACCTACAATTTGCCCTGTGCCTATTTCAAAAGAAACATTGTCAAGCGCTTTTTGCTGACCGTAAAGTTTGGTTACACTTTTTACTGATACTGACATCTTTATTTTTTGAATGAGCTACGCAAACATAACTGAAATACAACTTTATTTTTGTTAAGACTTATGAAGTAATTAACGTGTTGCTTTTTCTTCCCCTATACTCAATAATTGTATGCACTACCACAGCCGCTAATACTATTAATGTTCCTATATAAAAACCGGTATTAAGTGTTTTGCCTTCGTCAAAAAAAATCATTGCAAGCACTATGCTGTAAAGCGGTTCGAGGTTTACGGAAAGATTCATTGTATAAGCGCTGATTTTTTGTAATGCCTCCATAGAAATGGTAAAAGCCACCGAGGTACAAAGTACGCTTAGCAAAATAAGCCAAAGCCAGTCGTTGGTGTTACTGGTGAATGAGATGTCTCCATTCCGCGGAATCTGAAATTCGTAATTAAATCCAGTAAGAATAAAAGGAAGCAGAATGCTCAGAAAAAGAAACCCTGAAATGAGTTCTATAAACGTGATTGCGGAAGGAGAATTGTTTTCTACAAACCTTTTATTGATTACCGTAAATAATGAACCGAGAAAGGCACTGAGCAAAGCAAGCAAGATTCCTTTGGCGTACCATTTTTGAAAAGAGAAGATGATGTAAATACCAATCATAACTACAATGCCA
Source organism: Bacteroidota bacterium (assembly GCA_016714005.1). Lineage (GTDB taxonomy): Bacteria > Bacteroidota > Bacteroidia > AKYH767-A > OLB10 > JADJOA01. The sequence goes on from JADJOA010000006.1 coordinate 66,851, forward strand.
AAGATTAAATCGCGCCACTTGATTTTTTGCTTGTGTATAACAGGTTCAAGGAATGCGGTAAATAGTGAAACTGATGAAAAGCAACTTAATGCAATAGATACATTAGAGGCTTTTATTGAAGCATAAAAGAAAATCCAATGCAGGCATACTAAAATTCCCACAGCAGAAATTTGAAGCATCGTTTTTCTGCCAGGAAAACTCATCTTTTTACTAAAATACATGATGATTACCAGAGCAGCGGCACTCATAATCATACGATACCATACGATCATTATCTCATTCATAAGAATGGCTTTACCGAATATGCCTGTAAACCCCCAAAGGAGTATGGCAAGGTGCATTTGGAAGTAAGCCTTGCGCATGATTAAAACTTTTGCAGGTAATCGTATAGCTCTTTGGTAGGCATGCCCATAACGTTGTAAAACGAACCGTTAATTTTTTGGATGCAGGTTAAACCAAACCAGTCCTGTATGCCATAGGCACCTGCTTTATCGTAAGGTTTAAAATTATCAATGTAATATTCAACATCGGAAATATTGATTGGCTTAAAGTAAACTTCGCTACGAACATTCAAGAGTTCCTTTTTTATTGAACTCATTATGCAAACCCCTGTAAATACTTCATGCATATTGCCGGATAGCTTTTGCAACATACGAATGGCATCTGCCCTATCCTCAGGTTTATTGATTACATCATCACCAAACACTACAATTGTATCAGCAGTTATAATCAATTCATTTTCTTTTATCTCTTCTTCAAATGCCAATGCTTTTTTTAAAGCAAGATGCATAACTACCTGTTCGCGTTTGAGGTGAGAGGGAAAAGATTCATCGGTTTCTTTTGTGCGAACTTCAAATTGCAAGCCCATCATTTGCAGCAATTGCTGCCTGCGTGGTGAGCGCGAAGCGAGGATAATTTTATATTGATTTAAATTATTAAGCATTTTAAGAAGTATAATTGAAAACAGCCATTGATAACACACCCGTAAGCATAATAACTTTGCAAAGGCTGCTGCACTCTGTATAATGTTTTTTATGAGTTGCTTTAAATAATAATATGCTAAGAATCAGCAATGGCAATTGCACTGTTAACACCACATAGCTGAATGAAATTTTATTTTCCCATTGTTGTTGTCTTACCTGAATTAAAATAATCAGGCATAGTAAGGTGAAAATAAAAAACTGTGCAATCCATTTTGCAAAGCCAACGCCCATTACTATTGGCATTGTTTTGCAGTCATTTTCTTTATCACCATTTATATCTTCAATATCTTTAACAATTTCGCGAATAAGTGAAATAAAAAAAGCAAACACACTGTAGGCTGCAATAATTACAATTACCAAACGCAGGTATTGGGTTTGTAATGAATAGGTGGGAATATTAAGTATGCTGAATGCAAACTGCATTTCTCTATCGGATATTGAAACTATAAAAACTGAAGCAGCGCTTAGCGCAGCCACTACTATATTGCCTACAAGAAACATGCGCTTGTAAGACTGAGCATAAAAGTATAACAAGCCAACAGTTAGCAAATTAATGAGCAGATATGGACGCAACCTTACTATGTATGAGAAGTATGCGCCAATTAAAATTCCCGCTCCAGACAAAATATAAAACAGGAGACGTGCTTTTTTTTCTGAAACAATGCCAGTGGCAATAAAATTTTCTTTTCTGTTTGCTGTGTCTATTGCAACATCAAAATAATCATTAATGATGTACCCGGCTGCTGCAATTAAAACGGTAGAGAGAACTAAGAGCGCAAACTGCCATTCGTGTAAAGAGAATTTTAAATTGGTGGCATCATAAAAAGGTTTGATGACAGAAAATCTGATAACGTATTGCGTTAGTGCAAGGATGAGAAGGTTGGGTAAGCGAATTAGTTTTAAAATGTACATACGCTATTCCCATTTTGCGTGTAAGCGTAACACCTGCTCAATTACATCGCGCGCTGCACCTTCGCCACCTTTGTGAGGTGAAACATAAATGCTGATACTTTTTATATCGTGGACAGCATCGGAAGGGCAGGCGGCTATGCCGCAATTTTTCATTACTTCCAAATCGGGCATATCATCGCCCATAAACAAAACTGCATCGTGCGTAAGTTTTTTTTCTACCAGAAAGTGATTAAGCGTTTGCTGTTTGTTTTTTGACTCGCTAAAAATATTTTCAATACCCAACCTGCGTAATCTTTCAATAGCGCCTTTTTGTTTGGCGCCACTAATTATCACCACTTCGTAACCTTTTTGCATTGCAAGTTTAAGCGCATATCCGTCTTTAATGTTCATGGTGCGGAGTAAATTGCCTTCTTCGGTTACTAATAACTGACCGTTGGTGAGGACTCCGTCTATATCAAAAGCAAAGCATTTGATGTTATTAAGTTTTTGTTTGAAATTTTCTTGCATATCTATTTTTTCTTTTCAATGCTTTTAGAAAGGAGGGCATATACTTGTTTGAGGGTTTTATTGTAGGAGAGTAATTTGAGGTGTTCTTTTATTACTTTTTTATCGCCACGTTTTGCAGGACCTGTTTGGGTAAGTGATGGGGAAACGGTGTTTATTTTTTCAGCCGTTTTTTCTATTAATGGTTTTAGTAAATCAAAAGAAATGCTGTGTTTACGTAAAACACTTTCTGCGAGGGTAAATAAATGGTTAGAAAAATTGTTTGCAATTACGGCTGAGAGGTGGAGTATTTTTCTTTTTTGTGATGGCATTACATGCACATTATCAGACACGCTTGATGCAAGTTTTTTTATTTGTGAGAGTGCAGTTTTACCGGACGCTTCAATGCAAAAAGGGACGTTTTGGAAGTTGATGTAATCGTTAGCACTTATTGTCTGTACAGGATAAATAACCCCACACTTTACAAAGTGAGTTTTTAAAACATCAATGGGGACACTGCCTGATGTATGCAAAACAATTGAGTTTGAAGACCTGAAGGCAGTTTTTAATTTTTTACAATTGATGGAATGGCAGAATCGGAAACGGCAATAATTATAAAATCAGATGCAGGAATTTTTTTAAAGCCGGTGGCTGATGGCGCTTTTAATATTTGCGCAGCGCGTTTGACGTTTACAGTGCTTCTTCCAATGACTGAAACAATTTTGTGACCCGCTTCCTTAAAAGCCAGCCCAAGTTGTATGGCAACATTACCGCTTCCTACAATGGTGATTTGCATGGGGGTAAAGTTAGGTGGAATTATGAATTATGCCACGAAGGTTCGGGAGTTGAATTATGTTCCGAAGTTTTGGGGTATGAACTGTGGTAAGGATTTATTTATAGCCGCTATAATGAATTTAGAGATTTAAAGCTTTCGGAGTTTTGATTTAGGCTAGAAACCTACCACATAATTAAGAGGCATGGAGGCGCAGACCATAATTATTCGAAACATAATTTAACCAATAGGTACAAGCAAAATTTTAATTATGAAATTGAAAATTGGTTTTGGATTTTTCTTTATTCCACTTTTAGTTCGTTAGCTTTTTAATTTGATTTTAGCAACTCATGAATGCTGAAGGGCATTTGTCTTGAAACAAAAGTGGAACAAAAATTCAAGCCAAATTGCCAACCTTCAATTGATTTTTTCGCACTTGCCTTTGCATCTAATGCCAATCAATTGAGTAGGCGGCCCTACAGTCACGTAGTTTGCTAAAAAAGTCCACCGGACTTTTTATTGACGCAACCTCGTGCACCATTTTGGCAAAGCCCTCGCACTCGGAAAGTGTTTGGACATTAGCGACTTTTCTAAAACATTGTTTCGAACACTTATGGGCGCAGACTTGCGACTACGTGAGTAAAGATGGAAAAATATTATCGGTAAAAAATGTAAACAAACTCGGTTTTGGTTGCGAGGAGGAAGCCACTAGGTTAGTTAAAGAAGGCCCTTTATTTATTGGAGCAAGAAACAAAGGAGTTTTACAGTAAGTGTGGAACGGGTAGAAGTTTGGTTTGATTTAACTCCATAGGCACAATCCTCAAAACATTAGGAATAAACTTATTTGCTATAGGCGAGAAAAGAACGAGAGCAAAGGCATAGTTAAATACTTTTGAGTTAAACACTTAAAAAATAAACTTATAAAAAAAGTTATAAGGCAGAGCAAATAAGTGGCAATACCGCGAGGAAAAGTTGGGTGTTCGATTTGAAAAGTTGGGTGTGCAGTTTGAAACGCTGAACGGCAGATTGAAAAAGTTGGTTAGCTGAATTAAAAAGTTAATCGTTCGATTTTAAAAGTAGGTTGACTTAATTGAAAAGTAGGTTGTCTGATTGGAAAAGTTGATACTACGAATTAAAAAGTCAGTTTTAGGATTGGAAAAGTTGAGAGCGTTTAATGAGCTGTATGAACTCAAAGGAGTCTATTCAACAAAATGTGCCAAACAAAAAAAAGAGGCGATTTCTAAAGTTGAAACCACCTCTTTTCGGGTGATGTATTAAAACCTAAAAATTAATAACGATAGTACTCAGGCTTAAATGGACCTGTTACCTGCACACCAATATAATCGGCCTGGCTTTGTGTTAGTGTTTCTAACTCCACACCAATTTTGGCAAGGTGCAAGCGCGCAACTTTCTCATCTAAATGTTTTGGCAACATGTAAACTTTGTTTTCATATTTATCAGAATGTAACCAAAGTTCTAACTGCGCTAATGTTTGGTTTGTAAATGAGTTGCTCATTACAAATGATGGGTGACCTGTTGCGCAACCAAGGTTTACTAAACGACCTTCGGCTAAAACAATAATATCTTTTCCATCAACAGTATATTTATCAACCTGCGGCTTAATGGTGTCTTTTGTTTTTCCGTAATTAGTGTTTAACCATGCCATGTCAATTTCATTATCGAAGTGACCAATGTTGCAAACAACTGCATTGTGTTTCATAGATTTGAAATGACGGTCGACAATAATGTTGTGGTTACCGGTGGCTGTTACAATAATGTCAGCTTCTAAAACAGCTTTGTCCATTGGCTTAACTTCATAACCTTCCATTGCAGCTTGTAATGCGCAAATAGGATCTATTTCAGTTACAATAACACGTACGCCTGCACTGCTTAATGATTCGGCAGAGCCTTTGCCCACATCTCCATATCCTGCAACAACTGCTACCTTACCTGCAAGCATTAAATCTGTTGCTCTGCGTATAGCATCCTGTAACGATTCGCGGCAACCATACTTGTTATCAAATTTAGATTTGGTAACAGAGTCGTTAATGTTGATAGCAGGAATAGGAAGTGTTCCTTTTTGCATACGCTCATATAAGCGGTGTACGCCTGTAGTTGTCTCTTCGCTTAGTCCCTTAATGTCTTTAATCAACTCCGGATATTTATCAAACACCATGTTGGTTAAATCGCCACCATCATCTAAAATCATATTTAAAGCTTTGCCGCCTTCAAATGCAAACAAAGTTTGCTCTATGCACCAGTCAAACTCTTCGTTGTTCATACCTTTCCAAGCATAAACAGGAATGCCGGCAGCAGCAATGGCAGCAGCAGCATGGTCTTGTGTGCTGAAGATGTTGCAAGAACTCCAGGTAACTTCAGCACCCAAATGTTTTAATGTTTCAATCAATACTGCGGTTTGAATAGTCATGTGCAGGCAGCCTGCAATACGCGCACCTTTAAGCGGTTGTTGTTTTCCGTACTCGGCACGTAACGACATTAAGCCCGGCATTTCTACTTCGGCAAGGTTAATTTCTTTACGACCCCACTCTGCCAGTGACATGTCTTTTACTTTGTAAGCTAATTTTTTTTCTGTTGCTGTAGTAGCCATTTTTATATATTGTTTATTGTTTTTAAATTGTGCTGCAAATGTACGCCTTCTGCCCCTAACAAACAACCCTTAATTTAAACAAAATGCCTCTGTATAAACTTATTTCGGAACCCGGCAATGAAGTGCTTTCTATATGGAAAATAACTGAAACAAGCACCGGGCTTTTAAGTTTATTGAAAGCTAAGAATATTTCATACGAAATTCCGCAAGCATTTATGCACGAACGCAGAAGAGCAGAATGGCTGTGTGTAAGGCTTCTTTTTGCATGAAATGTTTCTAACGCATGATATGATTGAGTTGGTGTATGATGAAAAAGGTAAGCCACATATTAATGGCATTGAGGGAAATATTTCTATTTCGCATACCGGAAATTACGTAACTATTATTTACCATAAAACACAACCAACGGGTATAGACATTGAAAGAATTAATCCGCGCATTGAAAAAATTGCATTTAAGTTTTTAAACGACCATGAAAGGCAATTTGCACAAGGCGAAAATTATTTAGAAAAGTTGTATGTGATATGGGGAGCCAAGGAAAGTATTTTTAAATGGCATGGTAAAGGCGATATGGATTTTAAAACCAACTTTAATGTGTTGCCTTTTCATTTTAATGGAAAGGGGATGATTACGGCACAATTCATTTTAAATAAAGATATTCGCGAACTTAAGTTGCATTACCACAGGTTTGATGATGTAATGCTTGTGCATTTGGTAAGCGATTAAACAATGGAACAGATTTTATGAATGTTTACAAACAGATATTAACGAATAAAGAAAAAAATAAAAAGCAGATTGCCGTTTTAATTGACCCTGATAAAGCAGCGGGCAAGGAGTTAGAACTGTTATGTGCATTGGCTCAAAAAGCCGAAGTTGATTTTTTGTTTGTTGGTGGTAGTTTGTTAACCAACGGAAACATTCATCATTGCATTAAATCTATTAAAAACTGCTGTAATATTCCTGTTGTAATTTTTCCGGGAAGCACCATGCAAATTGATGGCAATGCTGATGCAATTTTGTTTCTTTCTCTACTATCGGGTCGCAATGCTGATTTACTTATTGGTAAACACGTAATGGCTGCGCCCATTGTTAAAGAACAGAAATTAGAAGCCATTTCTACAGGATATATTTTAATTGATGGCGGTAACATTACCACCGTGCAATACATTAGCGATACCAAACCCATTCCGGCAGATAAGGCTGATATAACAGCCTGTACCGCACTTGCCGGAGAAATGCTCGGGATGAAACTGATTTTTTTGGAAGCAGGAAGTGGTGCACATATTCCTGTTAATGAAACAACTATTGAAAAAGTAGCGCAAACTATAAACATACCTTTAATAGTTGGCGGTGGCATACGCACACCTGAAAAAGCAATGCAAAATTTTAAAGCGGGTGCTGATATGATTGTGATTGGCAATTTGTTCGAGAAACATCCATCGCTATTGATGGAAATGGCTGCTACCCGGTTTGAATATTTTTCGAAATAAATTGCGCCTATTTAAAATTTATCTCAAATTTTTTTATGCTTATTTTTTTGTCACAGATTTTCAGATTAATTAAAATTGATCTGTTGATTTTCACTGATTCTGCTTCGCAGAAATCATTTCCTGTCTGCCGTCAGGCGAGTGTGAAAATTTTTAGCGAAGCGCTTAAATTGTCTTTTAAAATCTTTAAATCTGTGTCAAAAAAAGTATTAAATAGGCTTCTACTACATATCCAATGCAAAACAGGCTTAATTAATTAAATTTAATGGCTACTTGATTGACTGATAACCACTCTTGAAATAATTGGATTTGTATTTGGAGTTGCAGGAGTGTGGCTTACCATAAAGGAAAATCCGTGGTGTTTTCCGGTTGGGTTGGTTAATGTAATTGTAAGTTCCTTTTTATTTTTTGACCAAAAGCTTTATGCCGATGTGCTGCAGCAAATTGTGTATGTGGTACTGTTAAGTTACGGGTGGTATGAGTGGACTATGGGAAAAGGTTTAACTCAAAAGTTTAACGTCAAAAATCAGATAGCTAACGAACAAAAGTCAGAAGATGAAAATTTTAAATCCGAAATCATAAGTCCTAACTCCCAAATCACAAATATTTCCTCCTCCTCCCCTCGCCTATTGTTCAATTGTATTTTTGTAATTGCGGCATCAACTTATATACTTGGCACTCTTTTAAAATGGTACACAGATGCATCGGTTCCTTATTGGGATGCACTTGCCACCAGCATGTCTTTTACAGCGCAGTATTTGGTTGCACGCAAAAAAATTGAAAACTGGATGTTGTGGATGGATGTAAACCTGCTTTATTTAGGAATATACATTTATAAAGAGTTGTATTTATATGCTGTGCTTTTTGCCGTTTATTTTGTGATGGCAGTCGTTGGTTACTTTAAGTGGAGAAAAGAAATGCAAGCACAAAACAGTTAACCGTATTTCTTAATCGTTACGTAGAGCGGTTTTATCTGCATTTAAGTAATCATCACTGCTGAAATAAATTGTAACATAAGTTTAATTACTTTCGTAACAGTTTAATCTCTATGGTATGTGTCATGTTATTACTTGCATGCATTCAATTATATCGTTACCTAAAAAATAATTATACAGTTAACTCATCATTTTTAAATCCAAATTATCATGAGAATTAAAATTTTATTTGTCGTTATGCTTATAAATATGTATGCAAGCGCACAGGTTGCACGAAATACAATTGTAGAACATTTTACAAATACCTGGTGTGGTATATGTGCATCACGTAATCCGGGTTTCTATACTAACCTGAACGCACAAACCAACGTGCGTCATATTGCTTACCATCCCAGTTCTCCTTATGCCGGTTGTATATTAAGCCAGCATAATGTAACGGAAAACAACGGACGCACTAATTACTACGGAATTTTTGGCGGTACTCCGCGGTTGGTTATAAACGGAACAGTGATTGCTTCAAGCGCTAATTACTCAAGTGCAAGCATATTTACTCCGTTTAATGGTCAAACATCGGCATTTGAGATTTCTATTTTGCAGGATAAATCATCTGCAACAACTATTACATCAAAAGTTACCATTAAAACAGTAGCGCAGCATTCTCTTGCCTCGGCCAGTTTATTTACAGGTTTGGCAGAAGACACCATTTTCTATCAGGGACCAAATGGTGAAGCGCAGCACTACGATGTATTTCGTAAAGCATACAACTCAACTACAGGACAAAACATTACGCTTGCGGCAAACGTAGGTGACAGTGTTCAGTTTACATACAGTACTACAAGTAGCCCGGTTTGGAATTTAAGCCGTATGTTCACATTTGCCATACTTCAGGAAACTACAAGCAAATCCCTTTTACAATGTCTTACCGTACCTGCTTCACAAAATGATTTTATACTTGGAGTTGAAGAAACCCAAGAGGCTGATTGGATAAAAATTTATCCTAATCCGGTTAAAGACTTTTTGATAATAGAGGGCTACCAAAATTCTTTTGATGTTGAATATGCTATAACTGATGCTTTTGGAAAAATTACTAAAACAGTTAAAGAAGAAAATAAAATTAATGTAAGAGACTTGAAACCGGGTGTATATTTTTTAGTAATTAGAAATAAAGCAGAAAAGAAAATATATCGTTTTATAAAATTTTAATTTTTATAAAAACGAAGTTATTGTTATTCAATAGAGCATATAAAGGTTGCTCATTCTAAAATTACAGAATGAGCAGCCTTTATTCAGCAAAAAAATTTACTAAATAACACTACAACGAATTGTTATTCAGTTAGTTCAGGTTTTACTTCATTGAGTGTAACCCAATTGAATTTCCCTCCGTGTCCATTACAATAGAACAAAATCCATAATCTCCAATAGACATTTTTGGTTGCAATACTTTACCACCTGCACCTGCTACCCTGCTTTCTTCAACAGAGCAGTCATCACATGAAAAATACACTAGAGTGCCGCCCGTTCCGGGTTTCATATTGTCCATTTTAACCAGTGCTCCGCTAATGTTTCTTTCGGTTTCTGCCCACGGAAAACTAATCATTTTCATATTACCCATTCCTTCGGGCATTGGCAATTCACTCATTTGAATTGCTAATACAGTTTCGTAGAATTTTTGAGCCCTGCTCGTATCATCTACATAAATTTCTACCCATCCAAATGGGTTTTTAGTTTGTGTTGCCATTCGCTTTTATTTTTTTCAAACTTAATTATTAATAATTGTGTAAACAGATGAGGTTGAAATTTTAAAATTATTTAACGTTTAGCATCTTAAAGCTCATTCCATATGAATCAAATTTGGAAGCATCCCACTCAACACCTGGGGGAAATAATTCGGCTTTTCTTTTTTCATTTCCAAAGCGATTAAAGCACTATTGCCGCCTTGCTCTTCAAGTTTTGAGATAATGCTCAGATAACTTTGTTCATCCCGGTTTTGGCTCAGCTTAAAAACGTTGTCCAACTTTTCTGCCTTTATTTCAAAGCCAACTATGGCTGGCATCATTTTACTAGTATATTGCTTTGGTAAATTTTCTAAAATAGTTTGCGAGTTGGTGTTACCTTTTTCAAACTTTAGCGTAAACTTTTTCATAAACTGAACCAGCTCACCATCATCCATAAAATTTACGTGCCCGCTTACGTGCACACTCATGTAATTATATGTTGACCCCATTTGCTGATTGCTGTACCACGAGGCACTTACGTAGGCGCTGGCCCGGTAAATACGATTAAGGCATTGGGGTTTTCGGTAAAGGCTTTATGGTGATCGGTTTTTCGCATAATGTGTCCCTGCAAAAACAAATCACCATTTCTTTCCTCAAACAAAACTGGTATTTGTGTTGCCACCTGTTCGCCCGATAAAAAACTTCCTGTTAAAAAAGCAAACGGGTTTTCTTCAATAAAATCTATTATTACTTTTTTATCTTTTTCTTTAAAATATGAAAATTGGTACATTTTTAATTTTAGTTTGATTTTGTTTTTTTTAATTGCTTTCTACAAAATGCTTAAACGCTATCATAAATTTAAACTATTGTTTTTTAAAATCACCGGCCATAAGCCAACCCAAAAGTTTCATTAATCCACCTAATTTAAATTCGTTTTCTTTAACGTATTTTGTTTTTTGTGGCAGCAACATCTATAAACCTGTTTGTTATATTGTTAACCAAACCCTTTGCTTCGTAGGTTCCGCTAAATTCATAAGGAAGATTTCGTACTGTAACGGTTTCTATCATTTCCATCTGCCGATTACCTGTTTTAAATATTAATTTTGATTTAGCACCGGGCTGCCCGACTACCCCGCTAAGGTGCTCAAAACTTTGCAAGCCTTCCATCCATTTATACATGTTATCGGGGTTATCAAAAAGTTCAACCACTTCTTTAACCGGTTTGTTAATTTCAATTTCCTGGGTAAATTTCATTATCAGATTTTTAATAAAGTGTAGGTAAAAATAACAAAGATGATTATGCGCTATGCTTACAACTTTGATTTTTTAGTCAGCGTCAAATAAAAAATAAATTAGGTTTGTTAAATAAACGCTGATATGTTGAAAATTGGAATAGTAGGACCTGAATCGACCGGCAAAAGTGAATTAGCCATGCAGCTTGCAGCACATTATAAATGCAACTGGGTAAAAGAATATGCCCGCGAATTCCTTGAAAAATTAAAAAGATATTACATCTATGATGACTTAAAAAGAATGGCTCAAGGTCAGATTCAGTTGGAAGATGAGGCTTTAAAAGAGAAAAAAGATTTTTTGTTTTGTGATACAACTTTAATGGTAATAAAAGTTTGGAGTCAATTTAAATACAATAAAGTGGATGATTGGATTTTAAACGAATACCAAAACCGGAAATATGACTTTTACCTGCTTTGTGACATTGATTTACAGTGGCAATACGATCCATTGCGTGAGCAACCATATAAGCGAGAAGAGCTTTTTAATATTTATTTAGAGGAGGTGAAGTCAACCAAGTCATTATACGAAATAGTATCAGGTACAAAAGAAATAAGACTCAAAAATGCTATGCGGCACATTGAAGATTATATAAAGCATAAGCATCACTCCAAATTGAAGTGATGCTTGGCAATACTAGCTAAAATCCAAATTTACTGTAAGGTAACTTTTACCTGTTTGTTTAAGTTATCACTTTTTACATTAAGTATATAAATACCTTTTGCAAAATTACTGACATCCAATTGCAATGAATTATTTCCACGAATAGATTTGATATTCTGCAAAGCCATTTGTTTACCTGTTATATCAGCAATTGAGATTGTAACAATTTCTTCAGCCGCAACCATCAATTCAATATTAATTTTATCGATAGCGGGGTTGGGATAAACGATTAAATCATTTTCAAACTGTAACCCTACATCAGCTAATTCGCGACAACCAACGTTAGCGGTATAGGTTCGAGTTCCGCTACCACATCCATTAATTGCCGTAAGTAATATTGTAGCGTTACCTGAGTTCCAGTCAACCACTAAGTTATTGGTGCCTTGCCCGTTTATGATGGTAGCGGCTGAAGAAGGAATGATACTCCATACAAGATTATAAATCCCTGTAACATTACCTAAATTTCCAGTTAGGCTAATGCCTGCATCGTTGCTGCACCATATAGAAGGGTTGGCTGTAATAATTCCTGGAGTATTTGGAGCACCTTTAACAGTAATGGTGCGCGGCAAACTAACTCCGCAACTGTTTTGAGATCTTACCGACAATGGGGCTGTGGTTAACCCTACAGAAGGGAAAGTAACCGTAATACTGTTTGAGGAAGAGGATCCGGTTGCGCCCGAAGGCAATGTCCATACGTAACCTGTAGCACCCATTACAGAAGGGCAATTGTAACTAACTATTTGTCCACAAATTCCATTTGTAATACCAGCAATTGAAGATGGTGTTGCCGGCAAAGTAACGGCTACTGCTTTACAACGTGAGGCTGTTTGAACACCACAAGCGCTTGTAGCTTTCCCCCAAACCTTGGCTCCTGTAAAGCCGGCATTAAATGCCACATTAATATTATTGGTGGTGGATGTACCTGTTGCATTTGCAGGCAATGTCCATTGATAACTTACCGCACCAGCTACGGCAGGAACGCTGAATGTATGTGTAGTACCAGGGCAAATAGATGCAGGTCCGGTTATTACGCCTAATGCAAGTGTTGATGAACTAACTGTAAGCACACGCGGAGCACTTACAAAGCAGGCCACATTAGCCGTAACACTTATAGTACCAGTGGTAAACACGGCAGGCATTTGAATATTAACAGAAATAGCCGCAGTGGTAAGCGTATTACCGCCACCATTAATGCTTGAACCTGCAGGAGCTGCCCATGTATAAGATTCCGCACCACCTACAGAAGATGCCGTATAGACATAAGACTGACCTGCACAAACAATATTACTTCCTGTGATAGCTGATGGTGTACCTACACTTCTCCTGATAGAAACCGAGCGGTATAACGAACTGCCACAGGCATTAGTAGCCGTAACACGAATGTTATATGTACTGTTGTTGGTAGTGGCTATGTCAATTATCTGCATATTGGTAGTTGATACAGGATTAAATGTTATGCCATTGCTGCCTGGTGCGTTTGCCCATGTGTAACTGGTAACATTGGCATCGTTGGTTACAGAAAGTGTTAAACCATTTAACGGTGGGCATACACTTAACGGAGCACCACTAACAACCGATGGTTGAACTGGCAATGTGGCGCGAATTACTACCATTTTACTATCACTGTAATTGCACCCAGGTCCGTTGTTGACATTCAAAGTTAATATTACGCTTCCTGTAATTTTATCGTTAACACCAGGCGTATAAACCGGATTGAGAATGGATGTGTTGTTAAAAATACCATCACCGGTTGATGTCCATGTTGCTGTAATATAACTGCCTGAAACAGTGGCATTGAGGTAGGCAGCGTTGGGAGAACATATCTCATCATCATTACCGACATTTACCGTTAAAGTGTTATAAAAAACCATTTGCTGACAGGTTTTAATGTTTCCATAAATATCAACCACTGTCCAGGTTACAACATTGAAACCGGGACTTAATACAGCTGGTGCATCGTTATAAACAGTATCTACTCCGCAGTTATCACTAACAACAGGTGTGCCCAGCGATGCATTTGGGTTGCACGTTGTAACGGGTGCGGGGCATGTTATATTTGGCAATATACTATCGGTAATGGTAACCGTAAACGAACACGTTTGTGAGTTGCCATGCGAATCGGTTGCTGTGTATGTTACCGTAGTTACACCCACAGGAAATTGTGAAGGACTGATGTGTGTGGAAGTAAATGATTGTATGCCGCAGTTATCGGTTGCAGTTGGCGCAGTCCAGAATATATTGCGTGTGCAACTTGCAGCGCTTGTGCTTCTTGAAATATTGGCAGGGCAGTTATTGATAACTGGTAATTGCGTATCGTTAACCGTAACCGTAAACGAACACGTTTGCACATTGCCATGAATATCGATAGCGGTGTATATAACTGTTGATGTGCCTACAGGGAATGTAGCTCCGCTGTTGTTGGTAGATGTAAATGTTTGTATGCCGCAGTTGTCGGTAGCTGTTGGTGCTGTCCATGTTACTACGGCATTACATAATCCTGCATCATTATTTATATTAATGTTTGTTGGGCAGTTGCTGATAATGGGTAATTCGTTATCAGTTACAACTACATTAAAAGAGCACGTTTCCACATTGCCATGTATATCGGTAGCGCTATAGGTAACTGTAGTTGTTCCAACTGGGAAGGTTGCTCCGCTTGTGTGTGTAGGTACAAATGTTTGTATTGAGCAGTTATCATTGGCTGTTGGTGCTGTCCATGTTACTACGGCATTACATAATCCTGAATCATTATTTATATTGATGTTTGTTGGGCAGTTGCTGATAATGGGTAATTCGTTATCAGTTACAACTACATTAAAAGAGCACGTTTGCACATTGCCATATAAATCAGTAGCGGTGTAAGTAACTGTTGTTGTGCCTACTGGAAAGGCATCGCCACTGTTGTGCGTAGATGTAAATGTTTGTAAGGCGCAATTGTCTTGCGCTGTGGGCGCTGTCCATGTGGCAACGGCAGTGCAAAGTGTTGCATCGTTAAATACAGATATGTTTGTTGGGCAATTACTGATTACGGGCAACTCATTATCGGTTACTGTAACGGTAAAAGAACAGGTTTGCATATTGCCATGTATATCGGTAGCAGTATAAGTAACGGTAGTAGTGCCAACAGGAAACGCATCTCCACTGTTGTGCGAGGATGTAAATGTTTGAATCGCACAATTGTCGGTTGCTGTTGGGGCAGTCCATGTGGCAACTGCAGTGCATAATCCGGCATCAATATTTAAAGAAATATTTGCGGGGCAGTTGCTGATTACGGGCAACTCATTATCGGTAACGGTTACTGTAAACGAACACGTTTGCACATTGCCATGTATATCGGTAGCGGTGTAAGTAACTGTTGATGTACCTACAGGGAATGTAGCTCCGCTGTTGTGTGTAGATGTAAATGTTTGTAGGCCGCAATTGTCGGTAGCTGTTGGTGCTGTCCATGTTACTACGGCATTACATAATCCTGCATCATTATTTATATTAATGTTTGTTGGGCAGTTGCTTATTACGGGTAATTCGTTATCGGTAACCACTACATTAAACGAGCAGGTTTGCACGTTGCCATGTATATCGGTAGCGGTGTATGTTACGGTTGTGGTTCCTACAGGGAAGGTTGCTCCGCTGTTGTGGGTTGATGTAAATGTTTGTAGACTGCAATTGTCAGCAGCAGTTGGTGTTGTCCATGTTACAACGGCTGAGCATAGTGTTGCATCGTTATTTACATTGATGTTTGCAGGGCAGTTGCTGATTACGGGCAACTCATTATCGGTTACTGTTATGGCAAACGAACAGGTTTGTACATTTCCGTTTACATCAGTAGCAGTGTAAATACCTGTTGTTGTTCCTACAGGGAATGATGCTCCGCTGTTATGGGTTGATGTAAATGTTTGTATGGCACAATTATCAACAGCAGTTGGTGCTATCCAAGTTACAACGGCTGAGCATAATCCGGCATCGTTAAAAACAGAAATGTTTGTTGGGCAATTGCTGATTACGGGCAACTCATTATCGGTTACTGTAACGGTAAAAGAACAGGTTTGCACATTGCCATGTATATCGGTAGCAGTATAAGTAACGGTAGTAGTGCCAACAGGAAATGCATCGCCACCGTTGTGTGAGGATGTAAATGTTTGAATCGCACAATTGTCGGTTGCTGTTGGGGCAGTCCATGTGGCAACTGCAGTGCATAATCCGGCATCAATATTTAAAGAAATATTTGCGGGGCAGTTGCTGATAACGGGCAACTCATTATCACTAATTATTACATCAAATGTGCAAGTAACCGAATCGCAGTAGTTAACTGCACTAACGGTAACAGTAGTGGTGCCAACGGGAAAAGCGCTGCCCGATGGATGCGAGTAATAAATAACCGGAGCAGGTACACCGGTAGCCGTTGCAACAGAATAAGTGGTTACTGCAGTGCATAATCCGGCATCGTTATTTTGTGTTACGTTGCCGGGGCAGAAAGTAATTACCGGAGGTTCGTAAACCGTTGCAACGGTGGTAACAGGCGTAGCAACACAACTTAACACATCAGTAATGGTTACGGTGTAGGTGCCTGTCTGCAGTGCATCGGTAGGGTTGCTAATGGATAAGGGGCCTGCTGTGGATGAAAAGCCATTGGGGCGCTCCACTGATAAGAGTGCGCACCGTAGGTATTATCTGTAGTGGTAAAATCTAAACTTTCTGGTGGTGAGCATACAATGCTGTTGCTGGTTACGGTAGCCCAGTTGGGGTCGTAGGTAAACTCATCGGCACCTATAGATGGCGTTGTTGCATGGCGTGTTTGCCCGTCAATATCGGTAGTAATGCCTGCCACATTGGTGCCTTCGTTATCTAAATTGCAGTTGGTGGTAATAGCCATGTGCAAATCGTTGGTGGCGTTTACAAAGCGTACATCGGTGTTTTTGCTGTTGGCATCGCCACTGAGGGCTTGCCACAGTGTAAAAGTTTTATTGGTGGCAAGTGGCCAAGCACCTGTTGTTGCGGGGTTGGTGGAGTATATGTTGTTGTAATTGCTGCTATACGTCCAGCCGCTGCCGGTACCGGTGCCGTTTTCGTTAACCATTGCATAGTTAAGCGTGCCACCTGTGCGGTTGTTATGGAAAATATTGTTGCGCAGGTTGTAATTGCCTAGGGTGGTTTTCCAAAATGCTGCTGAGCGTGCATTGCCTGCAGATGAACCGCCAATAGTAATGGTATTGAAGTTGGCAGTGTAGGTACTTGAGCCTATACAATGCAAGCCCTACAAACGCACGGCATTGGTATTGGTACCGTTGTTTATGCTTATCATATTGTTGTTGGCGGTTAGTGTGGTGTTGCTAAAAAACCTGATGCCTGAAATAAATGGTTGTGTTGCTGTGCCTGTGGTGGAGTTGGTGAGGTTGTAAATTTTATTGCCGGTAAGTGTGGCATTACCGCCTTCCATGGCAATGCCCAATACACCCACATTGGTAACAGCGGTTGAAGTTGCATTGAGTCCGTCAATGATATTGTTGTTTACCTGCCCGTTGCTGCCAATTGCATAGTATGTTATACCGGCTAAGGGTAAAGAAAATCCGCCTGCAATACCATTTGCATCGCCCAATACGCGTGTGGTAGCCGAACTCAGGTTTTTAATAACGTTATTACTGATGTTATGACTTGCAGCACCAACATTAATAAGTATGCCTGCATTGATTGAAGTGGCTGAGGTATTTGTAAAGTTTACATTGGCAATGGTATCATTTATCATGGTTATTGGATAGCTGCCAATTGTTCCGGCAAAATAACAGTAGTTTTGATTGGGTGTTCCAAAAACAATATCGTTAGGCGTGTTCCATTTGCCAATGCGGTTGCCGTTAAATACAACAGCAATATTGGTTGCATTAAATCCATGAAAATTTTGGGAACCACCTCCTAACAACGGACGGCTTATACTTTCAATTACATTGTTGTTTACGTTTGCTGTAACACCAGCCGAACCAGAACTTAATGCAAAGCCGGAAAAAGAAGATAACCCTGCTATGTTAATTTGGCTTACCGTATTACCGTTAATTGTAACTGTGCCAACTGAAGAGTTGTTGGAAACAAAAAACATACGATGATTGCCTGTGTTTATAGTGCTTTGAAAACGAAGATTACTGATAAGGTTGTTGTTAATTTGCAGATTGCAATTTGGAGCACTTCCTACAGAAGCTGTAATCCCTACAAATACTGCATTTTCAGTGCTTAAAAAGTCAATGGCGTTAGGTAGAGAGGCATCGCCCATAATGTTGTTATCAATTTGTAAGTTACCGTAAACGGTAGCATTAACAAAAGAGACTGATGTGCCAACGGGGCGTATATTTTTAATAACATTTCCATTTATTTTAGTGGTACTTGTTGTATTAGTTATTGTTAAACCAATTGCTGTAATAACCGGCATTCGTGTACCAGCGGCAAATGGCAAACTTCCTCCAAAATAATTATTTTCAATTTCGGCATAACCTGGGTTAGCATTAAGTTGTAAGTTTATGCCGGTATCCAAATTCACATTGGTGGCTGAAATAAAAAAGTGGTTTCCTTTTAGTTCCCAAAAACCGCTTATAAAATCAATAATACGAACAGGATAATATAGGTTCTCAACATAGTTGTTAAGTATTTTACAGTCAGAAATTGATGAAGGTCCCGTTTGAATTACTTCTATACCACGCGCCAGTGTTTGAGTTGTGCTTTCTCTTGTAAGATAGCAGTATTGAATTGTGGCACTGTCAGCACCAGTCAATATACCTGATGCTGCATTTATAATCACCCCATAAGTTGCTTCAATTTTTATACCGGTTAATGTATTCGACACTTCATCTCTGTCAAAAACAAAACCACGCCCTCCGCTTGATGTGTTGTAAATTCTTATGGCCTGTGTGCCTAACGTGTTTTGCCGGGTTCCGTTTATGGTAACGTGTTTACATCCTTTCAACCAAAACAGTCCGCCAGTAATAATATCGTTGGTGGATGCAGCATCAAATAAATGGGTACCTGTAAAATCTTCCCTTACTCTTATTTCAAGCTGCGAAGCTGAGTTTCCCTGATGGCTTAATACCAATGGATAGGTTTCGGCAGCATCGGTATAGTTATTTTGAATTTCAAGAACAGTGTTGCCGCTTATACCGTTTTCGCTTATAAAGTTTAGTGCAGCTGTTAATGTTGGAAACGGACTTGAACCATTGATGTATGCCGGACCCGATGGAGGCGAATAGCTAGCCGATGGACCAACGCAATATATTCCTGATGCCAAAGGAGCCGGTGTGTTTGTTGCCGAACTTATGAAAAGACCATCGGAGCTTTTAACATCGGTAAGTTGCACTGGTGTTAGCGGAAACAGTGATTGTAAATTTGATCCAACCAAATTACCACCCCTGCTTACATATGATAAAAGCGCATTGTTGGTAGATACTGCAATGCGGCTATTTGGCGTATAAACAGGCGAACCTGATGCCGGCAGCAGTGTTATTGAGTTTAAGTTTGCCAGTGTACCGCTACCAATAGCCTTTAGCACCCAATACCTGTTTATTAACGACCCTGTAAGTGTTGTACCATCTACAGTTCCGGCAGGGGTGCCATTAAAAGCCTCAACCTCCATAGTTAAACTGCCGCCTGTTACGAAATGGAACATGCTGATTGGCATATACCCCGAGGTAGTGCCTACATGCTGTATTGTTCCAGTTGATGTGTACCTTACTTTTCCTTGTATGTATGACGAATCGGAAGCTCCGGTTACAGGACTTGATGGAAAAACAAAAAATGAACCCGTTACTAAATTTCCTTTACTAAAACTGAGGTTTGTTAACGATAAATTATTGGTAAGTGAAACATGATTGGCAGGTTTATTAATGGTTAATCCCAGTAATGAAATGATAGATGATGGAAGAAAACATCCGGCAGCCGAACCTCTGAAATTAACAATACAACTGGCTCCTGAAGTTTCTAATCTGCTGGCTGTTCCGGCAATTGGCCCACCATCAAGATACAAATTACCTGTAAACCTCATTTTGCCTGTACTTGTAAAATTGAGGGTACCGTATATGTATAATGTAGAACCAAAAGTTACAAACAACCCTGCACTAGTGTTGCTAATGGTTAGGTTGTTTACTTCAAGTGTGTTTAAATTTGCTGTTTGTGCAACAGATCCGTTAAACTCGTAGTTAGCAGTTGTGTTGGGTGTAAAGCCAGCTGTATTTCGGACCGAACCTATTGCACTATATACACCACCTGCACTGGCTGTTATAAATGTAGATCCATTGGCTATTGAAAAAGTTCCCGTTCCGTTAACAAAGTTGGTGGCATTAAAAATAATAGAAGCACCGCTTGATATTAAAAATGTTTTGCCAGTGGTAATGGTAACGTTAGCATCTACGGTTACAGTATGCGTAGCCATAATGGTAATGCTGCCAGCGCCTGTGGGTGCTGTGGCGGCAGGCCCCCAGCCTGCATTATATGTTTCCCAAATAAGCGGATCGCTAAGATTGCCGCTGTTAATGGAGCGGTAGTCGCCATTGGTTTGGGCTTTGGTTTGCAGTACTAACAGAAATACGGCTATTAGTGCAAGAATGTAGGTGATTGTTTTTTTCATGTGATTTGATTCGATAGATAATTGTTGATGAGTGTAAACATCTTAGGTTTCATTTATTTTATCAATACCGCAAATGAGGTATTTTGTATTACCAAATGTGGTAGTATGATTAGCGGTTAATGGCTAGTGGTTAACGAATAATGAACTTAAGAAATAAAAAAAACTTTTGAACTTATAAACTCATTAGCTTATAAACTCTTCAAACAATCCACCCATTACGTAGTGCAATACGCACCAGCAGTATGGCTTTTTTAACGTCTGCTTTTTTTAGTATGTTTTTATGATGGGTGCGCACGGTGGAGGTGCTAATGCCAAGCAGCTTTGCTATTTGGGCATTGCTGTGTCCGTTGCAAATAAGTTTTACTATTTCAAGTTCGCGCTGGCTCAGTTGGTTGTCGCTCATACATGGCTTGTGTTTGTTTTTTCGCAAACCTATGGCTGCCTGTAGTTATTTAACATACTGCAAATGCGGTATTTTGAATTTATGTTTAAACTTGGGGCTGTGAAAAATGTAAAATCGTTATTAATAATAACAGTAATTACCACTTGTAT
This sequence comes from Bacteroidota bacterium, assembly GCA_016714005.1. Taxonomy (GTDB): domain Bacteria; phylum Bacteroidota; class Bacteroidia; order AKYH767-A; family OLB10; genus JADJOA01. The sequence goes on from JADJOA010000006.1 coordinate 87,847, forward strand.
ATGTATACACGTACCATTGCATGCGCAGCAACATACTCTTGCCGATAGTGCATTGGTAAAAGATGCAATTGCGGAGGCAATAAAACTATCGCGTAGCAATAAATTAGATTCGGCAATAATCGTTGCAAAAAAAGCATTGGAAGTATCGCTACAAATAAAATATCTGTCCGGCAGTTCCCGCCTTTACACCAACTTGGGTATTATGGAAAAACAACGTGGCAACTATTACACTGCACTTGCACTTGCCGATAGCGCCATATATATTTACACCTTACTAAATAACGATGCCGCCAAAGCAGGTCCTTATAACTCTAAAGGAAGCAGCCACTTTGAATTAGGCAACTACGAAAAAGCCATTAGCTTTTATTTTGAAGCGTTAAAACGATACGAAATCTTAAACCGCAAAGACGGCATACTAAGCGTATATAACAATGTGGCACTGTGCTACAATCACTTAGGTGATTACAACAAGTCGCTTGAATATCACCAAAAATCACTTGCGATGGAACAGGAACAAAACAACCAGCAGGGCATAGCAGCCTCACTGCGTAACATAGGCAGTGTCTATCACAACAAAAAGAATATTCCAAAGCAATAGACAACATAAGGCAATCGCTGCTTCTTGAAACAGAAAGCAAAAACGATGTGGGCCAGGGAGTGTGCTACCTAAACATAGGCCTTACCTTTACCGAAATCAATCAATACGACTCTGCAAGTGCAAACTGTAGCAAAGCATTGGAAATTTTTAACAAACACCAGGTGCCTGTTTACTTAGCCGAAGCGCACCTGATGAAAGCCGATATACATGCCGCTGCCAAAGAGGATTCGCTAGCTATTGTAAATTATAGTCTGGCTTCGCAAATTTTCACACAATTAAATGCATTGCAAAAAGTTAGCAAAGTAAAAGGCAAGTTATGGCAGTATTATGAAGTTCGCAACCAGCATAAGCAAGCGCTTGAAACATTTAAAGAACATAAAATAATTACTGATAGCTTGTTTAACACCAACAAAACCAAAGCCATTGCCGAAATAGAAACCAAATACAACACCGAAAAAAAAGAACAGCAAATTTTACAACTGCAAAGTGAACAAAAGCTTACCGCCACTCAACTTAACCTGCGCGCACAGCAACTTGAAAACGAGAAACTGTTAAGCAATCAAAAATCGCAGCAACTAACTTTATCGCAAAAAGATAACCAAATTAAAACACTTGCCATAACAAAACAGGAGCTTGAACTTCAAAATAAACAACGCGAAAACGAAAAAACAATACAGCAACTGTCTATTTCGCAAAAAGAATCGCAACTAAAAGATGCTAAACTGCAATCGCAATTAATAAAGCAGCGAGTAACCTACGGAGGTGCTGCGGCTGCAATAGCAGTTGGAGGATACATATATATTCTATACCGAAAACGCAAAAAACTCAGCAACCAACTTGCACAATCATTAGTTGAACTAAAACAAACACAACAACAACTCATACAATTAGAAAAAGAAAAAGAAGCCGAAGCTATCCGGTTACGTATTTCAAGAGATATACATGATGACATTGGTAGCAACCTTACCAAAATAGCCATGCTTGGTAATCTGGCATCAGCTCAATCAAAAAACAAAATGCCCGAAATGACTGCACAGCTTGGTAAAATATCGGACTATGCCCGCTCTGTTAACAACAGCATGAGCGAAATTATTTGGGCAGTAAACCCCAGACAGGACACCCTCGAAAATTTGCTGGGATACATGCGCGTACATACCGAAGAGTTTTTAAAAGACACAGGCATTACTTACAAAATAAACTTCCCACAACATACTCCTTCCGTTCAGCTCAACCCCGATTTAAAACGCAGCTTGTTTTTAGTATTAAAAGAAAGTTTAAACAATGCCGTGAAGTATGCCGAAGCAAAAAATATTGAAATTAAATTTTCTATAAGCGATAAGAATTTTGAAATGCAAATAGCTGATGATGGAAAAGGTTTTGACGTAAAAGAAAAACTAAACACCGGCAACGGATTACAAAATATGACTGATCGTATTTCGCAATCAGGCTGTAGTTTAACCATACAATCTGATGTTGGTAAGGGATGTACTGTTTCGGTAAACGGGGTTATTCAGCACATCTAAATGAAAAAGGAGCTTTGCAAAAGATGATTTATGTGCATACTGAAATACTTCATTTGCAGGAAATGGTTTTAATAAAAAACCATCGGCACCACACTGTAGCATTTTAAAAACAAAATCAGGCTGCACAAAATCAAACATGACAAGCACTTTAGTTTTGGGGTTTATTTTTTTTGATGTTTCAATAAAATCAAAAAGTTTTTGCTTGGGGTAGCGCCAATTTAACAAAACAACATCTGTATTAAATAAATGTGCTTCCGCTTTTAAAACATAAAATGATTTAAAAGACTTTAGCAATACAAAACGTGCATCGGTTGCAAATTCTTTTTCAATTTGTTTTCTGAAATCATCATCGCTTTCCTGTAGGATAATGCGTAATGGTTTATTCACTCTGCAAAAGTAGGTGGTAATAAACCAAGTAATACATACTGCATTTGCAGTAATTTTTGCGGCCGGCTTCTACCTTGGAAAAATTTTATTGACGGCCTCTGTTTTAGATTTAACCTGCAACTTGCTATAAATATTTCTGATGTGTGTGCGTACCGTTTCAGGGCTTATAAAAACTTTTTCACTTATCTCCCTGTAAGTTAAACCTTGCGAAAGAAACAATACAACCTCCTGCTCGCGCTCACTTAATAGATGCAATGCTTCACTTTTTTACTGCAGGCTTCTGAAACGATGTTACCACCAGCCTTGCTATACTGGCGCTCATTGGCGAACCACCTTCCATAACACTCCTAACGGCATCCACAAGTGCGTCGGGCTTATCACTTTTTAACAAATAACCGGTAGCACCTGCACACAAAGCTTTAAAAATAAATTCATGGTTCTCAAATGATGTTGAAACTACGTATTGAATTTGGGGTCTCTGCGGCTTGGCCTCAGCAATACAGTCAATGCCACTTTTGCCGGGCATGTTTATGTCCATAATTACCACATCGCAATCAGTAATGTTTAAATCATTTAAAAAAAGATTGCCGTTAGGATATGCCGCTACTACTTTTAAGTCGTTATAAGAATTAAAAAAACCTCAAGCATGTTTCTAAGGTCTTTGTCATCTTCAACTATTGCAATTTTAATTTGCATGCAAATTTTTTTTGCATTAAAAAAGAATGGTTCCTGTTATTTATGCATAACACATGCCGGAACCATTATTTGGTTTTAAGATTAAATTCACTTCCAAGTATCTCATCAAGTTTCTCATAACTATCCTGTCCCTTAAAAATATAATCCATTGCTCCTTTTTGCTTTGCCAGTTCCATAATTCTTTTGTTTTCTACCGAAGTAAACATAATTACATTGGTATAAGGAGCAATCTCTTTAAGCTTGGCAAGCGTTTCCAAGCCATCCTTTGCATTAACTGTGTTACTGTCTAAAAAATAATCCATGAGAATTAATTCAGGTGCTTGCACTTTTTCAAAAATCAAATCCTTAAGACAGTAATCGCCACCAGAGTAGCTAACCACTTCAACATTTTTGTATTTGGCAAGATGATCTGCCATCATTGAACGTTGTATATCGCTGTCTTCTACAACGAATATGGTAAACTTGTTATCAGACATAATAATTATTTAGATGTTGCTTTGTAGTTGTGCGCTCAAATTTAAACATTACAATTACCGGTGCAAGTGCTTAGATTAATTGATAGTAAAAACATAACTGTAAATATAACTATAACCTCCTGGTTACCTTCTCCACCATCATATTTTTCCAACTCAAATAACTGCCCTCCACAATTTTTTCTCGTGCTGTTTTTACTAACCACAAATAAAAAAGCAAGGTTATGCAATGTTGCAATTTGTGCGCCCAGCATTTCCTTTCCCACAAATAAATGCCGCAGGTATGCTTTAGAATATTGCGTATCAACAAAGCAACTACCACTCTCATCTATAGCACTAAAATCTTCCTTCCACTTTTCATTTCTAATATTAATAATACCCTCGGAAGTAAACAACATACCATTGCGGGCATTGCGTGTGGGCATTACGCAATCAAACATATCTATACCCAATGCAATGCACTCCAATATATTTGCAGGTGTGCCAACTCCCATTAAGTAACGAGGTTTTTCTTTGGGCAAAATATCGCACACCAAATTGGTCATTTCATACATATCCTCAGCAGGCTCTCCCACACTTAATCCGCCAATGGCATTTCCCTCGCGGTTAAATGATGCAATCACCTCTGCACTCTCCTTACGCAAATCTTTATAAACCGAACCTTGTACAATTGGAAATAAACTTTGGTTATGATTATAAAGCGGTTTTGTTTTGTCGACATGATCGCAACAGCGCTTTAGCCAGCGATGTGTCATAAGCATAGATTTTTTTGCATACTTATATTCACATGGATAGGGCGTGCATTCATCAAATGCCATAAAAATATCGGCACCAATGCTGCGCTGTATATCCATAGAAATTTCGGGTGAAATAAAATGTAACGACCCGTCAATGTGCGAACGAAATTTTACACCCTCCTCAGTAAGTTTTCTCACATCGGTTAATGAATAAACCTGGTAACCGCCACTATCAGTAAGTATTGGTTTTTGCCAGTTCATAAACTGGTGCAGCCCCCCAGCTTTCTCTAAAACTTTTGTTCCGGGTCTGAGGTTAAGGTGATAGGTATTGCCTAAAATTATTTCAGCTTTTATATCGTTTGCCAAATCGCGCTGGTTAACGCCTTTAACCGTGCCTGCCGTACCCACAGGCATAAATATGGGGGTGTGAATTTTGCCGTGGTCGGTTTCTATTACACCTGCACGTGCTTTTGATGTAATATCATTTTTTAAAAGTGTAAACTGCATTGATAAAAAAGTAAGCTGCAAAGAAAAGAATAACTAACACTTTATGTTCATATTTAAAAAAGAGATGGGAATAAAGCAGCTACTTAAAAATAGCTTTGCAACGCAACCGCAAAATTTTTCAGGTGGAAAATTACTTATCGTATTTCACAAAAGAACACATACTTTTAGTCCTCGCTTCACTTTTTCTTTTGTGTCTGTTAATTCAGCTTTGTTTTTATCTTTTTACTTTTTCGAGGCTGGCATTTTTCAATTACAAGCGGAAAAACAGTAACACTCCCCCTGTATCGGTTGTTATTTGTGCGCGCAATGAATTAAAAAATCTTAAAGCATTTCTGCCGGCTGTGCTTGAACAAAAGTATCCATCTTTTCAGGTAGTGGTGGTAAATGATTGTTCGTGGGACGAAACACAAAAATTTTTAGAAGAACTGGAACCACAATATCCTCAATTAAAAATTGTTGAGTTAAAAGAACAGGAGCGTTACCAACACGGCAAAAAGTTTGCACTTGCCCTTGGGATAAAAGCTGCAGCACACGATTTACTTTTACTAACCGATGCAGATTGCTACCCTGCCACGCCTGATTGGATAACAGAAACCGTACATGCCTATAAAGATAGTACCGATATTGTAATTGGATATGGTGCTTATAAAAAAGAACCAGGTATTTTAAACCGGTGGATACGCTTTGATACGGTATTTAACGCCATGCAATACCTCTCTTATGCTATTGGCAAAAATGCGTATATGGGTACAGGTAGAAATCTTTCATACAAACGAAAATTATTTTTTGGCAACAAAGGCTTTGCAAAACACTTCCACATTTTATCGGGCGATGATGACTTGTTTGTAAACGAAACCGCTACCAAACAAAACACTGCCGTTTGCTTAACTCCAAATGCATTTACATTCTCAAAAGCAAAAACTACTGTTAGCGATTGGCTTGCGCAAAAAAAGCGGCACATGAGCACGGGCTTTCACTACAAGGCCAAACACAAATTTGCATTAGGCACGTTTATGCTCAGTCAAATTTTACTCTACCCGCTATTGTTTGTTCTGTTAATAAGTAAGTTCAAAATTGAATGGGTTTGCATTGCTTTCGGGCTAAGGCTGCTTACCCAACTCTTTATATTTGGCAAGAGCATGCAAAAACTTAAAGAGACAGATTTAATATGGCTCATCCCGTTTTTCGATTTGCTTGTTTCAATTGTTTACCCTTTTGTTTCTTTCTCAAATGTTATTGTAAAAAATAAATCATGGAAGTAAAAACTTTAGAAAAAGTGAAAGTTAAAAAGACAAAAACCACCACCAAGGAAAAAACTAAAACAAAAACATCAGCTCCTAAAATTAAGAAGGTTGCCATTTTAGATGATGATGACGATAACAAAAAGGTAAAAGTTAATCCTAACCTGAGCGACAAAGCAGTTAAAGATTATGCTCTTGTTTTGGAAGCAGTAAATACAGGCAACCAAAAAGCATTTGCAGAATTAATGTCCCGTTACAAAGATTCTATTTACTTTATGCTTTTAAAAATGGTTAATAATAGAGATGATGCCGATGACTTAACTATTGAAGCATTTGGAAAAGCATTTAAAAACCTAAGGCAGTACACACCTGATTACGCATTCAGCACATGGCTTTTTAAAATTGCTACCAACAACTGTATTGACTTTATCAGAAAAAAACGCAAACAAACATTTTCTTTAGACAAAGGATTTGAAAGCGATGATGGCGATGAATTTGTATTGGAAGTAAAATCAGATGCCATAGGACCCGAAGAGCGCATGATGCGTAAACAAAAATTTGAAGCCATGCGCATAGTTGTCGACAAACTAAAGCCCCGCTACAAATCGCTTGTGGAGTTACGTTACTTCCGTGAGTTATCTTACGAAGAAATTGCCGATGAACTGAAATTACCATTAGGCACTGTAAAGGCACAACTTTTCAGAGCAAGAGATTTCCTGTACCAGATTGTTAAAAATACAGAACATAAATTAGATTAGGATTAACTCACGTAAAGTGAATCCTCAAATTATCTCCCAATTTTTCCGGAACTCACTCCAACTCAATTAAATCAGTTTGAGCAGTTGGGTGCTTTGTACCACGACTGGAACAGTAAAATCAATCTGATATCGCGTAAAGATATCAGTCAGCTTTACGAACGGCACATACTTCACTCGCTTGCCATTGCCAAATACATTTCGTTTAAACCCGGCACCCAGGTTTTGGATATTGGTACAGGTGGAGGTTTCCCATCCATACCGCTGGCTATTTATTTCCCCAATGTTCAATTTTTTGCGCTGGATTCAATTGCCAAAAAAATTATGGTGGTTGATGCTATTTCCAAATCCATAAACCTGCAAAACATTACCCCGGTTTGTTTAAGGGCTGAACTTTTTACCGGCAAGGTTCACTTTATTATTTCGCGTGCCACCGCACCCCTACCCGATTTAGTAAGGTGGAGTAAAGGAAAAATACTATCCCAAAACCTAAATGCAATACCCAATGGCATTATTTGCCTTAAGGAGGAGATTTAAAGGAAGAAACCGCCCCACTTGGCAAAAAAGTAATTACAGAACCTGTAACCAATTACCTTAACTCACCTTATTTTGAGAGTAAAAGTATAGTTTATTTGCCTCAATAGAATAACGCAACCACATATTAACCCAATCTCCCTATTTGCAAATTCCAATATTTTTTACTTTTGCCAACCCAATTTAAAACAGTACCATATTTAAATATTAAATACAATGAAACGCACTTATCAACCCAGCAAAAAGAAAAGAAAAAACAAACATGGTTTTATGGAGAGAATGGCCACGCCTAATGGTCGCAGGGTATTGGCAGCGCGCAGAAAAAAAGGTCGTAAAAAACTTACTGTTTCTGACGAAGCCTCTTTAAGAGGAAAATAATTATATCAAACATATATTATGCAACCCATTCTTTGCCAAAAGAATGGGTTGCTTGTTTTAAATCCTACCTCACAACTTCATATTTATTCAACCTCAATTAGACTTTAACCACTCCTAAAAATTAAGGCACTCTGTCATTTCCCTCCCCTTCAGGGAAGGTTAGGTGGGACGCTTCTTTCAATGAAAATAATCTCCCAAACTCCACGCCTCCTCATTAGAGAAATAGAAACCTATGATGCCGGAGCAGTTTTTGAATTAAACCAAAACCCTAACGTTATACGATACACAAGCGATCCTGCATTTAAAACCATTGAAGATGCCAGGCATTTAATAGAAACCGTAATAAAACAACAGTACAAAAGCTACAGGCATCGCAGATGGGCTGTATTATTAAAGGACACCGGCACATTTATAGGCTGGTGCGGCTTAAAGTTTATGCCTGAACTAAACCAGGTTGATTTGGGATATAGGTGTATGGAAACTTACTGGGGAAAAGGCTTTGCCACCGAAGCAGCAATGGCAAGTTTGCACTACGGGTTCGCACAATTTAATTTCAACCAAATTATTGGCAGAGTAATGAAGCAAACCATGCAGTCAATTAAAGTACTTAAAAAATGCGGAATGACGTTTTCGCACGAAGCCGAATTGCATGAACACCCTGCTTACATTTATAAAATCAGTAAAGAAGATTTCTTAAGCCAAACAAAAATTTAGCAGCTAATACTCATATCAATAATTGCACGGGGCAATAAATAAAATAAATAATAGTTTAGACAACTTAATTTGATAATATCACTGATGGATAAAATAAAAATACTTTGGGCTGATGATGAAATTGATTTATTAAAGCCGCATATACTTTTCCTGAACGAAAAAGGATTTGATACCACCACCGCCAACAATGGTAAAGACGCTTTACAGCTTTTTAAAAATGAACAATATGACATAGTTTTTTTAGACGAAAACATGCCAGGCATGTCAGGCCTGGAAACGCTGGTAAAAATGAAAGAGATAAATAACGATATACCCGTTATTATGATTACCAAAAGCGAGGAAGAGTTTATTATGGAAGAGGCTATAGGAAGTAAAATTGCCGATTACCTTATTAAACCCGTTAATCCAAACCAAATTTTACTTTCCATAAAAAAGAACCTTGATACCAAACGGTTGGTAAGCGAAAAAGCTACTTCGCAATACCAGCAGGAGTTCAGGCAAATTGGGATGATGCTACAGGAACGGTTAGATTACAAAGGCTGGACCGACCTCTATAAAAAATTAGTTTACTGGGAACTTGAGTTAGATAAAAACAAAGATGGCGGCATGTTCGAAATTTTGCTTCAGCAAAAAGAAGAAGCCAACATGCTGTTTTCAAAATTTATTGAAAGCAATTACCTGCAATGGCTCAAAAATGCCGATGCAGGTCCAATGCAATCTCATTATTTATTCCGCAGAAAAATTATTCCTTTTATTGAAGCGGCAGAAACACCGGTATTTTTTCTTTTAATAGATAACCTCCGTTACGATCAGTGGAAAGTTATTCAGCCGGTGGTGATGGAATATTTTCGTGTAACAGAAGATGAAACCTATTACAGCATTTTGCCAACGGCTACACAATACGCTCGCAACTCCATTTTTTCCGGAATGATGCCATCTGATATTGAAAAACACCAACCTAAACTTTGGGTAAATGATGACGAGGAAGAAGGAAAAAATTTGCACGAAGAAGAATTTTTAAATGACCAGTTGCAGCGCTTACGCAAAACAATTAAAACATCCTACACTAAAATAACAAACTTAGATGCGGGTAAAGCAATGGTTGACAATTTACCCAATCAACTCAACAACAAATTAAATGTTATAGTTTACAATTTTGTTGATATGCTATCTCATGCCCGCACAGACATGCAGGTAATACGTGAACTTGCCGATGACGAATCAGCCTACCGCTCTCTTACTCTCTCTTGGTTTATGCACTCTCCGTTGTTGGAAGCCATAAAAATTCTCTCACATAAAAATGTGCGGTTGGTTATTTCAACCGATCATGGAACCATTAGGGTAAAAGAGCCATCAAAAATTATTGGGGACAGAAATACTAATACAAATCTGAGGTATAAACAAGGCAAAAACCTCAATTACGAAAAGCGCGATGTGTTTGAAGTTAAAAACCCATCAGATGCTTTTCTGCCAAAGTTAAATGTTAGTACCACTTATGTTTTTGCTAAAGCAGATAAGTTTTTTGCTTACCCTAATAATTTTAATTATTACGTAAACCATTACCGAAATACTTTTCAGCATGGCGGAATTTCTCTGGAAGAAGTAATTGTGCCTTATGTTCAATTGCAAAGCAAGGTGTAGCACCAATTAACTTCAATTGAAATTATGCTTTAGTTATTCCTGCCTGGGTTTAACAATTTTAATAGTATCGCCCTCAAAAGAAAGGGAAACGGAGTTGACACAATAACGCATTCCTGTTTCGGTAGGTCCGTCATCAAAAATGTGCCCAAGATGCGAGCCGCAACGTGCACACATAATTTCCGTACGAATCATTCCGTGCGAAGTATCGGTAACGGTTTTAATTTTACCTCCTGCAATTTCCTTGTCAAAACTGGGCCAGCCACAATGCGATTCAAATTTCATATCGCTTGTAAACAATTCGTTGCCGCAAGCTGCGCATTTATAAACCCCTTTTTCTGTGTTAAGGTAGTACTTGCCGGTGTAAGGTCTTTCAGTTCCCTTTTCTCTCAATACCTCGTATTGTTCTGATGTAAGTTGTTTGCGCCACTCTTCATCGGTTTTGTTAACCTCATATTTTTCGTTGCTCATATTATTTAGTTTTTCGGTTTTATTTTGCGATGATGGATTTTGTGCACAAGCATTAAACATTATGACACATGCACTAATAGTGATCAATTTTATCTTATTACTCATATTGCGATTGATTTGAAATTGCAATTTTATCATACATCTACGAAAGCAAATGTAATACAGATTACATTTAAGATGAAAAGCTGCTAAAGATCACTCAAGCGCAACCTTAATTTATTCAACGTTTTACCGGTACGAGTTGTTTGCCCCGATTTGTATCAGTCTTTTAGACAATACATTATCAATGCCCCAAAAGCCCTTACTCAAATGCAACACCATAAAAATCTCGCTATTCTCCATTTGACTGTGTGTAATGTCTCCAACTTCCGACTTGCTAAAAGTTCTTACATCGATATAATTTATCAACTCATTTTTTTCAAGCGTTAAAATGTATTTACCCGTTCCCCTCCCTTCTACTACTTCTAAATCTATTAATCTAATCTTGTGAAGTCTTGTTGCTGTTTTCTTTTCGCGTATTGAATAATTTACTATCACAAAAAGTGAAAGGGTTAAAAAAACAAATCCAATAAAATTATAGGCAACAAAATAACCCATATTGTTAAAACCCCTGATTTTAAAGAAAACGGATTGTAACAAACCAAAAATAAAAACTGGTATTGCCACTGCCTTAAAAAAACCATTTTCCGTTAAAAGCATTTCGCTGTAATAGAGATAAACAGGCACTCCTATAACCAAACCCGAAACAAACATGAGCAAAGACAGCCCGTAAAAACTCTCCCTCAAATGATGAATCCTCGTCTTTGGTTTAAGGGGAATCAATTCCTCATTAGCTTTTATTTTTTCAAGAAAGGTTGGCGTAAGTAAATAATCGCTAGTGGTGTTTTGAGGATTTTGTTGCAATAGAAAACAAAGGTGGTTATAAATATCGGGCAGTTCATCTTCAAATGCTTCGGGTGCTTCAAAAAAATGTTCAACACACACTGCAAAAAATTCTTCGCGGTTAGCGCCACCATAAGACCGAAGAAAAGACGGCACCTCATTGGCAAGTTCGTTATATTCTTTTTCACTTATTCTTTGCCAGTCATCAATATAATTTGCAAAATGACTATCAAAACCCAACTCATCTTCCAAATCAAACTTTAGCGCATGGGCAAGTTCATGCAAGCCAAGATTTATTTTATCATCAGGATTATCATATCCTTCTTTAAAATTTTTCCAGGAAAGATGTATGGCAGTGTGCTTAAATGTTAAGCCCTTTACATCTGCCTTCAATAAACCCGAATAAAAAATATCAGGGTAAAGAAATATTTTTTGTAGCTGTTTAACCTGTAATCTTTCAAACCAAAAGTAAGTTGCGCAAAACATGCACTTACATGAACAATCATTTCATTGGACAAAATGAGATCCTCTTTGCCGTAAAAAAGTTTATTCTCTTTAAACCATTTTACTCTTTTAATAAATTTTTCTCTACCAGCATCAGATAAATTCTGATAGTAAGGAAAGTGCTTATCTAAAAAATTACCAAGTTCATTCTTATCAAAGGGTTTGATAGAAAAATACTTGAAAAATTCAATAACACAATTGATTGCATAATTGAGAAAATAAAAAACCAAGCACAACTACTCCGCATAAAAACAATCCAAAGTATTGCTGCCAGTCAAGCATTAATTTTATAATTATTTCTGTTTAATTAAATCTCTTAGTACCACCGATGCAGCCACCGAACCAAATGTTGCAGGCATGTAGGAGATAGTTCCATAAGCCGACTTTTTATAGTTCCTCCCATCTGTAAGCATCAGGCTTTCTCTGATGGGCTCTTCGGCACTAAACACCACTTTAACTCCTTTGCGTATATTAAATTTTTTGAGTGTTTTCCTTATTTGTTGTGCAAAAGGACAATTGTATGTTTTAGAAATATCAACCACGCGTAATCTTGTAGGGTCAACTTTTGCACCAGCACCCATACTACTTACCAATGGTATTTTACTTTCATAAGCCATTTTAATAAAAGTTATTTTAGGTGTTAAACTGTCAATGGCATCAATAATATAATCGGGTTTTAATGCAAGTTGCTCTTGCACCATTACAGGGTTTACAAATTGCTGAACCACATTTAATGTTAGTTCAGGATTGATAGCCACCAATCTTTCAGCCATAATCAATGCTTTTGATTGTCCGTGATTTGTTGCCAATGCAGGCAATTGCCTATTGCGGTTTGTTGGATCAACAGTATCGCCATCAATAATAGTCATGGTGCCAATTCCGCTGCGGGCAATAAACTCGGCTGCATAAGAGCCAACTCCCCCTAGACCAACAACCATTACATGCTTTTGGGTAAGCTTAGTTACTGTTTCAGCACCTATCAATAAACTTGTTCTGCCAAGCCACGAAATATCTTTCATCATAATTCAAAAAAGTGTTTTCCAAAAACTTTTTTTGCGTTTTTTATTATTTGCAAACTAAGCGAATTCAAATCAATATTTTTTATGGTGCAAGCTTGGCTGTAAATGCGTTCAATGTCAAAAAAAGATTTATCTGTTTCTAAAAGAAAGTTTTCTAAGGGAACTGAATAAAACACATCTTTCATTGCTGTATTCAAAAGAGCTTCACCGAACGATAAATAAAAACCATTATCAATTAATTGTTTTGCAAGTGTGGCATTCTTATTAAACCCATGAAATACAACCGGAACTTTGTTGTTGTTTTGCTTTAGCAGATTAACAACTTCGCCAAATGCCCTTACACAATGTATAATTAAAGGCTTGCCGGTTTCATTTGCCAAAATAATTTGTCTTTCAAATGCCTTTGCCTGCAACTCAAAAGATGAACCACAAACTTTATCGAGCCCGCACTCCCCTATTGCCACCACGTTTGGTAAAGATGCTGCATCTTTTAACTTTAGGAAATCAATTTCAAAATCTTCTTCTTTAATAAACCATGGATGCAATCCGGCAGAATACGTGCACTTTTCACTTAAACAATCAAAATTCCCTGCCAGGTTTTGTATTGCATAAGTTTTTCCATCAGGTTTTGTGTGTGTATGTATATCGAACAAGAGCTCTTGCATTGGATAACCAAAATTATATATATCACTACTTTATTAGTAAAAGTAATTTTTTGTTGTCCAAATAAAGAGCAAAATAGTTTATTGACAATACGCTGTGCTTTAAAAACGCGCTTTTTTTCAGTTTAACTAATAAACAATTTAATGTTAATTGAATGAATACTAAACATAAATACAATGCCCTGTTAGCAGTAGCTTCGTGCATATTAATAATTTTACAGCGTCATAACCACGTGTAACGTTTTTCTTATAAAAGCAACTTAAAAAATTACAACACAAAAGTTATGAAGGTACTTGTATTTGCGCAGGGTTTTGGAGGAAGAACACTGACGTTTATATACAATGAAGTAATTGCGTTATCTAAACATTGCGAAGTTTGGGTTATTTGCAACAACCGGGGTATTGCCGAAAAATTTCCTTATGATAAGGTAATAGAAATTCCGTTTGAAGAAAGCCGTTTAAAGACTGCCATTAAGTGGCAGTTGTTTAAAAATGATATATGGTTTGGAGAACGCAACAGCGCCTTTTCAAAAAAACTAAACGAAGCGGTAAATAAAATCAATCCCGATGTTATCCATTGCCATTTTGGAAATGAATCGGTAAGGTTTATAGATAATTTTAGCAGAACAGATATTCCGGTTATTGTTACATTTCATGGTTATGATGCCACACAGTTTGACAAGAAAAAAAGTTACGTACGCAAACTGAAAAGTATTTATGCCAAACCATTTATATATCCCATGTTTGTAAGCGATTACATAAAAAGCCGCGTGGCGAAAATGGGAATTGATACCTCAAAAGGCTTTAAACTCTATCTAGGCATTGATCTTGAAAAATTTGTTCGCACGCAACATCCATCAAAAAATAAAGAAGTGCATTTTTTGCAAGTTTCCTCATTTGCACCCCAAAAAGGACATCACATAACGGTACCGGTCATTAAAAAATTTTTAGAACAAAACCATTCAGTTCCTGTTAGGTTTACATTTGGTGGAGCAGGCGGAACTCAAATGGATGAAATAAAAAAGTTAGTGGCTGACTGCGGATTAGAAGATAAAATATTTTTTTACCGGCAGGCTTGACCCTCATCAAGTAAAAGAATGGATGGAAACAGCGCACGTTTTTTTGCATCACAGCGTAACAGGTCCTTATGGCGAAACGGAAGGATTGCCTACAGCCATTATGGAAGCTATGGCAATGGAACTGCCCATACTCACCACTTGGCACGCGGGTATTCCTGAGTTGGTAGAGGATAATGTTAACGGTATGCTTATAAAAGAAAATGATAAGGAAGCCTATCTCCAGAAATTAAATGAGTTAATGAAGTGGGATTACATACCCAACAACAGAAAAAAAGTGAATGAAATGTGCGAGATAAAAAACCACACCAATAAACTGATAGATATTTACAAACAAGTAATAGCAAAAAACAAATAGCCTATGTGCGGAATTGCAGGAATAGTTTCTTTAAACGGAATAAAATTGAATAACAAACGCCCCGTTCATTTTGGGCACAGGCGTTTGTCCATAGTTGATTTATCGGAAGGTGGTGCGCAACCTATGCCCGATGTTTCCAAAAAATACTGGATAACCTTTAATGGAGAAATATACAACCACCGCGAACTTCGTAAGCAACTTGAAGCAGCAGGGCAACAATTTAAAAGCGATCACTCAGACACGGAAGTAATTCTGGCATCGTACAAGCAATGGGGCTTTGAGTGTTTGAAAAAATTCAAAGGTATGTTTGCTTTTGCGTTGTGGGATACTGAAAAAGATTTGGTTTGGATAGTGCGCGACCGCTTTGGAAAAAAGCCGCTTTACTATGGAATTAAAAATGGCAAGTATTATTTTGCCAGTGAGGTTAAAGGCATTTTGCGCTGCAAAGATTTTAAGCGCGAAATGAACCTTCAGGCATTTTCAGATTATTTGTCATTCACGTTTGTGCCTCCGCCACAAACGCTTTTTAATGATATAAACAAACTGGCAGCCGGGCATTACATGGTAATTAAAAACGGAAACCTTTCAAACCAAATTCCTTATTACAATGTATTTGATAAGGTTCAGTTAAATGCTGACATGCCGGAAGAAGAAGCTATTGAAGGATTCAAACGATTGTTTACACGAGCTATTGATTACAGGCGCGAGAGCGATGTGCCTTATGGCGCATATCTTTCGGGTGGTGTAGATTCCAGTTCTGTTGTTGCCAAGCTTACAGAAATTACCGGAAAGCCTGTTTATACTTTTTCTGTTGGCTTCAGTAACGAAATTGAAGGATACACTAATGAGTTTGAGTATGCCCGTACCGTTGCAAAACTTTTTAATTCAAATCACCACGAAATAGAGTTAAAAGTTAATGACTTTCTTGATATCATGCCTAAACTCGTATGGCATCATGATGAACCAATTAGTGATGTTGCCTGTGTGCCGCTTTATTATTTATCAAAACTGGCACGCGATAATGGCGTTATTGTTTGCCTTGGTGGAGAAGGAAGCGATGAAACATTTATTGGCTACCAGGGATGGCGAATGATGCATGAATATCAATCGTTGCACGATAATTATCCGTACCTCACCACTGCTATTAAAGCAGGCGTAAATGTTCCAGTGGTAAAAAAAAGAAGACCGTATTATTCTGAGTGGTCTAATCGTATTTCAAACAATCAAAGAGTTTTTAGAGGAGGGATAGAAAATTATTCAGACTTTGATAAAGATATTTTTTTCAAGAAAGGCTTTCAGGAATCAGCCGGGATACAACCTGTTTATCGTATTATAGATTACTACAATATGCGCTATAAAGCCGAGAGCGGCAGCAGCGACTTATTAAATAACATGAGTTTTATTGACCTCAATCTGCGTTTGCCCGAGCTACTTCTTTCCAGAATAGACAAAATGAGTATGGCTGCATCAGTTGAAGCCCGTGCTCCGTTTATGGACGAAGAATTGATTGAATTTGCTTTGAGCATTCCTGCCCAAATAAAAATGAAAAACAAGGTAGAAAAGTACATTGTAAAAAAAGGCATGGAAGGAACATTACCTGACAGTATTCTCTACAGGCGAAAGGATGGTTTCACAATTCCAATTGATCACTTTTTAAAAGATAAAATGTTTCCGGTGTTAGAAGAAAAGATTAATGCCTTTGCTAAAGACTATGATTTTATGAGCGATGAGGCACGTAAAGCTCTTATTAATGTACAGGACGAAAGACACTCGTGGTACTTTTTAAATGTAGCTATTTGGTGGGACGTAATGAGTAATGAAACTTACGATTAGTTCTATAAGTTTCTATATTCCGAACCACACTTAACAAAATGAGCCTCTACAAAACATCCATTAATCCTTTGTAGCTATTTTGTAAAGCACCCAACCCATAAAACAGAAGAAAAGTGTTCCTAATATTTGGTAGCCACTACTATCAAATATTACATGCAACGTGGGTTCCAAACTCCATGATTGAATTTTGGCAGCAATGCCCTCATCAACAGAAAGCAATGCAACCACTACACCTGCCAAGGCACCTCCGGCTACAAGCCCCGTTGCAAACAAACTGCCTTTGCCGAGTTCAGCATCTTCAACATTCTTTTTGCTGCGTTTAGCTTTCCAGTCAACAATACCTTTAATAGCTCCACCGGCAAATATGGGTAGGGTTGTAGAAAGCGGCAGATAAGCACCTACTGCAAACGACAATGCTTTTACGCCCATTAGTTCAACAGTAATGGCAAGGAACACACCCACCAACACAAAGTTCCAGTCAAGGTTAAATGAAAGTAATCCTTTAATAAGAGTAGCCATAAGTGTAGCCTGGGGTGCAGCATACTTCTCTCCTATTGCATGGTTAATGCCACGCGACACCATATCGGCTGTTGGCGTATCTAAAATTTTTACTGTAATACCAATAACAATAGATGAAACTATTGCACCAATAAATAAAGCCAACTGCTGGTACTTAGGTGTAGCACCTACAATATACCCTGTTTTTAAATCTTGCGATGTTGCGCCAGCATTTGCAGCGGCAATACAAACAAGACCGCCAACCACCAATGCCATAGGCTCGTAGAATTTACCTGTCCAACCCACAGCAATAAATATTAATGCAGTGCCCATGATGGTTGCAATGGTCATTCCTGAAATTGGGTTATTGCTGCTACCAATTATACCCACAATGCGGCTTGATACAGTAACAAAGAAAAAACCAAACACCACAATTAAAATTCCAATCAATAATTTATTGATGATAGAATCTCCGGGTAACTGTGGCATTAGCGCCATAACAATTATTAAAGCAATACTACCGAGTATCACAGTCTTAAACGACAAATCATTTTCGGTGCGTGAAACTACAGCGCCAGCTTTTTCTTTCATGCTGCCAACACTTTCTTTAAACGAAGAAATAATTGTGGGAATAGTTTTAATAAGTGTAATAAAACCACCTGCGGCAACTGCACCAGCACCAATTTGCCTTACGTATGCCCGGTAAACGGCTTCGGCAGTGTTAGTAAAAGTGTGTAAGCGGATCCCAGCCAAAACGCGCATTAGCAACAGTGAGATCAGCTATTAATCCAAGTTTTTGCAACTGCATGGCAATAGTATCAGGCGGTACAATAGATGCAAGCAATGGAATTAACCCCAACCATGCCAACACACCACCTGCCACAAGCACTCCCGAAATTTTAGGACCAATAATGTAACCCACGCCCATATATTCAGGTGTAATTTCGCCATTAACCGTTGCACTAGGAAAATATTTATTTGTTTGTGCAGTAACCCATGCAGGTGCTTCGGCAATAATGTGAAAAACCTTTTGGCATATTGCATACAACATGCTAAATCCTAAACCAAGGTAAGCAGTTTTAGCAAAATCCCCACCTTTTTCACCGGCAATTAAAACCTGTGCACAGGCAGTTCCCTCAGGGTAAGGAAGCGTTTCATGCTCTTTAACAATAAGAGACCTGCGCAAGGGTATCATCATTAACGTACCCAATATACCCCCAAGTACGGCAAGCGTAAAAATAGTCCAGTACTCAAAATATTGTATACCGTTGCTAATGCCTTGCTCGTTTACCGAAAGAAATAAAAATGCAGGCAATGTAAATACCACACCCGATGCTATGCTCTCTCCGGCACTGCCGGTGGTTTGAATAATGTTATTTTCAAGAATGGTTGTTTTAAAAAATTTGCGTCCAAGTGAAATAGCCAGAACTGCAATAGGTATTGATGCCGAAACCGTTAAACCTGCTTTTAAAGCAAGGTAAACGGTAGATGCCCCGAATATGACTCCAAAACATGCGCCCAGCAAAATTGATTTAAGGGTAAATTCTGCAACGTTGTCGGTAGCCGATATGTAGGGCTTAAATTCTTTTTGAGGTTGGGTTTGCATAATGGATGAGTAATTGGTTGACGGATAAAAATAAAAAAAATCAAATGAGGCAAATAAACAGCATCAATAAGTTAATAACGCAGTAGCATATTTCATGCAAAGGCAGAAGGCACCCAAAGTGATTTAATAGATGTAATCACTTTGGGTGCCTTGTGCCTTTACGTGCTAATATCAATTATCCAACTAAAGTCAGTCAGTATCTAATTCTTTAATTGAGATTCAACCTCATTAATTTTAAAAACCTTTTTTACAACCGATACAATAGTAGTAGCAAGCAGCGCACCTGTAAAGGCAAGGCATATATCTTTTTGTGCATCCCATATATCGCCTTGCGTTCCTAAGTAAGCAACACCCTGTGCAGGAAAAAACAAATCAGCCACAGCCCATTCTACTAATTCATATAATGCACTTACCGACATGGTAATTTCTATTGGCAAAGCCCATGAAACAAAGCGCGGATACCTGAGCCATTTCAAAAACATTTCGCGCATGGGGTACGCCAACAAGAAACCGAAACTAAAATGTACAATGCGGTCGTAGTGATTTCGTGATGTATGCAACACGTCTTGCAAATAATAACCAAAAGGGTTTTCGGCATAGGTATATTTACTCCCATACACATGCAGGCATAGGTAAACACACATTAACAGATAAGACAAATCACTAAACTGGAATTTTTTAAACGTAACACATAAAAAAATTACAAACAAAAAAGTGAGTGTGTTTTCTAATATCCAGTTATTAATATCGGAGGTGCCTGCAAGTGAGTTTATCCATACCGTTAAAAACACTGTAATAAAAATCCACAGCCAATAGTTGGTTTTAATTGGAGTGCGGTAATTTGAAATTGCTACTGAAAATGCCATACGCTTTTTTTATTAATCCGTTTAATATTTTAGATGATAATTGATTAGAAAAAGGCGGACACTTTATTTAGATGTATCCGCCTTTTACAAATTTTTAATGCTTAAGATTTTAATTACTTAACACCATGCATCAGTTTTTTCATAAGCGGAGTTAATGCAAGCAATAAAATGGAAGCTACACCTGGAAGTATTACAAACAGCATAAAAAACTCGTACAGGTTTGTGATTGGGAATCCAGCAAACTTAGGAAATGCTGTTGGAAGATTATTATCTACAAGCATTTTCATTTGATCGGCATTTGGCATAACTGAACCGTTGAGCACCCCTGATAAGTCTATACCAAGTTCTTGTGCCTTTTGGTATTTATCGCCTGTTGGCGGAAGCAATGCGCCAAGTGTACCTGTTAACGCATAACCTGCTGCATTACTAATAAACCACACTCCCATTAATAAAGAAGAAAAACGTACTGGAGATAACTTTGCTACTAATGATAAACCTATTGGTGATAAACACAACTCACCAACAGTATGCAACAAGTAAAGAACAGCCAGCCATATAACACCTATTTTTCCATCAACGCCAAGGTCTTTAACCTGAAATGCAATAATCAAATATCCTAATGCAATAAATGCAAGCCCCCACGATTGTTTAACCGGAGAAATAGGTTCTATTCCTTTCCTGTCCATCCATGCCCAAACAAGACTGAAAGGAATAGCAAGCGCTATCACAAAAATACTATTAAAGTTCTGCACCATGCTAGGAGGCATGTTCCAACCGAAGATGCTGGTATCTGTTTGTTTATCGGCAATAAAGGTTAAAGAAGAGCCTGCCTGCTCAAAAGCTGCCCAAAAGAAAATTACAAAAAAAGCGACTATATATAAAACAAGAATACGGTCGCGCTCAATTTTAGTTAATGACTTATCTGAAATAATTAAGAACGCAAGGCTTAAACCCGCACTGTAAATAAAAGGAAACAACCAAACCTTAATTGGATTTTGTACTTGTACATCAGCATCTAAAGAGAGGTAATGAAAACCAAAAGTCAATGCAATCATCATAACAACAGTTGTAATTACCGACTGTGTTGTAAATTTTGCTTGTTGCTCACCACTTTCATTTAGTTTTTTTCTATCAGGCTTGTCACCAATCTTTTCGCCATCAGGAGTAATTACGTACTTATCTTTCAGAATATAAAATACTATGCAGGCAAGCAGCATGGCAATTCCAGCAGCCAGAAACCCGTATTTAAACGCAGTTAAATCACGCACACCTGCTGCATCTTTTACATCACCTAACAATGGGCAAATAAAAATACCGAGAGTTGCACCTACATTAATGCCAAGATAAAAAATGGTAAAGGCAGAATCTAGTTTACTTTTTTCGGCAGGCGGATACAACTGACCCACCATTGATGATATGTTAGGTTTGAAAAAACCATTACCGAGAATGAGTATTAATAAACCGCTCCACATTAAAGTTCGTGCAAAATCCAAATCGCCCTGAAAAGTACTGGCGCTTGCGAATAAAGTAAACTGCCCTATTGCCATTAACAAACCTCCAAGAATTATGCAAATACGGTTGCCTAAAAATTTATCAGAAATGTAGCCGCCCAATAAAGGAGTGAGGTAACACAACCCTAAAAAGCCCCCATAAATAATTGATGAGTCTTTTTCGCCAAGCATTAAAGCCTGAGCCATAAACAGAGATAGTATGGCGCGCATTCCATAGAAGTTAAAGCGCTCCCACATTTCGGTGGTAAATAATACATAAAGCCCCTTTGGGTGCCCGGTGTTTGTTTGCGACATATTTGTTTAGCTATTTAGATTGTTATGCGGGCTAATGTAGGAAAAGATTACAACTGTAAAACACCTAAAAGGTTAAACACTGCTGCCTGCAATAAACCCAGTAGTCCATGCTGCCTGAAAATTAAAGCCGCCTGTAACGCCATCAATATTCAAAACCTCTCCGGCAAAAAATAAACCGGGTATTTTTTTTGATTCCATTGTTTTCATATCCACTTCCTTTAAATCAATACCACCACAGGTTACAAACTCTTCTTTAAAAGTTGTTTTGCCTTTCACCTTCAACTCATATGATAAAATATTTTTTATTAACGACAGCATTTGTTGCTTACTTATATTGGCGTATTGGCACCCTTCTGTAATTCCTGCCGCTGCGCACAACCTTTCCCACAGTCTTCCAGGCAATTGAAGAAACAATTTTGAAAAAACTTTTTTTGAAGGATGGTTTTTCTTTTGCTGATTAAAAAGTTCTTCCAGTTCAATAGCACTGAAGGAAGGAATAAAATTTATTGAGGCAGTAAAATTGTAGTTTAAGTCATGGATAAATCTTGCAGCAAAAGCGGAGGTTTTTAAAACTGCTGGACCACTTATCCCCCAATGAGTAATAAGCAACGGACCATTGTACTTAAATTTAGAATCTTCAACTGTAATAAGTGTATCTGATACACTTACACCTTCTAACCCTTTAAGTGGAGAGTTTGGAATATTAAAAGTAAAAAGTGATGGCACAGGCTCAACTATATTTATACCCAGGTCACGCAACCAATCATAGTTTTTAGAAGATGGATAACCACCTGAAGTAACAATAACGCTGTCAAATTCTTTTTCTGCATCATTGGCAAATTTCAAAATCAGTTTACTGTCAACCAGAACAACAGCATTAACTCCGCACTGCGTTTTAATCTTCACACCGTTCCTCTTTGCCTCCTTTAGCAAACAATCAATAATTGTTTGAGATAAATCCGAAACCGGAAACATTCTGCCATCACCTTCCGTTTTCAACTCCACACCACGGCTTTCAAACCAATCAATTGTATGATTGGTATTAAAACGATAAAAAGCGCTTATTAATTCCTTGGAACCCCGCGGATAAAACTTCACCAAATCATTCACCTCAAAGCATGCATGGGTAACATTACAGCGCCCTCCACCCGATATACGAACCTTATTAAGCAAACTATTGCCCTTCTCAAAAATGGTTACCTCATTACCATTTTGTGCAGCGTGTATGGCAGCAAAAAATCCGGCAGCGCCCCCACCTATTACAGCTACGTTTTTCAATTCATTTTTTTTGCAAAGTTAATTTTCACAATCAAAAAATTGATTTTTAGTTATTGCCTTTCAGCAACATTTTTATTTTTATACTTGAAGCGAGTTTACATCCAATCCTTATCTGAATTTTTATTCTATCAATATGCTGCCACCTTATTCCGAATTCGAAAAACATTGGAGCCACAATCAGGAAATTGTATTTCTTAACCATGGCTCTTTCGGCTCCTGCCCTGCTAAAATTTTAGAAAAACAAACCGCTCTTCGTACACTTATGGAAAGCGAACTGGTAAAGTTTATGACCGTTGATTTGGAAAACCTTTACTGGGAAAACAAAAACGCACTGGCAAACTTTGTAAACTGCAATGCAAACGATTTGGTTTTGGTGCGTAATGCAACTATGGGCGTAAACACCATTTTACATTCATTACAATTTAAAGAAGGTGATGAAATTTTATCCCACTCTCATGCTTATGGTGCTTGCCAGAACACGTTAAAATACTATGCCGAAAAATATAAATGTAAATTAGTAGTTGCCGATGTGCCCTTTCCAATAAAGAATGAGGAAGAGATTACCGAAGCATTTTTAAAATGCGTTACTCCTAAGACAAAATTTGCAATGGTAGACCACATTACATCAGCCACCGGGATTATTTTTCCTGTAGAACAAATTACAAAAGAATTAGAAGCGCGTGGTGTGGAAGTGTTGGTTGATGGCGCACACGCACCCGGTATGGTTCGTTTAGACATTGAAAAAATTGGCGCAAGCTATTACACCGGAAACTGCCACAAGTGGATATGCTCACCCAAAGGCTCTGCTTTGCTTCACGTGCGTAAAGACAAACACCATAAAATTTCTCCACTTCAAATCTCCCATTACCACGATTTATATTCAGGTACTGATAAGCATTGGAGCGCACAATTTATTTGGCCCGGCACCGAGGATTTTACTGCGTACTTATTAATAAAAGAATCTATTGAACTGATGGGCAACATGATGGGCTCTTGGGATGCCTTGCGCCAGCGCAATAGAGATTTGTGCCTGAAAGCAAGAAAAATGCTGAGTGAAAAAGCCGGTACAGAATTACCTGCACCCGAAAATATGATAAGCCATCTTTCCGATATTTTAATTGACATAAAAGCTGAACTGCCTAAATCTTTTTTGCACAACATGCCTTTACCCCGTAAGTTATTATTGGAAGATTATAAAATACAAGTTCCTGTTTTTATTTTCGGAAACACCTTACCTAAATACTATTTAAGAATTGCCGTGCAGGCTTATAACAGTTGGGAACAGTATGAGTATTTGGGGGATTGTATTCAAAAAATAATAAAATTAAATCCGCGAAATACTAATTAGTGCCAGCGTTTTAATAGTATTGCGCAACAGCTAAAACATATTCACTACATGTCCACTCCTGAAATAATTTTATACATCAGAAAAAGATTTTTTCTGATCCTCATTATTTTTCTTGTTTCAGGTTTTTTCTGTGGAAAGTTTTTAATGGATTCAGTGTTTTTATACAGCAGTGAAGTAACCATTGTAGCCGATGATGTAACACCAATGGAAAGCGGCACCTCCGATATTGAAAAATATTCTCTCGCTAAACTAAACGCTGCCAACACAGCTCGGCTATACCGACAGGCTTACTCCGATGAAATGATTTCTTTTTTAGACTCGGCATTAAAACTTGGCGAACATTACAAAATTGCACGAAATGAAGAATATGCCAGCAAATTATTTTACCGTATATATAAAAGACTAAAAATTGAAAAAATAGATTTTAATGTTACCACTATTCGATTTAAAGACCATGACAGGTTTTTAACTGCCAAAGCCGTTAACTTGGTTTATGAAAAACTTCGATCCATCAACCGAAATTATTTATACAGTGCAATGCGCAGAAAATCGTATGTATATGCTGGATTAATTTCAAAACTAAACAGGGATAACTTTAATCAGGTAGCCACTCTTAAAGAAATTTTTGAAAACGAAAACGCCAATAAGATAATCGCAACAAGAAATGACGAGCTAAAAATTTCTGTTCTTAAATCACTTGCTCAAATAGAACAAAATAACAGTAACCTTAAAGATGCTGAACAAATTGTAGCATGGAGCACAGAGGCTATTGCGGATACATCACTTCAAAATATTTGGCTTATTAACAAAGGCAAAGTTCCCGATGCTGTTTCAAACTGGATAAAAATTATTGGCGCCTCTGCTATTTTAGCATCCCTGGCAGTTGCTGTTTTTATAACAATAAGTTACTTTGTAATCTCTCATAAGCATTATATAAAATTGTTATTAAAAGGCAAGTAAATTTACTTGTTGCGCTTGTTAAAAAATTTAGTTTTGTGCGCGATAAAAAAACTCAGAACCCTTAACTCTAAATAAAAATAAATGAGCGTTTTAGTAAACAAAAATTCGAAAATTATAGTGCAGGGCTTTACAGGTACCGAAGGAACTTTTCATGCAACTCAAATGATTGAATACGGAACCAATGTGGTTGGTGGTGTTACTCCCGGCAAAGGCGGAAGCAAGCATTTAGATAGACCTGTATTTAATACTGTTGCGGATGCTGTAAAACAAACTGGTGCAGATGTAAGCATTGTTTTTGTACCGCCCGCATTTGCAGGAGATGCAATTATGGAAGCTGCAGAAGCAGGAATAAAATTAGTAGTGGCAATTACCGAGGGTATTCCCACTAAAGATATGATACAGGTGAGAGAATATTTGCGAGATAAGAACACACGACTTATTGGACCCAACTGCCCCGGTGTTATTACTGCCGGTGAATGTAAGGTGGGCATTATGCCTGGTTTTGTTTTTAAAGCCGGCAAAATTGGAATTGTGAGCAAAAGCGGCACGTTAACTTATGAAGCTGCTGACCAGGTAGTGAAAGCTGGTGCCGGAATTTCTACTGCAATTGGTATAGGTGGTGATCCTATTATTGCCACCACTACTCAGGAGGCTGTAGAACTTTTTATGAATGACCCCGACACAGAAGCTATAGTTATGATTGGTGAAATTGGGGGGAGCCTTGAAGCTGAAGCTGCACGTTGGATTAAGCAAAACGGAACCAAGCCTGTTGTAGGTTTTATTGCAGGGCAAACTGCTCCTCCTGGCAGACGCATGGGACATGCAGGTGCTATAATTGGTGGTGCTGATGATACGGCAGCAGCCAAAATGAAAATAATGCGTGAGTGTGGAATAACTGTTGTAGAATCACCTGCAGTAATTGGTGAAACTATTGTAGAGGTATTAAAGAAGGTTGTTGCGTGATTGTACTTACTTTATCTCATAAGCAGCGTACGAGTTTATTGTTTGAGCAACAACAGCATTTAATTCTGTAACTATTCTCTCCACTTTATCGCTATCTTTTACTTTAGAAGCAACTTCCAAATCTTCGCAGACAGATGCAAGTTTTCTTGCCCCAACATTAAGGCTGCTTCCTTTTAATTTATGTGCGCTCTTGTAAACCAAATCTAAATTGCCATCATTGTAATTCAATTTTATTTCGTCACTAATTGATTTCACCTGCTTAGTAAAAGCAATCAATAAGTCTTTAACGAAACTTGTTCCGTTACCATTCTCTAATCGTTTTAAATTCTCAATAACTGTGGCATCTAAAAGCAAAACAGGCTTTGCATCTTTTTGATTTATAGCAGAGGCAACTTCAAACTTTTCCTTCCACTTGATAATAATACTTTGGATATCTTCTATTCTTATTGGCTTGCTTATATAATCATTCATGCCCGCCTCAATACATTTTTCCTTATCGCTTTGCATGGCAAAAGCTGTCATAGCAATAACAATAGGTTGTTTTAAAGAATCCTGCTTACGTAAACTTTCTGTTGCTTCCAATCCATCCATCTCAGGCATTTGCACATCCATAAAAACCAAATCAAATAATGATGTTTTAATTTTCTCAAGCGCTTCTTTACCATTGCCTGCCATTTCAATTTTGTAGCCAAGTTTACTCAATACCATTTCGGCAAGTGTTTGATTAATTGGATTGTCTTCAGCTACTAAAATTTTTATAGGAATTTTTTCAGCAAGCGTATTATCAACTTCATCCTGTTCTTCCTCATCAAGTGCATATGAGCGCGATGGGTTGGTGAATATGTTCAATAAAATATCAGCAACACGTGCTTTTGAAGCATCACTGCTGATTACTGCTTCAAAAATTTTATTGCCGAAAACAGTTCCGTTGTTTTCTAATATTGCTCCATTAACTGCAATAAGCGGGACACTTAACGATTGATTGATATCACGTAACTCTTCGGCATATAACAAATAATTTTTGATAGATGCATCTATCAGTACAGCATCAGGTTGCATCTTTTCATTAACGGCTGCCAGCGTTTCGCGTGCATTGTTATAAGCAGATAATTGAATGCCCCAATCATTTGCATAAATCTGGTACTGATTGCGCACTTCAGAGTTTGAAGAAATCAGAACAAAAATTTTTCCGCGCAGCAAACGTAAATTTGTTCTGATATATCTTTGGGATGCATCTGGCGCAAGGCTTGACTGGATAGTAAAGAAAAATGTAGAGCCTTCACCTGGAATACTCTCAACCCAAATCTTTCCGCTCATCATGCTTACCAATTTATTGCTGATAGTAAGCCCTAAGCCTGTGCCGCCATATTTTCTAAAGTAGAAGAATCTGCCTGTGTAAATGCAGTAAATAGTTTATCAATATTTTCCTGGCTTATACCAATGCCGGTGTCTTTAACTGAAAATTTAATTTCAAAATTGTTGCCAGTTACGTTGGTCAACTCCGCTCTTATAAGTATATGTCCTTTCTCTGTAAACTTTAGAGCGTTACCCACTAAGTTAATCAATATTTGTTTAAGTCTGATGCTGTCGCCCATAATCGAAGGCGGAATGTTTGCATCAACACTGTAAAACAACTCCAATTGTTTTTCTAACGAACGGTAGTAAAACACATCAAATGTTTCCTCAACAACTTTTCGTAAGTTAAATGGCTTAACATCCAACTGCATTTTATCACTCTCAATTTTTGAAAAATCAAGCACATCGTTAATAATATTCATTAACGACTCCCCACTTAGTTTAATAGTATTTACATATTCTCTTTGTTTGTTAGTGAGATTAGTTGTGCGCAACAACTCAAGCATACCCAGCATACCATTTAAAGGAGTTCTTATTTCATGACTCATGGTGGCAAGAAACTGCGACTTGGCATTGGTGGCATCTTCTGCAACTTCTTTTGCCTTAACAATCTCACTTTCATAAATCATACGCGATGTTACATCGCGCCCAAAAAAAGAAACTCCGGTAATGAAGTTATTCTCATCATAAATGGGATTAAGCGAAATCTCCAGATAGGTTTTACTGCCTTCCTCTTCAGCAATAGTTTCTTGTGATATAATTTTTTCTCCTTTTAAAACACGGTCATGCAGTAAACTCCATTGTTGCTTTTCCGATTCAGGAAGTTTGCTTCTATAATCATCACCTTCAGCAATATGCTTTTCGTACTCATCAGTAAAATGTTTTTTAAATGCAGAGTTAAGTACGGTGATTCTGTTTTGAGTATCAACAGAAAAAATTAAGTCATTGGTATTTTCAATTACAGATGTTACATTGGCTTTTGCAGTTTGCAACTCTCGTTGGGTAACTTTAATAGACGTAACATCTTCCGCAAGCAAGGTAATTTCATTTTCCGATTTAGTAATACAATTCAGTTGCACAAACACCACTTTGTCCGATTTGTGCATGAGTCTTTTCTCTGAGCGCGATATGTTTTTGAGTTTTTCAACCGAAAGCGCATCAATAGGATGCATAAGGTCGGCAAAGCTTAGTGCTTTTATTTCTTCGGCAGTGTAACCGACAAGCAAATTAAATTTATTGTTTGATGAAATAATTTTTCCGTCAGCATTCAAGTTAGCCACAGGAAAATCATCACCTTCAAAAAAATGTGCAACTGCAACTTGCTCATGAGAGGCATGAGAGGATATTGCAGTATTATCGTCAGTAAAAATCCACACACATTTATTTTCCGGTTTTATTTTTCGGAAATGAAGTCTGCATCCTTCAATCTTTGAAAGCATAAAACTTTTCTCTGCCACCATTTCAAAAGTCAATCGCTCATCTTCGTTTAACACGTTAAGCAAACTTTCTGAAGAAACATTTTTTTCTAAAAGCAAATCTTCCAGCGCCTTTGTTGCCGAAATTTTATTCCCTTTTAAATCGGTTATTGCAATGGCGACCGGTAAGAGTTCAAATTCATTTTTAACAGTAGCAGTAATTCTCTCAGGAGGTAAATCATTCACATTCTCAACGTTAACAACTACAAAGTTTTGGTTGTTTTCTAAAACATGTGCAGTAATATTCAGAGGTATTTGATTTCCATCCTCCGCTTGATGAACAACAAACTTATCTGTTAACTCCTCATTTAGAATTAAGGAGAGCACTTCAGCATTTGGCTCGATTATTCCAAAGAGTTTTTGAATTGTAAGGCCTCTCCATCCATTTTTTGATGTAGGTAACAGAAATAGTTCAATTGCCTTTAGATTTGCATCGTAAAGAGTAAATCCTCGCTTTTCAAAAACAAGGACAGGTGCAGATTGCCTGAAAATATTTTCGGCAATTGTGTTTACGGGTGCAGCACTGCTTGAAGTGCGCATACGAAACAACTGGTACAATAGCGAAAACAATATTACTACTGCCACACTCACAAATACCGCAACAGGATTTAATCCTTTAACATCTCCACTTATAAGTATGAACTCAATTGCACCAAGCACCAGCACATTATATAAAACCAAAAAGGCAAGCGAGGTAATATGCAAATTAGAAAACAGGATAAGTGTTAATACCACCAACTCAAAGTGGGTGGAGAAATTATTCCTGAAAAGAAAAAAAATAAGATGAACTGTAGCTAACGTTAAGAAAGAAACAAAAACCTCCTGCAAATATTTTTTTACGGCAGGCACCCAAAAGCTTAAGATGGCAATTACTGCTGCAATTCCACCAACTACAATGCGAGGCAGTAACACCTCTTTCAAAGGAACTGAGCTATCTACCGCAAACACCGAAATAAAGAACAACACAGCAAATAGCAAAAGCACTATCCGGTAATACATCATTGATGTAATGTCGGTTAACTTTTTTGTGTTGCCGCTGTATTCTCCTGCCATAATTTATAATTATACGAAGAAAGTGAGTTTTGGTTATGGCTAATCAAACTTCAAAATTAATGATTTAAAAGATGGCTTTTTCACCGGTAATGATGCCTTTTAAAAAAAGCTTTCTTACTATAAAGAAAAAGGGATGAAATTTTTCAATTTCATCCCTTCCGTTCCTTTTAAAATCTCTTTTTCTTCTTTTTATCTCCAAAAGATTTTTCTCTGCCACCACTATATCCACCACCTCTACCTTCTCTCGAACCAAATCCGCCTCTGTCTCTGCTTCCTCCTCTGTCACCGCCTACACCGTAGCTGCGTTTCTTTTTAAAGCCGTCATCACTTCCACCTCCTCCGCCACCAAAAGATTTTTTGCCTTTGTTGCGTGTGTTGTTATCACTAACATCAGCACGCACACGTCTGCCTTTAAAAACTTCTCCGTCAAAAGAAGCAACCGCAGCAGCTAATTTATCTTCCTCAACATCTATAAAAGAATAAACACCTTTTATGTCTATTCTACCAAAAGCAGTTTTGTCAAGTCCTGTAATGTCAATTAAAAGTCCAAGCATTTTTCCTGTATCTAATCCATCCATGCTTCCAATGTTCAGGAATAAACGTGGTTTGCCACTACGGTATTTTTCCGACTCGCCACGTGCATGGTCTTTTTCTGAAAGATTAATGTTAATGTCGTGTGAGTTTCTGTAATATTCCAAGAAGCGGTTAAACTCAATGGAAACAAAACGAGTTATCACTTCTTCTTTGCTCAAATCATTTAGCTCTTCAAAAATAGCAGGCAAATACTGGCTTATTTCTTCTGTATCAACTTTTACGTTGTGAACTTTCTTTACCAATCCCATCAACTGGCTTTCGCAAACAGTATCGGCATCGGGCACCCGCTCAAGCCTGAATTTTTTATTGATTATTTTTTCAATTTGCCTGATGCGAAAAACTTCTTTTTGATTGATGATAGCAATAGAAACTCCTGATTTACCAGCGCGCGCGGTACGGCCACTACGGTGAGTATAGTTTTCAATTTCATCAGGTAAGTTGTAGTGAATAACGTGTGTAACATTATTAACATCTATTCCGCGAGCCGCCACAT
Organism: Bacteroidota bacterium; assembly: GCA_016714005.1. Lineage (GTDB taxonomy): Bacteria > Bacteroidota > Bacteroidia > AKYH767-A > OLB10 > JADJOA01. Next base: position 119,128 of record JADJOA010000006.1, read on the forward strand.
CTGTTGCAACTAAAATTTGCAATGAACGCTGGCGGTAACGTCCCATCACTTTGTCGCGCTGCTGTTGACTTAAATCACCATGCAACGAATCAGCATTATATCCATCACGAATTAAATTTTCTGCCACCTCTTGTGTTTCCATTTTGGTGCGACAAAAAACAATTCCGAAAATATCGTGGTTAACGTCTATAATTCTTTTTAATGCTGCATACCTGTCGCGCGATTGAACAACATAGTAAATGTGTTCCAAATTTTCGGCACCAGAATTTTTCTGCCCTACTGTTAACTCAAACGGATTATTCATGTAACGCTTAGCAATCTCACGAACCTCCTTAGGCATGGTAGCGCTAAACAACCATGTTGATTTATCAGATGGTGTGTCCTTTAATATATCATCTAATTCATCTCTAAAACCCATATTGAGCATTTCATCAGCCTCATCAAGCACAACAATTCTTACATCCTTTACTTTGGCTGCGCCACGGTTAATCAAATCGGTTAAGCGACCAGGAGTTGCAACAATTATTTGCGCACCGCGCTTCAACTGTTTTATTTGGGTATCCATGCTTTCACCGCCATAAACAGTTGCCACTTCAAGTTTGCCAGAGTATTTCGAAAAACTCTTAATGTCTTTTGCAATTTGAACACATAACTCGCGGGTTGGTGCGAGAACCAATGCTTGTGGAGTAATGGCATCTGCATCAATTTTTTGTATAAGTGGTAAACCAAATGCAGCGGTTTTTCCGGTGCCGGTTTGTGCAAGACCAATAAAGTCCTGATGTTCTTTTAATAAAACAGGAATGGTTTTTTCCTGTATGGGTGTGGGGTTTTCAAAACCCAATTCACTAATAGCTTTTACAATCTCCTCCTGTAATCCTATCTCTTCAAATTTATTCATTGTTTATTTTTTAATTGTAATTGTTTTCATGCGAAAGCGCAAAGTTCGCAAAGCATTTACTTAATTATTTCTTTACGGGCTTTGCGCCTTGCTATGAAATTTATGTTTTTAATTCTCCGGACGTGCGCGTTCTCTTCTTCTGTTGTCGCCACCGCCTTCGCGTCTTTCTCTTGGAGGTGCAGGCGGGCGCTCAACGTATCCTTCGGGTTTGGGCATTAATACTTTACGCGACAACTTAAGCTTACCAGTCTTATCCTCTACCCCTATCAGTTTAACGCTAACCATATCCCCTTCTTTTAAAATTCCATCCAATGACGCAAGTCTTTCATAAGCTACTTCAGAAATATGAAGCAACCCATCTTTACCCGGCATAATTTCAACAAATGCACCGTAAGGTTGTATGCTTCTTACTTTCCCTTCATAAACAGTTCCTACTTCAGGTACAGCAACTATGGACTTAATACGTCCTAATGCTTTATCCATTCCAACTTTATCAGTAGCAACAACCTGGACTACTCCTTTTCCATCTTTTTCTTCAATGGTAACAGTAGTACCAGATTCGCGTTGTATTTCCTGAATGATTTTTCCTCCCGGTCCTATAACAGCACCAATAAATTCCTGATCAATTATCAGTTCAACAATCCGAGGTGCATGAGGCTTGTAATCTGCATTGGGCTGAGAAATGGTTTTTTCCATTTCACCAATGATATGCAAACGACCTTGGCGAGCTTGCTCCAATGCCTGTGCAAGAACTTCGTATGGTAGTCCAGTTACTTTTAAATCCATCTGGCAACCGCAAATTCCGTTTTTGGTTCCGGTTACTTTAAAATCCATATCACCCAAATGGTCTTCATCGCCAAGTATATCACTCAACACCGCAAATTTTCCTTTTCCATCACTAATCAATCCCATTGCAATGCCTGCTACGGTTGACTTAATTTTTACCCCGGCATCCATCAATGCAAGAGAGCCTGCACATACAGTTGCCATTGAGGAAGAACCATTACTTTCTAAAATATCAGATACAATTCTGATGGTGTATGGATTCTCAGCATCAGAAGGTAAAGCCTGTTTAATAGAACGCATAGCAAGATTTCCGTGACCAACTTCTCTCCTACCCGTGCCACGGTTAGGTCTTACCTCACCGGTAGAAAAACCAGGGAAATTATAATGCAGAATAAAACGGTTAGAGCCTTCAAACATGGCACCATCAATCATCTGCTCATCCATTTTACCGCCAAGTGTAACCGTAGTTAACGATTGCGTCTCACCACGTGTAAATACGGCTGACCCGTGTGCAGAAGGAATATAATTTACCTCTGTCCATATTGAGCGAACCTGTGTCAGTGAACGGTTATCCAACCTCCTGCCTTCATTTAGTATGGCATCACGAACCGCATAATATTCAGTTTCGTGATAGTATTTTTTAATCAATCCTTCTTTCTCCGCCAACTCTTCCTCAGTAAATTGAGTTTTAAATTCATCAACAATGGCTTTAAAAGCTTCACCTCTTTCTTTCTTATTAGGGTTTCCTTTTAAGGCAACTTCATACGCTTTCTGATAAGTTTCCTTCTTTACGCGCTCCCTTAACTCATCATCATTTACTTCATGGCTATATTCACGTTTGGTAACGCCACCAATTTTTGCAACAAGTTCCAACTGCACATCGCATTGCTTTTTAATGGCATCATGAGCCACCTTTATTGCCTCAATCATATCCGCTTCGCTTACCTCTTTCATCTCTCCCTCTACCATCACAATATTTTCTTTGCTGCCTGCAACTATCAAGTCAATGTCTGCCTTTTCTAAAGAACTTACCGTTGGGTTAATTACCATTTTGCCATCAATACGCGCTACACGTACTTCAGAAATAGGTCCGTTAAACGGAATATCGGAAACAGAAATAGCTGCAGAAGCTGCAAGTCCTACCAGGCAATCGGGCATTACTTCTTTGTCAGCAGAAATCAATGTTACCATTACCTGCGTATCTGCATGATAATCTTCGGGAAACATGGGGCGCAATGCGCGATCTATGATTCTGCTGATTAATATTTCGTATTCAGAAAGACGAGCTTCACGTTTAAAAAAACCACCGGGAAAACGTCCTGCACCTGCATATTTTTCCTGGTAATCTACTGTTAACGGTAAAAAATCAACTCCCGGCACAGCATCCTGTTTAGCACAAACCGTTGCCATTAACATGCAATCGCCCATGCGCACCACTACTGAACCATCTGCCTGCTTTGCAAGTTTTCCGGTTTCAATGCTTATTGTTCTGCCATCTTCTAATTGAAAAGTGTGTGTTGTTCCTAAATTCATTGTTTAATTTTTTTATTGTTTCTATTGCCTCTTTAATATGTGATTGTTTAAAACAAAAAAGGCAATATTGAATATTGCCTTTTTTGGGTAATAAATATTTTGAAAGACGGACTAACGTTACTTACGTATGTTAAGGTCATTTAATATTTTACGGTAACGGGTTATGTCTGTTTTATGCAGGAAATCAAGCAAACTTCTTCGCTGGCCCACTAATTTTATAAGTGCCTGTTGGGTTGAAAAATCTTTCTTCGGATTTTTCAAGTGTTCAGTCAAGTGATTGATTCTTTCGGTAAAAAGGGCAATCTGACTTTCAGCAGAACCAGTATTGGTTTCGCTTCCGCCAAATTTTTTAAAAATTTCCTTCTTAGATGCTGTACTTAAATTCATTGTATTTTTTATTGAGGGCGCAAACTTAAATTAATTTTTGTAAAAATCAACCGAAAGCCTAAAAATACTTTCTGAAAAATGATGCGTTGCTAGGAATTATAGCCCTATCTGAAGGCAGCCTTCAGCTTTTGAGAAAGTTCCTTTGAAACACTAACCAAAGGAAGGCGAACGTGATTTTTACATATTTTATTAAACTCCAGCACTTCTTTAATTCCGGCAGGATTGCCCTCTGCAAAAAGCAATGGAATTGCATCTGAGTACTTATAATGGAGTTTGCGCGCACTTGTAAAATCCCCTTAATGGCAAAACGCACCATATTCGAAAAATCTTTGGGGTGAGAATTAGCCAATACGCTTATTACCCCAACTGCACCACTTGAAATTAAAGGCAAGGTTATACCATCATCACCCGAAATAACTAAAAAATCTTCGGGTTTTTTAGAAATAATAGCCATACACTGCTCTATATTTCCACTTGCTTCCTTAATGCCAATGATGTTTTTATGGCTTGCCAGTTCAAGGGTGGTTTGAGCAATCATGTTGCTGCCAGTACGGGCAGGCACATTGTATAAAATAACAGGAACAGGTGATGCTTGTGCTACCGCTTTAAAATGTTCCACAATACCTCTCTGAGAGGGTTTATTATAATATGGTGAAACCGATAGGATAGCGGCTGCCTTTTTTACGTCAAATATTTTAAACTGACTGAGGACATCTGCAGTGTTACTACCTCCTATACCTAAAACAACAGGGTTTTATTGCCAGATACTTTACAAATTGTTTTGAATACGCTTACCTTTTCCTCTTTTGTAAGCGTAACTGATTCGGCAGTGGTGCCTAAAGCAACCAGGTATTCTACTCCTCCGCTTATCACATGTTTAACAAGTTTTTCGAGAGAAGCATAATCTACTTCTCCGTTTTTTTTAAAAGGTGTTACAAGTGCAACACCAGTTCCATTAAACTGCTTGAGGTTGTTCATCGGCAATAAGATGTAAGTAATGATTAACCAAATCTATCATTTGCATGAGTGTTAGTTTTTCTTTAGGCTTTATCATAAAATCGTAAACCACGTGTTGGTTTTTTTCAAACTTACCTATTTTGAATTTTGCATTGGTTAATGCACAAATGTATTTGAGCGGAAAACTTTTTTCGAGGTTAAGATGTATCAGGATATCAAACCCGGTATTAATAAACTTAGATACCATTGGGTGGCTGGGCTTATAGTGCCAGTTAAGGCTTTTTTTTGGTAAAAAATCCATCCCCAATTTCGCAAATCTCATAGGTGGTAATTCAAGTCCATTGTAATAACCTAATGCAAGTACATCTTTTTTAAAATCATCACGGAGTCTTTTCACATAAGCTTTTACAATCTCGTAATTTCTTTCTTCTGTGGCATCATAAATAATTCCAATTGTGCGAGCTTTCTGAAAAGAAATACTTCCGCGTTGTCTTTTCGATTTTGCAAACTCTTTATTGAAAAGATAGTTGCCAATCCGGTTTCGTATTTTGTTGTTTAATCCCACAGAAAAATTAGAGCGGTAAATGTATAAACTTTACTTTTTTGAAAAAAGATTATTGATTGTATTAGATAAAAGAAAAGTGTACATAAAATAAAAACGGGCTGCATCGCAATCGAAGCAGCCCGTTTTAAGTCTTAGAAATTAATTATTCGGTAATTACCATTTTCTTGGTTAACTTCTTACCTTCAAAGTTAAGTGTGTAATAATAAACACCTGCAGAAAGTTTATTGCCATCAATAGTAACCGAATGTGTACCCGGTAACATTCTATCGTTAACAGGAATATCAACTACCTGGCCCATAATGTTTGTTATTACCAAACTTGTTTTACCCGGTTTGAGTAAGTTGTAGTTAATTATAGTTTGATTGTTGAATGGATTAGGAATATTCTGCTCTAATGAGAAACCTAACTCTTCGTCAATATTATCAACTCCAACCACACACAATGGCATTGATAAATCAAGTTTAAAGCATACATCATCAACAGCCCAACCTGCTCCACGAATACTAAAGTCAGAAGCAAATCTGAACCTGAATATTACCTGACTTACTAATGGATTGCTTACACATAAGTAATGCTTTCTTCTCTCCCACTGGTTTCCGCTGCTTCCGCTCCAGCCCGGTCTAACAGGTGGTACACTTCCTAAAGCAGTAATGTTGTATGTATTCATCCAAACAGAGTCCCTTTCGTTACCCAATGTTTCCCATGTGGCCGCATAATCTGTCGAGTATTCCACAGTACCGCCATCTTCGTTTCTTTCAGAGTCAAAATTACCCCAGAACTCAAAGTTATATGGCAAGCCCGGTACAATTCTGAAAACAGGAGTAAACAAGGCAGAAGTATCTCTGTTTTCGTATTGAAGAGAATCTAATGCTGTAGCCCAGCAGTTAGCACCACTGTGTGTTCCAGTAATAAAAGGTGGCTTATTAGGATTACCCTTTTTCCAACTTGTTTTTGTTGTATTATAAGTAACGGAATTAAGCGTTAGCCATTCTGGCAAAAGAGGGTTTTTCAAAATCGTTACAGTAAGTAGACTGCGAAACATCAACAGAATCTAAAACAGTTATTGAATAGCAAATGGTATCGCCAGATGGTTTGAGATCGGCAGAGTTATTGGGCAAAGATGTAATTACACAAATGTTATGTGTGCCAGGTACAGCACTCCAGCAGTTAGAGAAATTATGCAACTGCGATGCACCAGCCGCAAGCGGAGTTGGATAGCCAACCACATCTGAAACATAAGTTGTACCATCAATTTGCAATGTAGCTACCATAGTATTTAAAGGAGTAGTTCCATCGTTCTTTAACAAACTCTTAAATGTAATACACTGACCGGGGAATATTAATGCTGCCGGTACGTTGGTGCTTCCAACAGAAGTTGGTGTAGATGTTAATGGAACAGGCACCTCTAAGCAGAAATCGTCAATAGAAAATCCATCTTGCTGAACAGAACCATCAGATGTAAATATATAACGGAATTGTACGGTAGGAGCATTATTAAAATTAAATCCTCCATAACTGTTTAGCTTATACCATATAGAATTAATCCATCCGCCCGAATTTCCATTCCAAGCATCTAATCCACTTGAGTTAATGGTGCAGTCGTTATACCAGTTAAGTGCATTTGGCGGAATAGATGTACATGTTCCAAGCACTGTCCATGGGTTAGAGCCAATTCTGAATTCAAGTCTTGTTCCATCCCAATTAGTTTCGCAATTATTGTTTCTCCAAAAATCAAGTTTTGTATCAACAGCATTGGTAAAATCAAAAATTGGAGAAGTTAAAATGCAATTTGCATTTCCGGTATAAGCCGAACCTAAATTAACGTCCCATGCGTTGGAACCTGATTGTGCTCCTGTGGTTGCCCCAAAATTAGGCGCGCCCAGTTCCCAAATAGAACCGGGGTTACCTGCCGGATCAACAGTAGCTGTCCAACCAATATTGGGTCCTTCAAAATCATCGCAATAAGAGGTATTATAGTCTATAGGAATAACCGGAACACCTACGCCATTTGTACAAGAAGTATCGTTTGTAGCATCTCCATCTCCTATTAATGTTGTCCAAGCACAAATTTCATAAGCACCTGAAGGAACTGTATAGGTATCGGGATGTGTAAGCAACCCAACAGTAGTTCCAAAAGTTCCGTTTGATAATAAAGTGCCAGACCAGTTTACTGTATTTGATGTAAATAAAGTTGTACCTCCTTGCTCAACAGAGTAGGTAACCCCAACGCTTGTGATTGTGTTAATACCAAAATTCCGGACATCAATTCTAACAGAATCTGTATTGCCCTGAGGTAAAATACCACCTGATGCAGATACAACAGAAATTACACCGGCATCATCAGCAGGTGGAAGATTAACACAGAAATCGTCAATAGAAACACCGTCTAAAGGCGTACCGAAAGCAGTAGAGTGAAATATAAAACGGAACCTTACTTTATCAACGCCAACAAGAGCATTACTTAAGAAATATGTGCTCTTTACCCAACCACCACTGTTACCATCCCATGCTTGTTCATTTAACCCATCTAAGTTTGGCTGGTTGTACCAACTTAAACCGTTAAGCCCGCTTGGCAACGATTGCCAGTTGTTTCCATTGTTTACAGTATATTCTAACCAAAATCCGTCATCACCCGAAAAAGTATTTCTGTTTTGCCAGAATGATAAGTAAGGATTAATTGCACCAACCACATTATAATAAGTAGTGTAAAGCGTATCATTCATTCCGTTTATATAGGGTGCTGTCAAACTAACATCCCATGCGTTGGTACTATTATGCCCACCTGTGGTAGCACCAAAGGCCGGTGCGCCCCACTCCCACAAACTTGTATTGCCACCATTGGCAGGAGTCCAGGAGCCATTGTTGGCTTCAAAATCGAGACATGAAGATGGATTTAAAACCTCAATACCAATTAAATCAATACAGGTTGTATCGTTAGAGCTATCACCATCACCAGTTGCACCTGTAACGGCACAAATGGTGTATGGCCGAACAGGAACTGTTAAGCAAGGTGTTGAAATTGTAACCGTGGCAGTAGCGTTAGGCGCAAGACTGCCCGAATAAGTGGCTGTGCCAGTTTGTGCGCCCGATATGTAGGTTACAGGAACAGTATTAAGAGTGGTGGTACCAAAGTTTTTAATAGTAACAGTAACAGGCACACAATCACCTGCAGGCAATTGTCCTGACGGAGCAGTTATAGCCACAACACCGGCATCAATTTGTGGAGGAGCTACAACACAAAAATCGTCAATAGAAACACCTTCAATAGGGTTACCAAAAGCAGCATCCCAAACTATGCGAAATCTAACTGTGCTTGCATTTGGAGGAAAACAGAAGAAAGAGAAAAAGTTGATTTTACCCAACCACCGGAATTTCCGTCCCAACCATTACCACCAAAAGCAACACTTGTCTGATTATACCAATTAGTTGCGTTGCTACCGCTGGTGGTGGAGCCTAAAGTTTGCCATCCGGCACCGTTAACAGAATACTCTATCCAAAAACCGGCAATTTCTACTTCTGTATTTCTGTTTTGCCAAAATCTTAAATAAGGGTTTACAACACCTGCTACATTATAGAAAGGACTATATAGTGTATCAGTAACTCCATTGGTATAAGGGCCGGTTAAGTTAATATCCCATGCATTTACACCACTGTGCGCACCGGTGGTAGCACCAAATGCTGGCGTACCTAATTGCCACTGACCATTACCAAGCCAGCCCGTAGCACCCGATTCAAAATCATCGCACGCTGTTACATTAAATGTAGGAATACCAAAAGGGCAAACAACTGCTGTATCATTAAAATTGTTTCCATCTCCAGGTAAATCAGTATAAATCTGCAGGCAAGAATTTCCTGCAACAACCGTATCCCAAGCAGCAAAGCTAAAGGTTGCGGTTGCATTAGGTGCAAGTGTTCCGGTCCATGTTTCAGTTACTGTATGTCCGGTTACCTGGTTTACATAAGTAATAGGAATAGAAGTTAAAGTTAAAGTTCCTTCGTTGCTGATATTTACCGTAACAGTTGCACAACTATCGGCAGGGTATTGCCCGGCAGGTGAAGTAACCTGAACTATGGCGGCATCATTTGGTGGAGGAACTATCAGACAAAAACCATCAATGGCAAAACCATTGTCAACAACCGAACCATCAGAGGTAAATACAAATTGAAACTCCACAGCTTGGTCACCATAAATATCGTTTGGTAAAGTGTGCTTGGCTTTTGTCCATGCACTGGTTCCTGCTCCGGTAGTTCCATTACCTGTCCATGCAGGTAAGTTACTTGAGTTAAGGGCAGCATCGTTATACCAATTGGTTCCAGTACCCTGGGCTCCCAACACACGCCATGTTGGATTTGCTGCGGTTCTGTATTCTAAGCGAGTGCCGTCCCATGAGTTTTCGCAATCACTGTAAAACCAAAATTCTACATAAGCATTCGTAATTCCATTAAAGCTTATGGACTGGGTTAAATTAAGATAGGTTTCAGTATTATTCAAATATTGATTGTTTAATGCAACTTCCCAAACATTGGGTGGAGACAGAGCAGCCGAAGGGTTAGATGTGGGTGTTCCCAAGTCCCAGGCAGAGCCTGCAACTGTGGTGTTTGCCCACAAATTTTGTGAATCAAAATTATCGCAAAACGGAAAGCCAATACCCGTAGTTGCCACAAAACATTGTGCATTAGGATCGGGGTAGCGGCTATAATTAGAACAGGCAGATGCATCAGTTGCTTCAAAATAATAACAAATGGTATCACTGTCAGAAACAGCCGGAATTGTTCCCTGCCAAATATTACCTTGGACAATAGCCATTGGAACTACGGGCTGCAAAACACCATTAATAGTATAAACTATATTTGCATTTGCAATACCTGAATTATCGGTAATGCTATCGGTTAAAGTATATGGCCCAAGGCTATAAACTGTGCCACTCAATAAATTGCCAACTGTATGAGTTGGGGGAACCAATTCGCACGCTGCTTGGGTAATCGTAATATCATCAATATACCAACCCGGATAACCGCCAGAGCCATCACCATTACCATCAACTAATGTCCACCTTAAATAAACTTCAGGAAAGTTAGCTATTAAGCTAGATAAATCAAATGTTTCCTTACACCACATCGTGTTATTTGCGGGTGTGCCTGCATTTGCAGGATCCCAATTAAGGTTTGATGCTGATGACCAGAAATTATTGCCAGATTGTGCAAAAGTTAAATATGTGCATGAAGAAGGATCCATGCTTGAACCGTCAATCTGAAACCAATTAATAGAATCAACAGAGTATTCAAGAGTTGCAAAATCCTGAAAATCTATCCTGCAAATTTGCCAAAAAGACAGTGTAACAAATGTGTTGCCTGTAGTACTAAACTTAATTGTTCTGGCAGCATTTTGATTGACAGTAACAGGGGATGTGTAGGATTGAGCCCCTGTGTTAGCGACAAGATTTGTAATTGTCCAGGTTGGTGCTAACAAAGGGTCGTTAAAAACAGAATCGTCCAAAACCTCAAAGGTTTCAGTTGGGGAAACCTGTGCGGTTCCAATGAAGACAATGAACAATAAGCTAAACGTAAAGAATAGTTTTTTCATTTAAAGAAATTTTTAGATTGATTTTAAGTAAATTATTTAGTTTTTAAGTGTGTTCAAAAATAGGAATTATTACATACAACAAAAATCTTTACCTCATTTTTTTAACGCTTTTGTTAAAATTTTTTTGTAAAATTTTATTAGGGATAAACACATACCTAACGCAGGCAGCACTAATAGTTTGCTAAAAATAAAATTTATTAACAAACTATTTTAAGCCAAGCCAAAGTCTTAAAAAGAAATTAGACGTGTGGTAATCTTTAAAGCTATTTTTTTTTACTTAGCACGGTATGCGAAAATGGCTCATTAATATTAGTAATCAACACGAAAATATATTAAAACTGTTGATTTTTTCGGTAAGTGTATGCCTTATATTATGGATGCTCCCACACCAAATAAGGTATAAGTTTGATTATGCGCTTGGCAAGCCATGGTCTTATGATGATTTAAAAGCGCCTTACGATTTTGCTATTGAAAAAAACAAAGATTCGGTAGAAGCAGAAAAAAAAGTAAGATTAACATACACGCCCTATTTTTTAAAAACAGATTCTGCGTCTGTCAAAATCATTAGTAAAAGATTTGCTGATTTTATTTTATCAAGTTCCGGTGATTCGTCCCAACAGGTTTCTACAAAAAAAAGCCAGGCTAATATTGAGTGGTTGTTAGAATTAGTTTTAAACAAAGGAATTATTAATGAGGATGCTTTACCTGAGCAAACACCGGGAAGTGCATTTAAGATTGTTCAGGGCAAGAATTACAAAGACATTTCGGTAAAAGACTTTGTTTCCCTGAAAAACACCAAAGAATTTTTAAAGAAAACGGCTAATGAAAAAAAGATTGACCTGCCCGATGTATTGGCTGATGAATTAACAAATTTATTGCAACCAACTATCATAGCCGACAAAGAGTTAAATAACTCGTACCGTAATCATGTAATTCAATCTGTTTCGTTAACCGCGGGTATAGTAAGTCAGGGCGAAAAAATTATCAGCAAAGGAGAAATAGTTACTGCACAAAAAATACAGGTGCTAACTTCATTAAAAAATGTAAGCGAAAATTTTTCTGAACCAAACAGGCATGTTTTTGCAGGCCAAACATTGCTGGTATTAATATGCATGACCATGCTCATGCTTTTTTTGCGACAATTGAGAAAAGATATTTATAATGACAACCGTAAACTTACTCTAATTTTTCTACTCATTTTGTTTACTGTTTTCATATATACTTATGTAATAAAATCGGGCAATATAAGTCTCTACCTTGTGCCTGTATGCATTTTACCTATTGTAATACGTACCTTTTTTGATACACGTATGGCTCTTTTCACCTATGTAATTACCGTTTTAGTTTTGGGCTCGGTAGCTCCAAACAGCTATGAGTTTGTGTTTGCACAAATTGTGGCGGGCATGGTAACCATATTTAGTGTAAAAAACATGCGCAAACGCTCTCATGCTTTTTTTGCGGTGTTTATGATTTTTATTTCTTACCTGTTAAGCTACATTGCTATTGAAATTGTGCACGAAGGAAACATTACAAGCATTAATTGGCAAAATGCAGGATGGCTTTTGGGGAATGTTTTGCTTGTATTATTTGCCTACCCGCTCATTTATTTTCTTGAAAAAATATTTAACATCACCTCCGATATTTCGTTAGTGGAACTTGCCGACAGTAACAATGCTTTACTACGGGAATTATCCATTAAAGCTCCCGGAACTTTTCAGCATTCACTTCAAGTAGCTAATCTTGCCGAAGCGGCCATATTTAAAGTTGGCGGCAATGCTTTGCTGATGCGCGTGGGAGCACTCTATCACGATATTGGCAAGATGGAAATGCCGCTTTATTTTATTGAAAACCAAACTACGCAGGTAAATCCGCATGATGAACTTGCATTTGAAGAAAGCGCCTCCATTATTATTAGTCATGTGATTAAAGGAATAGAAAAAGCCAAAAAAATAATTTACCTGATTTGGTTATTGATTTTATAAGAACACACCACGGTACATCGTTGGTACAATATTTTTACGAATCGTTCTTAAAAAACTATCCCGATAAAATAGTTGATGAAAATATGTTTCACTATCCGGGACCAAAACCATTTTCGAAAGAAACTGCAGTTTTAATGATGGCTGATTCTGTTGAGGCAGCATCGCGATCATTGCAAGTGCACGATGCGGCTAACCTCTCAAAATTGGTTGACAGCATAATAGAAAACCAGATTGAACAAGGACAGTTTGACAACTGCCCCATAACATTCAGAGATATAACAGAGGTGAAAAAGATTTTTAAGAAAATGTTGGGAAGCATATATCATGTAAGGGTTGAGTATCCATCGCATTAATTTTTTAATATCTAATTGTGATTATATAAAACAGAAAAAATCTGTTTACCCTATTTAAACAGCACTACACGGTACAGTCAGTGTTAGTCGCCATTTTTAAAACCCTCACTTATGAATCTATTAATAACTTTTCAAAAAAAAATTGACTGGTATATTATGTTCGGATATATTCGGAGCACCAAATACTAAAATAGAGCTAATGAAAAAATCAATTGTAATGATGCTGTCCTGTACTATGCTTGCAGGAAGCATGATGGCCCAGAGTGGCTATCACCGTTGCTCAAGCAATGAAGTTTACCAGGATATGTTACAAGCAGATCCGAATTTTGCAGCAAACAGAATTGCTATTGAAGCACAAACCCAAAATGGATTAACCAAAATTCAAATGTAACTACACAAGCAGTTATAACCATACCTGTGGTTTTTCATGTGGTTTATAACACGAGTGCGCAAAATATTTCTGATGCTAAAATTCAGGCACAGATTAATCAGTTAAATTTAGATTTTTCTAGAAGCAATGCTGATGCTGGTAATACTCCATCTGCTTTTTCAGGGCTTGCTGCCAACACACAAATTCAGTTTTGCTTGGCACAGCGTGATCCAAGTGGAAATGCAACCAATGGCATTGTCCGTAAATCAACAACTGTAAGTTCTTTTAGTACAAATAACAATGTAAAAAGAAATGCCAATGGTGGCAGCGATGCATGGTCAGCATCTTCTTACCTTAATATATGGTCGTGTAACTTAAGTGGAGGGGTATTGGGCTATGCTCAATTTCCGGGAGGCTCAGCTTCTACGGATGGCGTTGTATTACTTTATTCAGCAATTGGCAGTGCGACAAATCCTGGCACAGCATCTCCTTATAATTTAGGAAGAACGGCTACACATGAAGTTGGACACTGGTTAAACCTATATCATATTTGGGGTGATGACGGCACGTCATGTTCAGGCTCGGACCAGGTTAGCGATACACCCAATCAGGCAGATGAAAATTATGGTTGTCCCTCCTTCCCTACTGTATCTTGCAGTAATGGCGCTAACGGAGATATGTTTATGAATTACATGGACTACACAGACGATGCATGTATGAACATGTTCTCAACTGGTCAGGCAACACGTATGACTGCCGCATTGAACGGAACAAGAGCATCACTTCAAAGTTCACTTGGTTGCGTGCCTCCATCCGGTGGTGGAACTTGCGGCACTCCTTCGGGTTTAGCTTCTTCCTCTATTACAACCACATCTGCAACCATTTCGTGGGCTGCTGTTAGCGGTGCTACAAGTTACAATATTCAATACAGAGTTGTGGGTGCTGCTTCATGGTTAAGCACTACTTCTACCACTACCTCAAAAGCGTTAACAGGTTTAACTGCTGCTACTAATTACGAATTTCAAGTGCAGGCTGTTTGCGCAAGCGGAAACAGTTCTTTCTCATCAAAAGGAACTTTTACCACATCATCTGTAAGTACTTGTTCTGATACTAATGAGCCTAACGAAACGCGTACTACAGGTAAAACAATTGCCACTAACACAGATATTCAGGGACTGATTTCTTCTACTACAGATAACGACTATTTTAAATTTACAACCACAAGTCCCAACACCAACATACAAGTTACGCTCACTAATCTGCCTGCCGATTATGATTTAAGATTATATAACTCATCAGGCTCAACTCTTGCAACTTCGCAATTAGGAGGCACATCAAGTGAAACAATTAAGCGCAATACCACAAGTGCAGGCACTTACTACTTAAGAGTCTGGGGATATAATGGTGCAAACAGCACAACACAATGTTATAAATTGCGGGTTGCTACAAGTTCTACAGCATTCCGTTTGGGTGCCGAAAACGAAACCATTGGAGATGTTGCCAAAGATGACGGATTTGCTATTGTGCCTAACCCCGTTAAAAACAATGCTACAGTTTACATGACCATTGACAATGCAAGCATAGCTCAATTAAAAGTTACTGATTTAACTGGTCGTGTAATAAAATTTAATACTGTTCTAATGAATGAAGGCGTAAACAAATTTGATGTTGACGTTGCTGGTCTTTCAAACGGTATTTACATAATGGAGATTAAAAACGGAAATAGTGTGGCATCAGAAAAATTTGTGATAGAGAAATAATTGAAATAGCCCCAAATAAAAAACGCATCAAAAATATTTTTGATGCGTTTTTTATTAAACCTGATTGTTTAGCCTTTTGCTAAAACAGGAAAGCGCCATTTAATTATTGAGTAAGCTCCAAACAAAATCAGGTTGTAAAACAAATCGCCCATAATAGTGCTGCCGAAAAACGGAATGGCTTTAATATAACAATCAACCAAACCGGCTGCCGTATGCGGATATAAAAACGGAGGTGTTGCCCACGTTCCGAAATTTGTAACAAAAAAGAAAAGCAATGAACCCACTAAACTGCAAACCATAATGGTTTGGCGCTGCACCAACTTGCGTAAATAAAAACCAAGGCAAGTAATAAGCATAAAACTGCCATAAACAAATGGCATACCCCAATGAAAACCGTAACCTGTTGTCAGTTGTAACAATACATCGCTAATGAACATTGCAAGTAAAGGAATAACAAAAGCAAGTTTTTTATTGGCAATGTATGTTCCTCCAAACAATGCCATTGCACCTATTGGAGTAAAGTTGTAAGGATGAGGCAAAAGGCGAGATAGTGCGGCAGCGCAAATCATGGCTGGAACCAATTTTGTTTTATTGTCCGAAAAAAGGTTGTTTAATTGCATATTAACTTTTGATATGTTGTGTGGTTTAACTGATTTTAATTTTATGTGCGTACTTTCTTTTTCCCTGATCAATGGTGATGAAATAAACACCGGGCAAAAAGTCTGTTGTATCAATGGTAACTTTATCTCTGTTACTGAATTTTATTGTTTCGTAATATAGTTTACCGGTAGCATTTAATAGCATTATTTGCGCTTTTTGTTTTTCGGTAAAAACAATATCAACAACATTTGATTTGGAGTGCTTGATTGAAACGTTTTTGTCAAGAATAATTTCACTGCTTTCATTTTGCTGCACTTCGTAAAACGTTTTACTTCTTGTGCGTGCAAACAACACACAGCACACACAAAAAGTAGTGTTGACAGAAATTTTAATTGAAAGCATTTTAGGAATTCCATATTTGCCATGAAGCTTCAGCTTGCGAATATAGCATTTCAAGACCATTCGAGTCAAGGCACTTTTGAGCAATAGCCTTTTGAAGAAATACTGTTGATGCAGGATTGTAATTCAAATCAAAAGCAATTGTTCCTTCTTTAATAAATTGATAAGGAATGGGAGGAAATGATTCTACATCGGGAAATTTGCCAAGCGGAGTGCAGTTTACTATTAACTGAACGTTTCCCATTATTTGTTGGCTGAGTTGGTTGTAAGTGATAGTAGTTGAATAACTATTTTTAGCGTTATGGATGTTACTGGTAACGGTAGTAAAATCTATATCTAATTTTTTTAAAACATATTTAACTGCCTGAGCAGAGCCCCTGTTGCCAAGCACCAATGCTTTATTAACTTTTGTTTTTAGAAGAAAAGGTAAAAGGCTTTTTTTAAAACCAATTACATCAGTATTTAATCCTTTTAAAAATGGTTTTCGACCTGAAGAAATAATCTTTATAGTATTAACAGCGCCAAGTTCTTTTACCACTTCATCAGTTTCGTTCAGGTATTTGATTATTTCTTGTTTGTACGGTACGGTAACGTTTAGCCCTCTTAGGGAAGGATGAGTATTTATAATGTCGATTAGTTTTTCAAGCGAGTTAATATCAAAAACATGATAGGCATGATCTAATCCTTCCAGTAGAAATTTCTCTTGAAAATATTTTTGGGAAAATGAATGTGAAAGTGATTTTCCGATCAATCCAAAATCAGCCATTCACTTTAAAAACGTTTAATAAGTTGCAAGTGATGAATCCACTTCCTTAGCATAAGCCAAAATTCCTCCCTTTAAATTGTAAAGGTTGGTAAAGCCATGCATTTTTTCCAGTTGATTAATAGCGGTGGCGCTGCGCGCACCACTGCGGCAATGTACCACTACATCTTTATCCTTTGCAATCTTATCAATGTTGTTCATCAACTCACCCATAGGAATTAATTCTCCCGAAAGGTTGGCAATATCATACTCATAGTCTTCTCTTACATCAATCAATTGAAAATTGATGCCGTCATCCTTCATTTTTTTTAACTCAATAGCGGTAACTTCCTTCATAAAATAATGTTTTTAGCTTTTTGCGGAAAAATTGTGAGGCTAAGAAAAGAAAAAAAGCAATTAGGAGAAAAACTAACATACCAGGAAAAAAGAAGTGATCCCGATTGGATTCGAACCAATGACCTACTGCTTAGAAGGCAGTTGCTCTATCCAGCTGAGCTACGGGACCAAAAAAGAATTGCGGATTTCGGATTTATGATTTCGGAATAAAATCCTCTATCAGGCATCTGGAATCCGCAACTGATTTTAGTCGGGGTGGCAGGATTCGAACCTGCGACCTCCTGCTCCCAAAGCAGGCGCGATGAACCGGGCTACGCTACACCCCGAAATATTTTTGTTAGATTTAACAAGTGAGGGTAAATCTAAGGAGAGAGAGGGATTCGAACCCTCGGTACAGGTTTCCCGTACGACAGTTTAGCAAACTGTTCCTTTCGGCCTCTCAGGCACCTCTCCTAAAATGAACGGGCGGCAAACCCACACGATTTTTTCTAAACAAAAAATTCCTGCCTGAAAAAATCTATATGGTTCTTTACGCTACAATTTATCTCCTGATGAAAGACTGCGTAAAAAATGTAAAAATAAGATTTGCTTTGCCAAAAGTGATTTTTCTTTTAATGTATTCCACTAGATGCAAGGTAACGTTCTGCATCTAAAGCAGCCATACAACCACTACCCGCAGCGGTAACAGCTTGGCGGTAAATTTTATCTTGTGCATCACCTGCAGCAAAAACACCCTCTATATTTGTTTTAGAGCTGCCGGGTATAGTTTTAATATAGCCGGTTTCGTCCATATCAATCCAAGGTTTAAAAATATCGGTGTTAGGTTTATGGCCTATTGCAACAAAAAAACCAGTTACGTTAAGTGTTTGTTCTTTGCCTGTTTTGTTATTTACAACTATGGCACCCGTTACTCCTTTATCACCAATAATTTCTTTCGTTTCGGTATTAAATAGTATTTCAATATTGGCTGTGTTTTCTACTCGGTGTTGCATAGCTTTCGATGCACGCATTTCGTCTTTACGCACTATCATATACACCTTACGGCAGAGTTTTGCCAGGTAAGTAGCTTCTTCGGCAGCGGTATCACCTGCTCCCACTATGGCTACCTCCTGTCCTTTAAAGAAAAATCCATCGCACACAGCGCAGGCACTTACACCAAAGCCATTAAATTTTTGTTCGCTCTCTAAACCCAGCCATTTGGCAGAAGCACCGGTTGCAATAATTATCGTATTGGCAGTAATTTCTTTATCGCCATCAATTATTACTTTGTGAATGGGTCCGGTAAAGTCTACAGCTGTTGCATAACCAAACCTTATATCTGTACCAAACCGTTCTGCCTGCTTTTTAAAGTCTTCCATCATTTCGGGACCTTGTGTACCGTTTGGATAACCGGGGTAATTTTCCACCTCAGTGGTAATGGTAAGTTGTCCACCCGGCTGCAAGCCTTGGTACATAAGTGGTTTTAAGTCGGCTCGTGCTGCGTATATGGCTGCCGTATATCCGGCAGGACCCGATCCTATTATTAAACATTTAACGTGTTCTGTCTGCATAAAATTTTTATCCTGAAAATTTCTTTACAAAATTACTTTAATTAAATTATTGGGCTGTTACAGTATCAAGACTTGGTGAGTAACCCTCCCAAATTCCTATTCCTCCTTCAATATTTGAAATTAATGGTGTAATGGAGGCAAATGGATTTCCAATATTTGAAGATTGGGTTTCAGCACTGCGCCAAAACTTAAACGACTCCTTGGTAATAGTGCAAAATTTAACAACAATAACATCTCCTGTTTTAAAAAAACCGCTTTCTACCTGGCTGGTATCATCAGTAGCTGTAGAGTTGGGAACACTGCCGCGATTGTAGGCAAAGTCAAAACTTTTTCCGTTTATAAACTTGTCTTCAAACACAGAACCTATCGGGGCAATGAAAGAGCTATCCTTGCCAATTCGTTTTGCAAACCAGCGATAATTATTGCCAAGTGTATCCGGGTCTGTCAGGTGTGCCCAAACAAACCCAAGTGAATCTTTTCCTTCCTGTATTTTAAACCAAATGCTGTCGAGAGGTATAGGTGGCTCAATGCGTGTTGTAGCTGTAGCAACTTTACCATCTTCTGTTTCAACTCTCAAGTTATACGTTTTGCCTACTTGCCCAAGCATACTAAATGAAACGTAAAAATAACCGGTATCTGCCAATACCTGCAAAAGCGTATCGGTAATATTGTCCTCAACACATTGTACCGTAACCTTTGCATTTTTTACAACATATTGTAGAAGTGAATTCTCATCAAATGCAGAAAAGTAAGGTGCAGTTTTACTGATTAAAACATAAGGAGGCTGACCGGGCTCTATATATCCTTCAATAACAAGCTGCTCTTCGGGCTGTGGTAAATCAACAGTTATGTCTTTTTCGCAAGAAGAAAAAAGAACTATTATAATTGCTATGAATAAAAAATATCTCATGATACTAATAACTAATTATTACTAATTTACGAATCGTTAAATGACATGTCAATTATTGACCATTCACAATTTACTATTAACATTTAAAACTTAAAATTATATGTAACACTTGGTATTATTGGAAACAATGAAACTTGCTTTGCCTGAATCTTAAACTGATTTGTTTCGGTGTCAATATCATTATTAAAATAAATAAAGTAAGGATTCATTCTTGAGTAAACATTAAACACAGAAAACACCCAGCTTGATTCCCATTTCTTTTTCTTCTGCACATTTAAAGTGGCTGATAAATCTAGCCGGTGGTATGCAATCATACGGTAGCTGTTGCGAGTTCCATATTGCTCGTACAATTGGCCGGTGCTGATGCCATTGGAAGCAACATTTACCAATCCATTTAAATCTAGAGGTCCGAATAAGAACATTCTGCCAACCGGCAAAGTTTGCGTACTACCCGATCCATATACCCATACCAAGCCAAATGTCCATTTCTTGTTTAGGTTGTAGGAAGCAACAACAGAAACATCGTGCCGCCTGTCATATTTTGCCGGAAAACTTCTCCCTTATTTATATCAGGAAATTTTCTTTCAGTTTTACTCCACGTATATCCAACCCAACCATTAAACTTGCCTTGTGTTTTCTTTATAAAAAACTCTGCACCGTAGCTCCATCCTCGCCCAAAAACAAAGTTATTATCCGAATTGTTGTTAACGTCCTCATCAGGTTGTGCGCCTTCTTTGTATTCAATTTGGTTACGCATGTCTTTGTAATACACTTCAACGGATGTTTCGTATAAATTATCTTTAAGATTTTTAAAGAAGCCCAATGCATACTGGGTACTGAATTGCGGCTTAACACGCGTGGAACTAGGCACCCAAACATCGGTAGGCAGCGAAGTAGATGACAAAGAAGCCATGTGTACATACTGATAATTTTGAGTGAATGATGCTTTTAAAGAAGAAGTTTTATTTAAGGAATATTTTGTTGAAACACGCGGTTCAACATGATGATAAAATGCCACTTTTTCGTTGGTGGAGTAGTGTATAGTATCTATGGTTTCGTTGTCTTCGTTTTTAATGTAGCGGTCAAACGGACCAACTTGTTCAAACACAGAATAACGTGCACCCGCACTTAAAGAAAACTTATCGCTAACATCCCAATCATCATTAATATACGCAGCTCCTTCGTGAGAATACAAACGCACAACGCCACCTAAGTCAAAATCAACATCGCCACTTCTTGCCTGCACACCTGTAGGCGTAAAACGGTGAAAGACATAATTGGCACCAAACTTTACATTGTGTGTGATAACAGGATAATAATTGAAATCAATTTTTGCATTGTAATCCCTTACACCAGAAAATATTTTAAACTCAAACTGCTGCTGCTCTGCGCCAAAAGAAAAATTATAATCGGTAAAAATCAAAGAGGTGTTAACAAACATTCTGTCACTGAATAAATGATTCCAGCGTAAAGATGCTGTTGCATTTCCCACGGAATTCTCACTTTAAAACCGGTATCACTGCTTTTAAACTTAAACACATCTCTTCCAAAATATCCGCTCAAAACAAACGGTCTTTTTGCGAAAGCCTCCAATTTATTTTGGTATTTAGGTCGTAGAAGTAATAAGAATTACCGCTTACGGGTGAATCATCTTTAATGAACGGCTTACGCAAAAACAAATCAACAAATGTCCTTCGTGCAGAAATTATAAATGATGCAGTATCTTTTTTTATAGGACCCTGAACAGTTAATCGGGATGCAATTGGACCAATGCCTCCATCCACTTTATAGTTTTTACTGTTGCCTTCCTTCATTGTAATATCCAAAACAGAGGATAGCCTTCCGCCATATTGGGCAGGCATGCCACCTTTTGTGAGAGATACATTTTTTATTGCATCAGCATTGAAAACAGAAAAGAAACCAAAAAGATGCGCTGCATTGTAAACAAGCGCCTCGTCTAGCAAAATTAGATTTTGATCAGGTCCGCCACCGCGTACATAAAAACCACTGTTGCCCTCACCTGAGCTACGTACACCAGGCAGCAGCTGTATGGACTTTAAAATATCAACCTCACCTAAAAATGCCGGCAGCGTTTTTATCTGTTCTATATCCAATGTACTCTTACCCATTTGGGTACTGCTCACATTCTTATCTGCTTTTTCGCCCGATATAAGAACTTCTTTTGTTTCAATTGCACGGCTTCCTAAGTCTATATTTACCTGCACATCTTTGTTTAAATACACAGGTATTTGCTGTTCAATATATCCAACAAAAGAAACAATGAGTGTGTAGTTGCCTTCATCAACCGATATAGAGTAAAAACCATAAGTATTTGTTTGTGCGCCTTTGAGTAACTCTTTTATATAAACATTGGTGCCAATAAGATATTCACCAGTGTTGGCGTCTTTAATATAACCACTAACTGTATATTTTTTTGTAGTAAGCGACTGAGAAAATCCTGTTAGAAACAAAAAGGAGAAAGCAAAAGAAAAAATATATCGCATACAACTAAAAGTGGCTTGATTTAAATGGCTTGGCGAAAATATAAAATACCCCAAACCATTCTCACACTATAAACTTTGAATGTGATTAAAAAAATCAATAAAAAATTATTCAAAAATTATTCTGCAATAAAAAATTCAAATTTTTGAGGTGATATGGCGTAGCTTTAATTAATAACTTACTTGGAGATTATTACAAACTCAGTCCTGCGGTTTTTTGCTCTTCCTTCTTCAGTTGCATTTGAAGCCACTGGTTTGTTTTGCCCAATACCATCGTAGGTTAAGCGAGTTGCTGCAATACCTGTTGCTACCAAAAAGTCGTAAACGGCTTTAGCACGTTGCTTACTCAACACAATATTTTCTGCAGCAACACCCACATTGTCTGTATGCCCATTAATAGCAACTTTTATATTAGGATATTCTTTTAAAAAAGAAGCAAAATCTTTTACCACTTCTTTACTACCATCTTTCAATACATACGAATCGCTGGCAAAATAAATATTGTTAAGTGTGTAGCTCTCCCCTATTTTTATTTTTTTTACTTCTAAATTTATTATTGCTGGTTTAAGCAATGCCGTATCGCCCTTTTCAAAATATGCCGAAGTAAATGCTGCATCTTTCCCCTTGACAGTCATAATGTAATCATCTCTGAACAACACAACCGATGCATATTTTCCGGTGTTAAGATCATATTCCACTTCAGTAGTTTCCTGAGTAGCTACATTTCTTAATTCAATTTTTGCCGCAAGTGGAATTCTCATTCATCTCATCTTTTAATTGTCCTTTTACAAACAAAACTTTTTCGGGCTGCACTTCTTTGTTTAAATCGAAAGAGTAAATATCATATCCACCATTACTGCTTAAGTTGTTGGAAGCAAAATATCCTTTCTTTCCATCGGTGCTAACGAAAAAACCAAGCTCATCTTTATCTGTATTAATAGGATAACCGAGATTTACGGGTTTACTCCATTTGCCTTTATCATCAATTTTACAAACAAAAATATCGTAGCCACCCATGCCTGGTAAACTATCGCTGCTGAAATAAAATGTTCTGTTATCAGGAAACATAAATGGCGATTTTCATTTCCGGAAGTATTTACATCATCACTCAAACGAATCGGGTTGCTCCATTCTCCTCCATTTTTTCGGGTTGTTCTATAAATATCGCTGGTGTAATTTATTGTATCGCGAAAAGTGGAGAAGTACAATGTTTTTCCATCTGATGTAATGCAAGGTTGTGAGTCCCATTGCTTAGAATCGTTTACTTTTCGCTAAGATTTGCAGGTTCGCTCCAGCCCCGTTCACCTAAATCAGAAGTATAGATATCAAAATTACCTTTGTTGTTTACAGTAAAGAAAAGATGTTTGTTGTCAATAGTTACAGTTGCTCCACCTTCATTGCCCGAATTATTTTTGTTAAACGGAAATGGCATCATCTCACCTGCTGTCCATTCTCCATTTTTAAATTCACTCATCATAAATTTTTCTACTCCGGTTGGTGTAAGCATATTTTTTCCTTTGTACTCAAACCTGCGCGTAAAAAAGCATAGTTCATTATCAGGGGAGATAATTGCAAGGTATTCTGGATCGGCAGTGCTTAGTCCTTTTACCACCTGCGGATTAAAAGGTACCGGGTTTTCAAATTGAGTAGCGCGGAAAATTTTCAGCTCAGCATCTTTATTCAATTTTTCGTCAGCAACTGCAAATGATAAAAACGATTTAAAATATTTTGCTGCTTCTTCGTATTGTTTTTTCTCATACAAATAATATCCGGTGCGGTAATGCGCCATAGCACTTGCATCGGCACAAATCTCTATCATACGCTTATATGAATTATACATTACCGTAAAGTCCTTTTTCCTGTAGGCCATGTCACCTAATATCATCATTGGCTTTGCGTAACCTGTATCTTCTTCGGCTGCTTCTTCACACAACTTTTTAACCTTTTCGTAATTGGATATATTTTTTGCTTGCGACTCGGCATCACCGGCAAGTTTTTCCGCTTTTTTATTTTCCGTTTTCGGACAAAGTTTAATGTCCTGAGAAAAAACGTATGAAAGGTTTAGCGTTAAAAAAATAAAAATGAAAAAGTGTTTGTTTGTTTTCAATTTATGTTTTGGAAAAATACAAGTAAAGGTGTTATTTATTTTTTTTTATCATTAAGCAAAAATCTTCCGCATTTAACCCAACTACCTTAAAGGTTGAGGGTACTCATTTAAAAATTCCTTTAAGCTTATCTTTTGCTTCTTTCTTCAGCTTTTCTTCCAATTCTTTCTTTTTCTTTTCCGCTTCTGCTTTTGCCTTCTCTTCTGCTTCCTTTTTTGCCTTATCAATTTCCGCCTGTGCTTTTTGTTTTGCTTCATCTATTTTCTTTTTGGCTTCTTCTTCGGCTTTAGCTTTAACATCGCCAACTACATTCTTTCCTACATCAGAAACGCTCGTTTTAACAGTAGGGTTGTTTACCAATCCGCCTAAATTTATTTTAATGTTTACAGGATCGGGTACTGATAAGTTAGTGCCAACAGCAGAATTTAATTTACCCATTAAACCCGTTACAACCGATGTAGCACCCGATCCCAACATGGCTTTGGGTATGGCAAGGTTTACATTATAATCTATAGTTTGATCAAAGCCGTTGCTTCCATCAATTTTTGATTTGGCTCCTGCAAAACTTGTTTCGAACGGCTTAACAAATACACGACCCTCTTTAAACTCAAACGATATGTTTACATTATTTAATGCAAGTTGTTTGTACTGTTGCATTTTAATTGCATCAGCCAATTTATTCAGCGGTTCAAAGTTGGTAATGGTTACTGCCTGCGTTGATAGTTTGCCGCCACCATTTAACGAACTCATTACAGGCTGCATATGTACATCCATACTTCCTCGAACGGTAAAGTCAGAAGAATATTTTCCGTTGGCACGCTTGGCAATGGGCGACATTTTTTCTACAGTGCTAAATGTTTTTACAGTTTGTTGAATATCCATTGCCGCCAAGCTCAAATCAAGATTAAAGAAAGGGCTTTTGCATCCTTAGTGTGATAGACTCCATTCATAGAAACTTTTCCATCAAGGGTATTTAAAGGAATATCATTTCAGCCCAGCGTTTTATCGCGCATAGAAATATTTCCGTTAAGGTTGGTAAATACTTTGTTTTCATACAGCAGTTTGCCAACGTTTGCTGTCATTACAAAATCTATGTATTCAGGAATTTCAAGCACTGTCATTTTTACAGTGTCGGGAGTTGCTGAAGAGGAGGAGGAGGAGGAACCACTCATAAACTCATTTAAATCAATTTGACGTGATGTAATTGCCAACGAACCTTTAAGCAACTGATTCTTTTTAAAATAAAACGGAATAACATTTTCTAAATTTCCTTTTGCCTGCACATCACTATTGCCCATTGATGCCAACATATTATTCAACACAATGTTTCTGGGATTAAACGTGAGAGAAAAAACCGGCATCATTACACCTTTAGGGTAATCTTTACTTTTATAAATGAACTTACTCAATTCAAAATTTCCGGCAGCGGTTATGTTTTCGTATTGCTGCGCTTCAATTGCTTTCATGTTTCCGGCAAACGTTAAATCCGAAAATATTAATCCGCTCATTGTTGTACCTGCTTCAAGCGGAACAAAATTTTTTATGTTGTCTAAATTTATTTTTCCTTTTACCATACCATCAAACTGTGCATTGCTCACAGGAGTTTTAATTTTCAAACGTGCGTCAAATGGTTCGGTGCCCAGTTCAACATGCAGTTTGCTTAAATTAATTTCTGTATGATCAGGTACGCCATCAGGATTATTTAATTTTAAATCAATGTTAACATTGTTAAGTGGTGTTGGCAAGGATGGGTATTGAAATCTGCCATTGTCAACTTTTAAATTTAATCCAAAACCGGGCATGGTGGTTTCGTTGTAGGTGCCTTTTACAAAACCATTAAACGCCATAGTGCCTGATGATTTTACATCTTTAAATCCATCGCGGTAAACTCCGGGAATTAAAGACATAAAACTTTTGAAGTCGTTTTGAGGTGTAGAAAATTTCAAATCCATATTTATATCGTTGGCAGGCATGGCAAGCCAGCCGTCCACTTTTACAACCATGTCGTTTAACGATAACTCATTTTCTTTAAAAGTGTATTTGCTGTTTTTCATGTCCATTTCCAAATCGGCTTTAAGCTTGGTTTTGGTGTTGTACAAATAACTTACACCGCCATAACTTGTGCTTGCTCTGGCAATATCAGTTACGGTATTAAGCACAAATAAGTCCTGTGTAAAATCGCCTTTGCCTGTATGGTTTACCTGTTCAAGATTTAAGGTGAAATTTAATGCATCATCGCGGTAGCGTATGTTGCCATTTTCAATAGCATATTTTTTAATGCAACATTAAATGCCGATGGTTCTGTTGAGGTGCTTGCTTCTTCTTTTGAAGGCTTGGTAATATCCCAGTTTACTTTGCCGTCCTTTAATCCAATTAAATTAATAAGCGGTTGATTGAGCGTAATGGATTTTATTTCAACATCAGAGCCCGATATTATTTTCCAGAAGTTAACACCTGCATCAAATGTTTTTACATAAACCAAAGTGTCACCATTAAATGTTTCTTTACCAATAATGGATAAATCGTTTAGCCTTATGGCAAGGTTTGGAAAACTGCGAAACAGGCTCAGGTCCAAATCAGAAAAATTGAGTGTGGCATTAAGATTTTCATTGGCCGAAGACTTTACCATTTCAATAATCTTATCCTTAAAAATAATGGGAACTAGTATGGCAGTGGCAATAAAAAGTACGACTATAATTCCTAATGCAATAAAGATTTTTTTCAGCATGGTGTGGTTTTATCTGATGAGAGAACGAAAATATTTAAAACCTATTTTGCAGTATGAAGGTAAGGTGTAATAATTTACACAAAAAGGTGTTGGAAAAGCTAAATGGGAGCATAGCTCCTGAGAAATTTCAAACACATATTGAGTGGCTTTGTAATTCTATATTCTGAATTACTATTAATATTATTGCAATAATGAAATGTTTTGGGGTTATTGCCTTTTTACTGTTTAGTTTAGGTATGCAAGCGCAGCCTTATATGGTTGGCGGCAACACCCGTCACCGTTTTGCACAACTCAATATTGGGTTTGATTATAGATTATTTCTCAGCGAGCAATCGCATACTACTTTCATTAATGAAACAGGAATTAAAGAAAGTAACCACCTTAATAATCACCATGAGGGTCGCATTATAATTGGTGGTACACATTTTTGGGGTAAGGCAGATTTTTATATCGCATTTCCGGTTGCAAAAGCTGAAGAAAACGGGTTTTCTACCGGGGTTGATTTAGGTGCAAGATATTTTCCTTGCCGGATAAAACACAAAAGGATAAGCTCCTTTATTGGCATATCATTATTAGAAACCCGTTTTATTCAGGATGAAGGAACAGAGCTAAAAAGATTTACATACCCGGTAATGGCGGGTTTGGTTTACAATTTTAAAAATAATTTGTTTGAATTAAGTGCTGGAATAAACCATAGCAACAAAATAAATTATTACATAACCAAAACAGATCAAGCTCAAATAAAAACGCAGCCGTTTTGGGTTGCTGCTGGATACAAGTACATGCTTGAAACAACCGTAAGTGCTGAAAAAAACTGGCAAAACGGTAAAACAAAATTACTTACCGATACACTTGCACGCTTGAAAAGATTAAATGGCTTAACTGCTGGCATAGGTCCATCTTCTGCCTTCTTTTTAAAAGAATCAAGGCACAATAAAAATGTGGCACCTTATATTGATAATCATAAGGCAACAGTTTTTCCGGAGTTTACTGTTGGTTATTACTTTCATAAACCCGATTTGCAGTTTAACCTTGTTTACAGAGGTTTAAAAAGTGAGATAGAAGCATATGATTTTAAACAAGAAGCCACCCGCAAAGCATTTTCTTTTGAAGCCTATAAATATTTTGCCGATTATCATGGCTTTGCCGCTTTTGCAGGGGCAGCTGCAAGCTATGAGCAACTAAATGTTTTAGAAAAAGATAGAGGAACGTTAATAAATGATATAGAATACTCTGGCATTAAACCCGGCATTGTACTTGGTTGGGATATACGCCCCAACAGAATTCAATCGTGGTATCTGCGTACACACATCAGGTATTTTCCAAACATGAACCTGAACATGCCAGACAATAAAAAATTTTCTTTTGATCAGTTAGAATTTAATTTTATTCAATGGGTGGTTTTTCCGGGAAGGATGTTTTAAAATAGGATTTTTTTGAACAAAAGCCCTTTTTAGTTTTTTCCAAAGCAAAACTTTAAGATTTAAAACCTTGAAAGTCTAATCTACAATTCTTTTTGAAAGCACACACTGTTATCAATATTTTTGTATTGCCCGTAATTGGGAATAACTACATAGTTGTTCTTTTTATATAGAGATATTGCTTCGGGTTGTCTTTTACCTGTTTCAAGTATGCATTTGCTACAACCTGATTCTTTAGTCCAAATTTCTAACTCTTTTAAAACTGATGAGGCAATTCCTTTTCCACGCCTTTCTGGAAGTACATACATTCTCTTTACCTCCATAGTTTCTGTATCATATTGTTTAATGGCACCACAGGCAACAATAACATTACCTTCATAAAACACAACAGCATGTTTTATATTCTCAATTTTATTGAACTGTGCAAAAAAAGAATGTTCGGCACCATCTCTTTGTGCAAGTTCTGCATCAAGTTTTTTTACAAGCGATTGAAAATCGGGATTGGCAGAATCGGTTCTTTTAATATTAAGTATCATTTACAATTAAACATAAGCAAAGAAATTAAAAACGAAGGGCTTTACAGAAGCCATTTAAATACACTGTACATCAATCCTGCTCACTTATTTATGCACCTGTTTGTTTTTTAAAAACCCATTGCTTTATAAACACGCTTTTATACATTAGCAGAATTCAAAAATAAATCTCAAATCAATCAGTAATGAAAAAATTTAATCTCGTCATCCTTTTTATTCTTTCAGTATGTATAGTTACTGCTCAAAATTTAAAACCGGTAGTACAAAAAGTAACTGATGCTTACAGCCACACATCAAGTGTTACTGTTTCAAACATGTTTAAAGTTGAGCCTGCATCAGAAGCAAGGCTTGCCAATGTGCAGCAAGCTATCAGCAAAGGTACTTTTTTACGGTTTGACAAAACCGAAGCGCAGCAAATAATAACCAATGCTCCCGCTGTGTTGTCGTTAATTCTTCCCAATTCACATGGCAACCCTTATCATTTAAAATTGGTGAAAACAAAATTTACCACTGCCGATTTTCAGGTAACTGCTGCAAGTACCGGCAAGCCTGTAGAAGTTGATATGGGCTTACATTACCAGGGAATTATTGATGGCAATAACAACTCCATTGCAGCAATAAGTTTTTATAAAGAAGAAGTAATGGGATTGATTTCATCTCCCACACTTGGCAATGTTGTTTTAGGAAAAATTGAAAATGATTTCAGGAGCGAACACATTTTATACAACGACAGAGATTTGTTAGCTGCCTCAAATTTTGAATGCAGCACCCTTGCTGATAATGGCACCTATACCCCGGCTGAATTGACACCTCAAAATACAAACCGCAGCAGCATGATAAACTGTGTAAGGCTTTTTTGGGAGGTTGATAACAGCATTTACACCGGAAAAGGTGGTATGACACCAACAGTCAATTATATTACAGGCTTATTTAACCAACATCAAATCATTTACACCAACGATGGTATTCCGGTTGAGTTAAGCGAACTTTTTGTATGGGATGTAGTTGATCCATATACTGGAACTACATCATCTTCTTTTTTAAGTCAGTTTCAAAATTACCGTAATGTAATTAACGGTGATTTGGGACACCTTGTGGGTTATGGTGGTGGTGGTGGTGTTGCTGCCGGTTTCAGTGGTTTTTGTGCAAGCAATCTAAACTCAAGCCAATGCTACAGCGGAATAAATTCTACCTATAATAATGTGCCAACTTACTCGTGGAGTGTAATGGTTGTTACACATGAGCAAGGGCATTTGATGGGCTCGCGCCATACACATGCCTGCGTATGGAATGGCAATAACACCCGCATTGACAGTTGCGGACCTGCAGCAGGTTACACAGAAGGCACGTGTGCCGGTAATATAATTCCAGCCGGTGGTGGCACCATTATGAGTTATTGCCATTTAAATGGTGTAGGCATTAATTTATCTCTTGGATTTGGACCTCAACCTCAGGCGGTAATTTTAAACAAATACAATACTGCCACCTGCTTAACCTCTTGTATTGGCACGGCATGTATGCCCTCACCATCCATGAACACAAGTAATATTACGTCTGTTAGCGCTTCTTTTAACTGGACTGCTTCTACAGGTGCAACCGGATATAACATACGTTACCGTATTGTTGGAACATCCACATGGACTACAGCCACCTCATCCTCATCCCCATATATTGCAATAGGTTTAACACCAGGTTCAAACTATGAATGGCAGGTGCAAACGGTATGTAATGGCAGTACATCTATTTTTACTATCTCAACAAACTTTACAACTCCGCCCCTCGTTTGCGATCCACCTATAAATCTATCATCAACTAACATTACTTCTTCATCAGCAACTTTAAGCTGGAGTGGCATTGCAGGTGCCGTAAGTTATAACATACAATACCGTATTGTTGGTACTACTACTTGGACAAATACTACCTCAGCATCGGTAACGGTATCCATTAGCAGCTTAATCTCTAATTCTAATTACGAATGGCAGGTACAAACTGTTTGTGCCGGTGGTACCACTTCCTCCCACTCGGCTCCGGTAAATTTTACAACCCTTGTTCCACCTTGTACCAACTCGCAAACTAATTTTACCACTAATATTACAGATGCATCGGCAACTCTTAACTGGAGCAGCGGTGTTGGCTCAACTGCTATTAGTTATAATTTAAGATACAGAGTTGTTGGCACTACTACCTGGACAACATTGTCCATAAACGCACCTGCATCATCAACCAATATTTCAGGATTAACTTCCAGCACCAATTACGAATGGCAAATACAAACAGTGTGTCAGGGATCTTCAAGTTCTTTCAGCAGTTCGGTTCCGTTTACGACATTATGTACATCATTTAATGCTACTGCTACTGCAAACGGGCCAACAACTTTTTGCCAGGGAGGAAGCGTTGATTTAGTTGCTTCTCCATCAAGCGGAGGATATAGTTATTTATGGAGGCAAAATGGTATAATCATTTCTTCTGCCACTAATTTAACCTATAACGCGGCAGCTGCAGGTAATTATGATTGCATTGTTAATTTAAACGGATGTTATGATACGACTAATGTTATAGCTGTAACAATTGGAGGTAATATTCAAGCCACCATCACCGGCAGCACCACCTTCTGTGCAGGCAGCGGCAACATCTTAACCGCCAATACCGGCACTGGTATTACTTACCAGTGGTATCGCAATACTATTTTACAAAATGGAGCTACCTCAAACACTTTTAACGCCAACAGCACCGGCACCTATTATGTTATTGAGAACAGTTCGTGCGGTACTTCTCAAAGTAATTCTATTGTAGTAACTCAAATAAACAATCCTAATGCTACTATAAGTTACACCACTCCCCTTTCGTTTTGTGCTCCGGGTAGTGTGGTGTTAACTTCAAGCACGTTTAGTGGTGTTAGTTATCAGTGGCAAAAGAACTCTGTTGATATTGCAGGCGCTACTTCTCAGAATTATTCTGCAACAAGTAATGGCAGTTATCGTGTAAAACAAACAGCCAATGGTTGTTTTAAATATTCATCGGCTGTGTCTGTTACCACTGCCACATCGGTTGCTGCAACTATTACGGCTAATGGCCCGGTTACTTTTTGTACAGGTGGCAATGTGGTATTGAATGTAAATAATGCAGTGCCGGGTTATAGTTATCAGTGGAAAACAATAATGTAAATATTAGCGGGGCTACACAAAGCAATTACACAGCCGCAGCAGCAGGTAGTTATACCTGCACCGTTACAGCCAACTGCGGCACAACCACCAGCAATGCCATAGTGGTTTCTACAGGGGGTATAACAGCATCCGTTAATCCATCAGGTGCTGTTACAATTTGCTCGGGAGCAACGGCTGCTTTAAGTGCTAACACTGGCAATGGCTACTCTTATCAGTGGATGCTGAATGGAAATAATATTACAGGAGCCACCAATCAGTCTTTTAATGCAACATCTACCGGAAGTTATTCTGTGTTTATTTCTTCACCTTGCGGTAATGCTACATCAGCTGCAACGGTGGTTAACATTGCTAATGTTACTGCAAGCATTTCTCCCTCGGGATCGGCTACTATTTGTGCAGGCTCTGCCCAAACTTTTACTGCCAACACCGGTTATAACTTTGTTTACCAGTGGTTCAGAAACGGAGTTGTTTTAGCAGGTGCAACTTCTTCAACTTATGCTACTTCTAATTATGGAAGTTATACGGTAAGGGTTACGCAGGGCGGAGTATGTTCTGCAACAAGTGCTGCTTCTGTATTAAGCGTAACCAACAATCCAACGCCTACGGTAACCCCACAGGCCCAACTACTTTTTGTGCAGGGCAAAGTGTGGTGCTTAGTGCCAATACGTACTCTGGTGTGCAGCAACAATGGCAAAAAACGGAATTGATATTGCAGGGGCTACCAACCAAAATTACACAGCCACTACTGCGGGCAGCTATCGTGTAAAACAAACAGCAAATGGTTGCACTAAATCATCGGCAACAGTTACTGTTACGGTTAATTGCCGCGAAACTGGAGTTGGCATGGCAGAGAAAGAAGAAAGCAATCTGAGGGTAATGCCTAATCCGTTTACGGATGAATTAATCTTGTCGGGTTTAGAACTTAAAGGTGGGGATAGGGTTGAATTAGTTGATGTTTTGGGAAAAAAGGTACTACAATACATTGTAACTTCTTCCTCACAAAACCTTCAACTCAAAACACTTAACATTAAACCCGGAGTGTATTTCTTAATTGTTATTACCTCAAGGGAACAGAAAGCAGTTAGAGTTGTTAGACAATAGCATTTGTTACTAGGCTTTTAAAACTGCCTCACATTAATTTGCGAGGCAGTTTTATTTTTCAGGTACTACAATAATAAATTTTCACACTTCAAATTATTTTCCTTAATTGCAACATGAAAAATAAAACGTAATGAAAAATTTTAATCTATTGATTTTATATAGTGCCATTTGTCTGGCTGGAAACAATTCCTTTGGACAAGTTAACGGCTGTACCGACCCTCAAGCAAACAATTACAACGCATCAGCGACAATTAACAATGGCTCATGCACTTACAATGTAACCAACCTCTCATTAACCAATAAAACTGCTCTAAGCACTCCTTTACTTGATGAAACATCGGGTGTTGAATTTTTATCAAACAAATTATGGACGTTTAACGACTCAGGCAATTCTAATGCAATTTACAGGGTAGATACTGCAACCAATACTGTTCACCAAACGGTTACCATAAGCAATGCTACTAATACTGATTGGGAAGATATGACCTCAAACAACGACTATTTATTTATTGGCGATTTTGGGAATAATAACGGCAACAGACAAAATTTAAAGATATATAGAATTCATAAAAACAATTTACCTGCCGGTGCTACGACTGCAACAGCTGATGTGATAAACTTTTCTTATTCCGATCAAACATCTTTTCCATCATTGCCTAACAACAATAATTTTGATTGCGAGTCAATGATTTTTTACAATGATTCCATTCACCTTTTCAGTAAAAACTGGGTTGATTTACAAACCCGCCATTATGTGCTTCCCAATTCATCAGGCACACATGTGGCGCAGTATCGCGAAACATTAAATGCAGGCTATATGGTTACCGGTGCATCAGTGCAAAAGGGCGGTGTAATTGCTTTGATTGGTTATAATAATTCAGGTAGCGGTCCCATTTATGTTTATATGCTTTACGACCATAAGAATAATTTTTTCTTTAACGGAAACAAACGAAGATTTAATGTGGGTGATAAGGCAACCTACGGTCAAGTGGAAGCGGTGGACTTTTTTAATGCCGCTTATGCATACATTTCCAATGAAAAATACACTAGTGGATCAACTATATTTCCAAGATTGAGAACCTTCAATCTGGCTGCTTATCTACCAAATGCATTTGTATTTCCCAAACCAAAATCGCAGTTTGTTGTAAACACAACCTCTATATGTGCTAACTCATCAGTAACATTTACCGACCAAAGCGAAAACAACCCAACAACATGGCAATGGAGTTTTCCGGGAGGCAATCCTTCAACTTCAACATCTCAAAACCCTGTAGTGCAATATGCCGTTGCGGGAATATATAATGTAACATTGGTTGCAAGTAACGCAACTGGAAACGATACCCTTATAAAAACAAGTTATATAACTGTAAATGCAAAGCCAGCCCCATTAATAAGTGGCACACTTTCATTTTGCGGAAATAGCTCAACTACATTGGATGCCGGGGCAGGATACACATCCTATTTATGGTCAACAACACAAGCAACACAAGCTATTAACGTAAGTAACTCTAATACCTATACTGTTACTGTAACAAATAATAATGGGTGTACTGGAAGTGCTTCCGTAAGTACAAACGCTCTTCCAACACCTGTTCCTGTTATAATAGGCGCACTTTCATTTTGCACAGGTAGTTCAACTGTGCTTTCAGAACTTAGCGGCTGGCAATCTTACTTATGGTCAACAGGAGCCACTACCCCATCAATAACAGTTACTACAGCAGGTAATTATTCTGTAGTTGTTACAGATGTAAATGGATGTACCGGAGTAGAGTTTATAAGCACAACAGTAAAACCATAGCCAATAGCCACGACATCCCCCAGCGGTAATGTCACCACTTGCAGCTTATCACAAACATTAGCCGCAACCAATGGCGTAGGTTATTCATTTCAATGGAGACTAAATAGTGGCAACATTACAGGTGCAACCTCTATTTCTTATAACGCAACAGCTTCAGGTGATTATGATGTTGTTGTTACAGAGTCAGGTTGCTCTTCAACATCAGCCGGAATTATTTTAACGCTTGGAACTGGTGCTACAGCAAGTATCACCGGCAGCACCACCTTCTGCGCAGGCAGCGGCAACATTCTCACAGCCAACACAGGCTCTGGCATTACTTACCAGTGGTATCGTAACACTGTTTTGCAAAACAGTGCCACCTCAAACACTTTTAACGCCAACAGCAATGGAACTTATTATGTTGTTGAGAGCAGCTCGTGCGGTACTTCTCAAAGTAATTCTATTGTAGTAACTCAAATAAACAATCCTAATCCATCTATAAGTTTTCTACTCCTTTATCTTTTTGTGCTCCGGGTAGTGTGGTGTTAACTTCAAGCACGTTTAGTGGTGTTAGTTATCAATGGCAAAGAACTCTGTTGACATTGCAGGCGCTACTTCTCAGAATTATTCTGCAACAAGTAATGGTACTTACCGCGTAAGGCAAACAGCCAATGGTTGTTTTAAATATTCACCGGCTTTGTCTGTTACAACTGCTACATCGGTTGCTGCAACTATTACGGCTAATGGTCCGGTTACTTTTTGTACCGGAGGTAGTGTGGTATTGAGTGTAAATAATGCAGTGCCGGGTTATAGTTATCAGTGGAAAAACAATAATGTAAATATTAGCGGGGCTACACAAAGCAATTACACAGCCACAGCAGCAGGTAGTTATACCTGCACCGTTACTGCCAATTGCGGCACAGCCACCAGCAATGCCATTGTGGTTTCTACAGGGGGTATAACAGCATCAGTTAATCCATCAGGTGCTGTTACAATTTGCCCGGGAGCAACTGCTGCTTTAAGTGCAAATACTGGCAATGGCTACTCTTATCAGTGGATGCTGAATGGAAATAATATTACAGGAGCCACCAATCAGTCTTTTAATGCAACATCTGCCGGAAGTTATTCTGTGTTTATTTCTTCGCCTTGCGGCAATGCTACTTCGGCTGCTACCACCGTTAATATTGCAAACGTTACTGCAAGCATTTCACCCTCGGGATCGGCTACTATTTGTGCAGGCTCTGCCCAAACTTTTACTGCCAACACCGGTTATAATTTTGTTTACCAGTGGTTCAGAAATGGCGTTGCTTTAGCAGGGGCAACTTCTTCAACTTATGCTACATCTAATTATGGAAGTTATACGGTAAGGGTTACGCAGGGCGGTGTATGTTCTGCAACAAGTGCTGCTTCTGTATTAAGCGTAACCAACAACCCAACGCCTACGGTAACCCCACAGGGCCCAACTACTTTTTGTGCAGGGCAAAGCGTGGTGCTGCAAGCTAATTCTTTTGCAGGAGTTGTTTTTCAATGGCAAAAAAACGGAATTGATATTGCAGGGGCTACTAACCAAAATTACACAGCCACTACTGCAGGTAGCTATCGTGTAAAACAAACTGCAAATGGTTGCACTAAATCATCGGCAACAGTTACTGTTACGGTTAATTGCCGCGAAGCTGGAGTTGGCATGGCAGAGAAAGAAGAAAGCAATCTGAGGGTAATGCCTAATCCGTTTACGGATGAAATAGCTGTTTCCGGATGGGAGTTTACGACTGGTGACAGATTGCAAATAATGAACATGCTTGGCGAAATTGTTTTGAACGAAACTATACGTAACACAACTCCGAAGTATAAACTACAAACACCAAATATTCGTGCTGGTGTTTACTTTTTGCAGGTTACTACTTCAACCGGAAAGAAAACGGTAAAAGTGGTAAAGCAATAAGATATTTGTTATTACAATTTCTTTTACAAAAAACGCCTCTACAAAGAGGCGTTTTTTTATTTTTTATAAAGTGTTTGTTTTCGTTTTTGTTATTATACTTTTGAAAACGCCATCCAAATTATATTCTTTATGAAAAAAGTATCTCTTGTTTTTCTGTTTCTTATTCTGGCCTTTACTCAATTGTATAGTCAATGCGTTACACCGCAGGTAGTAATTGGCGCGGGGCAAACACCAACAAGTGTTTATATACAATGCAATGGCAACGGTGCCTCAACCTTATTATTTTATGTTGAATATGGTTTATCGGGTTTTACTCCAGGCACTGGGGCTTCTGCTGGAGTAGGTGGAACCATTTTTACTACCACATCAACAACAACACAAACCATCACAGGATTAATTCCAAACTCTGAATATGATTTTTATATCAGACAAACATGTACTGGTGGAGTATTTAGTGCGAATGCTACTGTTAAAAGAACAGTAACTCCACCTGATTGCGCAACGGCACCAGTGATATCTTGTGGTGCAATGCAATCGGTAAGTTTTCCAGCAACAAATTATTGGGGAGTTTGGGCAGGTTGCTCAACAAATGATTGGCTGGGACGCGAAAAAAATTTATCGTTTTACACCAACTTTTACTGGAACGCATGTATTATTTGCACCACCACCTGCATCACCTATCAATAACAATGTTTATTATTCATATAAAACACTGGCAGCCGGATGCACATCATCAGGGTGGACATGCATAGGCGCCCGCAATTATAACATTGTTACTCAATTATCCTTTGGTCCACTTACTGCCGGAACCACCTATATAATTATGGTAAGCCCCAACAACACTTCTGCCGCTATCACTGGCGACTTCAGAATTGAGTGTCCAAACTGTACTTATCATACAGTTACATCAGATATTACCGACAGAACACCAACAACTGTTACACTCCATTCCAATCATACGGGAGGATACGTTGAATACGGTCCTTACGGATTCATACCCGGCTCTGATGGTACACCTGGCACCAACGGCACCTTAGTTCCTATTGTATCGTCTGAAAAAATTGTAACCGGATTAACTCCAGCCACATCTTACGATTTCTATGTAAGGTCGTTTTGTTCGGGAGCAGGCTGGAGTGCCAACAGTATGCGGGTAAATAATGGTACCAATCCGTGCCCCCAAATAATTAATTACGGAAGTTTAAATTCAACATCATCTTTTAATGCAGGCAGTTTGCACGGCTATTTTGGAAATTATGAAGTATGTCCCGCACAAAGTATTGGCTATGGTGATGAGGCCATAGTAAAATTTACAGCGCCAGCTACGGCTGTATATGATGTTAAGATTGATGATTTCGTTACTAATACACTTACCGGAACTGGAACGTTTGTAAACTTTGCCTCGCGCCTTACAAACAACACGTGTGTCCCCATAGGTTTTAACTGTCAGATTCCTTTTAACATTGTACATCCATCTTACTATTATACCATTAACGCAACAAGTGGATTAATATATGATATTTTGTTAGATGCGGTGGATTCTTTTTCTACTGGAAGTGCAAACATTACCATCAGTTGCGCTGCTCCAGGAAATATTTCTGCCACCAATGTTACCTCAACAGGTGCTGTAATAAATTTTACCCACGCAAACTCTACTTATATTGAATACGGTCCGGTTGGTTTTACACCTGGCACAGGTGCAACTGCTGGTGGTGGAACTTTGTTATCTAACGTTACATCACCTGTTTCTCTCAGCAGTTTATTATCTTTTACTAACTATGTTGCATACATACGAAGCAAATGCGGAAACGATTTTTCAACTAACCAGCAGGTTTTGTTTAAAACATTACATAACTGTGGTAACGAACCATTACTAACCTGTGGCACCAACTTCAATGTAAACATGTTCAACAGTACCGGACAATGGACTGGCTATAACTGTGGAACAGGTTCAACAAACTCCACAGAATTTTTGTATCGCTTTGCACCAACTCAAACAGGATTATATACAATTACCAATTCATCAAGCATTGGTTTTGGCTCATCTGCATTAAACGTATATTACAAAACGGTGGGTGGTAGTTGTGATGTAAACGGATGGACCTGTATAGGTACTTTAACTTCTTCACCTCAAACAATAAACCTGGCAGCACTCACTGCTGGAACAACATATTTGATTTTGTTTGATGGTTTATATGCTAACTGTACAAAGACACTTAGAATAGATTGCTTCGCACCTTGTGCTGCCACCATCACCGGCAGCCCCACCTTCTGCGCAGGCAGTGCAAACACTTTAACTGCTAACACCGGCAGTGGTATCACTTATCAATGGTACCGCAATGGAGTGTTGCAGGCTGGTGCTGCCACCAGCACCTTTAACGCCAACAGCAATGGTACTTATTATGTGGTTGAGAGCAGTTCGTGCGGTACTTCTCAAAGTAATTCTATTGTAGTAACTCAAATAAACAATCCTAATGCTACTATAAGTTACACCACTCCCCTTTCGTTTTGTGCTCCGGGCAATGTGGTGTTAACATCAAGTTCCTTTAGTGGAGTAAGTTACCAATGGCAGAAAAACAGTGTGGATATTGCCGGTGCTACTTTACAAAACTTTACAGCCAATACCAATGGCAGTTACCGTGTTAAACAAACCGGCAGCGGGTGTGTAAAGTACTCATCGGCTGTTTCGGTAACCACTGCTACCTCGGTTATTGCTGCTATTACGGCTAACGGCCCTGTTACGTTTTGCAGCGGTGGTTCGGTAGTGCTGTCTGTTTCTAATGCTGTGCCGGGTTATGGTTATCAGTGGAAAAAAAATAATGTAAATATTACCAACGCTACACAAAGCAGTTACACCGCTACAGCAGCAGGAAGCTACACTTGTTTGGTTACTGCTAACTGTGGCAATGCTACCAGCAATGCCATTGTAGTTTCAACAGGCGGTATAACAGCATCGGTGGTGCCATCGGGCACGGTTACCATTTGCACAGGTGCCACGGCATTGTTAAGTGCAAATACCGGAAGCGGGTATGCTTTTCAATGGAAAAAGAACGGAACAAATATTACAGGCGCAACCACTTCAACATACAATGCAACTACAGCAGGTGCTTATACTGTTGCTATAACATCACCTTGTGGTAATGCTACTTCGGTTGCCACTACCGTTAGTATTGGCAATGTTACTGCAAGCATTTCACCCTCGGGATCGGCTACTATTTGTGCAGGCTCTGCCCAAACTTTTACTGCAAACACCGGTTATAACTTTGTTTACCAGTGGTTCAGAAATGGCGTTGCTTTGGCTGGTGCAACTTCTTCAACTTATGCTACTTCTAATTATGGAAGTTATACGGTAAGGGTTACGCAGGGCGGAGTATGTTCTGCAACAAGTGCTGCTTCTGTATTAAGCGTAACCAACAATCCAACGCCTACGGT
The DNA here is from genome assembly GCA_016714005.1 of Bacteroidota bacterium. Taxonomy (GTDB): domain Bacteria; phylum Bacteroidota; class Bacteroidia; order AKYH767-A; family OLB10; genus JADJOA01. The sequence continues at coordinate 159,562 of JADJOA010000006.1, forward strand.
AACCCCACAGGGCCCAACTACTTTTTGTGCAGGGCAAAGTGTGGTGCTTAGTGCCAATACGTACTCTGGTGTGCAGCAACAATGGCAAAAAAACGGAATTGATATTGCAGGGGCTACCAACCAAAATTACACAGCCACTACTGCGGGCAGCTATCGTGTAAAACAAACAGCAAATGGTTGCACTAAATCATCGGCAACAGTTACTGTTACGGTTAATTGCCGCGAAACTGGAGTTGGCATGGCAGAGAAAGAAGAAAGCAATCTGAGGGTAATGCCTAATCCGTTTACGGATGAGTTAATCTTGTCGGGTTTAGAACTTAAAGGTGGGGATAGGGTTGAATTAGTTGATGTTTTGGGAAAAACAGTATTGAGCTATAACATTGATCTATCAACCCAAAACCTAAAACTCAAAACTCAAAATATTAAACCCGGATTGTATTTCTTACTTGCTGGAAACTCTTCAAACAAAAGCGCTATTAAAATTATTAAACTATAAAAAAATCAAACAATTGAATAAAAAGCTGTTCCGAAAATCTTAGGAACAGCTTTTTTGCGTATATAACAAGTTCGTTGTAAATTAGTCGGACAATAAAACCAGAGTGCGTCAAATATGTTTATTCAATTATAACAAATTCAAAACCGATAGATCATGACAAAAAATTCGCAATTAAAAATCATTTATCAATTGTTGCTTGCCTGTGTATTTTCTTTTTTAGTACATAATTTATTTTCACAAACTTACCCCGGAGGATTCAGTCAGCAACAAGTTACCGCAGGACTTGTTAAACCCACATCAATGGCATTTAGCCCAGATGGTAGAATATTTGTAACACTTCAAGGGGGGCAGTGCAGAGTTATTCAGAATGGTACTCTGTTGGCAACTCCTTTCATTTCGCTTAGTGTTAATATGAGTGGTGAGAGAGGTTTGTTGGGAATAGCCTTTGACCCTAATTTTAGTACCAACAACTATATTTACCTCTATTACACTCTTTCCACTGCTGTTAATAATAGAATAAGCCGCTTTACAGCAAACGGTAATGTAGTGGTCCCCGGAAGCGAAGTTGTGCTTTTAGATTTGGATTCGATTGGTTCGGTAGATTATCATAACGGAGGGTGTATGAAGTTTGGTCCTGACGGAAAATTTATGTTGGTATTGGAGACAATGGTAATAGTGCCAATGCTCAGAATTTAGATACTTATCATGGAAAAGTGATAAGAATTAATTCTGATGGAACTGTTCCTCCCGGAAATCCATATTCAACCGGCAGTGCACAAAGGCAAAGAGTTTGGAGTTATGGATTAAGAAATCCTTATACGTTGGATTTTAATCCGGTAAATGGCAGGCTGTTTATTAATGATGTGGGGCAAGGATCGTGGGAAGAAATTAATGAGGGTACTACCTCAAATTTAAATTTTGGATGGCCCGGGGCTGAAGGAAACAGCAGTAATCCTCTTTATACAAATCCTGTTTACACTTACGGTCACGGAACAGGAACTTTTAGGATGTGCAATTACCGGTGGCGCTTTTTTTTAGCCCTGCATCTACTAATTATCCCTCACAATATTCGGGTAAGTATTTTTTTGTTGACTATTGTGGTAAATGGTTGAATTACATATCAACCACGGGCGCAACTAATGTTACTAATTTTGGAACGACCTTAAACAACACACCACTCTCCTTAACAACAGGCCCAGATGGAAACCTTTATTACTTGAGTTATGGCGGAACAGGAGGAAGTGCATTATTTAAAATTATTTACACCCCTGGCACAACACCTACCATTACGCAGCAACCACAATCCATTTCTGTTAATGCCAGCCAGCCTGCCTCCTTTACAGCCTCTGCAAGTGGTTCTTCACCATTAAATTTTCAATGGAGAAAAAATGGATCCAATATTTCAAATGCAACTAATTCAACTTACAGTATTGCTTCAACATCAGCATCAGATGCAGGAAACTATTCTGTAGAAGTTACAAATTTTGCCGGTACCACTACGAGTAACAATGCTTTACTAACCGTAAATACTACCAACACTTTACCTTCTGCCACAATTAGCAATCCTTCTAACGGATCGTTTTATACTGCCGGTCAAACAGTTAATTTCTCAGGATCGGGTTTTGATACTGAGGATGGAAATTTACCTGCCTCATCTATTGCATGGGAAGTTGTCTTTCATCACGATACACACACTCACCCGGGCCCGTCAGTTCCACAAGGTGTTGCCAGTGGCTCGTTTGTCATTCCCAATCAAGGTGAAACATCAGCACATTTATTTTACAGACTTTATTGTTATGTCACCGACTCGCAAGGTGCAACAGACACAACTTATGTTGATATTTTACCTCTGCTTTCTAACATAACCATTGCTACAAACCCTGCCGGTTTACAGGTAAACATTGAAGGACAACCACAATCATCCCCCTATACAACACCGAGTGTTGAAGGAATGATAAGAACTATAGGAACCCCATCACCACAAAACTATTTGAACGTTGCTTATACTTTTTTAAACTGGACTGATGGTGGCAGTAACCCTAAGAATGTTGCAACTCCTGTTAATAATACAACATACACCGCTAATTTTTCTTGTAACATTCCTACTCCTTCCTCTATTACTTCAAACGCACCCAACAACACAATTTGCACAGGCGCCAGTGTTACTTTAACAATAAATGGAGGCACACTTGCTGTTGGTGGAAATTATAATTGGTACACATCTTCCTGCGGAGGAACTTTAATTGGAACCGGACCAAATATTTCTGTAAACCCCACAACAACCACAACCTATTTTGCAAGGTCTCAAGCCTCTTGTGGGGCAAGCGCCTGCGCCTCGCGCACTATTACAGTAGTTCCGTTTAATGCTTCTATCACCGGCAGCACCACCTTCTGCGCAGGCAGCGGCAACATCTTAACCGCCAACACCGGCTCTGGCATTACTTACCAATGGTATCGTAACACTGTTTTGCAAAACGGTGCCACCTCAAACACCTTTAATGCCAACAGTAACGGTACTTATTATGTTGTTGAGAGCAGCTCGTGCGGTACTGCTCAAAGTAATTCTATTGTAGTAACTCAAATAAACAATCCTAATGCTACTATAAGTTACACCACTCCCCTTTCGTTTTGTGCTCCGGGTAGTGTGGTGTTAACTTCAAGCACGTTTAGTGGTGTTAGTTATCAGTGGCAAAAGAACTCTGTTGATATTGCAGGCGCTACTTCTCAGAATTATTCTGCAACAAGTAATGGTACTTACCGCGTGAGGCAAACTGCCAATGGTTGTTTTAAATATTCACCGGCTGTGCCTGTTACCACTGCCACATCGGTTGCTGCAACTATTACGGCTAATGGTCCGGTTACTTTTTGTACCGGAGGTAGTGTGGTATTGAGTGTAAATAATGCAGTGCCGGGTTATGGGTATCAGTGGAAAAACAATAATGTAAATATTAGCGGGGCTACACAAAGCAATTACACAGCCACAGCAGCAGGTAGTTATACCTGCACCGTTACTGCCAATTGCGGCACAGCCACCAGCAATGCCATTGTGGTTTCTACAGGGGGTATAACAGCATCAGTTAATCCATCAGGTGCTGTTACAATTTGCCCCGGAGCAACGGCTGCTTTAAGTGCAAATACAGGAACTAACTATACCTTTCAGTGGAAGAGAAATGGAACCAACATAACAGGAGCTACCAACTCAACTTATGGTGCAACTATTGCAGGTAGTTACACTGTTGCTATAACATCACCTTGTGGTAATGCTACTTCGGCTGCCACTACCGTTAGTATTGGCAATGTTACTGCAAGCATTTCACCCTCGGGATCGGCTACTATTTGTGCAGGCTCTGCCCAAACTTTTACTGCAAACACCGGTTATAACTTTGTTTACCAGTGGTTCAGAAATGGCGTTGCTTTGGCTGGTGCAACTTCTTCAACTTATGCTACTTCTAATTATGGAAGTTATACGGTAAGGGTTACGCAGGGCGGAGTATGTTCTGCAACAAGTGCTGCTTCTGTATTAAGCGTAACCAACAATCCAACGCCTACGGTAACCCCACAGGGCCCAACTACTTTTTGTGCAGGGCAAAGTGTGGTGCTTAGTGCCAATACGTACTCTGGTGTGCAGCAACAATGGCAAAAAAACGGAATTGATATTGCAGGGGCTACCAACCAAAATTACACAGCCACTACTGCGGGCAGCTATCGTGTAAAACAAACAGCAAATGGTTGCACTAAATCATCGGCAACAGTTACTGTTACGGTTAATTGCCGCGAAACTGGAGTTGGCATGGCAGAGAAAGAAGAAAGCAATCTGAGGGTAATGCCTAATCCGTTTACGGATGAATTAATCTTGTCGGGTTTAGAACTTAAAGGTGGGGATAGGGTTGAATTAGTTGATGTTTTGGGAAAAAAGGTACTACAATACATTGTAACTTCTTCCTCACAAAACCTTCAACTCAAAACACTTAACATTAAACCCGGAGTGTATTTCTTAAAAATAAATACCGATATGCAAACTCAAACAAAACGGGTTATTAAAAATTAACTTGCAAAAAAAATGATTAAAAAAGCCTCGCATCTTGCGGGGCTTTTTAATTACCGGCTATGGCATGATTAAAATAATGTTCGCTGATGGAAGTTTTTGTATCCTTAAAATAAAAAACACCTCCCCATGAATATTTTATTCGAGTATATAATACTGTTCTGTTGCCTTTAGTAACCCACACATTTAAAATTGTTCTTTTATCCTCGTTTATTTCTTCGCGGTCAACTTTTACTTCAACTGTAGGTGCAGCGGCAAAAATAACATCATCTTTTTCTTTAACCATTTCTTTTTTGGACTCAACATAATCATCTCGCCCTGTTTGCATATTGGCTTTTGTATTAAGATTATCCTTACCCTCTTCTCTTTGTGCTAAAGGATTTGAGCTATCAGCACCATTCTCCTCCTGAATTTTCTTTTGAGGAGCTATTACGTCTTCTTTGTTTTTTTCATTGGTTGTTTTATCATCGCCAGAGCTAACAGAATTACTTTTTACTTTATCAGATCCAGTACCTGTGTCTGACTCCTTCAACTTATCAGTTCCGCCAGTTGCAGTTTTATCATTTCCACTATCATTACCTTCTCCACCTGTCAGTTGTTTTTTCTCATCATCTCCTTGTTTAGCTGCTAAACCGTTTCCATTATCGCTGCCTTCTTTACCCTTTAAATCATTTCTCTCATCTTCACCCCCGCTTGCCGGTGCTTTTTTCTTTTCATCATTTTCGGTATTATTATTACCAAACTTATCGTTATTGCTCACGGGTGGAGTTTCTTCTGCCTTTTGCTTTTCCATCGGTTTTTTTGGTTCCTCAACAGGCTTTTTGTTTTCGGCAATTACTTCAGGTTTTTCTCTTCAATTACTGGCTTATTAACCTTAGCTAAAGTTGTATCCTTTGGAGGAGGCTTAGGATTTCTTTTTTCCTCCTCTTGCTTTTTCTTTAATTCCTTCTCGGCATCTTCAATTGCACTTCTTATACTCTTGGTGTAATCAGTATCAAAATCAAAATCATCCATTCTTTTAGAGTATTGAAACTTGCCCACCGGTTGGTTAAAAACAACAATATTAACACCATCATATTGTTTAAAAAGTACCACTACAAAATCTACAAAATGAACCCCCTGCGAGCGCCTTTCATCATCCATAGTGGTATTTAACTCAATCTTTTTGGTTACATATCCGGGCTTGTTAAAAGACAAAACATAGGTAGCATTAAAATCCAAATCAACTTTAAAACTTGATGTGCCAGGTAGTGTTTGTGACGACCCGCCCTGTTTGGCTATTACTAAATATGAGTCCTTTAAATCGCCTTCTTCAATCTTAAACCTTACTTTAATGGTTAACGACCTTTGCAACTGCGCATAGGATGTATTACACATGAGCAACAAAAAAGCCAGCATAAAAAACAAACGTATTTCATGAAATACCAACCGGAACATTTTTAATTTTAGTGCGTAAAAAAATTTATTCACAAATATACGAGTCGTAGTTAATAGAGTTTACCTGAAAGATTGAGCACTTAATACGTTGATATGATTAAAAAGATTGCATTTTTCATAATATTTTTTGTTTCGGTTAAAATTAGTAATTGCCAGGAGATAGGCATGGAACAAACCGTTACTTACATTAACAGTAAATTGGGAGGTAGCAATACCATAGAAGTGGTGCATGGTGTAATTGTGGCTACGTTTTTAGAAAATGGTCAGACTTTTAGAGAGGATCAGGTTGCAATACAAGACCTTGATTCCACACAAGTAAAGTACATAAGCGAGCAGGGAATGTTTGTCATAAACTGTAAGTCTGCAAAGAAAAATTGTGTTACAAGAAACTTTTACTTAGTGCGTGAAACAAAAACATACGGAAGAATTTCTTTTCCTGTTAACTTAAACCAGTCTTCGGCTAATGGATTAAAAAATGCCTTTATGCATATGATAAGGCTTGCATTGATTAGAAAATATGAAAGTTCAACACCATTTGAATAATACAAGTATGAAAATAGTATATGCAATTTTGACTTTGCTTTGGATATTTGATATTAAATCCTTTGCACAGGAAAACCCTACAGTTGATTCTCTTTTTAACCAGGGACGTATTGATTATAACAACGGAAGATACGAAGAAGCCATTATTGATTTTAGCTCTCTGCTAAACCTGGAAGCAACGCATAAAAATGCTTTGCTGCAAAGAGGTTTTTGTTACAGCTTAACCAAGGAATATAAACTGGCGGTGGAAGATTTTACTAAAGTTATAGGTCTTGACCCTACACATCAGTTTGCTTATGTGTCCAGAGGCAGTGCCAAAAATAAATTACAAGAATACCAATTAGCATTAGATGATTTTAATAAAGCGCTTGATTTAAAACCTGATGATGCGGAAGCATTAAACAACCGTGGCTTTGCTAAAAAGGGTTTAGGCGATACAAAAGGAGCGTGCGAAGACTGGAACAAATCAAAGAAATTGGGTAATGATGAGGCTAAAATTATTCTAAAAAATAACTATTGTAAGTAGTTGGGAGTTCGGAGAATTGGTGAGGTGAATTATGTAATATGATTAAGAGGAATTAAAAAAATAAATAAAATGAAAAAGCTATTTGTGATTGCGCTAACAATGCTATTGAGTTCAGGTGGGTTTTGTCAAACAGACGAAAGCGCTGCTGAAACAAAGGACTACACCGAATGCCTGAAAAAAACAGAATTTAAATGGGGGGGAGTTTGCAAAGGCTGCACCGAATCAAGAAAGACATACAAAGTAAAGTTTGTAAATGCCTGTGGAGAAAACTTATCAGTAAAACTTGCTGTTCAGGAAAACCATAAACGCTGGAAAACCTATTCAAGACAAATATTATTGCCCAACGATACCATTTCGGGGTTTGCTTGCGTGGGTACCGGTAAATATTTATACTGGGCTAAACGTGCGGATGATAATACAGTGGATTTACCTACTGACGAAGAGATAAACACACAGTTTGCAAAATAGCTTTTACTCGTCTGAATGACCGTGCGCATTTTCAATTTTTCCTGTGCGCCACATTTTATCTTCCTCTTCCAATTGCTTTTTCATTTCTTCAGACATTACAACCTTTTCTATTCCCTTTAAGTTTGGCTGACCTGCATTGTACCAAGCAGTAACCCAAAAGCTGCCCACAGCAATAATGCTTTGCCGCATTCTGCGCTCCACCATTCCGTTTAACATCTTGTCATATTCCTTTGCGTATTCCTTTGAATAAACGCGCATGGTTTGTGCACCCCGTTGCTCAAAAGCATATTTTTTGTCTGACGGAAAACGTTTATTGAGTTCTCTTTCAAAATCAAGAACCGAATCTTTGGCAGCAAAACTTTCCTTAACCACCTGCCATATTTTTTCTTGTGGTTTTTCTATCACTTCGGCTTTACCAATAAAGTAATCATAGTTATCGCCATTAAGTTCGGGTATGCGCGATTCCCAAAAACCATGTATGCCATGCTGGTTGGTTAACTGACCATTATAATTTTTAGTACAATGCAAAGGCACATGCGCATCGCCAATGTAATGACCCAAATCTGCCGATACCTGCAAAATTCTTTCATAATCTTTCTTACGGAATGCATCAGTAAGCCAACCCAATGCGCGGTTTACATGCCAAGGCACAATTCCATAAGCCATTAAAGTATCCTCTGTATATTTTGCAACAGCATCCTTCCAGTACATGGGCAAGCTATCGAAAGGGTAATCGCCATAGTGATCAACATCTATATAATGGCGAGGGGCTTCATTTTTACTTGCATATCTTCTTTTGTCAGGATCAACAGCGTGCTCTTCAATAAAATCAATATTCGCTTTGTAAAACCCCATTAGCTCAGATGGCAGCGTAAACACAGCCATACGGTTAATGCGCTTGTGCCCCCAAAAGCCCCAGGCGTATAGCAAGCCCGTTGCCAATAAACTAATTGCTAAAGCTAAGCAGAATGCTGCTGTTAGTTTGTTTGAGTTCATAATTCGTTTAATTTAAAAACATGCTCACTTCTTACTCCTTTTTCTGTTTTGGCAAGAGAACAACACTCGTTAGCAGGGTCGTGTTCAAAAAACAAAACATAATTATTGCTGATGGCATGATTAAGGAAATCGCTTTTTTCGCCAAGTGTAATCAGCGGGCGTGTATCGTAAGCCATTACATAAGGTATAGGCAAATGCCCAACGCACGGAAACAAATCGGCAACAAAAGCCACGTTTTTATTTTTGTAATTAAACACAGGCAGCATCATAGCATCGGTATGCCCCCGCACCACTGCTATTTGATGCGTACTGCTAAAATCAGAACCGGTAATTATTTCGGTTTGGCCTGCTTTAATAGTGCTGTTGGCAGAAACAAATTTAAGCTGCCCGCTTTCCTGTATTGGTAAAATATTTTCCTTTAAAAAACTTGCTTTTTCGCGCGCATTGGGTTGAGTTGCCCACTGCCAGTGATCTTTATGACTCCAGTAAGTTGCATTCTTAAAAGCCGTTTCCAGTTTATCGCCATTGCGTATAATGCTGCCACCGCAATGATCGAAATGTAAATGCGAAAGAAAAACATCAGTAATATCGTTTTTAGTAAAACCTCTTTTGTTTAACGATTTTTCTAAAGTGTCATTGCCATGCAAATAATAATGCCCAAAGAATTTTTCGTCCTGCTTATCCCCTATTCCGTTATCAACTAAAATAAGGCGGTTGCCATCTTCAACCAATAAACAACGCATAGCCCATGTGCACATGTTGTTATCATCGGGCGGGTTAAGTTTAACCCACATTGATTTGGGAACCACGCCAAACATGGCACCTCCGTCAAGCTTAAAAAAACCGGTATCAATTGTATGTAACTGCATAACTTGTTTTGGCGAATGTAATTATTTTGAACACAGTTTTTAAAAGGTTGTGTACAGAGTAATGTTGCATGCTTTAAGATAATTTTACATGATTAAATAGTGTCACGTTAACCGCCAAAAACATATATTTACAAACCCTTGAACACAGGAAGGCAAGCCTTCATAAAACTCAAACAAACTCTAACTAAATGGCTCTTATCAATCCACACATTAACTTTAACGGAAATGCCCACCAAGCATTTAACTTTTACAAATCGGTATTTGGCGGTGAGTTCTCAAAGGTTATGTTCCTTAAAGACCTCTCAAGTCCTGAGTTTCCGGTAGCAGAAAATGATGCAAACAAAATAATGCACATTGCTTTGCCTATAGGCAAAAATGTTTTAATGGGTAATGATGTACCTGAATTTATGGGAAGGGTAAACGAAAATGAAAACAGGTCTAAAATTTCTGTTAGTGCCCAAAGCAAAGAAGAAGCCGATAAATTATTTAACGGACTTTCGGCAGGCGGCTCTATTGAAGTGCCTATGGCTGACAGCCCTTGGGGCACCTATTTTGGAATGTTCAGAGACAAATATGGTATTGAATGGATGATAGATTTTGACCCTACAAACAGCGCGAAGCTTTAAAAGCCTCTGCTATGGCTGTTTAAAATTAATAGAAGTTTAGAGTCTGTCTAAAATTCTTCTTTTCTTTGGGCAATACAAATGGCGCGCTATGAAGTTTAAAATATTTACTACTCTAACTATTTTCTGTTTATTAGCTTTCGGCATAAAATTAAATGCACAGGAAGTTTTTCATCATATAAGCAACACCCATGTTTATGATTTGCTTGATGAACTAGCCAACCAGCATATAATTGATTTGAGCACTGCCGTAAAACCATACTCACGCAAGTTTATTGCCGAAAAACTTGCCGAAGCACAACCGCAAACCGATAAACTGAAAAAGCAACAATGGAAACAAGTCAACTTTTTATTGAAAGATTTTAACAAGGATTTACTCCCTGCCAAATCATTTGAAAAACGGTTAGATCTTTTTGCCTACAAGGACACTTTGTTTAATATTACAGTTAACCCTATTGCCGGATTTGTTTACTATGCAAACAACAATGACAAAATGTACCGCCAACGTATAGGGGGTGAGTTTTGGGCAACCATTGGCACACACTTTAGCATATATGGCAGCCTGCGCGATCAAACAGATAGCCGGGTAGTTGCCGATTCGCCATTCAGGAATGATGAGCCCGGTGCTAACTATAAATTTAAGGGCGAGCCGGGGAAATTAACACGCGGTGGCAGCTTTGATGAAACGCGCGGTGGCGTTGTTTACAGTTGGAAGTGGGGTTCTTTTGGCGTGTTAAAAGATAATTTAACGTGGGGCAACAGTTATCATTCACCAAATATTAGTAGTGATAAAGCGCCATCGTTTCCGTTTATGCGTTTGCAAATTAAACCACGCAAATGGTTTGAGTTTAATTACATACATGCATGGCTGAGTAGCGAAGTGGTTGACAGTAGCCGCAGTTACAATGCCGGGGCAAGCGATAGAATTATTTTTCATCCAAAATATTTTGCGGCAAATATGTTTACGTTTAAACCCTTAAACAGATTGTATGTGTCAGTGGGCAACTCAATTGTATATGCCGATGAATTGCAATTAGGCATGTTTACTCCAGTATTGTTTTATAAATCTGTTGACCATACTTTAAATGGACAGGGTGCCAATTACAGCGGACAGAATTCGCAACTGTTTTTTGATTTGAGTTCGCGCAACATCAAAAACCTTCACCTCTACTCTTCTTTGTTTTTAGATGAAATAGCATTGGGCAGAGCGCTTGAAAAAGACCAGAGTAATTTCCTCAGCTTTAAAATTGGCGCTGCCTACTCTAACCCCATGTTTATGGGCACCACCTTAATTGCCGAATACACACGCACCAATCCAATTACCTATCGTCATTTTGTAAACACTACAACATATGCCTCAAACAATTTTACCATGGGGCATTATCTTGGAGACAACTCCCATGAAATTTACTTAGCTGTTAAAAGCCGCCCCATACAAAAACTATACTTAGAAGCGAGCTATACAAAAGCGGAATGCGGACCCACTTATGAATACACCGGCAAAAACAAAAGCGGGCTGGGTTTACCTTTTATAAGCGAAACTGTTTATGACAATACCACTATTAACTTAAAAGCTAAATACGAAGTAATTAACGATGCTTTTTTAGTAGGTGGAATTACATTGAGCGAAAGCAAAGGCGAAATGGCAGCAACCTACACTCCCCCATTTTATTATGGAGAAGATGGCAAAACAAGCACGGTTTACTTTGGATTTAATGTGGGGTTTTAATGAGAGGGGGGGGGGTAGTTCAAAGTGCAACATCTTTGTTCATTCTACTTAATACTTGGTACTGTGTACTTTAAATTTTCTTTTGAATTTTGCCTTATTCACTTTTGACTTAATAATATGAACGACATCACCAATTTACTTTTTGTTTTAGCACCACTGCTTGTTGCAATGGGGGGAGCTTATTTACTGGTAAAGAAAATGTTTGACCGCGATTATAAAATGAAAGTAATTGAGACCAAACGAATGCTTCAGAAAGAAGTTTTGCCATTGCGCCTACAGGCTTTTGAACGCATGACTTTATTTTTAGAAAGAATTTCGCCCGAAAGTTTGTTGGTTAGAATAATGGATGCAAACATGACCGTTCGCGATTTGCAACAGCAACTTATTGCAACTGTACGCAGTGAGTATGAACATAACATCACTCAACAAATTTATATTGACCCGCAAACATGGGCGCTTATAAAAAATGCCAAAGAGGATGTTTTAAGGTTAATTAATTCATCGGCTGAAGAGTGCAACCGCGATGATAAAGCACTTGAGCTAAGCAGGAAAATTTTTGAACGTATGCTGCGAGAGGAAAATGTTTCGATGCAAAAAGCGCTGAGTTATTTAAAGTCTGAGGCGCAGCAGTTGTTTTAGCAGGTCAGATATTTTTATATTTGGTCTTTCATCTAAGCAATGACCCAAATAACAAAACATATTTATGTACTCTTGGTAGTGTTTTTTTTCTGCACCATCGCTAAAGCACAATGGTTTCAGGTAAATCAGGATACAGCTTTCTTAAATTCAGAAATCTTCTTCCTTAATAGTGATACAGGGTTTGTTAGCGGGCATTCAAACTCCACAAGCTGGTTTAACGGTGCAGTTTCCCGAACATTTGATGGTGGGAATAATTGGGACACAACATTTCTATCATTTTATCTTCCTACCATTTTTTTCCATCTAATTCTACTGGATATTGCGGAGGTCATGATGATAAGATTTATAAAACTACTGATTTAGGCGACTCTTGGTCTTACACAAACAACATGTGTTGCTCTGACTTTTCTAATTTTTATTTTTTTAATGATACAAGCGGAATAAAAGTATATTGGGGTGGAGGAGTCGCTAACACTCAAGATGGTTGTCAGACATGGAATTGGGATACAGTTATAGGAGGTTATTCTCCCTATCCTGGCTTAGGCTCAATTCAATTTATTAATGACTCTATTGGGATTATAGCTGCCGGGCAGTTTGGAACTTATGCGAGAACTACAAATCAAGGAAGTAGCTGGAGAATTGGGCATATAGACTCTTCAATGAATGTATTTTCAATTTTTATGAAAAATCAAAATGAAGTATATGCTGTGGGTGCTAATGGAAAATATAGCAGAAGCTATGATGGAGGCCAAACATGGACAACCCCTATTCAAATTATTCAATACAGTTTGTTTGATATTGCATTTTTTACAGATTCAATTGGGTATGCAGTTGGCGGTTCTTTTGGAGCCTATCAAGTACCTTATGCGAGGGGAATAATTATGAAAACAATTGATGGAGGTAACAATTGGTTTGTTGCAGATTCTTCTCACATGGGCACACTTTCATCCATTGAGGTAGTAACAAGTTCTATTGGATTTGCTGCCGGAGCAAGGGGACTAATACTTAAAACTGTTAACGCAAATTCAACAGGTATTAACAACAATTTATCATCAGTGAATAATTTTAGCGTACATCCAAATATAACTCAAGGCATTATAAAAGTTTATTATGGGGAAAATTCTAATACAAAAAACAAGCTCACAATCTTTAATTCTATTGGTAGTATTGTAAATTCAAGTGAAATACTTTCTGGTGAAACCATTGACTTATCAAATTACTCAAATGGTATTTATATCTATGAGTTTATTAATGATAACTCATTTACCCATCGTGGAAAAATAATTAAAACAAACTAAATATCGTTTTAAGGGCTCTTTCAAGTATCCTAATCAAACTTATTTTCAGCTTTTATGTATAAGCTCATTTCAGATGACAAACTTTGACGTTATATATATTCCTTGCTACAGGCGTGATTATCGCCTTACACGCATATTGGTTGCCAACATAAGGCATTGGTATCCTGATGTGCCTATTGTGCTTATCAAAGATTTGCTCATGCGCGATTTTGATACGAGTGAGTTGGAAAAAAATTTTAATGTGCAGGTATTTCCGCAGGTAGCACGTTTGTATGGATGGGGTTTTTCAAAGTTTGAAGTGTTTTTTCAAGAGGAGAAAAAACGTTTTTTGATGCTTGACTCAGACATTATTCTATGCGGACCTGTATTAGAACAACTTGCACAATATAACGAAGATTGGATTGTTCACGAAGAGCCATTTACAATTGAAGATTTACATAAATATTATTTCATTCCAGAGAACATTCAAAAGCTTGATCCTGAATTTAAGTTTCCAAACTTTACTTTTAATACAGGGCAATTGGCAGGCTATACAGGGCAGCTAAAGCGCAAGGATTTTGATAGGTTTATTGACTGGACCGAACCACGCAATCAAAAATACCGAGAGGCATTTACGTTTGGTGGTGAGCAACCTTTGCTCAACTATGTTATAATGAAAAAGATGAGTAAAGGAGAGATAACCGTTAGGCGTGTGTTTTTTATGCGCGAAGGGCAACATACAGACACTGCAAAAGTTGACATAGACAGAGTTATGCGCAAAGAGGCTTATCCTTTTATCATACACTGGCACGATAAAAAACCAAACCTGTTTCATCCTAACATGCCCGATATACCCCGCAGAGATATCTTATTACACTTCGAAAAAATATACTACCGCAAATGTGGTGTAGGACCAGTGCAGCAGTTTTTCCGAATGTGGTACGAGCATATTGAAGATTGGTTGTTTTTAAGAATTGTACTCAACCTTGGTAAATTTGAAGGATTGCGGAAGGTTAGGAAGAACATAAAAAAACTATTAGGTAAGTAAAAGAAAAATTTCACGCAAAGGCGCAAAGCCCTTAATATCCTATCAAATTAATATTTAAAAAACTAAACGACTCCACCCAAAAAGATTGCAATTGTCCTTTGTATTTTTCCTGCACATGATTGAGTTGCTCAATACGCGAATAAACCTTTTGTATATGATCAAACGCAAAAATTGACTTGAGGTGCATGATATCCGGGATTAATGCCACTTCTTTTTCATTTAACTGATTGAATTATAAATAACCTTTCCAAAAGTGTGTCATTAAATTACTCACAAGCATTGTAAGGTGCTAGTTGGGTTGGTTGTTATCAAAATTTATAATGCAATATAAAAGTATAAAGGCAATATCGGTTAAAAACCACGAGTAAGCACAATCAGCACTATCAAACAAACATTTTTTGCCTTTATTAATAAACATGTTTCCATCATTAATATCGTTATGTAAAAGTCCGTAAGAGCTTTTATCACGTGGAATGGTGTTTACTTTTGCAAGAGTTTATCCATTGCATCAATCAACTCGCTTCCCGCTGCATTATTTTTTCTTACTCTTTCCGAATCTGCAACCACACAATCATCTCTCAATACAATTCCTCTTTCAGGAACATAACTTTTGGTTGCAGTGTGCAAGCTTCCGGTAAGTCTGCCAAGTTCTTCAAAAAAAGAATCATTCCAATCCCTGAATGTTACCTGCCTGCCTTCTGCCTTGCTGTATTTAACAACGGTAAAATAAGTATCACCTGCTTTTACCACTTCCATCAGCTTCCCGTTTTCTGATAAAAGAGGAAACGCAATGTTTACATTATTCTTTTGCAAATGGTCAAGCCAATGTACCTCCGAAAATATTTTATCGCTTGTTTGTTTGGAACTGTGTGCGACTTTAAAAACAGAATCTTCTCCCCCGTTACTGCACGTAAAAATTAAATCTATTTGCTGCCTTAGCAATTTTAATTGACGAGGATGTATGCCATACCTTTTTGCAATTTCCTGCAATATGCCTGTATTGTAATACGCAGCTATTTCCTTATCCATTATGTCCCCAAAAAAAGATAAAAAGAAAATGGATATAGAAAGGAGTTGGTAAAGTTTTAAAAAAGAAGTGTTAAAACTCCTTGAAACTGTCCGAAACTTCGGATTAGGGATTACTTACTGTAAACCGCAGTTCCATTATCTACAGTAGAACCGTCAACAGCTGTATAACTAATACTAAAACCATTGTTTGAAAAAGAACCGGAGCCATTAATATTCCATCCATCGCTTAATTGTTGTGGTAAACTAATGCTGCTACCCGAAACCCTTCCAATTACAGAGTTTGAAGGAAGTAAATTGTAAAAATTTTTTAGCCTGATTGAATCATTATCCCCTACCCTTTCAACCGTTACGGTATAGGTTGATGCGCCTGACGTACTTCCATTATCATTACATGTCCATGTACCAATAAATTTATCCCTATCATCAATTTCCAAATCATCATCAGGTGCGCATGCAGTAAGAAGTGACATTATACTTATTACTGCAAAAAATATTTAATGGTGGTTTGCATTTTTCCTTTTAATAATAACATTTCAAAAACTTTGCTGTTTTTTATTTTACCATTAATTGTGGATGAACAAAAATATCAAATGATTTTGTGTGAGAATAAAACAATAGAATAATCTCATGACATATCTTATTTACAAATCAAAACTTTAACCCCTAAACACTAAAGCCCCTTAACCGCTCTGCAATTCAATTACAGTTATTTCCGGCAAAATACCCACCCTGCCTGGGTAACCAATAAAACCAAGTCCTCGGTTCACATATAAATGTTTATTGTTTTGGGTATATAAATCTGCCCACTGTTTGTAAACATATTGCACAGGACTCCATTTAAAACCAGGTATTTCTACTCCAAACTGAAAACCGTGCGTATGCCCTGCCAGCATTAAATCAATTTGCGGATAATTTTCCAGCACCTCGGCATGCCAGTGCGATGGATCGTGACTAAGCAAAATATTTACAGGGGCAAAAGGCATGTTTGCTGTGGCCTTTGCATTACTTCCATATTTTGGAAAGCGCAAATGAGAGCTCCAGTTTTGTATACCTACTATCCCAATTTTTTCATTTCCCCTTTCAATAAAAACATGCTCATCAAGCATCAGTTTCCAGCCCATTTCTCCATGTATTTCTTTAAGGCGCTTTAGGTTATATGTTTTTTCCTCCCGGCTGTTCCATTGTATATAATCACCATAATCGTGGTTACCTAATGTAGAAAATACACCATGCTTCGCGCTTAGGCTACCTAATGTTTTGGCGTGCGGTAAAACTTCCTCATGCCTGTCGTTCACTAAATCTCAGTAAAAATATCACATCGGGTTTTAAATCATTAATAATACCTACTGCCGTTTCCAGAGGTTGTGTGCTCATAAAACTACCTGAGTGTATATCTGAAATTTGCACTAATCTGAAACCATTAAACGCTTCGGGTAAATTTTTGAGCTTAAGTTTTACATTTTTAACCTGGTAGTTATACGCACCGCGTATCATACCATATATGAGTGATACAAACGGAACTGCTGCCACAATCAGACCAAGTTTAACCAAAAATCGCTGCGAGAAATTTTTACAACAGCATAGGGCGTGCCAATGGGCTTATCGTAAATGCGCTCGTAAATATTGGCAAAACCCCATCTGAAAAACCGGGTAATATCATCAACCAATAAAAATACTACCACAAAAAGTTTTGAAATAAAAATAATCATAACTGAAGCAAAGGCATAGCTGCGCAGCCACTTGGGCCATGTATGCCAGTCTACAACCATGCCGCCTATTAACACAATAAATGTAAACACTGTTAAAGACCAGTAAGCTATATGTGCAATGCGGCTTTGGCTGTCGGAAAGATTTCGTGTAACTAATTTTATTGCCTGGAAAACATAAAAATCAATTAGTAAAACAATAAAGAGAAAAATAAAAATACGGCCGCTCATGGAAAAATAAATTTTGGAGTATGCAAAGAACGCAAAGCAAACTAATTAAAAAGGGAAAATACACTGAAGATTATTTTTTACCTGTTCAAACATCTCAATTTGCTGCCAAAACAATTACTGTATGTTAGAAATTCTGAGAGTACAGATTTTTAAAAGAGTACTCTTCAATTTCACAATTGTATTCATTACTTTTACAACACTTAAAACACTTCTCACATGAAAAAATATTTACTTCTTATTTTAAGTTTCATTTCTTCCTTTTCCTTTTCTCAAAACACTTTTAAATTAAATCCTTTAATTACTGAAAACGATTATCAAAAAGGAGAAATCATTATTAAACTAAAACCACAATACCGTAACCTTAATAACTTAACCAATAAAATAAAACTGAACAGTGTTTTTGAAAAACTAAACATTGCTGAGCTAAAACCATTGTTTCCCAATCATACATCAATTAATGCATCGTTAAAACAAAGTGCAAAGCCATTAGTTGATCTAACTTTAATTCATAAAATAAATTACACAGCTAACATCTCTATAGAAAAAGCCATTAACCTGTTGCTTTCAACCTGCTTGTTTGAATATGCCGAACCCAATTACATTTACCAGACCACATATATGCCTAACGATAGTTTAATAAGCAACCAGTGGCATCATTCGCGCATACAAACTTTTTCAGGCTGGGATATACAACAAGGCGATACCAGTGTTGTGATTGGTTACACCGATTCGGGTTTTGATATTAATCATCCTGAATTAGCTGACCAGATAAAATACAATTATGCCGACCCCGTAAATGGTAATGATGACGATGGCGATGGTTACACAGATAATTACAGCGGGTGGAGCGTAGCAAGCAACACCAACGATGTATCTCCAGCATTTATTCACGGCACATTTGTAGCCGGCATAGGCAGTGCAAAGGTTGATAATGTTACAGGTATTGCAGGTGTGGGATTTAAATCAAAGATGTTGTTGGTAGGTTGTTCGCCCGGCAATAATACCATTGTTAATGGCGACCTTGCCATAATTTATGCAGCTGATAAAGGTGCATCAGTAATCAATTGTTCGTGGGGAGGTTTTGGCAGTTCGCAGTTTTCGCAGGATGCAGTAAACTATGCAACGTTTAATAAAAATGCTTTGGTAGTGGCAAGTGCAGGAAACGCTAATAACGATGCACCATTTTATCCTGCATCTTATCAGTATGTATTAAGTGTTTCGGGAGTTGACAGTAATGATGTAAAATGGACAGGTTCAAGCTATGGAAGTTATGTTGACATTGCAGCCGGAGGCGACAGGGTTTATTCCATTTTTCCGGGCAGCTCTCCGTTAACATTTGGAGTATCTGGCGGAACATCAGAAAGCGCTCCTATGATTTCGGGGGCTGCTGCTTTGGTTAAAGCGCAGTTTCCAGCTTACAATGGTTTGCAGGTGGGTGAAAGATTAAGGGTTACCGCAGATAACATTGATGCATTGCCCGGCAATGCCAGTTACGTTCAGAGGTTAGGAAGGGCAGATTGAATATTTTCAGAGCATTAACAGAACCGGCAACTTCGGTTAGGGCTCACGATATAAGCATTACCGATGATAACGATAATGCTTTTACGGGTAACGATACCATGCGCATAAGCCACACTTTGGTAAATTATTTAGATGCTTTAAGCAATCTCTCAGTAACACTTTCATCAAACCAGCCTTTAATAAGTATTTTAAACAATACGTGGAATGTAGGCGCAATGGCAACTCTTGATGCTGACAGTAACCGCTCTGCTCCTTTTCAGGTAGTGATTGACCCAAACTATTCCGCGAAACACTAAGGTAGTTTTCACACTTAGCTTTACTGATGGAACTTATTCCGATTACCAAAAGTTTGAAGTAACAGTAAATGTTGATTACATAAATGTTTTGGTTAATGATGTTGGGTTAACAATAACCAGCAAAGGAAGGCTGGGCTTTAACGATGCAGGCAACAGCCAGGGAATTGGTTTTACTTATAATGAAGGCGAAAACTTATTGTATGGTGGCGGATTGGTAATTGGCATTGGCGATACGTTGATTAACGACTGCACATTTGGTACCAGTGGTATGAATAATGATTTTGCTCCGGTTGAGTTTGTAAGACAAATAATTCCTACCGTAAAATCTGATTTTGATGTTACCACTATTTTTAACGATTCGGTTGCCACCACCCCACATCCTGTTTTAATAAAAAATGATGTGTTTGCATGGGGCTCACCTGCCGACAGAAAATACATTATTTCAAGTTACACTATACACAATACTGGCTCTGTTTCTTTTGATTCGCTTTATGCCGGTATACTTGCCGATTGGGATTTAACTGCTGCTACGTATGCCACCAACCGAGCAGAGTTTGATGCACCAAATAAAATGGGATATGCTTATGAGGTTAGCAACAACAATCACTATGTAGGTATTAAACTTTTAAGCAGCGGTAGTTATAACTATTACGCAATAGATAACGATGGAAGCGCAGGCAGTATTAATATCTATAATGGTGGGCTTTCTAAACCTGAAAAATTTTTAGCGTTAACTACGCCAAGACC
Organism: Bacteroidota bacterium; assembly: GCA_016714005.1. Classification (GTDB taxonomy): domain Bacteria; phylum Bacteroidota; class Bacteroidia; order AKYH767-A; family OLB10; genus JADJOA01. The sequence continues at coordinate 179,788 of JADJOA010000006.1, forward strand.
GCTTGCAGGAGCGGGTGCAGGCTCCGATATTTCTATGATGCTTTCAACCGGTCCATTTAATGTGGCGGCAGGAGATTCTGTTACCGTGGCATTTGCGTTTATTGGAGGTGATGATTTAGCCGATCTCTCTTTATCTGCTGCTGCTGCACAAACAAAATTTGATAATCTTAACCCCGTAAAAACAATGATGCTTTTGAGAGTTTTGTTTCTGTTTACCCAAATCCTTTCAGCAATACCACCTTGCTTAAAATTGACAGCTCTTATCCCTCTAAAATAAAAGTACAATTAACAGACGTAACGGGCAGAGTAGTGTTTGAAAATTCTGATTTAAAAATTAATGCAGGAAAAACATAGTTGATGTTAAAGGTTATAATTGGTCAAAAGGAATTTATTTTTACAACGTTATTACCGATAGCAAAACTTTTCCGGTAAAATTGTTAAACAATAACAAAACGTTTAAACTTTATTTTTGTACAGATGCGTTTAGCACTTTCATTTATAGTTCTTATTTGTGTTACAACATCTATCCAACTCAACGCGCAACCCGTTAAACAGGTTGATGAGGATAAATCAATTCTTTACCGCAATGAAGTATCTTATGGGTTTACACTTCACTCTGCAGGCATTGGTTTAAATGTGCGCAGGTACTTTAATAAAACCGTAAACCTTAAGCGCTTTTACGAAATTGAGTTTGCCACAATTAAGCATCCAAAGGAGTACCGCAGTATTAACGTGCAATACGAAAATTCAAAATCATTTATTTACGGAAAAGTAAATTCGTTTTTTTCCTTTCGCACTGTTTATGGCAGGCAGCATGTAATTTCAAGCAAGCCGCAGCGTAATAATGTAGAAGTACGTTTACATTATTCAGGAGGAATATCATGGGGATTTGCCAAACCTGTTTACCTAACCTTTTATGACCAAAACAATTCAACACCCGGTAACAAAACTTACTACACCGATAGGTACGACCCTATGAAAACTGAGCACAGCCTGGACAACATATACGGCAGGGCTTCTTTTCTTTTAGGGTTCGATAAAATAAAACCCCATCCGGGATTATGCGCCAAAGCGGGTATTATGTTTGAGTATGGGTCTCTTGATGATGATATAAAAGCACTTGAAGTAGGCGTAAGTGTTGATGCCTTTCCAAAACAAATTCCAATTATGGCTTATATTGAAAACAAAAGCTATTTTTTTAATTTTTATGTTAACATCAGCTTTGGCAGAAAGTGGTAAATACCACTTGTTTTTTTGATTAATAACTCCATTTGAAATTAGCGAATACACTAACGAATGCTGCAATGAAGTGTCATCAGTACAATACAATTTAGCTCCTGAAATATCAACCATAGATGCCATTCATAGTTGTAAAGGTATAAAATGAAAAGAGCCGGATGTTACTCCAGCCCTTAACCTAAAAACATGAAATCAAAACCGCATCTTTATGTAAGCGACTTAAAAAAAGCCGTTAACTTTTTCTATAACACAAGTTTTATCAATGGTTAGCAAATTTGAGAAAGGTGCTTTGTCATACTTTATTTGAACACACGTTTCAAGCACATCGGTAACCTCTGCCTCTTGCGTGGAATTTAATCCAGGTATCAGGCAAAGTATTCTGTCTCCTATCTTTATATCAACCATTTTTATTTGATGATGTAAATAAAGGGTTAGTCTAAGCCTTTTTAATGAATTAATTAATAAGTGAGGCAAATTGAGAATATTCAAAATCTGTTTCCCGTTAAAACTATTAATACTACCAATCAGCGTTAATTTATCCTTAGTGGGCTGATTTTCGTCCGCGTTTTAAATGAACGTTCCTAAGCCTTATGTTTATAATCTCAACTATTAACGCAAAAGCCATAGCTATGTAAGCATAAGATTTATCAAAGTGCATGTGCAGTCCTTCAATTATCAGAATAATTCCTATCAAAATAAGGAACACAAGCGCAAGAATTTTGATGGTAGGATATTGGGCAATAAAATCGCTTACATAAGGAGCAAACAGCAGCATGGCAATCATAGAAAGCACCACCGCCACAATCATAATTGGTATTTCATTTGACAAACCAACCGCGGTAATAATACTGTCAAAAGAAAATACAATATCTATGAGTGTAATTTGAAGTATTGCCTGGCTCATTGTCATTTGCCTTGCCTTAGCGCTTTCCTCATGGTCAGCAATTTTAAATTTATGGTATAACTCGTTAATGGTTTTAATTACTAAAAATATACCCCCTGACAGAAGTATGATATCACGCCCGCTTACCCCAAAACTGCCTATGTGAAAAAGAGGCTCAACCAATTGCGCTATCCATCCTATGGTAAGTAACAATATAATTCTTGCTAATAAAGCAAGCATTAAACCTATGTACCTGGCTTGCTTTTGCTGTTCTTTAGTAGGCAGGTAGCCGCATAGTATGGCAATAAAAATAATATTGTCAATACCCAGAACTAACTCCAGGAAAAAAAGTGTTACCAATGAAATTAAACCCTGAGCGGATAAAAACGGTTCTATAAATTCTTGCATAGCTTTTTATTAAAGCGCGCAAATATAAAATTTAGCCAACAAGTAGTGGAGTATACTTCCTGTCCGTGCCACAACTACTCACTTTATTATAACCACTTTTTTACTAACCAAAAAATTATTCGAATTTATTTGGCAACTGTAAACGCCAGGACTTAAAAAACTTACATCTATATTTTGCAACGTACTCCACTGTGGCAAATTCTGAGAATAAACGGCTTTGCCGTTTATGTCAAAAATTTGAAATGTCCCGCTTTTGTTTTGTGGCAAAATGTACATGAGTTTGATATTACCATTTGATGGATTGGGTGAAATGGAAAAGTTGAAATTTTGTTTTTCTATTTCGTTTAGTGATGTTATTAAACAAGGGCAACCGGAGGTTGTATCGCAACCGAGGTAGTAGTTGGGGTGGTTAACGTTGGCTCGAAAAGCATAACAAGTTAATGGTATTACATGTTGTTGAACATCACAACTTAATCCGCTGCTATCGGGATAATTTATTAAATGTAAGTCTAAAGTACCGTTCGCTGTTGAAACATAAATTTTGTTATTAGGCGCTAAATACATTGTCCAAAATGTAGTATTGTATGGAGGAAAGGGGAAGAATATCCATCATAGGTTTGCTACTGTATCAACAAACAATGTATTTACATTTATTTGGAAAATATGCTCAAAGAGCAAGCATAAAGCAAAATTGAATTGGGTGAAAAAGCGAGTCCGAATCCTCCAATATTATCGCTAACGTCTATTGTTTGTGGGTTGCTTAGATTGCCAGAGCAACGGTCAAAGTCAAATAAAAAATTTTTTGATAAGTAAAATTTGCTGAGTCATAGGAGTGAGTAAATGCAAACTTTCTTCCGTCACGCGAAAAATTGGTTGTCCGCCATTATATTGCGTTCTTTGAATATTTAAGTGCTGTGAAGTTATGGAGCTAATACCAGTTGGAGAAAGGAGCATTTTATATATTAAATCACTACTATCCTTTTTAACGGTTATCCACCAGTCTCTACCATTAGCATGTTTACATGCTGCGATGCCTTGGCTTAGAGTATCAGCAATCATAACTATGTTTTTTTGATTGCTGTCAATTGCACCTAAACCTCCATCTTGTGTTATATCTACAACGGAATAAAATATTTCACTTGCCATTTTGAAGTCTAGGTTATTGTTTCCTGTCATGTGAAAGAGATAAAACTTAGTAGAATCATCGGGCATTGGTAAAATGATATTGGCATGAGGAAATGGGTTTGCAGAGATATTTGTACAACGAGTTGTTGAAAATGCACCTGGATTGAGGCCTCCGCCATTCTGCATAGTATCCATTGTAGCATTGGCTACCCAACAGCCATTACTCGAAATAAGTAGATTTCCATTTTCATGAGAAATGGTTGCTTGACAGGAGTTGAAAGGCATTTTAAAAACTGTAGGAGTAAAGGTTGAATTAATTGAATCCGTATGCACAAACATTCTTTTTGATGAAGTATTTGCATCGGTAGCTGATTGATATCCTATTAGCCAATTATAAGCCTTGCCTTGTCCGAAAAAATATAACGGACAAGACATGGTTATAAAAAGAAGAAAAATTATTCGCATTATTTGTTGACTACAAGTTTAACAAGTTTTACTGCACCATCAGGCAATATTGCTTTATTACTAAAAACCCAACTGCTAAGTTTTGAAATACTAATCATCTTTTGGGGAAATGATTAATTTTTTACGGAAGTGTGGTTGTTTGAAATTAACCAACAGCAATATTCACCTCGAGGCAAAAAACTTAAATCAAGATTTTGAAAGGTACTCCATTTTGGTCCAAACCTAACTGCGCTCCAGCACACTCCAAACAACTACAAAAACCACTTGCTACAAGTAGTTTTTGCCATATTAAACGTTGAAAAATGCTAAAAAGGCGCATTGTCTCTGTTGATTGCGGCATTGTCGCTTAACACTGCGGCATTGTCGCTTAACACTGCGGCATTATCCTTAAACACTGCGGCATTGTCCTTAAACATTGCGGCATTGTCCCTTAAACACTGCGGCATTGTCGTTAAACACTGCGGCATTGTCCTTAAACACTGCGGCATTGTCCTTAAACATTGCGGCATTGTCCTTAAATACTGCGGCATTGTCCTTAAACACTGCGGCATTGTTATATGGCACTGCGTCTTTTTCACTTAACAATGCCGCAGTGTGCATAGCCTCAGTTTATGAATGCACTTTCCGCTTTAATTTTGCGTTATGCGGTTGTATAGCTAAAGTTTTTAAACAAATAACTTATTTTTTAACGCTGCACCACCACATCTTTGGTCTGCACATCCCCATCCACATCAATCAACAACTTATAATTTCCGTTTGCAATTGTTTGGCAATTGATACTTTGTTGAATTGCGCATTGTTATTTTTAAAATTGCTTTCGTAAACCAATTGCCCAAGGCTGTTTATCATTTTAAACTGAATGTTTTTGCCAATTACATTGTTTAATTGTACGGTTATATTTTCTGCTGTTGGGTTTGGATACACCACTAAATTGTATTTGCTTTCCAAATTATCCACCAATGTGTTTATTAAAACTCTTTCGGAATAATTTCCGGCACCTGTGGCAGGGTCAATAATGCGGCACTGGTAACTGGCATTAAATGTTGGCGTGTGCGATTGATTGGTAGCACCGGCAACAGGAAAACGATTTGCATACCATTGGTAATTATAACCGGTTGCATTTACTGTTAATGAACCGCCACTATTTGAAACCAACGGACGAGGAACAGTAGGTAAAACGGTTATGGAAATTACATTAGCAGAGTAAGCGTTTAATGCACATACATTATCTCTATACTGAACTAAAAAATTATAGGTATTTGGCAAATAAGCGCATGGGTAATTTAATCCTAAATGATCATTGGTGGTTACCCATGTACAATTTTTATTTACAGCAACTGGAGCAGTTGTTGGAAAACCTCCGGTGGCGGTAAGGCAGGGTGGAGTATTACAAACTGCACTGTTGGTTCCATTAGCTCCAACCTGGGTTCCTATTAAGTTAACGGTAACATTTTGAAAAGGATTACCAGAAGTATTAATTTCATAATCTGAAAGCTGAAGATTAAACAAAACAGTATCGCCTGCAAAAACTGTATCAGCAAAAGATGTTTGCAGCCCAGTGCTTAAATCAATAAAGGGAGGTGTAAAATCAGGTGCAGTATTCATTCCTCCGCCAGATACCGGAATAGGTGAGGAAAAACCAAAAGCAATGTCTCTGAATATTTCAGCAACCAATACTCCGCATTTGTATGCCGAAACTTTATTGCAAAAAGCAAAATTTCCTAATGCAGTGCTGTTATTTATTTGCAGCTCACCGGTCAGAGTGTTGAAATTTGAAATTCCGGGAAGTGGGTTAGTAACAGTGTAAGGCGGGTTGTAGGGCGCATTTAATGCTGTATATGGGGCGGCACAATTTGATGTGGTCGCGTCCTGGCTTAGTGAGATACTGTAACTTACTGAATCAAGTTCGGCATCAATTGCAAATGGTATATAATTGAATGAATAACCAGTATTAGAATGGTATGGTATTTCAACAATTTGCGGAGAACTGTCATAACAAGGATTTGTGTTTAAATTCTGATAAGGATACATAACAGATTTAACTGAAAAACCACCGCTGCTTCCAATGTTAGTAAGCACATTTCTACAACAACTTGAATAATAAAAAGTCCAGCCGGCAACCGGTGGCACACCATCAATTGTTACCGGGCTTGAAGTGTAAATAACTTCCTCTACAGACCTAGGGTCGCCTACTGCACAAGAGTAACCACAACCAACTGAGCTAAGGTCGGTGGTAGATGTAGCTGTAACAGGTATAGTGCAAATTGTAGGGTGACCGTTAACACTTATGATGTCGGTAAGATACAATGGAATGCCGTAACAATCTCTGTAAAGTTTCATGGTAAATATGTATTGACCATTGCCCATACATTGCCATGTTATTTCGCCACCCAATAAATGGCTTGCAAAATTTTTGTTGGAAAAAGAATAATTAGTGAAAGGGAAAGGATAAGTTTTTTTCATTTTAAGAGTTTAATTTTATTTGGCTCCTAAAATATTTATTTAACCAATATAAACTAACCAATCTCCTGGCAGAGTTCAATCAATACACCATTGGTTCCTTTAGGATGTAAAAAGCAAACAAGCTTATTATCGGCACCACGCTTGGGTTCTTTGTTGAGCAGAGAAAATCCTTCTGCTTCCAATCTTTTCATTTCTGCATGAATATCTTTTACATCAAAAGCAATATGATGTATGCCTTCTCCTTTTTTCTCAATAAACTTTGCAATGGCGCTTTCGGGTGATGTGGCTTCCAATAATTCTATTTTATTTTCTCCGGCCTTAAAAAAAGAGGTGATTACATTTTCTGATTTTACTTCTTCGGTTTTGTAATGTTCAGCACCAATCAGTTTTTTAAAAAGCAGGTTCGATGTTTCAAGGCTCTTAACTGCAATACCAATATGTTCAATTTTTCCCAGGCTCATTGTCTTTGTAATTGTATTTTATTTCTATTGGTTTTTGGTGAACTATTTTTAATACATCAGCAGGAGGTTTTTCTGAATTAATTTCAGCATTTTCTGTTTCATTAAGCGGCTGCATGTAATCAATAGTTGATGGTGTATCATCTGTTTCGTTTTCCCATTCGTAAACCTTGCGTTGCATTCCGTGTTTGCGGTAAAACCATGCGCATAACAAACCCGCAAGCGAGCCATACAAATGTCCTTCCCAACTAATATCGCGAAATAAAGGAAAAATTCCCCACACCATGCTGCCGTATAAAAAAACAATAAGCAGTGATAATGCCATTAGCCCCGTATGCTTCCTGAACACACCGCTAAAAAAAGAAATGCTGCAAGTCCGTAAACAATTCCGCTTGCGCCAATGTGGTAATTCTCTCTTCCGCCTAACCATAACCAAAATCCTCCAAAGAGCCATACAATCAAAAAAAAACTTTATACCACACTTCTTTATAAAAGTAAATAAGCGCAGCTAATAAAATCAGTAATGGAACAGAGTTGCTTACTAAATGATCGAAACCAGAATGTATGAAAGGAGAAAAAATAATTCCTTTTAATCCAGCAAAAGTTTTTGGCAGTACCCCATAATTCTGAAAATTTATATCAAAATAAATTTCAATAAACTTAACTAACCATAACACTGCTGTAAACAGCAATGGAAATAAAAAAGTACGAAGCGTAAATTTTAATTCGGGGTGCATTTATAGAATTGTTATCAAATATAGTGCAATGCTGCGGAGGTGGTTTTTGATTGACATTATGGCTTAAAACTTTAAATTACTTTCGCGCTGGTATGACAATTACGAAAGCAGGAGTTCTAAAAGGACACCAAAGCGGAATTTATGGCTTGATAAGAGATCAACAAAATAATGATGCTTTTTATTCGGCAAGTGGTGATGGCAAAATTGTAAAGTGGCAATCTTTTATAAATGATGTTGGTGAATTGATTGCAACTACCCCATCTCCTGTTTATGCGATTGAAATAAATCCTGATAAAAAATTATTGTTTGCCGGAACGCATAAAGGTCAATTACATGTTATTGACCTTTTATTAAAAAAAGAAGTACGGTGTATTGATTTGCATGAGAATGGAATATTCGAAATTAAATTTATTGCTGAAAAAAATTTACTTGTTACAGGCGGAGGAGATGGTTGTATAAACCTTTTGAATGCCGAGAGTTTAGATTTACAATCGAAATTTGCTTTCGGCAGCTTTAAAATACGGTCGGCATGTTTCTACAACCTACATAAAAATTTAATTGTAGGGTGTGGTGACGGTGGTATTGCTATAATTGATTTAGAAACCTTAAACCCCATCCATAAATTTGAAGCTCATCAAAAGGATTTTTCTGTAAATGCCGTTACTGTTTCGCCAGATGGAAATTACTTGTTGACCGGCTCGCGCGATGCACATTTAAATGTATTTGATGTAAAAAATAATTTCAAGAAAGTAACATCTATACCAGCGCACAACTATGCTATTTATAAAATTCAGTTTTCGCCAAATGGAAAATTTTTTGCTACTGCAAGCCGGGATAAGACTGCAAAAATTTGGGATGCTGAAAAGATGGAAGTAGCTGAGAGATTAGATAAAGAAAAACATAACGGGCATATTAACTCTGTAAATACCTTACTTTGGCTAAACAACCATACGCTTGTTACAGCAGGTGATGACCGCGCAATTATTGTTTGGAAAATTTTTGATTGATCCTGCTAAGTTAAGGAGAGTTACTTTTTTATTGCCTCTTCAAACTTTGGAAAATCGTTATAGTGCCACATGTTTATAACCGTACCGTTTTTTAGCAACAGTAAACCAGGGTTAGACCTGATAATTGTTTTTAAAGCAGTGCCATCGCAGAAATAATAATCAAACATGTTTTGGTGCTCGTGTCTGAACATATCAGTTTCGGCAGGCACGGTAGAGGTTACTCCAAAAAACTGAATCTTGCTTGCCTCACATTGTTTTGCAAACTCATTAATAAGCGGCTGTACTTTTGTATTTGCCTTTTTTAAATCGTAAGCCACCAGCATAAAAGAATAATCGGGGTTATTTAAGATATCCTGAGTGTGGTCTCCTCCTTGTACATCAACAATGGAGAAGTCGTGTATCTTTGGCTTATCCCCCACTCTTATCACTTTATCAAAGCGGTCAACAAATTCGTATTTATCCAAATCTTCGGGCAAGCTGCTTACGCCAAATTCGTGCATGGTGCCATCTGCAATTTTTTTGTACTTAAACATAATTTCTACGCTATCGGTAATTGCTCCCGGAGGTAATGTCATTCCGTCTTTAATATTTTTTCCAATTGCGTAAGGTCTAAAATCTATGTAAGGCAAATGGGCATAAGTGTGATAAGTAAAAAGTACCGATAATACCAAACTTACCATAGTGGACCATTTGCTGAAAGCCAGGCTAAACAGGGGCTTAACTTTATTGCGCCATAAGAAAATCGGGAAGATTAAAATGAGGAGTGCAATATCTTTTCCGAACGATTGCCAGGGAGTAAGTTTTAAGGCATCGCCAAAGCAACCGCAATCTTTTACCACATCAAAATAAGCTGAGTAAAAAGTTAAAAAAGTAAAAAACACTATCATTATTAAAAGCAACCATGTAACCAAATTCATTCGCCACCCTACCAAAGTTGCAAAACCAAGCACAATTTCAACCACACAAATCAGTTGTGCCAGAGGAAGAGAAAACGCCTGCATAAACTCTGTTCCAAAAACAGTAAAGTATTCATCTAATTTATAGGAGAAACCAACGGCATCGTTCGCTTTTATAAACCCTGAAATGATAAAAAGTACTCCTACTATTATTCTGCAAATGGTTACGATATACTTCATAAGCAATAAAATTTTTGATAAAGTTTATTTTTTGTTGAACGCAAAGATGCCTTACGGGTTTTAATTACAGAAACAAAAAACGGGGGGTTTATAAAAACTTCACGCGGAGCCCTCATCAATTCTAATTAAAGCAAATACTGCGTAATTAATAATGTCTAAATAATTTGCGTCTAACCCTTCCGAAATAAGCGTTTCGCCTTTGTTATCTTCAATTTGTTTGAGGCGCAGTATTTTCATCAGTATTAAATCGGTAATGGAACTGATTCGCATGTGCCGCCAGGCCTCATCATAATCATGGTTTTTGTTTTCCATCAGCAATTTGGCTTTTTGTGTTTCGGTATCAAAATGTTTTTTACCCTCGTCAACACTAAGGTGCATGTTACCTTCCAGGCCAAGTTCTAATTGGGTTAATGCAATTACAGCATAATTTATAATGCCAATAAACTCTTCGTCAATTCCGTCTTCCACCTTTTGCGTGCCTTTATCTTCAATGCTGCGTATGCGTTGCGCTTTAATAAATATTTGGTCGGTTATGGAACTTGTTCTTAAAATACGCCATGCACTTCCGTAGTCTTTCATTTTGTTAATGAAAATATCTTTGCACTTTAATATTGCCTTATCGTATTGTTTGGAAGTGGCTGACATGAAAAATTATTTATGCTTGTAAAAATTATTTTTACTGATGGTATTAAATGTAAAGGGTGAATTAAGAGAATTTAAAACACCATTGGTAATGGGCATATTAAATGTTACGCCCGATTCTTTTTTTGACGGGGGCAAATTTATTGAAGAAAGCCATATTGCCAACCATATAGAGCAAATGGTAAAAGATGGTGCAGATGTGATAGATGTGGGTGGTGTGAGCACGCGCCCGGGAGCAGTTGAAATTAGTATGGAAGAAGAGTGGAAAAGAGTTGAACCCGCTTTAAAATTATTAGCAGAAAAACATAAGGGTGTTTTGGTTTCAATAGATACTTACAACTCTGCCATTGCCAAACGTGCTGTTGAAAGCGGTGCGCATATAGTAAATGATATTGGGGGCGGCACTTTTGATAATAAAATGTTTGATGTGGTTGCAAAACTGAAGGTGCCATATATACTTATGCACATGCAAGGCACACCGGCTACCATGCAGCAAAACCCGGTTTATAAGAATGTTACCACTGATGTTATTGATTTTTTAGCCGCACAAATTACAGGGCACTAAGTGCAGGCATTAACGATATTATTGTTGACCCCGGTTTTGGTTTTGGAAAACGGTTGAGCACAATTATGCACTGCTTAAAAATTTATCTTTTATAAAAGAGATGACGGGCTGCGAAGTGTTGGTGGGATTATCCCGAAAATCTATGATAAACAAAGTGCTTGGAATAAAACCCGAATATGCATTAAACGGAACTACTGCGCTTAATATGCTTGCCTTAAATAATGGAGCAAAAATTTTAAGAGTGCATGATGTAAAGGAGGCAAAGGAGTGTGTTAAGCTTTTTGAAATATTGTCGTCAAACAATTTTTAGAGCAAAATTGGCATTCTGCGAGCCAAAATTAACTTTCTGCCGGCTGCTTTATCTCTTACAACCCCATCCATACCCCCATAACTGTAAGGTTTTGCAAAAAAGTTCAATTTTTTTAAGCCCACCCACAAACTCTCAGTTGCACGTTAGCATTTAGTAGAATTAGTTTTACATTTAAATCTGCTTTTAGCGCACACCATCAATAGTGCCGGAAAATGAATCAAAAACTTAACTTATTTTTTTAAAATGGCTTAAAGTACCGGTAGCAGTGCATTTGGGCTGTTTTTGGTACGTTTGTGATGTACTTATATTGAGTAAAAGTACCTAACGTTTTTCGGAAAAGCGAAATTTTAAATTGAGTAGAAATACCTAATGAAATTAATTTTTGCTGATATAGGTTTGGTCGTACTAACAATTTAAAATTTATACAAATGAAAAAGCCAACCCTAAAACCTGTTGTGCTACAGATGAGAAAAAAAAGCTCGTACAATTATTACCATCTTTTACCTGCAATCATCATTACTACTTTAGTTACTCAAACAGCACCGCCTCCGTGCCTGCACCCAAGCACGGGCGATACGCCATCCAGATACCACAGGTGTGCAGATTTTTACAGGCAATTACAACAGCGAAAACTTTGAAATAAATGCAACATTAACACCCGGAATTTATATGCTTAAAATAGAAAATGGGGAACAAACAGGCATAAGCCAAACCAAAAAAAATAGTAGTAATAGAATAGTTAACTTTGTTAAACAAAAAATGAAAGCTAAAATATATTTACAAATTTTTTTATATTAGTATTACTTCTGGTAAGTTATAAAACAAATGCTCAAACATTAGATTGGGCAGGGGCAGATAGGGAACAGCAATTGGAATAATTGTTCAGGAACAGCAGTAGATGAAAACAATAATTTTTATGCAGTAGGTTTTTTGAAGACACTATTGATTTTGACCCCTGGTTCCGGACAGTTTAATGTTGCTTCTAACTGGCAAGAGGATGGGTATATCTTAAAATTAGATAGCAACGGTAACTTTGTATGGTTAAAAACAATTACAGGATTAGGTTATCAGGACTGCCGGTATATTAAAGTAAGAGGCAACCGTTTGTATGTAGCAGGCAGTTTTGAAGGCAATGCGGTTTTTGACCCCGGACAAACCAACTACATACTTACCGCATTAACCAGCAACTACCCTGATGTATATGTGATGGAGTTAGATACATCGGGAAATTTTAAGTGGGTTAAACAATTGATGGGCACCGGTGGTTTAGGTGCCAGGGATTTAAATCTTAATAATTCCGAAGAAATTTTTTTAACCGGCTCATTTGCTGCCAGTGTAGATTTTGACCCTGGAGCAAATAATTATTCACTTACATCGGCAGGAGGGTACGATGCATTTGTATGTAAATTAGATTCGGGTGGTAATTTTATTTGGGCTAAACAATTCGGAGGAAGTGGTACCTCACAATACACCACTTCGTTAGATTTTGATGAAGCAGAAAATGTATATTTAACAGGAGCATTTAACGGCTCTATTGATTTGGATCCGGGAACAGGAATTTTTAACCTGAGTACGTCAACAACTATGTTGTCTGACTTGGATATTTTTATTGTTAAATTGGACAGCGCAGGGAATTTTGTCTGGGGCATAGGGTACGGAACTCCACAAGGCGAGAGTTCTAATAAAGTTGTATATGATGGAACAGGTAATATTTTAGTATCAGGTGCATTTTCTAACACTATTGATTTTGATGCCGGAGCAGGTGTTTTTAATATGACATCTGCCGGAGGCGGAGATGTATTTTTACTAAAATTAGATACTGCGGGCAATTTTGCGTGGGCAAAACAGTGGGGCAATTTAAATAGTGAACATGCCATAGTATCTATAGATAATTTGGGTAATTTATATTGCGCAGGTAGTTTTATTGGCACTATGGATGCAGACCCTGGCAGCGGCATACATAACATAACGGGCAGTACCATTTATTCAAATGCATACATTGTTAAATTGAATGATCAGGGTAATTTTGTGTGGGCAACAGATTTTAATGGTGTTTGGACAAATGCTTTATGGGGTTTAGTACATGATAACAGTGGAAATATTTATACACGAGGAGATTTTAACAATGTAGTTGATTGCGACCCCGGCACGGGAACGTATAATCTAACATCAAACGGCAGTTATGATGTGTTTTTTATGCGGTTGAGCCAGCCAATGGTGGGTATTGCTGATCTGAGTCCTGATGCTTTTGGAGGAGAATTAAGGTTAGTTCCTAACCCTACCCAGGATAAACTTACTATTACAGCCTTAAATTTTACACCAACACATAATGCACAATTTATAATAACCGATTTAACAGGAAGAATATTGCAGCAGGAAATATTTGCAGGCACAGCAACCATAAACACTACGGCACTAACACCGGCAGTATATTTTGTAACGGTACAAGATAAGGAAAGAAGTGTAGTGAGGAGGTTTGTGAAAGCACCGTAGTGTGCTGCAAAAGATAACATGAAAAAAATACTTATAACGATAATAATATACGTATTTACAGCAAAGGCAAATGCGCAAACCATATTGTTGCAAGAAACCTTTAGCAGTGGCACCATGCCTGCTGGTTGGTATAATGATAGTGCGGGAGTTACTCCGGTAAATGGGTGGAAGTTTAGCGGAGCACCGACAGTACCTGCCGGTAATGGGTTTGATAATAATTATGTGAGGATAAATTGTGGTACGAGCAACTATGTAAATTGCTATTTGGTGATGTCTTCCATAGATGCTTCAATTGTAAATAAAGTGTTCTTAACTTTCTCTCATAAGATGTTATATAGAACAGGAAATAATTACAGCTATGGACATATAGATATGAGCACTGATGGAGGCAATAATTGGAATCAAATATTTGAAGTTAAAACAGACCATTTTTTTGTTAAGAAAAACATAATAGATGTATCTGCTACGGCAGTAGGTAATAATGATGTGAAGTTCAGGTTTCATTACCGGGGATTAGGAGCAACAACTGGCGGCTGGGCAATAGACAGCGTAGTGGTAACTGACAGCGTGCCATGCATGAGCCCACCCGATAGCGGCTTTGCAGTAAGCAACCAGTTATTTGCCTGCACAGGCAACAATGCCAAGGTATGGTTAGATGATTTGGCAGACGGTATAGGTCAAACCTACCAGTGGCAATTAAAAAATTTGGCCAGTGGTAATGTATGGAGCAACATACCGGGAGCTACGTTAGATACCTTAAACCACACCCAAAACGGCAGCACGTATTACAGGTGCGAGGTAACATGCGGTGGGCTTAGCACCAACAGCACAAGCATATACATGGTAGATACGCCTTTTGCACCGGGAGCAAGAGGCAAGCAAATACATATATGCACCGGGGTAGATGATACTCTGCATTTGCTGCAACCGTATGGTGGAGCAAATATTACCTACCAGTGGCAGGTAGCGCCTTGGATATTTGATCCGTTTGTAGACATACCCGGAGGTACAAATGATACTTTTTTAGTAAGCGCCAGCCAATATTCGGGCAATAACTATTTCAGGTGTGTGCAAACATGCACATCAAACGGAGCAGCAAGCAACAGTGCTTGGGTAAATGAGATAGAAAACCCTAACCCTCTTTGCTACTGTATGCCATACAATGGTAATCCGTGCACCAACCAGTATTATATCAGCGATGTAAGTATTACATCAACTACATTAAACCACAGTGCCACATGTATTGATACTATATTCATAAGTTTTAACAGGTATAACTACCAGTTTTTTAACCCTGCCATAGGTAACACCACGGCTATTTTAGGCAACGGTAATACCTATACGCTACATGTAAATACGGATAGTTTGGGTCAACGATTTGCTATGTGGTTAGATTATAATGGTGATGGCAATTTTGCCCCCAATGAGTGGACAAACGGAGTGTGGGTAAACCCCGGCACACCCGGGCAGGTGCAGTTTACGGTGCCTGTAAATGCAGCGCAAGGAGCAACGGGCATGCGCATACGCAGCACCCTCAACTGGACTTATGACAGCACTATGGCATGCAGCAATATGACAGGCGGCAGTACTTATGATTATATTGTTACTATAGACAGCACGGTGGGGATTGCTGATTTGGGAATTGAGATTGAGGATTTGAGATTGATGCCTAACCCTGCCAAGGATAATCTTACCATAACAGCCTTAAATTTTACGCCAATACATGATGCACAATATATAATAACCGATTTAGCAGGAAGAATATTGCAGCAGGAAATATTTACAGGCACAGCAACCATAAACACTACGGCACTAACACCGGCAGTATATTTTGTGACGGTAAAAGATAAGGAAAGAAGTGTGGTGAGGAGGTTTGTGAAAGCACCGTAGCGTGCTGCAAAAGATAAAATGAAAAAAATAACTCTAACGATAGTGTTAAGTGCAGTAGTGGTAATGTGCAAGGCACAAACTGTGCTCATGCTTGAAACTTTTACCAATAACCAGTTGCCGCCAGGGTGGTACCAGGACAGTGCGGGAAGTGTGCCTGTGAACGGATGGCGATTTAATACTATTCAAACACCCGGAATAATTGGAGGAGGATTCGATAATCATTTTTTAAAGATTGAAGGATTATGGTCTCGTAATATTGACGCTTATTTAGTTACAGATACATTTAATTCATCATCTTTATCTACAGTTTATCTTAGTTATGGAGAATACTATGTAGGTAATACAAACATAAGTGTGTCAAAAATTGATGTCTCTAATGACAATGGAACAAGCTGGCATAATGTTCTAAACAATACAAACACGCATGGTGGAATAAATGGAGTAAATGCTATTGCTATTACTAATATTGTTGATATTAGCCAATATGCAGCTGGGTTTAATAATGTTAAAATTAGATTCGGATTTTCTTGTAATAATAATGGTGGTCCAGGTTGGTTTTTAGACAGCGTTCGCGTAAGCGATCACGAAGCCTGCAACATACCGCCTGATAGTGGCTACACCACCACACAAAACAGTTTTGCCTGCACAGGCAGCCCCATAAACCTGTGGCTTGAGAACTTAAGCCGCGGTGCAGGGCAAACCTACCAGTGGCAATACAAAAACAGCAGCACAGGCAATGTATGGAGCAACATAGCCGGTGCCACTTACGATACATTAAACAACTTTATACAAAACGGCACCACCTCTTACCAGTGCATTATTGGTTGCAGCACCTTTACAGAAAACAGCATACCGCTTTTGCTTACCGATGTGCCCAACACCAACCACACCATAGAAGCCAACGGCTACTATGCAGGTATATGCCCGGGCAGTTATGATAGTTTACGCAGCCTTGCCGATAATACCATACCCGGCACAGGTTACCAATGGGCCTGAGGCCCCACCTACAACGGTACTTATACCAACATAACCGGAGCCACAAGCAGTTATTATTTATTAACCGACACCAACACGCTGCAATGGTTTTACAAGTGCAGGCAAACCTGCATTAGCAATGGTACCAATAACCTAAGCAGTAATAATGTGCAGAGTTATTTTAACCCGCACCCTTACTGCTACTGTTTGGCAGTTAATTCTAACCGTTGTAACGATCCGCTGTACTTTACCGGCAGCATAAACAATGTAACCATAGCAGGCACAGGTTTAAACAACAGCAGTGGTTGCAACACTACTTTAAATTTTCAAAACGTTTACACCTACTTTGCACCTGCTGCTACAACCACTGCCACACTCACACAAGGCAATACCTACACCATGAGCGTAACCATAGATACCATGAGCATAGCCAGCAGCATAGACGTATGGATAGATTACGACCACAATCTGTTTTTTGATACGTATGAAAATACAGAGATAGCATACGGTGCAACAGGAGGCAGTATTACAACTGCAAACGTAACCATACCTGCATGGGCGCTTACAGGCTTAACAGGTATGCGAGTGCGCACACAACCGTATTTTTTTCTGGCTGACAGCACCAGCGGATGCGCAGGAATGGCCGGTGGCGAAACGGAGGATTATATGATTACAATAGATAGCACAGTAGGTATTGTTGATTGGGGATTTGAGATTTCGGATTTGAGATTGATGCCTAACCCTACCCAGGATAAACTTACTATTACAGCCTTAAATTTTACACCAACACATAATGCACAATTTATAATAACCGATTTAACAGGAAGAATATTGCAGCAGGAAATATTTGCAGGCACAGCAACCATAAACACTACGGCACTAACACCGGCAGTATATTTTGTAACGGTACAAGATAAGGAAAGAAGTGTAGTGAGGAGGTTTGTGAAAGCACCGTAGTGTGCTGCAAAAGATAACATGAAAAAAATACTTATAACGATAATAATATACGTATTTACAGCAAAGGCAAATTCACAAACCATATTGTTGCAGGAAGATTTTACCGGTAACACATTGCCGGCAGGATGGGCTCAGGACAGTGCAGGTTTTGTTCCTATAAATAATTGGAAGTTTAATATAAACTGGCCTGTTTACAGCGGAGGTGGGTTTGATAGCGATTATGCAGTTATTGAAGGAGATATAAGCGGACCGTTTGATGTTGTTAAATGTGGCTTGATTACACCTGCCTTTAATACTTTGGGATTTTCAAGTTTGTATTTGTCTTATGGCGAAATTTTTACCAATTATGGTGGAAGCCAAGATTATGTAACCAAGATAATAGAATTAAGTTTAGATAGTGGTCTTACCTGGCAGGTTGTTGATTCGGGTTCCTATGATCATTATGCTCCTCCATTTAATGGAATAAGGAATGTTATTAAACTTTTTGATCTAGCATCAGGTGCCGCTAATACGATGGTGAAATTTCTTTTTGAATCTGAAAATTCAGGTTACTGGGCAATAGATAATGTTATTATAAGTGATAGTGCAACATGCACCAGTCCACCGGATAATGGTATTGCAGTATCAAATGTTACCTATGCTTGTAATGGAACAAGCCTTGGTTTAAGTCTCGAGAATTTGAGTAGGGGAATTGGTCAAACTTACCAATGGCAAAAGAGTAGCAATGGCGTTGCATACAACAACATACCGGGTGCCTTTTATGATACTTTAACTGCTCTTCAAAGCGGTACATCTTATTATAAATGTATGGTTACCTGCGGGGGATTAAGTACTAATAGTTTGCCTGTGTATGTAAGTGATACACCACGTAAAGTAGTACTTGAAACATTATTTGATCAGAACGGAATTTGCCCATTAAATAATAACATTAAAGACACTATAAAGATTCAAAGCCATTTTAAAGGAAATGGAGTTACTTACCAATGGCTGTCAAACGATTCTACCAACTGGTGGAATACATTGCAAGGCAATTATCTGGCTATTGCCGGAGCAACAGATAGTTTTTATGTTGCAGATTATACCAACCATCAGCAAACAAGTTATTTTGTGTGCGATTTAATTTGTGTAAGTGGTGGTAATAAAAGCCGAAGTAATGAAAGAACATCTTACTTAAACATAAATCCGTTTTGTTATTGTACGCCTATATCTTCAAATGCCTGTAGCAACAATAATGAGTATTATAGTTTTGTGGGTATTACAGGTACTACATTAAATCACAATCCGGTATGTGTTGACACTATTTATGCTACAACACCTTTTACTAACGAGTACCAGTTTTTTTCACCCTCTCTTGCTACGCAAACTGCTACGCTTACCAAGGGCAACACATATAGTTTTAATTTTACCCAAACCTACCATATTTATCACTCCTATATTTGGATTGACTATAATCAAAACAGTGTTTTTGAAACGGATGAAGCGCATTACCTGGGATACTCGCCAAATAGTAATCAACAATATGGATTTAATTTTACGGTTCCACAAACAGCGTTAGCAGGACAAACCGGGCTGCGCTTGCGAGGGCATCGTTACTGGGGTTTATTTGACTTTGATAGTACGGCAGCATGTACCCCACTTACAAATGGAGCAACTTATGATTATATTGTTACGATAGACAGCACGGTGGGGATTGCTGATTTGGGACTTGAGATTTCGGATTTGAGATTGATGCCTAACCCGGCAAAGAATGAGGTAACGGTAACTGCGGGTGCTTTAATAAAAGGGTTGGCAGTAATAAATACTAAAGGAGAAACAATTATTGAAAATAAAGCGGTAAATGGTTTTACTAAAAAGTAAGCACCGCTAACTTACCCAACAGGGTGTATATGTTAATGGTTGAAACGAATAAGGGGAGGGCGGTAAGGAGGTTGGTGGTGGTGAAATGAGTATGAAGCCTGTGGAACACCTGTAGGAGTTCGAGTCTCCTTTCATCCACTTTTTTCTCTTCCCTAAACTATGTTTCTAAAATGATTTTTATCAACTTCTTATAATGTTCAATAATCTATACATTTGTTAATTGTATGATTAGTCGAAAGTTTACCTCTTTTTTACTGGCATTTGCTTTTTTCTCCTGTAACAAAAGCAATAATTCTATTTCGCCTCAAATAAAAAGCATTACCGAATCTGTTTATGCTTCGGGTATTGTTAAGAGCAAAGATCAGTACAATGTTTTTGCAAAAACTGCAGGTATTATAAAAACTGTTTTTGTTACCGAGGGTGATAGTGTAAGTATTGGCTCTCCCATTTTTGAAATTGACAACACCCAGGTTTCCATTTCCGAAAAAAATGCAGCGCTTGCTGCTGCCAATGCAAGTTATGCAAGCAATATGGACAAAGTGCACGATGCCGAACTTAATTTAGGGGTGGCAAAAAAGAAATTGGAGAATGATTCGCTATTGTATTACAGGCAAAAAAACCTGTGGGACAAAAACATTGGCTCAAAAGTAGAACTTGAGCAGCGGGAGCTTGCCTTTAAAAATTCTCAACTGTTATTTGCCTCAGCAGAAACAAAATTGAGTGACGTAAAAAAGCAATTGAAATTAACTTCAGACCAATCGCAAAACAATTATTCTATTGGCAAATCATTAAAAAACGATTTGATTATACGGAGCGATGTAAACGGAAAGGTTTACAAATTAAATCTTGAAAAGGGCGAAGCAGCTTCTCCGCAATTGCCTGTGGCTGTTGTAGGAGCCGCCAATGTTTTTTGTTTTGGAATTAAACATTGACGAAAACGATATTTTAAAAGTAAAGCCAGGCCAGCAGGTTTTTATACGCATGGATAGTTACAAGAATGAGGTATTTGAAGGTGAAATAACTTCTGTTGACCCGATTATGAACGAGCGCACCCGCACTTTTACTGCCAATGCAATTTTTAAAACGCAGCCGCAGGTTTTATTTCCCAACCTTTCCGTTGAAGCTAATATTCTCATCAGTTCACAGGAGAAAGCGCTTACCATTCCCCGCAATTATCTCTTGAACGATTCTTTAGTTACGCTGTCTGACGGCAGCAAAAGAAATGTGCAAACAGGGCTGATGGATTATAATATTGTAGAAATAACACAAGGACTAACCGACAACGATCAACTTCTTTTGCCCAAGCAATGAGTTTTAAATTACTTTTTAATATTTCAAAAGCGCTTTTGTTTTCAAGGTTCAAACAAACACTTGTTGCCGCCATTGGTGTAACGTTTGGCATTACTATGTTTATTACGCTGCTCAGTTTTATGAATGGACTCAATAAAATGCTTGACGGTTTGGTGAGCAACCGCACCCCACACGTACGCATTTACAATAACATTAAGCCTTCTGTTGTGCAACCCATAAATGAATCAGCGCAATTTAAAGATGCATATAATTTTATCAGTTCTGTTAAGCCATATAATACCCGGAAGGAAATTTACAATGTAAATGCCATTATGGATAAACTTAAAACAGATGACAGGGTGTTAGGTGTTGCTCCCAAAATTGCTGCGCAGGTTTTTTACACACTTGGCAATGTAAATCTTAATGGTGTTATTAATGGAGTAGATGTGGATGCGGAAGCACGCCTGTTTTACTTTAACGATTATGTAACCACAGGCAATTACCTTGATTTACAAAACACTTCAAACAGTATTATACTTGGCAAAGGAGTGGCTGATATTATTCTGGCGCAAATTGGGGATGTAATAACCGTTACTACTTCCACGGGCGAGCAGTTTCCATTAAAAGTAGTTGGTTATTTTCAGTCGGGTATTGCAGATTACGATAAGGTGCAGAGTTATGCAAGCATTACTACTACACAAAAATTATTAGGTAGAGGAAAGAGTTATATAAGTGATATTCAGGTAAAGCTAAAAGACATTAATCTAGCTCCGGTTGTTGCTACCGAGTACCGCAATATTTTTGAAGCCGATGCAGAAGATATTCAAACAGCCAACGCACAGTTTGAAACAGGAACCAACGTGCGCACCATTATCTCTTATGCCGTTGGTATAACATTGTTGATTGTTGCAGGCTTTGGTATTTACAATATCCTCAACATGCTTATTTACGAAAAAGATGGATACCATAGCCATACTAAAACCAACAGGCTTTGCGGGGTACGATGTAAAAAGCATCTTTATTTCCATTGCACTTACTATAGGCATTTGTGGGGCACTTGCAGGAATGGTTTTTGGTTTTGCGCTCAGTAATGTTATTGACCAAATTCCTTTTGAAACCGCTGCGTTGCCCACAGTAAAAACATTTCCGGTTGATTACAACCCTAAGTATTATTTCATTGCCGGTACGTTTGCCATTATTACCACTTACTTTGCAGGTTGGTTTCCTGCACAAAAAGCAAGCAAGGTTGACCCTGTAATAATTATTAGAGGAAAGTAATGGATACCAACATCATACTGGAAGCAAAGGGCATCACTAAATATTTTAACGATCCTGTAAAGTTTGAAGTATTAAAGCAGGTAAGCTTTACCATCAACAAAGGGGAGTTTGTTTCTGTAGTAGGCAAATCGGGTTGCGGAAAATCTACCTTGCTCTATATACTTTCAACTATGGACACCGATTACTCCGGTGATTTATTGATTGATGGTATAAGCATGAAAAATAAAAGTGAGAAAGAACTTGCCGTAGTGCGCAATGAAAAAATTGGTTTTGTCTTTCAGTTTCATTATTTGCTCAATGAGTTTACGGTTTTGCATAACGTTATTTTGCCTGCATTAAAATTAAACAGGCAACCACAGCCTGTACTTGAAGAAAAAGGTATTAAACTTTTATCACTTTTGGGAATTGATAAACTTGCGGGGAAAATGGCAAGCCGTTTGTCGGGTGGTGAAAAGCAACGTGTGGCTATTGCACGTGCTATGATTAACGACCCGCTTATAATCATGGGTGATGAACCAACAGGCAACCTCGATAGCAAAAACAGCCAGATTGTTTTGATATTTTTAAAGAACTTGCTGTAGAGTTTAACCAAACACTGTTAATTGTAACACATGATGATGCCTTTGCCGAAAAAACAAACCGCATTATTAAAATGGATGATGGTAGGGTGGTTTAGTAAAAACTTGAAATGGTATTTGAAATTGTAAGTGAGAGTTTAAATTTGCTCGGCAAACTATATGATGATAAGAAACTTACTTAGTGTATTGGCAGCAATTATTTTGTCATGTAATACACAAGCCTCAACAGACTCTCTTGTTTTATTTAATGACCTGGTTTTTAAGAATAGGTTTGAAGCAACTGCATTTAGCCATTTCATAAATAAGGACGAAACACAATATTCTTTTGCGCTGATGTTTGCGACCGTAGAAACTGACTTAATCGAAGAAGACATCAGCAAGTATAAAAATGTAATTAATGCAAAGAGTAAAGAATTAAAAGAAGAAATTAAGAGCAAGGCTGAATCAAAAACCATAAAGATCATTTTTAATAATGTTCATAACCAGTTTTTGGATTTGTACGAGGCTGAAAACCGCTTTTCTCAAATTTTTACTTTAGGAAAATACAATTGTGTTTCGGCAACAGCTTTGTATGCTTACATTTTTGAAAATCTAAACATTCCTTTTCAAATCAAAGAATTGCCAACACATGTTTACTTAGTTGCATACCCCAACAGTTCAAAAATATTGGTTGAAACAACTGCACCACAAAATGGATACTTTCAGTTTAGTGAGGAGTTTGCCCAACGTTATGTCAAAACCCTATACAAACAAAAACTCATAAGCAGAAATGAATACGAAACAAAGACAACAAGCGAACTTTTTAACGAAAATTTCTTCTCTAAGGAAAATCTCTCATTAAAAGAAATGACCGGAATACAATATTACAACCTATGCCTTTATTATTTTAAAGACAATAAGTATGATGAAGCTTTAAACAATGCACGTAAGGCATTTTATCTATATCCGTGCGAAAGAACACGGTTTATGTTAAAGAATACACTACTTGTGGCACCTGTTCATGATAAAATTACAGAAGAAGAAAAGGTGAAAAATCTGCTGACTTTGTGCCGCTATAACAATTTATATAATGACGAGGACATAAATAGTTCATTCTTGAGTGAAAGCTATAACTCCATTATTGCATATCATTTAACCGAAAAATCTGATTTGGAGAAGGCATCTGCAATTCATGCATTACTATTAGAAACTGCAAAGGACACTGTTATGCTTAATAAATTTAACTTTTGGTATCACTATGAGCTTGCAAGGCTTTCTTTACTTAAGACAATAAAAGCCGGGAATCCTCTAGAAAATTTAAAGATTTCATATGAGATAAATCCCGACCATGCAGATTTAAAAAATTTAATTCTTGGAGCTATTTTTCAATCTGTTGGTGAAATGAATGATTCAAAAGCAATTCAGAATTATATTACCTCTTTAAATAATGATTTTCCTTTTCTGAGTAAACATGAAGACTTTATTACAATTAAAGCAGCAGTTTATTTAGACATAGCATTACGAAGCTTTACCTCCAATAATCTACCAAATGGGAACACTAACCTTGAGTTGTTTGAGAATCTATATCAAACTGGCAAACCATCAGGGAAACTGTCTCAGGCTATCGAAGCTGCATATTCAGGCGCAGCAGGTATTTATTTTAAGAAGGGTAACTATTCAAAAGCAAAAGAATATATATAAAGCGAGGGTTGCAATACTCGCCAGACAATTTTGGATTAATACAAAGGTTGAATTCCTTTTAATAATTGTTTACAAAAGCATTAATGGTTTTGGTTTCAATATAAATGTTGCCAAAATTTGTTTTACGGTAGGCAGCTATTTTAACAGGCTCCATCAGAAATGAACCTTTTTCAACCATAAGGGTAAGTAAATGATAATCGCGTTTTTTTTCTAGGTGCATGATTTGGACAATTTCATTTCCTGCACTAAAATTACTTATCCGGTAGACGTCATCACTGTCTTTGGGGTCAGTTAACCGTACAAAGAATTTTAACTTACCATCCATCATTACTGTATTTTTTTCTTCCACCTGCATCTCAAACTTGTTATTAATAGCTCGTCCCTTGTCATCCCATTCTTTTAATCCTAAACACGGGATGTTTTCTTTATAATATGCAACACTTCTGCGTTTACCGTTGTTATGAAATGTTTCTTGCTTGCCTTCCTGCCTGCCATCAACAAAATAAAATTTAGAAGTCATTCGCCCGGTATTGTAGGTATATTCGTGCGAATAGCCATTCAATGCATCATCCTTAAAACACATCTCACTGTATATACCGCCTTCCTTATTAAATCTTATCCAGCAACCATGTTTCTTTTTATCAATCTTAAACTGTATGCTGCTAAGTTTTCCGTTCTCATGAAAAAAATAAGATGTATCTGTCCACTCGTCATTTTTAAATTTTTGATATGCTTTTAAATTACCATTATCATAAAACTCAATAAGCCATCCGTTTTTCTTACCATTTTTATACTCAATCAATTGCCTCACCTTATCACTCTCTGGAAAAGTTATTGTTCGGGTTCCGCTTTTCCCATCAAACTTGTCATCACAGTTTGTCATTAACAAACTACTAATGCCAACCAATAAAACAGTTCTTATCATATTTTTTATCATAAGCCATTTATAAAAAACATACGTTTCAATTTTTTTTATCCCCTACTCCATCACAACTAATACAGCAAAGTTTTTTAAGCTTCACTTACTATCACTTAACTTTTTATTATAGCCAATCCAAAATTACAAACCATTGGTTTCCATCTTTTGTTCTTGAGCCTTTTCTGTCACAAAATCCTTTAGCTCTTTAAAAAACTCCATAAATTCCTTTTCAATTGGCTCATAATATAATTGCAAATCAGCCACCGCGTTTTTCATGTTGTTTTCAAAACTCACGCGGTTGCTCATTCCGTTAAACACTCTTTGTAAGCCGGTAAAGTTTGCATAATTAACCAACCAATTTTGTTGGCGCATGTATATGAGCATGTTTGCAGTTCGGGCAGGAATTAAATTTGAATAATTATCTGTTAACTTATAAAAATTATCGGCAAAAACTTCAAGCTCAACACCGGAAAACAATTTCCAGTTGGCGGCTAAGTAATGGTCGTAATAAATATCGGCAACCACCGGTGTGTATTTTTTTGAGATTGTCTAATACGCTGTTTTGTTTGCTCAACAATAGCATGGTTTATCGGTAAAATTATCAATAGCTCGATGCAGTGCAATACCCTTTCTGATATTCACAGGATAATGCAAATAATCTTTTCCCTTTACATGATCGGCAATAAAATTACCAATGGTAATATCCGGATCATTGCCCGAAAGATAAATGTGCGCTAAACAATTCACGCTTCAAACTTAACCAATATCAATATCAAATTACTAATAAGACAAGGTGCATAAAACATATTAAAACATTTTGCAGTTGCCTGTAATCCGCTTAAGTTTACAAAACATAATACTGAGTTATGATAAAGAAATTTTTAAAGTGGCTGCTTGTTCTTCTATCGCTGTTTATTATCGGTTGCTATGTTTCGGGTAATGGATGGGTGATAAAAGCATTGCGTTATAATTTTGTAAATATTGATGATTATAAAATTTTTGAAAACAGGATAATAAAAGCAGGCAACCCCAAAGAATGGAATAACGGATGGGATTATAACAAAACCCCAATAACACCTGCTCTCGAAAAACTTTTAACCGATAATGAAAGTGTGGCTTATCTGGTAATAAAAAACGATTCGGTAAGAATCGAAAAATACTGGGATGGTTATAGTGCAAAATCCTTGTCGAGCAGTTTTTCTATGGCCAAAAGTTTTGTTGGTGCCATGATTGGTATTGCATTAAAGAAGGAAAAATAAAAAGTCTTGATGAGCCGGTTTGCAAACTACATACCTGAATTTAAAGAATGTAATAAGCATAATATTACTATTAAACATTTGCTGATGATGAGTTCGGGATTGGATTGGGATGAGGGCTATGCAAGTTTATTTTCACCGGTAACAGAATCATACTATGGAAAAGATTTGTACAAACAAATAACTTCACTTAAATAAAGAGCCATCGGGCAAATATTGGGAATACAAAAGTTGTGACACACAGTTGCTTGGTTTTGTATTAGAGAAAGCCACAGGCAAAACTTTAAGCGATTATTGCAGCGAAAAAATTTGGACGCCACTAAATGCGGTGCATATTGCCTTGTGGAGCCTTGATATTTTAGGACAATATGTAATTGCAGTACCTGATATGAATATGATTATTGTAAGGCTTGGTAAAAAAAGAAGTACTGGTGAAGATGGAATACCAAACGACTATCCGGTTATTATCAGAGAATCTATTAAAATGTTTTCTTAATAAATTTGCAACATGTTAAAAGATATTCCGCAATTAAAAGTAGAAAATGTAGCGGTTGCAGTAGTACCCGAAGTAAATAACAGTGGTGAAAAAGAATGGGGTGTTTACCTGCTCAACCTTAAAAATGAAACAATTGAAGGTGTGCTTGTAGCTTCAAACGGTTATGGCTATAAAAATGGTGAAAAAGTAAAAACCTCCACGCTGAGACATTTTATTGAACAGGTTCCCGCAAAATCCTATGCCAAGGTTGAATTGATTATTGAAACCGTTTTTGGATTAAACAATGAGTACTGGGTTAGTTTTTATCTCAACAATACTTTGTACGATAAAAAATATTTATTCCTGCCTGATAGTATCAACCCCGAATATTTCACCACTGTACCCTTGCTTGATAAAGCAGGAGTAATGATAAAATAGAACCACAACATGATTGATAAAAAAAGAAACCTGCGTGCAGTCGCAATTTCAATGCTTGTAATATGCCTTTCATTTTGGAATTACAACAACCTATCAGGCAAGGAAACTATCAAGTTAATACATGAAGTAAGTTTATTGGTGCTTGGTTTTGCCGGTGGCGTTTTTTTTGTAAACCTTATTTCTCTTTTCAGAAAAAATAAAGATACTAACGCTGCAAAGCCGTAATAGAGCATTTGCTTTTATTCACAACCATAAATGTCGTCATCAACCAAGAGCATCGTTTTATTTGATGGCAATTGTAATTATTGCACCCGCACTGTGCTATGGACCATAAAGCGAGATGTGAAAAGAAATTCCTTTTTTCGGCCACACAGGTAGATGCAGGAAAAAAAATACTGAAGAATTACGACATTGAAAACTTAAAAGATACCTCAGTAATACTTATTGAAGATAATAAGGTTTATCTTAAATCCGATGCTGTGTTAAACATTGCACGAAGGTTGCCTAACTATAAATTTTTTTATCCGTTAATTTTTTTTCCGCGGTTTATAAGAGATGGCATTTATAACATTATTGCAAAAAACAGGTACCGCTGGTTTGGCAAAAGAGATATGTGTTACCTGCCTGATGAGGATGTGAGAGAAAGATTTTTGTAGCACCTCAAAAAACTTTAACCGATGTGAAAAGTTTCTCCTTTCTCCTTCAAATATTCAATCTAAATTTATTTTATTAGCCGTATAAAATTTTAATAATGAATAAAACAACTTTATTGTTTACAGCCATTGCTGCAATAATATTTTCGTCATGCAAGAACCCTAAAGAAAAATTGCAGGAGGAAATAAATGAAACTGAAAAAATGCTTTTTGCCGACAGTGCAGTAAACATTAACCGCACAACAGCTTTAAAGGTGGTTGATTTTTACACTACGTTTGCCAATAAATTTCCTGATGATGCTAAAACCCCCGACTATCTATTTAAAGCTGGTGACGTAAGCAGCGGCATGTCAGAGTTTGCAAGAGCCCTCGGCTATTTTAATCAGGTTTACACCAAATACCCTAACCACGCTAAAGCATCCACATCGCTTTTTCTAATGGGATTTATTAACGAAAATTCTTTGAACGACACAGCAGCAGCACGAAAATATTACAGCACTTTTTTGGAAAAATATCCTTCTCATGAAATGGCACAAAGTGCAGCTTTCTCTCTGCAAAACATGGGTAAATCTGCCGATGAATTGGTAAAGATGTTTCAACAATCTCAGCCTGACAGCACTGCCACTAATTGATATTGCGTGAACAAAAAGCCACAGAAAAAAATACACCAAGCGCCTCCTAAAGCTCAAAAGCAAAAAGAAGCGAAAAACTATTTGCCTGTCTGGCTCGGTTTAATTGTTGCAATAACTGGTGTTATCCTTTATTGGAACACACTCAATCATGGTTTTGTGTTAGATGATTATTCTGTTATAAAAGAAAACCGTGTAACCCGAATGGGAACCCAATCTATACCCACCATTTTTAAAACAAGTTACCGTAATGGGTATTACCTGATTGATGATGAACTATACCGCCCCATACCCAAGGCGTTGTTTGCATGGTTCTGGCAAATAGCACCTGACAGCCCAAAACCCGGTCATGTTACCAATGTGTTGTTGTTTGGCTTAACAGGTTTTATGCTGATGCTAACGCTGAGCCAATGGCTTAAAAAAAATTTGCTTGCCGCGTTCTTAGCTGCTTTACTTTTTGTTGCACACCCTATTCATACCGAAGTGGTGGCAAACATTAAAAGCATTGATGAAATACTCAGCTTTTTGTTTTGTATTTCTTCTGCATGGCTTTTCTACAACTATCTCGAAAAAAGTAAAAGCTTATTTTTACTTTTAAGCATAGTATGTTATACCATTGCTCTTTTCAGTAAAGAATCCTCTATTACCTTCTTAGTAATTTTCCCGCTCATTGCCTGGTTTTTCTTTTCGGGTAACCAAAAAATATCAGTTTCTTTAAGTATTAAAAAATCTGCATGGCTGCTTTTACCTGCATTATTTTTTCTGATGGTTCGTTATAATGTGTTAAAAGATGTGCCGTATGGAAATGTTTCAGTTGCCGATAATTTGCTTGTTGCAATTAAAAGCAATGCCGACAGGTTTGCTACTGCAATTTTAATTCTGGGTATGTATTTAAAACTTTTGTTTTACCCTCATCCTCTCATTTTTGATGCATCCTATAACCAAATTCCTGCAACAACGGTTACCGACTTAAGGTTTATTCTTTCGTTTTTAATTTATGCAGGCTTGCTTGTGTTTGCATTTGTTTTCTTTAAGAAGAAACACGTATTGTCGTTTGCTGTTTTGTTTTTTCTTGTTTCACTGAGTATTTACGCCAATATTTTCAGAACTATTGGCTCAAGTTATGGCGAAAGATTTTTATATACGCCATCGTTAGGTATATGTATTGCAGTGGCATATCTTATAACTTTTATACCCGGCTTTGGTAATAATCAATACCATTTGAAAGTTTCGGACTTTTTTAAGACTAACATAAAGGCTATTGCACTTACCTCATTGGTTGTAATTTTATTTGGCTTTAAAACCGTTTCACGAAATACCGTTTGGAAAAGCAACTATACCTTATTCAGCAATGATGTTAAACTTGCACCTAATAGCACACGCACACAATATTATTTAGGCAATTTATTAATGAAACCCGAAATATTGAATGGCAAAGATTCTCTTGCTTCCGATTCAATCATTAATAGCGGCATAAGCTATCTTAAAAAGTCAGTTGAAATTTATCCTAAATTTTGTGATGCGTATAACCAGCTTGGTGTGGCTTATTACAAAAAGAAAGATTACAAATCGTCATTTGATTATTATACGCAATGTATCAGTTGCAACCCAACTAATGCAAGCGCACATAGCAACCTTGGCACTATTTATTTTGAAACAAAACAATTTGATAACGCTATTAAATCTTTTGCCAAAGCCATAGAGCTTGATAGAAATTATGCTGAAGCGCTTCTCAATTTGGGCAGCACCTATGGCATGTTGCAACAATATGATAATGCGCTTAGCTACCTCCATCGTGCAGTTAAAGCTGACCCTGGTCTGGCACAGGGTTATTATTTTTTGGGTATTACATACAGGTTTAAAGGAGATGAACAAAATGCAAATGCCTATATACAAAAAGCTCATCAGTTAGACCCATCAAAATATTAAACTTATTGATGGCTTTTGCGTATAAAAGCCTGTTTAAATTTAAATGATAAGAATGTTTATTGTGTATTTTTTTAGCGAGACAACGAAGTGTTTCGCAGCCATAGTGGAACTAACTACGGCAAGAAACAATGAGGAAGTGGCAGCAAAAAAGACGCATAAACAAATTTTTAGATAAATCTTAAGCTGGCTCTATGAGCCTTTGTAAATTTGTATAGTAAAATCACATTCATTTCAACTCATTGTATCTGCATTTAAATTATCTTATATCAACT
This sequence comes from Bacteroidota bacterium, assembly GCA_016714005.1. Taxonomy (GTDB): domain Bacteria; phylum Bacteroidota; class Bacteroidia; order AKYH767-A; family OLB10; genus JADJOA01. The sequence continues at coordinate 210,795 of JADJOA010000006.1, forward strand.
CAGCTTAACAAGGGTGTAAAAAAAACTTTTTGCCTGATTGTTGTTTGCTTTTGTTTTTCACTAAACACCAAAGCTCAGAAGTATAACTTCACAACTTATACCGTAGCCGATGGTTTGCCCAATAATCATATTAATGATGTACATCAGGATAAATACGGGCGGCTTTGGGTAGCCACTAGCAATGGAGTATGCCGATACGATGGCGCATCGTTTATTCATTTCAATCAAGACAATCCGCTATCAAACAATGCTGTTAAAACAATATATGAAGACAGTGACGGTAACATTTGGCTTGGTACAGTACGAAAAGGCGTTTGTGTTTTTAGTGGCACCACTACAAAATTTTTAACCATACAAGATGGTTTGCTCAGTGATATTGTTAATGCAATAACTAAAGATAAAACGGGTAAGGTTTGGATTGGAACAGCAGAAGGTTTATGTGTATATGATGGAAAAAAATTTACCAACTATACCACTTTAACAGGGTTGCTTGGCAATTATATTACCTCACTTTACACTGATAAAGCAGGTAACGTATGGATAGGAACTTTGAACGGCTTAATGAAATACAGCGACAATAAATTTTATTCCTATACCATCAACCAAGGACTTTCTGGAAATTTAATCTACAGTGTTACACAAACTAAAGACAATAAAATTTACATTTCTACCAATAATGGTTACACAATGTATGACGGCAATAGCTTTCATATTTCTACAAATAAAGTTCCACCGCAAACCGAAAAAATAAATGCAGTTTTTGAAGATTATAAAGGCAACAAATGGTTTGCAACTGCGGGTAGCGGATTGGCAATGGATGATGAAGGGACATTAAGAACCTTCAATCAGGAAATGGGATTATCGTCAAATTTTGTTTTAGCAATTGCGGAGGATCGCGAAGGAAATTTATGGCTGGGTACAATTAACGGCTTATGCCGGTATTCCGGTGACAGGTTTGTAAACTACATGCCTGATGAAAATCAATCTACCACAAAAATTATTTCGGCTTACGCTGATAAGTCTGATAATATTTGGTTTGGCACCATCAGCAATGGCTTGTATTATTTTGACGGGTCTAAAATTAATACTGTAAATCCTTCGGCAGGTTTGCGCAACAGCACTGTGTGGAGCATTATTCAAGCTACAGATAGCACTTACTGGGTAGGAACAACCAATGGTGTTGCGTTACTTAATTTTAAAAACCACACTAGTTCCTATCCTCTAAAAGACTTAAACAACAAAACTATTTACTCCATTTACAAATTAAGGAACCAAACATTTCTATTTGGAACAGATAATGGTTTATACTCCTTAAAAGACACTATACTTACGATTTCATTCGATTCGGTTTACAACAAAAATTTTCCTGGCATTCGTTCTTTGCATCAGGATTCAAAAGGCATAGTTTGGATTGGCACCATGCAGGGACTTTACTTCTTAAACAAAAACACGCCTGTATCCTTTAACGAAACGCGCAAATTACCAAAGGTGCCCGTAACATCAATAACAGAAGACAATTCCGGACAAATTATTTTCAGCACTTATGATTTTGGATTTTATGTGTTTAATCGTGTTACCAATAACGTTACCGTTGTAAAACACTCAAAACGGCATTTACAACAACAGAATTTTATTCAGTTATATCGATCGTAACAACAGGTTGTGGCTTGGCACACCCGAAGGCTTAGACAGGGTGGACTGGAACACTTTCCAGAAACGAAAATTTATCAGCTGTACTCACTTTGACAAAAGCAATGGCTACTATGGCGTTGAAACCAACGCAGGTTGTGGCGATGCAGAAGGCTATGTATGGTTCGGCACGTCTAACGGTGCTATTAGATATAATCCTAAAACAGGCTATGGAAAAAATGTAATTCCAACTGTAAACATCAATAACATTCAGGTTTACCTCAAAGATGTTGACTGGAAAAAAGAAAATGTAATTGTAAATAAAACTTCAGGCTTACCAGTTAATCCTGAACTTGGTTATGGCAGCAACAACCTGACATTTTATTTTACCGGTATTTATCTTACCGCCCCCAACGAAGTAAAATACCGTTGGAAATTAGAGGGCTTTGATGATTACTGGGCACCCGTTTCGCGTTATGCGCAGGCTAATTACTCAAACATCCCTCCTGGCGATTATGTTTTTATAGTGCAGGCAACAGTTAATGAAAGAGAATGGTCTCCTGAAGTTTCGTATCCATTTACTATCAAACCTCCTGCTTACAGAACAGCAACGGCCTACATTATTTATACTATTGCTGCAATTCTGCTTGTATTTTTATTGTTATGGTGGCGTACCCGTAGTTTGCGCTTAGCTCAATTTATACTCAGAAATAAAGTAAATGAAAGAACCATTGAATTGAAAGAAAAAAATATTGAGCTTGCAAAATTATCGCTTGTTGCTTCAGAAACCGGTAATGCGGTAATGATTTTTGATAAGAAAATGGAGTTAGAATGGGTAAACAATGGCTTTACCAAAATGACGGAGTTTACACAAGATGAGTTTGTGAGAAAACGAGGAATAAATATCAAGGAACTTACCAATTACAAGGATATTGAAAATGCTGCTTGATGATTGCGTTGCCTTGCGTAAATCGTTTATATATGAATCGGATATGATTGCCAAGGATGGGGAGAAAGATTGTTACTTCTTCTACTCTCTCGCCTGTTTTTGATGATGGCGGGAACTTGAAAAACTTAGTGGTAGTTGATACTGATATTACCCTGAGGACTCAAATGGAAGAACAAATCAGAAAATCGCTAGAAGAAAAAGGATTTTTGTTGAAAGAAATCCATCACAGGGTTAAAAACAATCTGCAAATTATTATCAGCCTGTTTAATTTGCAGGCAAATTATATTCATGACGAGAAAGCCGCCACCGCCATACGCGAAGGGCAGGATAGAATCGATCAATGTCTTTAATACATGAGCGCTTTTATCAGAGTGAAGGCTTAAGCAAAATTGATTTTGATGATTATATTAACAGGTTATGCGAAACACTTGTTCATAGTTCTTATAACAATGCCTCTAAAATCAGCTTGCAGGTAAATGCAGAAAAAATATCTTTGGATATTGATACAGCAGTGCCTTGTGGTTTAATAATAAATGAGCTTGTATCAAATGCTGTAAAGTATGCTTTTACAGGCAAACTGTCAGGAATAATTAAAGTTGAGTTTAGAAAAGCAGAAGGGGGTTTTGAGTTGAGAGTAAGTGATAATGGAATTGGTTTACCTCCCGGATTTGATTACGAAAATTCAGATAGCCTGGGAATTCAATTGATAAGTGCTCTTGTGAGTCAAATTGATGGAACCATGCAAATAATTAATGATAATGGATTATCAGTTACAATAAAATTTAAACCGCAACATTAAAAACCACACAATATGGACAAAACCAAAATTTTAGTAGTAGAAGATGAAAGTATAGTTGCTAAAGACATTCAGTCAACACTTATCAGGCTTGGATATGATGTGCCTGCCACGGCATCGTCTGCACAATCGGCTTATAACAAATTAGAAGAATTAAAACCTGATTTGGTTTTTCTTGACATTAAACTTAAAGGTGATTTAGATGGTATTAACATTGCCGAACACATTAAAAAAACATACAGCATACCCGTAATTTTTCTTACTTCATTTATTGATAAAGCAACATTAGACAGGGCAAAACTTACCGAGCCTTATGGTTATTTGGTGAAACCTTTTAACGAAAAAGATTTGCAATCAACCATTGAAATGGCATTGTACAAATTTCAGAAAGACAATGCTATGCGTGCCGATAACCAGCGTTATGCCAATGCAATGCAATCGGTAGATGAAGCAATCTTTATTACTGATAATGAATGCCGCATAACCTTTTTAAATCCTAAAGCTGAATCTATTTCTCAATATGGCAATGAAAGCGCGCAGGGCATCAGTATTTTTAAACTTATTAAAATTGAAAATGATGAGTATAGTATAGTAAATGCCGAAAGCCTGAAAAGATATTTAACGTCTGGCGAGCAACTTAGCATAAGTTCGTGCAACGTTACCATTATGCGTGACTATTCTGTAATTAAAAATCAAGTAAACGTATCTCCTGTTATTGACGAAAAAAATCAAACAATAGGAAATGCATTTGTAATTAAACCTGTTTCAGTATCAGATAACTCAACCACTGCAAAACCTGCTGTACCTGCTGCACCCCAAGCTAACCCGCTTGAAAACCAGGTGATACAAAACTTTGTGTTTGTTAAACAGGGCAATGGTATGTTAATACGCATTCCGCTCGAAAATATTTTCTGGATTCAGGCAATGGATAACTACATTGTAATGCAAACCAATAATGATCAATATGTCGCTCACAGCACCATGAAAGATCTTGAGGTAAAACTTCCCCCTGACAAATTTGTGCGTGTACACAGATCGTACATTGTAAGTATTGAAAAATAAGTGTAATGGATGACAGTACTGTGGTAGTAAATGAAAAAACCATTCCCATTGGCAAATCGTACCGCGATGCTTTTCTTGCCAAAATAAATACACTTGGGTAGCTATTTCATAGCACTACTGCCTTATTAAAATTCGATTTTCTACTGTTGAGATTTCGTGCCTGTCCCTCAGGCTCGTTTCCTGAAATTTTACAGCAGAATGAAAAGTTAGTACTGTTCATAGTGTTTTTTGATTAGGGAATTGCATTAACAATTGCGCTGATTTTACATTGTATAGTTTTTCAGCATTTCTTTACTAAACAATCTGAACTTTACCACTTGTTTAATCAATCATGATTAAACCATTTGAATCATATAATATCAAAATATCAAATATAAAATCATGGACAAACTGTTTGAATTAATAAATAAAATTACACTAGCTGCCTGCTTTTAACCTGTATGCATTTGACAGCAACTGCCCAAGATGATGAATCAGGCAACGAACTTGGTTTGCCGGGTGATAATTTTAACCTGGCAGCAGCTATGGATATTTTCCAACAGAGTAAAACTTTAGAAGAGTTTGAGGAAAAAATAAACAGCGATAACTTAAAACTTAATAATCTTGATTTGAATAATGACGGGCAAACAGATTACATAAAAGTTATAAATAATGTTGATGGCGATCTTCACAATATTGTTTTGCAAACTGATATAAATGAAAAAGAATCGCAGGACATTGCAGTATTTTATGTAGAAAAGAAAGAAGATAGAGTTACTGTGCAGGCGATTGGTGATGAAGAACTTTATGGTAAGGATTATGTGATTGAGCCAAACACTTCCACAGAAGCCAAAGGCACAGCAAACCAGCTCACGAAGAAAGTAATGCCAATGATGGCGATACCTATGTTACAAATAATTATGGCTCATCTCGCAGTTACAGCCCCCAGCCTTCTTCCCCGGGCAGTGGTTGGGTTTCTTTACGGACCGACTTATATACGTTGGCATTCACCATGGCATTGGGGGTATTATCCCCGTTGGTGGAAGCCGTGGAGACCTTTTACTGGAATGATTATTATCATCACTGGTATCATGCACACAGGTGGAATGGTTGGTGGTATCATCACCCTCACAAATTCCATTTTCACACTCACTGGCATAATACATATTACGGTCACAGGAAACACTCTGCTACAGTTAATGCGTTCCGCACAAGCGGTACTTACAACAGGGTGTATAACAATCCTGAAAAAACGGTAAAACCTGCTTCAAAACCTAATTTTCCATCTATAGATGCTAAAGTCAATAAAAAAAATAATGCTGTAAGACCATCCGGAAACAGCAACAGCAAGCAAGAAAATACTTCAGTAAGACCAAAACAAAATGAAAACAAATCAGTAACACCGCGAAATCAGAAAAGCAAAAAACAGGCTCAACCAAGGCAAGAAAGAAAAGACGGGGATCAAAAAATAAAGCCCGGCAAACCGCGCAATTACAAGGGGAGAAAACAGAAATCAAAAAGATAAACGGTACACATTTTTTAGGTAATTAAATAAAGAGGGCACTAAGTTTACGCCCCTCTTTATTTATATAAATATTTAAATTTAGTTGAAAATTTTTAATAAGCTTTACTGATAAAACAAAGTTCTTAGTGTCAGTGTGGGCATAGCCTAAAATCATGTTCCAAATTATTTATAGTTTTGAAGCAGAACATTTAACACTATAATTAAAAAATTTAATACGTATGGAAAACACAAATGGCAAAGGCAAATGCCTTTTTCATGGTAATGAACAAAAGCATAACGTTGGAGGCACTGGTATTAACAACAACCATTGGTGGCCTAATAAGTTAAAATTAAACATTCTGCGTCAGCATTCATCTCTTTCAAACCCAATGGGCGATGACTTTAATTATGCCAAGGAGTTTAAGAGTTTAGATATGGATGCGCTTAAAAAAGATTTGCATAAACTGATGACAGACTCACAGGACTGGTGGCCTGCAGATTTTGGGCATTATGGTCCGTTTTTTATACGGATGGCATGGCATAGCGCAGGCACATACCGCACCGGAGATGGCAGAGGTGGCGCAGGAATGGGTTTGCAACGTTTTTGCCCCGCTTAACAGTTGGCCCGACAACGCAAACCTTGATAAAGCGCGCAGGTTACTATGGCCTATCAAACAAAAGTATGGCAATAAAATTTCGTGGGCGGATTTAATGATACTTACAGGTAATGTTGCACTTGAATCAATGGGCTTTAAAACTTTTGGATTTGGTGGCGGGCGTGCTGACGTATGGGAGCCTGCCGAAGACATTTATTGGGAAACGAAACAAAATGGTTAGATGATAAGCGTTATTCAGGTGAAAGAGATTTGGAAAACCCACTTGCCGCTGTACAAATGGGACTGATATATGTAAATCCTGAAGGACCTAACGGTAATCCCGACCTATTACTGCTGCAAGAGCATTCGCGAGACATTTAAACGTATGGCAATGGATGATGAGGAAACTGTTGCCTTGATTGCAGGAGGACATCATTTGGCAAAACGCATGGTGCTAGGGATACAGCCCACGTTGGTGTTGAGCCGGAAGGTGCAGGTATTGAAGAACAGGGATTGGGTTGGACAAGCAAATTTGAATCGGGCAAAGGGGCACACACCATTACAGGTGGACCTGAAGTTACCTGGACAAAAACCCCCACCAAGTGGAGCAACAATTTTTTTGAGAATTTATTTGCTCATGAATATGAGTTAACAAAAAGCCCTGCCGGTGCAAAACAGTGGGTTGCAAAAAATGCACCTGCAGAAATTCCTGATGCTTACAACGCCTCTGTAAAGCATAAGCCCACCATGCTTACCACAGATTTATCGCTGCGCTTTGATCCTGCTTACGAAAAAATTTCGAGGCGCTTTTTAGCAAACCCTGATGAGTTTGCCGATGCATTTGCCCGCGCCTGGTTTAAACTTACACACAGGGATATGGGGCCGCGTGTGAGATACCTTGGCAACGATGTACCCAAAGAAGATTTAATATGGCAAGACCCCATTCCGGCTGTTAACCATAAATTGATTGATGACAAAGACATTGCCGAGTTAAAAACAAAAATTCTTTCATCAGGAGTTTCTATATCACAATTGGTTTCAACGGCATGGGCATCGGCTTCTACATTCAGAGGTTCTGATAACAGAGGCGGAGCCAACGGAGCCCGCATACGCCTTGCACCGCAAAAAGACTGGAAGGTTAATAACCCCACCCAACTTACCAAGGTGCTACAGGCGCTTGAAGAAATTCAAAAAGCGTTTAACAGTGCACAACAGGGAGGCAAAAAAGTTTCGATTGCTGATTTAATTGTGCTTGGAGGATGCGCTGCCATAGAGCAGGCAGCTAAAAAAGGAGGACATAATATTACAGTTCCGTTTTCAGCCGGAAGAGCTGACGCGACTCAAGAACAAACAGACGTAGAATCGTTTGCTGCTTTAGAGCCTGCTGCCGATGGCTTCCGTAATTATGTGCAAACAAGGTTTTCAATTTGTCCTGAAGATTTGTTAGTTGACAAGGCGCAGTTACTAACACTATCTGCTCCTGAACTTACGGTACTTGTTGGCGGTATGCGTGTGTTGAATACAAACTACAATAATTCAAACCATGGTGTTTTTACCAACAAGCCGGAAACATTAAGCAACGATTTTTTCGTAAACCTACTTGACATGAGCACAGTTTGAAACCAACATCAGAAACACAAGAAGAATTTGAAGGGCGTGACCGTAAAACAGGTAATGCAAAATGGAATGCTACACGTGTAGATTTAATATTTGGTTCAAACTCTGAGTTAAGAGCTATTGCCGAAGTTTACGCAAGCGCTGATGCGAAAGAAAAATTTGTAAAAGATTTTGTTGCTGCATGGAGTAAGGTAATGAATCTTGACAGGTTTGATTTGGCTTAAGATTCTTTGCAATCAACTACCGTAAAGAAGAACACTTGCAAAAAAATTTGCAAGTGTTCTTCTTTACCATACTTCCCACTGCCATTAATACTTTCCCATTCCCAATTTTAAGTAAGGTTTTATTCCACACTGACCTCAAGTGTTTCCTTCAATCTTATGTCTCTTGATGAGGCGCCAATCATTACCCGGAAATTACCCGGCTCGGTAACAATTTGCATTTGATCATTTAACATTTGAAGCATTGAGGAAGTAATTTTAAAAACAACTTCTTTGCTTTCACCAGGTTGTAAGTAAATTTTATCAAATCCTTTTAATGCCATAACGGGTTGTGAAACCGTTGCAAGCATATCTCTGATATAAAGCTGCACGACCTCGCTACCCGCCACGCTGCCTGTATTTTCTACAACACAGCTTACCTGAGTTGTATCATTAACCTTTATGGACGGCTTGCTTAGTTTTATGTTTGAATATTGAAAAGTGGTGTAGCTTAATCCAAAGCCAAAAGGAAAGAGAGGCAAACCGGAAAGGTTATTGTAATCATCGCCCCTGCCTGTGGGCTTGTGGTTATACACTAATGGGAGTTGCGCCTCATGCAACGGGAAGGTTATGGGCAATCGCCCGGCAGGGTTATAGTCGCCAAACAATACATCAGCAATAGCATTGCCGCCTTGTTCGCCTGCATACCATACATCAATAATAGCGTCAACTTTGTCAATCCAGTTATTCATAGTAATGGCGCTGCCTCCGGTAAGCACTACTACAAGAGGTTTTCCGGTGGCGGCAATCTGTTTTATCATTTATTCCTGCTTGCCGGGTAGGCTTAACAATGCGCGGTCCTGAAACTCGCCTTCGGTTGCTGTAACTATAACTACCGCTTCTGCGGCGCGAAATACTAATTGCATCGGCAATTTGTTTGCGCCATGTTTGTTGTACGGTAACATCCCATACCAGTTTAATTTGTGCATTACCTACTGATTCAAAAAATTCAACTTGAATGTTGTAAGTACTATCTGCCTTAAAATTAAAATCGGTGAAAAGTGCTGAGTAGGTTTGTTTTTTCCAGTTATCAATTAAAAGTTTGTTGTTGATGTATAACTTAAAGCCATCATTGCCGCTTAATCCAATTTTAAATTTTCCGGTTTTGGGTGAGCGTATTTTGCCACTCCACTTTACAGCATAGTTATCAAGTTGTAAATATTTATCGGGTGGATAAAGCGTCCAGCTAAAATCAATTTTCTCATCAATGCGGTTAACCAAAGGTGTGCCTGTTAAATCAATGCTATTAAAATAACTTGCATTTAGCCCTCTTGAATTTTCAGCAGTGCTTAAATATTCGGGTTGCACTACCTCCCACTCTTTTGATTCTTTGCCTACACCTTCAGTATATAAGAAGCTGATTTCTTTTCCCAATTTATTTTTAATGGCATCATTAAGATTTACAATGTGAGATGAGTTGCCGCTATAGCCACCCATTGAAGGCGATGCAGCTTCGGTGCCTATTACTCCAATTGTTTTTATTGTTTTGTTTAATGGCAAAACTTTGTTTTCGTTTTTTAGCAATACAATGCTTTCTTGTGCTGCCTGCAATGCAAGGCTTACATTCTTTTGAGAGTGAATAATTTTTTCAGCTTCTTTTTCGTTTGCATACGGACTTTCGAAAAGCCCCAATTCAAACTTAGCTGTTAAGACTCTGCGCACAGCATCATCTATTCTTTGAGAAGAAATATCGCCATTTAAAAAAGGCGGCATAAATAAATTATGGTGTTGGTAATCTATCTGGAAAATAACATCGAGCCCATTGGTAATTGCCTGCTTTGTTGCATCATAATAATCTTTGGCAGTGTAATGCAAAACATTTGCGCCACCCACTGAGCCTGCATCGGAAATTACGAAGCCTTTAAAATTCCAGTCTTGCTTTAGCTTTTTGGTGAGCAGCCAATGGTTAGAAGTACATGGTGTGCCGTCTAATGAATTGTAAGAAGTCATTACAGAGCGTGCACCGGCATTTTTAAATGCAGAGATGAACGGTGGAAAATGAATCTCGGTTAAAAATCTTTCATTAAAGTGTATGGGATAACTGTCTCTTCCACCATCGCCAACATTTGCAATCAGATGTTTAGGGGTGGTAATAATATTTTGTTTTTCGAACGCGCTGATGAATGCATTGCCCATTACAGCAGTAAGAAAAGGGTCTTCGCCATAGGTTTCTTCTACCCTGCCCCACCGTACATCGCTGGCAATATTTATTACGGGTGACAGCACCTGCCTTATGCCACAGGCTTTGGCTTCGGCAGCAATGGCATTGCCAACGTTATGCATAAGGGTACTATTCCATGTGGCGGCTAATGCTATAGCCTGTGGAAATATGGTGGCATTGTCTCTTACTAAGCCATGCAATGCTTCGTCAAAAAAAATGGCGGGGATGCCGAGCTTTGTTTCTTTGACAAAATAGCTCTGGCAGGCATTTATTTTTTTAGCCAGTATTTGCGCATTGCTTTTGTTATCGTACTTAAGCATTTGTTGCGCTGGATTGTTGTTGTTGCCGGTTGCGCTTACCTGCAAACCGAAAATTCCGTTCTTAAAATCGTTTTTACTTGTGTTGCTAACTTCACCGGGTATCATGAACAACTGCCAGAATTTTTCTTCGGGTGTCATTCTGCTGAGTAAATCGTTTACTCTTTGGGGGACAGGGAGAGCAGGATTTTTGTAAGGCAAAACAGTTTGTGAAAAGCTGCATGAGGAGACAGAAATAAAAAGAGGTAAAATAAACGGCTTGAGGATATTAAGACGCATAGGCGGAAGCAAAGAAATGTGTTGCACAATAATAGGTTTATAACGGTAAATAAACGGGAGTGGTGTTTTTTTTATTACTGATGCTGCCAGGTGAATTTATTTTACCCCTGACCCCTTTCCGAAGCTTAGGGGCGGAAGGGGACCGTTATTTTTAACGGGGCGGGTATGGGTAGCAAAAAGCATCCTTGTCTCAGAAAAACGCACATTGCATGGGTTAAGGCAGGTAGGAGTGCGGTTTTAACAACTCCTGAATGCGAAAAGCATTTAGTTTGGCTTTTTTCTTCCACTTTTTGTTGGCCAAAAATTAGTAAAAAAGGATTACACGAATGCCAACCTCAAATTTTTTTCGCATGAGCCAACGCCACCCGGGCTGAAAATTTGCGGTTCTCACCATTCGTGGACAGCCGTCCACTCGGAAAGTGTTGGAACGGAAGGTCTATCGGTTTGTTTAGAGTAGAAAATAATTGCACCTTTAAAATGCAGGGGCAGGAGCCAACGCACGGAATGCTTCTGAAACTTTGTAAGTGAACGAACTCATTGAAATTATTATGCAGCTAAAAGCTGCAAGGATGAAATGGCACGAGTGAGGCCTTGCGTCTACTGGAAACCACAACTCTCCGAGCTTGCAGTATGTTTATTATTACTTGCACCTCTGTTTGTTTACTATCAAAACCCTTCTTTTTTTTATTTCTTTAATCTTGATGTTATCGGAATACCCTCCTGTGTCCACAAGGCACAAAGGTTGTATTTTATTCTTTAGCTTTTTCAAAGTGATTCATACC
>JADJOA010000007.1 GCA_016714005.1 Bacteroidota bacterium
ATAAATCGGTAGAAAAATTAAATCAGTTGCAATCGCAAAAAGTGTAAATGTTTATGTACGATTATATGAATTTGCTAAATAATGTTGTAAACGTTAAGCCACAAAGCAAGGTTGATGTAATTACAGCATTGCTTAGCGAAAGTTATTTTCAACAAAAACATTTAAAGAAACTTGCGGCATTGCATAAGGCATTGCCTTTTGAAGAGGGCACTCAATCCTTACGCTTGCAAATTGAACCATATAGTGGAGATAACAAATTTGTTATTGAGCTTGCAGAATTTGTTAAGTACCATCTTAACCCCTATTTAATTGGCTGTTACGTACATGGAAGCCTGGGTACTTATGATAATAATAATTACAGCGACTTTGATGCTTTGGTAATTTTAAAAGACAATGTTTTAACAATAAGAAAAGTTTAACTTTAGTTGTGTCGAAGTTGAAAGAGGCTACAAAGTTTTTTTTCAGTTTGATCCGCTGCAACATCACGGTTGGTTTGTGCTTTCAGAAAAATGCTGAAAAAATTATCCGGTAACTTTTTTCCGCCCGAACTTTTGCACATGCTAAGTCTTTAACCGGTAAAGGTTTAAGCTTGTCAATAATGTAAATCCACAGCAAACAGATTTTATAAAACCATTTAAAATGCTTTGCAATGGAGTGAAAAATCTTTAAGTCAAACAATTCGAATTACAAATATGTATGAACCTAAATCATTGCTGAGTGAGTTTATGCTGATCCCTGCTATGTATTTGCAGGCGCGTAATAAAAAGGGCGTTTATAAAAAGTTTAGTTTTCAATTGGCTTCAAAAGATTTTTTCAAATGCAGATTGGCAGGTAATGAATGATGTTTCTGAAATAAGAGAGCAATGGCGGTTTGATGTTGACAAAGCATTGTATACAAACTGTCAAAGCACAGCTATGCGGGTAGAAGATTTGCCAAGAAAAACGCTCCATTAATAAACGCTGAAATAAAATCTAAACTAACTCCTTTGTTTTTGAAAGGATGCTAAACTTAGTTAACGCAATGGAAAATAAAATTATACACCAACCCAATGATATTTATTGACCCCCCGGTTTTTTATCCGCGAGAAAATTATTACGCTGCCATTGATTCTGTTCTTCAAAAACTTAAGAATAACACCGATATAATTTCGCTCTATCAAATTGGAAGTGTTTCGGTGCCCGGAATAAGTGATATTGATTTGGTTGCGGTTTACAATAATGAGTATTCAACAAATTATAATCCAATTGCAAATCTTACTAATGAGGAAAGGTACTTTTTTGTCCATTCGTTGTTTGGTGCAAGCAGGCAAGATTTTAAAAGTCTAAATGAGTTTTTGATTCAGGTTAATTACAATCATGTATATGGTGAAAAAATAGAACAGGCAATTGGTGAAAAATTAAGCGATGTAAAAGAATTAAAGGAGCAAATTGCTATTGAGTATTTATTAAAGAATTTTATAAGCATTTACCGTCAGAAAGTGGCGGGAATTGTAAAACTCAGAAGCCTTTTATTGGAGGCAAATGCGCTTAAATACGATTTTGATTTATTAGATGTAAAAGACGGCAGAATAGTGGAGCTTGTATTTGAATTGGTTGACTGGCGCATGAAATGGTTTGACAAAAAACCAACTGAAAAAAAAATGGAACAATGGTTTAAGGAATATTTTACTGCGCTGTATCATTTTTTATCAGGTATTTTTGAAGAACATAAATTGTATTCTATGAATAATTTTCCTGTAACACTAATGAGGCGATGCACAATTGAAAAGGGAACAGGGTTTAAATATTCATCTATGGGTATTCCGGTAAATGCTTTGTTTTTTATTAATAGCGCCAAACGGTTAAGGTTATCTCAAAAAATAAATACTTACAAATTCAGTTTGCCATGTAAACAAACTGCTAATAATACCCCTCTCTTTAAAAGGTTTGCTGCTATGAAAGAGATTCAATCTTATAACTTAAAACATATTCCTTATTTTCAGGCAATGACTTCTGTTTTGCCCGAACTTTACATGTAAAAATTATGCTTAAGTGTGTTTTATATTCTGAAACCGGTTACGAAGAGCAGTGGAAGATAAAAGCCTTGAACAAGGCTGTGGAGGTTTCAGGATTAATAGTTGAATTTATAATTATTAATAATAAAGCCTCACGCACAAGTAAGGGAATTATTGATTTTTTTATTTCAACCAAACACACTCAAAAGATTTCGGTAAAAAAAGCGTTTGCTGCTGTTCCTGTTGTTACTATACAAGATATTCAGCAGTATAAGCCAGACTTTGTTTTTTATTTAACATAACTGAGGCAAACAACGGCATCTTTAAAGGATACAATTCATGTGGTTACTCCTTTAAGGCAGAAGAGGAATATGTTAATGCACATTTAGTTTCATGCGTGTCATCAAAGTCTTTAAGATTAGAGTTTTTAGTTAACAATAAACCTGCACATGTAGCCGATTACAGAATTTACCGGCATGATTTTAAAAAAACGTTTTCTGAAGTGTATAATGATGCACAGGATTGGATTGGTAAATCATTAAAGGAAAATCAGTGTGCATTTACTGATCAGGAAAGAATACCCCGTGCTGTTTATCATCAAGGGCATCCGGGAATTATTTTGCAGTGTTTGTTTTTTTTACGATTTGTAAAAAATTTATTAAAACATTACTTCAAACTTTTTTTTATAAAGGAAATATGGAACGTAGGAATTATTAATAAGCCAATTACAGAGATATTTAAACCTGTTTTTTTTGACAATGTAAAATGGTTGCCTGAGCCCGAAAATGGATTTAATGCCGATCCGTTTGGTTACGTGAGTAAGCAGGGATTGAATGTTTTTTACGAAAAACTTTTCTTTAACAATAACATAGGAGATATTTCTATGCGTAAGTATAATGATGTTGATGGGCTAACAGATGAGAGAATTTTTTTAAAACAAGACACACATCTTTCATATCCTTTTTTTCTTGATGTGCCAGGTACATTGTATATGATTCCGGAAAGTTGTGAGGCAAACTCTCTAACTGCTTTTAGAATGGATAAGGATAATGTGGAGATAGTAGATAAACTTATTTTGTTTGACAACGCAAAAATTGTTGACCCTACCATTATATTTTACAACGCAAGGTATTGGCTTTTTTGTACTCTTAAAGGAGGGTTGCCTGATTTGAAATTGAATGTTTTTTATTCTGATGAATTAAATGGCAATTGGACATCACATAAACGCAATCCGGTTAAGACAAGCATTCAATCGGCACGACCTGGAGGCACACCTTTTTTATTTAACGGAAGTTGGGTAAGACCTTCGCAGGATTCATCATACTCTTACGGAGACAGAATTGTGCTTAATAAAATTGTAAAACTTACCGAAGAGGAATTTGAAGAAGAAGTAATTGGATATGCAGAACCGAAACAATTAAATAAATATAAAAGAGGGCTTCATACCCTTAGTGCAGCAGGCAACTATACATTAATTGATGCCAAACGAAATAAATTAAGTTTTAATATAAAGCCAATAAAAAAATGCTTAAGATTGGTTAGCTCAGCGCTTACTTTAAAATGTATCAAAATCAGCTCCCGTGAATCTTATTTTTTTAAGATCAATACCACTCTCAAAATCCCAATATAAAATGGCAAGAGAGTCCGTTGCTTCAACTTTTTTTTGAGTGAGCATTAAATCATAATAAGTGCCGGGAGCAACAGTAAAAATAATATCCGTTATGAAAAGTTTTTGCGCCAGTTTTTTTAAACCATTAATCACCAAATCAAACTTTTCCGAATCAACTCTTTCCATATCTCCTATAGTTAATACATGACTTACCTTAAGCCACACTTTTACCCCTTCAATTTCAACCAATATGCAACCTGAGTATGCCTTGTAATTAATAAAGTTTTCTGACCTTACCACTCCGCCTGTTTCATCATCTATAACCGAATTAACAAAATGCTTTTTTGCTGCTTTCAATTTTTTAACGGCAGAAGGCACTTTACCAATTTGCGATTCCATTAAGCCAAATTTTTAAGCAATTTACCAATGGGTAGCGTGGGCACTTTAAATTTAAACGATTTCATGGTATCCGTATGCGTAAATCCCATTTTATTTACCAAACCGTGATAAGATAAGGGATTCGTAAAACCAAAAATAAATTTAGCGCCCTCATCTCTTGCTAAATCATGAACAGCTTTTCCTAATAGCGGAAACAGTCCTTTCCCACGGTGTTCATCATGCGTCATCGCTACACAGGATTGTACTGCAAGCATTTCCTTTTGCTTATATGAAATTACATATGGCAGCACGTTGTAATACGCAGCCACTGTTCCGTCATTTGCTACCGCAATAAATGCAAGCGTATCTTTCCCATTGGCATTACACTTAAATTTTCCTTGTACAAACGCTAACGGCAAATTTTGTTTAAAAACGCTTTTATATAATGGCAATAGCTTCGGAAGCGTTTCCCACGTAACCCGCTCTAACGTATAATTTTTGTTCTCTTTCATTTTAAGGGATGATGTTGGCTCAAAATAAAATTTTTAAGGTGAGCTAAAACAAGTTGTATTTACTATTGTTGCCCATTAATGCAGCCGCATAAAAATTTAAATTTTAAGTACAATGTAGTTATTGCCGGTGCCGGTGCCGCTGGTTTAAGCCTTGCCATGCACATGATAAAGCATGGTTACCAAAAGGAAAAAAATTTTGCTCATTGATAGTGATCTTAAAAAATCAAATGACAGAACCTGGTGCTTTTGGGAAGATAAGGCAGGGTTATTTGAACCTGTAGTTTACAAAAAATGGGATAAAATTTTTGTAGCTGATTATAATTCGGGTAAGCATTTAAGTATTTCTCCTTTTACATATAAAATGCTGCGAGGTATCGATTTTTATAATTACTGTTTTGATGAAATAAAAAAACATCCGGAAATAGAATTTGTAAATGATAGGATACAACAAATAGATAACCTGAATGATGGAGAAATTATTACAACCGCCAATAGGTATAAAGCTAATATTTGTTTTAGCAGTTTGCCTTTCGGGCCTGATAAGAGTAAGAGCAATGCATTCTTTTTTTTGCAGCATTTTAAAGGATGGATTATTAAAAGCAATAAGCCGCGGTTTGATACCGGAACGGCAACCTTTATGGATTTCAGGGTAGATCAAAAAAATGATACACGCTTTGTTTATGTTTTGCCTTTAACTCAAACAACTGCTTTGGTTGAATTCACAGTGTTCTCTGAAAATTTATTGGTGGAGAAAGAATACGAAGCTGAGTTGAGAAAATATATAGAGAATATAATTGGTGAGACCGATTTTGAAATACTTGAAACGGAGTATGGTGTTATACCAATGACTGATTATAATTTTAAGACTAACGATGGTAATGTTTTTTACATAGGCACAAGTGGAGGGCAAACAAAAGCTTCAACCGGATTTACTTTTAAGTTTATACAACAGCAGAGCCAAAGAATTGTACAGCAACTTGTGGCAGAAAAAAAACTAAACCTTGAGAAAAACTTTGCCGAAAAACGTTTTGATTTTTATGACAGCACGCTGCTGAGAATATTATCTGAAAGAAAACTCAACGGAAGTTTTATTTTTAAAACCATGTTTGACAAAAACAAACCTGCCGATGTTTTGCGGTTTCTTGGAAACAAAACTACATTGGCTGATGAGTTAAGAATTTTTGTAAAGCTGCCTGTTTTTATTTTCGCAAAGGCTGCATTGAATCAAATCTTTAAAAAATAAGAGCTGTCCTTTAAAAGAACAGCTCTTATTTTTATGCAACAAATAAACTTTAGTTTCCTAACTCGCTCATAAACTTAACGCGCATTAAGCGTATTTCGTCAAGAGTATAATCAGTATCGCCTAATTCTTCAAGACAGGCTTCAGAACTATCGCTATCGGCAGTGCGGAAGTAGTCAAAAACTTCCTGCTGCTTATCAGGGTCAATCATTTCATTGATATAATAATTCAAATCAATTTTTGTTCCTGAGCCTACAATGCTTTCAATTTCTGAAATAAGTTCTGAAACAGAAATTCCTTTTGCCGTTGCCATATCATCCAAAGAAATTTTACGGTCAATATTCTGAATGATGTAAACCTTTAAACCTGATTTGTTGACAATGCTTTTTACAACCAAATCCTGAGCGCGTTCAATCTCGTTCTCCTCCACGTATTTCTTAATCATATCAATAAACGGCTTGCCATATTTTGCAGCTTTACCTGTACCCACACCAGTAATGTTTTTCATTTCATCCATGGTAATAGGGTAGTTGATAGCCATTTCTTCTAAAGAAGGATCCTGGAAAATTACAAACGGAGGAAGGCTTTTTTGTTTTGCCATTTGCTTGCGCAAATCTTTAAGCATGGCAAAAAGTGTTTCATCAGCCGCTGCGCCACCGCCACCGCCTTCTTCGTCATCATCGCTTTCGGTGTTTTCGTAAGAGTGGTCTTGCGTAACTTTAAAGCTATGCGGATTTTCAATAAATGCTTTTCCTTTGTCGGTAAGTTTTAGCAATCCGTAATTGTCAACATCTTTAAATAAGAATCCGGCAAGCAAAGATTGCCTGATTAAAGCCATCCAGAATTTGGCATCTTTATCCATGCCTTCGGCAAACAATTCAAGTTTGTTATGTCCGTAATCCTTTACAGCCTTATCATCTTTACCTATTAAAACATTAATGATGTGTTCTGTTGCATGTTTTTCTTTTACAGCCTGCACCACTTCCAGCATCATTGCCACTTCGTCCTGTGCTTCTGTTTGTGTTTTAGGGTGGAGGCAGTTATCACAACTTCCGCAATTTTCCTGCTCATAAACTTCTCCAAAATAATGCAACAAATATTTTCTGCGGCAAACTGAAGTTTCGGCATAACCAACAGTTTCAAATAAAAGTTGTTTGCCAATTTCCTGCTCTGCAACAGGTTTGCCTTTCATAAATTTTTCTAACTTCTCAATATCCTTGTAGGCATAAAAAGTACAGCAGCGTCCTTCTCTGCCATCGCGTCCTGCTCTTCCTGTTTCCTGGTAATAACCCTCTAAAGATTTTGGAATATCGTGGTGAATTACAAAGCGCACATCAGGTTTGTCTATACCCATTCCAAAAGCAATTGTGGCTACAATCACATCAATTTCTTCCATCAGAAAATCGTCCTGAGTTTTTGCTCTCACGTTTGCTTCAAGTCCTGCGTGATAGGGTAAAGCTTTAATTCCATTAACGCTCAAGGTCTGCGCAATCTCTTCAACTTTTTTTCGGCTAAGGCAATAAATAATGCCCGATTTGCCCATGGGTTTTTACATACTTAATAATCTCTTTAGCTACTTCAACTTTGGGCGTACTTCGTAATATAAGTTAGGGCGATTAAACGATGCTTTAAAAACAGTAGCATCAAGCGTGTTAAGATTTTTTGAATATCCTGCTGAACTTTTTCTGTAGCGGTTGCAGTTAATGCCATCAAAGGAATATCGCCACCTAACTGCTCAACTATAGGACGTAATCTTCTGTACTCTGGTCTGAAATCATTACCCCATTCTGATATACAGTGCTCCTCATGAACGGCAACAAAAGAAATTTTTATCTCTTTAAAAATGCAACGTTCTCTTCTTTGTTTAACGATTCGGGAGCTACGTATAAAAGTTTGGTAACACCATCAAGAATATCTTTTTAACCTGAGCTATCTCTGACTTATTAAGAGAGGAATTTAAAAAGTGTGCTACGGCATCGTTGGTATTAAATCCTCTGATGGCATCCACCTGGTTTTTCATCAATGCAATAAGCGGAGAAACTACAATGGCTGTTCCTTCCATCATTAATGCAGGCAACTGGTAGCATAAACTTTTTCCGCCACCGGTTGGCATTATCACAAATGTGTGTTTGCGGTCTAATACATTCTGAATTACTTCTTCCTGCTGACCTTTAAATTTATCGAACCCAAAGTATTTAAAAAGCGCCTGTCCTATTTCGCTTTTTGGGCCTTTTCCTTTTTTTTCGGGTGTAACTTTTGCAGCCGTTTCTTTTGTTGCAGCTGTTTTTACTTTAGCACTGCCGCCCTTAGCGGTAGGCTTTGGTTCTTCTTTTTCGTTGCTTTCTTTTTTTGTTCTTCGCCTCAGCAATCATAATAGCATTAATGGTTTAAATTTTTTATTGTTATTTAAATTAATTTCGCAGTCTAAATATACAACCATTTTTCAAACGTACAACAAAATAATTTCTCTCCTCACGTGAAATCAGAAAAATACCTTGTGGACCCTGCAATTAAAACACTTGATATTGAATCAAAAGCAATTGCCTCGTTGAAAAAATTTATTGATAAAGATTTTTTCGCAGCCGTAAAAGTAATACATTTTTGCAAAGGACGAATTATTGTAACCGGAATTGGTAAAAGCGCCATTATAGCTCAGAAAATAACAGCCACTTTTAACAGCACCGGCACTCCGGCTGTTTTTATGCACGCTGCCGATGCCATACATGGCGATTTAGGAATTATACAAAGAGATGATGTTGTGATATGTATAAGCAAAAGCGGAAACACACCTGAAATTAAAGTGCTTGCACCTTTATTAAAGAGTGGTGGAAATATTTTAATAGGAATTGTTGGAGATGTAAAGTCTTACTTAGCAACGCAAAGCGACTTTGTGATTAATACAACCGTTGAAAAAGAAGCTTGCCCTCACAATCTTGCTCCTACTACCAGTACTACTGCTCAATTGGCAATGGGCGATGCACTTGCGGTTTGTTTATTAGAGTTTAAAGGGTTCACCGCAAAGATTTTGCAAAGTTTCATCCGGGTGGTTCTCTTGGAAAAAAATTATACTTAAAGGTTAACGATGTTTATAAGAGCAACGCAAAGCCTTCGGTAAAATCAACTGCACAAATTAAAGATGTAATTCTTGAAATTTCGGGCAACAGACTTGGTGCTACCGCAGTTACTGAAGGAAAGAAACTTTTAGGAATTATTACTGACGGGGATTTAAGAAGAATGATTGAAAAGTTTGGTTTGAAAGAAAATATTTCTGCAAAGGAAATTATGACTAAAAATACCAAATCAGTCAGCTCTGATACCATGGCTGCCGATGCGTTTCAATTAATGAAACAACATAACATTACACAACTTGTTGTATGTGATAAAAATAATTATCTCGGTTTTATTCACCTGCACGATTTGTTAAAAGAAGGAATTTTTTAATACTCAATTTTCATTTACTTATTCGCTATTGACAATTTACCATTAACAATTTGTTTTTTCTAAAAGGACGTAATTCAACAGGAGAAATGAGCTTCTTAGATCACTTAGAAGCTTTGCGCTGGCATTTAATGCGCTCTGCCATTGCTATAGTAGTGTTGGCAATAGTGGCATTTCTAAACAAAGATATTTTATTCGATAAAATAATTTTTGGCCCTAAGAATCCTGATTTTATTACCTATAAATGGTTATGCATAATATCTGAAAAGTTTTCGATAGATATGTGCATAAAGGATATTACCTTTTCAATTATAAGCACCAGCATGTCGGGGCAGTTTACCACGCACATGTTTGCTGCATTTACAGCGGGTTTTATTTTGGGGTTTCCTTACCTGTTATTTGAAGTGTGGCTGTTTGTAAAACCTGCCCTAACATCCAAAGAAAAAAGATATACAACCGGTTTCGTTTTCTGGGCATCACTTTTGTTTTTTATGGGAGTGTTTTTTGGGTACTATGTTATATCTCCGTTATCTATTAATTTTTTGGGGAGCTACCAGGTTAGCGAAACCGTAAAAAATACCATTGCGTTAGATTCTTATATCTCAATTGTAACCATAATGACTATGAGTTGTGGTGTGGTCTTTGAACTGCCAATAATTGTTTATTTCCTCACAAGTATAGGAATTATCTCACCTCAATTTATGCGCACTTATCGGAAACATGCAGTGGTGGTTAATTTAATAGTGGCAGCATTTATTACCCCTTCGCCCGATATTACTTCGCAAATGCTGGTAGCAGTGCCATTGTTTTTATTGTATGAAATAAGCATTTGGGTTAGCGCATTTGTGGAAGCAAGAAAAGAAAAAATTTAAAGACACTATAAATTTATCTAAAAATAATGCTTATGCTTACTTTTAAACACAGATTTACAAATTAATTAAAATGGATTGGTTGATTTTCACTGATACTGCTGCGCAGCACGCAATCCGTGAAAATTTTAAAGCGAAGCGCTTTTAATTGTCTTTTAAAATCTGTGAATCTGTGTCAAAAAAATATTAATGTATCCTTTTACTAAAAATTCAATTCATAAAGGGTTATTAAACAAATTTAAACACATTCTTAATTAAAAAACTATGTCAAACATTGTAGAAGACTTTAATGCTTACCGTTCAAAAATGAACCAACGTATTTTATCGCAGGAAAATTTAGTGATGAAACGACTTTATAATCTTGACACAAACACCTATGCCAATGGTGCGCTTAATTCAAAAACCAAAGAAATGCTTGGCTTGGTTGCCAGCATGGTTTTAAGATGTGACGATTGCATAAAGTATCATTTAGAACAATGCAAAAAAGCAGGGGTAACCACAGATGAAGTGTTTGAAATATTTTCTGTTGCCAATATTGTTGGCGGCACCATAGTTATTCCGCATACACGAAGAGCGGTAGAGTTTTGGGATGCGCTTTCTGCTGAAAAATAAATAAGGTTTCGTTTTTATTTCCAACTCACCTCAACCATCACCGGCAAATGATCGCTTACATAATACTTTCCATCATTATCATCTCCAATTAAAAAGTTTGAGGCTGAAAAATTGGTAGAGTAAAAAATATAATCAATCCTTCTGCATATTTTTCCTTCGGTTGCAAAACCTGTAAACGTGCATTTGTTTTTTCTTTCTTCCTCATAAAAGGAATCCGCCAGCTTTGGATATGGAGAGTTTACAAATACGCTATATGCTTTACTGCCCGGTTCGCAATTAAAATCTCCGGCTAAAACAACAGCCTGTTTCCTTGCATACTTTTTAATCTTTTTTAGAATAAGTTTAGCACTCATCAGCCGAGCCGTATCGCCTATATGGTCGAAATGAGTATTAAAAACAAAAAACACTTTTCCACTGCTTTGTTCTTTCAGCTTAACGTATGTGCATATTCTGGTAATGGCTGCATCCCATCCAATACTTCCGGCCGAATCAGGTTTTTCAGATAGCCAGAAGGTGTTACCCTCAATAAATGCAAATTTTGCTTTGTTATAAAAAATGGGAGAAAACTCTCCTTTCTTTTTACCGTCATCCCTGCCAACTCCGCAGTAATTAAAATCAGGTAAAAAATTCTGTAAGTCGTTTACCTGGTTGCTCAATGCTTCCTGAAAACAGGCAACATCAGAAGAATATTTTTTTAAAAGCGCCTTCATTTTTTCCTTTCTGTTGCTCCATTGATTTATACTATCACCTGCATTGTCATATCTTATATTATAGCTCATTACTTTAAACTGAGCCTGTGTTTTAACAACACTAAGTACAAGAATAAAAGAAATTAAATATTTCATTGCTCAACTAAATTTTGCAGACAATATTAAGAAGCTGCTTAAATAAAGCCTCCATTGTATAACATTTGCAGTAAAAAACTCAATTAATAAATTTTTCCTTGATGCAGACCCGTACCGAAATTTAGGAACTTCAGTGTACAGCTAAGAAAATTACTTTTAAAATTCTCACTAATATGGTTTTGCAGCAACCTATAAGTGAAAATCATAAAGCGAGTACTTTAATTATTTATTTAAATCTGTGAATCTGTGTCAAAAAAAATAAACATAAACAAGTTTTTAGATAAATTTGAAACTGTTTCTATCCTTAAAATTAAGTTGAAATGAAAGCGTACAAATCTTTGCTTAATATTTTGCTTATCAGTTTAATCATAAAGCCAAAAAGAAAGTAAATACTACCTTCGCACACATTAAATAGCAAAGCGGAATGAAAAGAACGCATATAGCGGCAATAATATTAATAGCAGTTGCTTTGGGAGTGATAATCAGTACCATCAGCAGCAGTAGCACTTATGAAAGTTTTACTGTTGCCTCTCAAAAACAAGGAAAAGTTTTTCATGTAGTAGGTAAATTAAACAGGGCAAAACCTTATGAATATCATCCCGAAACCAACGCCAATATTTTTTCATTTTATATGTTCGATAACCAGGGCGTAGAGCGCAAAGTAATTTTGAACCGTGCCAAGCCACAAGATTTTGACAAGAGCGAACAAATAGTAATTATTGGAAAAATGCAGGATAGCGAGTTTCTTGCAAGCGATATTCTTTTAAAATGCCCAAGTAAATACAATGGTGAAAAACCATTGGCGAAGAAATAATTTTTCAAATACTTTTTCAATAAATGATAGAATACGTTGGCGAGCAGTTGATTTTTGGTAAAATTGGAAACGCCCTTGTTTCCATTTCTTTTGTTGGCGCTTTGTTCGCCTCAGTGCTTTATTTTTTGCACTCACGCAATCAGGAAAAAAATGAATTGAAAAAACTTGCCCGTGGCTTTTTTACTGCACATTCCATAAGTGTATTCGGCATTTTTTTCATGCTCATGTATTTAATATTCAATCATCGTTTCGAGTATTATTATGTGTGGCAACATTCAAATACTATTATGCCGATGCGGTATATTTTTGCCTGTATTTGGGAAGGGCAGGAGGGAAGCTTTTTACTCTGGACTTTATGGCACAGTGCAATAGGTTTTTTTCTTATCCGCAACCTGGGCAGATGGGAGTCTCCGGTTATGTGGGTAATATGTATTGTGCAGGCTTTTCTTGCGAGTATGATTTTGGGCAGGTACTTTTTTGATTATAAAATAGGCAGTAATCCGTTTACGCTCCTGCGCGAACATCCTGATTTTGCTAACCTCCCTTTTGTGCAAATGCCCGATTACTTAGCAAAACTCAATGATGGCAGAGGTTTAAATCCGTTGCTGCAGAATTACTGGATGGTTATACATCCACCAACTTTGTTTCTGGGGTTTGCCGCCACTGTTGTGCCGTTTGCATTTGCCATTGGCGGACTAACAATTAAAAAAACTACTGAGTGGATAAAGCCTGCAATGCCGTACACACTTTTTGCGGTAATGATATTGGGGCTTGGCATTTTAATGGGCGCTGCCTGGGCTTACGAAGCATTAAGTTTTGGCGGATTTTGGGCATGGGATCCGGTAGAAAATGCATCGTTGGTTCCGTGGCTTACATTGGTAGGGGGCTTGCACAATGCTCATTTATTTAAAGCGGGGACAAGCAATTATCAGCGTGTATGTTTTAATAGTCATTTCTTTTCTGCTCATTTTATACAGCACTTTCTTAACGCGTAGCGGAATACTGGGTGAAAGTTCTGTACATGCTTTTACTGATTTAGGTATGAGTGGTCAGTTGCTTGTTTACATGTTGTTTTTTGTTTTGCTTGCTGTGTTTCTTATCGCTTTCAACTGGAAGCACATACCCAAAACCTCTACTGATGATTCCTTTACATCACGCGAATTCTGGATGTTCATTGGGATGTTGGTACTCGTTATTTCTTCAATTCAAATAACCTTTACCACGTCTATTCCTGTTGTAAATAAAATATTCAACACAAACTTTGCTCCACCAGCCGATGTAATTGCTTACTACAACTCTTGGCAGGTTCCAATAGCCACTGTAATTTGCATATTAATTGCCATTGGGCAATTTTTTAAATACAAAACATCTGTCGGAAAAGAAGTATTAAAAAAGCTATTGTATTCCTTTGTAGCCGCTGCTGTAGCCGCCTTAGCCTTCCAGTTGTATTTTTCGTTTGATCATTTGCAACATATACTTTTATTATTTGCATCGTTGTTTGCCCTTTTTGCAAATGCCGATTATCTGATTCGTACACTCAAGGGAAAAGTAAATTTCAGTGGCGCTTCCATAGCACACATGGGCTTGGCGCTGTTGCTGCTTGGCGCATTGGTTTCAAATGCTAAGAGCTACTACATTTCTCGCAATATTTTAAATATTGATTTAGGAAAAGATTTCCCTAACAACGAAAACATAATGATACGTCAGGGTGACACCCTTAAAATGGGCGATTATTATGTAACCTATAATGGTAAATTTAAAGAAGGCGTAAATGTGTTTTTTGATATTGACTACCTCACACACAACAAACTTAATAACTCCTACAAAAAGGAATTTACCCTAAAGCCTATCATTCAACTAAACGAGAGAATGGGCAACGCAAGCGAACCCGCCACAAAAAGATTTTTAGGTAAAGACATTTATACACACATTACTTATGCCGACATTGAAGCAATAACCAACGAAGCTACTGCCGATGAATATACCAAACCTAAAAGCTACGATATTAAACCGGGTGATACACTTATGGTAAGTAATGCCTTTGTTTATTTCCGTGGCATTGATAAAAATGTAAATGCCGATTCTTTGGAATTGCGCGAGGGTGACTTAGCTGTATATGGTGTATTTGATTTGGTAGATGTAAACAAAAAATTTCATCAGGCTAAGCCAATGTTTATGATTAAAAGCAGGCAGTTAATTACTACCAATACTTTTGTTGAGGAGTTGGGTTTAAAATTTCGTTTTACAGATATAAACGTGGATAATGGTAAATTCAAATTTGAAATCTCTGAAAAGAAATCCAACAAGCGCGATTTTGTAATAATGAAAGCTATAGTTTTTCCGCAAATAAATATTTTATGGACAGGTTGTATTCTCCTTGTTGCCGGCTCCTGGATAGCCATGCGCAAAAGATTTAAAGAGAGTTTTAGAGAGTAATTTTTGTTAGTACTTTCAATAGCCAAATTCGAAGTAAAAAACAAACAGGGTAGTTCCGTTTTGCCGGAACAAACCCTGTTATTTGAAAAACTAACCTAAACCAAAAAATAAAGAACGCTATCTTAATTGAAAGTTTATTGGTAATGTAAATATAACTGGAACCTTATGCCCATTTTGCTCACCAGGTATCCATAACGGCATCTTATTTATCGCACGCATGGCTTCATCGGTAAACTGCGGAGCATCTCGCACACCTCTTAACTCATGTACATCCATTACCTCGCCCGTTTCACTCACTACGAACTCTAAATAAACTATACCTTCCTTTTTAATCTCCTTTAAAATTTCAGGGTATTTTATTTCATTGCTTAACCATTTTACCAAGGCAATATCTCCGCCCGGAAATTGTGGCATTTTCTCTACCCATCTCTCGGGCTTTGGCGGATCAGATCGCAATCCACTACCTCCGGATTCTTTACCATCACCCACATCGGTAGAGTCAGAGCCTGTGCCATCTCCACTTCCACCGTTATTAATTTTTTCATTACTAAAAGAAGAACTATCCGTTGCCGCATTATCAGTAGAATCGGTAATAACAGGAACCGTGTTGGTGTTTGGTGTGGGTTTATTCAGAGGTGTTTTTTCCGGAGTAGTTGTATTGGGTTTTTCTTTTGGCGGAAGCACTACTTCTCTCCAGCCAATTTCGCCATCGTGTTTAATAACCACAGGCTCTGAAATAAAGGCGCAATAAATTTTATAACCCGAAAAAGTTGCAATTCCTATTCCTGCATAAATGGCTAGCGACCATAAAAAAGCAATAATAGTATTGTCGGCATTTTTTCTGCGAAGCTCGTAAGCTCCATACATTTTGTTTTTGTTCTGAAACAACTGGTCTAACCAGCTTTCAGTGAAGATAAATTCTCTAAGCATAATGATTAGTGTTTAGTATTTGGGTGAATAACGCCTCTGCATTCCATAATATTTTATAAAATGTTTTTCTGACATTAATCTGATAATTAAGATAACCACAGAAAGCTGTTTTTGGCGGTTGCTTCTTTTAAGTATGTTTGTAAACTCTGCTATGAATTTTTTTCAATACCTATTATTATTTGCAACAGTTGCCGCATCGGGCTTGTTGTTTTTTGCTATTAAAAAACCTAATCCGCAAACATTAAAACTGGCGCTTGCTTTTTCAGGCGCTTACTTGTTTGGCATGTGTCTTATTCATTTGTTACCGCACTTATATGAAGGTGCTGATATACACACTGTAGGTTATTTTATACTTGGTGGTTTTATTTTTCAGGTAGTTCTCGAATATTTTAGTGAAGGTATTGAACACGGACATATTCATGTACACAAACACCACAGTAAAATATTTCCGTTAAGCATGATGCTGAGTTTAGGGCTTCATGCTTTTATTGAGGGTATGCCGTTAGAAGGAAATTTTATGAGTCATGACCACGGACATGGAAATGAAACATTGCTTACAGGAATTATTTTACACCATATGCCTGTAGCATTTGCGCTTGCAAGCATGTTGTTCGAATCTGGGTTATCAAAAACATTAACCGGTGCAATGGTTTTAATTTTTGCAGCCATGGCGCCTGCTGGTGCATTGTTCAGCAAATATTTAAGTGCAACAGACGCCTTAATGCTTAGCAGTTACTTCAATAATATTATGGCAGTGGTAATTGGAATTTTTCTGCACATAAGCACCACCATATTATTTGAAAGCAATAACGACCACCGCTTTAATCTATACAAGCTTTTAACTGTTCTTGGAGGAATGGTGCTGGTGATATTGATTGGATAAAATATCACCAACTAAAAATGGATTTCTTTTTTTCTTTGGGAGAAAGCAATGTAGATTCAAGCGCTACTTTAAAGTCATCAATGGTTGCATATCGGCTTTGCATTCCTGATTGAAGGGTTTGAATGATTTCTTCCTCGCTCAATTGCGAAGGTGGCAAACGGAAAACATTTTTTGCGGTAGCTTTTTTTATTACTTCAAAAGCAGCAGGGCTTATATTTCCATTTTCTTTAAGCGGAAGATTAAGTTGCATTTGCATAATCATTTCGGGGTTAATATGCTTGTAAGCATAATCGCCAACAATACATTCGTATAAGGTTACTGCCAAACTGTAAATATCTGATTGGGCATTTATCAGTTTACCGTAGTTGAGCAACTGTTCGGGTGGAGAATAAATTAATGCAAATGGCGATTGCTGATTTTCTATATAAGTATCGGGTGTTTTAGCTAACCCAAAATCTAAAATTTTTATTTCGGGATTAATGAAATTGATATTTCCTCTCTGTGAGTTCACAACCATGACATTATCTGGGCGTAGATCACAATGAAAAATATTGTTGTAGTGAAATTCTCTTAATGCATTGCACACTTCTATAATTCCCCTGATAAAAAACTGCTCTCGATTTTTAACGTGTTGCCTGCTCAAAGCACGAAGTGTTACTCCATCAATAAATTCTTTAATAATATAATATCCGGTTTCGTCCTTCCATGCATCCAACAAAGAAGGAACGTTTTCATTGTCAATTCCTGTTATACATTCTTTCTGGAAGCGAATGCTTGATCGCATATCATCATCGGCACTCAGTTTTTTAATTACAACTTTTTGTTTGTCTTCAAACCTTGTTGCAATATAAACACTGCTGAACTTGCCACGCTCTTTTAAAACCAAACTGCTGTTGCCTGGGTCAAATAAATAAGTGGCAATTTTGGTTTTGAGAACCTGCATTTAGCTTTTTAATTTTTTTATTGCATCGGTTGGATTGGAAGCAGAAAAAACTGTATTACCAGCAACCAATACATCTGCACCAGCTTTTTTTAGTTTCTTGTAATTTTCAAAATCGACTCCGCCATCAATTTCAATTAACGTTTTTGTTTTACGTTTTATTATCAGGTTTTTTAATTCTGAGATTTTGCGGTAAGTATTTTCAATAAACTTCTGTCCTCCAAAACCGGGGTTCACGCTCATCATGCAAACCAAATCCACATCAGCAATAATATCTTCCAATAAATGAATGGGTGTATGCGGATTAATGGCAACACCTGCAAGCATACCCTCAGCCTTAATCGCGCCCACAGTTCTGTGTAAATGAGTACACGCTTCGAAATGAACACTTAAAACATGAGCGCCACATTCTTTAAACGTTTTAATATAACGGTCAGGGTCAACAATCATCAGGTGAACATCTAACGGTTTGGTTGCAATTTTATGAATGGATTTTATTACCGGCATTCCAAAAGAAATGTTGGGCACAAACACACCATCCATCACATCTAAATGAAACCAATCGGCTTGCGAATTATTTACCATTACCACATCATGCGCAAGATTGGCAAAGTTGGCGGCAAGTATTGAAGGAGCAACTATCATAAAAAGTATGAGTTTAAATGTAGAGATTACTAAAGTAAAGATTTAACAAAGTTGAAGTAATGAGAGAAACAAATTAAAATTAATTAAAAGTGTATCTGAAAGAGGATTGCTGGAGAATTGCTGTGTTTGTAAAGTTGGCGCTTTCGGGTAGGGAATTATAATCCACCATTGGTCGGAGTTCGTAACTGATATGAAGTTTTTTCCAGAATTCTCTCTTGTTCCCGGTTCTCCAATCAACACCCGCAATTAAATAACCTGCGCCAGCAACACCTAATTTGTTTCTAAAGGTTTCTCTGCTGCTTTTGTTTTTCGATTCATAGTAAACAGGGTATTGAACAGGAGCGTTTATGGATTCAGTGTAGCTGTAAAAAATTTCAGTTCTTGGATTAACAGATATACCTAAATTTAATCCAGCGCCACCAAACAAAGACCAACGACTAAACGGATTAAGCCTGAACAAAATATTTGCTGTAAGCCTTATTTGCTCAGCGGTGTACTTCATATTGTAGTTAGTGGTTTTTATTGAGTCAACATAAAATTCTTCCCCTGTTTGAGTTGATAAAAGCGTATCAAATCTAATTACATCCTCATGGCTGTAGTATTTGCTTACTTTAATACCTGATTGATAAGCAAATCCCAAACGAAATTCCCTAGAAAATTTTTGTTTTTTGTCCTCGGTTTCCTTTCGGGTAATGCCAATAGTTACTTCAGATAAGGTTTGCTTTTCCAAAGCATCTTTATTAAAATTATGATAGTAACCACCGTTTGCATTAAATCCGGAAAAATCTGTTTTCAGTAATTCCGATTGAGGTGCCAGTTTTCTAAAATCATTTAACGATAACCCTAATTCAGTATAGGAATATCCCCAAAACCAAGATTTATGTCAGAGATTGCAAATCCGGGTTTATCCAAATCTTCTTGAGCAGAAACGATTTTAGTGAAAAGGGCGAATGCAATAAATAAACTTAAGGAGTTTACATTCTGTATCATAAAATTCACTTTTTTTCTTTAATTAATTTTTCCAAAGCAAACATTTCATCACGCAGACGAGCAGCTTCAATAAAATCTAAATCTTTTGCAGCCGTTTCCATTTTCTTTCTTGTGTTGTTTATTGTTTTTTGCAATTGGTCTTTGCTCATATAACTTACAACCGGATCGGCAGCAATGGTAGTTGTTTCGGGTTCGGAATATGCCGCATACTTATCACTACGCGCTTTACTTACTATGGTCTGACCCATAATTTTTTCTTTGCTTCTAACGATTTGCTGAGGTGTAATATTATTTGCTTCGTTGTACTTTAATTGTTTTTCTCTACGCCTTTCGGTTTCTTCCATAGTCTTTCTCATGCTTTCAGTAACCTTATCAGCATAAAAAATAACCCTACCGTTTACATTACGTGCAGCGCGTCCTGCCGTTTGTGTAAGTGAGCGATTGCTTCTCAAAAAACCTTCTTTATCTGCATCTAAAATAGCAACAAGAGAAACTTCAGGCAAATCCAATCCTTCTCTTAAAAGATTAATACCAATCAGCACATCAAAAACCCCAAGCCTGAAATCGCGTAAAATTTCAACTCTGTCTAAAGTTTCTACCTCGCTATGAATATAGCGACACTTAATAGAAAGTTTTGTTAAGTATTTGGCAAGTTCTTCTGCCATTCTTTTTGTAAGTGTGGTTACCAGCACACGCTCACTATTTTTAACTGTGTTTGCAATTTCTTCCAATAAATCGTCAACCTGGTTTATGCAGGGTCGCACTTCAATTGGTGGGTCTAACAATCCTGTTGGGCGTATAACCTGTTCCACAATTACACCTTCACTTTTTTCAATCTCATAATCAGCAGGTGTGGCACTTACGTATATCACCTGCTTTTGCATTGTTTCAAACTCTTCAAACTTTAGCGGACGGTTATCCATTGCGGCAGGCAGCCTGAAACCATACTCAACCAAATTTATTTTGCGAGAGCGGTCGCCACCATACATGGCTCGTAATTGCGGAACCGTTACATGGCTTTCGTCTATCACCATTAAAAAATCATCAGGAAAATAGTCCAGCAAACAAAACGGACGCTGGCCGGGTTCTCTTCCATCAAAGTAACGCGAGTAATTTTCAATACCGGAACAATAACCCAACTCACGAATCATTTCCAAATCATAAGTTGTTCTGTCTTCTAATCTTTTCGCTTCAAGTGGTTTGCCAATCTCTTTAAAATACTCAGATTGCTTAACCATGTCCTCCTGTATTTTCCATATAGCTTTTAATTGCGATTGCGGATTGGTAACAAATATGTTTGCAGGAAATACCGATACATGCTCGTGAGTTTCCATTCGCTTTCCGCTAACCGGATCAATAGACTCAATCTCTTCAATTTCATCACCAAAAAAAGTAAAGCGGTATGCGCTTTCGGCATAAGCAAGGTAAATATCAACTGTATCTCCTTTAACCCGAAAAGTGCCGCGCTTAAATTCAATTTCGGAGCGTGAGTACAATGAAGTAACAAATTGGTGCAGCAATGCATTACGTGCAATTTTTTGTCCTCGTGAAACACGAACAATGCCCGAAAGAAAATCATCGGGATTACCCAAGCCATAAATACATGAAACGGATGAAACCACAATAACATCTCGCCTGCCTGAGAGAAGTGAAGATGTTGTGCTCAATCGCAATTTTTCTATCTCATCATTAATGGCTAAATCTTTTTCAATATAGGTGTTTGTTGTCGGGATAAATGCTTCGGGCTGATAGTAATCGTAATAAGACACAAAATACTCTACTGCATTCTCCGGAAAAAATTGTTTGAACTCTCCATATAACTGCGCAGCCAATGTTTTGTTATGGCTTAAAATAAGTGTAGGCTTTTGAGTTTGCTCAATAACGTTGGCAACGGTAAAGGTTTTGCCGGAACCTGTTACGCCTAAAAGAGTTTGATAACGCTCATTATTGTTTACACCTTCAGTCAATTGCCTGATTGCTTCGGGCTGATCGCCCGTTGGTTTAAAATCTGAAACTATTTTTAATTGCACGCGGTGAAGTTAATGCTTAGTGGTTAATGATTAATGCTCTATGATGATTAGCGGTTAAAACATAATTTAAAAATAAAAAAGGCAACCTTTTCAGATTGCCTTTTACTCATTTAGTCGGGGTGGCGGGATTCGAACCCACGACCTCTTGCACCCATGCAAACGCGCTACCGGGCTGCGCTACACCCCGTTTGAGTTATTAGTCAGGATTTAAGCCGAACTAATAACTTTACAAGGAGCGCTTGCATGTGAGGTTGACATCAACCCCGTTAAATGAGCGTGCGAAAATATTATTTTTTTAGTTTATCCCTAATGTTCCTGGACAATACAAAAAAGCATAAACATTTCGTTTTATTAAGGTGTATGCTAAATGCTGTTTCTTTTATCATCTTTGTAAAAAAAGACAATGTATAAATGCTTATCTATTAATTTGCTATTGACATCGCTGTTAATTTCCTATAGCGGATGCAAAAATAATTCTACCGAAGGCAGTTATGATCAAATAAATCAGGATAAATTAAAAGAGAAACTCGTACGAGCTAATAAGGAATATTATGCAAACGAAGATGAAGCCATAAATGATTATGTAACACGCCTGGGCTATAACATGCAAAAAACACAAAGAGGTGTGCGCTATTATATTTTTAATAAGAAAGAAAATGTACGTGTAAGGGGCAAGCAATTAGTAGAGATAAAATATTCGGCAAAACTACTTGATGGAACACTTTGTTACACATCAGACAGTACGGGTAATCTTGAATTTGAAATGGGCAAAACAGATTTGCCGGTAGGCTTACAAGAAGGCTTAATGCAAATGAGCAAAGGCGAAAAAGCATTACTTATTTCTCCCAGCAATCTTGGTTATGGTTTAACAGGTGATGGTGCTTATATTCCTCCTAATGCAGTATTGGTTTACGAAGTTGAAATAATTGATGTAAAATAAAAATGCCTCAATTGAATGAGGCATTTTTATTTATCAGCTGATGAGTTATCAAATGTTATTTCACCACAAACTTTCCTCTTACAACTTCATCACTTACATTATTCTTCAATTCAAACAAATACAAACCACTATTCATTTTTTCTTTGGTTAATCTAATAGTGGTTTCTGTTGATGAAAGTGTTTCAACTAATTTTCCATCAATACCAAAAATATTCAGCATGAATTGTTCATGCTTTTCATTATCAAATTTTAATGATGCAAAATTCTCAAACGGATTAGGAATAACACTTACATTAAACAAATTGTTTTCTATTTCTGAAATACCAACGGGTATCACATAAACCATTGTGTTAAATGTTTCGTTGGTAATTACCGGTGGGTTAAAATCAAAATAAATATCGGCATCGTTTGTAACAAGCGTATTGTTTGGTAAACCTGTTTTTGCTTTAATGTTGTATCTGATAAAGCCATGACTCTCTGGCTCGTTTACATTGCTATCTGGCAACAAAATATTGTTAAAAGTAAATTTAAGAACACGTGTTGCCACATTCAGTTCGGTGTTCATTGTATGGCTTGCTCCTTTAAGTGTAAACGAATTCAAATCTAAATCTGCATCAATCGTATCGCGTACAATTACAGTGAACGCTGTATCGTTACCGGTGTTTTGAAAGCGAATTAAATAGTCTAGCGTATCACCCATTAAAGTATAGTGCTGCGCATACACCCCTTCGGGAGTTGCCGCTTTATCATTGGGGTCAAATGCGCATAATACAGTACCATTGGTAACTCCAGATTGGGTGCTGCATTGAACATTTCCTGAACCATCAATAGCATTAAATACAAGTTTAGATGTATAAGTAGAGCCAACACCGGGCATGTTCATAACAATGTTAGTGGTTTGAGTGGTAAATGGTAGCAGGTTTGTGATGCTCCAAGCTGCCGTATCGCCATTAATGTAAGTAACAGGCGGTGTAGAATTTCCAAAACTAACATTAGCCGATTTTACCACATAAACCCATCCATTAAATGTATTGTTACCAAGATTTTTAACTTTTCCATACCAGTAGCCCGAAGAATTACAGCGTGGAGTACCGCTCCAGTAATCAATATCACAACCATAGTTTCCATAATTTGTGAGTAAACCAAAATTAAAACCACCGGTGGTTGTACTAACAGTTTGAGTGTATTGCGCAGGGTTGTTTGGTGCAAGGTAATTGTTGTAGCCGGGAACCCATTGTACTGTTTTTGTTCCTGCATTTGTTCCCAGAAAATAATCTCCATTGGAATCCGTAAATGCATAAGTACTATCAGGAGTAAGCAACACTTTTTGGTTTGCCATGCCGGGTTCCAAAGCTCCTTGCGTTCCATTGCTGTCGCTATCTAAAAACACTGTTCCTGTTAAATATAAAGGGGCATTTACAATTTGTATGCATGAGTCAAGAATGTGTGTACCGGCATAAGGTTGGTTTGTGTAAATACGTAAGGAGTAAGTGCCCAAACGATTAGTAAGATTAGGTATGTTAAATTTAAACACAGCCTTATTGGTATCAATGTATGTGTATTGAGGAGGACCTATTGAATAGGTTGGAGAAGTAATCTTAATTATAGAAGAACTATTAACTAATACGTTACTCGGTCTGAAAATTCCTTTATCGCTTGTTACCAAAAAACTTACCGTTTGGCCAAGCCATGCTGTGTCAGGATTAACACTCGTTAATCCATTATAAACAGGAAAATCGTTTCCGGTACTGTTGGCATTTGCAATAGTTATATTAATTGGATTTGGTGAACCGCTGTTTAAGAAAAGATAATTGTGACTGTTAGCATTATAAGTTATAGTATAGTTGCCATTCAATAAAGGAACGGAATAATTGCCGGATGCATCGGTACCTACAGTACGATTACCCGGGTTGGCTGTAACATATATATTCGAAACTCCGGGCTCACCTGCATCTTTAACATTGTTTTGATT
The DNA here is from genome assembly GCA_016714005.1 of Bacteroidota bacterium. Classification (GTDB taxonomy): domain Bacteria; phylum Bacteroidota; class Bacteroidia; order AKYH767-A; family OLB10; genus JADJOA01. The sequence goes on from JADJOA010000007.1 coordinate 24,078, forward strand.
GTAGTCTTTATAAATCGTTCCCTGTGCATATCCATCGGGAGCAATAATGGTAAATGCATTAGGCAGTGTAAGTGTAATGGGTGTGCTAAATCCCGGGCAACAATCATAGTATGTTACACTTAACGAATAAATTCCAACGGGTGCATTTATTGGTAATGATACATCTACATCAGCATGTTCGTCATCAGTTACAGTTAGATAGCCGTTAGGCGGCCCTCCACCTGTAAATAGATTATATGTTGCTGGGCCAGATAGTGTAACATCAACAATTGAATTAGGCGGTGAGCCATTTTGAAACAATGTACCAGAGCCAGTTATGGTTGATACAATTGTAGATGAACCTTGAACCATAGCATTAGGAGTCATGCTTACCAATGATTGTGCAACAACCATATTAGTTGCAAAAAACAGAATAATTAAAATTGATACTTTTTTCATTGTTAATGTATTTTAGTTTCTAATAATTGGTTATTCAATAATAAATTTAAGTGTTTGTTTTTCGCTGCCGGCATTTACAGTTACAAAATAAATACCTGATGGATATTTATTAGCATCAATACTGAACTCATGTGCACCGGCAAGTAAGGTTTCACTTGCCAAAGTTTCTACCAATCTTCCTGTCATATCAAACATTTGAATAGAAACAGTTTTGTCATTTGGCAATTCAAAATAAATTTTTGCAACATCATTTGCAGGGTTAGGAAATACTGATGCACTAAACGTTGCAATTTCATTTGCATCACCTTCCGCTGCAAGCCTGCAATTTACAATAACATTTTTATTGCTGCTTTGGTTGATGCATGAAGTAACAGTGTTTAATGCACTTACGCGGTACTTACCCGCAGCCGTGGCAGTAAACTGGTTTGTTGTAGCACCTCCAATATTTACATTATTGTTTTTCCATTGATAAGTAACATTTGCCTGTGGGTTTACACTTAATGTAACACTTTGACCTGCACAGAAAGTAAGCGGACCACTGGCATTAACGGTAACATTAGGATTAGGATTAACTCTAACAGGAATTACACCTGAAATATTGGTGCACCTATTGGAGTTAGTTACCAAAACACGGTAACTTCCGTTAGTTGATGCAGAGTAATTAAATGCGTTAGCGCCATTGATATTGATGTTATTTTTTCTCCACTGATAAGTATTGCCAACCGTGTTGTTTGTTTGAAGTTGCACATTCCCGCCACTGCAAAAAGTAGTGTTACCACTGGCACTTATTGGAGCCGTTGGCTGCGATGTGAACACGGTTTTACTTGCCGAACGTTTGGTGCAACCTAAACCGTTTGTTACACTTACTCTATATGTTGCTTGTTGACCGGTTGTATATGTTGCGTTGGTGGCATTAGGTATTATTACATTGTTCTTTTCCCACTGATAAACAAATGTCGGGTCTTGTGCCTGAGATGCAAGCACTATGTTTTGACCTTTACAAATAGTACTGTTTCCTGTTGGTGTAACAGTGGCTACGCTTAAAGAATCAATATGAACGTAAGCGGTTTTTGTAATGGTTGTGCTTCCTGTAATATTAGTGGCTGTTAACGTTACATCATAAAATCCTTTCACCATATAAGTAACTGTTGGGTTAGCTAAAGTGGATGTTGAAGGATTGCCTCCAGGAAACGACCACAGGTAAGATGTGGCAACACCCGATGTAAGGTTTTCAAACGTAATACTCTTTGTGGCACATACTCTGTTATCTACCGAAGTAAACTCGGCAACAGGTGCCAGGTTTGTTACAAGAGTATTAAAAGTCTCGTTGGTTATAACAGGCGGATTAAAATCAAAATAAATATCGGCATCATTTTCTACCACTGTCAAATCGGGAACTCCTGCTTTAGGTTTTATGTTGTAAAACTACATAACCATGACTTAAAGGTTCGTTTACATTACTATCTGGTAATAAAATATTGTTGAATATAAATTTGGCAACGCGTGTTTCAAGATCCACTTCTGTTTTCATTAAATGGCTTGATGCAATTACATTTAATGTTGCCAAATCAAAGTTTGTGTCAATGGTATCGCGTATAAGAACAGTAAATGCAGTATCGTTACCTGTGTTCTGAAAACGCACCAAATATTCAATAGCCTCATTTTTTAAAGTATAGTGTGGCGCATCAATACCAACAGGAGTTGCTCCTTTATCGTTAGGGTCCCATGCACAGCTTACCACAAAAGGGCGAGTGAATTCATCGGTATAAACAACATTACCGGCTCCATCTAAAGAATGCATTGTAGCTTTAACATGTGCAGATTGACCGGCAGATGGCATTAGTAAATATACATACAAATATTGGCTTTGGCATGGTGGAATATTTGTTAAGTACCATGCAATGGTGTCGTTGCTGATAAACGTAGGAGCTATGCCTGATGAGACGTAGCTAACATTGGCAGATTTGGTTACATATATCCATCCATTATAAGGTGTGCTTCCGGTATTTCGGTAATGAACATTCCAAATGTTGCTTACGTTACATCTTCCTGCTCCATAAAGGTTGATTATATCACAGGAATAGTTTGGGTTGGCTGATTTTAGCCCAAAATTAAATCCACTCGTTGTGATTGCTATGTTTTGCGTGTAAGAAGCAACATTATTTGTCTGTAAAAGAAATCCGCTTGATGTTACCCATGAAATAGTTTTTGTACCGCTGCTGCTGCCAAATGTATAATTGCCATTGGCATCACTAAAAGCAAAAGTACTATCGGGCATCAGCAGTATTTTTTGATTAGCAATTCCTGCTTCGCCAATGTCTTTAATGCCATTGCTATCGGTATCAAAAAATACAGAACCGTTTATATATAGCGGAGCAATAACAACATCAAAACATGACGGTAGAATATGTTTTCCTGAATAAGGAGTGGAGGTTGTAACTTCAAGATTATAGGCTCCTAAATATTGAGATCCATTAGGTATTGTAAATCTTATTTGTGCATGATTGGTATCAATATAATTATATTGAATTGAATTTAAAGTGTAGGCTGTTCCGCTTGATTTTCTTAGCCTTGTAGTAGTTCCTAAGTTAACATTTGATGGTCTGAAAATTCCTTTATCGGAATAGACATTTAACCAAATGCTTTGCCCGGCCCATCCCGTATCAGGATAAATGGAATTTAAACCTTTATAAAGCGGAAAATTATTTCCTGTAGAGTTACCACTTGCAATGGTAAAGTTAATTGGGTTAGATGTTCCTGTGGTTATAAAGTAATAATTAGCGGCAGAGTTGTTATAAGTTAAAGTGTAACTTCCATTTGTAAGGGGTATGAAAATACTCCATTAACCCCCGAAAGGAAAGTGAGGTTACCGGGATTTATGGTCATGCTTACTCCTTGCAATCCCGCTTCGCCTCCATCCTGAATTCCATTCTGATTTGCATCTTCAAAAACAGTTCCCTGCACATAACCATCGGGTGCTAGAATTGTAAATGCATTTGGTAATGAAAGGGTGGTGGTATAAGGCCATGAAACAACGTTAGGATCATAATAAGTAACGACTAAAGAATAAGGACCTAAGGCAGGCGTTGTGCCAACATTAAAAGGAATATCGGCATGTTCATCATCGGTGGGCCAAATGCTCAATACATCACCATAATAAGTGTTAATACCATTTGAAATATATGCTTCGGTAATAGAATTGGGTGGTGAGCCATTTTGAAACCAAGTGGAACCAGTTACTGTTGAGGTAATGTAAGAAGAAGCACCCTGTAACAAAGTATTTGGCGACATGCTTACAAGGGATTGTGCCTTTGCAAAAACACTTACAAAAAGCATAAGAGTAGAAAGTAGTATTTTTTTCATAGTGAAATAATTATAGTAATGAGGATTAAATTAATAAGGAAGAATTAATTATTGGTAATGCTTAAGGCTAATTTCTAAAGCAAGGTAAAAGTATTAAAGCTGAACCCAAAAAAAGAATAGTTTTTAAAAATTATTTTATAAATGAAAAACCTGAATAAGGTTTTCCCTAATAGGAGCTCCATTTTTTTCTGATATGGAGTCTGCTTTAAGTAAGTCCTTGTAAAATATTTTTTCTTTTGATGGAGTAGGGGCTCCGGCTTGTTTCATTTGATTAAGTGCTGAATCGGCAAGCATCACTAAAAATGTTTTTTTAAAATCCACCATTTTCTCATAAGATGTTTTTGAAACAGACTTTGGGGCAAAATTTTTAAGTGCATCATAAGCTTCGGTAATTTTTCCCTGATTATACTTTAATGCGGATAAATTTAGTTTGCCTTGTGGAAAATCTTTATTAATACTTAAAGCACGTTTGTAAAAACTTTCAGCCTGTAATAAGTCTCCACCTTTTTCCAATACTACACCTGCATCAGAAATTACCTGTACATGATAAGGTGCTTCTTGTAAAGCTTTTAAGTAGAAATCCTTTGCAGTTTCGGTTTTATCATTTAAAAAGTAGGCGGAAGCTTTGTACCAGTTTATAGGCGTGGCGGTGTAACTGATAGGAAAATTTTCTGAATCTATTTTTTGGACATTACTTAACATCAGCTTGTAGGATTTTAGTTTTTGTGCTGATAGTGTATTGTGCAACAGTAATTCATTTTTTATTCGTTGTGCAAATACAGATGTTGCATAAAAATTAACACCTATCAATAGACATAAAACAACTTTAAAATATAGATTAAAATTATTTGTATCAGACTTATTGCGCGAGCTTATGGCTATTATCAAAGCTAGATAAAGCATTAGCATCACTAAGTTAAACGGGCGCTCAGTTGTGTAGCTAAACAAACAAAGTAATGCGTAGGAAAGAACTCCTCCTAAACAAATTAAATAAACACCTGTGTTTTGATTTTGCTTACCAAATATTTTTGAAAACAAATTTTAAGGCAAAAAGAAAATTGCAATAAAGGAAATAAAAAGACAGTATTCCGTTTTCAGCCCAAAATTGCAAATAGTCATTATGTGCCCTGGTAAATTTAATGGTATCTGCCAATAAATATTTGGCTCCTGAGTATCCATATTTTGGAAATAGAATTTTCCAGTTTGATAAACCGGTGCCAGTAACAGGGCTCTCTTTTATCATCTGCAGGCTATTGCGCCATAAGATTAATCTTTCAAAAGTGCTGTTGTTGTTATTTACACCAAGACCGTCACTTTTTCCTATGGTATAAAAATAGAAAAGAGAAATGCGGCTGTTAATGGTTTTGTTTGCAACGCCAATTGTAATAAGCATAAATGACATTGATGCTACCAATAACCAAACTTTTTTTTTAGAGGGTGTATATTTTTTAATGATTACAATTAAACCAATTACCATTATACCCACTACAAGAGTAATTAGAACACTTGCACTTTTTAAAATTGCAATGAGTAAAACCGAAAATATTATTGCAACTGTAGCCGCTACTTTAAGCCATTTTATCTCTTTTAAAAAACAAAAGCATTAAGCGGTAAGCACAACAGTAAAAATTCGGCAAGTGTGTTTTTGTTGCAATGGTTTCCAAAAATTGTATAAGTAATGGAAAATTTTCTTTTCTTAAAACAGCATATTGATATTCCGTATAAATATTCCATGAGGTGTATGCAATAGTTATGCAAGTTGCAACAAGACTGCCTAAAGCCATATCTTTTAATTCAATTTTCTTATAAACAAGCAATAAGAGAATGGTAACTAAAAATGATAGTGCTGTGGTAATTTTTAAAACCTCAAAAAGGGCATCTCCGTTATTAATGGATTTAAAATACCCTGCGAATATTGACAGGGTAAAAATTACCCCACTTAAAAAACTGGTGTTTTAAAGGAAGATAAAATTTCAAAAAAGTTATTTTTTAAGATAAATAAGCAGGCAGACAAACAAATAATATTAAACACAGCTAAAAAAAACAGACGAGGGGCAAGATCCATGTCTTCTAGTCTTTGACTATGGGCAAATGCCATAACCACAAAAAAGAAAACAAATAGCAATGGAAAAAAATGCCGTTTACCCTTTGTCATTATTGCGTTGAAGTTTTAAAAATGCTTTAAATTTTCGTAGAGCAACTGCTCTATGACTGGTGCTATTCTTTTCCTCATCAGTCATTTCAGCAAATGTTTTTGTATAACCATCAGGAACAAAAACAGGGTCGTAACCAAAACCATTTGTGCCTTTTCTTTCAAATGTTATTTTTCCTTTAACTTCTCCTTCAAAATAATTTATGCTGCCTTTTTCTGAAAAAAAGCAAAGTACAGTTACAAATCTTGCCATGCGTTTTTCAATTCCGGTTAAATTAAAAAGTAATTTATCAATATTATTTTCAGTATTAGAAGGCTCACCTGCATAACGTGCGCTGTAAACTCCGGGCTCGTTATTTAAATAATAAACCTCCAAGCCGCTATCGTCAGCAAGCGAACTCTTATTGGTTAAATCATAAATGTGTTGAGCTTTTATTAAGGCATTTTCATGAAACGTTGACCCGGTCTCTTCAATATCATCACTTATACCTACCTCTTTCATAGGCAACAAAATGCAACTTTTTGGCAATATCTTACGTATCTCTTGAAGTTTATGATTATTAGACGATGCTAAAATTATTTCCATTGCCACAAATAAAATGAATTAACATCCACAAGAAATAAAAAATTTACAAATCATATTTTTTAAAGAGGCTACTTTTATAAATTTACAACATCAACCACCAACTAAAATGCTTAAAAGGATTTTATCAGTTGCAATTGTTTTGCAATTTGTTTTTCAGATTACCAAAGCTCAGCAATGTGTAAATGCGTTTTTCACAATTCCTGACACGGTTTGTTCCGGACAAATACTTCCTATACAAAATACTTCAACAGGCGCAGGCTTAACTTATGAGTGGGATTTTTGCCCAATTGATATGACCTTTCCTAATTTGTTGTCGTCCGCATATACTTTAAACGGATACGGCTTTAGCAGTTTAGATTATTTCAAATTTGTAAAAGACAATAACCTTTATATAACACTTGCTTATGACACAACTAACTCGCAATTTGTAATTGCTAAAAGTGCAATTGATATCACAACCCGGTATGTAAGCGGTAATAGCCCCGTTGCAACCTCATACACAATCGCAGGCAGCCCTAAAGCCAACTGTTTTGATGTAATAAAGGAAGGCAATACGTGGATGGGGCTTGCAGCATACTCTCCGGCAAACAGCATATCTGTTCTTACTTTTTCTAATGGTTTTAATGGAGCACCAACTGCTTTTGCTCTTTCAGGAATTAGTTCTTTAAATAATCCTGCAAGTATTAAACTTGTTAAGCACAATGGTGATTATTACGCATTTATAACCAACCGGGGAGATAACAGTTTGGTTTGTTTAAATTTTGGCAGTAGCCTCAATAATAATCCTACAATGGTTTACAAAAATTTTCCTGCAGGTGCTAATGGTTTATACGATTTGGATATAATGCCAATCTGCGGTAATGTAGTTGGCTTTGCAAGTAACACCAACTCCGGTGATTTATTAAAGCTGCAATTTGATAACGATTTTTCTATTCAGCCAACTGTAACACCAGTTACGACAACTGCAACATCAACATACGGTTTAAGTATGGCACAAGAAGGCACCAACTACTATGTATATTTTACAGGAAGTGATACGGCTTTCAGAATGAGTTATGCCAATGACTTTAATGCTGTACCTGTTCAAACAAAATACACCTGGGGTTTTCCCGAATTCAGAGATGTAGAAGTTCTACAAGATTCAAGTCGCAACATGTTTGCATTTGTATGTGACTATTTTAATTTTTTTGTTACGCTTCCCTTTCCTTCAACACCATGTTTTAATAATTTATATACAACAGACACAGTGCCTGTTACTGCATTTCCAAATACTGGCACTTTCAGTTTTCCTTTAACAGCACGCGATTCTCTTGGGGTCGGTTTCTACTTATAACAAAACTGTAACAGTGGTTAGCGGAAGCGCAACGCCTGAGTTTGCTTACACAAATACCTGTTTTAGTACTACAGATAGTGTTGTATTTACCGACCAATCGGCAGGCGCAACGGGATGGGCATGGAATTTTGGAGATGGCAATTCATCATCACTTCAAAACCCTAAACACAATTATGCTGTAGCCGGAACTTATACCGTTAGCTTAACTATTAATTCCGTTTCAGGTTGTCAGTTTGTAAAAACTAAAACCGTTACTATTAATCCTGCGCCTTTGGTAAATTTTAGTTCAACAATTGAATGTGCAGGTGCTGCAACCCAATTTACCGATTTAAGTTCCATTACTATTGGTGCAATTTCTTCATGGAACTGGCAGTTTGGTGATGGTGATTCTTCTCTCTCAAATAATCCTTCGCATGTTTATTTAACGGGCGGAACATACAGTGCAACACTTACTGCCGCTTCTGACAGTGGGTGTTCTGCAAATGCAACGTTTACGGTTACTGTTAAACCAAAACCAATTGTTGGTTTTACAAGTTCAAACGCATGTGTGGGAGATACTACAAACTTTACCAATACTACAACTATTAGTGATGGCTCCGCTTTGTCTTACTAATGGTATTTTGGTGATGGTGATTCATCACTCTTAAAAGACCCTAACCACTACTATACAGGGAGCGGAAGTTATCCCTTAACTTTAATTGCTACCGCAAGCAATGGTTGTATAGATTCATTAAACTCGACCTTTATTGTTTCAACACCTGCTACACCTGATTTTAATTTTCCTTCAACAAACTGTAGGGGCAACTCTGTGCCTTTTACTGATTTATCAACGGGCGGCATTGTTACCAATTGGCTCTGGACTTTTGGAGATGGGGACAGTTCTACACTCCAAAATCCTTTGCACAGCTACCCGGCAAGCGGTATTTATACTGTTACATTGCGTGTATCAATAGGGTCGGCATGTTTTTCTTCCACATCAAAGCAAGTTACAGTAATTGATGGACCAACAGCAGCATTCAGTTCAACAACTGCTTGCCTAAGTGTTGCAACGTCATTTACAAATTCTTCAACAACTCCGTCCGGACAAACAATTACGATTTATGCGTGGAGCTTTGGCGATGGGAATACTTCCTTAACAACATCTCCCGCTCATACTTATGCAAATTCAGGAATTTATCAGGTTATGCTTACAGTTACTACCTCATTAGGTTGTGTTGATACAATAAGTCAGTCTGTAACAGTTGAGGCGTTGCCTAATGTCTCTTTCTCTTTCCCGAATTTAAAATGTGAGGATGCATTAATACAGTTTAATGATAACAGCACTGTTATAGGAAATGTTATCACAGGTTGGCTATGGAATTTTGGCGATGGTAATGGCTCTAATAACCAAAACCCTTTATACTCTTTTGCCGGAAACGGAAGTTTTACAGTTACGCTTACCGCAACTTCTTTTGCAGGATGCAGCGCATCTGCACAACAAGTGGTTCAAATAAATCCTAAACCCCAGTTTTCGTTTGTTGCTGCCGATGGCTGCCTTGGTAACATAACCAATTTTACATTCAATAATATTTCTTCTTCACCGTTCAGTTATCACTATTATTTTGATGATGGTGGGCAATCATTTATTCACAATCCGCAACATTTATACAACACGTCTGGAAATTACAGCGTAGTTCTTGCTGTTATTGATTCTAACGGATGCTCCGGAACGTATGAGGATACCGTTATTATAAATGATATTCCAAATGCATCCTTTTTGCAATTGGGAATATGTCAGAATACTCCTGTTAACTTTACCAATCAAACCACCATCAGTTCAGGAACCATTTCAGGTTATGTGTGGGATTTTGGTGATGGCACAAGCACCACTGACGTAAATGCTTCACATATATATACCGCTGCCGGTAATTATCAGGTAATATTGTATGCAACCGCAACTGGCGGCTGTACCGATACTGCAAAAAAGAATATTTCTATTATGCCAGTGCCCGAAGCTGCTTTCTCTTCTACAGGCTTTAGCTCACCCGGTATTTCAAATTTATTTACCAATACTTCCACAGGTGCCACAGGCTATCAGTGGAATTTTGGCGATGGCATTGGCTCATCACTTCAAACAAATCCTTCTTATGCTTATTCAGATACCGGTTCTTATTTTGTAACATTAATTGCTACAAGTAACTTTGGCTGTGTTGATACTGTTTCGCAAAATTTTTCGGTGCTTGAGCCTTATATTGATCTTGCCATCAGAAATTTATCTCACACTATTAACAATAATGTTCTATCGATCAACACAGAGTTGTTTAATAAGGGAAATATTGCAGCAAACAATTATAGATTGGAAATAACTTTTGAGGGCGGCAATGTTGTTTTTGAAACTTCTGACGATACTGTTAAACCATCCCAAACTAAAATGCATGCTTTAGAAAATCAGTTTGGTGTTAATCCGCAGTCGATGCCAGCATATTACTGTGTTAAAATTCTAAAGGTAAACGGAGTAAATGATTTTGATGAAAGCAACAACAGTAAATGTGAAGCACTTGCCACCCAGTTTGTATTAGCGGATATTGCTCCTAATCCCTCATCAGATCAAATTACATTCAGTTACTTTTTGCCGTACGATGATATGGTGCAAATTGATTTGTATGATGCACGTGGAAGACAGATAAAACAATTATCTTATAGCAAAAAGAGTAAAGGGCTAAAGCAGGAAACCTATAACATAGTATCACTTGAAAAGGGAGGTTATTTCTGTAAACTAAAATACCGAGATGCAGTCATTGAAAAACGCTTTTTAAAGTTTTAAAGCGAACGGGAACTCTTTAAAGCTATACCCTTTCAATAATCACTGCGTATCCTTGCCCCACACCAATACACATAGTGCATAATGCAAACTTTTTATTTTGCAGATGCAGCTCAAGCATAGCTGTTTGTATTAGGCGTGCACCGCTCATGCCAAGCGGATGCCCTAAAGCAATAGCGCCACCATTAGGGTTAATGCGTGTATCGTCATCTGCCAACCCCCATTGTCGAATGCAGGCAAGACCCTGCGCTGCAAAAGCTTCGTTCAGTTCAATTACATCTATATTACTCCATCTCAATCCTGCTTTTTGTAAAGCCTTGTTGGCTGCTGCTACAGGTCCTATGCCCATAATGCGTGGCTCAACGCCCACTACAGCCGAAGAAACAATTCTTGCTTTTGGTTTTAAATTAAATTGTTTGGCAGCCTGTTCTCCTGCAAGTAATATAGCGCAAGCTCCGTCATTAACACCCGAAGCATTGCCTGCAGTTACACTGCCACCATCCTTTTTAAAAGCTGGTTTTAGTTTTTGAAGTATTTCTAAAGTCGTATCAGGCTTTATAAACTCATCAACATTTATCTTTTTTGGTTCACCCTTTTTTTGAGGAATTTCTACTGCAACAATTTCCTGTTTAAATCTTCCCCCAGCATTTTTTTTTGCCGCTTTAGCCTGAGAGTGCAATGCAAATAAATCCTGGTCATTACGGCTTATGTTATACAGGGCAGCAACGTTTTCTGCTGTTTCACCCATAGAATCAGTGCCATACATCTCTTTCATTTTGGGGTTTACAAAACGCCAGCCTATGCTCGTGTCAAACATTTGAACATCGCGAGCAAAAGCACTTGTGGCTTTTCCCATAACATAAGGTGCGCGGCTCATACTTTCAACGCCACCGGCAATTATAATTCCGGCATCATTGGTTTGTATCATGCGCGCTCCATTTATAACAGCACTCATTCCGGAAGCACAAAGGCGATTTACAGTCTCTCCCGGAATAGTTACAGGCAAGCCTGCAAGCAACAATGCCATGCGGGCAACATCGCGGTTATCTTCGCCCGCCTGATTTGCACAGCCAAAAATTACATCACCAATTGCATTTACATCAGCCGATGGATTACGGGCAATTAATTCTTTAATAACAATAGCAGCCATATCATCAGGTCTTACCTGCGATAGCGAACCTCCATAATTGCCTATAGGGGTTCTGATTGCATCTATAATATATGCTGCCTGCGTTGACATGATTTTTTATTTTAATAGTTCTTCAATAATTTTTTCTGAACTCACTCCATCAGCCTCAGCCTTATAGTTTCTCACCAATCTGTGTCTTAAAATAGATGTGGCAACAGCCTTTACGTCTTCAATATCTGGAGAGTATTTTCCTGAAATAGCTGCATGACATTTAGCGCCTACAATTAAAAACTGAGATGCACGTGGTCCAGCACCCCATGCAATGTATTGGTTGGTTATTGAGTGTGCTGCCTCTGTTCCGGGTCTTGTTTTAGAAGTTAGTTTTACGGCATACTGCATTACATTCTCAGGCACGGGAATTCTGCGGATAAGGTGTTGGAAGAAAATAATCTCTTCATCGCTTATTACTTTTTGTGCAACGGGAAGGTTATCCGAAGTAGTGTTTTTTACAATATTAATTTCTTCTTCAAACGAAGGATAGGTAAGGAGTACATTAAACATAAACCGGTCAAGTTGTGCTTCGGGCAGGGGATAAGTTCCTTCCTGCTCAATTGGGTTTTGTGTAGCCAATACAAAAAACGGGTTGGAAAGATCGTAGCGTTTACCTGCAACAGTTACTGACTTTTCCTGCATTGCTTCAAGCAAAGCAGCCTGAGTTTTAGGAGGTGTACGGTTTATCTCATCTGCTAAAACGACATTTGCAAACAATGGTCCTTTAATAAATTTAAAATTGCGCGACTCATCCAAAATTTCGGTGCCGGTAATGTCAGACGGCATTAAATCGGGGTAAATTGAATACGGTTAAACGAAACACCGAGAGAGCGAGCAATGGTATTTACCAACAATGTTTTTGCAAGACCCGGAACACCAACAAGCAAACAGTGGCCTTGCGAAAAATGGAGATGAGTACATCACGCACCACTTCATCCTGTCCTACAATTACTTTTCCTATTTCGGCACGAAGTTTTTTGTAAACATTTACGAGATCATTTACGGCTTCTACATCTGATGCATACTTGGTCATAATATTTGTTTCGGATTTTGAGTTTATATTTTCCTGTTTGTGTTATTAGTTATTCAAAATAGATAAATGGCTTGCCAGGTTCTCAATTCATAACTCATAATACATAATTCCTTTCAGTTCATCCAGTTCTTTGTGATATCGCAAAATTTATAATCGTCAGCAATTTGAATAAAGGTTGACTTCTTTTTTCTCTTAACCCAATCTTCTAATAATTTTTGTTGTTTGTTGTTTAAGGCAGCAGTTTGCAAACGCTGGTAATCGTCAGTTAAATTGGCAACGTGTGGTTGCGTTCTGTTCTTTAACAAGTAAATTTTGTAAACCTGTTTTCCTTCCCTTGTTGTGGTTAATACAGCTTCACTCACTTCTCCTTTTTTTAATTTATCAAGATGAAAGAATACTGTTGCATCTACCTGGCTTGTTTCAAATCGTGTGTTTCCGCTTTCGCGATTTACAACGTTACCACCGTTTGATTTTGTTGACTCATCGGCAGAATATTTTAATGCAGCATCAGCAAATGAAATTTTGTTGGTACGTATGGCATCAGCAATGCTGTCAGCCCTGTTTTTTTCGGCAAGCAAATCGGCACTGCTAACAGCAGGTTTTAAAAGTATATGGCGCACGTTAATTTGCTCGCCTCTTCTTTCAATCATTTGTATAAGGTGATAACCAAATTTTGTTTCTACTACATCGCTCATTTCACCGGGCTTTAGCTTAAAAGCTGCGGCTTCAAATTCGGGTACTAATTGCCCGCGTGGTAAAAAGCCCAACTCACCACCTTGCTTAGCCGAGCCGGGGTCTTTAGAGTAAAGTATTGCAAGCGTAGAAAACTCTTCTCCTTTTTTAACACGCTCCTTAAACTCATTGAGGCTGGTTTTAATACTTTGTTTTTCTTCGTTGCTAACTCTAATGTCAAGTACAATTTCGGCATACTCTATTTCAGCATTAATATAGGGTAAACTATCTTTGGGAATTCCGTTGTAATAAGTCTTAACATCAGAAGGGGAAGCGGTTGCATTCTTAACAATTTTACTTTGCATCATTTGCGCCTGCATTTGCTCCTTAATAACGGGTTTGAACTCTTCCTTTATTTCTACAAGCGATTTTTTGTAATACTCCTCCATCTTTTCTTCGGAACCAAACTGTTCAATAAAATAACTAATACGCTTGTCTATTTCACCTTCAACCTGGTCGTCTGTTACTTCTATACTATCAATGTTTGCCTGGTAAACCAAAAGTTTGCTCATTAGCAATTGTTCAAAAATTTTGCATCTTACATCGTTGCCGCCATAGTTGCCTCCCGATACAAACTGAAGGTACTCTGCCTCTACATCGCTATGTGTAATTATTTTATTGCCAACTACGGCAGCAACCTGGTCAATTACATTTGACGCGGGCTGTGCAACCAGCTTTAATGCTAAAAAGAAAAGTAATGCAGATACTTTAATAAATTTCATACTCTTTGTTTTTAAGCGCCTGCTCCATTGCATTTTTTGCATTTTCCTGAATAAGCGCCAGTTTTCTTTTATTAATTATTAATGCTTTTATATCATCCTTAACAAAGCTTAGTGGCGATGCATCTTCCTTTACCTGAAAATCTTTAATGTTAATGAGATATGCGTTTATTGAATCGCTTGTTTCTATGTTCCTGTTGTTTTTTAAAAATTCTTCTTTGTCATAGGTTTTAATTGGCGCCTTCTTTAGAATATCATCAAACGAAATCCAGTTTGCGTCATTTAAACTGAAGTCAATGGCATATGCATGGCACCATGCTTCCAACTCCTGAAAATCTTTATTTGAATTCGATTTTATCCATACTCTTGCTTTGTCAATTTTAGGAGCCTTTTTATTTGTTTTAACGTACCAGGCTTTTACAATATTATCTTTTAACGAAAAGGTGTTTTTGTTTTCGTAATAATATTGTTCAATCTCACCTGTGGAAACAGATGTATCTAACTTTTGTCTTACAAGCTCTTTCTCGTAAATAAATTTGATAAGGTCGTTGCGGTAATCCTGTAATTGCTGCTCTACATTTTTTTTGCTGTCTTCTTTAGTTGCTTTGGGAGGTACTATTTCTTTTAACTCTGCTTTGGTTAAATACTCATCGCCAACTCTGGCTACTGCATTTACTTTTTTCTTTTTGAGGAATGATGTCTTTGCAGGAGCTTAAAAAAAATAATTCCGGCAAGTGCTGATAATGCTATGCCGGAATTATTGATGTATGACTTTTTAAATTTCAAATGCAGCTATCAAGTTACTTTTTGTAAACGGTTGTCAAGGTTTCCTGATTAACTTCTACAGGATATTTTCCGCGTAGTTCTTCAATCCATGTTTTTTCTAAATGAGACTGGTAATCAGCAGTGACCAAGCCACGCGCCTCATCTAAAGATTTTGGTGAAGGAGCAAGTTTTTCTTTGATGCGCACAAAAGTTATTTGATTGTTTTTATTGATGTCTGTGCTTGTGCCCACATTCCATGCAACTTCATCGGCAAATTCATTATCACCTTTTGAAAACTTACCGCTTTTAATAGTAAGATTTAAAGTTGATTCTTTATTTATCTCTCCCGAAATGTCATTATCTGATTTGCCCTTCTTTAACATTTTACGAACCTTAGAAGCTATATCAGCATTAGCGCATGTATAAACCACAGCATCTATTCTTTCGCCCCACATGTAGTTGTTTTTATTTTTATTATAAAACTCCTGCAAACCTGCGCTGTCTTTTACAGCTTTGCTCCATACCATTTTGTCGGTTAGGTCAAACAGTAATATTCCATCGCGGTACTCTTGCATTAAAGCTTTAAACTCAGGATATTTTTTATCAAGCTGCGATTCTTCATAGCTAATACAACTTTCGTTTACAAAATTATCGTATTGAGAGTAAGCTATTTGCTGAGCGTTGCCAGTTGTTTTTTTCTGCTGGTTATTCATCAAAAAGGTTGCAAAATCTTTTTGTGTGTAGGTTTTATCACCAATTGAAAATAATGGTTTAGTGAATTTGGCAGCCAAAGAATCGTTGTAAGTTCCGTTTACCAAAGATGAGTCGAGTGTTTTAATGAACTCATCTTTGTTTTTGGCAACCTCTTTAAACATGTATTCTTTTTTAACGCGGTTTACCAAGGCTGTTTTACTCATTTCGCTGCGGCTATCGCGCATTACGTTGTTTTTTAATTCGCCTTTTTTATCTTCAAAAGTTGGTATGCCTTTTTTCTCTAACCTTTTTATGATATGCCAGCCGTAAGATGTTTTTACAGGCTCGGTGTAATCGTTATCGTTTTTAAGTGCGAATGCAGCCTTTTCAAATTCGGGCACCATTCTGCCTGTGCCAAACCACGGCAATGCGCCACCACCTTTTTGAGATCCGCGGTCTTCACTGTATTGGTTTACCAGGTCTTCAAACTTTTCGCCTGCTTTTACTTTAAGATATATTTCGTCAATTTTCTTTTGGCATTATCTTTTGCCGAATCAGGATCGGTAGCGGATGACTTAATCATAATATGCGCTACGCGAATTTCGCCAACAGCAGGGCGTATATCGTTTGTTTTTATGATATGGTATCCAAAACGGGTTCTAACGGGCATTGACATTTGCCCGGGCTTGGTACTAAAAGCTGCTGTTTCAAAAGGGTAAACCATTTGCATGGCGGTAAAGTAGCCAAGGTCACCACCGTTTCTTTGGCCGATGGATCATCACTACTATCCGCGCCATGGTCTGAAAACTTGAGCCTTTTAATATTTTATCGCGTATTTTAATGGCTTTGTTATAAGCAGCCAAAGTATCTTTAGGCAATGCATCGGGCGCGCATTTAATAAGTATGTGCGATGCGTTAACATCACTCTTCATGCGCCGGTATGCTCTTTAATTAAATCATCGGTGACATTTTTATCGGTAAGGTAAGGCTGTGCAAGTTGTTTTTGTAGCCGCTTAGTTCGTCAACAAAGTTTGTATGGTATCCATTTTTAAACTTTCGGCTTCCTTTACTTTTAGTTTGTAGTTGATGTAAAGTTCGAGGTACTCTCGCACTGCTTTTTCATCGTTGCCGGTTTCTTTGCTGTTGTTTTTGAAGTAAACACGCTCAAACTCACTTTTGGTAATGTTTTCGCCAGCCACTTTTAGCAGGACGGGGTCGGTTTGTGCACTTGCTGCAAAGCCGCAAGCCACAAAAGCTGCGGTTAAAAGCATTATTGATTTTTTCATAATTGTGGTTAAAAATTAAACAAATCTTTTAGAGGGGCTGCAAATTTAAAAATTTACTAATAGGATAAAACCTTTAAAACGAGTCCTGAAAGTAGAAGGTTGTGCAGAAAGAAATGTGAAAATTGGGACTGAAAGGGTTTAAGAGAAAAAAAAGAAAAATTGAGAAGTTGGGAGAAGGAAGTTAAAAAAGTTGCAGGAATAAATATTTTTACTTTACCGATAACAAACTAAATTTCTAACCATTAACACAAGGAGGTATTATGACTACAAAAAAAGAGACAGTAAATCATTTAGAAATGTATGAGTGGCTTAAGTCGCTTGAGTTTTACAAGGGTGAACTTAAATTTTGGCGACAGCGGTTAAGCGAGGTAGTAAGCAGAAACACACACAATGAAGTATTGAGGGAAGCGGAGCATTTTCAGAACCAGGTGATAATACAAGAGGAGAACATAGATATTTTAAGGCATGATATTAAACAGTTTGAAAACCACCTGGAAGCATGGTTTGACAAGCACCCAAAATTAGATGATGCTAAACTGCTGGAGGTAGAAAGTCATTTAAGAGACCGTATGAAAACCTTTGAGCACATTTATGTGGATATTAAGCATGAGTATTATAATTATTTGCGGAAGTATATGTAAGGATGTGGCTAGTGTTATAAAAACCGTTTCTTGTAAAAAGGAGACGGTTTTTTTTATGCTGCTTTTGTTAGCTGTTTTTTTTTATTTCTACTTTTAGTTTGTTTTTCCACTTTTGCCTTGAAACAAAAGTGGAGCAAAAATTTCATTTTGGCGGGAGCCAGCGCACGGAATGCTTTTGTTACATAGGTGGTAATATTACCGGATGTTGATTATAATAATTTTGGTAACCTTGTCGGTTTTTTTTATATACGTAGTTAATTTTATCCATTAGGCTATTTTGTTTGCATCACATACATTTGCCCGCAATTAACTAAATAAGTCTAATCATCTTAATCAAAAAAATTATGGGAATGTTAAAGGAGTTTAAGGAGTTTGCCGTAAAAGGAAACTTAGTTGATTTTGCCATTGGAGTGGTAATGGGCGCTGCTTTCGGTAAAGTAACATCGGCATTTGTTGATGGTATGGTAATGCCAGTGGTAGGAAAAATTATTGGTGGTGTAAATTTTTCTGACATGAAGTTGAAGATACAGGACGGGAGCAAGGCAGTGATGGATTCTGCAGGTAATGTTACAACGAAAGAGGTGCCCGAAATTTATATTAAGTATGGTGAGTTTATAACGCAGTGTTTAGATTTTGTAATTGTTGCTTTTGTAATGTTTTTGGTAATAAAAGCAATGAACAAAATGAAAAAGGCAGAGCCTGCACCACCACCAGCAGGACCAACGAACGAGGAAAAACTTTTGATGGAAATAAGAGACTCATTAAAAAAATAAACGGGGGGTAATAAATTAAAACGGGGGGATAAGCATCTCCCCGTTTTTTTCTATGTATTAAATTATTTAAACAAAACACAATATGCTAAAAATTATTAATTACATCCGTGGCAATTACATTATCTGCCACATCGTTTGCACAAGATGCGGCTACCGCAGCCGTTGACACCAGTTGGAAGAAAAGGCGGTGTGTTTGCGCTCCATTTAACCAGGTTAGCTTAACCAACTGGGCAGCCGGAGGAGAAAACTCGATATCGGGCGCCAGTTTTTATCGCTGTTTGCCAACTATGCCAAAGACCGCATGGCGTGGGATAACACGCTTGACTTAGGATTTGGTTTGATACAAAATGGCGATGCTGACATCCGCAAAAATGAAGACAAAATAGATTTAAACTCTAAAGTAGGATATAAAACATCTGCCACGAGCAAATGGTATTATACTTTTTTGTTAAACTTTAAAAGCCAGTTTGCACCGGGCTACAATTACGAGGCAGACCCTGAAGCTAAAACACCAATTTCGCAATTTTTAGCACCTGCCTATTTGTTGTATTCAATTGGTATGGATTATAAACCCAATGATGCGTTTTCGTTGTATTTATCTCCAGCCACCGGCAAAACGCTTTTTGTAATGGATGATGATTTGGCAGATGCAGGTGCATTTGGTGTGGACCCGGGAGAAAATACGTTGACTCAGATTGGAGCATTTTTAAAGGCTACATACAAGAAGGACATAATGGAAAATGTAAACTTCCAAACCAAACTGGAGTTGTTTAGCAACTATTTAGAGAACCCGCAAAACATAGCAGTTAACCACGAAATATTAATTGCCATGAAAATTAATAAATACTTAACTGCCAACCTTGGCACACAAATGATATATGATGACATAGTGCCTGTGCCAATAGTAAAAGAGGTAAGTGGTGATAAGGTAATAGCAGGAGCTGGTCCGCGTTTGCAGTTTAAGCAAATATTGGGAGTGGGGTTTTCTTATAAGTTTTGATAGAATTTATTTGATTAAGGTTACATAAGGTGTCACGCAGAGGCGCAGAGTTAGCAGAGTATTAAGTCTAAAAACTATTTTCTTTGTGGGCTTTGCGCCTTTGCGTGATTATAAGTTAAAACCATGTCTTACAAACACAATGATTTTTATGCGCAAAAAGCGCGCAAAGAAAATTTTGCAGCGCGTTCGGTTTATAAATTGGAAGAAATAGATAGGAAATATAAACTGCTAAAAAAAGATTTTTTTGTGATTGATTTGGGTGCATCTCCCGGCTCGTGGATGCAATACACCAGTAAAATAGTGGGTGACAACGGAATGATACTTGGCATTGATTTAAAACCTATAGAAGTAAAACTTAAAAACGGCATAAACATACAAGCGGATTTAAACGAGGTAAACATGCAGGTGCTTTTTGACAAATATAAAATAGAAAAAAAAGCTGATGCAGTGGTTAGTGATATGGCACCAAACACATCGAGTAACCGCTTTACCGACCAGGCGCGCTCGATTGAACTTTGCATGTTGGCACTTGATACAGCCAAAAGGTTTTTAAAACCACGCGGGCATTTTGTATGCAAAATTTTTGATGGAGAAGATGCTATGACTTTTAGAGACGAAGTGAAAAACAATTTTGAGGAGTGTTATACGTTTCGTCCAAAGAGCACGCAGGCAAGCAGTAAAGAGTTTTGTGGTGGGGAAGTTTTATAAGCCAAGCTAAGAATCTATAAACTGCAAACAGGTTGTCCACATTGACAATGTATAGAATCAATGATGTTTTCAGAAATGGGTAATGAGAATCTTAAAAAGCGTTCAGTTTTTGATGATTTTTAAAAGCGTATGTACAACCAGAGTTTAACCAATAAATCTTGGTAGGTGTTCTTATTACATAATCATTCGCATACGACAATCCAGGCAAGTAAAAAGGTTCATTATTTTTATAAGCATAGGATTTGAGGTTATTGAATGCCTTAGTCAATTCGAGTGAATCTTCATATAGCGCCTCAATTAACCAAAATCGCATTTCCCTCCCTCCTTTACCCGTGTCGAAAGAATAACGCTTTATAATTTTTACATGGGTAGATTGAAGGGCGTAAAGAAAACTCTCTCTTTGCACGGCTTGTGCACCTATTGTGTGTAATTTTGATGAAAAGCGAACCGGTTTATTCGAAAGAATTTTAAGTAAGGAATCTGCTAAAGACAAAAAAACTGTTGACTTAAATTCGGAATCTAATACTAAAGCTAAGTCTTTTGTAGTCACCACTTCAATTTTTTCTGATACTAACGACAACGAATCCTGAGCTAAAGTTTCAACGTTCTCAGGAGCATTGCAGCCTAAAGCCGCATAGCAAATAATTATCAAGAAAATTCTTTTCATACAAATTAACCAGCCTCATTATCCTCATGCTTAAAACCAAATGACCTTTTCTATTATTTATTGATACCTCACATTATTAAACTCTCCGTTAGAAATAATTACAGAGTCAGTTGCGGATGCAAAGCCTTTAAAGGAAAAGTTGCCCGAAACAAGTTTGTTCTGTGTATCAAAAGAAGTAACGTTTAAAGTGGTGGTGGTATTAATGTTATAATATTTATAAGTGATGCCGTTAATTACAAAATAAGTGCCCTGTGCCGTTTTTGTTCCCGGTGCAAATGTGCCTGTATAACCAACCTGTATGTTACGGTAAGGTGAGATTGAATCATTACAAATAAATTGAAAAGAGGAGGTGCTATTGTTGGCAACTCCGTAAGCATTGCTTGATGTAAAAGAAGAACCGTTGATGGATGCAGTAACAATACCGTTGCATGGTACGCCACAAATACCTCCGCAATCAATCCCAATTTCGTCCTGATTTTTTATGCCGTCAAAACAGTTGGGTTTGCTAAAGTCTGCACCACCTTCGGCAGTTTGTTTTTTGCAGGATGCAACAAAAATAACAATTAGTAAAAAAAATAAAATCCTTATCATTAATGCGAATGTAGTGATTATTACAAAACCATGTGTTTTAGTTTTTATTGTTCAAATAATTTAACATGAGTTGTGCGGTACGTGCCGATGCGCCACTGTTGCCAAGTTTATTAACTAATGTTTCGTAATCAGACAATATCTGTTGGCGTTCTGTTGTTTCTACAGCAATTTTTAAAAACTCCTTATTCAATTCATTTTGCATTCATATAGCCTTGTATTAATTCTTTAACTGCCGGTTTATCCAATATTAAATTAACCAACGAAATATACTTAACCTTAACAAGCCTGCGTGCAATTTGATAGGACAGTGCATTTCCTTTGTAACACACTATTTGTGGCACTTTAAATAATGCGGTTTCTAAAGTTGCTGTTCCTGATGTTACCAATGCAGCATGAGCATTCATAAGTAACTCGTAGCTGTTGCCAATTATAATTTTAATATTTTCTCCTGAGTATTGTTTGTAAAAATCGGTAGAGATGGAAGGGGCGCCCGCAATAACAAATTCAAAATTGGGATTTTGCTTTGCAACTTCGAGCATTACAGGCAGCATTTTTCAATTTCCATTTTGCGGCTACCGGGCAATAGCGCAACAAGCTTTTTTATCGCTTAAATTATTTTCAGTTCTGAATTCAACTTTGTTGTTTAATCTTTCTGTTGTAAACTGATCAATGGCATCCAACAACGGATGCCCCACAAAGTCAACCTCCATGTTAAATCTCTTATAAAAATCTTTTTCAAAAGGGAGAATAGCAAACATACGGTCAACATCTCTTTTTATTTGGTGCACACGCGATTGTTTCCATGCCCAAATCTGGGGAGATATGTAATAAAATGTTTTAATGTTATTCTGTTTGAGAAATTCGGCAATGCGCAAATTAAAACCAGGGTAATCAACAAGTATTACCACATCGGGTTTAAACTGTAAAATATCTTTTTTACAGAGGCTAAGGTTTCGTACAATTGTTTTAAGATTTGCAACCACTTCTACAAAACCCATAAAAGCCAAATCGCGGTAATGCTTAACAATGGCAGTACCTTGTTGTTTCATTTTATCTCCACCCCATCCTCTGAAAACAGCATCAGCATCTGACTTTTTTATTTCTTTCAAAAGGTTTGAAGCGTGCAAATCCCCTGAAGCTTCTCCTGCAACAATGTAATACTTCATTTCAGAAAAATTTGAGGTAAATCATTATTGCACCATACACAAACGTAGCGCCTATAACGCCACGTGTAGCCTTTATCATTTCTCTATTTAAAAATAAATAGAAAAAAATAAGATTAGCAATTAAACACAAACTAATTAAAGCCGCTAATGATGATGAGGTAGAAACATTATCCCAAAAACCTTCAAAAGTCATTATAGAAAAATTAAGTTTCCAGTAAATAAACAATCCTAAAAACGGGCCGATAAGCCCACAAATAAATCCTGCAATAAATTTATCAAAGCGCCCCATTATTTATTTAATAAACTGGTCTTTTACAAAATAAAAATATAAAAGCGCTGCAATAAAAACAGAAGCAAGCCAGCCCTTACCAAATTTGTGCATCTTTAGATTAATCATAAACAAACGCATAGTAATTACCATAATTACTAAAATGCATAATTGTAAGCGGGGAGGAAAAAGCAAATACCCTTTGCCGTTGTTATGAAGCATTATATAAATCCCTTTTTCAAATAAGAGATAAAGCAGGTAAATTGCTGATGAGCCAAACAATAAACCTGTAATTAAATTATCAAGTTTATCCCGCATGCCAGTTTATTTTGTTGAGAAAAGGTATGGCATGATGTGCAGTAAAATCAAACTGTACAGGCACTAAACTTACATAATTATTTTCAAGCGCCCACTCATCGGTATCTGCGCCTTTATCGGGGTTAATAAACTTACCGGTAAGCCAGTAGTACTTTCTTTTGTTAGGATCAAGTCTTTCATCAAATTCTTCTTTCCATTTTGCTATTGCCTGTCTGCAAATTTTTATTCCTTTTAGTTCTGCTAAACTTCCTTTAGGAATATTCACATTTAGCAACGTTCCCTGCTGTAATCCTTCCTTCAAAACTTTTTTAGCAATAATGGTTGCATAATGTGCAGCGGTGCTAAAATCGGCATCGTGTGCATAATCGCATAACGAAAAACCTATGCTTGGAATGTTTTCAATTGCGCCTTCCATAGCAGCGCTCATAGTGCCAGAGTAAATTACATTAATGCTAGAATTGCTTCCGTGATTAATTCCGCTTACACACATATCGGGCTTACGGTGCAGTATTTTATTTACTGCGAGCTTAACACAATCAACAGGTGTGCCTGTGCACTGGTAAGCATCAATGCCTTTGAAAATATCAATCTTGTTAAGCCGAAGCGGGTCGTGTATTGTAATTGCATGTCCCATGCCTGATTGCGGGCTGTCTGGCGCAACAACCACTACAGTACCCAAAGTTTGCATTGCTTCTACAAGCGCTTTAATTCCGGCAGATGTTATGCCATCATCATTAGTAACCAATATTATCGGTTTGTTTTGCATGGCGGCTAAATTAGTTTAATTGGGAAAAAACAAAGTTGTTGTACGATTTTAAACTGTCTCTTAAAATCACTTATTTTTTAAAGTGTTACTACTGTAATTTTCCCAACTTTCAATCAATTGTTTGTAATTGGAGGGAGGATCAGTTTCAAAGTATATTTCTTTTTTAGTTACGGGGTGCATAAAACCCAAAGAGCGAGCATGCAATGCCTGGTATGGCATAATGGCTAATTGCTTTTGAATAAAAGACATGTAGCTGCCAGAGGTGTTGCCTTTTAGAATTTTGTCACCACCGTACTCAAAATCACCAAATATTGGATGACCTATATGTTTCATGTGTACTCTTATTTGATGTGTTCTGCCGGTTTCGAGTTTGCATTGTATTAATGTTGTGTATGTAAATCGTTTTAAAACAGTGTAGTGGGTAACAGCATGTTTACCATGACTTCCATCTGCAAAAACATCCATCACTTTTCTATTGGCAATATTTCTGCCTATATGCCCGGTAACTGTTCCCTCATTTTGTTTTACATCTCCCCAAACCAAAGCCCAATAATGTCTTTGAATGGTTCTGTTGTAAACTGTGCTACCAGGTGCGCCATTGCATTATCATTTTTAGAGAGCACCATTAACCCTGATGTATTTTTATCAATTCGGTGAACAAGTCCCGGGCGCAATGTTTCATCTACCATAATTACTTTACCTTCCATGTGAGGGTGGAGGTGATAGGCAACAGCATTTACCAGCGTACCTTTATAGTGCATGGCAGGCAGGATGCACCACCATGCCCGCTGCTTTGTTAATTACAAGCAAGTCATCATCCTCATAAATAATGTCAAGTGGGATATTTTCACAAATAAGTTCAGCAACTTTTGGAGGATGAGAAAATATTACTGAAATAATATCGCCCGGCTTAACCCTGTAATTTGGCTTTACGTTTTTTTTGTTAACCGTAATATTTCCTGCATGAAGAGCAATTTGAACCTTGTTGCGCGAAAGGTTTTGAATGCGTGTCATCAAAAACTTGTCTATCCGCAAAAGTTCTTGTCCTTTGTCGCATATTATATTATGGTGCTCGTAAAGCTCTTCGTTTTCCTGTTCGCTGCTGCTTACTTCTTCTTCGTTATTTATCATTGACCAAAAATAAAAGATGCCATGCGGCTAAGTTAAGTTTTAGGCAATATGAATTTAGTTGATACCGGAAATGAAAGCTGATTAAAAAAATAGATTTACTTAACCTCTCATAAAGAGAAAGTAATTTCCTTTTACTGAATTGACTTACACCCCATACTTTTGCTGTTTCATGTTAGTGGCAAAATCTAACTGAACGGCTTCATCATGTCCTTCGGCACACTGGTAAATATCTAACTTGTGTTGGGCAAAATCTTCAAGTATTAAATTGAGAGAGCGGTCGTAATAAACTGCTGTTTCTTTTTCGAGATTAATTAAAAGCGGTTTGCATTTGTTGGTAAGCCTTTCACTAAACCAAATATCACTTCTTTTTAAAGCTATATAGGTTTTACGGTTGCCTATTTTGCGAACAAAATTGTAAGCAAACTGGTATATGTATCCATCGTTATAATTAAGCCATAAATTGTATGAGTAAGGAAATCGGGTGTAATAAAAATCCTGAATGTAATCGGGGTTATTGTAGAAAGTGGGGATTGAGCTTATTTCAAAAAACCGGTAAAAATGGTTGAGGCTTTTATACCAATCTTCTGGTTTTGTATAAGGTAATGTTTCAATTTTTTTGGTGCGCCTCACGTATTTATAAATTGTTTTTTCCTCATTATCCATCATCATCAGGTTATCAAATTCATCAAACTCCATATTACGCAAACAACCTTCATAAGGCAATTTGATTTTCTCTAAAATTTCTCCTTTTTGATTAAGCAAAAAAACATAGGGAGCATTGCATGAGTTAAATGCAATTACTTCTTCTGCATCCACTGCAATTCTAAATACAAAATTGCCTGGAGCTACTAACGAGTCGTAAGTAATGGTAAATAAATCTGTTTTAGCCAGAATACCCTCCTGCGCAAAACTCCTAAAGCTTAAAAACAAAATGACAATAAATACAGTTCGCTTCATATCAAATAAAGAGGGTTTTACGCGTATTTTAAAAATTGGTTGGCGAATGTATTGAAACATTAATAAGCAATCTTTTCAACAATTGATAGTTACTGCATAGAAATCAACCAAAATGAATATTTTTATCCGCTTAAAATAGAACTTAAAATGAAAAAACAACTTCTAACTCTTACAATGAGTCTGCTATTGTGCTCGTGTCTTTTTGCACAAACAGACAACCGCATTATGCATTTGCATGGTGCATTCATGCCATCAAATAATTTATCCGAATTTGTCAGCAGCACCATTCCAGCTTCTGATGTTTATGATGGATATTATTTCAGGTACATTCAATTTAACAACGTACCAACTCAGGCACAAAAAAATGCTATAGAGCAGTCAGGGATAAAGTTACTAAGCTATATGCCTCATAAAGCTTTTGCAGTAGCAATTCCTGCCAGCTACAACAAATCTCTTTTACAAGGATTTGATGTTAAAAGTGTAGTTACACAGGATGCTTTTAAAAAGCGCTCGAAAAATTTAATAGGTGATGCACCCGGTTATGCTACCACACAAAAAGGCTTTACAGATGTGCGTATTCAGTTTCAAAAAATATTTCGCTTTCAAAGGCATTGGAACTTGCTTCGGCTTATGGTAAAACCGGTAGCGCTGTTGCTTTAACAAACACCATAGAAGTTAGAGTTGCTGATGCAGATGTTGCAGCTATTACATCTCAGCCGTGGTGTTATTTTATTGACGCATGCTCGCCTCCATCATTTAAAGAAGATACGCCAGGACGCAGTTTGCACAGGAGCGATGTTATTAATACCGATTATCCTATGGGAAGGCATTTTAATGGAAGTGGTACAGCCGCTGCACTTGCCGATGATGGTGCTGTGGGTCCCCACATTGATTTCACCGGAAGACTTAACAACATTTCAGCAGCAGGAGGTGGAACACATGGTGACATGACAGGCGGAATTTTAGCCGGTGCCGGTAATCTTGATCCTCGTTACCGCGGTATGGCTGATGGAGCCGAACTTAATGTGTTTGATATAGGCGGCTATCCACAAATTATAGATGCAGTTGCCAATAATACAACACTTGGCACAACTGTATCATCAACCAGCTATTCGCAAGGTTGTAATGAATATACTACCGACACTCAATTTGGCGATCAGACCATTAATGATAACGGACAGTTAGAGTTTGTTTTTTCTGCGGGCAATAATCAAGGTGGTGATTGTGGATACGGTGCCGGAGCAGGTTGGGGAACTATCACAGGCGGTTACAAGCAAGGAAAAAATGTAATTGCTGTTGCTAATTTGGATGCATTAGAGGTGCAAGACCCTTCAAGTAGCCAAGGCCCGGCATCTGATGGAAGAATTAAACCTGATATTGCTGCTAATGGCAGGAACCAAATGTCAACTGATCCTAACAATGGCTACCAGGTTGGTGGCGGAACATCCGCTGCATGTCCTGGTATTGCCGGAATTACTTTGCAATTAACACAAGCTTATAAGGAAATTAACTCTTCAACCGATGCACCTACTGCACTATTAAAAGCAAGTTTATTAAACAGTGCTGAAGACATTGGAGTAGTTGGACCCGATTTCAGGTACGGCTACGGCAGGGTAAATGCTTACCGTGCAGTAAAAGTTTTAGAAGACAATACTTATTTTAATTCAACCATTTCGCAAGGCGGAAGTAACACACATTCAATTACAGTTCCCTCAGGAGTTAAGCAAGTTAAAGTTTTGTTGTATTGGCACGATGAAGGTGGCAATCCTGCGGCATCAACCTATTTAGTTAATGATTTGGATATGGTTGTTACTGATCCGGCATCTATAGGATGGTTCCCATGGATATTAGATCCTACACCCAACGTGGTTAACCTTACGACTCCGGCCATTAGAGGTGCCGACCATTTAAATAATATTGAACAGTTTACCTATGATAACCCTGCTGCAGGAACTTATACTGTTACTATCAGCGGATTTGCTGTACCACAAGGCCCACAGGAATACTACTTAGTGTATGAGTTTAGAATGGATGATGTAGCAGTTACATATCCGGGCGGTGGTGAAGGTTTTGTTCCTGGCGAGCAGGAAGTTTTAAGATGGGATGCTGTTAAAGGACAGGGCGGATTTAATATTGAATACTCAATAGATAATGGCTCAACATGGCTCAACATTGCAAACGGGTTTAACCAAAACAGTTTGCAATATACATGGAATGTTCCTAACACTCCAACAGGCGAAGCTTTAGTAAAAGTTAGTACCGCTACTGCAACCGGAACAAGTTTTTCTACATTCAGCATAATTGGTGTGCCGCAAAATTTTTCTGTTGATTGGGTTTGCGTTGACAGTATTCGTTTAGAATGGGATCCAGTGGCGGGTGCCGCATCTTATGAAGTAAGTATGCTTGGCGCTGCGTATATGGACTCTGTTGGAACTACAACCACCAACAGCATAATATTAAGTGGCACCAGCCCTTCACAGGATTATTGGTTTAGCGTAAGAGCAGTGTTAGCTAATGGAGCCAAAGGCAGAAGAGCACTTGCGATTTTTAGGGATGGAACAGGCTTATTAAACTGCCCATTAGCTGTTGATGTGCAAACAAATGCCGTGTTAGGTCCTGGAACAGGAACCCTACAGGATTGCCAAAACCTGGCTGCTTCTTCAATAACAATGGAGATTGAAAACCGTGGACAAAATGCCGTTACAAATGTTCCGGTTTATTATAGTTTAAACGGAGGAACTCCTGTAAGTGGCACCTATGCGGGAACCATTGCACCATTTGCAACAGCAACCTATACATTTTCTTCAACTGTTAATTTATCTGTTGCCGGTATCTATAATATACAAACCCGACCGATTATTCAGGTGATTTAAATAGCACAAATGACACAGCAAACGCAACAGTTACAGTAATTGCAGGAGTTACTGAAACGCTTCCTTTTATAGAAAATTTTGATTCTTATTGAACTTGTAAGACTGCAAGTGACTGCGAAGCGACCATCTGTAATTTTGGAGGCGGTTGGATAAATGAAACGAATCTTGGTCAGGATGATATAGATTTTAGAATTAACAATGCACCTACACCATCTGTAAACACCGGGCCAGATGCAGACCACACTTCAGGAGCGGGAAATTACGCTACACCGAAGCATCTGCTTGCTTTGATAAAAAGGTAAATCTGGTTTCTCCTTGCATAGATTTAACAACTGCAACAAGTCCTACACTATCATTTTGGTATCACATGTATGGTGCCGATATGGGAGAATTACATGTTGATTTATATGCAAACGGAACATGGGTTAATGATATAATTCCGGCAATAAGTGGTGATCAGGGTAATCAATGGTTGCAGGCAAATACAAACCTTACTGCTTACGTTGGCGGTAAAGTAAACATCCGTTTTAGAGGAGAAACAGGACCTAATTTTACTAGTGATATTGCTATAGATGATATTAACGTGTATGAAACATCTGCACCACCTGTTGTAAATTTCAATATTAATAACCAGTCATCATGTGTTGGCGGAATAATACAGTTAACGGATTTAAGTAATAATAATCCAACCTCATGGAACTGGGTTTTTACTCCTAATACGGTAACTTTTGTAAATGGAACCTCAGCCTCATCACAAAATCCGCAAGTGCAGTTAAATAATGGAGGTAGTTATGATATTACTCTTACTGCAACTAATGGTTTTGGAAGCAATAGTTTAACACAAAATGCTATTGTTACTGCTACAAACGCTACTCTTCCACCAGTATCTGAAGATTTTCAAGTTGGTTTTCCACCTGTAGGTTGGTCAATAGTGTCATCAGTAGGTTCTCCAAATTGGAATCCTTCTGTTTCCATCACAGGTTCAGCAGGCACACCTACTATTGCTGCCTACTTTGATAACTTTAATTACAATAACCCAGGCTCAATGGATTATTTAAAAACCATGGAGCTTGATTTAACTAATGCTCTATCTGCCATTAATACATTTGATGTTGCTTATGCTCGATACAGCGCAGCGTTTTCAGATACACTTATTGTGGCTGTTTCTACAGATTGCGGAAATACCTTTACCAATGCCTATGTAAAAGGCGGAGTTGCGTTGGCAACTGTTGCAGACCAAACTGCAATATGGCAGCCCGCATCTGCCACAGAATGGCGCAACGATACTGTGGATCTTAATGCTTACTTAGGGCAAAAGATTATTGTTGCGTTTATAAACCTAGGTTATTTTGGTAACAGTATGTACCTAGATAATATTAATATTGATGTTACCACAAGTATTAATAGCCTATCATTAGCCTCTCAATTAAAGGTTACTCCTAATCCATCAACCGGATTGTTTAAGTTAGATTTAAGTTCTGTTGCAGATAAGGTTGAATATAATGTAACAGATATTAGTGGCAGAACCGTTTTGTCAAAAAGGTAAAACAAGGAAGCGTAACTGAAGTAATTGATTTAAGCATGATGTCAAAAGGATCATATATGCTTTACCTTAACACCGGTAATGAAACCAAACAGGTTAAGCTTGTTGTAATGTAAAACCATTTCAGTTAAATTTTAAGGTTGCCCCTCACTAAAAGGGCAACCTTTTTTATTCTCAGTGGTTCTCAACCTGTAATATGCGTTCCCAAAGAATGAATCCATTAAGTGTGAATTAAAAAGCTTATTGGCATTGTTGGTAAATTACCTCGAACCACCCATATTTTTTAACTCAAAAATTATTTTTGCGCTGCCTTAAAAGCACTAATACGGTTAACATTTTTTAACAGCACTATTCACTCACCATTCACAGCTACTCATTTAAAATTGCAACATAAATTTTTCTATGACAGACATTAAAGAGATAAACGAAAAATACAACGCGAAAGCGCATTTGTTGACCTGCTCAATATGGAGCTGGTAAAGTAATTGTTGGTCAAAAATATATGGTAGAGCGCTTGCTCATTGGCATGTTATCTAACGGGCATATTTTGCTGGAGGGTGTCCCCGGTCTTGCAAAAACGCTTGCCATTAAATCCGTTATCATCAGCCATACACGCCAATTTTAGCCGCATACAATTTACGCCCGATTTATTGCCTGCCGATGTAATTGGTACGCTTATTTATAATCAGAAGAAAGAAGAATTTAATGTACGCAAAGGACCCATCTTCGCTAACTTTATTTTGGCTGATGAAATAAACCGCGCTCCCGCTAAAGTGCAAAGCGCTTTACTTGAAGCCATGCAGGAAAAGCAAGTTACTATTGGCGAAGAAACCTTTAAACTGCATGAACCCTTCCTGGTTCTTGCTACACAAAACCCCATTGAACAGGAAGGAACATATCCATTGCCCGAAGCACAGCTTGACCGTTTTATGTTAAAGCTTGTAATTGGTTATCCTAATAGGGAAGAAGAAAAAGCCATCATCAGGCAAAACCTTTCGGCAGAGCAAACATCAATTTTACCCATTTTAAAAACTGAAGATATTTTAAAAGCGCGTGCTGTTGTAAAAGAGGTTTACATGGACGAAAAAATTGAGAAGTATATTGTTGACATTGTTTTTGCTACACGTTTTCCCAAAGACAATAACCTTAGCAAACTTGCTCAGTTAATTAATTATGGAGGCTCACCACGCGCAAGTATAAACCTGGCGTTAGCAAGTAAAGCTTTTGCATTTATCAAACGCAGAGGCTATGTAATACCTGAAGATGTTAAAGCTGTTTGCCACGATGTTATGCGTCACCGCATTGGTTTAACCTACGAAGCAGAAGCTGAAAACATTACCACCGATATTGTTATTAATGAAGTGCTTAATGCAGTTGAGGTGCCATAAAGAAATGATGGATGCAGAATTATGAATTAATAATTTCTCTGCTTCATTCCTTTTAAATTTTGACTTATTTCTTTTGACTTAAATTGGAGACCACAGAGTTACTAAAAAAAAGTACGCAAGATTGAAATAAAAACCCGGGGATTATCTAATCAGATTTTCTCAGGCGAATATCATTCTGCTTTTAAAGGTCGTGGTATGGCATTTAGCGAAGTGCGTGAATACATGCCCGGTGATGACATAAGAGCCATTGACTGGAACGTAACCGCGCGCTTTAATCATCCCTACGTTAAAATTTTTGAAGAGGAAAGAGAGCTTACGGTTATGCTGTTGGTTGATGTTAGTGCATCTGGCGAGTTTGGCACACAAAAACAATTTAAGCGCGAGTTAATTACCGAACTCTGTGCAGTGCTTTCTTTTTCTGCTATTCAGAACAATGATAAGATTGGTGTGATTTTTTTCAGTGATAAAATTGAATATTTCATTCCCCCAAAAAAGGGAAAGTCTCACATACTGCGCATCATCCGTGAATTAATTAATTACGAAACCGAAAGTAAAGGGACAGATATTGCCCAAGCATTACGTTATTTTACCAACGTAATTAAAAAGCGTTGCATTGCTTTTCTGATTTCTGATTTTTATGATGATTCTGTTATTCAAAAAAAATCAAAAGCCTTTGAAGAGGCATTGAAAATTGCATCGCGTAAACACGATTTGGTATCTATAAAAATTTCTGATTTACGCGAGAAAGAATTGCCGGCTGTTGGCCTTATCCGTTTTACCGATGCGGAAACCGGCAAAACAAAATGGATTGATACGGCTGATGATAGTGTTAGAAAAAACTATCGCAACTATTACTCTATGCGTGAAAATATCTTAAACAGTATGTTCACTAAATCGGGCATTGATAAAATTGAACTTCAAACAGGGAGCAACTACATACAACCGTTAATGAACTTTTTAAGAGGAGAGGGAAGAGATGATTAAGTTAAATGTATTAACTCAAAATTCAAAAGTTTTAAGTGGTAAGTTAAATGGCTATATTTTTCTTTTATCACTTCTGCATTGTTTGTTTTTTGTTTCGCAAAATACCCTAGCACAAAGTGTAACAGCGTCTGCCACACTTGATACCAGTGTAATTTTAATTGGTCAGCAAACTAAATTGCATTTGGTAGTTACTCATCCCAAAAGTGTTCAAGTGCAATTTCCGTTTGTGCCTGATACATTATCAAAAGTTGAGTTCATCAGCAAATCAAAAATTGATACCGTATCATCAGATGCAAATAACATCACGCGAAAGCAGGATATAACACTCACTGCCTGGGACAGCGGATTTTATGTCATCACTCCATTTATATTCACTTACAAAATGCCGGTGACACCACAAACCTCATTGCCGAAACACAGCCGCTTTTGCTTACCACCAATGTTATACCCGTTGACACCACCAAAGCCATTCGCGATATCACCAAACCCATTGCCGTTGGTTTATCGTGGCAGGAAATGTTGCCTTATATTATTGCAGCACTTGCCGTACTCTTTAATTATTGGAATTATATACTACCTCAAAAAACGAAAAGTTGCTGCTCCTGAAATTGTAACTCCTAAAATTCCTTCAAAGCCGGCACACATTATTGCTATTGCAGAATTGGATGCACTTAAAGAAGAAAAGCTTTGGCAACAAGGTTACTTCAAACAGTATCATACACGTATTACAGAAATTATCCGTGCCTATTTAGGAAGACGTTATAATGTTGATGCATTGGAAATGACTACTGATGATATTTTAAACCACAGTCAGATCAATCATCTCAACAATACAAACTTTGAACAGGTAAAATATCTTTTGCAACTTGCCGATTTAGCAAAATTTGCAAAAGCGCAACCGCTTGCTTTAGAAAATGAACAAGCACTATCATCGGCATACTTATTTGTTGATGCAACTAAAGAACAAACCGTAAAGCACGCAGAAAAGAAGGAGGAGAGTAATGTTTAACGATATTCACTTTGCACATCCATATTTTTTTTGGTTGTTGCTGCTTATCCCATTTATGCTTCTCTGGCACTTTAAAGTTAATTTAAAGCGTAGGGCTGATGTTCGTATTTCAAGCATGTTGCCATTTCAGAATTATCGTAAAACATTAAGGCAGCAAATTAGCTGGCTACCGTTGGTTGCACGTATGCTTACCGTAGTTTTTGCCGTGTTTGCTCTTGCGCGCCCACAATCAAGCTCAAAAGGAAAAAATGTTACCACTGAGGGCATCTCCATTATGCTTGCACTTGATATTAGTGATAGTATGCTTGCCGAAGATTTAAAACCCAACCGCATTGAAGCAGCTAAAGATGTTGTTATTGATTTTGTAGAAAATCGCCCTAATGACTTGATTGGATTGGTCGTTTTTAGCGGAGAAAGCTTTTCGCAATGCCCCCTTACAAGCGACCATGCTGTGCTAAAAAATTTATTAAAGGATGTAAAGAGCGGCATGCTTGCACAAGGCACTGCCATTGGCGAAGGATTAGCAACAGCTGTTGCACGTGTTAAAGATGCAAAAACAAAAAGCAAGGTTATTATTTTATTGAGTGATGGTGTAAACAATGCCGGTTCGGTTGCCCCGCTTACTGCCGGAGAAATTGCAAAAACATTTGGCATTCGTGTTTACACTGTTGGAGTCGGAACAAAAGGTATGGCTCCTTACCCGTTCCGTACACCTTTTGGAATTCAATACCAGAATATGGAAGTTCAGATAGACGAGGATGTAATGAGACAGATTTCTGCCGGAACTGATGCTAAGTATTTTCGTGCCACAGGTAATAAGACTTTAAAAGAAGTGTATAAAGAGATTGATAAAATGGAACGCACAAAAATTGAAGTAACAGAATTTAAAAGATACAGCGAAGAATATTTGATGTTTGCCCTTGCTGCGGGATTCTTTCTGTTACTTGAAATTTCTTTACGTTATACAATTTTAAGAAGTATACCCTAAATTAGAAAATCAAAACATTGTCCAATTAAATTGTTTATTCAATAAAGCTCTTATAAATCACCAAATTCATAATTAAAAATTATAATTCTTAATTCCTAAAGCAATGTTTCGTTTCGCACAACAAGAATATCTGTTACTGCTGGCAGCCGTGCCAGTGTTTGTTGTGCTTTATTTTTTATTGCGTAGTTGGAGAAAAAATGCGCTTAAAAAATTTGGTGACAATTCATTAGTGTTGCAGTTAATGCCTCTGCGTGCTAACACAAAACCTTTACTTAAATTTATTTTAATAACGTTTGCTTTTGTTTTTCTGACAGTTGCCATTGACCGCAATTGGGAACTAAGTTAGAGGAAGTAAAACACAAAGGTGTTGATGTAATAATTGCGCTTGATGTTTCAAACAGTATGAAAGCCGAAGATATTAAACCAAACAGGCTTGAACGCTCCAAGCAGGCAATTGCACGGTTGATTGACAAATTACAAGGCGATAGAATTGGCTTAATAGTTTTTGCGGGTGAGGCTTATGTGCAGTTGCCCATTACCACTGATTATGGTGCGGCAAAATTATTTCTCGGTTCTATTGATTCGGATATTGTACCCACTCAGGGTACTGCAATTGGTAAGGCAATAGATTTAGCTATTGAATCGTTTGCTGGTAGTGATAGCAACAAACACAACAAGTCAGTTATTGTAATTACTGATGGTGAAAATCATGAGGATGATGCTATTGAAGCTGCAAAAGAAGCATATGAGAAAAACATAACTGTGCATACCATCGGTATGGGTTCAATTAATGGGTCACCTATTCCGGTTTTTTACAATGGGATGCGTACAGGCTTTATGCAAGACCAAAATGGTCAAACCGTTATGACTAAATTGGACGAGAACAATCTTCAGCAAATTGCCGAAGCCGGACACGGAAAATTTATTCGTGCAACAACAAGTGATGATGGTCTGGGAATTATTATGAAAGAAATAAATGCTATGCAGAAAAACGAGTTCGGCTCAAAAATGTTTACCGATTATGCCGACCAGTTTCAGTATTTCATTGCTCTAGCATTATTATTATTACTGATAGAATTTATCATTTCTGAAAAAAGGAGCAAGTGGATAGACGCTTTAAATTTGTTCGGACAAAAAAAATGAGAACGCATTTAAGAAACTTCTTTGCATCGTTCGTGCAAAACTTTGCACATTCGCATATTTGCACATTCGCAATTACCGGGTTGCTCTGTTTACTTAATTCTGCAACAAACGCTCAAAGCGACAAGCCTCTTGTTCGCAAAGGCAATAAATTGTACGATGAAAAAAAGTATGCCGATGCGGAAACGCAATACCGTAAAGGATTAGAAAAAAATAAAGACAGCTACGAAGGCGCGTTTAACTTAGGTGGTGCATTGTATAAACAGGAAAAATTTGATGAAGCGACAGGTTATTATCATAACATTATTCAAAAAGGAGGCGATGATAAAACTATTGCCAATGCTTATCATAACCTGGGCAATGCATTGTTGAAATCCGAAAAATCTGAGGAGAGTGTAAATGCGTATAAAAATGCTTTGAAGAAGAATCCTAATAGCGAAGACACGCGCTATAATATGTCGTATGCTTTACAAAAATTAAGACAGCAACAACAGCAGCAACAGCAGAACAAAGACGATAAAAAACAAGATAAAAAAGAAGAGAAGAAACAAGACCAGCAACAAAAGCAGGACGAGAAAAAAGACGATCAAAAGAAACAGGAGCAACAACAGCAGCAAAAGCAAGAACAAAAATTATCTAAAGAAGAAGCAGAAAGAATTTTGCAGGCTTTAAAAAATGATGAAAAGAAGTTGCAAAAAAATCTTCAAAAGAAAGAGGGCG
This sequence comes from Bacteroidota bacterium, assembly GCA_016714005.1. Lineage (GTDB taxonomy): Bacteria > Bacteroidota > Bacteroidia > AKYH767-A > OLB10 > JADJOA01. The sequence continues at coordinate 60,789 of JADJOA010000007.1, forward strand.
TGAGAGCGAATATTGAGAAGCAATGGTAGTACTTTAAATACCGAGTATTAAGTATAAAGCACCAAAAAAAGGTGAGTTTAAAAGGAAAATTACTGATTAGCTTGAAAAATAAATTACATAACAAAAAATAAGGACCAAGATGGAGTTTATAGTCTTGTTACTTATTTCATGCTTTACTCTATTTTTCCTGCGCCCAGGACCCAAAGTTCACTGCTTCTGTTGGTAAAAATCCGGTAGGTGTAAATGAACAGTTTGAATTGGTTTATACCATTAACACCACCGCCAGCAATTTTACTGCACCATCATTCAAGGATTTTAATTTGTTGGCGGGACCAATGCAAAGTACCAGCATGCAAATAATTAATGGTGCCATGAGCCAGTCGGTTACCCTTACTTATTATTTACAAGCCAAAGCCGAGGGCACTTTTCGTATTGACCCTGCTACCATCAATGCCAATGGAAAAAGAATTCAGTCAAATGCAATTAGCTTAACTGTTGTTAAAGGCACTACAAAGCAACAGCAACAAGGAGGTAATCAGCAAAATGATGCCGGTACCGATGATGCGCTTCTCTCAAAAAATATTTTTTTAAAAGAAAGTGTTAGCAAAACAAATGTATCACAAGGCGAAGCAATATTAGTTACCTATAAACTTTACACACGAGTTAACGTGGTAAACTACACCATAGAAAAGCTACCTGCATACACCGGATTTTGGAGCCAGGAATTAAAAATGCCTGAGCGGTTGGAATTGCGTGATGAAAATATTAACGGCATTAATTACAAAGTAGGCGTATTAAAAAAAGTAGTTTTGTTTCCGCAGCAATCAGGTGTGCTTACATTAGACCCTATGCAGGGAACATGTATTGCGCGAGTGCAGCAGCAACGCAAGAAAAGCAATAACCCGTTTGACATTTTTAACGACCCGTTCTTCAGTGACCCGTTTTTTGGGATGGGTGCACGAGATGTAAATGTTGCATTAAAAAGCGAAACCGTAAAAATTAATGTAGCTCCACTGCCTCCAACTTCCGACCCCGATTTTAAAGGCGCTGTAGGAAAATTTACGCTGGCTGAAACCATAGACAAACAACAACTTAAAGCCAATGATGCCATCAACATCAAGCTCAAAATTAGTGGTAAAGGAAATTTAAAACTGATTGAAGCGCCCGTGCTGAATATACCAGATGATATTGAAAGCTACGAGCCTAAGGTGTATGAAAACATAACGGTTAATGAAGCAGGAGTAAGCGGAAGCAAAACGTTTGAGTACCTGTTAATTCCCCGCCATGGTGGTGAGTATAATATTGACCCTGTTAGATTTACTTTCTATGATTTAGAAAAGAAGCAATATGTAACGCTTGCATCGGGCAATTTTAATTTAAAGGTTGAAGGCAGCAAAGGAACAGATGAAGGTGCTGCAGTTGCCGTTCAAAACAAATCGGATTTTAAATTGCTGGGAAAAGACATAAGATTTATTAAAACTTCGGTAACAGAAAGAAACTTTGCAGCAGATTTTTATGGAAGCATTTTGTTTTATTTACTGCTTGTTATTCCATTTGTTTTTATCATACTGGTTGCTTTGTATAAAGAAGACGCGATGAATTGGAAGGAAACGTACAGTTATCACGCAGCCGCAATGCAACCAGGATGGCGCAGAAAAGATTGTCCGCAGCAAAAAAATTATTGGAGCAAAATAATAATGATGCTTTTTACGAAGAAATTTACAAAGCACTCAATATTTATTGCACCGATAAACTAAGTATAGGATTTGCCGATTTGTCAAAAGAAAATTTAAAACAGAATTTGGTGGCAAAAAATGTTTCGGAAAGTGCAGTAACAAAACTTATTGATACCATTGAAACCTGTGAGATGGCCAGGTTTGCCGCAAGCGCTATAAGTACTGCCCCACAAACTATTTATAGCGATGCCGTACAAATAATAACAAAAATAGAAGATGAGATTAAGTAAGCTGTTTACATTTATGCTGTGGTTATGTACGTTGCAAAATTTGGCGGCAGATAACCTTTTTGATACCGCCAATAAATTATACATGAGTCAGCAGTATGAGTCAGCAGCCAAAACTTATGCAGACATTATAAAATTAGGAAACTAATCTGCCGAAGTTTTTTACAACCTTGGCAACTCTTATTTCAAAACAGGAGATTTTACCAAAGCTATTTTAAACTATGAGCGCGCAAAAAAATTAAAACCATCTGACGAGGACATTTTATTTAACATAGCCATTGCCAATCAAAAAACAATTGATAAAATTGAACCAGCGCCTAAGGTGTTTTACCAACGTTGGTGGGATGGATATGTAGCATCATCAACTGCTGGTACAAGGTCGCTGGTGGGTGTTGCTCTTATTTGGTTGGCTGCTTTTGTTGGGGCTATTTATATTTTTGCAAGAAGCTATTCTTTAAAGAAGCTGACTTTTTTTGGCACATTCATTTTTCTTTTTGCAGGTTTGTTTTTTGTTGCAGTGGCATCAAACCAAAATAACTATTCTCAAAACCACAAAGAAGCTATTATTATTCCCGACAATGTTTACGTTAAAAGCTCACCCGATGATAAAAGTACCAACCTTTTTATGTTGCATTCCGGTACTAAAATTGAGTTGAAAGACGAATTACAAGGATGGAAAAAAATTAAAATTCCAAACGGTAACGAGGGTTGGTTAAAAGATCAGAGTTTAGAAGTTATATAACATCGTTATTTTTTTACTGCTATTCTTTAACATTTAGTTAAGCATTAAGCCCTTTATTTTTCCTTCTTTCGCAACAAACCAAAATCAAAATGCAAACTAATTACTTGTTAAAAATTTTTATGGCAGTTATTTTTCTTACCGCCACTCAAAGGCTGCGTGCACAGAATGGTATTGCCGGAAAAATTACCGATACCAATAATGAACCTTTAACGGGTACCGCCATAGAATTACGTAATGCTTCAGATTCAGTTTTAAAAAAGGTAAGTGTTGCGGGTGTTGATGGTAGTTTTTCTTTTGAGAATCCTAAACAAGGCAAATATTATTTAAAGGCTTCGCTTATTGGTTTTGCGCCTTATTTTTCTGATGTAATTAATTTTGATGGAACCGCTGTAGCCATTCCTGTAATTAAAATGTCTCCATCATCCACTACTTTAAAGCAGGCTGAAGTAACAGCGCTTAAGCCACTCATTGAGGTAAAGGCTGATAAAACTGTTTTCAATGTGGAGAACAGCATTAACTCAACCGGGAGTAATGCTTATGAACTTTTGCAAAAGGCGCCCGGTGTGGTGGTTGATAATAACGATGCTATTTCATTAAAGGGCAGGGGAGGAGTGATGGTGCAAATTGACGGCAGACCTTCGCGAATGACTGAAACAGAATTAGCCGATTATTTAAAATCTGTTCAAAGTGTTGATGTTGAAGCTATAGAGCTAATATCAAATCCTTCTTCTAAATATGATGCCGAAGGCACTGCGGGCATTATTAATATTAAGCTAAAGAAGAATAAAAATTTTGGAACAAACGGAAACATTACTGTGGGTTATGCGGTGGGTACTTACTCAAAATATAATTCTTCTATATCATTAAACAACCGTTCAAAAAAATTAAACAGCTACGGAAGTTACAGCAACAATTTTGGCGACTCTAAAAATGAGTTTTATTTATATCGCGAACAGAATCCTTACATTTATAATCAGTCCTCTATTACAAAACGCAGTTTTTTTAATCATAATTATAAAGCGGGCGCTGATTACACCATTAATAAAAAAAATAATGTGGGACTGATGATAAACGGTAACCATAGCGAGAGCGATGGTAAAGGGCTAAACCGCAATTACATCTCAAACTTTTTTACCGGTGTTACCGACAGTATTCTAAAATCTGACCAAACGTTTGATAACGTAAGTGATAATGTAAATTTAAATTTGAACCACCAGTTTAAAGATACGCTTGGGCACGAACTGGCAACAGATGCTGATTTAGGTTTTTACCATAGTAAGCGTGAGAATTATATTCCTAATATTTATACCACTCCGGTAACAGAGCAGCCTTTGTCACAAACTTTTTTTAACTCCTTTGCCGAAACTACTATTGGTATTTTTTCTTTGAAATCAGATTACTCTCAAAATTTCCTGAAAGGAAAATTAGGATTGGGGTATAAGGTTGCAGTAGTAAAAACCGATAATGTTTTTGATTTTTACAACATTATTGATAACAACGAAGTGCTGGATAACACACGCAGCAATAGTTTTGAATACACTGAGAACATTAATGCATTTTATGCCAATTATCAACGCACGATAAAGAAGTTTGATTTGCAGGCAGGGGGTGCGTATGGAAAACACCAATTCAGAAGGTGATTTAAAAACGGCAACTGCCAATGCTGACGATAAAAATGTGAAACGCTCTTACACCGATTTTTTTCCCAGCGCGGGCATAACGTATAATTTGCACAAAAATCATTCGCTGGCATTAATTTACAGCAGCCGTATAGACAGGCCTAATTACCAGGATTTAAATCCGTTTGAGTATAAGCTGGATGAGTTGAGTTTCAGGAAGGGTAATCCATTTTTAAATCCGCAGTATTCTAATAAAGTTGAAGTATCGCATACGTATAAATATACCGTTACTACCAGTGTATCGTGGAGCCAAACAAACGATTTTTTTGCGCAGATAGCTGATACTTTGCCTGGTGGCAAGGGTTATTTACAGCCGCGTAACTTGGCTACCGAAAATGTTATGGGTGCAAACTTTAGTGCGTCATTGCAGCCAACTAAATGGTATAGTGTATATGCTAACTTAGGTGTAATTAACCAGGCTTACGATGCCGATTTTGGCGAGGGCAAAACCATAAACACCAGCATTACTTCTTTTAATACTTATATGCAGCACACTTTTAAGCTGCCTTATAATTTTACTTTTGAAGTAAGTGGATGGTTTAATACAGGAGGTGTATGGGGCGGTTCGTACAAAACAGAAGAGCAGGGTTCGCTTGATTTGGGTTTACAAAAGAAGTTGTTCAAAGATCAGGCTACGCTTAAGTTATCGTTTACCGATGTACTTAAAACGGCTCCCTGGAAAAGCATAAATACGTATGCCGGTATAGTTAGCCGGGCTAACGGCAATTGGGAAAGTCAGCAATTCAGGGCATCACTCTCCTGGAAGTTTGGTAATAAGCAGGTAAAGAATGTTAGGCAGCGTACAGGTGGCAGTGAGCAGGAGTTGAAGCGGATTGGAGGTGGGGAGTAATTTTTTTTGTTTAAAGCATACGTTTTACAATTAGGCTTAATACTATTGCTAAATAGTTTTTGATTTAGCCGTTAACCAACACTTTTACCTCTTTAGCGTTTTGATTTTTTATTAATTCCGAAAATTTCCTGAACTCAAAACCGCAAGCTGTTTTCAGGTAGATTTTAAAACTCATTTAGTCTTACCTAAAAGTTTCATGCCATGAAATTAGCTTTATGTCTATTTAGTTTGTTGCTGTCTATAGCAACATCATCTGCTCAAACAAATTGCAGCAATCCAAAGGTAATTAACCTGTGCCCTGCCGTGCATTTAATTGGCGAAACCAATGCCGGGATGATTGATGATGTTACAATGCCGTGTAATTTGCCTGGCGAAGATGTTCTCTATCAAATTAATGCACCTAACGGGGCTGGGCATATATACGTTTCAATACTCAATGCAACCGGTGATTTGGAATGCACCCTTGAACAAGGCAGTTGTGGTAGCGGTAATTGTAGCGCACAATTTTTAGTTGCAGGTAGCAGCAACATTAATTTTACTGTAGCAAATGCAACTCAATATTTTTTGTGGATTAATGCAGCAACATCAATTACCTACGATATTTCTATTGGTGGTGATACCGGCACTGCCATAATAAATGTTCCAAACACAAAAGGCAATTTACAATTAGATAGTAGTGTCTGTGCAGTGCCGGTATTCAATCCGTCTAAACCTTTTTTTCAGGTAGCATATAATGGTGTGTACAAAACTTTGCCTATGACCTTAAGCCCTTTGTTTGTGGCAGGCACCCTATGCGTAACTACATATTTTAAAAACACAACAGGTGTAGAAGGTATTAAGCAGTTTGAATTTGATTTTAATCCCGCAGGGTTTGCAAGTGTTACGCCTCTGCCCGCTACTTTCCCCGGTTTTTACAATGCGGGTAACTGGCAGGCAACACAAAACGGTACTAAGTGGAAATTTGTTTTTGCTGATGCAGCTAATGTTGGCAGAGGAGATTTTACCGGTTTACCCAATACATGCTTGCGTTATGTTTTTTGTTTTACTGTAACTCCTCTTTCAAATTTACCTTCTCAAACTAATGTTAATGTAACAGCTACATCTGATGGTTTTGGCTCGCAATATAATGCAGCCGTAAACATGGGTTGCTGCCCTGTAGGTTTTTTAAATTGCTTGAACAACTCTGGTGCTGGCGGTCCTGTGGCAGGTGCAGCCTCTGCATTTGGCTTTGGTTTTGATGATCCGGGTGGCGCTTTACCCATTGTGCTTACTTACTTTGATGCTGAAGTTGTAAGCAATAAAGTTTTAATTAAATGGGTTGTCAATTCTCAAACTAACAACGATTATTTTACTATTGAAAAATCAAAAGATAATAGAGAATGGAGGCAGTTGGAAATTATTGATGGTGCAGGCACTGTAAATGTCCCAATAACATATCAGATTAAGGATAATAACCCGTTTAATAATGTATCTTATTATCGTTTAAAACAAACCGACTTTAATGGCGATTTTGCTTACTCTCCATCAGTTAAAATTTTTATTGGAGAGGAAGACAGGTGGGTGGTTTATCCTAACCCTGCAAGTGAATATCTGTATGTATTAGCTAACGACTATTCTTCCACTTATCATTTCTATAATGTATCGGGCACTGAGGTGCAACTAAAGCAAACTGTTACAGGTAATGTTGTAAAGTTTGATTTGGCGGATTTAAGGAGTGGGTTTTATTTTATTGAGAGGAGATATAAGGGCGAGGGAGTTAGCAGAACGAAGGTGATTGTGAGGAGGTGAGCAGAATAGGGGATATGCAAAACTACCTCCCCTTCACAACTTTCCCTCGCCCCCCTTGCGCAACATTTCCGTTCTCACTATACTTGTATTCCTTTAAAAATACATGCGCAAAAGAGTTATAGTAAGTATTGTTGCCGTTTTTGTAGTGGGTATGGCTATGCTGTCATCATCCAAAAAAGAAAAACAACCTTTTCATACCAAAGAAGAGTTAGAAAAATTTACACGCTTTAGCAGTTACCACAGCCTGCCGCCCATTGATTCGGCCGAATATTTTTTAACTCCATACAACTGCCGCGGCTGCCATGGCTTCGATACACTGGGGCAGGCAAACATTGATGCCAATGGCATGGACATAAATTTATATGACGACTGGGAAACCAGCATGATGGGCTTAGCTGGAGTTGACCCATTGTGGCGTGCCAAGGTTAGCCACGAAGTTTCCGTTAACCCAGGGCACAGTGCTCAACTGCAAAACCTCTGCACATCATGCCATGCACCTATGGGGCATTACACATCCAAATACAAAGGACACCCTTATTACACGCTTGATAGTTTGGCTACCGACTCCTTGGGGCTTGCTGGTGTGGGTTGCATGAGCTGCCATAGCATTGGTAACGATACCACCCTCGGACAACTCTTTACAGGGCAAATTCCTTACGATACCAACGATGTAGCTTACGGTCCTTTTATACTACCCATGCAGGGACCCATGCAACTCTACGTGGGCCTCACACCTTTGTACAGCGATCATATTTCCGAAAGCAAAACCTGTTCACCATGCCATACCTTAATCTCTAATGCTGTCGATTTAAGTGGCAACCCAACGGGAACCACATTCGTAGAGCAGGCTACCTACCACGAGTGGCTTAACTCCGTTTACCCTGCGCAGCCCACCACCTGCCAAACCTGCCACATGCCCGAACTGGAAGATGCCATACAAATTGCAAACGGCTACACAGCCTTGCCCTACCGCAGCCCGTTTAACACACATGTCTTTGCAGGTGCCAACTCCTTTATGGTTAACCTTATTAAAAACAACAAAGCTGCTTTGGGCGTTACCGCATCCGATGCCAATTTCGATTCCACACTTGTTTCCATCAACAAACTGCTTACCGAGCAAACGCTAAACGTTAGCGTAACCAACACAAACATTACCAACGACACTGCTTACTTTCAAATGACCCTCACCAACAAAGCGGGGCATAAATTCCCAAGCGGATACCCTGCCCGCAGAGCTTTTGTACAGTTTGTAGTTACCAAAACAAATGGCGATACCCTCTTTGCCACCGGTTTGTTTGATGCATCGGGCAACATACGCAACTACACACAACCATACCAGCAGCACTACAATGTTATAACCGATACCACACAAGTGCAGGCCTATGAACTGGTAATGGGCGATGTTAATGGCGATAAAACCACCGTGCTCGAGCGCGCTAATATCACACTTAAAGACAATCGCCTGCTCCCTGCCGGTTTTACCACCACACACTATACCTACGATACCGTAAAAGTTGTTGGCCATGCCTTTACCGACTCCAACTTCAACAAAGATGCCGCTGGAGTAGAAGGTACCGGCAAAGATATCATCAACTTTAATGTTGCCACACTTGGGTATAACGGTACCGTTAACGTTACGGCAGCCGTTTACTACCAAAGCGTCCCCCCGTCATGGCTTACCGAAATGGCTGCCTTCAACACACAACCCATTACCGATTTCATGGCCATGTACAATGCTGCCGACAAAACCCCCGTCCTCATAGCAAAAGATACACTGCAAAACCTCCTTATCAATACATCCATACAAAATGCAAATGTCGCTGCACTCATTGGCATTTACCCTAACCCCACCTCCAAAGGCATTATCAAAATTACAACCAGGGCATAACCATCAACCAGCTAAAAATTTATACCACCAAAGGCAAACTGTGCAGCACCCTGCAAACCAAACCCGGCTACACTATTAACCGAGGCAGTGTTACCCAAACAAAGCGGCATATACCTCCTCCAAATAGAAACCAACAAAGGCACCTTAATCAAAAAAGTAGTTAGGCTGTAACCGCATCATATCAATAGCAAGTATATTTTGGAAGCGCGTCAGCATATTCACTAATCACCTTCAGTCCCGCTGTCGCCCCGGTGCATGGCACCGCCTTCTCACAGCCTTGCAGGTCTCCATCGGGCTTAGGGTCTGTTACGGCAGTGTCCTATTTCAATCATTCTAAAAACACATCCTGCCAAACCCCTATCAATTATGGGCAAAGTTCAGGCTGTTCATATCATACTCCATCCTGTTCCTGCCAAACTTCATCTTGTTTCGGGCAATGTCAATTCTAATGCGGGCAAGGTTCACGCCACTTCGGGCAAGGTTTACGGCAATCCGGGCAAGGTAAATTCTATTGCGGGCAAGGTTCACGCCACCTCGGGTGAGGTAAATTCTATTGTGGGGAGTGTAAATTCTATTACGGGGAAGGTAAATTCTATTGCGGGGAAGGTAAATTCTATTGCGGGGAAGGTTCACGCATTTGCGGGCAAACATTTTCATCGCCCGGCTTAACCTTTTTGTATGTCGGGCTTACCGTATTCGTTTCCGGCAAACCCCAATCATACATTAATTCATCTCCAATAATATTTACATAAAACCCTAAAACATTTTAACAACCACCTCGTAAAAAACCACATTATGCCCAAAATCAAAAAATCAGATATATACTATTATAGGAAAGAACGTATTATTGAACTATACCAAAGCGGGCTTAACATATCACAAATAATGGAACAGTTCCCCGACATTACCTACGGAAAAATTTCTGATTTTTTAAAAGAAAGCAACCTGCTTCCCTCAACAAAAAGCCTTAAATAAGCACTTAACCGCCCATTAATACTCGAAATGTTCAAAAGCGGAAAAACAATAAACCAAATTTGCTACGAACTAAACGTAAAAGCTACAATCGTTTCCGCCATACTTAAAGAACAAAACCTAATTAAAAATAAATACTACTATGCTGGCAAAACTTTCCATGACATAAATGAATACCTAATAATCAAAAAACAAACAGGCATAAACATCCGCTCCGATTTTGAAAAAGGCTTTACCCACACCCAACTCATGCAAAAGTATAACGTAAGCATGCGTGCCATTAAGGTGTTTTTAAAGTAAAAAGTAAGTCTTAAAAGAGCGAATGGAATCAAAAAAAAATGCTCTGCCAATATAAGTCGCTTAAGAATATAGATAATAAGGCTCTACGCAATCTTCTCCTGTTCATTATTAATAAACTCTTTTTTTGCCTCGTCCTTTGCCTCTTTGTATAATTGATTAAACTCACTTTCATTTAATTGAATTGTAGGTGGGGTTTTATAATTGCCGTAAATTTTTGCGACAATCAAGACCATAATTAAATAATAGTAGAGGCTAAATAATCTTATATGTGTATCAAAATTAGTTTCTACTATTAAAGGTGTTAAAAAAATAACTACCGTTGGAAAAAAATGTAATATCGCATCTACCAATAATACCAATATGTAGCTTAAGAGATTTTTCTTTTCAACAAAATTAGCCCTGATTTTTTTTAGTTGAATTGTAGAAGCCTTTAAGCCTAAATTTATACTGTCGTAGTAAAACGCAAGTAAAAAGGCAAAAAAGAAAACTAAGAACAATAAAGAGTAAAGCAAGATGTTGAAAGCATTTTGGCCGGTGACTAAAGTGTAATAGCTTGAAAGTATTAGCAAAGCCCCGCTTGAAGGACCACGATAAGAATTGTGAATATCTATGCCAAAGCTATCAAAGCTTCCAATAAAAATGTTTTTTTTGTTAGAAACGGATAGTAACTCATGTATTTGTTCAGGGTCGCTAATTAAAAAATCGAGCTCTACTCTTGCAACATGAGGGGCACTTATACTATCGGTGGTTTTTAAACTTTGATAATCATTAAATGAAATTATTTTGTTTGGAATAAAATCAGCTTTGTAGAAGCCCTTGGAACTAAGGTTAGAGTTTTTATAAGTGGAATATTTGTAAAACTTTGTGGGTAGAAATCTATCGAGAAAAAAAATCTGTTGTATCAAAATATACAGAATCTATAAGCTTAAGCATTTTATATGGCATAGTGTATCTGCCTTTTATTATCATTTTTTCGTGCATAAATGTTCCGGATACAGTGTCATAACGGGTGGAAGCAAGCCCTTCTTCGTCTCGATATGATAGGGACTCATTTGCGCAGCCATCTACTTTTATGGGATACTGCCGAATAATACGCTTTTTACTTTCTAGTGACCTGAGTTTCTCTCCAAGCAGAGAATCGACCGAATTGGCTTTTTTATTAAGCGTGTCAATGAATGAATAATAGTCAAAAATTGAGAGGTCAATTATTAGCTTATTATATAGGTGCCCATTTTTATCGAGCAAGTCTAATAAATCTAATATTTTCTTTCTGTCTCCAATGGTTACAATTGAGTCTGGTGATACATCATTTGGATTTCTAAATCGGGTAGTTTGATATTTTGACCCTTTAACAAAATTGCTTTTTGAGAGATTTACCAGTAGAAAGTTTTTACTTATAAAGGCAAGGCACTCAGCGTCTCTTTTTGAATTTTTGCTGTTTAATCCTGTTTTAAGTTGAGAAATTTCTGTACCGGATAGCTCGTTTTGATAATCGGAAAATACAGAAGCTATTGTAAATACAAGAGCCAATAAAAGAGATAAAAATATCCTTCCTTTAAAGATTTTTAGCATAGTAGGAACAAAAAAGCAAATAGAATAAATATTTAGTTATGTGTATGTGAAAAAATTAATTCTTACCAGTATTAAAACCCAACAGAGAACTGGCAGATTTTTTTGTTAAATCTTTTATGTCAAGAAACTGATACAAAAGATTCCTTTTATCAGAATCTTTTAAGGCATCCCAATTAACCTTCCTTGCTATGTAATACAACCTTGCCATTTGTATTATCTCAGCTCTTTCTTGATCACTTATTAAGAAAATACGAAGAATTTTTGATGGTTCTCAATATTTTTAATGTCATAATTCAACAAAGAGTCTAAATAGCCCGAAGTTGTATCTATTTTGCTAATTTCTTTATCCACACTAATTCCATAAGAAATTTCACGAATACCTTTTTTTAGCTCTTTTTTCGTTTTAGAGTATAAGTGTAAGTATTCACTTACACGGCTTAACTCATTTTGTACAATCATATCTTCTTTATCAAAGTAGTCAGCGTTGTTTGAATAATTTATGCCCTTTATAATTTTCATCAGTTCGTTTCTTGTAGCAGTCTCTTTAATAACGTTCTTAGTTGAAGTTTTCATTTGCTTGTAATCATATTTTAAGTCATTACTGCAATGAATAATTGAAAAAGAATTATTCTCATATATTGGTTTTGGAGAATCATAGTTGCGTTCCCATACAATATCTTCCCCTTCTTCAATTTTTACGCCATTTCTTTTTATTCCCAAGGTATTTCTTTATTTGGTGTCAGGTAAATTTTCAATCAGGCCGTAAATGACTTTTAATCTCACGTTCATATCTGAACTTTCGTCTAAATATTCTTCTACCTTTTTGCTGGTTATGTAATTCTTATTTTTTACTTCTTTCTGCACATCACATGCAAGATTGTAAAGTATACGATCTTTGTATGTGAGTTCCAATACTTTTTCTACTCCTTTGTTTTTACCTTTAAGTGCTAAAAGTATCGTATCCTCCTTACCTATTATGCTTGCTGACAAAATCCTAGCTTTAACATTATCTATATCTCGTTCTGATTCTATTATATAATTGATCTCCGTAGTTTTTGTCCTAATAGCACTGGTAGAGTTTAAAAATGTAAAAGAACACTCAAAGTATTTATTTGAAACATGCCATAAGTTTATCTCGTTCTCCTCAACCTCAATTTGTGCAACCGGACCTCTTTCCTCCTCATAAGGGTTTATTAGAGATGGCAGCAAATTATTTTGCTGAATATTAATTATTCTCATTCCAGGCTTCCCTTTCAGGTCTTTAATTTTTATCGTAAAATTCAACCGTGGCAGAAATAGCTTCAGCCGTGTTACAACTGTGGTAACAAACTTTATATCTCTGCCATAAAACGAGCAATGCTCCAAGAGCCCTCGAAGTTTTATTAGGTCTTCTTTATACATGGCTGGCATTTCGCCACTATAAAATAAAACATATTGAGCAGCAACTGTATCAGTTACTGCACTGCATGTACCACCGGTAGAGGTTAACATTAAAGCAGCGCTAAACAAAGTAGTGGTGATCTGATTTAGGAGATTGTTAGCCATTTTACTTGTTGTTTTTTTTTTTTTTTCACTGTATTATCAGGTGATTAATGCCAGTGTGGTCCCCAAAATTCTTAAGTTCTTTGCTGGGTTAAAAAAAAAAAAATCCAGCAAAAAACACTGATAACACGTCTGTCGTATATAAATTATTTACTGCATTCCAAACATTTTTACCTCTTTTTTCCAGTAAAAATTTACTGATAGCAGTAAATTTTTACTGATTTATTTACTTTTGAAAACACTATACCAAACCTTCACTCAGTATGGCTAAAACTTCACACCCTTTAATCCTACTTGATCCTGCAAGCGTATCAGATTTCTTAAACTGCGCACTTGAATACTATCGTAAGTCTAAACCAAGTTTACAGGGTGTAAATTTTACACAATTTGTTCAGGGACTTAATGAAGGTAATAAGCCAGCGGAAGCTATGAAGGATAGAGCTTTGGAAACTCTGCACGAAAAAGCAGAAAACCATGTTAGGAGCAAAAAAAAATTCAAACTACAAAAGCAGACTGTCGATCAACTTAATATAGTAGTACAGTATATTTTAAAAGATAATAATGAATATAGTTGTTCATCTTACCAGAAATATATAGAATCTGACCATTTTAAAAAATTCAAAATTGATTATAAAGCAGAAAAGAACAAAAGAAAAAAAACAACAGTAAAAAGGATAGCCGAAACCACAGAGGATGCATTGCCTATCGAATTAGCCGGACTATATATAGGTTGTTTTTTACGACCTGATGGAATGAAAGAAGCACGCGAATCAAAAATAAAAACACCAGTTGAAGTAATAGCAATAGTATATTTTCTCATTAATGAAGACCAAACTGTTGCAGCAAAAACTTCAAGGTGGGATAGCACAATGTACAAAAATGAAATGGAGCCTGATAAATGCGTCTATCATAAAACAGATAACGATAACTATAAGTTTGATACGCTTTATGTGCCATATCAAATAGCTTCTCAAGAGTGCATAATAAAATATCAACTTCACTACAGTTTAGAAATAGAACATAATCAGGATGGGAGTATATATCTCAAGGGAAATGCGTCAGGGTTCGATCCAATAAGTGGAATTCCATGCTGTTGTCCCATCATCTTTAAAAAATATGTTGGTGCAATTGATATAGGCAAAACGTCTGATGCTATATTTAACGAATATAAAGACAAAACCCCATCTCAAATTTTTAATCAATATACATACAACACTGTTTCAGATTATGTATTTGATATCAGCGGAAATTTAAATAAAACCCCCGATGAATTTACAACGCTTTTTTTAGAGGATGAGCTATTCACTTTTATAAAATATTTGTCAGGCAGAGAGTATAATGCCTTACCTTCCTTTTTAGATAGCTACAAAAGCATTAGACATGACAACACTTTAGCAGGTAGCTATAGCATGTATATGTTATCTACAGATAGGCTGCACTTACGCAAGCTTAGTTTAATAGTTAATTCAATAGGTCAATTTATTCTTGTAGGGCATCAAAGCACCAATTATGGATACTTAAAAACTATGCACAGCCATTTACCATTTCAACTTTAATAGTAGAAAAAAAAATTAAACACACAGACAGCTATCAGGAAGAAGACTGTTTTTACAACTACTCCTTTTTCTCAAAAGACCCAGAGAGACCGGCAGAAAAGGTCAAATATTTTGAAGGACTCAGAGTAGCACGAGACACCATACATGGCGATACTTATTATAGTTTAACTGCTCAACGATTCCTACTTTTTAAAGAAAACAGGAATTTTCCAATGAGCGATAAGTTTTTTGACAAAGATGCTTTCAGTCAATTTAAAATCCTGCCGTTTAAATGGCAGAAAATTAATGACGCGGATGATTCTCCCAAGTTTTTAAGCAAAGATGCCATTAACAATATTTCTGATGATAGAATTAATTTAATAAAAAAATACTTATTAGGCGATGCAAATAATTCTATAATTCTCAAAAGCCATTTACGATTTGATGACAATAGGCTTAATGGCAAGCATGAAGAGTACGATTTAGCATATTTACTTACCGCTATTTTCTCATCCCAAAAGGTATTAGATGGTATTGATACAAGAGCCTTCAGAAACCTTCATCGCAAGTTGGATAACAAAAGTAAAAACCATTTAGATGACTTAATTTATTACCTCGAACGCGCATTTCTAAACGGACTAACCAAAGAAAAAGCCCTTGTCTTAATTAAAAACATTTCAAAAATTATTGCTGATAAAGAGTTCAAGAAATTTTTTGGAAAATTTAAGCAAACAAATAAAAAATGATAAGTTGCCAAGCCATGAAAAAGGGGTAATAGAAGACCTGCTAAAATAATTTCTTCCTTAATCTCCTATTCACCTCCTTCGCTTACTTACTACGCACATCCACCACGTTAAAATGAAATTTCACCCAGCCACACACACCTCATATAAATGATTTCACCTGACAGGTCGCATGCGTTGCCTGTGTGATAGCGCCCCTGTAAGGTTACGCATAAGCACCCCGTTATTTTCTTGCATATTAATTTAACCTGACAGTTAGCGAGCGGAGCTTGTGCGTTTGCGCCCCAGTAATTACGCCTACCCATAACTTGCGCATTTTATATAACTGCACTAAACGGATATTCAATAGCCGCAATATTCAAACTTGATTATCAAGCATTTGCACTTTACACTTTCGTATATTTGTGAGTTAGCACCAATTTTAGAACAACAAGCTACAGATGACAAAATACGGAGTATATATTATAGAATCTTTAAGAGGTGACGATTACTTTGATGGGGAAAATCTTCACGAAATTTTGGAACTATCTGATATACCATCGATTTACATGTGGGCTGACAGTATTTAAGAGTTAAAAAATCACTTAAACGATTTAAACAAATCAAATTATCGATATTTACATTTATCTTGTCATGCAGACGAAACAGGAATTGAAATTAATGGAGATTCAATAACGAATAGTGAACTACAAATTTTTACGAAAAAAATTTTACAAAATAAAAGATTATTCCTTTCTGCTTGTAAAGGAGCAAACAGGGATTTAGCTTCAAAAATCATCGTGACAAACCAAGCATACTCATTAATTGGAACTCCAGTAAATTTAAGGTTTGATAAATCGGTGCTTTTTGGGCCATCTTTCTATCATACTATAAGTGAAATTGACTCAAAGAAAATGACAAGAAAGAACATCATAAGCGTTCTTAAAAAATGCGTTGATCTTTTTAAAGTTCCAATAAATTATTACAGCAAAATAAATGGTGACAATAATTTTCTTTGGCGATTAAAAATTCGTGAAAATCAAAGAATAGACAATAGAAAAATTAAACATAAATATTAAGCTCAAGTAAATGAAATATATCCAACCACAAGTATTTTCAAATCTTATACATGTCCACATTGTGGTGCAATTGCCAAACAAGATTGGTGGTATAGACATTGGAACAATAGTCAAACTCCTCATCCTGCAAATAATCACCCTTTACGAGTTGGAACATGCCAACATTGTGGTAAAACAACATTATGGGTTGAGGACAAAATGTATTTTCCTGATTCTGGAAACGCACCATTCCCAAACCCCGAAATGCCTGAATCTGTATTGAGACTATACACAGAGGCATCCGCAATAAGTTCAAAATCTCCGCGAGGGGAGCAGCATTGTTGCGACTAGCTATTCAAGTTTTATGTCAAGAACTTGGCGAACCGGCAAAATATCAACACTGACGTAGGTAGTCTTGTAAAAAAGGGACTTCCAACTATTGTCCAACAATCACTAGACATAGTCCGTGTTACAGGGAATGACGCTGTTCATCCTGGTCAAATCGACACAGATAATCCAGAAACGGTCGGACAATTATTCGACTTAGTGAATATAATAATTGAATATATGATTGCATTGCCTAAAAGGGTTAGTGGTATCTATTCAAGTTTACCTGCGGACAAAGTAAAGGGAATAAACGATAGAGATGGGAAATAGAAAAACTGGTGCTAACAGCACATTTGCAATAGGCGGGGTTTCGTGCTCCACAGACAGTTTTGTGGTAGCTGAAAGTTTTGTGCTCCGCATCAACTTTTGTGCTGAAAAGCCCGCCCATCGCAAATGTGCAAAACGTTAGCAGCAAGTTTATGAGAACACCTCTACTTATAACATTAATCTTTTTAGGACAATTTTATTGTATCGCTCAAGACACATTAAGAAATAGAGAAAAGTTTAAACATAGTGCTAGATTTACAGATGTACAATGTTTGCTACTAATCGATTATTCGCAAGGACTAAGTTCAGGAGTTAACATTTATCCAAAGTATCTCATTAAAAGAAGGCAAAATGACTTTTTAATTGAAGCTATTACTACAAGTAAAAATAAATACTCGTGGACTGTACCATTTACAAAATCTGAAATTGACAAAAAGTGAGTATTGATACAATTAAAAATGGATTTAAACCACGTTTATTGAAAACGATAAGCGAACGTTACGTATCAGAAAAATTTACATATAAAGTAGGTGACACATCTTACCTTATTTACAAGCACATTAATTACAACTGTTATGACCCATATTGTGGTAGTAAGCATAATCATATAACTTCTGTTTCAGGAGAAACATACTTCAGTCCTGAATTTGGAATACTTGTTAGTGTTGACAATCGAAATCTGGAGTTTAATTTAATGGCTAAAATTAAAGGGAAAAAAATTCCTTATGATTTGATAATTGAAATTCTTAAAAGTAGAAAAACAGATAAAAAAATAATTCAGGAATACATTAGAAAAACAAAAAAAGCATAATACAAGAAAACCTGCTGCTAACAGTGATTTCACCTGACAGGTCGCATGCGTTGCCTGTGTGATAGCGCCCCTTTAAGGTTACGCATAAGCACCCCGTTATTTTTCTTAATGATTCCTCCTGTCAGGTCGCCCTTTAGCCTTGCGCGTTTGCGCCCCTCCCGAAACTTCGGGACAGGTTACGCATACCCACCCCGTTAAAAAATTCGGTTCCCCTCCAATACACAATAGGCGCGTGGCTACTCCTCACTCATACTCGCTGCATAATTGTTGGCATCAATATTACGTTGCGCGCGCAATATACGCTGCACAGTATGCTCATCAATATGCATCAGTAAAGCAATTATACTCGGAGCATAACCCTTCTTAAAATACTCAAGGCACTTTTTATGCTGTAAATTAGCCTGGTATAATGAAGTCAGCAAAACAGGTGGTGCCGCTTTTGATGGTGCAGGTGCAGATGTAGGTAAAGCAGCAGTCTTAATTGTAGGCTGGCAAGTCTTTGCAGCAGCAGCTGTATTAACCTTTGCACACATAGTCGGCTCGGCATCATACATCACAGTGGCTCTCTTTTTACTTCGCGCCTCAACCGCTTTTTTGTGCTGTGCTATAAATTGTGGTAATACAGCATCAAGCTCCTGCCGGGTAATATTTAATTTTTTAGTAATAGGTGCACCATGTACTCCTTTAAAAAAATACACAGCACCTTTATGGCCATTACGTATCATAAACCTGTTTCGGCAAAGCCTCGTGCCTTTACACGTGTACATAAGCTTCATGGTCAAGTCAATTTTCAATGGGCTATGTGCCGCTGTCGTTAATACTATGTTATTTTTATCCATAGCATGTTTTACACAGTTTTAAACAAAAAGTTTCAAAACCTTACAAAAAAAATTGAAAGGTCTTAATTTCACCTCAAAGGTCGCACGTGTTGTTTCCAACCCCAATTCCGGCAGGTAAAGTCGGGCATACCGCGCAGCATATCTTGCTTCCCACTACCCGGCAGGTCGTCCTTCACCTGCGGGGTTTAATAAGTATAAGCACCACGTTAAAACAAAGCGTTCCCCTTTAGGGGTCAGGGGTTACCACCCAACCAACGTAACCTTATTTCCCAACCTCTCGTTTAATTCAATGTCTGGTTTAATTCTAATGGCATAAAGCAACCACAAAATTCAACCAACAAAAAAAACTTCTCCCATAACGTAACCCCACCCACAAAACCCACGTTAAAATCAACATATCACAAACAACTAATTCATAATTCATAACTCATAATTTAAAAAAAATGACACGTACTGAAAAAAATCAACAAGTAATGGGCAACTCTGTTGCACAAACAAACACCAACTACCAGTCTACTTGGGAAGGTTCCGAAATCTTCAACGAGTCAGATGCCCAGCACCGCGAAAACCTTATCCAGATTCAAAACTGGGAACAAAAACAAGCACAGGCATTTGAACTCAAAGGTCTTGTCCGCGACAAAAACATCTTACGCTCTATTATTGCAGGCAATGCATCGCGCATGGTATCTGGTATTAAAGCGTATGCCATGTCCGTTAACGATCAGCAACTCTTCACATCAGTTGCTCCCTACACCTTATCAGAACTATCATACCACCTTTCCGACACTAAATTTGCTACTGCCATTGGCAGCATCAAAACCATTGCCGATGCCAACGCTGCATCTATTCTTCCTTACGGTATCACAGCAGCTATGCTAACATCATTCGCTGCCGATGTTACTTCCTTCCAGGCAATTGCCCCAAAGCCAAAAGCCTTACGCGGTCAGCTAAAAGCATACACTGCCAACCTTAAAAGGCTGTTAAAGACATGCTCGAGTACCTCAAAAACAATATGGATAACCAGGTGCGCTCACTTTTTCCAAACACCGATTTTGAAGCTGCATACTTTAACTCACGCAAAATCTATAACTATAACGAATCAGTTACAGGCATCAAAGGCACCATCACAAACATCGAAAACGGCAAGGCTATACGCAACGCCATTGTAGAAATGATAGATTACCCTCTCGTTGGCGAAAACAGTATCCGTTCAACCAACGAAGCAGGCAACTACCACTTCAAAAAGGTTAGTCTTACAAAAGCAACCATCCGCGTTCGTGCAAATGATTTTACCACGGCCGAGTTCGAAGTTAACGTTACCAAAAACAAAATCACCGATTTTGATATCCAACTAACTCCTGCTTTAGAATTGGTTCCTGTAACAGCATAAACCATAACTTTTAACTTATACAATATGTTTTTTCCCCGCCCCTCAAAAGGTGCGGGGTTTTTATCTTAACTAAATTGTGTAAAATTCATTTATACCTGTTTGGTTTAATACCCTTCGGCAAATAGATTCCTTTCTCAGCTTTACCCATTCCACAATCAACTCTTCCCACTAAACACAAAACAAACCCCCTCTGCGCTCCCCGCGCCTCTGCGTGACACTCACCTTCCCAACGTCCCCTCTGCCCGAAACCCACACTCCCCCTTAATAACTTCCCCCATCACCTGTTACATTCCCACTTGCATCATATCAAACTAATATTACATTTGAAACCTTAAATAATTTAATCAATAAACATAAATACCATATTCACCGTAATAGATAAAAAACAAAAGAAAAGATAACGCACACTGCCATTCCCCCCCTTCGGGGAGGGTTAGGGTAGGGCTAACAGCAACAATAAATCACAAACATATTATGAACAACAAATTTTACCCTTTAGCAACAGCATTGCTTTTAACGGTTACACTTCAAACCAATGCCCAGCTTTCATTCACCAATACCAACGCGCGCCTTGCAAATGCTGCATTCCATAGCGGCTGCGCAGTATCCATTGCCGATTGGAATGCCGATGGATTAGACGACATCATTCGCCTTGCCGATGGACACGATGCCTACGTAGAAGTGCAGCAGGTAAACCAATCCTACCAAAGCATACACCTTGGCGATTTTGGCGGCACCAACAGCGCTTGGGCAATGTGTCTGGCAGATGTAGATCACAATGGTTATAAAGATATATTGGCTGATGCTAGCGGCAACGTTATTAAAATACTACTCACCAACAACACCGGCACCGGTGGCACATTTGTTACCCTTCCCAACTCAGGCTTCTTCCTGCAAAACGCAACCTTTGCCGATATCAATAACGATGGATGGATTGATGCATTCCTGTGCGATGACAATGCCGAAAGCCATGTTTACCTCAATGACGGTACCGGTAATCTTTCGAATCCACCATCATCAACTTTGATGTAACCTCTACCGATGACAGCGGAAACTACGGCAGCGTATGGACAGACTTTGATAACGATGGCGATTTTGATTTATACATAGCCAAATGCCGCCAGGGAGTTAACAGCCCCTCAGATGGTCGCAGAATTGATGTACTGTTTGTAAACAACGGCAATGGCACCTTCACAGAAAATGCTGCAGCATATGGCTTGGCCAATGGTTGGCAAACAGGGACTGCAAGCTTTGGCGATATAGATAATGATGGCGACCTCGACCTTATGGCTACCAACCACGACCACGAAAGCCAGATTTTTACCAATGATGGCAGTGGCAATTACACAGATGTTACCTCCACCACAGGCTTTGACATAACAGACATAACACCCATCGAAAGCGTAATGGAAGATTTTGACAACGATGGCTTTGTTGATATACTCGTTTCCGGCAGTGATTCACGCTATTACAAAAACAACGGCAACGGAACATTTACCAAACTTGAAAATCTTTTTAATACAGATGATATGCTCACCTTCTCCATCGGAGACCTCAACCACGATGGATTTATTGACATATATGCAGGTTATGGCAGCATATACACCAACCCAAGCAGTACTGATGACGTTATTTGGATGAACAAAGACAACACTAACCACTTCTTTACACTTAACCTTAAAGGAACTGTTAGTAACCACGATGCAATTGGAGTAAAAACTGCTATATACGGTGCATGGGGCGTACAAATCCGCGAATCACGCGCTGGCGAAAGCTACGGCACCACCAACACTGCCATGTGCCACTTTGGTTTAGGACAAGCTACGGCTATTGATTCAGTTGTTATTCAATGGCCATCAGGCATAACACAAACTATTTACAACCCCGCTATTGATCAGTTTTTAACTGTTATAGAAAATGATTGCGTATCACCAACTGCAACCATCACATCAAGCGGAAATAATATTTTATGCTCCGGTCAGTCATTAACACTAACTGCACCTGCAGGTTATAACTATTTATGGAGCGATGGTTCTACCTCACAAAGTATTAACGTAACACAAACCGGTGATTATAATGTGCAGGTTACTGCCACAGGAAACAATTGCGTTGCACAATCTGCAGTTTATAAAGTAATACAATCTCTAACCAAACACCTGTAATTGCAGCCGCAGGCATTACCGAAGTTTGTGATGGAACCCCAGTAACATTAAATGGTCCCTCAGACCCTGGTATTTTTGCATACACTTGGAGCAATGGCGATACCACGCAAAATGCAACCATAACATCAAGCGGCACATATACGCTAACTATACAAGGTTATTGCCAGCAGTTTACAAGCAATGCAATTAGTGTAACAGTACACACCGTTGTAAGTCCTGTTGCTAATGATGTTTACCTTACTACACCCGGCACTGCTAATTTAACATCTACAGGTAATAATATTGCTTGGTATAGCGATGCTGGCGGCACTACATCTGTTGGCACAGGCAATGCATTTACCACTCCTGTGCTTACCGATACCACTGTTTATTACGTGCAGGCAACAGATGTTTATGGTGGCGCTCAGTTTAGCGGAGGCAGTGCTTATCATACAGGCACCAATCAATATTCAGGCGGTACTACCAATGCAAAAACTTATTTTGATGTAATCAATTCTTGTACTTTACAATCTGTAAAAGTTTATACCGACACACCTGGCGATAGAAACATTCAGCTTTACGATAACACTGGCGCGGTAATTTACAACCAGGTTATTACCGTTAACCCCGATACGCAGGTTATTACATTAAACTGGACATTAACTCCGGGTACTGACTATGCAATAGGTACTGATGAAGCCTACAATTTAAACATAGCCGGTTGGAATCAGGTTTCTCCTCGTTTCAGAAGAACAAATGGCGGTGGTATAGTTTATCCATACACCATTCCAAACCTTGTTACTATAACCGGTAACGATTTACTTAACAACTTCTACTATTACTTCTACGATTGGAAAGTAAAAGAAGCAGAACTTAACTGCACAAGTGCATTGGTTCCTGTTACCGTTTATGTTGGCACTACCGGCCTGGCAGAACTTGCGCAGCAAGGCATCAGCATTTATCCCAATCCTGCAAATGATGTATTGCATATTGATTTGAAAAACGCTTCAGAAATCAATTTCACCATCACCGATTTTATGGGCAAAGTAATCAAACGTACCAACTTTAGTGCTTCATCAAACTTAATTGATGTAAAAACTCTTTCGCAAGGGGTTTACCATTTAAGTATGAATACAAACGGTCAGCATTTTGTTTATCGTTTTGTAAAACAGTAATTAAAAAACAATTGTTCAAAACAAAGCCGGGCTAAAGCCCGGCTTTTATTTTTTGAATGAATCTTATTTTTATTTTCACAACCGTAATTAAAACTCATCCAACCGCATATTAAGTTCTAACCATGCATTATACTTTAGACAAACAAGACAAGCATGCAGTAATTAAACTGCACGAACAAAAACTCAACACCCTCATTTCTGCCGAATTAAAATCAGAATTATTGATTTTAAATAGTCAGGGTTACACCAACCTTATCCTTGATTTATCAGACACCAACTACTGCGATTCATCAGGCTTAAGCGCTATCTTGGTGGGTAACCGTATTTGCCGCAATGCAAATGGTGCTTTTGTAATTTGCGGATTGAGTGATGCAATTAAAAAACTAATTACCATCTCTCAATTAGAGCAGGTGTTAACCATAGCCGCCACACAACCCGATGCTGTGGATATGGTCATGAAAAAGGCTTAGGTATTCAATTACCAACACCCGTTACCTTAATTACCTTAGTTGCATCAATTATCTATTATCCTATTCCCAAAATCCCATGAATAAATTTTACACCTTATTATTTGCAATTGTTTTTTTTGCTTCTGCTAATGCAAAAGCACAATGCGTTCCTGACCCTAATAATTTAACACTAATTACACCAGATACTACTACCAATTTTGTTTCCGGTACAGTAGGGCAACCATACTCTCAAATTGTTTACATACACCCTCCTGAAGATTCAATGGTACTTATTCCGGGCGGTCCCGCAAATCCAATTCTTGTAAGTGATATTGAGGTTGAGTTGATAAGCTTCTCAGGCTTACCTCCCGGTTTAACCAATCAATGCAACCCTTCTAATTGTATTTACTTGGGTGGAGTTAGCGGATGTACTGAAATATCCGGAACACCAACCGTTGCAGGCACATATCCATTATTTGCCATAATTGGTGCATCTGGAACTATTCTATTCGGAACCGTTAGCGTAGGCCCTATTATTGATACGCTTCTTGCTTATCGTATTATAATAAACCCAAGTGGAGTTGGTATTAATGAATTGCATACTGATTTATCTATTTTAAATATATCTCCTACCGTTACCAATCAAAATGTGGAGGTACAATATCAGTCAGTTAGCGCTGCCGAAACTTTTATTACCGTTAGCAATTCTTTAGGACAAGCTGTAAGCACTCAAAAAATAAGATCAAAAAGTGGCATCAATTCTTTTACAATTAATACATCAGCACTTAACAACGGTGTTTACATTATTTCACTACAAAACAA
Organism: Bacteroidota bacterium; assembly: GCA_016714005.1. Lineage (GTDB taxonomy): Bacteria > Bacteroidota > Bacteroidia > AKYH767-A > OLB10 > JADJOA01. The sequence goes on from JADJOA010000007.1 coordinate 85,681, forward strand.
AACCCAAAAAATTACAAGCAGGTTTGTAGTAGCCCGATGACTTTTGAAGTAACCATTTTAGGCAGTAGCAGCGCAACACCTATTTATACAAGACACCCCACCGCTCAGGTACTAAACATACGTGAGCGGTTTTTTAATTGATTGTGGCGAGGGTACACAAAGCCAGTTGGTGCGCTACAAAATAAGGTTTAGCAGAATATCGCACATTTTATAAGCCACCTGCATGGCGATCATTACCTTGGTTTAATGGGCTTGCTTTCTACCATGCACCTGCAAGGTCGCACGTCAGAGTTGCATCTTTTCGGTCAGCCCGATTTAATGGACATTATTGAAATGCAACTGCGCCTTTCGCAAACAGTATTGCGCTACAATCTTATTTTTCATCCAATAAGACAATATGCGGGTTCGGTAATTTTAGATGATGACGATGTTATTGTGCGAACTGTATTACTCAACCACCGTATTCCCTGTACCGGTTTTTTATTTAAAGAAAAACCCAAACCGCGTAAGCTCATCATTAATCAATTGCAGAAGTATCATATACCATTTGCGTACTACAACAAATTAAAAGATGGCGAAGATTTTATTGATGATGACGGGGAAGTAATTCCAAACTCAGAGCTTACCATGCCATCTACACCACCTCGTTCTTATGCTTTTTGCAGCGATACAATATATGATGAAACAATTGCAGAAGAAGTTAAGGGCGTAGATTTGCTTTACCACGAATCTACTTTTTTAGACGATATGTCTGAGCGTGCTTCTGCAACATACCATAGCACAGCAAAGCAGGCAGCAGCTATTGCAAAAAAAGCCGGTGTAAAAAAACTAGTCATCGGTCATTTTAGTGCACGTTACAAAACATTAGATGATTTTTTAAACGAAGCACAAACTATTTATTCCAATACTGAACTTGCTATTGAAGGTCGTACTTTTAGAGTAGAGCCTGAATATCCTCTTTCATAAACCTTTCTTTAATTCAACATTACTTTCGTAAATCGTTTTAGCTTTGCCTTTTGGTAAATTAAAGTATGAGCATTGCCATTAGTGTTCAAAACGTAAGTAAAAGCTATATACTTCAGCATAAAAGCAATGCTGCCAATTCCAATTTTAGAGAAACGCTTGTAAATAATTTCAAGCAGGTTTTCAGCAAAAAACCTGCCTATAACAATACCGAAGAATTTTGGGCATTGCGCAACATCAGTTTTGATGTTAACCAGGGCGACAGGCTTGGTATTATTGGCAGAAACGGTGCAGGTAAATCTACGCTGCTTAAAATTATCAGCCGCATTGTAGAACCTGCCTCAGGAAAATATTTGTAAAAGGTCGTATAGCAAGTTTGCTCGAAGTAGGCACCGGTTTCCATCCTGAGCTTACTGGCAGAGAAAATATTTTTTTGAATGGAGCTATTTTGGGAATGAGTAGGGTTGAAATAAAAAAGAATTTTGATGCCATAGTTGATTTCAGCGGAGTAGAAAAATTTTTAGATACTCCCGTAAAGCGTTACTCAAGCGGTATGTATGTGCGCCTTGCATTTGCAGTAGCCGCACACCTGCAGCCCGAAATCTTAATTGTGGACGAGGTGCTTGCAGTAGGTGATGCAGAGTTTCAGAAAAAATGCCTCGGTAAAATGAATGAAGTAAGTAAAAGCGGACGGACTATTTTATTTGTGAGCCATAATATGACTGCAATTCAAAATTTATGCAACCAAAGTGTATTACTTAATGCAGGCTGCATTGAGATTTATGGAGATACTGCATCAGTTATCAATACATATATGATGGCAAAAAAGACATCTAACCTCAGATTAGAATTCATTAAAGAGCGTATAGGTAATGGTAAATTTAGGTTTTTAGATGGTAGTGTTTCCGGCAATAATTTTAACGTGAAAAATACCGTAAAAACCTTTGGCGAGGTTAAAATTAAACTGCAATTTTCAGTAACTGATTTAGCGAGGGTGCAGCATTCGCGAATTGATATTGGTATTAACAACTTTTTGGGCGAAAGGATAGCCTGGCTGAGTACGGATACACTAATGCATCATATTGAATTTGAAAACGGAAACATCCAATTTGTTATTAATAATTTTCCATTAGCACCTGGCGACTACAGTTTAAGTTTATTTTGCGAATTGGATGGTGAGGTTGCAGATTGGCTGATAAACGTGATGGAATTTACTGTTGCCGAAATGGATTATTATAAAACAGGCAAAATGGTTCCTTCAAACCAGGCGAAATTTTACTTGACTACCGAATTGAATTATGATAACAAAAAGACTAAAAGAAATTATTGAAGAATTCAGACAAAGGTCAGTAAACACCGAAGCCATAACTAGAGAGTTGGAATGGTCTCAAATATTTCATGACACAATAAGAGGGAGGCAGTGGCTTCCAAGATTTATCACTTTCGCCAGGAAGGTGGGCTGCAAACTATTCATTACTTTATGTTTTAGTTAGAATATTAGCCGAGTACGCCCCCAAAAAAATTTTAGAATTTGGCTTAGGTGAATCTTCAAAAATAATCTCCGAGTTTTTAAAAAATGAATTAAAGGAATCATCTCACACAATAATAGAACACAGTGCAGAGTGGGTTTCAAAATTTAACCAGCGCTACCAACTTTCTCCAAATTCCAATATAAGTTTACATAATATTGAAATTGTAAGGCAAAATAATGCTGAGCTAAATGTATACACAGGGTTAGACCAATATAGTAATGTAGCTTTTGACTTTTATCTTGTAGATGGAATAAGTTCTAATAGCAATTCAAGAAGCTATATAATAAATATTGCAAGCCAATTAAGCTCAGCCAATGAGTTTATAATAATTGTTGACGACACACACCGGAAAGCTGAAGCAGAGACATTTTCCGCGTTAGAAAAAACGTTTCACGAAAAAGGGATTGCAATTTTTAGCGCGCACTATCACGGCAGCAAATCTCAATCGTTAGTTGCAACCTCGTTATACCGCTTTGCAACCACGTTATAATTACTAATGATATTTAATTCTCAAACAATTTATATCATTTTGCCTGTTCACAACCGGGTTAAATTTACCCGAGAATTTGTTCAATGCCTCTCACAACAAACATACAACAACTACCATCTTATTTTAATTGATGATGGGAGTACTGATTATACAGCCCAAGAGGTAAAAAGGATAATTCCATGCTGTGAAGTAATTTATGGAAAAGGTAATTGGTGGTGGGAGGGTCTCTGCAAAAAGGTTTTGAGAGATTAAAAAACATCAAGGATGGTTATGTGCTAATTTGCAATGATGACACCACTTTTAATAATGACTTTTTGAAAGATGCAATTAACAAATTGGAGGTAATGCCTGATACATTGCTTTTAGCAGCTCCATACAGCCACATTACAGGAAAATTAATTGACACAGGAGTGTACTTTAATTTTAAAAAAAACAAAATGTTATTGGCAAAACAATCTTCTGAAATTGATTTTATGTCAACCCGTGGGCTGTTTATGAGAATTAAAGATTTTAATAAAGTTGGCGGGTTTAAACCTTTTTTGCTTCCACATTATTATTCCGATTATGAGTTTACACACCGTGCCAAACAAAAAGGGCTTAAACTTGTTTGCGATACCGCATTAAGAATTAATTCAGTTGAATCGGCCACTGGAACCAAAAATATTTCAGGTGAAAGAAATTTTATTTCCTACATAAATAAAATGTTTAGCAAGAGTTACGATATGAATCCAATATATACATCCAACTTTATTTTCCTAACTTTTCCTTTCCCTTACAATATTAAATTTGGTTTGCTTACCTATTATGATGCTTTCAAAAGAATTTTGAAATTTGCACTTAATAAATAACTAAGAAACCTTAATGGAATTAGCTCCCATCGCATTGTTTGTATATAACCGTCCCGAGCATACACGCCTTACATTGGAGGCTTTATCTCAAAATATTTTTGCCAACGAATCAAAATTGATTGTTTATTGTGATGGAGCAAAACCAAATGCAAATAAGGGCATGATTGAAAGCATTAAATTAGCAAGAGAAATTGTAAAAAGTAAAAAATGGTGTAAAGAGGTTAATATTATCGAACGCGAACAAAATTTTGGTTTGTATAAATCCATCACCAATGGGGTTTCCGAAATTTTAAGTAATAATAATTCCGTAATTGTTTTAGAAGATGATCACGTAACAGGTAAGGGGTTTGTTTCATTTATGAATGATGCTCTTGATAAATATAAAAATGCGGCAGAAGTCGCTTGCATAAGCGGTTACATATACCCTGTAAAAGACACGCTACCTGACACATTTTTTATTAAAGGTGCCGATTGCTGGGGGTGGGCAACATGGAGTCGTGCGTGGCAAATATTTAATGCTGATGCAAAGCAGTTGTTAAATGAAATAAATATAAGCGGATGCGCCTCTGATTTTAATTTCTTTAACACCTATCCTTACACAAAAATGCTTGAAGATAAAATTGAAGGGCGGAACAACTCATGGGCTATACTCTGGTACGCATCGGCATTTTTGCACAATATGCTTACGCTTTACCCCGGTAAATCATTGGTACAAAACATAGGTAACGATGGTACAGGTGTGCACTGCACACCTACCAATATGTACGATGTAAAATTGAGTGATGATAAACTTATTCTACAAACCATCCCTTTTAAAGAAAATGTGTCTGCAAAAAAAGTAATGGCTGAATATTTTAAAACACTCTACCCGAAAAGAAGTATTAAGTACCGTATAAAAACAAGAATAAAAAAAATAATTGGTTACGGAAATTGATGTCTAACACGAATGGCTAAAGTTAATTTATGTACACTTTTTAATTCGGCATACCTTTCAAGAGGTTTAACTCTTTATAAATCGCTGCTCGAAACCAATTCTGATTTTCATTTATATGTTTTTGCATTTGACGATTTATCGTATGATTATCTGAAACAAAAAAAATTTGAAAACCTTACTGTTGTTTCGTTAAATGAATTTGAAGATGAACAACTGCTTGCGATAAAATCTACCCGTACCGCAGGAGAGTATTGCTGGACCTGCACACCATCAACCATTCTTTATTGTATAGAAAAGTTTTCGCTTGATTGCTGCACCTACATTGATGCCGATATGTGCTTTTATGCTGATCCCGAAATAGTAATTAATGAAATGGGAAGTAAAAGTGTTTTAATCACGGAGCACCGATACACCAAACAGTACGACCAAAGTGATACTAGTGGAATTTACTGCGTACAGTTTGTTACATTTAAAAACAATACCGAAGGTTTAAAGGTGCTAAACTGGTGGCGCAATGCATGTATAGAATGGTGCTATGCCAGAAATGAAGATGGAAAATTTGGCGACCAAAAATATTTGGATGACTGGGCTACCCGGTTTGAAGGTGTGCATGTACTCAAAAATTTAGGAGGCGGATTAGCTCCATGGAACGTTCAACAATATAAATTTAAATTGCAAAATGGTAAACCCACAGGAGTAAACATTGCAACTGGAGAAAAATTTAATCCCTTGTTTTATCATTTTCATGATTTAAAATTATTTAGCAACAAAAGTGTTCAGTTAACAGGAGTTATTTATAATCTCTCCGCTGATGTAAAGAAGCTCTTTTATCAACCTTACATAAAAAAACTTTTTGAGTCAAAATCATCAATGCATTTAAAAACCGGTAACATAAACTGGTACGCGTTGGATGAGAAACCACCTCAACATTCGTTGCAAAAATTATTTTTAAAAATTATAAAGCATAATTTGAAAGCAATCTATACCAAATTAAGGTACAAAAAGAATATTCCCTTTCAGTATTTTAATTTTCAAAAAATGTAGCTTGCAGGTTTAAGAGACCAATGTTGTCTCAAATTTATAGATTTGCCATTGTTATATGGCTTCAATTCTAAACCTTAAAACCTTTACAGATAAAAGAGGCAACCTTACTGTAATAGAAAAAGTAATTCCGTTTGATATTAAACGCATTTTTTACATCTACGGTGTTGATGAATCAAAACGCGGTGGGCACCGGCATAAGGCAACGTTTCAGGCTGCGGTTTGTATAAAAGGTTCCTGCACTATTTACAATAATAATGGAATAAAGGAGGAAACATTTGAATTAGATGCCCCTCATAAATGCCTGTTAATTGAACCGGAGGATTGGCACACGATGTATAACTTTACACCTGATGCCATATTGATGGTTTTTGCTTCAACTTTTTTTGAAACTGATGATTATATTTTTGAACCATACAAGAAATGATTGAATACGAAAACCTGGGTTTGCTAAATGCTCCCTTTTTTGATGATTACATTAGGGCATTTAACCGCACACTAAAAACCGGATGGTATATTTTGGGTAATGACGTTAAACAATTTGAAACCGAGTTTGCCGCTTATTGCAACACCGCTTATTGTATTGGAGTTGCCAATGGGCTTGATGCATTGATACTTGCTTTGAGGGCATTTAATTTTGAGAAAAACAGCGAGGTAATTGTTCCTTCCAATACATACATTGCTACCATATTGTCCATTTTGCATAACGATTTAAAACCTGTTTTGGTTGAACCCGATATTGAAACTTACAATATTAACGCGGCACTAATTGAAGAAGCTATCACTCCATTAACCCGTGCCATTATGGTGGTGCATTTATACGGAAAGCTTTGCAACATGGAAAAGATTAATGCCATTGCAAAAAATATAATCTTAAGGTTATTGAGGACTGCGCACAAGCACATGGCGCAAAATTTTTAGAAAAACCGGCAGGAGCTTTTGGAGATGTGGGAGCATTTAGCTTTTACCCCACAAAAAATTTGGGAGCATTAGCTGATGCAGGCGCCATTACAACCAACGATAATACTTTAGCAGAGAAATTTAAAGCACTACGCAACTACGGCTCTTACAAAAAATATTACAACGATTTGGTTGGCGTTAACTCCAGATTAGATGAAATGCAAGCTGCATTCTTATCTGTTAAACTTAAATCTCTAAATCCAATTAACGAGCATAAAAGAAAATTGGCGAACGCCTATCTCTCCGGACTTAAATCTGATTTTATAAAACCAGTAGTTGATAAAGATTATTATGATGTTTATCATATTTTTTGCATACGCCATCCGCAACGAGATAAACTGAAAGATTATTTACTCAGTAATAATATTAAAACTGAAGTACACTACCCGGTTGCACCCAATAAGCAAAAAGCAATGATTGGTATTATTGATGATATGCAAACTCCAATAGCAGAAGAAATTCATAACACAACGTTAAGTTTACCTATCTCTTATTTTCATTCGACTGACGATGTAGCCAGAGTTATTGAAGTAATGAATAAGTTCTGATGAATTATTTTTTCTCCATCATTACAGTTAATCTAAATAACGCTCTGGGTCTTAAAAAACTGTCAATAGCGTATTCAATCAAACATTTAAAAACTTTGAATACATAATTATTGATGGCGGCTCAACAGATGGAAGTGTTGAATTGATAAATGTATACAGTTCAAGAATTAATTATTGCATTTCGGAAAAGGATGACGGCATATACCATGCAATGAATAAAGGAATAGCAAAAGCCAGCGGAAAATACTTGTTGTTTTTAAACTCAGGAGATTTTTATTTAATGAAGCAGTTTTACAAAACGTTTTTAATAATTCTCCAACAGAAGATGTTCTTTATGCAAATGTTATGTTGATGAAAGAAGGGCAAGAGTTAAGACCTAAAACATTTCCCGGGAAATTAACTGATTATTTTTTGCTTACTGATAACCTCGCTCATCAATCGCAATTTATTTCTGCTGCACTTTTTAATAAAATTGGTTTTTATGACGTAGGATATAAAATTGTTTCGGATTACCATTTTTTTATAAAAGCATACTACATGTATCAAATCACTTACCGGCATTTAAATTTTATTACTACTGCATATAATCTTGATGGGTTAAGTGCAAAGCCGGAATCTGTTAAAGCAATCAATAAAGAACGGCATCGTATTCAAAAAAAATACATGCCCGAATTTTTGGTTTTTATGTATTACGTTTATGCGATTTTGTTGGACTCAGGTATCTATAATAACAGAGCCGTAAAATCATTTGTAATATTTATCAGAAATTTGATTTTTAAATTTCTTAAAAGATAATCCTGATAATGGTTAGTATTATAATTGCAACTTATAATTATGCCCGCTATATTTCAGAGGCAATTTATTCTTTGCAACAACAAACTTTTAAGGATTGGGAATGCATAATTGTTGACGATGGGTCCACCGATAACACCAATGAAGTAGTCAATCAGATTATAAAGAATGAAAACAGAGTTAGTTACCATGCAATTAAAAATTCAGGCCCTTCATTTGCCAGAAACGTTGGTGTAGGTTTAAGTAAAGGGAATTATATTTTGTTTTTAGATGCCGATGACTTATTGCAATCCGATAAAATTTTATCTCATGTAACTGCTTTTACTAATGATGCAAATTTGGATGTGGCTTATGGCGATGTTCGTTACTTTAATGATGTGGATAAAAATCCCGACAACTATTTTTTCTCACTCCATAAAAATAAAAAGCAATGGATACCTGTTTTGTCAGGCAATGGAAAGGAGCTTGAATCAAAAGTGTTGCGGGAAAATATAATGGTTACCAGTTCGCCATTATTCAAAAAGGAGGCATTGATTAAAATAGGATTGTTTGATCCCGCGCTTAAAAAGTTAGAAGATTGGGAACTATTTCAAAGAATGATTTTTGCAAATATAAAACTGCAATATGTTGATGCAGAAAATTCATGGGTCTTAATGCGCGCTCATCAAACAAGTTATAGTTTTGATAAAGATAGTATGAGAAGTTATTTGATTCCGATTCTTCAAAAGAATTTATTATGTAGCAATGTTTCATTTGGTAATAAAGTATACTTGCTATTCAGAATGACTGAAGAATTAACAGATCTTGTTATACTAAATTTGAGAGGAAGAAAAATTCCTGTTCGAAGTTATAACCGGTCTTTTTCTTTTTTTTCAGTAGTAGCTGCTGTTCTTTTTTCCACTATATCTTTTAATTAAACTAATAAGACTTGTTAGGTAAACAGGAATGAACCCAAAGTTGAGCATCATAATAGTAAGCTATAATGTTGGCGATTTGCTTAGGGCTTGTCTTCTGAGTATCTATAATGATTCGTTAAAGGACATTGAAGTAATTGTGGTGGATAACAACAGCACCGATGGCAGCGTAAGCATGATTAATGAGAATTTTAAGGATGTAGTTGTTATAAAAAATAAACATAATGCGGGATTTCCTGCTGCGAACAATCAGGCGATAGCCATAGCAAAAGCACAAAATATTTTTTTGCTCAATCCAGATACGGTAATTTTAGATGATGCTTTGCTAAAAATTTATGAGTTGTTATTCTCTTCAAAAGAATTAAAAATTATTGCCCCATGTTTATTAAATACTGATGGAAGCCTTCAGTTTTCTATTCAAAGGTTTATAACAGTAAGTGAAATATGGCTTGAGGTTTTTTTTCTTCATAACCATTATAAAAGAATACATAGTTATTTTAACTCAGCCATTGCAAGTCCGGTAAAAGTTGAAGCTGCATCTGGTGCAGCACTGGCATTTAAAAGAGATGTAATAAATAAAATGGGTCTTTTAAACGAAAAAATGTTTTGGACAGAGGATATGGAGTTTTGTTACCGCGCTTCAAAAAATAAAATTGAAACATGGTATTATCCTGATATAAAAATTACACATCATATTGGCGAAAGTGGTAAGAAAAATCTTTCTGTAATGATTTCAAATCAGGTGCTTACCAAAATAAATTTTTTTAAAGAAAATCATTCTGTCATTTCTTTCTATCTTGTTTGGACTGCGCGTTTAATTCATATTCTGTCTCGTTTAATCTTAACAGGCGTTCTGCAATTATTTATGCCTCCTTTAAAAATTAAGTTCGGAGCCTATTTGTTTACTTTAAAACGTTTTGTCAGGAATGATTACTGAAGGAAACAAATTGACAGGTAAAACTACACCGTTAATTGCGTGGGTGGTGGTAAATTTTTTTAATGATGCTGATACACTTAATTTCATCAATAAAGAGTACATGCCACAACAGGATGGTAATATTAGGATGTATGTTGTGAACAATGGCAGTAAAAATGAAATGCAACTTATAGACTCACTTAAAAATTTTAAGCTGGTTTTTGTTATTTCCAATGGTAAGAATCTGGGTTACATGGGGGCATTTTGTTTTGCAATCAATCACTTTTTTAATTCTTATCAAGTCTACCCATCAAAAGCAATACTCTCAAACACCGATTTAATTTTACCTCAAAATGATTTTGTAAAGGGTCTCCTAAATTTACATATAATAGAGTCTGTTGCCTGTGTAGGCCCGCAAATTATCCATGCTGCAACCAATCGAAATCAAAATCCGCTTTATGTAAAACGGCCATCTAAATTAAAACTAAGACTTCTCAGCTTTATTTTTGCATGGTATCCTCTGTACCTGGTTTATCAGTACTTATATTATTTTAAAAATAATTTCACATGTGCAGGAGATACGTATCTGCCTAAAAATGTTTTTGCCATTCATGGCTCGTTTATGATTTTACCTCAACATTTTTTGAAAAAGTTTTTTACAGATCTTAAAGAAGCCCCTTTCTTGCTTGGAGAAGAATTGTTTATTGCAGAACTATGCAGGAAATATGAAATGAATATGGAGGTGGATTACAGGCTTAAGGTTATTCATAATGAACATACTGTAACAGGCAAGTATAAATCAAAAGAAGTTTTAAAGCATCTCCGTAATTCAAGTTAAACTTATTTTGTCGAAGTTCTATTAATTTTTAAGTAAATGATATCTGTAGTTTGCCCTGTTTACAATGAAGAAGCATACATAAAAAAGTGCTTGATTTTTTTGTTACAGCATTACCGGATAACAAAGAGATTTTTATTATTGATGGAAACTCTACCGATAAAACAACTGCAATAGTTAACGAGTTTGCAAGCCGGTATCCGAATATATTTTTACTCACTAACCCAAATAAAACTGTCCCCTATGCTTTAAACATTGCAATTCCAAAATGTAAAGGAGAATTTATTGTCAGACTTGATGCCCATACAGAATATGCACCTGATTATTTTGAGCAAATCGTAAAAACATTTCAAGATACCAAGGCAGATATTGTTGGAGGGCCTATGCGTGCTGTCGGTAAAACTGATTTTCAAAAAGCTGTTGCGTATGCAACAAGTACAAAATTTGGAATAGGCGATAGTTCATTTCATGACGAGAATCATCGTGGGTATGTTGATTCTGTTTACCTGGGCGCGTGGAAAAAGGAAATTTTTAATGATATTGGATTGTTTGATATAAAATTTAAACGAAATCAGGATGATGAGTTTCATTACCGTGCAAAATCAAAAGGAAAAAAAATTTACCTCAACCCACAAATAAAATCATGGTATTACCCGCGTAGTACCGCAAAAAAATTATTCAAGCAGTATTTTCAGTATGGACTTTACAAACCACTGGTATTAAAAAAAGTAAGTTCCGGATTTAAGCTAAGGCATGTGATTCCGTCATTGTTCGTTCTATATTTAGCAGTACTGCCGGCATTTTTGGTTTTTTCCCTTTTACTAAGTTTTCCTTTAATTATTTATCTTTTAATTGCATGTTATTTTGCTTTCTCACATAAATCAAGCGCTATGGTCAAGTTTTTTGCTTTATTTGCCTATCCGACATTGCACCTGGCTTATGGCTCAGGTTTTTTGTTGGGAATGTTTAAATTGAATGTCCGGAACAGCCAATAAAAATTATACTGAGTTCTGTAGTTATCTTTTATCTGCGGTTGCATTTTCACTTCCTTTAAGTGCACATTGCCACCTTTTTTGTAGTGGCTCTCATTGTAAGTTCGGTTATTCTTGGCAATAGGATTTTTTTTCTGAATAATTTAAAACGAAACAGCACATTCGTTTTTATGTATTTCTTATTTTGTTTGGCATGTTATCGGTTTGGTGTATTCAAATAACAATTTTTACGGGCTCCATGATATAGAGACCAAACTTTCCTTCATTGTCTTTCCGGTAATATTCTCGCTAATTAAGTTTAAAGATTATCATATTAAAAAAGTATTCAGAGCATTGGTTGCAGGGTGTGAAGTTGCACTTGCATTGTGTTTGATAAATGCTCTTCTCAAATTTAAATTACAACAGACACCGGTGGTGTTTTTCTATACCGACTTTTCGAAGTTTCTGCATCCTGCTTATTTTTCCATATACCTTACTGTTGCAGTTATTTTCTTAATCGGCAGTGCTTTTGATGAGGCTTATTTCAACAAGCCATTTCGAATGACATTTTTCTTTATTTCTTTGATTGTATTAGAAGCAGGCATCGTTATGCTTTACTCTCGCATGGCTATCTTAACTGCTTTACTTATTGTTGTAATTTTCACTATTTATAAGTACAAACAAAATAATAAATCCGGTTGGTTAGCTACAATCGTCTTTGCATCTTTACTTGTTTGTATTTTGGCTCAATTTAAAATTACTGATGTATATAATAGGTTTAAACAGTTAGAGTCAGTATCGGTAACAAGTTCGCAACACAATTATACTTCTAATTCAATTAACGTAAAGCCTGTAGAGTATAATAGCGCCTCTTCGAGAGTAATTTTATGGAAACATGCTGCCAATTTATGGCTTAGCTCACCATCCACCTTCGTACTGGGTGTAGGTACGGGTGATATCAAAGATGAGTTAAGAAAGAATTATGAGGCAAGTGGTTTCGAAAAGGGGGTAACACAGAATTATAATCCTCATAATCAGTTTTTGCAAACTGCTGTAGCTGTAGGTATTGTAGGACTGTTGTTGTTACTTACAATCCTTGTACTTCCTTTTTTAAAGTCGAATAATAATAAGTTGATACTGTTTTTTGTTGGGATATTTTTTTTCAATGGACTAACTGAATCAATATTAGAAGTCCAAAGTGGAATAATTTTTTTCTGTTTGTTTTACTGTTTATTATCAGCCAACCAATTTGTAGGCGAAACAGAAACATAATTTATTTTAGCGAAATGATTAAAGTCCCATTTTCTCCACCTCGAATGGATGATACAATAGCCGAAGCGGTTAAAGAAGTTTTGTTTTCGGGATGGATTACTACCGGACCTAAAACAAAACTCTTTGAAAAAGGCTGGCTGAATATTGCAAGGTACCCAATGTACTATGCCTCAACTCTGCTACTGCGGGGCTTGAAATTATATTAAGATGGTTTGGCGTGAAAGAAGGCGATGAAGTGATACTGCCTGCTTACACATACACCAGCACAGCCAATGTAATTGTTCATTGCGGTGCCAAACCGGTTTTTGTTGACGTAAATGCACATGATTTTAATATTAACGTGCAACAAGTACAAAATGCAATAACATCAAAAACAAAAGTGATTATGCCTGTTGATTTTGGTGGTTTCCCTTGCAATTATGATGAGTTGAATAAACTTGTTAATAATGATGCTGTAAAAAAACAGTTTAATGCCGTTGGTGATAAGCAAAAAAAGCTGGGGCGTATTCTCATTCTTTCAGATTCTGCACATTCCTTTGGTGCAACCTGTAATGGAATTAAAGCAGGTGCACTAACTGATGTATCTGTATTCTCATTTCATGCTGTAAAAAATTTAACTACTGCTGAAGGGGGGTGCTGTTGCATTAAACTTACCGGCACCATTTAATAATAAGGATGTATATGACTTTTTATGCGTTTATACGCTGCATGGACAAAATAAAGACGCACTTGCTAAAACGCAAAAAGGAAACTGGAGATACGATATTGTGGAAGCAGGATTTAAATGTAACATGACAGATATTGGATCTGCCATTGGTTTAATTGAATTAGAGCGGTACGATAAGGATACTTTAATAAGAAGAAAAGAAATTTTTGATTTCTACTCATCTTATTTTTCAAAACACGAGTGGGCAATTGTTCCTACATATAAAACAGATACTAAAACATCAAGCTATCATGTATATGCTTTGCGGATTAAAAATTGCAATGAAGCAAAGCGTGATCAAATTTTAAGACTGATTTTTGAAAGGGATGTAAGCGTAAACGTGCATTTTATTCCGGTACCCATGTTCAGCTTTTATAAAAATATGGGATATGATATTAAAAGCTATCCTCAAACTTTTAAAAATTACGAATGCGAAATATCTCTTCCTTTTTTTATAATATTACTAATGAGCAGTTAAATTTAGTTGTTACTGCAGTGGTTGAAAGCGTAAATTCAGTTTTGAATAAATAAAGGCAAATGCTTAAAAGAGTTTTTGATTTTGTTTTTTCCTTTTGCTTTCTTATTCTTCTTCTGCCGCTATTTTTATTAATTTCAATTCTAATTATTATTAATAGCCAGGGACCTGTGTTTTATTTGCAAAGTAGGGTAGGGAAAAGTAATGTTGACTTTAAAATTTTTAAATTCAGAAGTATGTATGTTGCCAGCGATAAAAGTTCATTTATTACAATTGGCAACCGAGATCCGCGTATAACTTCTGTTGGTTATTATATACGGAAGTACAAATTAGATGATCTGCCCCAACTGATAAATGTATTATTAGGTAACATGAGTTTTGTGGGCCCCAGACCTGAAGTAAGAAAGTATGTTGAACTGTATAGTGCCGAACAATTAAAAGTACTTACTGTAAAACCCGGCATTACAGATTATGCATCTATTCAATATTCTAACGAAAACGAAATTCTTGCATCATCTTCAAATCCCAACAAGGAATACATTGAAGTTGTAATGCCTGCAAAGTTGCAGCTCAATTTAAAATACATTAAAGAGCAAAGTTTTTTTACAGATGTAAAAATTCTATACCTGACTTTTTTGAAAATTTTAAGGCATTAAAAATAAAATCGCTTTAGTTAAAGGTCATTAGCCTGGGCAATAAGCTCCGCAATGTCCATAACCTTTACTTCAGCTTCCTTTTCAAAGTGCTTAACACCATCTGTTATCATTGTCATGCAAAAAGGACAACCTACTGCTACGTGCGTTGGGTTCAACTGAAGTATCTCTTCAGTCCTTTCAATATTAATATCACGGTTTCCTTTCTCAGGTTCCTTAAACATCTGAGCCCCACCTGCACCACAGCATAATCCGTTAGAACGGGAGCGTTTCATCTCAAAAAGTTCAGAATCTAATTTGGAAATTACCTCTCGCGGAGCTTCATAAATATTATTAGCTCTGCCAAGGTAGCAAGGGTCGTGGTAAACAATTTTCTTTCCTAAAAACTTTCCTCCTGATACTTTTAAAGTTCCTGCATTTATTAATTGTTGCAACAGCTGGCTATGGTGTACCACCTCATAAGTACCTCCAAGTTGTGGATACTCATTCTTTAACGTATTAAAACAGTGAGGACAAGCAGTAACTATTTTTTTTACTCCATAACCGTTCAGCACTTGTATATTCATCAGTGCCTGCATCTGAAACAAAAACTCATTGCCCGCTCTTTTTGCCGGGTCGCCTGTGCAACTTTCTTCAGTGCCAAGAACTGCAAAAGATATATTACAGTTAGTTAAAATTCTGGCAACTGCTTTAGTAATCTTTTGAGCGCGTTGGTCAAAACTTCCGGAGCAGCCAACCCAAAAAAGTATATCAGGCGTTTTGCCTTCCTGCATAAGTTCCTGCACTGTTGGTACTTTTAACATAGTCATTTGTATGTTTTGGTTTAGAGCAAATTAATTTTCTTCCGTCCACTTCATTCTGTCAGTAGGACTAAACTGCCAGGGTGCACCGTTGTTTTCAATTTTTGTAAACATGCCGTTTAACTCTGTTGGTGCAGCACTTTGTTCCATTACCAAAAACCTTCGCATGTCTGTTATAATTGACAAAGGATCAATATTTACAGGGCATGCTTCTGTGCAAGCATTGCAGGTTGTACATGCCCAAAGTTCTTCAGGCGATATATAATTAGTCAGCAGTGTTTTGCCATCGTCCTTAAACTCTTTATTCGAATCAATATTTTTTCCAACCTCTTCAAGTCTGTCTCTTGTATCCATCATAATTTTACGCGGAGAAAGCAGCTTGCCGGTAATATTTGCCGGACAGTTTGATGTACACCTGCCACATTCAGTACATGTGTAAGCATCCATTAGTTGCTTCCAGTTTAAATCGAAAACATCTTTAGCACCAAAACGCATGGGGGCTGCGTTAGCATCTGCGGGCAGGGGAGTGGCAGATGGGTCAAGCATCAGTTTTACTTCAGTAGTTACACTCTCTAAATTGGTAAACTTTCCTTTTGCATTTAAATTACTGTAATAAGTGTTAGGGAATGCAAGCAATATATGGAAGTGTTTGGAGTAAGGAACATAGTTAAGGAAAGCTAATATGCCAATGATGTGCCCCCACCAGCAAAATCTCTCTAACATTATTAAACCACTATCGCTCATTCCTGAAAACACTCCTGCATATAAATCGCTAATTGGAAAAGCGCCCGCCTTAACGTAATGCTCAATACCTCGGTTTTGTAAAATAACATCGCACGCATTCATCGTAAGGAAAAGGGTCATTAAAATAATTTCGGTTATTAAAATAATGTTGGCATCACTGCGTGGCCACGATGTCATTTCGCGCATCCAAAAGCGCTTCAACTTTAAAATATTTCTTCGCACCAAAAAAACCACGCATGCAACCAATACCAGCAAAGCAAGTACTTCAAAACTTCCTATTAAAAAATCATAAAATCCCCCTAAAAAAGATAACACACGGTGTGTACCAAAAACACCATCTATTAAAATTTCAAACACTTCAATATTTATAATTACAAAACCAACATAAATAAATATGTGCATGACTGCTGCCACAGGTCTGTTAAACATTTTACTTTGACCTAATGCCACCAGAGCCATCGTTTTCCATCTTTCAGCAGTTGAGCCTTCTATCTTTACATCTTTACCCAACTGTATATTCCTTATTATTTTTCTGATGTTTTTGGTAAACAGAAAAACGCCTGCTGCAAGTATGATTATAAAAATGAGGTTTGCCATATTAGCTTGGTGCTTATCGGGCAAATGTAAAACAAACCTTACGCTTTAAAAATTTTATCCTTTCAATTAAATAGGTGTAATTTGCACAGAATTTGCACAGATGCTGTTAGTATTTACCAAAACCGTTACCCCCCGCCTAAGGTATGTTTTCGATTTTTTTATAAAAGACCTCATGGGGTTTGAATATCAGATAACCCATAACAAAGAAGAATTTAAAAGCTTTGCAGGGGCACGCTTATCTTATGGCACCGAAGCAATTGACAACGAAATTTTTATTTACTCCGAAAAACTACTGTTCGAAAAAGGAATAGAAGACCAGCAGCTAAGTGTATTTGAATGGGATGGAGTTAAAGCAATGTTTGCTACACATCCTAAATACACCATACCCTTTGATGTTTTTGCCGCATCATTTTATTTAGTTAGCCGCTACGAAGAATATTTACCTCACCTGCGCGATAGTCACGACCGTTTTGTAGAAACGGAAAGCATTGCATTGCAAAAAAACTTTTTGCAAAAACCCATTGTAAATATTTGGGCTGCCAAATTGCGTATGATTATTTTGGGTAGATTTCCGGGTATTAAATTTTTACAACAGCCATATCGCTATATCAGCACAGTTGATATAGACAATGCCTACGCCTACCGCGAAAAAGGTATTATGCGCACGGTTGGTTCTTACGCAAAAAATGTAACCGAGCTTAATTTTGCTCAAATTGCTGAGCGCACCCGTGTATTAATGCGAATGGAGCAGGACCCTTATGACACGTATGAATTTATGCATGAGCTACATGCAAAGTTCAAGGTTCATGTCATTTATTTTTTTCTGCTTGGGGAGTATGGCGAGAACGATAAAAACTTACCTACCGATAATAAAAATTTCCAGAACTTATTAAATCTCTGGCTGATTATGGTGAGGCGGGCATACATCCGTCTTATGCCTCTAATAAAAAGGCTGGAAGGCTTTCTAAGGAAATAGTTTTATTGAGCAAAATTTTAAAAGAGAAGTAACAAAAAGCCGGCAGCACTTTTTAAAATTGCGTATGCCTAATACATACCGGCACTTAATTGATGCTGATATATCTGATGATTATACGATGGGTTATGCTGGGCAGGTAGGGTTTAGAGCGGGTACCTGCTCTACATTTTACTTTTATGATTTAGATCTTGAACAAGAAACCAATCTTAAAGTACATCCGTTTGCTTGTATGGATGCCACTTTCAAATATTACATGAAAACAGATGTGGATAAAGTAATGGACATAGTAAAAAGCTTGGTTGATGAGGTGCGCGCTGTAAACGGAACTTTTATTAGCCTGTGGCATAACGAAAGTCTCAGCGAAAGCTACATTTGGAAAGGCTATAAAAATATTTACAGGGAATTGGTAGAGTATGCGCACCACTGAATCCGAACAATTTTATTTGCATTTAATAAATATTTTAAAGCAGTAACTTTAACTCAATAGTCTCTCAGCATAAAACTATTTACAACTGCTATTAAACAAATTGATGGCTGGCTCATTGCCCATTTGTGCTGCAAGTTGCAAATCAGCACAAGCGCCTGCCTTATCATTTAAGTTTAGCTTAGAAAGCGCACGGTTGCAAAGGGCAGAAGCATTATCAGGGTTCAGATTTATAGATTGATTATAATCTTCAATTGAACCTGCATAATCTTTTAACATACCTTTTGCATTTCCCCTGTTAGCATAGGCTTCCTCGTAATTAGGTTTAAGATCAATGGCAAGAGTATAATCTTCAATAGCACTGTTAAAATTGTTGAGGCCAGCTTTACTGTTTCCACGATTAAAGTAGGCTACAAAATACTTTGGATTCAACTCAATGGCTTTCGTGAAATCATTTATCGCCTCCTGGTTATTTCCTAAATCAGAGTAAACATTTCCTCTGTTATAAAATGCCTCCATAAATTTTGAATTGTATTTTATGGAAGTGCTGTAATCAGCTAATGCATCACTTGCCTTATTTTGCTTCTTAAATTCATTACCACGGTTAAAGTATCCGTAAAAACCATCAGGGTAAATTTCTATATTTCTGTTCCACAATGCTATCGTATTTTTCCATGTTTGATTTTGATTAATACAAACAACACTCAAAATCAGAATTACTGCAACAGAAACAGAAGTAATTTTAGTACGGTTAACCGGCTGGTTAATAAATCTCAAAATCAAGCTTACAAAAACAAATACAAGCCCAAGCATTGGTATGTAAGCGTAGCGTTCGGCTAAATAAATGTTAGTCCCAAAAGGTACAAGATGTATTACAGGCAATATAGTAATAACATAAAAGAGCACGCCAAACCACAGTTCTTTCCATGCCTTTCTGTACTTAACAATAGCGAAAATAAATAGCAGCAAAGCCACTGGCATTAATAAATACTGTACGGGTAAACTTCCATTTTGCAATGCCGGAAATCCATGATAAGCTGTAAGAAAAAGAGTCGGGTAGGGTAGGGGCATTTGCTTTATGCACAATTGGTATTAAAAAAATGGCAACTGCCACTATAGCAAATGGAATTTTTTCAATAATCGTTTTAAAATTAATATGCCTGTTTAAATACCTGTCAAACAAAACCAACACAAGCGGAAAAGTGGCAGCCATTGGCTTAGATAACATGGAAGCTATAAATAGCACCAACGAGATTGCGTAAAGTAATTTACTTTTTGTTTCAGTAAACTTCAGGTAGCTCAATAAACTCGCAAGAAAAAACAAAGCAAAAAGCACATCCTTGCGCCCCGAAACCCAGCACACAGGCTCCGATGCTAACGGATGCAATGCAAACAACAGGGCGCCAATAAGTGCTGGCGTATTATTCTTTAAAATAAACAGGAGTAAATAAAAAAGAGTAAAGCATTACCTATGTGAAGCAACAAATTTAAAAAGTGATAACCACCGGGACTCAACCCTGAAAACGAATAATTGATAACATAACTTATAATAGTCAGCGGGTGGTACATATACCGCTCATTAACACTAAACATATTTAATACATTTTGTGCCGACAAAGATTTAATGTCCGGGTTTTCCAGCACATGAACCGGATCATCCCAATTGGTAAAGTTGTAGCCAATGCTGTTGCCATAAACTATTAAGCAAGCAGCTATCAATAAAATTATTAAAAGCGTGTTGCCTTTTGCCGTTGACTGCCTGCCATTTTTTTTTGCTGAAGATGGTGTGCTATTTTTTTTCACCCTTGCTTTAAATTACATCGCAAGCATAAAATTTTTAATGCTTAAATCAAAGAGAAGGTTAAGCCACAAGAATCTATGATTTTCAGGTTTTATGGTTATTAAAAATTACTCAGCCACCACTTCCCCAATCAACTTCAAATAATTAACCTTGTTTTTCGCATTTGTGTTTACTGTAATAGTTCTGTTCTGAGTTCCCGATTTACCCTTAGAGTCAAACACAATTTTAATTTTTCCTTCTTCACCGGGCATTATCGGAGCCTCAGGTTTTTCAGCAGCCGTGCAGCCGCAGGTTACCGTCACATCCGTAATAATTAATGGAGCAATGCCTGTGTTTTTAAACTTAAAAACATTTTCAACTTTCTCCCCTGCTTTAATTTTCCCGAAATTAAATTCAGGACTATCAAAACTAATTACAGGTTCTTTCTCTGTCGAAACCATGTTGGCGGTTTTAACAGCAGCTGCATCTTGTGCATTCAACTGATAGCTGCATAAAGCAATCAGTGCAAGGACTACAATTTTTTTCATCGCTTTTATTTTTTGATTGTTATGTAATACGACAAATATGCAACGCATGTTTACCCAAGCCAATGAAGTATTTCTAAAATCATTTTCGAATCATCAACATGAAGGCAATCAACACAAAACCTTTCTTGAGGATATAAAGTGTATCAACCTGTCTAATCATATATTAGCCTCTCCAAAAAGCTGAAATAAATTAATATTTAGGCTTGTACAGAAATGAAAATCAAGATTCTTGCCAACTCAGAACTTATCATTTATCTTCTGACTTGTGTTACCCCGTAGGCGTGAGGCTGTGCCTCGTTGCCTCTATATTATTTTTGCTTGTAGCAAATAAAAGAATTACTTAGCAACGTATGAGCGAAAAGTATAAAATTTTCCCTGGCGGTTTATATTTTGTTACTATGACTGTTGTTGGATGGATTGATGTATTTACACGTGCCCAATATTGTGACGAGATAGTTAGCAGTTTTAATTACTGCATTGAGAAAAAAGATTTACGTGTGTTTGCATTTGTGATAATGCCAAGCCACATTCATTTTATTGCCAAGGTTGAAAATTATGGAAACTTGAGCGATGTGTTGAGAGATTTTAAAAGTTTTACGGCAAAAAGAATTATTCAACTTATTGAAGAAAGTGATAAAGAAAGCCGTAAGGAATGGCTGCTCTATATGTTTGAGTTTTTTGGAAAGAAGCAGGTGCAAAATAAAAAGTATCAGTTTTGGCAGCAGAATAATCACGCGTTTGATTTGTTCTCGAACAAGTTTATTGACCAAAAAGTAGATTACATACATAACAACCCTGTTGAGGCAAGAATTGTGCAAGAGCCTTATCAATATATTTACAGCAGTGCCAATGAATTTACAGATTTAAAGTTGAGTGAGTTGTAAAGCTATGACGGTTCCTTCTGAAAAGGTATGTGGGCTGCAAGCCCAAATAATAGAAAGGCAACGAGGCACAGCCTCGCGCCTACGGGTGAAAGTGATACAGAAAGCCGTAAGGAATGGCTGCTCTATATGTTTGAGTTTTTTGGAAAGAAGCAGGTGCATAATAAAAGTATCAGTTTTGGCAGCAGAATAATCACGCGTTTGATTTGTTCTCGAACAAGTTTATTGACCAAAAAGTAGATTACATACATAACAACCCTGTTGAGGCAAGAATTGTGCAAGAGCCTTATCAATATATTTACAGCAGTGCCAATGAATTTACAGATTTAAAGTTGAGTGAGTTGTAAAGCTATGACGGTTCCTTCTGAAAAGGTATGTGGGCTGCAAGCCCAAATAATAGAAAGGCGCGAGGCACAGCCTCGCGCCTACGGTGGGAAATAGATGAATTAAAGGGAAATAAATAAATTTATTATTTTTATCATGCAAACACAAAACAACATGAAGAATAAAAATATACTATTAAAACTATTAGTTTTTTGTGTCATTTCTTTTTCTTCAAACAAATCATTTACCCAAAATACAGAAAAAGACAGCTTACTTAAAGCCAACAACTTTCTAAAAGTATTTATTCCTGATAAAAGTTTTGTTTCTGAAAAAATGCAATGTTACAAAGTTGCACCTGAACTAAATGTAACTATATCAGATGTATTAAAATATAAAAAAGAGTTTTTGGGACTAAGCGATGATGACGAGTTAATCCTTCAGGAGCTTACAGATGAGCGACAATTCGGCTCGGGGGGCAACGGCAAAGCTTATTCCCAATTTTATAAAGGGTACTTTGTAAATAACGCTTACATAGCAATTACTACCAACAAGCAAAAGCAGGTTACATTTATCGTAAACCAACTTGTTAAAAACATAAACATTGATACAAAAACGTTGCTTCCATTGAGCAGACCTTTAAGAAATTTGTGACTGAAAGGTCAATGCCCGATAGTATTTCATCCTCATGCAAAATAAATAAGGTAAAAGAAAAATTTATCCTGTAAAACTCTATAAAACCAATTCATCTGATTATTTTATTGGTTGCAAATTTGTGTTTTCAGACAGCACCTATATGATAGATGCTAAATCAGGCGAACTCATGTTTTCTGCCTCCAGCAGGGCTCACGTTTTGTAATCTCACCTGACAGTTATACCGTACAAAAGCAAATAAAATTGTAAACTATTTTATAAGTTTACACTGGTGCAATTTGATGATCCCGCACTTGTTCAGCACTGCTGACTTGGGGCTCGGATTGCGCCTTTCTTTTTGCTTTGTATGTTACTGATGGGAGCATCAGTATCTAATGCCTGATATCTTCTTTTGTTTTTAGTTCTTCTTTTTTTTATTGTCGGGCTGTTGTTTAATTTTTTTTGTTTGATTGTTTTTATCTGTTGTTGCATTGTAGGGCTGTGTACTGGTGAGTACGCCCCATATCATACGCAGCATTTTGTGCATAATTACGCCAATTGCCTGTTTGTGATTTTTGCCTTGCTGCGGTGGCGGTGGTAAATGTTCTTTAAATGTTCATCGTGCAGCACGCTGGTTTGTGCACACATGTATAACAAGGCGCGCATGCCGGAGCGTCCTTTTTTGCTCATGCGGTAAGCAAATTGTTTATCGCCACTTTCTTTCATTACAGGATGCAAACCAAAGTATGATGCCGGTGTGATGGTGTGGCAAAGCGATGGATGCTTTCAATCTCAATCATGATGGCTGCTGCACTGTAAGATGCAATGCCCTGAATGGTGTCTATTAAATCTACTTCTGCTCCTTTGCAATTATCTGCCAGGTAATTTTTGTGTTCGTCTATCAACTCTTGTTTATCGGCAATTTGTTTTGCTAAGCTCTTTATTAAAAACTCCTGCACACTGTTGTTGCGTGATGTGGTGCTGTTTTTTGCTTTGTTGATAATGGAAAGCGCTTTATCGTGCGTTACGTTTTTAATTTTTTGAGAGTTGTTCAACTTTAAGTTTTTCAATGGCAGCAGGTGATGGATATTTTTTAATACATCCAATACCCATGCAGGCATTCCCTGTTTGCAATAGCGCATCAGTTCAGGAAAGGTGCTGTACAAAACCATTTTCATTTCGTTAATAAGCTGCGTGTTTTGCTTTTTGAGCAGTGCAATGTGTTTGCTCATGCTGCGGTAAGAACTGTAAATATTATCAGGCACATCATACTTTACTTTTTCTGCATGGCTGATTATGTACTGTGCAATATAACGCGAGCTGAGTGCATCGGTAACGTTGCGTTCTAAAAAGCGGCTACGTTGTTTTTTACTCCACTGGGGTTTAGTCGCGCTACCTTTATTGGTAATTCTTTTTCAAAACAATTAGCCAGTTATACCAGTTGTTTTCAAAACCACCGGTGCTTTCTACTGCGCAGTACATGGTGCTGATGTTGTGTTGTAAAGTAAATTGCTTTAACAGTTTTTTTCAATGCATCATGACCACCGCATGTATCATCTAACTGAAATACTTTTTCCAACTCTTGTTTTTCTTTGTCAAGCAAAGGTAAAGTCGGCATAGCCCTTGCTTACATCAATTCCTAAATACGCTTCCATTATTTTTGTTTGATTAATGGGTTAATAAATAAAAAAGTCAAGCATCGTTAAACCTTATAATTTATGCGGCATCTTTGTGCAAGGTTATACCGCTAACTCTTCTTGACATGAGGAGGAAACTGTCAGACGG
The DNA here is from genome assembly GCA_016714005.1 of Bacteroidota bacterium. Taxonomy (GTDB): domain Bacteria; phylum Bacteroidota; class Bacteroidia; order AKYH767-A; family OLB10; genus JADJOA01. The sequence continues at coordinate 110,020 of JADJOA010000007.1, forward strand.
TGTCAGTGCACCAAGGTCACTTCCCTCTCATCGTGCCAAGTTACTTAACTTTGAAAAATCAAACATATAAGGTCGCCCGCCAGGCAAGTGCATCAGCGCCCCTGTAAGGTTGCCTATAGAATCCTTCTTTTCCAAAAATTACTCTTTAAAACTAAAAACTAAATTGCTTTACATATCCATCTGCAAATTTATCGGTCTGCTACAGCAGTATTTAAAATTCTCTACATCATCAAACATTTCAATCACCTCATCTCTTGGCAACAAAGTTGCCTTTGCACTTATCAAAGCGTTATAAGATGAATGCTTCCATTGGCTGCAAAGCTTAACCATATCACAATCTACGGCATTACGGTTTACATAACAAATAAGCGTTTTCATATAATCGCTTCCTTCTACTTTCTTTCTCCCTCTCGTCCTCGTCTTACGCATAGCAAGTGCGTTGTGACGAGGATGCCCGCACCTCCTATAACAACTCAACCTTAACAAGTCCCAAAACTAAACTACCTTTCAATTCAATTTTTTTAAACACCCTTTTGCTTGCTCCTCTTACTTAAATCATGTTTAGAACACTTGTGGGCTTTGCCTCGTTGCCTCTTTATAATTTTTGCTTGAAGCAAATAAAAGAATTACTTAGCAACGCATGAGTGAGAAGTATAAAATTTTCCGGGCGGTTTGTATTTTGTTACCATAACAATAGTGGGGTGGATAGATGGCTGCCTACGGGTAAAAAATCTTCAAAAATTCCTTCATTAATGGCAACCAACCTAACCCTTATTGTCAACACACAAAATCACCTTGTCAAATCGCACAAATGTCATGTCAGATCAAAGAATGAAACTGTCACACGAATGATTGGCAGTGTAAGACGAATGATTGGCAGTGTAAGATGCAAGAATGGCGTTGTCAAATTGCAGAATGATACTGTCACACGAATGAATGGCAGTGTAAGACGCGTGAATGGCAGTGTAAGCACAGGAGTCTATTCAACCAACTGTGTCAAACAAAAAAGAAACAAATAGAGTCTATTCAACCAACTGTGTCAAACAAAAAAGAAACAAATAAATTTGACACACAATGGTAGAAGAAAAATTCAATTACGAATTGTTTGAACGCGAGGCGATAGAAGGCTTGCGTTCGGGCAAAAAATTAGAAGGCAAAGACGGTGTATTGGCACCGCTGCTCAAACGCATTTTGGAAGCCGGAATGCAAGGCGAACTGTAAGCCCATTTGGATAGCGATGAAAGTGCTAACAGAAGAAACGGTAAAATGAGCAAAGGCGTAAAAACCTCCTTTGGCAAAGTGGTGATAGAAACACCGCGGGACCGCAACAGTACCTTTGAGCCGCAGATTTTACCCAAGCGAAAAACCGTATTAGGCGAAGCGTTAGACCACAAAGTTATATCGCTATACAGCTATGGCATGAGCTATAACGACATTGCCAAACACTTAGATGAGTTGTATGGATTAACGGTAGCTCCATCCACATTAACGGCCATTACCGATAGTATTATAGAAGATGTAAAAGCCTGGCAAAGCCGCCCGTTAGAGAGTGTGTATCCATTTGTATGGCTGGATGCTATTCATTACAAAGTAAAAGAAGCAGGCAGCATAAAACCAAAAGCCGTTCATTGCTTACTGGGCGTAGGCAGAGATGGAACGAAAGATTTGCTGGGTCTTTATATCAATGAAACCGAAGGTGCAAAATTTTGGTTGCAGGTATTGAGTGATTTGCAGAACAGAGGTGTAACGGATATACTTATTGCCTGCATTGATAACCTGAAAGGATTTGCCGAAGCCATTGAAAGTGTTTTTCCACAAACTGAAGTGCAGCTTTGCGTGGTGCATCAACTCCGCAACAGCACTAAATATGTTGCCTATAAAGATTTAAAACCGGTAATGGCATCACTGAAAAAGTTTACACAGCCAGCACCAAAGAACAGGCACAAACAGCATTAGATGAATTAGAAAAGAATGGAAAACAAAATATCCGTCTATGATAAAAAAGTTGGTTTGCTAACTGGGAACGGCTGAGTAATTATTTTAAATATCCGCAGGAAATAAGGCGAGTAATTTACACTACCAACATCATAGAGTCGTTTCACAGTCAACTCCGGAAAGTAACCAAATCCAAACGCGTGTTCAGCTCTGATATGGCATTGCTCAAAGTACTTTACTTAGTGCATCATAACATCAACGGCAGATGGAAATCACAAATACAAGGATGGAAACTCATCTCTGCTCAAATGCAAATCTTATTTGAAGAACGTATTAATCAACAATAAAAAAGTATGTTTTGTAATGGACAAAATCAACAAATCTGGAGAAGGGGAAGGAGCCCCTGGCTTCTTTCTCTTCAAAAGAATTTTTTAAAAGCACAGTTGGTTGAACACTCCTAAAATCACCAAACAACCCAACAGCATCTTTTAGCACTTAAACTATAGTCTATATTGCGTTTTCACCTTTCAAAAAAACTTGTAAGATTTTATAACAAAACGCTGTTGCTTCCGTACAACACTATGTTTTTATTACGGACCACAGGTTGTTGATGAAATTACTGAAGCAAATACCCTATTATTTAAAGCTGCTTTTTGTGCTGCTGCAAGTTGCATTCATAATTGTATTGCAACAAAATGCACATGCACAAACACCATCTGCCGCATTCACTGCCAATGTACAGGCTGGTTGTGTGCCATTAACCGTTCAGTTCAACAACCAGTCCACGGGCGCTGCTTCTTATGTTTGGGATTTCGGAAACGGAAACACCTCAACTGTTACCAATCCTGTTATTGTCTTTAACAATGCAGGCAGCTTTAACGTAAAATTAGTGGTTATTAGCAATTCAGGATTGAAAGATTCCTTGCAAAAAAATTCTTTCATCACCTCCGTTTCCAAACCTGTTGTTTCATTTACTGCCTCAAATACATCAGCATGTCCGGGCAGCACTATTTCATTCACCAATACAAGCACAGGATACGATAGCTGCGTATGGGACTTTGGCGATGGCATAACATCTAAGCAAGTTAATCCCGTTCATAACTACACCCTGTCAGGAAATTTCTCAGTAACACTTATTTGCTACAACACCTCTTATGGTTGCTCAACTACACTTACCAAACAAAATTATATAACCATTAACCCAAAACCTGTTTCAGCATTCTATGCAGATACAACTACCTCATGCTTTGTAACCACCCCTTTTACTTTTCATGCTTCATCACAAAACAACTCTTCCTATCTCTGGCATTTTGGTAATGGAAGCACCGGTACAGGTGCCAATGCAAGCCATGTTTATTCAGCAAGCGGAAATTATTCAGTTACGTTAGTTGCAACAACCACTAATGGCTGTGCCGATACCGTTGTAAAAAATAATTACATACATATTTTACCAAACCCGGTGCCGCAGCCTGTTGCAAATGTTTCAACCGGTTGTGCACCGCTAAGTGTTATGTTTAATGCACCCACCAATGGTGCTTCTGCTTCTTTATGGAACTTTGGCGACAATACCATCGGCACAAATCCTTACATGGCGCATACCTATGGTTCATCCGGAAGTTTTACCGCTCAGCTTACATTTACTTATCCAAACGGTTGCTCTAATACATCTCTGCCTCTTTCAATTAATGTTGATGCTACACCCAATGCACAGTTTACAGTTGGCAACGTAATAGGTTGCGCTCCGCTCACAGTTTCTCCTGTTGCACCTGTCAATAGCAATACGAGTTATGTATGGGATTTTGGCAATGGCGATACATCTATTCAAACCAATCCCGTATATACTTACACCACAGCCGGAAACTATCTTCTGTCATTAACTGCTACATCCGCCAATGGATGTTCTGCTCAATATACCCACACCACCACTGTACAGGTTAAGGGACCCGTTGCTGCATTCACTCCTAATAAATACACAGGCTGCGATCCGTTAATAGTTTCATTTGATAACAACACCACAAACGGCATTTCTTATATATGGGATTTTGGCGATGGCATCACTTCCACAGACGTAAATCCTGTTCATCAGTTTACTGGTGCCGGAAGTTATTTTGTAAAATTAATTGCTACCGATATTAATGGTTGTAAGGATACAGTTGTTGATACCACTCCATTTCAGGTAAGCAGTAGCGTAACAGCATTTAATCCGCCACAACCTGTAACAGGCTGTGCTCCATTTACCGTAAACTTTGCCGATTCATCAGGCGCTGTTTCATGGCTATGGAATTTTGGCGATGGTGCTACATCAACACTTGCCAATCCATCGCATACTTACACCGAACCGGGCACATACACCGTTTCACTTACCACCCAAAGCAATGGTGTAGGATGCTCACAAAATATTTCAAACTTCAGTACATATCATATTGGCGGTGGTCATTCAGTATTTTCTCATACCCAAACCATTTGTCCTCCATACATAGGTACGTTTACCGATAGTACTGTGGGTGCAGTTGCCTGGCTCTGGAATTTTGGTGATGGTTCATTATCTACACAACAACATCCCGTGCATGTTTACAATAATGGCGGGCATTATAATGTTACGCTTACAACCACCTTTGCCGATGGTTGCCAAAGCAGCGTTACCCATAACTATGCAATGAATTTTGATATGCTTTCGGCAAATGTTATTGCAGTTTGTACTGATAGCCTTCCCCCGTTTAATGTTCAATTTAATGCAAACACATCGGGCGCAACGGCATGGGCATGGAGTTTTGGCGATGGCGATAGTGCCTATGTGGAGAACCCTCAGCATACATTCACAGGTATAGGTCCATACACTGTTACACTCACATTAAGTAATGATTCATGCAGCTACACCTACACATGGCCTCCTTTATCATTGGGTATGGGTACGCTTCCGCTCGATACCACTGCTAATGATGGCGGCACACAAACCACACACACCGGTTGCCCGCCATACACCATGTTTTTTAATAACCCCGTTTTTGGTGCTGTAAGCTCTCTATGGTTTTTTGGAGATAGTACTTCCTCAATAGACGAAAACCCTGTGCACACTTATTATTTACCCGGCACGTATGATGTAACTTTAATTACTACAAAAGCAAATGGGGGAGTGGACACGCTATTTATTCCTGCAGCCGTTACGGTTCCGGGTCCCGTTGCCGATTTTACTTCAACAACACAACTGAATTGTACAGGCTCTACTGCAACACTAACAAACACCTCTTCAAATGCTGCCACATTTTTATGGGATTTTGGCGATGGCACTACTTCAACACTTGCAAATCCTGTGCATCAATACAACTCATCAGGAGCTAACTATGCCATTACACTTTTAGCAACAGATACAAATGGCTGCACAAGCTTACGCACCCGAACTTTTTATGCTTCGCCCGATAATGTGGTTAATTTATCGGCTACGAAAGCATGCGCAGGTGATACCGTTTTCTTTAGTACCTATGCAAATAATTTTACCTCCTATACATGGAACTTTGGTGATGGCAATACTTCTTCACAGCAAAACACCTATCACGTTTATACCACTGGTGGCGCTTATAATATTACACTCAATGTTACAGATTTAACCGGATGCATCAGACAATTTACTTACAACAATCCATTTCAAATAGATCAACCCATTGCTTCATTTACTGCCGATACTCCGTTCTCTAATTGTGGCTGGGTGCGCATTCAATTCAACAACCAAAGCACTGGTGCCGATTTATATCAATGGAATTTTGGAAACGGTACCACTTCACAAGCAGTAAACCCTTTAAAGTATTGGTACTACAATCAGCAAACCGGGTATTTTGATGTTACCTTAACTGCTACTAAAAATGGATGCACAAGCACACACACTTTACCACAGGCAGTTTATGTTCCCGATTTAAGAGTAGGGTTTACTTCTATCCAATTACCGGGTTGCATGCCCATTACGGTAAATTTTGCCGATACGAGCAATGATGTTGTTTCATGGACATGGGCTTTTGGAGATGGTGCAACAAGTACTCAAAGAAACCCATCCCACACCTTTACAACGGAACCACAATACGATGTGGTATTAACAGCACGCGATACAAACGGATGTGTAATGTCCATTGTTAAACCTGTTCTTGAAATAATGAAAACGGGTTTTTCGCTGAGTGATACTGCGGGTTGCAACCCTTTTACTATAAGTATATCCGATACAAGCCAGTATGTACAAAGTTATTCATGGAGTTTTGGCGATGGAAATGTTGATACAACAAATAATCCTACTCATACTTACAATCAAAACGGAGTGTTTGATTTAACGCTTACGGCAATTAGTAATTACGGATGCACACAAACTATTACACTTGATTCTGCAATACTGGTATCAAGCCCTATTGCCGATTTTTCAATTCAAAATACAATAGGGTGTGCACCATTGTATTCTACTTTCAATAATCTGTCAGCAGATGGAGTAAGTTATCAATGGGATTTTGGTGATGGGGCAACATCTTCCGATGCCAATCCTGATCATATTTATACTTCTCCGGGAAATTATACAGTTACTTTAACCACAACCGGGCAAGGTAATTGTTCTCAGACAAAAACCCTTCAGCAAGCTATTACTGTTTTAGGTCCGGTTGCTGATTTTACTGTTGCTGCTACAAATGGTTGCGCACCTTTTACGATTCAAATTACAAACAATAGCAGCAATGTCGTTTCTTTAACTTGGAATTTTGGAGATGGTGATAGTTCTGCATCTGTTAATCCCCAGCATACTTACACAAATTCAGGCAACTATCAACTTGTGTTATCTGTTGAAGATAGTATTGGCTGCAAAGCAACCCACGTATATCCATCTGTAATAAATATTGCCGCTACACCTGTTGCTGATTTTGCCGTAAGCGATACAGTAATTTGTGTGCAATCCCAAGTAAGTTTTACAAATAACTCTACCGTAGGAAACACCTATACATGGGATTTTGGCGATGGAAACATGTCTGCAGCTTTCAGTACTACCCATCAATATAACCAACCAGGAGTTTATTCTGTTAAACTTGTTGCAGGCAATGGTGCATGTGCCGATACAATTATCAGGCAGCAACTCATTAAAGTTGTTCCTTATCCTGTTGCTAATTTTAGTTCAAGCAATCAATCAGGATGTGTGCCGTTGGCAGTGTCGTTTATAAACCTATCGCAGAATTTACAGAACCCAACTTATCAATGGAGTTTTGGAAACGGTATAGCTAATACAACTGCAAACCCCATGCAGTTCTATAGTTTGACGGGTTTATATACTGTTTCGCTCAAAGTAATTAACGAAGGTATTTGTGCCGATAGCATTTCAAAACCAAATTACATTGATGCTGTAACAAGTGCTCCGCCTGCAGTAGTTCCTATTTTAAGTGTGAGTGTAAAAGATGATAACAACATTGATATAGTTTGGCAGAATTCTTCTGCAACAAATTTAAGCAGGTACGAACTTTACAGGAGAGATTTTAATACAGGTCAGTTCAACTTAATTTATTTAGATATCAATCCTAAAAACACAAGTTGGAATGTTTCTTCTTCTTATCAGGATAGTTCTGTAAATGCAAATCTTTATAGCTACTCCTATAAAATACAAACCATAAATATGTGTAACAACAAAATAACACTGGATAGCTCTGTTGTACACACATCTATTTTACTTCACGCCACCGCCCAGCAGGATGCCGTTGCTCTTAACTGGAATTATTACGAAGGCTGCGAAGTTGGGGGCTATGAAATTATGCGTAGTGATAACGGTGGTAATTTTAATTCTATTGTTACTGTAGATGCAAGCACTAATTCCATAATTGATTCGGGTGCTTTTTGCCCCTTCGGTTATTCATACCGCATTATTGCTTTTGATTTGTGCGGCAATCCTTACGAGAGTATGAGCAACATTGCAGAAGCAATCCCTTCAAGTACAATTTCGCAACAAAAAGTTGAGCTAAGCAGAACTACTGTAGTTGACAACAATCATTTGCTGACCGAATGGCTGCCACCTTTAATTTCTCCGGATAAGGTTGTGCGTTATATTGTTTACCGCTCATCAGATACGCTTCAAATGCAAATGATAGGTATGGTATCTCCACCTGAAACATCTTACAGCGATTTAGATGTAAACGTTCAGCAGCAATCATACATTTATAAAATAGAGATCGAAAATGTTTGCCAGGTTCAAACGTTACCTGGTAATATTGCTAAATCTGTACTGCTTGATTCCGAAATGGATCAGAACAACCGCTCACTTCTGCACTGGAATAAGTATGACGGGTGGGACACCGGGGTGGAAAAGTATGAGATTCAGAAGCAGGATGAAAATGGTAACTGGCAAACCATCAAAACTGTTGACGGTAACACAACAACTATTGAAGATTAAATCAGTTCTTGAAAAAACTGAAATGTACGGCACCGTATCTTCTTTCCTCAATAATAAATTTGTTTTGAGAAAAGTTGATATTACCACCATGTTCTAAAACCAATAAACCGTTTTTATTCAATATCCCCTTTTCAAATATGGTGTCAACAAGTTCTGTGTAATGCTGAAAATTAAAGGGAGGATCAGCGAATATTAAATCGTAAGTTTTATTCGTTTCTGATAGAAATGAAAATACATCCTGCTTAATAACTAATGCTTCATTAGCATGTAATAACTCAAATGTTTGAGTGATGAATTTAGTACAGGCTTGCGATTGATCAACACAGGTAATTCTCTCAGCACCTCTTGAAATAAATTCGTAGCTGATATTACCTGTTCCTGCAAAAAGGTCTAATGCGGCTACTTCTTTAAAATTAATTCTGTTGTTGAGGATGTTGAATAATCCTGTCTTTGCAAAATCTGTTGTAGGTCGTACTGGAAGGTTAGCTGGTGCTGTAATGTTTTTTCGTGCGAAGCGCCCGCTTATAATGCGCATAGGTATTGGTTGTAAAGCCGGTAATGATAATGTGATGGGACTTCATTAAATCGGTAACTATACTCGCAAAAATCGGGACGCTGCGTAAACCGAATATTTCTGATATATTTTTGGGCAAGCAGGTACAACGCAGAATTTTTTTCGATCATACCAGAAAAATAAAATACAGCACTTTCGGGGTTTAATTGCATTTGCTCGCAAGCAAAAAGGATGTAGTACATAAAATCTTCTGTGCTTTGGTACGTAAAACTGTTATAATAAATCAGCTTTTTTCCTTCCGTAATTATGAGGTCAAATAAGGTGTGAGAAACATTAACGGTTATCAATGTTTCACTATTGTTTTTTGTGTTGCAAAATAATCCCTTCAATTAGGCTGTTGGTAGCATTATGATGCACGGTGTTTGAGAAAAAACCATTTAAAAAGTCAGCAGTTCTTTTGTCAACATTGTAAAGAAGCTGCGCATCAATCTGCCTTACTTTATCATTGTAGGCAATTTCATTTTCGTAGGTGTTGAAATTAAAGCTTAAAAGGTTTTTCTTTTCTGCATCGTTATAAAATGCATTTGGAATAAGGGTGTTTTTAGATGATGAGTAGGAAATAAAAACTTTTCTAAAAGATTTTTTATAGGTGCTAAGTAACTCATCATTTAAAATTACCGACATAACTTTCTCTGCTATGTCATCAGATTTAAGTGAAAGAAGGTTGTAATCGTGCAATGCAACAAATTTTGTTCTGTCATTATCTAAAATTGCAAACTGAATTGTGTCATTACCTGTCAAAAGATACAGGTCGTATTCATTAGTCACATTTAACGACTCGTCTTCAACTGAAATCCAGGGAGCTAGCGCTTTTTCCGTATTAATCATAAAGCAAAGAAAATAATTTTTATCAGAATAAAGCCAACAAAAAAAGGTGTGAATTTTCTCACACCTTTTTTGCTATAGGGATTTTAAATTACTTAGTCGCCTCTTTAATATCTTCTTTATTTTCAGCTTTGGCTTCTCCTTTATCTTTTTTCATGCAACAACTTTTAGCAGTTGAAGAGCCTTCAGAAGAACATCCTTTAGCTTTTTTTGCAGATGCCTTGCTGTCTTTATTCTTACAGCATTTATCGCCTTTCTTACATTTATCGCCATCGCAAGGGCTCATTTCATTCGCAGTGTCAGTTGATGTAACAACATCAGCGTTTTCGGCTTTACTGACTTTTAGTTCCCTGAAGTTTGCATTTGCACTTACAGAAATAAATAAACCGCAAACGAGTAATAACAATAAGTTTCTTTTCATTTGTTTTTTGTTAAATTGTTTATGCAAATATAATCTTGCCACAACTCAAAGCAATAGTGGTTCAGCCCTTTTTCATTTTTGGCTGAGTTTCTGGCTTAAAGTAGTCTGGCATTAATTAGTAAGTTTGTTGCCATGCCTTTAATTGAAAGTTTAAAAGTTGCGCTAAGTGCAATACGCGGGCAAATGCTGCGCACCATTTTAACCGTATTAATTATTGCTTTTGGCATAATGGCATTGGTTGGCATTCTCACAGCCATTGAAGGTATTAAAAGCTCTTTATCAAGCAACTTTACAAGTATGGGCGCCAACTCATTTACAATTCGTAATTCAGGAATGGGAATTAGGATGGGCAACTCAGGTAAGCGCCCTAAGGCATTTAAGAAAATAGAATTGTATGACGCGCAGGAATTTAAACGTCAGTTTAACTTTCCTGCTATTGTTTCAATATCAACCTTTGCCGATGGCATAGCCACTGCACGTTATCAATCCGAAAAAACCAACCCCAATATAAACATAATGGGTGTTGACGAAAACTATATGACCACATCTGCTAACACCATTGAAACCGGTAGAAATTTTTCGGCAACAGAAGTAGAGCAGGCTGATAACGTAGTAATTATTGGAAGCGAAGTAGCTTCTAAATTGTTTAAAAGGACTTCTGCTATTGATAAAGTCATAAGCATTAACAATGCAAGGTACAGGTAATAGGTGTTTTTAAAGGAAAAAGGTAGCAGCATGGGTTTTGGCGGGGATAAAATGTGCTTAATTTCATACTTAAATGCGAAGCAATTATATGGAAACAACCGCTCATGGACTTTAAACATAAATGTGAATAATATTGAACAATTAGAAGAAGGTGTTGCAGAAGCTACAGGAGTGTTTAGGGTAATTAGAGGCGATAGAGTAGGAGAGGAGAATTCGTTTGGAATTACAAGAGCGATAGTCTTGCCAATATATTGATGGAGCAACTGCAAATGGTCACTGCTGCGGCAACTATCATTGGCATTATTACTCTGCTTGGAGCAGCAATAGGTTTAATGAACATAATGTTGGTAAGTGTAACTGAAAGAACAAGAGAAATTGGTATTAGAAAATCTTTGGGCGCTACGCGCAATGTTATTAAAAAACAATTTTTAATTGAAGCGATTGTAATTTGTCAAATAGGTGGTGTGGTTGGAATAATACTTGGAATTTTAATAGGTAATTTACTTGGTTTAGCAATGGGATCTGGTTTTGTAGTGCCCTGGCTTTGGATATTTATGGGGATATTAATTTGCTTTGCTGTTGGTGTTGTTTCGGGATATTATCCTGCATCCAAAGCTTCAAAGTTAGACCCAATTGAATCTTTGCGTTACGAATAGGTTTAAAACGGGTACCCTATGCCCAGGTTATAAGTAAGGTCTTTGGGTTGCAGGTTTTTAAACAACCATCTTTCACCTTCTGGTAACGAAGGGTCTTTTAAAGGTACGCCCACATCAAGCCTGAAAATAAAAAAAGTAAAATCGAAACGAAAACCCAAGCCTGTGCCTATTGCCATTTGAGATAAAAATCTGGAAGCATTAAACTCTGCTTCTGGCTGTGAGTTTTCTTTTCTCCGTAACCAGATATTTCCTGCATCAACAAAAAATGCACCTTCTAAGATTCTGAAAATATCAAACCGATATTCAATATTGGTGTTAATTTTAATATCTCCAATACGCTCTAAATTTAACTGTGCGCTGTATGCCCCGGGTCCAACGCTTCGTGCTCTAAAGGCACGCAAATCATTAGAACCTCCCGCAAAAAAAGCCTTCTCAAATGGTAAAATTTTTGAATTAAGATATGCAATTCCTATCCCTCCTGAAATTCTGTAAACAATAGAACTGTGCTGATTGAAAACCTGGTAAAATCTGAAGTCTGCATCGGGTCTTATGTATTGTGCAAAAGGTTTGTTAAGTACCTGATATCTTCCAAAACCATCTAAATTGGAAGTATCGTTTTGTATTTCTTTAATTAAACGCAAAGAGTTACCTGCTATTTCAAAGTTACCTCTAAAGAGAAAAAAGTTTTTTTGCCTTCCTAATTCCTGGTTGTTGTAAATAAAAGAAAATTTTCCGTTAGTAACTAAATGATTGTCATAGCTGGAAAGTAAAACCGGATCATCCAATAAAATTAAGTTTGTTAAAAATTGCTGATCTAATTTTACACTTACAAAATTTAGCTGCAAAGGAGTTACAGTGTACTTGGTAAACCTGTTGTAGCTAAATTCAAGCGCGGTAGAAAAATCAAAAATTGAGCGGTTAAACTCCGGACGGTTTTGGGTATTGTAAATACCCGTAAAAATAGTTTTAACACTTGCATCCTTTTTTCTAAACCAATTTGTAAAAGCATAAGATTTCGGAATTTTTATATTATTTTCTATTCCAAATTCATAAGTATTAAAGATAGAACTTGCTGTGTTTTCATCATTTGTAACAAAGTTTTTCTGTTTCTCAAGTGCGCCTCGTAATTTAATTTCATAGTTCTCGCCTCCACAAAAAAGATTTTTGTTTCTGTAACTCACATAACCTGCTATACCACGGCTTCCACCATTGTTGGTTACTTCAAATTCAAAGTGATAATCCTGCTTAGGAAGTGGGGTAAGATTTATGTATGCATTTAATAAAGGAGAATTCATGGAATCATCGTAAGTAGTATTAAAATTAATACTTGTAAACTTATAAAGCCCAAGGGTGTTAATACGTCTGTAGCTTGCATCTGTTTGTTTTTGGCTGTATAAGTCACCTTTGTTAAAATTTATGTGATCCGTAAGTACCGATGATTTAATGCAATGAACTACCGGATTTTTGAAGATTATGAATTCGTTAACAGAATCGGTTTCCGTGTTAAAAGTTTTTTTGCCGCAAAGTCAGGTAATTTGTGTTAACATATACATTGTTAACGTAGCGTTGAACATGATTATATTCGCCAATTAAATTTTTACCAATTGAGTCATATACTGCCATCTTTTCAATATCAAGAACAAGGTTAACATTGGTAGTATCTGATTTTGTATAGACACGATAATTGATATGCCTTTGGTTGAAAAAATAATAACCATCATTCCTGAGCATGGTAACTATTCTTTCCCTCTCTTTTACAAGATTGTCTTCGTTGTAAATCTGCCCGACTTTTACAATTGAATTAGCCGAGTCATTTTGAATAATATTCAATACAAGAGAATCCTTTCCCTCTCTTGTGAAATTTCTGATATAAAAAGGTTCATTTCCTTTAATGGTATATTTTACAATGGCTTTTTTCTTTTTATAAATGGTTGTGTCTTTAACAACTGCATTGAAATATCCATGATTTTTCATGTATAGTTTTATTTGTGCAGCTGATTTGGATGTAAGCGTGGTATCTAAAATTACAGGCTCTTCGCCAACAGTATTTTTTAACCAGTTTTTAAATTTGGTTGGTTTTCCTTTGTTGCCAATTGTATATACACCTAAATGAAAGCGAAATATTCCGAGTATGCGCCTGTTGGCTTTTTGTTTTATAATAGAATTTAAACCTTCGTTAACGGTAATTCCCTCGTCTAATTTTACATCACTTTTTAAAACATTGCGGTGCAAGAGGTATTCGCCTTCGGCAAGTTGTTTGTAAGGGCTGCATGAGGCAAGAAATAGAATTACTGCAGCGGGTGCAAAAAACTTTGCACGAACCCTAAATTTATAGCTCGGTGAATCTTGTTGCATATTGATGCAGTGCCAAATTTATTATTACTTCAAATACCAAGGTTAAACTTATAGTGATGTTGCTAACCCGCCAATGTTTATTTTTAGCGCGATGATAACAGCGGCAGAAATAAAATTTGTGAAATCGCTGCAAGCAAAAAAGAAGCGTTATGCGGAGAGGTTGTTTGTTGTTGAAGGAAAGAAAATGGTAACTGAACTTTTAAAGTCATCTTATAATGTAAAGGAAGTTTACAATACTGAAAAAATATTGCTGATGAATTACAAGGATTAGAAAATCTTAGAATAATTACGGAAGTTGAAATGAAAAGAATTTCAGGGTTGGATACTCCCACAGATGTTCTGGCTATTGTACATATGCCTGATAACAGTACCGAAGTTGATATTAATAATACAGTAATTGCTCTTGAGAATATACAGGATCCCGGTAACCTAGGCTCCATAATTAGAACTGCCGATTGGTTTGGGGTAAGAACCATATTTTGCTCAGAAAATACGGTTGATATTTATAACTCAAAAGTTGTGCAGGCTTCTATGGGATCTTTGTTTAGGGTTAGTGTAAAGTATTGCAATCTGATAAGCAGAATTAAATAAAGCCCAAACCAATTTTAAAACATGTGCATACGCAACGGTAATGAATGGCGAAAATGCTTTTCAAACTGAATTTGATTCTTCTCAAATAATATTATTTGGTAACGAAGGAAAAGGAATCAGTGAGGAGCTTTTGGCAATCTGTAAAAACAAAATAACAATACCTGCTTTTTCTGATGGGGCCACAAAGCCTGAGTCTTTAAATGTTGCTGCTTCGGTAGCGGTAATGCTTACGCTCGTAAACGCACGGAAAAAAAAGTAAAACTACTTTATCATTCTTTCTCTCTTTAAAAGATAAGGCAAAAGAATTTGCTTATAGCCTTGGTTAATATCAGCTTCAACAAAGTCAATTTTATACAGCGTGCATTTTTCCATCAATTCTTTTTTGTAATTGCCTATAGCATTAAGGTATGCTTCTCTTACACGGTTACTATGTACCTTCACCTCATCACCGGTTTCTACATCAATAAATTTATAAGGACGGTTTTCAAATGCAAAGTCAAGTTCTTTTAGCTTATCAACTACATGAAATAAAATTACTTCATGCTTATTGTGTTTTAAATGCTGCAATGCTTTAAAAGGTCTTCCGCATCATTGCCGGTTTCAAACATATCACTGAAAATAATAATCAATGATCTTTTATGAACGCTCTCGGCCACATCATGCAAAACCTCGGCTGCCGAAGTTTTATTTTGACTCTTTTTTGTATCAAGAGCTGTTTCTAATTTATGATAAAGGAGTTTTATATGAGCAGGGTTAGAGCGAGCCTGCATCTGCTCCTCAATCTTATCAGAAAAAAAAGTTACTCCTACCGCATCGCGCTGCAATTTTAGCATATACATAATGGCAGCAGCGCTATGAAGTGAAAAAGAAATTTTATTTAAAACATTTTTGTTTTTGCTGTCAGGCTCGGGATAATACATGCTGGAAGAAACATCAATTACCAACTGACATCTGAGGTTGGTTTCTTCTTCGTAACGTTTAACAAAAAGCTTATCGGTTCTGCCGTATAATTTCCAGTCAATATGTCTTGTAGGTTCACCCGTATTGTAAAGCCTGTGTTCAGCAAACTCTACACTAAAACCATGAAAAGGGCTTTTATGCAAGCCTGTAATAAAGCCTTCTACCACTTGCTTGGCAAGCAGTTCGAGGTGCGATAATGTCTGAACTTCGTACTGGTTAATCATGCAGATACAAACCTAATTTTTATTTGATGACATGGGAGCGAAACATCAAACGAAAATTTTAAAAGTTTATTTTTTTGAGAAATGCTCAACAACTTTTTGAGCTAGTTCAATTCCTATGCGCTCTTGTGCCTCTTTGGTAGAACCACCAATGTGTGGCGATAAAGTAACTTTCGGATGCTTGCGCAACGCCTCTTTCACAAGTGGTTCTCCTTCAAAAACATCAATACCAGCAAAACCAACCTTTCCTGAAGTCAATGACTCAATCAAATCATTTTCTGAAACCACACCACCCCGGGCAGTATTAACAATGCCTACTCCTGGTTTCATTAAATCAAATTCCTTTTTACCTATAACCGGTGACGATCCTTTCGGGAAAGGAACATGTAGTGTTATAAAATCGCTTTCTGTAATCAGTTTAGTAAACGATACACACTTAAAGTTAACCGTTACCTTACGCTGACCCAATGCCGGATGAAACTCAAGATCAACCACCACATCTTCATTGTTTAATCGGTGGAACATTACATTCATTCCTAAGCCCATAGCAATGGCGGCAACGCATTTTCCTATTTGTCCTGCACCAATTATGCCCAGTGTTTTGCCGCGCAGCTCAATGCCAGCAGAATAGTTCTTTTTCAGTTTATCAAATGTTTCTTTGTTGTCTGATGCAGGCATGTTGCGGTTGGCATCGTGCAGAAAACGAACGCCTGTAAACAAATGAGCAAATACCAGTTCTGCCACGCTTTGAGAAGAAGCGGCCGGTGTGTTTATTACAGCAATGCCCTTATCGCGTGCATACTTCACGTCAATATTATCCATACCTACGCCTGCGCGCCCGATCACTTTCAGGTTGGGGCAGGCATCTATCAAATCGGTTCTAACTGTGGTGGCACTGCGCACTAATATGGCATCAAAGTTTTTTAATGCTTCAACTAAATTTTCCTGCGCTACTTTATCAGTACTTACATTGAAGCCTGCTGCTTCAAAAATTTTTTTTCCGGCAGCATCAATGCCATCATTGGCTAATATTTTAATCATAGTGGGTTATTTAATTTTTAAGTGAGGCTAAGTAACAAAAATATATGTACGCCTGCAATGTTCTCGTTTTTGGGTTAAACGAATTTTCGGATAATACTTATTGTTTCTATCTCTCTTTTTGCAGTTGTATCTATTCAGCTTTATTGTTTGAATAAACTGGATAAATATAATTTATTGCAAAGCGTACTGATAAACGGGATTATTTGGTAATACCGATTATTATACGTTATTAGTTACACAAGGTAACAGATATACCAATAAAGGGAATTGATCATTTAATTTAGACAGCTTTTGTAGATGGAAAAACAAAAGATTAAATTGCACATATTAGGGTATATAACGACAAAAGTAAGATTGTGCTTCTAAGATAATTAGTATAGTCTATTTTAGGGTTCACTTTTTGTAAGTGTAACCAAATCATCTTCTCCAATAATTATAACTCCCAATTGATTTGCCTTTTCAAGTTTCGCTGGTCCCATATCATCACCTGCTACAACAAAGGAAGTTTTCTTGCTGATGCTGCCTGATATTTTGCCGCCATGTCTTTCTATAAATGACTTAATACCATCTCGGCTAAAAGTTTTAAAAGTGCCGCTTACTACTATGGTTTTTCCTGCAAGCGCATTGCCAAGTGGTTTATCTTCTTCTGATAAAACAATTTCAAATTGCAGGCCCGCAACTTTTAGTTTTTGAACCAGTTGTTGATTGCTGTTGTTTTGAAACCATTGCTGAACGCTTCCTGCAATTTTTCTCGCCTACTTCTGGCGCCTCGCACAATTGCTCATAACTTGCGTTGGCAATGGCATCAATATTTTGAAATAACGTGCTAATTTTTTTGCAACCGTATCACCTACGTATCTTATACCTAATGCAAACAGCACGCGCTCAAACGGAATCTTTTTAGAAGCCTCAATGCCATCAATTAAATTCTGTGCCGATTTCTCTCCCCATCTTTCCATTGATGACAACTGCTCTTTTCTTAAATCATAAATGTCCGCAATGTTGTGCAGCATGTTTTTAGAAAAAAGTAATTCAATAGTCTCACTCCCCAATCCTTCTATATCCATGGCTTTGCGCGAAGTAAAATGCTCCATTTTGCCTTTTATCTGCGGAGGACATCCGTTTTCGTTCGGACAGTAATGCAATGCTTCACCTTCTTTTCTAACCAACAATGTGTTGCACTCAGGGCAATGTGAAATGTATTGATGTGGTTGTGAATCATTGTTTCTTTTTTCAAGAAGTACTCCTGTTATTTAAGGAATAATCTCACCACCTTTTTCTACACTCACATAATCGCCAATTCGTACGCCAAGCTTTGTAATAATATCGGCATTGTGTAACGATGCTCGTTTTACTAATGTGCCTGCCAACATTACTGGTTCTAAATTGGCAACGGGTGTAATAGCCCCCGTTCGTCCGACCTGGTAAGAAATTTCTTTTAAAACTGTCACGGCTGCTTCGGCTTTATATTTATAGGAAATTGCCCAACGCGGACTCTTGGCTGTGTAACCTAATTCTTCCTGCTGCCTGTATGAGTTTATCTTGAGAACAATGCCATCAATATCATAAGGCAGTGTTTCGCGTTTTTGCTCAAAGGTGTTGATGTAATCAAAAACTTCGTCAAGGCTTTTTGCCACTCTTGTGTCATTTGACACTTTAAAGCCCCATTTTTTTGCAGCAGCCAAACTTTCAGCATGTGTTTTAAATGGAAGTTTCAGGCCATATACTGCATATAAAAAGCAATCTAACTTTCTTGTTGCAACAATAGTTGAGTCCTGTTGCTTTAATGTTCCAGATGCTGTGTTGCGCGGATTACGGTATAGCCTCTCATTAATTTCTTCATCGTTGTAACCTTCATCGGCAAGCTCTGTGGCAAGTTCAGCATTCATACGGTCAAACTCTTTGCGAGGTAAAAAAATTTCGCCACGTATTTCAAACGAATCTGGTACATCACTATCAGTTAATGTAAGCGGAATGCTTTTAATCGTCTTTATATTATTGGTTACATCATCTCCTTGCACACCATCTCCCCGTGTAACTGCGCGCACTAACTTTTTATTTTCATACCACAAGCCAATGGCTACACCATCAAACTTTAATTCACACACATATTCATAGCCGGGATTAAACAAATCACTGATGGTGCCCAGCGTTTTTTTAATGCGTTCATCAAAGTCAAGTAATTCTTCTTGTGAATATGTATTGCCTAAGCTCATCATAGGATAACGGTGCTTAACCGTTTCAAATTCTTTTGTAACCATTCCACCCACACGCTGGGTGGGTGAGTTTGAATCAAAAAATTCGGGATGTTGTTTTTCTAAAGCAATAAGTTCCTCTAACTTTTTGTCAAACTCAAAATCAGAAATTTCGGGAGCAGACAAAACGTAGTATTTGTAGTTGTGGTCGTTTAGTTCTTTACGGAGTTTTTCGATCCGTAATTTGTAATTCTCGGACATAGATTTCTTCAAAAGTTAAATTGTTGTTCTGCCTTCAAAAACTTCTTGTGCTTCTCCTTCCAAATAAACTTCCTCAAAAACATTTTGGTTTTTCTTTAAGTAAACAAATAATGTTCCGCCTAAGGCTTGAACTTTAATTTTTAAAGTTTGATTTATTTTATTTGTTGCAACGGCAGCTATAGCAGCTGCAGTCACCCCAGTACCACAAGCCAATGTTTCGTTCTCAACACCACGCTCATAAGTCCGGATAAACAACGTTTTGTTTTTTACTGCTACAAAATTTACGTTGGTACCCTTTACCGCAAAAGGCTTTGAGTACCTTATTTTTTTTCCTTCTATAAATACATCAATCTTGGATGCATCATTTACAAAACGTATAAAATGAGGAGAGCCTGTATTGAGAAATAAATCTTTGCTGATATTTTTTATTTCTGCTACATCACTCATCTTTACTTTTACAAGAGAAGTATTTGTTTTTTTATTTTCAGAAATAAGCGTTGCTTCGTGCAAACCATCAGGCGCAGTAAAAACAAATTTCTTTTTTTAATTCCTGATTTATATGCGAAGTAAGTAATGCATCTTGCACCATTACCACACATGCTTCCCGGTTTACCATCAGCATTATAATAACCCATATCAAAATCATATTGTTGTGATGAGTTAAGTAACAACAAACCATCAGCCCCGATGCCAAACCTGCGGTCACATAGTTGTTCAATTAACTTGTAATTTTTAACAGGAAATATTTTTTTCCTGTTATCAATCACAATAAAATCGTTACCCGCACCGTGATATTTATAAAATTTAATTACTGACATTTTTTCTGATAACTGAAATTTTGACTTCTACCATTATAATGTAATGACCCCAAAAATAATTTATTTCAATTGTACTCTCCTCTGTAAACTTCTTGTTTGTTAAAGCCTTGTTAACAGATGCTTCACAGCCGGTTCATAACGGCTGACATATTTTCGTTGGCATAAAAGTTGAAAATTTAAATATCAAACCAATAAATATATAATCCATGAACACATTAAAAAAAGCGTTAATGTATTTTTTAATTGCAGCCGTTGGAGGTGCAACTTCAGTTACTGTTTATAAGCAGATGGAAGAGAAGCAAACAGCAAAATCAATTTTGGAAAATAAGCCAGCTTTTCAAAAGGTGAATTTTCCTATAAGCGCCACCGGCACTGTTATGGATTTTGTTGAAGCATCGGAACGCACCGTTCCTGCAGTGGTACACGTTAAAACTACTTATGAGCGTCAAAATTATAGTGGCAATTTTTTCGACCCGTTTAATATGTGGGGTCAACGTATGCAGCCACAGCAACAACAAAGCGCAGGTTCGGGTGTAATACTTTCCGAAGATGGCTTTATTGTTACAAATAATCACGTGGTTGACAATGCAAATAAGGTAGAAGTGGTGCTGGATGATAAGCGTACCTATAATGCCAAAGTTATCGGTACAGACCCTGCAACAGATTTGGCATTGTTAAAAGTGGAAGCGAAAAATCTTCCTTATATGCCTTATGGAAACAGCGATGACGTGAGAGTAGGGCAGTGGGCATTAGCTGTAGGTAATCCATTTAATTTAACTTCAACAGTAACTGCTGGAATCGTTTCAGCAAAGGGGCGCAACATACATATTCTAGCAGACCAGGCTTCGTCTATCGAATCATTTATTCAAACTGATGCTGCTGTAAATCCCGGCAACAGTGGTGGTGCCTTAGTTGACGTATCAGGCAATCTGATAGGAATAAATTCCGCCATTGCTTCCAACACCGGTTCGTATGCCGGATATTCTTTTGCTATACCGGTTAACCTTGTAAAAAAAGTGGTGGATGATTTAATGGAATATGGCAAAGTGCAACGTGGTTTTATTGGAGTAAGCATAAGGGATATTGACCAGACTTTTGCGGATGAGCGTAAAATAAACACATTGGATGGTGTTTATGTAAATGGCGTAACCGAAGGAGGTGCCGCTCAAAATGCAGGCTTGCGTGAGGGCGATGTAATTACCAAGGTTGGCAATGCTAATGTAAGGACAGCAAGCGAATTGCAGGAGCAGGTTGGCAGATTTAGACCAGGTGATAAGGTTAACGTTACCGTTGTGCGTGGTGGGGAAGAAAAAATACTTGCGGTAACCCTCAGAAACCTGCAAGGCAGCACAGAAATAACCAGGAATGAGGTGATTAATATGTTGGGTGCCAGCTTCAGTACTGTGCCTGATGATGAAAAAGGACAACTTGGAATTACTAACGGAGTAAAAATTTCAAAACTCGAAAACGGTAAACTTAGAGGTGCAGGCATCAAAGAAGGATTTATAATTACTTCTATAGACAATAAGAAAGTTAACTCACCCACTGAAGTGGCAAATATTTTAGAGAAGAAACAAGGTGGTGTTTTAATTGAAGGTGTTTATCCGAACGGAATGCGTGCCTACTACGGCTTCGGAATGTAAAGGCAGTTTTTTCATTATTATTTATATTAAAATCCGTCTCTCCATATGAGAGACGGATTTTTTTGGCATAAAAAAGCCGCTCCTTACAAGAAGGAACGGCTTTAAAGTTCAGGTTGAGAGTATTTTTATTGAATTACCAGCTTCTTGAACTCGCTCTTTTTATCACTTGTAACTTTAATGGCATATACGCCTTTTGAATAACCAGATAAATCAACTGTTTTGCTTAATCCATTCCAGTTAAATTCTTTTACAACGTTACCTACAATGTCAAATACCTCTACAGTGTAATTTTTATTGCTTGAGTTAATTGCACGTAAATAGAAAATTCCTTTGGACGGATTAGGATTTATACTGAATTCAGGCTGATTTGCGTCAGCTTTGCTTAACCTGGTTGGAACATCATACCATGTAATCAAATTGCAGTTTACATCTAAATCAGGATTAAAACCATCATTACAATCAGCGCAGGTTACTCCAGTAACGCAGTTTGGATTATTTGGATGGCACTGATCAATATAACTTGAGTAGAATTTATAATCAAGATCAATACTTCCTGTGGCAATAAAAGGAGTTAAGTCATAGTCAAAATAAGGCGCAATAGAGCCAGGGCACCAGCCCGCACGGTTATAAGTCCATGTTCCGTTTTGTGGTTGGCATCCATCTGGGTTTGGGTTACATGTTTTCCAGTTAACCTGACTAAATGTATTGGCACCGTTAACCCATATGTTGTGTGTGGCATTGTAAAACTCTGCTGCATTTCCCGTATTGTTAGTACCCCAACCATGACCTGTACTAACTAATTTAAGTTTAGATTCAACAGCTAAAGATGAGTAACCATGATTAATTTGTTGAACAGGTTGCAGGTTTGCGTAATCGCCAAACGGATATATCTGTTTCCAAACTTGTTTAACACTGCTGTATTTGTGTGGAGGAATTCCTGCAGCATAATCAAATCTTAGTTGATAGAGGAAACCATTGTCAAGTGTTGTGCAATTGGCTCTGAATCTAACCTTACCTTGTAACAAAGACATATAGTCTGTTAAATCAATAGAATGGTTACAAGCAACACCGTATGGAGTTATGTAACGTATAATTTCAAACCATTGCCCATCATGTCCTTGCGCATCAATACTTGCAACCCTATCCCACGGACCGCAACCACCAGTAGGGCAAGTAACTACAAGTGTAGCAGTAATATTATTGAAAGCACCTACGAATGAAGGAAGGAAACCATCACGTACTGCCGATGCAGTATCTGTATATAACCACACGTTGCTGAATGCAGAAAGGTTGTTGATGTTAGAAGCTGTGGCTGTAACGTTAACGTTAAGTGTAGTTGTAGCCGTTGCACCAAAATTACTTGTTGAGTTAATTGTAATTGTTTGTGCTCCGTAAGCCGAAGGAGTCCACCATGCAGTGTAATGCCCGTTACCATGATCTGTTGCCGGATAAGTAGTACCATTAATTACAAACTGAACATTATTTACAGAAAACAGTCCGGGATAATCAATAGACGCTTTCGCAGCTAATTGCATTTCTCCAAGTGTTGGCATATAAATATCTGTTGCATCTACGGGGTTGCGTGCTTCTATAACAGGAAGGTTTGCTGCCGGATCAACCACATCAAAAGTATTTACTACAGGAGTGGCGGCATTGTATTGTGCATTTCCGGGCTGTGTTGCCTCTATCGTTACGGTTCCGGGTGTACCATTTAGCGTTACAGTATTTCCACTAACTGTAGCAGGACCAGATAACACCGTGTAATTTACTGGCAAGCCTGATGATGCTGTTGCATTTAAAGCAAATGGAGGATCGGTAGTAAGTTTAGTAGTAATTTGGGGAAAAGAAATTGCCTGAAAAGAATTATTTAATGTTCCAAGAAAATTAGAGGTAGTACCATTTAATGCAAACAATGCAAGGCTGCCGTCATAAGCAGGTGAGTTAATAGTAGCAGTAAGGTTTGTTATGCTGGTATTATTTCCGCCAGGCACGCCCTGATTAAATTTGTAATACATTTGAAGATTAGGTTCTGTTCCTACAGGTTCAGTAGTCATCATGTTTTGAATTTCAGTTTGTGATAATGCTTTGTTCCAAACTGTCACTTCATCAATTCCACCTTTGTAAACAAAGTTAAATCCACTTAAAATACTTTTACCAATTGCAAATGGTATATTGGCATTTGATATGGTTCCGCTTGCAGCAGCACTACCTACAACATTACCATCTTTATACAAGGTAATACTCGAACCATTGTAAACCCAGGCATAGTGTTGCCATGTTTGCGGTACTATGGTAAAGTTAGGTGTAACATATTGGTAGAGCGTGTTTGCTGAATTTAGAAAACGGCACTCAATCTGGCCGTTATTCAATTCAATCAAATAAAATCCGCCTCCAGTGGAGCGGAATCCCATCATGCCCTTTCCATAAGATAACCCGAAGTTGTAAAACCATCCTGTAATTGACATCGCAGTTGAACCGGCAATAGTTGCAGATGCACCCGGAATTTCTACATAATCATCAATACCATCAAAATCGAGGTATTGATTTGTTTGAGCTCGTAATGTTATTGCACTCATAGCAAACAGCATTAAAGCAAGACTTAGTTTTTGTAATAATTGTTTCATTGTGTTTATTGTTTGTTTATTTATTGTTTGTGAAATATGTTTTGTGCTCCTGGTTCTTTGTGTTTTGTACTTTTATCAATTCATCCACCAAACTTTTTGTGAAAGGTCATCGCCATTTGAATAACTGCTTAACCAGTTTGTTAAATTATTTGATACTTCAGATGGAGGTATAGGAAATTTATTTACCGCACTTGCTGCTCCTACATGAGGGGTTAATCCAGTTCTGCGCGCCAATGCAAATGCTTCTTGCGGTTGTCTGAAAAACTCAATCCATTGTTGCCTGTAAATTTCTTTTAATTGATCTTGTTCACTGGCTGTAAAAAATTCAATATTTTGCTGTAATGAAAAAAAGTTAACTGATGTGGGAACAGTAACATTGGTTTGAAAAGTAACACCGGAAGGTAGTTTTGACCTATTCATAATATAGTTCCAAAAATCAAGGGAGAACTGAATGCCATCTAAAAAAGAGGTAGATGACATTCCTAAATCTTTACTTACTCCAATGCCTCTATGATAAGCCTCGGCTCTAAGGAATAAAACTTCGGCACCCGAAATAAGCACATCAGGAACGTTGTCCATATCGCGTGCTAAGTAGTAGTTAACCGGAGAGTAGTTACAATCTGTTCCTTTAACGGTGTAAAAATTATCGCGCTGATATTCGTAAGGTCCGCCACCATCTGGCAGCAAGCCCGAGGGAGGATTGTTAGGGTAGGCAATCCATTTATTGTAATTGTTAGGCTCAAAAAAGTAATAAGCACGTGGATCAAAAATGCCGCTGCCATCAGTACTGTCATGCTTGCTGATATATTGCCACATAAGGCTGCCCATTCTAATATCCTTGCTTTGAGTTGTAAGCCCATCCTTTACTCTCGTTCCTAAAGCCAAGTTCAGATGGCATTAGCAGGGCTGTCTCATTTGTTCCTAATAAGAGTTGCCCAAACTCATTTATACCAAAACAAGGCTTGTTATTTTCTATAATGTCTTTAATGATGAAACCTGCAAGCGTTGGTTCTTTGTTAACCATTCGCATGGCATAACGTAGTAAAAGAGAGTTTGAAAATTTTCTCCACTTAACCATATCACCCTTAAAGAGGTTGTCAAATTCCTTAAAAGTGAGAAAGGGTTCTTTGGTAACATCAGTTATTGAAATATTTTCAGATGCCCATTTTAAATCGTCTATGAGTGAAAGATAAATGCTCTGTTGCGTATCAAACTTTGGGTACAACAAATTAAAGTTTTGAAAACCTCTTCCGGCTTCCGTATAAGGAATATCTCCAAATAAATCGGTAACCTTAAATGTTTTAAATGCTCGCAAAATCTTTAACATGCTTTGCATGTTTTTTTACTTCGCCTGAATTATTGTCCAACGCGTTAAACCTCGTTTCTAATTCGCGTATGTTGGGGAGGGTAGTGTAGTAGTTGCTCCAAATTTCTTCTGTACCTAAAGAGTAATTGTTCCATCTTATAAATGGAATTGCCACTTGCTGTGTCTCTTTGTAAAGTACAGATTGGTTAACATACAACTGTTCGTTCCAGCCAAAGTGCAAAGATTTAATAACGGTGTTAAACAACGCACCATCACTTGCTGTGGTAAACCCATTGGGGTCTTTATTTATTACATCAAAATCTTTTTTGCATGATGAAACAACCAGCATTGCAAAAAAACAAAGGATGATATAAATTTTTTTTCTCATTTAATTATTCTTTAAACTTTTCAACTCATTTATTGTAAATTAACTTACTTACCAACAATTAAAACCTAGCATTTAAACCAAACGAAAACGAACGTGTGCCAGGCAATGCACCCCACTCAAACCCCTGCGCATCGCCAGCACCTAAATAACCTTCGGGATTAATATTATCGGGCACTGTTGTATAAAGGTAAATAATATCTCGCGCTGTAAAAACCACACTCAAGCCCTGAAACACTTTTGTCTTGCTTATAAACTTATCAGGCAATGTATAGGTTAAACTTACTTCGCGAAGTTTTACCCACGTGTTTTCTACTATACCGGGCTTAGAGAGAAAATTCCCCCAACCTCCTGCGTTAGGCAAATACTTATAATAGTAATGTACAACCGTAGTGTTAGGTGTGCCATCTTCGTGCACGCCTTCTAATATTACGCCAGTGTTGGATGTTACACCATTTGCATCCGTATAAGGCAAGCCGCCACCATCGCGTTCTTTTAATGTTTCGGGGCTTTGCCCTGTTTGCAAACCTATTACATAAGAGCCCGCATACATATCTCCTCCCCATTTGGTATCAACCAAAGTATTAAGAGTAAAATTTTTGTAGCTTAAGGATGTTGTCCACCCTGCAAAGAATTTAGCTGAAGCATTTCCAATTTTACCTGAGTTGGGGTTTTTAAATATTCTGTTCCATCAGCATTAACAACACGCTTACCATCTTTATAAACATAATCCCAACCCACAATGGTTCCATATTCATCTCCTTCTTGTAAAACCATTTTTGGTCCATTGTTTCCCCAAATATTTCCTATCTCATATGTAAATGCATCTCCTCCAAGGTTCTCAACAAAATTTCTATTACGGGTAAAGTTTAATCCTGTTTTAAAAGTTACATTTTGTTTTTGTAAAACGGTTGTGTTTAGTATCAGTTCAATTCCTCTATTACTAAGTACTCCATCATTAATTCTTACATTAGGGGCTCCTGAAGAAACAGCCACTGGGAGTTGAAGGATTTGATCAAAACTATACTTATAGTAGTAGGTAAAGTCCAAAGTAATTCTATCATCAAAAAAGCCAAGGTTGGTACCTACCTCAAAATCATTTACACGCTGTGGTTTAAGTGCAGCAGGAGGTATTGTATTAGGAAAAGTAGATGCCTGAGAGCCTCCATAAATCTGTGTAGTATAATAAAAATCGGTGCTGTATGGTGATGTACCTGTTGCCGTTTGTGCAACACCTGCTCTTATTTTTACAAAGTTTAGTTTTTTGGTTTTAAGTTTTTTTATTGCATCAGTAGCAACAAAACTTAAAGATGCGCTGGATAAAAGTAAGAGTTTGCATCATCAGGAAGTGTAGAAGTCCAATCGTTTCGACCGGTTATTTCAAGATAAACGTAGTCTTTAAAAGAGATATTGATAAAACTGTACAGAGAATTGATTCGCTCGCGATTAAATGTTTTGCGTGGCGCAAGCTCAGGCATTATCTCCGGTGGTAACTACAATTGTATTTCCGGCAGAATCTGTTCCATACTCATAAGGAGTAAAGTTTTGAAGATTGTACCAGTTTGGATAATACCATTTACCCGAGTGAGCACTTGTTCCTTCCATATTTCTATCCCATGATGCTGCTCCTGCATTGGCACTGACGCTGAAATTGCTTTTAAAAATTTTTTTTGGTTGCAGTCAACAAAACTCATTATTAAAACTCCTGTCACGTACATTGTTTTCGCCATAGAATCCATCTGTTAATCCTATCAGGTCTATAGGTTTGTGTTTTGTTTTATATTCATCATTAGTTAAATCAATACCTGTACGACCCATTAAAGTTAGCCAGGGTGTAATAGAGTAATCAAGCGTAATTCCACCTAATAATTTAGTTCTGTCAAGAGTTGTGTTGTTGTTATAATAGTTCCACCATAAATGTTTTGATATATATAAATACGGAAAACCATCTTGAGGATTTTGTGTTCCGTTTGGTAACTCGTAATGCTCCAAATCTTCGCCCTGATAACTGCGAGGATAAGAATACAAAATTGCTTTAGTAATAGCGTTTCCATCTTCGCCTAGGAAAAAAGTATTTAGCCTGTTATAATCAATATATGACGATGACAAACTCAATTTCATCTTATCAGTAATATTTAATGTAGTGTTTGTATTTACAGTTGTTTGATTAAAGTTGCTGTTGTGTACAATAGGGGTGTTATCTGTGCGTGTTATTGATACACGCATACTCCCAAAATCACTTGCGCCTTCAAAAGAAATATTATGTATAAAATTATTTCCATCTTTATAAGGTATTTTAAGATTTTCGGGTTGCGCGCTCCAATTACGAATACTGCCATCCCACCATGTAACCTGACGGTCGTCAAATGCCGGTCCCCAAGAAACTGAAGAGCCCGGATAACCAAATTTTGCATCAGTGCCTAAACCAGGAAATAATGCAATTCCATCAGCGCCAATTGTAAATTGCGGAGCCGATAAATCAGCGGCAGGGGCACCACCTCCATACTTGTTTTGTACATCACGATAGCGGTAGGGGTGTATTGTCTTAAAACTTGAATTATAACTTAGGCCTAAGCCTTTCAGTTTACGTCCTTTCTTCATTGTAATAAGAATGGCACCATTACCTCCTCTTGCCCCATATAATGCTGTTGCAGCCCCTCCTTTTAAAATGTCCAACTGATTCAACATCATTCATATTAATGTTGTTAATAGCAGAGCCCCAATCTTGTCCGCGTCCTATATCAGTCATGCCGGCAGTGTTTTGCATAGGAACTCCATCAACTACTATAAGAGGAGAGTTATTACCATTGATGCTGTTGTTTCCTCTTATTCTGATACGAGTGGTTCCGCCATCAACACCATCGGGGTTGGAAATTATTACACCCGCTGCTTTACCGGTAATTGCGTTAAGCAAATTGGGTGAGTTGGATTTATTTATTTCATCACCTTTTATTTTTTCGGTAGAGTAACCAAGCTCTCTTTTTTGCCTTGTTACCCCCAGAGCAGTAACTACAACTTCGCCCAATTCTTTTGAGGCTGATTGCATTTTAACTGTTATCGTTTGTTGCCCCGCTACTTTTACTTTTTGAAAGGTGTATCCAACAAAACTGAAAAGAAGAACATCATCTGTTTTAACATTGGTTAAAGTAAACTTACCGTTTATATCGGTGGTTGTTGCATTGGTCGTACCTTCTACCGAAACCGTAACAAACGGCATTGTTTCTTTGCTTGTTGCATCGGTTACGGTTCCGGTTATTGTTTGCGCTGTTGCGCAAATGCATACAATTAAAAGAAGTAAAATTAAAAGCGGTAATTTTTTTAACATGAGTGATTAAATCTGTTAGACCGCCAAAATAATTATACCAACTTATCTAAAAAACCTGAACCCATAAGTGAGAGTAAAAAAGGTATGCTGTTGAGAGGAGAAATGAAGTGTATCCCTAATGTTAGGGAGGTGCAAATTTTTGGTTCATTTATTTCAGAAAAACTGACTTGATTTCAAACTAAGTTAAGCAACAACAAGTTTTATTTCTAAAATTTTATTCCCCACTTTTAAAAATAAAACCAAGAATCCATGCCGGACCTACAAGTAAAAAGAAGGTCGGTAAAAAACGAGGGTTTCTTTCCTTCAATTTTATGTCCGTAAAACTGACCAATCCATGCCAGTACAAAAATTATTGAACAAACAACCCACACAGGAAAATCAGTTTTTAATATGGCATACCTCATAGGCAAATATATTGCTATAGAAAAAATGGCCATGCCTATAAACATTGGTACCGATAGCCGTAGATAAAAAATCAGCGCAATTAGTATTAATAGTTCGCCTAAATTAAAGTAAGGAAACAGGTTTGGTTTTGCATCAATAGAAGGAGTTAGTTTAATGTAAGTTAACAAACCAATAATGCTGATAAAAATTAGTGGCACACAAATAAAATGGATAAGTTTATTTGTGCGGTTCTGGTGACTCTGATTGTACTTAGCAAACCACTGGTGAATACTTTTTGCCATAGCATTTAAGGAATAGCAAACGTAAAAATATTTTTAACGCACTTGTTTGAGAAAGTGCAATAAAAAAGCCTTCCGTTTTTTTCGGAAGGCTCTGTGATCCCGCTGGGATTCGAACCCAGGACCACTACATTAAAAGTGTAATGCTCTACCAGCTGAGCTACGGAATCATCCATTTCAGCATAACAATTACTCCTGTTTTTCTGATTGGGGCTGCAAAAATAATTTTTTCCCTAACTAAAAAAAATCCAGACTTGCTTTTTATTAACAATTCTAAAGTATAGGGTGTCTCTTAAATTCCTTCTCTCTGTCAAACAGGTAACGGTAGGTAGTAAGTGTGCGGCTTTTATATGTTCCTAAAGATTCAGCTACCGAGATCATTTTTGGATTAAAATCTCAACCCACTGAATTTCAAAATCAAAATATCTCTTCTCCTTTTGAATTCTGTTCGCAGCCTCCACAATCATAAAGCTATCCACTCCTTTACCATGATGTTCAGGCACAACACCAAATACTATTCCTATTAACTTTTTAATTTTTCCTGTTTTCAAATACCACATAAATCTTAGCTTTTCTAAAATCCCTAATTTGCCATTAAAAAACTTAAAAATTTGGTTTATATCTGGTATGTTTATCCAACATGCAACCGGTTCGTTTTTGTAATAGACATAGCTTATTGCAGTACCATCAACAACTGTTTTCATTGATTTAAAAAACTGTTTTACCTGTTTTGGTTCCAGTTCTTTTCCGCCACCATGCTTTACCCATGCTTTATTATAAACAATTCTAAAATCTTCAGCATACTTATCCATATTGTTTTTGTGTAAATGATCATACCTGTAATCAGGGTTTGCACTTACCTCGGCATGGCGGGCGTAAATTTTATCCTGAACTCTTTTTTGAGGGTCTAATGAATAACATAACTGGTTGAAGTAAACTTTAAAGCCATACTCTTCAAAAAAACTTTTGTAGTAAGGTGGGTTATAGTTCATTTTGTAAGGAATGGGAGTAAATCCCTCTACTAACAAGCCCCACCACGAGTCTCTCTCTCCAAAATTTATCGGTCCGTCCATTGCTTCCATACCTTTTTCTTTGAGCCAGTTTTTGCATGTATCAAAAAGAAAAAACGCAGCTTGCTTATCATCAATACATTCAAAAAAACCCATGCCGCCTGTAGGCTGGTCATTCTTGTTGGCTGTTTTGCTATTTACAAAAGCAGCCACTCTGCCAATCGCATTTTTTTATCATCCAATAAAAGCCAGCGGGTGCAGAAGCCATGTCTGAAAAATTTATTTCTCTCAGCATCAAAAACATGCTCTATGTCCTTGTCAAGCGGCCTAATCCAGTTAATATCATTTTTATAAATACCTAATGGCATTTGTAAAAAAAGCTGTTTGTGCTGCGGAGTTTTTACTTCAACTATTTGCATTTGCCAAAAGTATCAAATACCTAAAAAGTTGAACCGTACACTTCCTATAGTTGAGTATTTTTATCTTAGCAGCAAATAATTTTTCTGGTGAAAGACAAAGTTGTTGTAATAACAGGCGCATCTGAGGGTATTGGTAAAGCCTTGGCGTATCAGTTTGCAAAGAGATGCAAAGCGGTGGTTATTTCAGCTCGCGATTCTTTTAAATTGCAAGATGCCGAGGCAGACTTAAAAAAAATTAACCCGGGTATTTTATCAGTTGTATGTGATGTTAGTGTTGAGGATGATTGCAAAAAACTTATTGATGCTACAGTAACCACATTCGGACGCATTGACGTATTAATTTGTAATGCAGGTATGTCTATGAGGGCGTTGTTTAACGATACCGATGTGTCTGTGATTAAAAAGTTAATGGATGTAAATTTTTGGGGTACAGTATATGCAACCAAATACGCATTGCCTCACTTGCTAAAATCGCAGGGAAGTTTGGTGGGTATTTCCTCTATAGCCGGAAAAAAGGGATTGCCCGGTAGGAGTGGTTACAGCTCCAGCAAATTTGCAATGGAAGGTTTTTTGGAAACATTGCGGACCGAAAATTTAAAAAATAATTTACATGTGTTGGTGGCATGTCCGGGCTTTACTGCTACTTCAATTAGAGATAAGGCTTTAAGTAAAGATGGTACAGTTCAAGGCGAATCGCCACGCAATGAAAAAGTAATGATGACGGCTGATGAGGTTGCCGTTGCTGTTTTTAATGGCGTTGTTAAACGGAAAAGAGATTTAATTTTAACAGCAAATGGCAAACTCACCGTTTGGTTAAATAAATTTTTTCCGGCTTTAATGGACAAAATTGTTTTTAACCACATGGCTAAAGAAGACGATTCGCCATTTAAATAAATGATGTATTACTTTAAGTTTTTACATTTGAATTTTATTGCATTTAAATTTTAAAACAGTTTTAAATGAAAATTATTAGTAAAATAATTGCTGTTACTTCAGCATTAATTATTTTGTTTAGCTCCAATGCATATTCGCAAAACGATACCATTATGCCGGCT
The DNA here is from genome assembly GCA_016714005.1 of Bacteroidota bacterium. GTDB lineage: Bacteria > Bacteroidota > Bacteroidia > AKYH767-A > OLB10 > JADJOA01. The sequence goes on from JADJOA010000007.1 coordinate 142,425, forward strand.
CCTAAAGATAAAGTTCCGTTTAAAGACAGGCTTGTTTATGGCGGAAATCTTGGGCTGCAGTTTGGTACAGTAACCTACATAGATATTTCTCCTACCATTGGATACAAGATAACTGAAAAATTTCATGCTGGAATTGGTGCAACCTATATTTACTACAGCGAGAAATACCCTTTATCAAATGGACAAACCTACACCTACAAAACAGATATATATGGCGGTAAGGTTTTTACAAGATATTATGTTTTAGAAAATTTGTTTCTACATCACGAAACTGAGGTGCTTAACCTTGAAGTATATGACCCGCTGAATGATAAAGTGGAAAGAAAAAATATTTTAAGTCCATTATTAGGTGCTGGTTATATACAACGTTTTGGGGACAGCAGCGGCTTGTATTTAATGGTGTTGTTTAACTTAAATGAAACACCCGATTCTCCATATACCAATCCTATTATTAGAATGGGATTGAGTTTTGGTTTGTAGTCTTTTTGAAGAAATTTTTGTGCGTGATTTTATTTTTAAATTTCTTTAACAATGCCGCTAACAATCTATAAATCTTCGGCTGGCTCAGGCAAAACATTTACACTTGTTTTAGAATACCTCAAGGTAGTTTTAACCAACCCTAATCATTACAGGCAAACGCTTGCAGTAACTTTTACCAACAAAGCTACTGAAGAAATGAAAGAACGGATTGTGGCAGCATTGGTTGGCTTAATAAACGGAACGGAGCAAAACCTCGAAAAAATTCTGTCTGAAGAATTAGGAAAAAACTGTAATGTAAAAAGCAGGGCAAAAGATGTACTTGAAAATATTTTACATGATTACAGTTCCTTTTCTGTAAACACCATTGATGCGTTTTTTATTAAAATCATTAAAGCCATGTCGTATGAGTTGGGGTTACCCGGCAAGTATGATGTTGATTTAAACAGGGAGTCGGCAATTGATGAAATTTGTGCCGGTATTTTTTCTGAGGTTGGCACCAATAAAAATTTAACCCAGTGGTTAGAGACTTTTGTTCTGGATAAATTAGATAACGAAAAAGGGTGGCAAATTGAGAAAGAGCTTAAAAAAATTGCCAACGAATTATTTAAAGAGAGCTACCAGCAATTGCACAAAAGCGATAAAAATATTTCGCTTGAACAAATTACTGAGATCAAAAAAATTAAGAGTGCGTTTGAAAATTTTATTCAGTCAAAAGCCACATCCATAATTGCAACGTTAAAGGAGTTTAATATAGAGCCGCACGATTTCAGCTATGGCAAAGCAGGCTTTGGCAATTATTTTTTAAAGGTAATTAATAATCCTTCGCCAATGGATTTTGTTCCCACTAAACGTTTTTTGGATGCATCGGAAAATGCCAATTCATGGTTTTCTAAAAGCAGTGATAAAAAAGGATTGCTTTCTCCAACAGCAATTGAAAAAATATTAAATGAAATGCATCTTATTATGGGGTGTGTTAGCGGCAGTCGCCAAAAATATTTTACGGCATGTGCAGTTTTAAATATGATTTATGTTGCGGGTATTGTTTCACACATGCAACAGCATTTAAAAAGATACCGTGATGAGAATAATCTTTTTCTATTAAGCGATGCGCAACAGTTTTTAAACAATGTAATCAGTCTGAGCGAAACGCCTTTTGTGTATGAGAAAACCGGTTCAAGATACAGGCATTTTTTGCTTGACGAATTTCAGGATACATCATCCATGCAATGGAAAAACCTAAAGCCGCTTATCGAAAATTCTTTGTCTGAAGATAATTCGGTTTTAACGGTGGGCGATGTTAAGCAGAGCATTTACAGGTGGCGCGGTGCCGATTTTAAGTTGCTCCTGCACAAACTCCAGAGCGATTTAAAAGTTTTTGAAAGCAACACCAGTGTAAAAAATCTTTCATTTAATTATCGTTCAGCAAAAGAGATTGTAGATTTTAATAACCGCTTTTTTGTTTCACTTGCAGTACTTGTTAAAGCCGAAACCGGGTTTAAAAGTGTTGGCGAAGCCTATCAGAACAATAGTGTAGAGCAGCATGTTAAAAAGGAGCACAGTGGCAATGTAGTAGTACGTTTTTTCTCTGATGACGAGAGTGAAACAAAATTGCATATTGAGCCTGATATTAAAAGATGGAAAAAAAACGCATTAATTAATTTGTATCAAACCATTCACAAACTATTGGCTAATGGTTATAAACAAAAAAGACATAACTATCTTGGTAAATAAAAACAGAGATGGACTTGCCATTGCCGATTTTTTATTTGCCAATGGTTTTGACAAAATAATTTCTTCTGATTCACTGCTTATTAAAAATGCACCCCAGGTAAACTTTGTTGTAAACATTATGCGTGTATTGCTCATGCCGTCCGATAATGTTTCCGTATGTGCAGCGCGTTGGTTTTACATAAAACACCTAACCAAGGCTGAAAGTAATTTTGCATCCGGTAATCAAACAGATTTCGAAAACCTGCTTGATTCATTAAAAAAATTTAAAGCCGAAAGTTTAACTGATACACTAAACCGCGTTTTAAAAACCTTTAAATTAAATGTAAGTAACGATTCTTACATAACTGCATTGCAGGATGTGGTAATTGAGTTTACTGCAAAAAATACCAACTCTGTTTATGCGTTTATTAATTGGTGGGATAATGACAGAGCAAGCTCAGATAAATCGGTTATAATTTCCGATAGCGAAGATGCCATCAGGATAATGACCATACATAAATCAAAGGGGTTACAGTTTCCAGTGGTAATAATGCCGTTTTGCTTTTGGAAAATGCAACCAAAGCCTGATGGAATAATTTGGGTGAGTACCAATACTGAACCATTCAAACAGCTTGGTGGTGTACCCGTAAGAACTACATCGCTATTAAGCCAGACATATTTTAGCGAGCAATGGGAAACTGAGATGGAGAATACTTTTTTGGAAGGGCTCAATAAAATGTACGTAGCTTTTACCCGACCCGAAGAACAACTCTACATTTTTGCCCCTGAACTAAAAAAAGATGCCGGAGTAAAAACTGCCGAAGGCTGCCTTAATGCTGCATTTAAATCTGACGAAAATTTCAGCAAAAGTTTTGCCCGGTTAAAAGATGGTTTTCAAATCGGGAAGGATTTTGTAAAGAAACAACCTGCTAAAAAAGAAAAGACTGATAATTTTGACAACCCCGAAGTTATTCAGGTAGGTACCGTTAATACCGGATTTAATCTTTCAAACATTGGCTTAAAAGTTTTAAAACAAACTGAAGCGGAAAACACACAGGCGCAGTTAGGCATTAGTGTTCACGAATTGCTTTCAGGTTTTTTTGATGAGGGCGATGAGCATCAAATTCAAAAAAAGTTAAATGCTTTAACCGATGAACAACACACACAAAAGCTCGTTAATTGTGCAATTAAAATTTTAAAACAGAACATGTGGCTTAGCGATCAATACAATATTTATTGCGAGCGTGATTTGATAAATACTGCTGGCGAGATTTTAAGACCCGACCGTTTAATGATTAAAAACGAAAAAGCAATTGTACTTGATTATAAAACCGGAAGTAAGGATTCAAAACATACTGATCAGTTAAACCAATACCAACAGGTTTTAACCCAACTTGGCTATAGCAATATCCAAAAATATATCTTGTATTTAGAAACTGAAGAGCTTGTTAGCGTATAAACCTTTGCTTTGAATACGAACCTGTCGCTTCAATCATAAAATAACTTCCGTAAGTTTTTCTACCGGTATGTGTTTTTGGTTGCAACACACTTTTGTAATGCATAGAATTATCGTTTATCAGCCAGCTAATCACCACACCATCTTTCACTTTCTTTTTTACAAATACAAAATCGCAAATGCTGCGGTACTTATAAGTAGAAAATGCAATATGAGGTAAAAAGATAGGCTCACTGTCTGCTTCCTGCCGTGTAATAATTTCTTTAACGCAGCCTAATACCGGAAACACTTCAAAAAATATTTTTGCCTGCCATACGGCTTGCATTAAAAGCGTATTACAACTGCTTATTATTTTTCCTGCAGCATCAAATACTATTAACTGCGATTTTTTGGTAGAGTTTTCATTCATGGTTTTTATGATTTAGTAAACTTTAATTTTGCGTTGTTGTTAAGGTTCAATAAGTCGTGGCAAATTGCATCAAACATCTCCGCTACTTTAAAATTTTCTTTAGCCGATACAAAAAACAATCTGTAAGATGCTATGTCTTTAAAATAACAGGTAGCATCCAATTCAATGTTTGCATCAATTTTATTGCAGGCTATATAAACGGGTGTTGCAGGCATATATCTTTTGTATTGCTTCAGCCACTCATCCACATCTGCAAAGGTTGAGGGATTATTAACATCAACCGTATGTAGTATAACATCAGTTCCTATGTAGCAAGATTTAAATGCTTTTACTTTTTGAATTTCACCGGGGGCAGTCCAAACAACAACCCTTAAATCATTGCTCTTAATTTTAAGATGCTTTTTGTCCACTTTAATCTGCTTGTCGGGCGTATAGCCGTGCGAAAACCTGTTATTTACAAACCTGTTTACCAAACTGGTTTTTCCGCTTGAGGCATGCCCCATCACTAATATTTTCTTGTTATGCGAAATCATTTTTTGCTGTGGTTTATAACTTTATATGTAAGATTTTTAAAAAGTTACAGTTTTTGGCATATTAAATACCTTCTGCCTCCGTTCCATAAATCATTATATACAACCCTCATCCCCAAACAAAAAATGCCTGCAACCTCTTGCAAGCATTTTTTTAACTCCTTATAACACCGGGTTCCTAACCCCTAACTCAATACTTCCTCAACTACACCACCGGCACCATCTCAATAGTAATCTCCTCCTTCTCACCCGGGCTCATATCAATATTAGACTTAAGCACCTTTTCAAATCCTGGTAACTCAAACTCCAAATCATAAACCTCAGGTGTTATCTGCTTTGCATCCGCTATACCATTGCTGTTTGATAGCACACTGTATTCCTTCGTTTCCCCTTTAGCCTTCATCACCACGCCTTAAAGTTTAGCACCGGTTTCCTTATTCAGCAACAATACGCGTATCTCCGTATAATTTGTTTTAGCATCAAATATTTTCCTGTCATTATAATACTGTGCATAAAACTCAGGTGCGCTTAGCCTGAAGTTTTCCATCAGCTTATCTAACTTATCTTTCAATACTGCATCCACGGCCGCTATTCCATCCTTAATATCCTTGGTAGCAGCCTTACGTGCGCCTATCTGGTCTCTTGGGTTGGCAATCACCTCCTCAAAATCATCTATTGCCTTACCATAGTCAGCAAGCATCTCATTAGTTACACCATAAGCCACCAAAGCCGTTTTATTTACATCAGCCAGGTCTCTTATATTCTTACATCTAGTTACACTCCTGTTGGCTGCACCGCTCATCAGCTCGCTTAAAGCATAGTTTACAGCATCAAACAAAATAACGTTATCCGTATCCGCAGCATACGCTTGTATGGCGCTCTTAATGGCAAAACCCTGTTCTGCCATTGCTTCCCCTTCAGCCGCTTATCCTTCGCATAACCCGCAATCAAATCTGCCTGCCGTTGCACTGCCCTTTGCAATGCCTGTAGCTTTAATTTAAAACTATCAAATGCTGTTACAAACACAGCAAGCACATTCCAAATAATGGAATTAGAGGTTACTACTAATAGTACTGCTAAGTACATGTTCAATTTTGCATTTTGTCTCTTAGTCATTGTAACTGCCTTTCTAAATTGTTTGCTTTCGGCATTAATACAAATGTGCATATCAAATAAAATAAAAGGGGTTACTTAGGCTTATTAAATTACAAATGCAATAAATTGAAACTTTATCACAAAAAAATACGTTCAATCTTTTAATGGTTTCAGCCGCATTTAAAGATTGTTCCTATCATGTACATAAAAATTTAGGAATAATCCCGGCATTTACCCTGCAAATAAACCATGTAATTAAAACTCGGTTTCTCATAAAATATTTTCGTCACGGCTCACAAAATCAATCATATCTCCTAAAACCTTACAAATAATTAAAGGGCACCCCCCTGTAGTTCAACAAACAAATCATACATTACAACCCACCACCCCAGGTACAGGCTTGGCTTGCGCGCTGATGCCCTACTGGGTTTTAATAATAAGAAAGTACCAATATTCACCTCGCAATTTTCTTAAAATTCAATTTTTCTATGACTTATTACTTGCGACCTGAGGTGCGTTGCAAAAAAATACTTGACAGTGTTTAATGTACATAGTGATAATGTTAGTGATAATGTACCTCAGGCTAAACTTTATGAAAGATGATGTGTTGTAAAACAAAAATAAGTGCATGAAAACAACTTTTACTCTTTTAGTATTAATTCTTTTAACTTTTCAATTAACTGCGCAGCCGTTTAGTATTGGTCACACAACTATTACGTTTACCGATACAGCAAGAAGCAGAAACATTGAAACCGAAATTTATTATCCGGCTGACACCGATGGTGACAATGTTCCATTTACCACTGCGGTAAGTCATGCATTTCCGGTGTTGTCTTTTGGGCATGGGTTTGTGATGGCATGGAGTGCTTATGAAAACATTTGGACAAGTGCTGCGCAAAACGGTTACATCATTGCCTTTCCTAAAACCGAAACCGGGTTAGCACCGCAACATATAGAATTTGGAAAAGACCTGGCGTTTGTCATTGAAGCCATAAAAGCAGAAGGACTCAATGCAATATCTTTATTTTATAACCGCGTGGACACTGCAAGTTGTGTAATGGGGCATAGCATGGGCGGTGGCGCAAGTTTTTTGGCGTTGCAGTTTAACCCTTCCATTACTGCCATTGCAAATCTTGCACCTGCCGAAACCAATCCATCGGCAAGTGCGGCTGCGGCAACCATAAGCGTGCCTGCTTTGGTTATTGCCGGACAAAATGATTGTGTAACGCCAACCACTACCAACCAACTGCCGATGTATAATGCACTCTTGAGCAGTTGCAAAACATACATAGAAATTAATGGCGGCAGTCATTGCCAGATGGCGGAGAGTAATTTCTTTTGCAATTTTGGAGAAGCTACCTGCACACCGGCTCCCACCATAAGCCGCGCAACGCAACATGCTGTTATTAATCGCTATTTAATTGCATGGTTAGATAAGCAGTTAAAAGGAAATTGCAGTGCAGGTATTTTGTTTGACAGCACATTAACCATTGATACCGATGTTACCTTTTTGCGCTCCTGCCTGCAATGCAGCACCACAGCGATAAATACTTTTGATAAAGCCAATGCCATACTAATTATGCCGCAACCTTCATCAGATTATATTACAATTTTACACAATGGTATAAATGCAGGCGAACAGGTGAGCATAATATTTTACAGTGCCAACGGTAAAATTGTTTTTAATGATGATGTGAAATGGCAACAAAGTAATTTCATAAATATTCAAAAACTAAAGGCAGGGCTTTTTACCGTTGTTTTAAAAACCAAAAGGAATATGTATAATGTGCGGTTTAGTGTGGTGTAATTTTCTACATATTTTGCATCAGGCAGGCTTGCAGTTGCAGGTTTTAACTTATTTCAACTTGTGAAATTAAAAAGTACCATCATTTGCTTCACTCAGGCTAAATCTATTAATTTAAAATTTTACTTTTAAATTCTTGTGGTTTTAAAGTTATGCATGTCTGTGCTTCGGTTCACTTCCTTAAAATCTTCTCCATTGTTCGTCCTTTAGCCAGTTCGTCAACCAGCTTATCTAAGTAAGGAATGTTTTGCATGAGTTTGTCTTCAATATCTTCTACACGGTAACCGCAAATTACACCTGTAATTTTCTCAGCGTTTGGATTAAGTTGTGGTGCTTATTAAAAAAGGTTTCAAAATCTGTTATGTTATCTAAGTGCTGTTGCACGGTTTGTTTGTTATAACCGGTGAGCCAAAAAATAATGGTGTCTAACTCTTCTTTGGTGCGACCTTTTTCTCCGCTTTAGTTATGTAGTGCGGATACACACTTGCAAAAGTCATTTTGTAAACTCTTGAATTATCCATTTTGGTTTTTGGTGTTTGTTGAAGGTGATGTGTGGTTTGTTTAATATTAAATGGGCTATTGCATTAGATATTGGTATGTTGAGGTGATGTGAAAATAATGTTTTAGGTGAATGCTGTTGTTTGTTGTGGTGTTTGTAAGCAGGGAAGTTAGTCAAAGAGGAACTCCAATACTCTTATCATACAGCAATATAACAATGCCGTTTTTAAGCGGTAGTGTAGCCGTAGATAAACCTGTTTGATTAATAAAGGCTTCTAATTTATTATTTTTATTAATGACTTTCTTATCTGACTTAACACGAAGAGGAAAATTATCGCTGTTGGGATTTTTGGTATGTATATAAACAGCATCATCACTACTGTCTTTCTCATAAATTTCTATCCATACCTGGTAAGGGAAAGGATAGGCCTCCATTTGTTCGCAAAAGAAGTTGAAGATTTTTAATAATTCATTCAGGTAATTTTCCCGAATACTCCAGTTCTTGTTGCCCTCGCCATCCCAATCAGCATGAGTATGCCAAAAGTCAAACCATGAATCTTTACCACCGCTAAAGTCAATTTTTTAAATTTCTTTTCCAGTGTGTTTTTCAATTGTTTGATTTTAAAGTTTTTTAGCATTTTAAATGTATGAAGGTATGGGGTTTCAATTATTGTGAGTGCCTCAACATGCTAAGCTAATTCTTTTAGATTTAGAATTCTGGTTTCTTAAGATGCAAATTAGGATTTGTTTTTAAATAATCTTCAATCAAATTAAGTAACTCTGCTCTGTAATGAAAATCAATAAAGGTGTTGTTAATTTTTTGCCCATCATTAAACAAATAATTTGTTTCTGTTGACACATAAATAAACCTTTGCCCCCAAATACTAAAGTTTCTTATCTCACTTAAATAGGTATTTATTGCTGAATCATAAGTCTTATAATAACCTCCAACGGATTTAATGTTTTTCCATTTGATAGAAATTGTTTTAAACCAGGAATTGAATTCAATTCCTTCCGAGGTTACTTTAACTTTTTCGTTGATTCTCCAAAAGAATAATAACAATAGACAAGCAAGTTGTGCTAAACCTACATAGCAAATTTTGATATTCTTTGATACTATTCCCGTAAAAACAAAGAAGCCTCCGCCTAGAATAATAAGCAATCCAGGAATAATTATATGAGTACTCTTCCAATTGATACGATTAAAAACTTTATCATTTAGTGGCATATTATTTCAGGGATTATCTAAAATTAAAGTTTATTAAATCTAATTACTATTCTCTTTTCTTTCCACTATTTTCAGATACTCATCACGGTGTGTCCAGCCTTGTTTCAAATCCCAATATTGCCAAACTGTATCTTTAATTGTTTCAGATATTCTGTCCTTACATTTAATATGCATGTAACGAACCGTTAAATCTCCTTCACCGGGAATTGCAGATATGAGTTGGTATCCACTCATCTTTATTGCAAAGTCCCGGGATACCGCTTCCTGCAATTTATCATTACTGCAATTGGCAAACATTAAAATAAAAAAAAGACTTGCAATTAAATTTAGTTTCATCAAAAGTATTTTCAATAAATAAAACGTTATTTAGCATTCACGCTGTTTCTTGTTCGCACTGCCACCAATTTGTTTGCCTACAACTTTTATTATCCGTAACAAACCTAAATCTTATTTCCATCTTTCTATAGTCCCTCGTCTATATGAAAATAGAGTTTGTTGCAATTTCTAATGCATGAATTTAACACCCTTAATTTAACTTATCTAAAATGCTTTTATCAACTGTATAGCCTGCTTTTTCTGCCTTCTTAATGTACTTTTTTACCCCGTAGGCGCGAGGCTGTGCCTCGTTGCCTCTTTATTATTTTTGCTTGTAGCAAATAAAAGAATTACTTAGCAACGTATGAGCGAAAAGTATAAAATTTTCCCTGGCGGTTTATATTTTGTTACTATGACTGTTGTTGGATGGATTGATGTATTTACACGTGCCCAATATTGTGACGAGATAGTTAGCAGTTTTAATTACTGCATTGAGAAAAAAGATTTACGTGTGTTTGCATTTGTGATAATGCCAAGCCACATTCATTTTATTGCCAAGGTTGAAAATTATGGAAACTTGAGCGATGTGTTGAGAGATTTTAAAAGTTTTACGGCAAAAAGAATTATTCAACTTATTGAAGAAAGTGATACAGAAAGCCGTAAGGAATGGCTGCTCTATATGTTTGAGTTTTTTGGAAAGAAGCAGGTGCATAATAAAAAGTATCAGTTTTGGCAGCAGAATAATCACGCGTTTGATTTGTTCTCGAACAAGTTTATTGACCAAAAAGTAGATTACATACATAACAACCCTGTTGAGGCAAGAATTGTGCAAGAGCCTTATCAATATATTTACAGCAGTGCCAATGAATTTACAGATTTAAAGTTGAGTGAGTTGTAAAGCTATGACGGTTCCTTCTGAAAGGTATGTGGGCTGCAAGCCCAAATAATAGAAAGGCGCGAGGCACAGCCTCGCGCCTACGGTGTAAAAACAAAAAACAAAAGGCAGGCTTTACAATCACCTTCCTCGTGTTTTTTTAAAATCAGCGTTTTGTTCGCTTTAATAATATTTATTTTCAGTTGTTTAATTGAGCAGGTAATTTATAGATGCACTACCGCAACATACTCGTCTAAGAAACTTATCATGGCTTGGCTTAAGATGAGTAAAAAACTACTGACAATATCAGTTTTATTTTGCATACTGCTTAGTTCGCTTGGGCAGTCGGTGATATTGGTTAATTATCTAATCAACAAAAATTATTACGCAACCGTGCTTTGTGAAAATAAGGAGAAGCCAAAAACGAATTGTCACGGAAAATGCCACATGATGAAAGAGATGAAAGAGCAGGAGAAAAAAGAACAAAGCCCGGCAGCACCCATAAAAGAAAAGCAAGAAACGGTTCAGTATTTTCAGACAAATACCGCTTGTACCTTTATTACTTTTACCGAAACAAAAAAATACAGTAGCTTTTATCTCTTACCAAAAACAGAATCGGTAAGTTTTTCTATTTTCCATCCACCAGCTGTTTAATACATTTTCATTCGCTCATTACACGCTTTAAACTGGTGTAATAATAATTTGCGCCTTTCATTTTATAAAAAAGTGAAAGAAAACCCCGTTGCGCTGAGCGTACTCATCTTACTGTATTAAATTTATAAATGGAAAATGAAAAGATTATTCTTACTCGTAATAATTGTATTCAGTACACATCTGCTTAATGCCTGCGATTTTTGTAATTGCTACCTGGGATTAAATCCTCACTACAAAAAGAATATTATAGGTTTGCGTTACCATTACATGAGTTACAATGGAACGCATCACCATATATCTGAATTTGGTGATGCCACGCTTTCTGAAAAAGATTTTTATGAAAAGCGCAGCAATATTGAGCTACACGGTCAATGGTATCCAATTCAAAAACTGCAACTCATTTTCTCATTGCCCTACATTTACAATGCAGAAGGCGTGAGTGCTAAAGGTGAACAAGCCACGGTCAACCATCATCATCATGGAGATGATTCGGCAGGCGATGAACCGATAAAAGGAATTGGCGACCCAATCGTAATAGCACATTATCAGATGTTCAACAAAACAAATATGGACAGCACTAAATTCTCACATCGGTTGTTAGCAGGTGGTGGTATAAAACTTCCCACCGGCAAATACAAATTAGGCACAGATGCCGACCGTTGGAACGCACGCATCAGCCGGGAACAGGCAGTTGGGATTTTATTGCAAGTGCATCTTATCTTGGAAAAATAAATCATGCAGGTTTCAATTTAAATGTTTCTTATTTATTTACAACCATCAACAGCGAAAGCTTTCAGTTTGGAAACAGGTTCAATGCAAATGCAATTGTTTACTATCAATCCAACATCAAAAAAAGCAAACTTTTTCCAAGCATCGGAACATTTGTTGAACAGGCAGATAAAGACTGGAACTACAATTATTACATCAGCAATTCAGGCGGAACAATTATTTACGCCCATGCAGGTTTGGATTTTTATTTCAATAAAATAGCCATCAACACTGCCTTTCAATTACCCGTTAGTCAAACATTAAATATGCCGCAACCCGAAATGAATTACAGAATTATAACGGGCATTTCAGTTGCTATTAATTAAATCAAAAATACATCATATGAAAAAAATAAAAATTATTATAGCACTTATATTAATTCAATACGCTTCACATGCGCAGAGTTTAATATGGAATAATACATCACATCCTAACCCACGCGAAGTTTATGGAGTGGCATTTTCCCCTGACGGTACAAAAGCACTTAGCGGAAGTGAATGTCATGAAACGCGCTTGCGTTTGTGGGATGTGCAAACAGGTGGCTTGTTGTGGGACTATCAGCTTGACTCAACCATGATGTGTACTGCCGGAGTAAAATTTAGCAGCAACGGAATGTACCTTGCCGCATTGGAAGAATTAGGACATCTACTCCTGTTTGACCTTTCGGGTGCCCTTCCTGTTCTATCCAATTCTATTTTTACCGGAACTGCCGGTGCATTTTCAGTTGACTTTGCACCTGCAAGTAATAAAGTAGCTACAGGTTGCACAAATAACAAGTTAATTATTTATGATATAGCAAGCGGCTTGCAATTACATAATATTACGGCTCACACCGGATATGTTTATAGTGTTGCATGGAGCCACAACGGACAGTACATTGCAACAGCCGGACAGGATAACAAAGTAAAATTATGGGACACATCTGGTACATTACTGCAAACATTTAACGGGCATACTGGAGATGTGTTTGATGTAAAGTTTACACCTAATGATGACTTTCTGATTTCGGGTTCGCAGGATAACAGTATAAAAATATGGGATCGCGCTACCGGTGCATTAGTGCATACCATTGCCGGGCATACGGATGATGTGCGTAGCATAGCCATTTCACCAAACGGAAATTATATTTTGAGCGGTGCGGCTGATGCAACCACACGAATCTGGGATTTTAATTCCCATGCACAACTTGCAAACTTTAATCAAACAGGTGCGGGTAAAGTTTATACGGTTGCATGGAGTCCAACTGAGAACAAAGTGGTAACTGGCACGCAGTTTAACATGGTATTGTTGTGGGATATTTCGCAAACTGTAGGGTTAAATGATGTAGTGGAACCATACGGTATTTCAGTTTACCCCAATCCGGTTCACGATTTTATTCAGTTTAATAATATTTCTGAAAAAGTTTTTACCAATTATGAAATCTATTCTGTCACTGGTGAATTGGTTCAATCTGGTGCATTGCCTGCAAATCATCAAATAAAAATTAAAAATCTTGTTCCTTCATCATATTCTGTCAGATTATTAAATAAAAACAAACAAGCTGTAATCAATTTTATTAAATACTAAAATGCATAATGACACTTTGGGTAAAAGCAGTTGTAGGTTTAATAATCTTATACGCTTGCTTAATGTTTTATCTCAGGAAATCAAACAATAAAAAAACAAATTCAAATTAATCAATTAACAAACAATTAAATTAAAATTCAAAATGAAAAAAAACAAATTAATCTTAATGGCAGCCGTTGCACTGCTTACAACAGCAACAATTTTTACAGGATGTAAAAAAGATGATGACGACACACCAGCACCAACTCCAAACACAGAGCAAAAACTTTCTTTTCATTTACACACAATGGTTGGTTCTAATGCTGCTTCTTATGGCGTGCAGTACCAGGATGCTTCTGGAAGAAAGTTTGATATTGCTGACCTCCGTTACTACATTTCAAACATTGTTCTTATTAAAAATGACGGAAGCGAACTTGCTTTATCTGGAAAAGTGCTTCTTGTTAATCCGGCAACTCAAGAATACGAATTGGGCGAAGTTCCTGTTGGAAGTTACAAAGGATTTAAATTTTTATTAGGCCTTGATAGTGCCACTAATCACAGCGATCCTACAACATATGCTGCATCTAATCCGCTTTCAATTCAAAGTCCAAGCATTCACTGGAGTTGGAACAGTGGCTACATCTTTATGAAAATAGAAGGACAGGTTGATACTACCCTTGCCGCAAACGGACCACTTGATTTGCAATATTTCTATCACGTTGGATTAGATAATTTAAAACGCACTATTGATTTTTCAACTTCGGCTTTTACAGTAGTAAGTGGCAGCGATTATGAAATAGGATTAGAATTTGATTTGCTTCAGGCATTAAACAATGTTGACATGCGTACAGAAAACGAAACACATTCATTTAACAATTTGCCATTAGCTACTAAAATTGCCGACAACTGGCAAGATTCATTTGAATTAGAATAAATCAATGAAGAAAGTTGTTTTCATGAGTTCCATCCTTACACCCTTTGCATCAATTGGTGCAAAGGGTTGGGTGGTGCTTAGTATTTTTATTTTTATTTTTTCATGTAAGAAAGACCCGGCAATTGAAGACACCGGCAATGATGTAATCACTCTGCAAATTCCCAAAGGATTTCCTTATCCCGTCATCCCGTCTGATAATCAACCAACACAGAATAGAATTGACTTAGGAAAGAAAATATTTTTTGATCCGATACTTTCCCGCGACTCCACAATTTCTTGCGGCAGTTGTCATCATACTGATAAAAAATTTACAGATGGTTTGCAGTTTAGCATCGGAATTGATGGCAACCAAACTACACGTAATGCAATGTCTATTCTCAACACTGCTTATCAACCCTATATCTTTTGGGATGGTGGTGTTCCCAATCTTGAACAGCAGGTACTCGCACCCATAGAAAATCCACTTGAAATGGATTTTGATATCAATCAGGTAGTAGCCCGGTTGAACAACCATCCCGAATATCCCAAACTATTTCAAAAGGCATATAACCAGCCACCAAGTGTTTACACACTTTCACGCGCTATTGCTTGCTATGAACGAACATTGTTCACCGGCAAATCGCGCTATGATGACTATTTATACGATAATAACACACTGGCACTTAACGCAAGTGAAATTAATGGAATGAATATTTTCTTTGGTGAAAATGGAGAATGTTTTCATTGTCATAACGAATATAATTTTACGGATTACAGTTTTAAGAACAACGGGCTTTATTTGTTTTATGCCGATAGTGGTAGGGCAAGAATTACAACTCTTCAATCTGATGTAGGAAAATTTAAAGTTCCTTCTTTACGCAATATAGAACTCACCGCACCTTACATGCACGATGGTTCTCTTGCTACTTTAGAAGATGTTATTGAGCATTATAATAGTGGCGGGCAACCACACCCTAACAAAAGCGGATTGATACAGCCGCTTAATTTAACACCACAGGAAAAGCAAGACCTTGTAAATTTTTTAAAGACATTAACTGATAAAAATTTTTAAAACAATTAAATTAAAAACATAATGACAAGCAAAATAATCCTTACAGCATTATTCATTTCAACAATCATCACTTCATGTAAAAAAGACGAAGACAAATGTTCGGCAGGTAAAGGCGGCAGTTTAACCATCGTAGCATTTCCGCAACATCACGGAAAAGCTATTTACAATCAACCAACCTATCCTGACACTATTTATGTAAAATTCAATACACAGGTATCGCCTGGGTTAAGTACTGCAAATTATGACACTTACTTTGTAGGCGAAGCAGGCGAAGACCATGTACACATGGAAGGTTTAAAATGTGGCGACTATTATTTTCTTGGAGCAGGGTTTGACACCACAATTAATCAGCGTGTTATAGGTGGCATTCCATATTCAACTGAACAAAACGAAGGTGAGATAGATTTAAATATTCCTGTTTCTGAATAATTTATTTTAGTACAATACCTCTCGTCCTCGCCTGACGCATAGCAAGTGCGCCACCGTGCACAAACATGGCTTCTTAATAGTACGGTTTTTACAAACGTTCAATCCTAAGTAAACTACCGCATAAAAAGGTTCAAAAATTCCTTCATTAATAGCAACCAACCTAACCCTCTCTCATTCATATGTATACATTTCAAAACTAACTCCTGCGTTGTACTACTATAAAATTACCGGTAATTCTAAATAAATAGGTTAGGGAAAGCGGATCGTTATGAGATAAGTTTTTTAGGGCGAATTCCTATATTTGCTAATAATGCGAGTAAGACTAACAATTATTTTTCTCTTGGCATATATATCACAAGGTATATGCCAGGGGATAAATAATAATTGGTTAATGGGATATGAGAGTTTCGGAGGAATCCCATTCGGGATTACTAAATTTGATTTTAATAGTGGTTCTCCATTAATTAGTTATGATAGCCTTGAAATGGAGTTTCGGCATACTCATGCTAATATTTCTGATTCCAACGGAAATCTATTATTCTATACTAATGGTCATTATGTGGCAGATGCAACTAATGACACTATGCTTAATGGTGGCGGACTAAATCTCGGAGCGTATGCAAATGCTTTTTCTGCGGGACTCCAAATCCCTCAAGGAGCAATTGTGATTCCAAAACCAAGTAGTTCTTCAAACTATTACATTTTCCATTTATCAATAGACAATTACCCAGACCCTACCGGTAGTTCCTCTTACAAGCTCTTAAAAACGGAAATTGATATGACTTTAAATGGTGGTCTAGGTGCTGTTATTTCTAAAAATCAAGTTGTTATAAATGATACTTTAAACATTGGCAAAATCACCGCATGTAAGCATGCAAATGGAAGAGATTGGTGGGTAGTCGTTCATAAGGCAAATTCCAATACATTTTATAAGCTGCTAATATTACCATCGGTCATTTTAGGGCCTTATGTTCAAACAATTGGTAGTGTTCGTTTAAGAGACGATGGGCAAGCAAAATTTTCCCCAGACGGAAAAAAGTACGCATATTTTTGTTCGTTATCTGCAGGGCTAGATATTTTAGATTTTGATAGATGTTCAGGCTTATTTTCAAACTGGATTAATGATCAAATAAGCGTGACTCCAGGGACAAATGTAGGCTGTGAATTTTCTTCAAATTCAAATTTACTTTATGTAAGTAATTTGTATAATATTTATCAGTACGATTCATTATCCCCCAATATAACTTCTTCTAAGATTATAGTTGCAACTTGGGATTCCTTTTTTCAACCTGGAAGTCCTTCATTACACGCTTTGTTATGTTTTCCACAACTTGCTCCTGATGGAAAAATTTATATTACAACAGGAAATAGTACAACTTACTTTGGAAGAATTGAAAATCCTAATACCCTAGGCATTACTTGTAATGTAGCTCAACATAGCGTCTTACTCCCGACTTATAACTTTAATACTCTTCCAAAATCATCCTAATTACTTTTAGAATGCGATACAACGTTAGGCTGTGGATGTTTAACTAGCTTAGAAAATTTAACGGATAAAGATTTTACTATAAAATCCTCTCCAAATCCAACTACAGGTATATGTAAATTGCAATTCCCTGTCCATAGCATTGAGGGTATGATTGAAGTTTATGATTTATTGGGTAATAAAGTTCTTGAAGAATATATTTCACCCTGGAGTCAGTTTAAAAGCCTCGACCTTATTAATTTCCCAAAAGGAATATATATGTGCAAATTAAATTGGAAGGATCACACAGGGAATATAAAGATTATTAAGCAGTAGCACTACCCCACATCAAAATTCATCTGACTGGTCTTTAGCCTTTGCATGCGTCCCACCACCCGGCAAGTATATGCTTTGCCAGTGCACAGTTGTCCTGCTGGGTTTGAGCCAGCACCATCCCATCCTTCACTCACCCTCCGGCACATAGCCATCGGGTTGTAACTACCTTACCTGATGCCAACAGAGATGCTCGCACACGCAACAACGCAACCCCAACAAGCCACTTTTCATTACTTTAATCCCATGCCGAGCTTTTAAGATACTCCTTTTTACCAAAAAAATTTTGCTTCTCCCTGCAAAATTGATAACCACATTCCAATACCCCCTTCTGCATCAGTCAAAGGTAATGTTTTCACCTAAAAACAATCAATAAACATCAGCATCATCCCTGTCTGCTTTTAAAATGCAATTGCGCAAAAGGAAGAAAAGAGCGCCAACATCAAAAAACCTTTTGTGCGCTTACGTGTAACTAATGGCAACACTATAATTCTTTCAGCCACATACCGAAATCCTCTTGTCAAATCGCACAAATGTCATGTCAGATCAAAGAATGAAACTGTCACACGAATGAATGGCAGTGTAAGACGAATGATTGGCAGTGTAAGATGCAAGAATGGCATTGTCAAATTCAAGAATCAAACTGTCACACGAATGAATGGCAGTGTAAGATGCGTGAATGGCAGTGTAAGACGAATGATTGGTAGTGTAAGACGAATGAATGGCAGTGTCACACGCATGAATGGCAGTTTAAGCACGCACATCTCGAGTCTATTCAACCAACTGTGTCAAACAAAAAAGAAACAAATAAATTTGACAAACAATGGTAGAAGAAAAATTCAATTACGAATTGTTTGAACGCGAGGCGATAGAAGGCTTGCGTTCGGGCAAAAATTAGAAGGCAAAGACGGTGTATTGGCACCGCTGCTCAAACGCATTTTGGAAGCCGGAATGCAAGGCGAACTGCAAGCCCATTTGGATAGCGATGAAAGTGCTAACAGAAGAAACGGTAAAATGAGCAAAGGCGTAAAAACCTCCTTTGGCAAAGTGGTGATAGAAACACCGCGGGACCGCAACAGTACCTTTGAGCCGCAGATTTTACCCAAGCGAAAAACCGTATTAGGCGAAGCGTTAGACCACAAAGTTATATCGCTATACAGCTATGGCATGAGCTATAACGACATTGCCAAACACTTAGATGAGTTGTATGGATTAACGGTAGCTCCATCCACATTAACGGCCATTACCGATAGTATTATAGAAGATGTAAAAGCCTGGCAAAGCCGCCCGTTAGAGAGTGTGTATCCATTTGTATGGCTGGATGCTATTCATTACAAAGTAAAAGAAGCAGGCAGCATAAAAACTAAAGCCGTTCATTGCTTACTGGGCGTAGGCAGAGATGGAACGAAAGATTTGCTGGGTCTTTATATCAATGAAACCGAAGGTGCAAAATTTTGGTTGCAGGTATTGAGTGATTTGCAGAACAGAGGTGTAACGGATATACTTATTGCCTGCATTGATAACCTGAAAGGATTTGCCGAAGCCATTGAAAGTGTTTTTCCACAAACTGAAGTGCAGCTTTGCGTGGTGCATCAACTCCGCAACAGCACTAAATATGTTGCCTATAAAGATTTAAAACCGGTAATGGCATCACTGAAAAAAGTTTACACAGCCAGCACCAAAGAACAGGCACAAACAGCATTAGATGAATTAGAAAAAGAATGGAAAACAAAATATCCGTCTATGATAAAAAGTTGGTTTGCTAACTGGGAACGGCTGAGTAATTATTTTAAATATCCGCAGGAAATAAGGCGAGTAATTTACACTACCAACATCATAGAGTCGTTTCACAGTCAACTCCGGAAAGTAACCAAATCCAAACGCGTGTTCAGCTCTGATATGGCATTGCTCAAAGTACTTTACTTAGTGCATCATAACATCAACGGCAGATGGAAATCACAAATACAAGGATGGAAACTCATCTCTGCTCAAATGCAAATCTTATTTGAAGAACGTATTAATCAACAATAAAAAAAGTATGTTTGTAATGGACAAATCAACAAATCTAGAGAAGGGGAAGGAGCCCGCTGGCTTCTTTCTCTTCAAAAGAATTTTTTAAAAGCACAGTTGGTTGAACACTCCCTACATCTCATTTACAACCCTAAACAATCCCCATTTGATGCAAATACCTACTTTTAATCTTCAAAAAAAACTATAAATCAAACATAATCTTCTCCTTTTATCATATAAAGTATGCTACTCTTGCAGCGTAATTATCCTATAGCATTCAAATGAATTATTGTTTCTCCTTTACCGATCCTCAATCACAATACATCCAAATTGAATTTAAGGCTGATGCCATTACCAACCAAGAAACACTTGTGTGTTTGCCTGCATGGCGTCCAGGCAGGTACGAGTTGGGTAACTTTGCCAAAAACATTCAGCAGTGGAAAGCATATAGCGAAACAGGAGAGCCTCTAACTTTTACCAAAACCGATAAAAACTCCTGGTTAGTTCACACCAAAGGAGTAAAGCAACTAATAATTAAATACAATTATTACGCAGCGCAACTTGATGCAGGCGCATGCTGGCTTAATCACCAACAAATGTATGTAAACCCCATACACTGTTCGTTATATATAAAAGACAAGCTTCATGAACCTTGTAATGTTGAAGTTAAACTTCCTGCCAACTGGCAGGTTGCTACATCATTGGCAAAAACAAGTGCTAACAAATTTAGCGCTGAAGATTTTCACGAGTTAGTTGATTCTCCTCTAATAGCATCTTCTTCTTTAAAACACATAGCCTACACGCATAACCAAATAAAATTTCACATACATATACAGGGAGATTATAATCCCGAAACTGAAAAACTTTTGAATGATTTTGAAAATTTTACGCGCGTTCAATTTCAAATGATGAAAGAGTTTCCAAAAACGTCATCAGGCAAATTTATTACCGATTACCATTTCCTTATACAGGCACTTCCTTCCGAATTTTATCATGGGGTTGAGCATTTAAAATCAACGGTACTTGCCATTGGCCCGGCAATAGATTTAAGCAAGAAGAATTTGTACAACGAGTTGATTGGCGTTGCATCTCACGAACTGTTTCATGTATGGAACATAAAAGCAATCAGACCTAAAGAAATGTTGCCTTACGATTACAGCAAAGAAAATTATGCACGCACCGGTTATGTTTACGAAGGCATTACCACCTACTATGGCGATTTGTTTTTAGCCCGCTGCGGTTTCTTTACACTTAATGAATATTTTCATGAGATAGCTTTGCGCTACCAAAAACACGTGCGTAATGATGGAAGATTTAATTACTCCGTGGCGCAATCATCTTTTGATACCTGGCTTGATGGCTACACTCCCGGAGTGCCTGGCAGAAAAACTTCTATTTACGATGAAGGAAGTTTAATTGCATTGATGATTGACTTTACAATCAGAAAAAACACTTCAAACAAAAAATCCCTGGATGATGTAATGACCAAAATGTTTACCGAATTCGGAAAGCGTAACATTGGATATACCGAAAACGATTTTAAAAGAATTTGCGAAAAAGTTTCAGGCTTTTCATTTGACGAATTTTTTAACACCTACATAAGCAGCCCAGCAGGTTACGAAAGCAAACTAAACGAATTACTGTTACTTGCTGGTTTAACAGTAAGCGACATCTGTACAAAAAAAGCCAATGAAAGTTTTTTTGGTTTGTTACTTAAAGAAAAGGAGGGAAGCAAAACTATTGCGGGTGTTGCAAAAAATTCTCCCGCCTATAATGCAAAGCTTTCAGTAGGTGACGAAATTTTATTCATAAATGACATAACGGTTGGAGATAATTTTCAAAGTCTGTTATCAGAAAACCGGGTTGTAAAAATTAAAGTAAAATCTAATGCTGAAGTAAGAGAAGTGGAATTAACTAAAAGCAGCCAATCGTTTTTCCCGCTTATTAAAATTGAATTGAATAAAGATGCTTCAAACGATCAACTTGATTTTTTAAAGGCATGGTGCAATGGCATTGCAGAAAAAGTGCATTAGTTATTATCTGCGCCCGTCAATGGCTTAAAGCCATTTTTAAGTGCAAGTTTGTAATACGAAACAATTAAAACTCTGTCAAGCAAATTGTTTAAGTCATAATCGGGCAATGCAATTTCAGTTTGCACTCTTTGCTCTTCTCCTTCCGGAAAATAGGTCATAATAGTATCTGAAATTTTGTTTCGGTTTTTTAAATTAGCATTTACATAATCTTCCAGACTTACATTGCCTGAAATAGGGTTTTCTTTGTTAGGGTTTACCTTAAGTGCCGAAAGTTTAGTGTCAGGATATTCATGTTTGTAGGTTACAATATCCAATAAAAATTGTTTCATTCTGTACTCTTCACTAAATTTATACTTCAGCCTGCTGCACAATTTACCATAAGGAAGATAAGTTGCATTTAACGAATCTTTATATGCCGATAGGGTAGCTAAATTTGCTTTTGTGTTAAATAAAGGAGCACGTTTGTTTACATAGGTGTCGTATTGTTCTCCACCGGTAGAAGTTGCTATTTCAATCCATCCTGTAATATCATTTGCCCTGTTATCTTTTATGGTTTTATTACAATAAACAGTATTTATTATAATGTTTTTTTTAACGGCTTCTTCGCATTGTTTTCTAAAGTCAATTCTGCCAAGGTTAACCTTTCCATTTCCTATCAGGTAAACAATTTTTAAAGCAGATGAATTCGTACTCCAATCCATACTTGTTATGGTTGTTTCCATTGCTGCTCCTATAAACTGGTATCCATTCTCAACGCTGCGGGACAGGTTAAATAACGAATTTGATACAACATCATAATCATCGGTTAAATCACAAAGTATTTTCACATAACCACTACTGCCAGTAAACGACATGCGCGAAAATCCAACAATTCCTATACGAAGTTTTGGAGTAGGTCTAAACATTTTCCACTGGTTAATAACGTCCCACATTTTATCTCTTATGTTATCTACCAATCCGTTTGTACTTCCGCTTAAATCAAGTGTAAAAACAATATCTACCGGTCTGGCGCTTTCGACAGTGGCTTGTTGCGCATTTGATGTAGAATAAAAGCAAACAACAAAAGCTATATATATAATAAAAACCTTGCCCGAAGAATGAAACATTGCAGTAATTACAAAATTTGTTTACGTATGGTTTAAGATTAGGTTTCTTTTTGCCATAAACTAACCACAATGTTTTTAATCTCATATTTTCACACCATGCAGCATTCAGCGCATCAAATTCTTTTAAAATACTGGGGCTACTCAAAGTTCAGGCCGTTGCAGGAAGATATTATTGACTCAGTTACAGGGGCAAAAACACTATTGCTTTAATGCCAACCGGTGGAGGAAAAAGTATTTGCTATCAGGTGCCTGCTCTTATGATGGAGGGTGTTTGCATTGTGGTATCCCCACTTATTGCATTAATGCGGGATCAGGTTGAAAATTTAAAGAAACGAGGTATCGCGGCAATTGCCATTACCTCGGGCATGCACCGCAACGAAATTGATATTGCACTTGATAACTGCGTGCATGGAAAAATAAAGTTTTTGTACCTCTCACCAGAAAGACTTACCAACGATTTGGCACGTACACGCATAAGTCTGATGAACGTTTGTTTGTTTGCTATTGACGAAGCGCATTGCATCAGCCAATGGGGTTTCGATTTCAGACCTTCTTATTTGCGCATTGCAGAAGTTATTGCTTTAAAACCAAACGTGCCTGTGCTTGCATTAACCGCCACTGCCACCAAACAAGTGCAGGATGACATTGCAAAACAATTGGGTTTTGTTAACTATAAGCTTTTCAGGAAGAGTTTTGAAAGAAAAAATTTAAGTTACTTAGTTTATGGCGATGATGATAAACTGAAAAGAATGCTTAATATTTTTAATCATACCAGCGGAACAGCCATTGTGTATGTAAGGAGCCGAAAAAAACAAAAGAAATTTCAGAGTACCTCAATGCAAGCGGAATTAAAGCTAACTACTATCACGCAGGGTTAATTCAGCAGGATAGAAACCAAAAGCAGGATGATTGGATGAAAAACAAGGTGCGCGTAATGGTTTCTACCAATGCTTTTGGAATGGGAATAGATAAACCCGATGTAAGAGTGGTAGTGCATATTGATACGCCCGAAAGTTTAGAAGCATACTACCAGGAAGCGGGTAGGGCAGGGCGTGATGAGAAAGCATCTTTTGCCGTATTGTTTCACAACAAAGCCGATAAAGAAAATTTAGCAAGCATTGAAAAAAACCAATTCCCCGATGTGGAAGTAATTAAAACAGTTTACCATGCGCTGGGCAATTTTTTAAATATTGCTATTGGCAGCGGCAAAGGAATTAGTTATGAGTTTGATTTAATAAGAATGGCAACTACCTACAACCTTAATATAATTGCGATTAATAATTGCCTTAAAATTTTAGAAGAAGAAGGTTATATAACTTTAAGTGATGGATTTTACATGCCATCGAGATTAAAACTAAACGTAAGCAACGAAGAAATTTATAAACTACAAGTTGAACAGCCCAGATTAGAATTATTGGTTAAAACAATTTTACGCTCTTATGGCGGATTGTTTGACGATTATGTACGCATCAACGAAAGGAAATTGCCATTCGTGCAAAACTGAGTACCGAAGATGTTGTACGCTCTCTTTTTATTTACAAAAATTAAATGTGCTGGACTATGCACCTTCAACCAATTCACCTATGCTTACCTTTTTGGATGCGCGTTGCCGTAAGGAAGATTTAACTATTGATCACTCACGCATACTTTTCAGACGCGTAAGATTAAGAGAAAGAATTTCAGGCATGTTGCATTACGCTGAATCAAACAATGTGTGCCGTGGCAATATTATACAACAGTATTTTGGCGAAAATCCTGAAGCGCGCTGTGGCAACTGCGATTATTGCAGGCAGAGAAATAAATTGTTGTTAAACGATATTGAGTTTAATGAATTAAAGAAGAAAGTAAAAACCACCTTACTCAAACCTATGACTTTTGATACACTTTTGCAGAAAGCCGGTTTAATGGATAACGCAAAAGTTGTAATGGGTTTACAGTTTATGCTTGATAACAATATTATCATCACCAACCCCCAAAACGAGATAGAGTGGAACGACAATTAAAAGATGTTACAAAACATAAATAAGTTTTTCTGATCTTGAAATCACTCTTCCAATAGGCTCACATAATTCTTCCGCAATACCATTCAATTTTAATAGCGAAGAAATTTTTTCTTTCCCATCTTCATTCACACAAATCAACAATCCTCCACTTGTTTGAGGATCGCAAAGGGTAAAAAGTTGTTTGGCATCAAAGGTCGGTTACATGGGCGCTTATTGCTGCATAGTTTTTGTAGTAATGTCAGGGTAAATAAATTTACCTAAGTATTGTTCAAGGTTTGTTAGAAATTGAATTTTTGAAAAATTGATTTCAGCCGACACATTGCTTCCATTACATACTTCAGATAAATGCCCGAGCAATCCAAAACCTGTAACATCAGTCATAGCATTTACACTTTCCTCTTTAGACAAAATTTCTCCAATGCTGTTTAGTTGTAACATGGATGTTAGCAATTTAGTATAATCATCTTCTGTAATTTGCTTACGTTTTAATGCAGCAGATAAAATACCTGCTCCAAGTGGCTTGGTTAAAAAAATATAATCGCCAGTTTTAGCTGTATTATTCCTCTTTAAATGTTTTAACTCCACCAAGCCGTTAACACTTAATCCAAAAAATAAATCGGCACTTTCTATAGTATGCCCTCCGGCAATGGGTATATTAATCTGATTGCAAACGCCAGTAGCGCCATTCATTATTTCACTTATTGTTTCGGGCTTTATTTTTTCTGACGGATAACCTAAAACAGCCAATGCTAAAATTGGTTTACCGCCCATTGAATACACATCACTCAATGCATTGGTTGCTGCAATTTTTCCAAACTCAACAGGAGAATCAACTATCGCAGTAAAAAAATCAGTAGTAGAAATTAAACAGTAGTCGTTGCCTAAATTATATACAGCAGCATCATCATTTGTTTTGTTACCTACAATAAGATTTTCAAAAAATATGCTATTGTTTATTCCACCTAAAATTTTGTGCAGTTCGTCAGACCCAATCTTGCAGCCGCATCCACCGCCTTTACTAAACTCTGTGAGATTTATTTTTTCAGTCATTTTCTAATATCAAAACAATCATTTATTTCTTTTAATATGTGCTCGCAAGCTTTGTCTAAATTGGTAATGTCGGCTTTGCTTTTAACAATTGTTTGCGGATTGCGTTGGTGGCTGCTATGCGTATATTGTTTATCGTAGTATTCCAACATCATTTCACACCAGTTTTCAAGCTGGTTATTTTCTAAATATACAATGGCTTCTTTTAATCGCAAGCCGCCAAGTTTATCCGCAATTTTTTTTGTCTTTTCAATCAATATTTCAGTTCCGTATTTGCCATATTCGTCAAGTATCCTTTTTGTGCGTTGTTCTTTATCCGCACTAATTTCTATCACATTAGCAGAACGCATTAGTTCAAATACGTTTTGTGGGATTACTATTTTGCCAATCCTGCGGCTTTCATTTTCTAAAAAAAGAATTTTGTTTTCGTCAGCATCATACCATTCAAGCGCTAATAAATTTTCAAACTGTTCATTAGATGGCTGCTCTGGCAATCCAATACTTCCAAACGCAGAGCCTCTGTGCGAAGCAAGTTTTTCCAAATCAATAACCTGTTGCGATTTTTTTTTAGATGATTTAAAATCTCTGTTTTGCCACAACCAGTTTTACCGCCTATTACTATTACCTTTTTACTTTCATTTATTGTAGCAAGCGCCCAGTTTCTGAAAGATTTGTAGCCGCCTTTTAGCAACGTTACTCTAAATCCAGACGTTTGCAGCAGCCATGCCAGAATGTTACTTCTTAATCCGCCACGCCAGCAATAAACAAGGATTTTTTTTTCGGGTGCAATTTTTAGCGCTGCTTTATAAAGCCCGAAAATTTATGACCTACCAACTCAAATCCTTTTATGATTGCTGCTTCACGCCCTTCCTGTTTAAATGTTATGCCAATTATTTTACGTTCCTCATCATTTAGTAACGGCAAATTAACTGCATTGGGAAAATGAGCATGATTAAATTCAGCAGGGCTGCGTACATCAATTACCTTAATGCCGGTTTTAGTTTCTTTAATAAAATCAACTGGAGTAACAATCATAAAAGCGCAGTAAAACTATGCTATTACTGCTTATTTAATTGCTAAATGCTTTTTTGGAGACTATTGTATATAGTATGAGAAAAAATATTTTACATCTGTCCACAGCGGGCTTTTTTCGTATTGCTCTAAGTAGCGATTCTCAGATGCAATTATCTCGTCCATCGTTTTTGGAAGATCAAGATAAAAAGGAGGAATTAATCCTGGCTTTGTCTTTTTTCTTCTCTCCTGCAGTTCAGTGGTGTAAAGAGACATATAATGGCGGCTTAATGGCCGCACACCAACAATTTTCAAATCACCTTTAAATACGTTGTAAATCATTGGCAGCTCATCTAACCAATATTTGCGAAGTAATTTTCCAACCTTACTTACTCTAAAGTCATCTTTAAATTTTCCGCCTTCCTGCAAACTGTTTTTCTCATAAACATATTCTTGCAGGTATTCCGAAAAAGCGTGCATAGTCCTCAGTTTATACACATAAATAAGTTTACCGCCTTTACCTATTCGCTTCATAGGGTAAAGAATTCCGTAGGACGGATCCTCATCAAAAAATGGTTCTTTTACTTTTTCGCAAACAATGTAAAGCCTGTTACCAATATATCTCTCATCAATGATTTTAAAACCACACGAATAAAGTCGTCCCATCGTTTCGGTTTTTGACAAAACTCTGTTACGACCTTTGGTAATCAGGTAATAAATTTTTCTGGTAAGAGGCAATTTCGGAAAAACACGCTTTAATATAAAATCAAAGAAATAGTAAATATTACGGAGTACCGGAGGGTACTTTGCCATTAGCCTTTTTTTACGGAGGTCCTTGGTTTCAACTTTGGTAATAAAAATACCACCAACAGGAAGTTTACTATTCGCAGCTTCAAAAAATTTATTAATGTATTTGAAGTTATTTATCCGTTTAAAATGAACAATTGAGTTATAGAAATTGCCGGAAAGGTCAGTGACTTCTTTATCTGTGTTAGCAGGAAATATGATTGACTTATCACTACCTGTGTCAACATACTTGTCAATCAAATCAAAGACAAACTTACCAGAACGGTCAACATTCAACGTGCTTTGTGAGAACGCTAATTGTTGCTCTGCATGATCAATAACCTGATCAAGGTTCAATACAGTACTATCCATCCTCCGATTTAAGGTTTAGTTAACAATTCAAATTTTAAGCAGAATTAGTTCTTATAGTAGCTGATTAACAGCTATATGGTCTCCTTAAAAGTTTTGCTAAGATACAGGCTGTAAAGCAATTAGACAACAGTAATATTAAAAATAATTAACAATTTACCGCCTTAAAACATGCATTTACCCAAAATTGAGTATTGCATTAATACGAATAACAAGAAACTGTTGCTCTATAGTTGATAGAAGCAAAAAAAGCCTCATATTTTTATGAGGCTTTTGCGGTCCGGACGGGGCTCGAACCCGCGACCCCATGCGTGACAGGCATGTATTCTAACCAAGCTGAACTACCGGACCAAACTCTTTATGTAATGTGCTTTTCGCCAAAAGCGGGGCAAAAATAATTAAATTTACTTCCCTTCAAAATCAGAATTTAAAATAGAAAGGTGTTTAGTTGTTCATTGAAACCAAAAAACTCTTCGTTTGATTTTGTACCACGCATTCTGTCTAATAAAAACTCCATGGCTTCCATAGGATTCATATCTGCTAAATGGTTGCGCATTATCCACATACGTTGTAGCGTGTCTTTTTCCAATAGCAAATCTTCTCGTCTTGTACTGCTGGCAACCAAATCAATTGCTGGATAAACTCTTTTATTTGAAAGTTTGCGCTCTAATTGCAATTCCATATTTCCTGTACCCTTAAATTCCTCAAAAATTACTTCATCCATTTTTGAGCCTGTTTCTGTAAGCGCAGTTGCAATAATGGTTAATGAGCCTCCGCCTTCAATTTTTCTGGCAGCGCCAAAAAATCTTTTTGGTTTTTGTAAGGCGTTTGAATCTACACCACCAGTTAAAATTTTTCCTGAGCCGGGTGCTACCGTGTTAAATGCACGGGCTAAACGTGTAATAGAATCAAGCAGAATTACCACATCATGTCCGCATTCAACCAATCGTTTTGCTTTTTCTAAAACAATAGTTGAAATTTTTACATGCTTATCGGCAGGCTCATCAAATGTTGATGCAATTACTTCGGCATTTACACTTCTTGACATATCCGTTACTTCCTCTGGGCGTTCATCAATCAGCAATACAATCAGGTAAACTTCGGGATGGTTTGCCGCAATAGCATTCGCAATATCTTTGAGTAAAACTGTTTTGCCGGTTTTTGGCTGCGCTACAATTAATCCGCGTTGCCCTTTCCCAATTGGGGCAAACAAATCAATAACACGTGTAGAAATATTTCCTTTATGAGTAAGATTTAGTTTTTCAAAAGGGAATAGTGGCGTCAGGTAATCGAAAGGTACGCGGTCCCGAATCACGGCAGGTTCTAGGCCATTTATAGACTCTACTTTTGTTAATGGATAATATCTATCACCTTCACGGGGAGGACGTACAAAGCATTTGACAGTATCACCAGTTTTAACCCATAAAATTTTATTTGTTGTTGGTTTATAAAAACATCATCGGGCGATGGCAGGTAGTTATAATCGCTGCTGCGTAAAAAACCTGCTCCATCATTCATTATTTCTAAAACACCTTCGGTTGAAATTAAATTGTCAAACTCATTGCCAAAATCCTGCTGGCGCCTGTCATTGTTCCTCTCAAAATTTCTGTCGCGGTTTCCGTTTTGATGGTCTCTGTTCTCTCTTTGATTACGATTATTGTTTTCATTTGCTCTGTCAGAAGAAGTTTCGGCAACCGGATTATTTTCCGAAATTCTTGAATCATTAGACATAGCCGTAACATCATCTTTGTAAGCATCATTTTCTTCTGATTTGCGTGACGATTCTAAGGCAGATTGATTAATGACAGGTTTTTCAACAGGAGCTGAACCACCCGGAGGAATAATTCGCTGCCGTTTCATTCCAGAGGAAAATGGATTTGATTCTAGTTGTGGTTTGTTTTCAAAAGGCAATTCGTTTTTTTGTTTTTCATCAGCTTTATTGGAGTGATGTGATTTTTCTTTTCTACTTTTTTAGGCTTGGGGTTTTTATTAGCCTTTGGTTCTTTTTCTTCAGCAGGTTTAGTATCGTTATCTTTCTTTTTTTCCTTTTACAACTTCTGGATTTACAGCCTGCAAGTCAAGAATTTTGTAAACAAGTTCCTGCTTTTTAAGGCTTTCATAATTTTCAATGTTAAGGGTTTTGGCAATTTCGCGAAGCTCGCCAACAAGCTTCTCGTTCAATTCAGAGATATTGTACATCCGTAAAATGTATTAAATAATTAATAAGGGGTTGTTAAGTAAAGTATTTGTTAAAATGTATGGGGGTAGATTTATGGAGACTTCGTCAGTCAATGTACAAGTATGAAAAAAACCACTTGCTTAAATCTGTGGCAATGATATGGATAATAATTATTTTTCCAAACCCGATTTCAAAATTATTTTTGCACACGCCAAATTCAATAAACTTGTTATTTTATGATTCAAAGAATACAGTCTGTTTATTTACTACTTGTTATTGCGATCTGCACATCAGTTTATTTTTTGCCGCTGTCTTCTAAAATAAGTATCACAGATACTACATTGGTTTACAAAATGGACGCTTTTAATATTTACCAGATAAAAGCCGGTGAGGCAAGTATTTTTTCTGCCGTTTTGTTTAATTCCATTATTAATGGAGTTATAGGCTTCCTTTCTCTGTTCGCTATATTCAAGTTTAAAAATAGGGGACTTCAACTTAAAATCTGCAAAATATTACTTTTAATAAGTACAGCGTTTTTTGCATTGCTTTTTTATGAAACTGACCGTATGATACCAGGCACAAGCAACGATTTTAAAACGATTTACCTAGGCATCTATGCTGCCGTAATAATTCCAATTCTTGTATTTATGGCGCTAAAGGCAATAAAAAAAGATGATGATTTGGTTAGGTCTGTTGACAGAATACGATAATTTATTTTTCAATTTCTATTACGTTAAGGTCATTAATTGTTTTCCCCTCAATGCTAAACTTTAACATGGTTCTCAATTTATGAAATCCATGCCTGCCTGCTGCACCAGATTTAAATGCAACAAGTTGTTTATTGCTTTATCACGACTTACTTTTAAAATATGTGAATGTCCACATATAAAAATATCGGGTAGTTGGGCCAATAGCTTTTCTTTAATTCCCTTAGCATATGCACCAGGGTAACCACCAATATGAGTTATAAACACTTTAAGGTTTTCACAGTGAAAAATTTCTGTTTCTTTAAAAGCACTTCTTATTTCATACCCATCTATGTTACCATAAACAGCTCTAATCGGTTTAATTTTTTCAATTTCATTAATAACACTCAGTGTTCCAATATCGCCTGCATGCCAAACTTCATCGGCAGTTGCCGCATGTCTTAAAATAACCTCATCAACATACCCATGTGTATCAGAAACAAGGAGTATTTTTTTCATACTGAATTTATCTTGCAAATTAACTAATGGAAATAGGAACTCGTAATTCTTGAAAGTAAATATTTTGCAAACAATCAAAATTAATAATGCTAATATTAGATTTGCCCATGTGAAAGCAACAGTAATTAAATCAACCGGGAGTAATATTACAGTTCGTGATGATGCGGGGGAAATTTACCTGTGTAAAAATAAAAGGTAATTTTAGGATTAGAGATATTGAAGCTACTAATCCTGTTGCTGTTGGTGATGTGGTTGATGTAGAATTGCGTGACCACACTCATTTTATTACTGGTGTGCATGAGCGCAAAAATTACATCATCAGAAAATCTGTTAAACTCAGTAAGCAAGTGCAAATACTTGCAGCCAATATTGATACGGCTTATGTTATTGCCACATTGGTTTTGCCAAGAACATCAACAGGTTTTATAGACCGTTTTCTGGCAACTGCCGAAGCTTACAACATTAAGGCAGGGATTATTCTTAATAAAATTGATTTATTGGAAAAGGACTTATTGGAAGAGGCAAAGGAGCTAAGAGAACTATATACATTGTTAGGTTATAAAGTTTTTTTGTGTCGGCTTTAATGTCAACGACATGAAATTACTTGGTGACGAAATAACTGGCAAGGTTAATTTATTTTCGGGTCATAGTGGTGTAGGTAAATCTACATTGATTAATGCTTTAATTCCCGGACTTGATCTAAAAACAGGACAAATCTCTCTGCAACATTCAACAGGAAAGCACACCACAACTTTTGCAGAAATGCACGCATTATCAATGGGTGGTTATATAATAGATTCTCCCGGAATAAGAGAGTTTGGTATTTTTGATTTTGACAAATACAATGTCTCACATTATTTTCCTGAAATGTTTAAGCTGTTACCTCAGTGCCGTTATAACAACTGTACGCATACCACCGAAAATGGCTGTGCGGTAATAAAAGCTTTGGAGCAGGGCGACATTGCCGAATCGAGATACAGGAATTATGTGAGTATTTTAAATAACGAAGATTTTTATAAGTAAATGTTATGAGGGTGCTTATTCAGCGTGTTTTAAAATCAGAACTTGTTATTGAAAACAAAGTTTATGCGCTAATTGAAAACGGGCTTTTGGTTTTTTAGGAATTGAAGATTCAGATGGAGCTGAAGATGTGGAATGGCTGTGTAATAAAATTATTAACCTTAGAATTTTTAATGACGATAGAGTGTTATGAATAAAAGCGTTTTAGAGATTGGTGGGGAAATTTTACTAGTATCTCAGTTTACGCTTCATGCGAGTACAAAAAAGGAAACAGACCCAGCTACATACGTGCTGCAAGACCTGAAACAGCAACGCCTTTGTATAATAAAATGATCTCTGTTTTAAAACAGAGTATTCCTGATAAAATAAAAACAGGTGTATTTGGTGCTGATATGAAAATTAGCCTGATTAATGACGGACCAGTAACAATTTTTATTGATAGTAAAAACAGGGAATGATGAGTTTTTTTAATCCGCCAATTTATTCTCAATTCTCTATGAGAACATTAGCCATAACGGTTGTTTGCTTTTTATTTTCTTTTCCAGTCTCAAAAAAGGCTTTAGCAAGTTTTGATTTTAACGACAATTGTCAGAAAGCTTACACTGAAATTTTTCAGTTGCGATTTAGCACTGCCAATGCATTGATTGTTGCTGAAGAAAAAAACAATCCTGAAAACAAAATACCTTCATATCTCAGGCATTATATGCTTTTCTACAAATCGTTTATAAGTGAGGAGCAAAAAGATTTTATTGCGTTAAAAAAAAGCCACCAGCAAATGCTAACTTATTTGCATGAAGAGGACGAAAATTCTCCTTATTACCTTTACTGTAAAGCCGAGACAGAAATTACCATGTCGTTTCTTAAAATTAAAAATAAGGAATATGTTTCGGGCGCAGTAGCATTGAGGCGAGGCTATAAAATGCTGGAAGAAAACAAACAAAAGTTTCCTTCATTTAAGCCCAATTTAAAGCTCTGGGTAATACATGCCTTTATAGGCGCTGTTCCTCAAAACTATGCCTTGGCTTTTAAAAATTGCAGGCATGTACGGCACTATTAAGCAAGGAATAAATGAGTTAGGCGATTTGTTTTACTCAACCTCTATTCCTTCATCACCTTACAAATTCCTTAATACAGAGGCTCAGTTTGTTTTCATATTTTCTAAACAGTACTTGCAAAAAAAATGAAATGAACTTGCAGCTATTTACGAAAAGGTAAACCCTGCAGATGGACCCTTACAACTTTTTGCAAAGATGAATTATCATTATTACAGATATAATGGTGATAAAGTACTGGCAATTTTAGCAGAGCGAAAAAAACTTAAGTATGATTACCCTTTGCATTACCTTGATTATATGGAAGGACTTGCGCGGTTGAATAAACTAGATACTACATCATCAATTTATTTTTACAAGTACATCAATAATTTTAAAGGCACAGGGTTTATAAAATCTGCTTATCAGAAAATAGCATGGATGGATTTGATTTTAGGGAATAAAAAAAAATATGAGGAAACAATTTTAAAAGTGCAAACCTCAGGAAACGACTTTACCGATGAAGATAAACAAGCACAGAAAGAATCAGAGAACAAATCTATTCCTAATGTATATTTATTGCGGGCAAGAGTTTTGTTTGATGGAGGTTATTTCAATGAGGCATTATATCAGTTGTCTGATAAACCCCATGGCACTTTCAGTACTATTAAGGAAAGCTTAGAATTGAATTATCGTCTTGCTCGAATCTATGACAAAACTCGCAATAATAAACAGGCTATAAATTTTTATGAGGCAACAATCAGGGCTGGTGAAAAAACCACGTACTATTATGCAGCCAATGCAGCTTTACAGGCGGGTATTATGTGTGAAAATTTAAAGGATTCGGTCAATGCTATTTCTTATTACAAACGAGCACTTGCTATGCGAAACCATGAGTACCAAAACTCGATTGACCAAAAAGCAAAAGCCGGGTTAAACCGGCTTGGCAAACAAGAATAATATTTTTAGTTAACCGAAAACTTTGTTTGTGTTGAACTTCCGTTTCCGTTTATAATTAAATAGTACATTCCTTTTGGTGGATTTTTAAGTGCTACTTCTTTTATGGCTGACTGGCTTAAGCAGTTAAATTCCTCCCTATAGATTTCAGATCCAAATTGCGACACAACGCTAATAGTAACCAAACCCTTATTCTCACAATTTATTTTTACTCTAAATAAACCCTTATTAGGATTTGGAAAAAGCTCAATAGGGGGTAGCACTTTCTTTTTAGTTACCTCAATCGTTTTACTTATTTCGTAGTGTCCGTTAAAATCAAATTGTTTTAACCTGTAGTACTGTTTTGTATTGGTGTTTACACCTACATCTGTATAAAAATACTTGTGCTCAACATTAGAGGTGATGTTGCCTTTTATTTTGGCAATGGTTTCAAAATCTGAAGCATTATTACTTCTTTCAAGTAAAAAATAATCATTGTTTAATTCTGATGCTGTTACCCATTCTAAAATATTTTTTTCCCCTTCGCGCATTCCTGTAAAACTTGTAAGCTCTACAGGTAACGGGCTAACAATAGTAATGGTTACTAATCCGGTATCGCAAAGTGAAGGGCTTCTGTTATCGCAAATCAGGTATGTAAAAGTTACTGTTCCTCTGAAAGAGCCCGGGTTGTAATCAAAAGTTCCGTTGCTTCTGAAGGTAATACTGCCATAAGCAGGTGATGTTAATAACGAAAACGTAACCAGATCGGCATCAGGTTCATCATCATTGCTCCCAACACTATTTGAATAAACGGCACTTCCATTTGATGAGTAATTATCATCAGCAGCTAATGGCGAAACAGTTTGCATAAACAAACGTTCGGGTTCTGTCTATAAAACAACCATTGTTAGCTTTTACTCTAAAGGTGTAAACCCCGGCACTAATTGGTGTAAGAGTTAAAGCAGGCAAGAGAGAATTAATATGCTGATAAGTTCCTCCAGAAAATGTTCCTCCTGAACTGTATGCAACTGAATCTAAATTTGTGAAGGGCGCCACTAATTCCAAAAATCCGTTGGTACCGCATGTAGGATGATGTACAACTGGCGAATTAAATGTTGGATTCACTGTCATATTAATAGTAAACGTATCTATACATGCAGGAGTAATTGTTCTAATACCGTAATAAATACCTGATGATGTTGCCGATACTACTGATGAAAATGAGGAATTATAATAAGTGTAACCCGGTCGCACACTATTGAGTGTAGAAAAAGTGTATGATGATGCACAGTGTATTATTGTTGTATCTACAGGATAACTGCATGTTAATGGAACTACAATGGATGTAGTTGTGGGTCCATATAAAGGGCAACCGTTTACATCTGTGCCCGATGGTTGGGAGTAAACCGTAAGATTACTTCCTGAAAAATATCCTCTGTAAATGCTATTAGCCTGATTTGAAATTACATTACTGCATAGCAATTCTACACATTCTGCAGTTGCCACTGCTCTAAATTTGAATGCCGAAACGTTGTTTGGAATTACATTGGTTAATCTTCCACCAGCTGCAGAAGTTGCGCCAATTCCTATCCTTAATCTCAAAACCCTTGAAGCCGAAACATATTCTCCCTGATCATCGCCCGATGCGTCAGTTTTTACACCGGTATTTGGGCCAGATAAAACCTCAATTGAGCCAGCAACGTAATCAGCATTAAAAGGGATTGTGTCATAAACTATAATATTTGTGGCAGTATCACTTCCAAGGTTTTGAACAGAAATGTTGTACTCAATTGTATCGCCCGGTAATGTAGTGCCGCCATTAATGTCTGCAGCTGTTTTTATCAAACGTAAATCAGGTTCATACACATCAATTGCAAAGTGAACAACCTGAGTGTAGAAATTTTCTCCACCTGTAGATTCTCTAAGCGTAACCGATGTTTGGTTATTGGTAAGAAAATTTTTTGCTGCATTATTTGGCACAAAAATATCAGCATCAAAACCCAGTGTATTTGTATAATAAGGAACCCGCGATGTAACATTTGCTCCATTGTTTGTAATGGTACTGTTGTAAATATTATTGGAAGGATTTGACACATCGCTTATTGGATTAAAAACACCAATGCCATCATTAAATAACAAACTATCTCCGGTAGATCCTCTGTCGCCATCGTGCGTTACATGCCCCACCTCAAAAGAAATTGGTCCTGCAATGGGGGTTTGAAATCCGGACAATGTTATATTATTTTGATTAGTAGTATTAATACAATTTAATCCATCAAACACAGCAAGGTTTCTAAGGTTGGAGTAATCATTTCGATATGCTACCACTATTGTCCAACCTGCCGAAATATTAAGGCGGTTTACTCTTGTTACCAAATTAGCAACAGTATATAGTCCCCTGCCTCCCGATTGTACCAGTGAAGTTACATTTTTATAGCAGAAGTAGTTAGTATGTCCGCCCGCGCCTGCATTATCAATTAATGTATCTGCTTTCATTTTGGTATAGGTTGAAGACCCCGCTATTTTCAAGTAAATACTATCGCGCTTTGCATAATTTGGTGTAGAGCCACTATTGGTAACGTCACTTCCCCAATACAAACCGGCCCATGTAATTTCACTGCATATGGGTAATTTTAAACTATCGCTGCTTGAGCTGAAAGTGCTTGGATCCAAATCAATCTCTATAACTGAGTTTGAATCTGCATTATTATTTGTAGTTCCGGCAGGAGGTAATTCCATTCTGCTTGCCGGGCAGGTGGGGGCATTGTTGCACGTTACCATACTATTGGTTACATAAACAATATTTCCCTTTTGTGTTACTCCATACCTTAGCCTTAATGGCACAACCACCTGCGAAAATACCTCGAGAGTTAAGGTAAGTAAAGCTGTAACTAATACCGAGTTTTTGAGTAACTTATTTGATAAACACATTTTCTACTTTGTTTTAAAGTAGAGTATAACGAAGCTTATGAAATTACGTTTCCAAATAAAAAACTACACAGATGTAAGAAATTTTGAAATTACATATCAAAAAGCTCTCTTAAACCTTTAGCATCTCTGTATCCTTCAGCAGTCATTACTAACTTCCCATTTTTATATACGAGGAAAACCGGAATTTCAGTTACGCCAAGTTGTTTAGCAAGTTGTTCGTTTTTGTCTTTTTCAATTTGTAAAAAAATAAGTTTTCCCTCATATTCATGTGTAAGGTTTTTTAAATCAGGATTCATTTTTATGCATGGTGCACACCACTTGGCATAAACGTCAACAATTACTTTTTTGTTCGATGTAACAATTTTATCGTACTCATCTTTTAGCATTCCAATAGAGGTTGAAGCATTCGGTTTTTCTACAGGCATGTTTAAACTTGTCCAATTACTGTAGCCACCATCAAGGTCGTACACAATTTTAAATCCTGCTTTTCTGAAATAATCGCACGCTCTGGCACTTCTGGCACCTGAGTAGCAATAAACAAAAAGAGGCTTTTCTTTATCAAGATACTTTGATCGGTTTTTAAATCATCACTATTGATGTTCATGCTTAAAGCACCCTTCAAATATCCACGCTGAAATTCTTCAGGAGTTCGCACATCAACCAATTGCGCTTCTTTTACTTCGGCTAATTTTTTTTGAAATGCATCTGGCTTTAATAAGTTCTCCTGCTGGCTTGATGCGTTTTTACAAGCTGATACCATTATCAGCATTACTACAATTAATGTTTTTATACTGTTTCCGTTTTTGTGTATTTCTTCAAACAGAACCATAATTTCTTCTGATGTTTTTGAGTCTAAATTTCCGTTGGGCTCATCAGCAAGAATTATAGCGGGGTTGTTTACCAGCGCTCTTGCAACAGCCACACGTTGCCTTTGTCCTCCTGATAATTCATTCGGCTTGTGGGTTTTTCTGTCATCAAGCCCCACACTTTTTAAAGAGTTAGTGGCTCTTTCAATCCTATCAGAGTTAGATATGCCTGCATATACCAGCGGCAAAGCAACATTTTCTAAAGCGGTTGAGCGGGGGAGGAGGTTAAAAGTCTGAAACACAAAACCAATTTCTTTATTCCTGATTTCTGCTAATTCATTATCACTCATTTTAGAGACATCGGTTCCTTTAAGAATGTAGTTACCGCTGGTTGGTGTATCAAGGCACCCAAGTATATTCATTAAGGTAGATTTGCCTGAGCCCGATGCCCCCATTAAAGCAACATATTCGTTTTTATAAATGTTAGTGGTAATAGATCGCAGAGCGTATATCAATTCAGAGCCTACTCTGTACTCACGCGAAATATTTTTTAATTCAATTATTTTCTCCTTCATATTGGCACTAAAATTAAAAATATTCTTATTGGACTTAATACCTCAGTACAAAATGTTGTTTACTAAAGTTTGGGTTAATAAAAACAATACCCATAAAAAACAAATCAATACTTACAGTGGTTCTGTTGTTTTCGCAAATTTCTTTCCATGCCGTTTTCATTTCACTGCTCCAGTTTATGTCATCAAAAACAAAACAAGTGTTCTCGGTTGCTTTTTCAAGTAACAGTTTAAAATAATTTATTGTTGGAAGATATTGATGATTGCCATCTATAAATGCAAAATCAAAAGACTCAATACTTCTAAGTAATTTTGGTAAATGCTCTTCAAAAGAACCGCTGATAAAATTGACGTTTTGAAAATTTAATTTGTGAAGATTTTCTTTTGCTAATTGACTTACTTCATCACTTCCTTCAATAGTGTAAATTTTTTTCGGATTTGCAGATGCAATATAAGCTGTGCTGATTCCAAGAGATGTTCCTAATTCGATTATAGTTTGTGCATTTAAGTAATTGCAAAGCCTGTAAAGTAGGGTTGCATATTTTTTGTTTTTTGCGGATGTTGCAGCTATCTCTGAAATCATCCGAACTTTTTTAGTTCCAGTAATTGAACCTGCGCCTAAATCGGTAAAACTTATTTCTGTTTTATCCTTTAAAAGAGACTGCCTTAAATTTTCTATTTCAATGCTTTTTGTAGTGGTATCTTTACTGCTAATAACTTTATTGTAGAGATTAAAAACAAAAGGGGAATGAATGTGATGCGCATTACCGGCAGAAAGATAATAGCGCAAATAATCAGTAAGTAAAGAAACAGTAGTGCTAAATTGCAAAGCTCAGAGCGTAATTTTAATGAGTGTTAAATTTTTACGTTGCCAGCAAGGCACTACTATTTCGTTTTCAGAAACTTGTTTGCCAGAACGAGGAATAATTAAAATACGGTCTTCGGGTTTAGTAATAGGTTTTTCTTCGGGCTTTCCATCTTTTGAAACAGAAAATAATTTAACTGCATTTGTTTTATCCAGGTCATCGTTGTAAACAAAATTTATTTTTTCTTCAGTTATTGCTGGAATAAAAGAAGAATATACACCATAATCATCTGTAGAAACCTGTGTTTTTTCTCAAAACGGTGTTCCAATGAATAGTGCCATCTGCATTAACGGAAAAAATGGCGGCATTTTCAAAATGATATTCTACTCGCCTCACATAAGTTTGAGAAAAATAATCGTAATAAGAAAATTCACTGGTGTAAGCTACCTCGGCAATAATTACTGCACCACCATCACTTCTTAAAATAACCTTTTTCAATGGTGTAGTTTTGAAGTTGATACGGATTAGAATCTAATATTTCTGTGTTTTGAAGTTTGGCTTTTTCTCCTTCCGAAATGGGTTGTTTTTTTTTAGTTCAGGTGCTAAATCAGCATCTAATTTTTGTCGTGCAACAAACAAGCCCGATGAACCTGGTGGGCGCTCATTGTAAAAGCCTGATAGAACAATATCATTACGTGTAAAATCGTAAGTTAAATAGTTGCCGTCTAACATTAAGTTGTTGTTGTTTAAAGAATATTCTTTACCAAGCTGCTGGTTATGTTTTGCAACATACATAAGATAATTAACCCATTTCTTTTTTGTAGTAAATTTTTCTTTGGTGTGATTACTTCCTAAAACAACAAAATCGCCTAAATCTGAAAGTGCCCAGCCTTCAAAATAAAAATTTTTTTCAGGATAGTTTATATTAATTTTGCTTGTGTTAATTATTTGAAAATTATTGTTGGTGATTACCGCGTGCAAAGTTTGAGTATCATCTTTTTTTATTTCGTTTTGAATAAAAGCATACTTAGTTTTATCATGAGAGACGGCAATTTTTATTTTATCTAGTTCGCTTAGGTCAGTAAAGTTTAACTCAGCAATTTTTAATTTTTCGCTCAATTTATTTTTGCTGTTTAAGCTATGGGCGAAAATTGTAACCAAATTCTTTTCAAAATTAATTTCGGTATAGCAAAGAACCAGTTCCCCATTACCAAATGCAATATTTTCTATCGGTATATCATCGTCCTTTTTTGCAAATAAACGACCCCACTTTTCATTCAACTCAAAATCGTAGTAAGTAATTTTATACTTTCTGCTTCTGAATCCTACTTTATCTTTATCTATATCGAAAGAAATATTGCTTTGTAAAAGAAAGAAACCGTCCTGGTCTTGCCCGGCAATTTTTACAAAATCAAGAGAGGTGTTGTCAATGTTTTTGGGAGCGAATTTTATTGATTGTGCAATTAAACAACAATGGAACAAAGGTGATAGAAACAAAAAAAGAAATTTCATGCTCTTATAACAACGCATAAATTCTATTATTTATGCGTTAAAAACTGAAGTTTTTTTGTGCCTTTCGTATAGCAAGTGAATCAACCCATCGCTTAATCCAATTTGCGGAACAATTATTTTGTCAATGTTGGCATGTTTCATTATAGTTAAAAAAATTTTAGCTGCAGGTACTATAACATCAGCCCTATCAGGGTTTAAACCCAGTTGACTAATGCGCTCTTCATACGAAAGCATCTGCAACTGCTCGTAAAGTTCGCGCAGGTTTTCGTAGTTAAGTGGTTTTGATTCGCGCTTCTTCAGCATTTTAAAAATTTTGTTAATGTTTCCGCCCGATCCAATTGCTATAATAGGATGATATCCTTTTACATTTTCTCTAATCCATTCTTTAAATTCCTGCCAATATTCTCTCTCAATTTTATTATGCAACAAACGAATAGTGCCTACATTAAAGGATTTAGACGCAATGGATTTACCTTTTGAAAAAAGTGTAAGTTCTGTACTCCCCCGCCAACGTCTACATATAAGTAAGAAGCCGAATTGTCTAAATGCTCAGCAATATGGTTGGAATAAACAATTTCAGCTTCAAACTTTCCGCTTATAATTTCCAAGTTAAGCCCCGCTTCGTTTTTAACACGTTCTATAATTTCTGCACCATTAGTGGCTTCGCGCATGGCAGATGTTGCACAAGCACGATAATCAACAGCGTCAAAAACATTAATGAGTAATTTAAACGCTTTCATTGTGTGTACCAGTTTGTGCGCTTTTTCTCCCGAAATTCTTCCATGTAAAAAAGCATCCTCTCCTAATCGAATGGGAATGCGTATAAGTTCGTTTTTCTTTAAAACCGGTTCTCCATCTTGTTCAAAAACATGGCATAACATTAACCGTACAGCATTTGAGCCTACATCTACCGAAGCAAATCTCATGTTTGATTGTTTGCCTCTAAGAAAATTAAATCCATTTAATCAGTTTGCAGGTGCCTGAGGAATTTATAAACATCATCCTGTGATCTAATCTTTGCTAAACCAAAAGAAGAACGATACTGATTATCCTGATTAATGTTTAAAACCCTTGCTTTTGAGTTGTCATGCCAAATAATATCCATCATTTTAACCAAATGCTGCCGAAGCATTTTGTCATTAATTGGAACTGCAACTTCCGATCTGAATTCAAGGTTGCGCTGCATCCAATCAGCAGATGAGATAAAAACTTTCTCATCATTATCGTTGCAAAAAATAAAAATACGACTATGCTCCAAAAATTTGTCAACCACACTTATGGCTTCAATATTTTCACTCATGCCTTTTACACCTGTTACCACAGAGCAAATACCTCGTATCACCAATTTTACTTTAACACCTGCATTGCTGGCTTCATACAGTTTTTCAATTAGCTGATCATCAACTATGCTGTTCATTTTTAAAAAAATGTAAGCAGGTTTTTTCTTTTCGGCATTCTCTATTTCATGGTCTATAAGTTTCAAAAACTTTTTCCGCATAAAAAATGGCGAAACAACTAATGATTTATAGTTGCCTGTTTTATAATTATCGGCATAAAAACTAAAAATTTTACTAAGGTCTTCGGTAATGTTTTTATCACAAGTTAATAATGAAACATCTGTATAAACTTTCGCTGTGTCCTCGTTAAAGTTACCAGTCCCTATATGTGCATAGTTTACAATTTTTCCGTTTTCATTTCTTGTTATCAAAAATAGTTTGGAGTGAACTTTAAGCCCTTGTACGCCATAAATAATTCTTACACCTTCTTCCTGCAATTTATTTGACCAGCGTATGTTGGCTTCCTCGTCAAATCTTGCCTGAAGTTCCACAACCACAGTTACTTCTTTGCCGTTTTTAACAGCATTTATTAAAGCATTTAAAATAGTAGAATTTTTTGCTGCACGATATAGTGTTATTTTAATACCGGTAACTTTAGGATCGATAGATGCTTCTCGCAGTAAATCTATAAGATGATGAAAAGAATGATATGGATAATACAGCAGAATATCTTGTTGCTTTATTGCATTAAACAAACTTGTTTTCGGTTGTAAAAGAGGATGTGATAACAGTGGCAGTGGTTTATATTTTAATTCGCTCTTACCAATAAACGGGAAATTAATAAAGTCAACAAAGTTGTGATACCTTCCACCAGGTATAGGCAAATCTACTTTTCTGAATTTTAATTTACGAAGTAAAAAAGCCATCATTTCTTTCGGCATGGTTTCATCATAAACAAGCCTCACAGCCTCACCTTTTTTACGCCTCTTTACACTTTCAGCGACTTTTTTGACAATACTTTTTGTAACATCCTGTTCAATATCTAGTTCGGCATCGCGTGTAACTTTTACAGTATATGCCTGTGCAACATCGTATTCAAATTGAAAAAAAATATCATCTAAGCAATGCCTTATTACATCATCTAACAGAATAATATACTTGTTTTCTTTAGGAATAACTAAAAAGCGAGAGACCGATTCTGTAGGGACTTCAATTAATGCATATTTACTTTTTTTATTGTTTTTTTTGTTTAATAAATGAATGAGTAAATAAATTGATCTGTTTTTTAGTGATGGGAAAACGGGAGTGGTATCAACCATTATGGGCACCAGAGTTGGCAAAACCCTGGTATGAAAATATTGACTTACATAGGCAGATTGATCAGGGTTTAATTGCTTTTCATTAATAATAAAAATGCCATGTAGCTCTAATTCTTTAAGTATGTTATTATAAATTTCTTCAAACTCGTCTTGTTGTTTAATAATTATTTTTTGAATAGAGTCTAATAGATCTTCAGGATCACTGCCTTGCAAAAGTTTTTTTGCTTTCTCTTTGTATTGAAGTAATCGCTTAATGGTTGCTACCCTGACTCTGAAAAACTCATCAAGGTTGCTTGAGTAAATACCCAGGAACTTAATTCTTTCGAGCAAAGGAACGGATGGATCGTTTGCTTCCTGCAAAACCCTTGCATTAAAGGAAAGCCAACTTATATCCCTGTTAATTACTCTTGCCTTGTGACTCATAAAATTTTAAAAGCAATTGCAAGATTAAGAAAACATCAATTGAATGTTCTTACCAACCTTCTTAGAATCTAAGACTTAACAATAAGTTAACTTCGCATCAGAGGTAAACGTTGGATTTAGGTTCCTTTAAAAAGAAAAGTTCACCGGTACTTTGAGATATTTCATCCCATGATAAATTGTTGAATTGAACTCCTGCAATTGCACTTGTTGAAAAATGCCCATTATCAACTCCGCATAGATAACTGATAAATTTTTGCAATCCGGGGTTATGTCCAAAGATAAGCACGTTTGAAAAGTCTTCGTGAATGCGGTTGATTATAGATAACAATTCTTTAGTAGATGCTTCATAAATTCTTGTGTCCACTTTAATTTTAGATGATTCGTAATTAAAAGTTCTGGCAAATATTAATGCCGTACTCCATGTTCTAACCGATTGACTTGTTAGAATTAAATCGGGCATTTCAAGCTCAGATTTTAAAACAGCGCTCATAGAAACTGCATCACGGTAACCGCGTTCAGTAAGCGG
Source organism: Bacteroidota bacterium (assembly GCA_016714005.1). Lineage (GTDB taxonomy): Bacteria > Bacteroidota > Bacteroidia > AKYH767-A > OLB10 > JADJOA01. The sequence continues at coordinate 186,911 of JADJOA010000007.1, forward strand.
TCTATCTAAATCGTTAATTAACTCCAGTTCACGAGAAGATTTGCTGTGCCTGATTAAAAAAAGTTTTTTCATGCTTTAAATTCGGTTTGAGTAAAAAATTGCGGTTACAAACTCAATTATTATTCCAAAGGTGAGATATTTTAATTTACTAATCAACATAAAGTTTTATTTAATTTGAATTGGGCTTTGATTTAATAGTGTTAGCACAATGAATGTACGATGCTGAGACTAAATGGGTTTTAAACCGAAATAAAAAATTTGGATTGTTTAATACCATAATTATATTTGCACGCCCAAAGAAAAAGGGAGCATAGCTCAGCTGGTTCAGAGCATCTGCCTTACAAGCAGAGGGTCACAGGTTCGAACCCTGTTGCTCCCACAAGTAGAAAGTAGAAACCCTTGCACTTCAATAAGTTGCGAGGGTTTTTCTTTTTTGGGTAAAACATATATACAACTCCTTAGCCTAATCTCTCTTTATAATCAAAAGTTCCTTCACATAAAACAATCCAGATAAAAATATTTATGATAGTAATGAAAAGCATAAACAAAAGAAACCGCGAATTGAACTTTATTTTTAGGTGCAGTGAGTAAAGAAGAATTGCACAAACAAGCGAAAATAATCCTGAAAAAATATAGGCGGGAAAATTCTCAGGGCCACGTGTTCCGTGCCTGAAATTAATTAGCATAAATGGAATAAAAACTATTCCATAAAAAAATAAGATGTATGCGAACTTTGTATTTCTGCCTTCACGTGTAACAAGTTTATCCATTTTTTATGCTTAAAATAATTAAGTGTACATACCACCGTTAATATGAATCAACTGACCCGTAAGATAGGTAGATAAATCGCTTGCAAGAAAAAGTACAAGATTTGCCACATCTTCAGCAGTGCACGCTCTCTTTAATGGTATTGCATCTATCCAACCTTTTACCACTGTTGGGTCTAAAGCGCCAGTCATTTCCGTTTCAATAAAGCCAGGAGCAACAGCATTGCACCTTATATTTCTTGAGCCTAACTCCAATGCAATTGATTTAGTAAAACCAATAATGCCGGCTTTAGATGCTGCGTAGTTTGCCTGCCCTGCATTTCCTTTATCACCTACTACGGATGTTATATTTATAATAGACCCTGATCTTTGTTTTAACATTTGCTTCTGACAGTTTTTCGTAATGTTAAAAACAGATTTAAGGTTGGTTTTTATCACCTCATCAAACTGATCTTCTGTCATTCGCATTAGTAAATTATCACGGGTAATGCCAGCGTTGTTTACTACCACATCTAATTGCCCAAAATCAGATAATATGCTTGCAATTAATTCTTCAGATGCTTTAAAATCGCTCGCATCTGATTTATAGCCCTTAGCTTTTACACCAAATTGTTTCAACTCATTTTCAAGTTCCGCAGCTTTATCAGGCGAACTTAAATAAGTGAATGCCACATTAGCGCCATGCTTTGCAAAAGTGGTGGCTATACCTCTACCAATTCCACGCGAAGCACCGGTAATAAGTGCAACTTTATTTTCCAATAACTTCATCTTAATTAAAATAAAGGTTAACTGTTATAAATTTTGAAGGTATGCAAATAAACCTATTTTTGCGCGCAAATAAAATTAAACTTATAACAGTATGAAAAAATTATTTTAGGATTGTTTCTTGTAGCTGCTTCAGTAGTTGCAAATGCACAAAGTTTTAGAGTTGGTTTGGCCGGTGGTTATAATTCAACTTGGTTGTTTAATAAAACTGTTTCTGATGCGGGTGATGAATTAGACTACGCATCATCTTTTGGCGGGCAAATTGGAGTGCACGCTATGTACTCCTTTAAAGAAAAGTTAGGATTATCTATTGATATATTATCCAGTACGGTAAACCAAAAGTACTCAGTTGATGGAATTTTATTTCCAGAGCAAATTCAGATTAAATATGTTCCAGTTCCGGTTCTATTAAAATTTATGGGAGAGAAAGGACCTTACTTTGAAGTTGGTCCCGAGTTTTCCTTCAGAGGTAAAGTTAAAGCTGCCGCCCTCAATGGAGATTTAGAAGAGTTGGAAAGTGATATTGTTGATGAATTTTATAATAAATCTAATATTTCTGCTGTGATCGGCTTTGGTGTAGATATTAAAGCCAGTGAGCAAATTGCCATTACAGCTGGTTTGCGTTTTGCATGGGGAGTAAGTGATGTAACCAAAGAAATTGATGGTGATGATGAGTATGAGCCAACTAACACTGCTGTAGGTGGTTTACATTTAGGTGTTTCTTATATTTTCCCTTCAAAATAAAATTTAAGAGTTTTCAGTAAAAAAGAGGTTGCTTGTAGAAAAGCAACCTCTTTTTAGTTTTTCAGGCAACATTTTTGCAACTACCTAAGTCATTAGTTCGTAAAACCTTTAAAAATTCATCTTATTAAGATTCAGATATTATACTTTTATAAAAAATTTTAAAGGTTATACAATAAACCAAAATAAAGCCCGTTAAAGAAAACGTTTAACCCAAATAATACTAAAACCCAGGAGGTCATCATAGCATAAAGTTTTACTCTAATTAACTATTAAATTATTAACCCTTAATTGGAGGTTCTTATGCAAATTAATGATGTTACAGATCATCAACTGATCGAGCAATACACTAACGGAAACAAGTCTGCCATTGAGCATTTAATACGCAGGCATCAGCAAAAAATTTTTACTTCTCTTTATTTCCTTGTTCGCAACAGGGAACTTGCTGAAGACATGTTTCAGGAAACTTTTATTAAGGTAATAAATACTTTTAATAACGGTACTTATAAAGAGGAAGGTAAGTTTTTACCTTGGGCAATGCGTATAGGTCATAACTTAGTTATAGACTATTTCAGAAAAAAACAACGCATGCCTTTGGTTTACGACAGGGAAGATTATAGTGTTGTAAACAACTTAAAGCTTCATGACGAAAATGCGGAAGACAAAATTTGCCGAGAACAGATTCATAATGAGGTAAGGCTGCTTATAGAAGAATTGCCTTACGAGCAAAGGGAAATAATTATAATGCGCCACTATGCCGATTTGAGCTTTAAGGAAATTGCTGATGTTACCAATTGTTCAATAAACACTGCCTTAGGGAGGATGCGCTATGCTCTCATAAATTTGCGAAAACTGATTAAAGACAAAAAACTTAGTTGTTACATCATAATTTTTTAATGTTATTGCAATAAGTATTAAAACCCTGCGTTTAGGCTATATGAATAATTAAAATAAGCCTATGCAGGATTTTACAAACAACGATTTAATACTCTATTACTTTAACGAAACGCAACTTAACCAAACTGTAGCAACCCAAAATGCTATTGACACTTACCCTGAAATAGAGCAGGAGTACAAAACAATGGTTGCTATTTTTGAAAAAATTGACGGTGTATTGCTAAACCCCAGCGAAAAGTCGATTCAAAAAATCCTTTCCTTTATTTAAGAGCAATCTAAATTTCTTAGAAACCTTTCTCTTGCATAGGTTTTAAAAATATCATTTAAAGTATATAAGTATTTTAAAGGTATTATTTCTATGCCTTTGCCAAATACCCTAAAACTTAAAATTCAAACGTGCATTAATTTGCCTGCCTGTTAAATAATTAGGCACACCATACTTTGTCCCATATACATCGCTTACCCAAATATACGAAACGGTATTGTTAACCTGGAAAAGATTAAACACATCAAGCGAAAGTGATAAAGATTTAAAATGGTTGAAAAATTTTATGCGTGATTTTTGGGGCTGTCCTCATCAATAAATTGTTTGGTAAGCCAATATCAACACGCCTGTAAAATGGAAAGCGGTAGGTGTCCTTATACCTGTCATTACCGGGAGGTCCGGTTGGTAAGCCTGTTCCAAAAACCAATGTCATGTGCATTTTATAGGAGGAAACTTAGGCAAATAATCAGAAAAAAATAGAAAATGTTGCGCGCTGATCAGTTAAACGTGGTAAATATCCGGGAACTACCAGTTGTGTGTCTGCAATGGTTTGGTTAACGGTATAAGGATAAATTCTTTCGCCATCGGTATTGTAATATATGTAATACAAATCATTGGCAATGTCTTCTTCTGTTTTTAATAAGGATAAACTTGCCCAACTCTCAGCATCGGGTACAAACTGTCCATTTAGTCTGAAATCAATTCCTGTTGCATAACCTTTACTGAGGTTGTCACCAAAATACCTGATGCGAATATTATCAACTTTGTATGGAACAAGATTATTTAGGATTTGGCAGTAACCTGGTTACAAATTTCAATTCTCTGCCCCATGCCAAAAAGTAATAATCGGCCCCAGCAACAAAATGAACAGACTGTTGTGCTTTTTACATCTGTATTTATTTCACCTTTTATGTTTTTTAGTTCTTGTAGAGCGGTGGTTGGAAATATAAACCGGCCGCCAAGGAAATTCATATTGCGTTTCCATTTGGGTTGATAACTGTATGCTGCACGTGGGGTAACAACAAATTGCTCGTTTAAATCCCAGTAAGAAAAACGTGCGCCTATTGTTAAGCTGCTGCGAGATGAATCGTTAAACGTAAAAGTGTTTTGTACAAAGCCACTGTAGCGGGATGACTCAATGCTGTTCTTCTGATAAATAACATCCTGCAACAGCAAGAGCGGGCGCGGGCCTTGTGTAGAATCTCCAGGTGTATCAGGTGGGTGAGGTAAGGAGTAGCCTGCCGAGTCAATATAATTCCATTCGCTGATTTCGTCTCTGAAGCTTTCGTGCGAATAGCGGATGCCCCACTGCAATTGTGAATTTTTTGAATAGTCGTAAATTCCTTTGTGCTCGCCACTGTAAATTTCGCCACGCAATTGATTACGCGCATGATTTAAAAAAGAGCCAACACCTAAATTAAATTTCACTTCACCAAAACCATCGGCAGCAGGGTCTTTCTCCAACTCATCTAAAAAATACTGACCAAGAATGTCAAAAGTTTCATCTTCTAAAGTCTGAAAGGAGGAGGCAATAAACTTTAATCGCAGTTTATCATTTGGCTTATGGGCAAACGTAAGTGCCGATGTAGATGTAGTAAATGCATCAACCTCTTGTCCTTCAAAGTAAACAGTAAGACGCAATGCCTGGCTAACTGTACCAAAATCTGTTGAGCGATTCTCCGGAACAACGTTGTATTTGCTGCTTGATAAATTTCCTAGAAAAGAAATAGTTGATTTTTTATTGATGTCGTAATTAACATTGGCTTGTACATCGTAAAAAGAAGGTTTGTATTCGCCTTTGGTATCAAGTGTGCCGAGAAGGTAGGTGGTGGTTTTATTTCTTGCACCAACTAAGTAGTTGAGTTTTTTGTTTTTCGTAATTCCTTCAAGCATCAGGCTTCCTCCAAGCAAACTCAAACTGCCTTTTACACCAAACTTTGTTGGCTTCCGATAACGATGTCTAATGCCGATGACATTTTATCGCCATAAGAAGCATCAAAACCACCGGCAGAAAAATTTATTCCCGACACCATGTCAGAATCTTATAAACGTTAACCCTTCCTGAAAACCAGAGCGAACCAACTGCGGGCGATAAATTTCCACATCGTTTACATAAACCAAATTCTCGTCATAATTGCCGCCACGTACACTATACTCACTGCTCAATTCATTATTTGAAACAACAGGACCAAGTGTTTTTAAAATGCCTTCAAAGTTGAGAGAGGGGTTTGGTATTTCGTCCAGCTTTCTGTAATCAATTCGCATGACTTGCTGGTTACGATCTTTCTTATCAATAATGTTTACAACACCAATATCGGTGGAGGCGGGCTCCATGTTTTTGTTGATTATTTTTTCTTCACCGCTGTTTAGATTAAGTGTGACTACAATTGGTTTTTTGCCAAGCAGGTTATAAACTAATTGAATTTCGGAATTGGCAGGAACCGTAAGAGAGTAGCTGCCATCTTCGTTGCTAACAGTTGCATATTGTGTGCCGTTAATTCCTATGCTTACAGCCGGCAATGGTTTTTTATTTTCATCACGAACTACACCACTTACAGTTGCATTACTTTGTGAAAATGCTGAGTGAGAAAATATTGAAAGAAAAAAAATCAGAAAAAGTTTTTGCATTTATGTTGGTAAGGAGATTTGCGTTTTTGGTCTTGTTGTTATTGGCTAAGCTTCTTTATCTTGACACTTTATACTTGAAACAATTTATAATTCCCTTTAATCATCATCTTTCTTTTTAAAATCGCCGCGCTTCCATGCTTCAATAAAGTTTGCCCATGCAATGGGGTTTAATAAGTTGGTTGGAGGAAGTTGTCCGGCATAATACAATCTGTTTTGGCGTTGTTGCAAAGCGTATTTGTAATTCATACTTCCGTCCATCTCAATCTTATTCATTTCCTCACGCATTTCTTCGAGAGCAAGATTGCGTTGTGCGTGTGCCAAATCATCATCAGGAATTTTTAAATCTATAAATGCCTGTTTAAACTGCTCACGCGAGGGCCATGGATAAATAACGGCTTGCTTAAGTGTAATAGTATCACCAATTAAAACTTGTATGAGCGAATAACGGTCTTCGGGTAATGAATCGGGTATATAGTAAGAAGTTTTTTTGTAGCCGAGGGCTTTAAATTCTATTTCATCACCCTTTTGCGCAACCAAAGGAAAATAAAACCAAAAAATCGGAGACTGTACCCCGGTTAGAATTTTTTTATCATTAAACTTGTGTAAGGCACAGGACTTAAACTATCGCCCGTAAGAACCACTCGCTTAGCTGAATTAAATTTTACCAGGGCTTTTCGGACTGTGCATGCGCAACAAAAATTGTGGCAAGTAAAGCAAAAGTTAAAAACAGTTTTTTAATCATCAAGCCAAAAATAAAAATTAGATTATTGAAACGAAGTTTGGCTTATGTTATTGTTATGAATTTTTGAGTCAGAATAACCTGCTTAATAAGTTTAACCTACTTCTTCAACTTATTAATTTTATTGTCTAAATAAATCAGGTAGCCAAAAAGTACAGCAAACAGCACACATACCACTGCTATTACTACATAAATTTTTCCATCTTGCCTAAAAGCATCAGCCATTGCTACATCCTGAGCATTTGCATTAATAAAAAGGCAAAAGAAGGTACTTAAAAAAGCAGAAAAGAATTTGAGTTTACTGTTCATCATTAAAGTGTTGCAGTTTTTTAATATTTATTTTGAGTTGCATAATCCATATCCCTAATAAGGTAAAACCTAAAACGGCAGGGTAAAAAACCTTGCGCATGTTGGCATCCAAATCGTAAGTGCTAAAGCCGGGGTTGCCGCCATTGCCGGGGTGAAGTGAATCCGTCATGCGGGGTAGTACCATTATAAATACCATCATTAAAGTAAACGCAAAAATTGCATAGACGGATGATATGCGTGCGCGTTTTGTTTCGTCTTCGATAGCATTGCGTAAAATAAAATAAGCGGTATAAACCAAAAGTGCGGCCGCTGCTCCATTCAACTTTGCATCATTAACCCAATAGGCACCCCAGGTATTTTTCGCCCAAATCATACCTGTTAAAATGCCGATTATGCCAAACAGCATGCCCACCTTTGCAGACATTTCGGCAACGGTATCGTTATGTGCCAATGGCTTGCTCAAATATTTAATGCTATACACCAAACTAACAGTCATTAAAATCATCATGGCAAACCACATGGTAACATGAAAGTAAAGGTTACGAATGGTTTCGTTGAGTATTGGTAATGCCGGAACAGGTCCTAAAAAACCTTCAATTAAAGTATAGAAGATTAAAACAATACACAGCCACTTCCACCAACTTAATTTAAGCATTTGTAAAAAATTATTCGCGCCAAAGGTATGGAAATAACAAGTAAGCCAAAGCCAGAATGAGCGCATTAAGGCACAGCAACAGAATAAAGTAAGGTTGATTGACAGACCAGGCTAACCCATCAATAGCATTTTTAGAAAACCTTATGGTAACAGTAAGCACGGGCAATAAAACCGGGAAACCCAAAACTGCAAGCAATGCAGGATTATTGGTGGCGCGTGATGCTATTGCGCTAATCATGGTAAGGCATGATGAAAACGAAACACTGCCAAGTAGCAGTGCAAGAGAAAATTGTAAATAGCTTTGAACAGGATTTCCAAGAAAAAAAGTAAAAATAAACGCGCCCAATGTTGCCAAAACAAACATGAGGACAGCATGGTAAATAATTTTGGATACTATAATATGGTATGGGCTTAAAAAGCTGTAATAGAAAAGCTGCAGGGCTTGACTTTCAGCCATAAAACTTTTGGCAATGGCATTAATGGCAACAAACAAAATAATTATCCAGAACAGGGAGTTCCAGGTGGGTATATCAATAACGTTTTTAAAACTGAGGTAGCAAATAAATACGGTGGCAAAAACATACATAAGTATACCGCTGAGTGCCGAACGACTGCGCCAATCGTAGCGGTATTCTTTAATGATGAGAGAAAATATTTTGGAAGTGTTTTGCACGGGGTGAAATTAGTAATTAGTTAGAAGTTTGCTGGTTGAGTGATCTGAAACCCAGTTACAAACTCCCAACTATCATTATTTTTGCTGAAAATAATTTTGATGGATTACAAAGTAGATATACTGGCTTTTGGCGCACACCCCGATGATGTTGAGCTGTCATGCGCAGGTACTTTAATAAAGAATATGAAACTTGATTACACTGTGGCAATTGTTGATTTAACAAGAGGAGAACTGGGCACGCGTGGTAATGCGCCTAAGAGATAAGGAAGCGGCAGAGGCTGCCAAAATTATGGGAGTAAAGTACCGCGAAAATTTAGATATGCGCGATGGTTTTTTTGTAAATGATGATGAGCACCAACTTGCTGTGGCGCGCATGATAAGAAAGTATAAGCCTCGCGTTGTGTTTTGCAATGCTGTAACCGACCGCCACCCCGATCATGGTAAAGGTTCTAAATTAGTGAGCGATGCTTGTTTTATGGCAGGATTAATTAAAGTGAAAACAGAGCAGGATGGGGTTGAACAAACGGCACACCGCCCGGAGGCGGTTTATCATTACATACAGGACAGGTATATGAAGCCTGGTATTTTGGTTGATATAAGTGATGTGATAGAGCAACGCATGCAATCCATAAAAGCGTATGCATCTCAATTTTATAATCCGGACTCTGTGGAACCGGGCACGGCAATATCATCTAAAGAATTTATGCAAATGCTTGAATCGCGCCCGGCAGAGTGGGGCAGGAGTATAGGTGTAAAATATGCCGAAGGATTTACTGTGGAGCGATTGATAGGAGTGAAAAATATTTTTGATCTGTTGTAAATTTAGATGAGAGCTATAGTTACAATCTGTTGTGCAGCTCTATTTGTAGGCTGCATTAGAAAGAGTAAGATAGATACTCCTGTTATTGAATTAGATTTGCCAGATACCTTATTAACCCAACAACCAAATTTCGACTATATTATGATTAAGAAATTAGTGTCTGATCTTAACTTGCCAAAATTAGAGACTGGCGTTGACAGCATGGAAATTAGAATTTTCGAAGAGTATGCTTTGAGTACACCGGATAGATTAATAACTATAAAGTTTGAAAATAATTCGTGGGTTTTTGTTGAAACAAAATTCTGGACATCTTATCCAGAGTTAAAAAATACAGAGCTTGTTAGCCTTATTGATTTGTGCGAAAAAGTTTCTGTTGACAGCAGCATAACTTATAAAATTACTCCAAATGTTTTATCCACCGAATTAATGGGTGTGTTGAGGAAATATCAGTTTTTTTGAAATTCCATCTCAAAAGAAGTACCAGGGTTCAAGAACAAAGTAGATGATGGTGTTACCTATTATTTTGAGGTTGCTACTAGAAAAAAATACCGGTTTATAGTATATCATTGCCCTAATATGTATGACGATTATTATAACAATGCGGTAACACAAGTTCTTAAGTTTGTGGATAAGCACATCATTTTTGTTGAGCTTTGCAGATAGTCTAAAATCTTAAAAGAGAAAAAAATAAAAAGCCGCATGATTAATCATGGGCCTTTTAACCAACCCTAACCTGAAAAATTTCTTTTAATTAAGTGCCGTTGCAGTAATACGGAAATCGTAATCGTTTCCGCGTTGCAGCATCATTACAAAGCGAGATGTGGTGCTTTTTGATTCACCATTGCCAAGTGTGGTAATAGTCATTTTACCCATTTGGTAAACAAATTTGCCGCTGCCGCCAATTTCTGTTGCTTCTATTTTAAGGTCTTTGCGGTTTTGCAAACTCATAAAATATTCGCTCAGTTGTTTGCGCCCTTTTAACTCGGTGCCATCCTGTAAAACAAGTGTGGCATCATCGTTATAAAACTCTCCTATTTTTAAAAGATCGTTTGTGTAAAGGCGGTTTCCATTTTTTTGTTTACGGCTAGCACTTCCGTTTTTGTTTCGGGGCTAATGCCGGGTTTAACAGTAACACTCTCTTGCGCCATTGCGCTGTTTGTAATGAAGGCAATTGCTATTGCCAATGCAGATAATTTAATTTGTTTGTTCATGATTTAACTTCTTTAAATTGTTTGTGATAAATTGGTTTGTTTGTTTGTTTGTTTGTGATGGTATTAGCTTGTATTGTGTGTAAGACGTTTGTAATTTTTTAAAAGTTACAGGCGGGGGAGTGTTTTGAGTTTTGTATTTTGAGTTAACCCTAAATTAACCCTTCCCTAAGGGGAGGATCCAGAAATTTCGGTAGGCAGTGTGTGCTTTTATCTATTCCTTCTTTTTAGTCTCTTTACATTGTACTTAATACTTAGTACTTATTTCACTTTATCAAATGCTTCTCGTCTATTTTTTCGGTTTTGATGTGTATGCCTTCTTTATTAATTTTGATTTTATAATCGCCATTTTCAATTTTTTCTTTTGTTGTGTCATCTACTCCATTAATTTGAATACCGTTGTGATCAATTTTAATATCTACATTCTCATCATTAGAATGTATGGTCAAATTCGTTCTATTCGTTCGCGCCTACGTTGGCATCGGGGTCGTTTTCAAAATCGTAATCGGTGCATTTGAGGCCGGCTTCGGTCATCATCCAATAGTGTCCGCCCATGTTGCCATCCCATGTATCGGTAACATTTTTTAAATCGTAAAAAATGCTTTCCATTCCTTCGTCAATAAATATTTGTTTGCCAACGGGTATTCTTAAAACTAATTTTACCTCTTGCCCGTGAAACTTGTCGCCTTTTTTTACGGGCATGTATTCGCTAAACATAATTACCGAATCGCGCTGCTCGAGGTTGTAAGTGATTTTTTCGGCATTGCTTAAAGCATCTTTCCTGGTAGGGCCATGAGCTGATGCAATTTGCACGAGTTCGAAATTATTGCCGGCTGCACGCTGCACATCAAAGTCAACATTATCGCCATCTATATAAAAATCGTCACCGGTGATGTATGAATCGTTGTTTTTGCCAAATATGGTAATGGTGGCACCTTTGTCATCATCAATGTTATCGTTTTCCATTAATTTTAAATAGAGGGTATCTGCTTCGGGTTTCAGCAACGGTATGTTTGTGCGTATTTTTTCTTCGTGCGAGTAATCTTTGGCAACATTAATGCCTACTATAAACCCAATGGCTACACCTGCAATCCACAGCACCAGAGCAGACATATTTAGCATACGGTTGCTGTGTTTGAGTTTGAAAACCATTTTTACCAAACCGTAAATAAGCATGATGGTGGGTACGCCAAATACGAGTATGATGGCTACAATGCTCCAGAATTGCTGGCTTGAGGTGAGGAAGTAATCGGTAATATATACCGGTATGCTTATACCCCCTAAGCCCATCATGGCAAGTATGGTAACTACTATTGCAAATAATATTACTAAGCCAATAAAGGCAACAAAGGCACCGGCAATGTATGCTATGGCTTTTAAGAGCACTAAGAATACGGAGCCCACTACATCAAAAAAGCGGCTGATAAAACCTTGCGGTTTATTGGATGCAGGGGCTGATGCTTCCTTTGAGAGTGTGTTTATGTTTACCTGTTCGCCACGCATTTCTAATTTTTGCGCAGGTGTTTCGGCTTTTGGTAATACTAAGGCAAGTATAATGTACACGAGTATGCCGCTGCCTGCCAGAAAAAATATTAGTACAAAAGCGAGGCGGAACCATACAGGGTCTATATTTAGGCGATGGCTAAGGCCCTGAGCACACACCGGCTATTACACGGTCTTCGGGATCGCGGTAGAGGCGCTTGTAGGCTTTTGGCGTGCTATCGTCAAGGAAGGATGAAGCGGATTTAGCCTGAGCATTTTCATCATCACCAAACAATTGCTCGGGCTTGCCCATTACGGAAATAACGTGGTCTATATCCGCTTCAAGTATTACCTCCTTGCTTTTGTTACGGTCCTGGAATATTTCGGCTATGCGGCTTTCAATATCCTGTATGATTTCATCCTGCCCGTCACTTTTGGTGAAGTGGCTGCGAATATTACCAAGGTATTTGTTTAATTTTTCGTAGGCGTGTTCCTCTATATGGAATACCATGCCGCCTATGTTTGCTGATACTGTTTTGTTCATTTTGCTTGAGAGTTTAAGTACGTTTGATTAACTGCTTCTACCAATTCGTCCCATGTTTTTTAAGTTCTTTTAAAAATTCTTCGCCCAAGGGTAATTTTGTAATACTTGCGTGGCGGACCGGCATTGCTTTCCTTCCATGTGTAGGTAAGCAGCCCTGCGTTTTTAAGCCTTGTAAGCAACGGGTATAGTGTACCCTCTACTACAATTAGTTTAGAGTCCTTCATACGGTTAATAATATCGGAAGGGTAAATTTCTTCCTGCGCTATTATTGCCAGTATGCAAAACTCCAACACGCCTTTACGCATTTGCGATTGTGTGTTTTCTAAATTGCTCACTTGTTTTTTGTTTTAATGGTTATATTGATTTGGGATTTCGGAATTCGGATTTGCGATTTGAGAATTTCCGGATTTGTTTGCTTTTTTGAGTTCGTGTTTTATTTTCTTTTTTGTCTTGGTACTTGGTACCTGCCTACCGGCAGGCTTTATACTTGGTACTTTCTTTCCTTATTTGACTATGCAAAGATATGGTGATAAAAAGGTATTATGCAACACATAGTACTATAAATATTATTAATATATTGATTTACAAGGCAATAATTTTAGTTTAAGGCACCTTATTACCTTTCTTTTCTATTGATTTAGAGAAGATAGTGATATTCCTGGATAGAATTTTACCAGACTTTAGGGTTGAAGGAGGGTTTATTTAGGATGCTTTAGGGTAAGTTAAACGGCTAAAAGCATTTTTGAAACTAAAAAGTAAACAACCTATTTTTTGTATTTTATGCTTTTGGATTTTGACAACATTACAATCATGTAACCTGATAACATAGTAACAAAAGGTGGTTTTTATAAATGCCAATACCATTTAAAAAACATAGTTGAATACCACGAGGGTCACACATTTAAGGAATGTAATTATAATGGCTGCAAGTGCTTTGGCGACTGGTATTTTTTCAGACCATTAAAAGTAAAAGCATACAAAGACACGGAGCAGGCGCGGATTGACCACAATTACAAGCGTTACAAGAACAGGGGTAGAAAAAATGATTTGGTGAAGAAGGCTAAGGAAAAAGGCGGATACAATAAATGGGATTTTGAAAAATGGTAATTGGTGAGTTTAAACTCATGTATGTTAACTACTGGAATAATGCTGTTTGCTGCGTTGACTACAGCAAGGAATTGACAAAATATATACCTAGAGCGAAGGCAAATGCAAACTACGACAAGAAAAGCAGCCCATAAAGAACCTACCCAAAAGGCGGGGTTTATGCTTCACAGAGAGTTTTGTGGTAGCCGAAAGTTTGTATCTTCGAATAAAATTATGTGCTGAAAAGCCCGCCTATCACAAATCCGTAAAACGTCAGGATGTGAAAAAACTAAAAAATTATTCTTATGAATTGCGTAAACGAATTTTATCAAGAGGTTGTCTGGATAAATTGAACTATGAAAAGGGTTTTTTCACAGACTGACGTTACAGGATATGCTTGTGCTTCGAACAAGCGGCAGTGCTAACTTGAAAGTGTTTTCAAGAAATTAACTTAATAAAAAAAAACGGAGAAGCCGAAAACCGTCCCGAGGCTTCGGAAGAGTAAGCAAACAACTAAATCTCAAACAAAATGAAAAAATCTTCTCACACTCATCTGCATTATGAGTATAAACTTGGCTAATGCACAATGGTCAACCGCCAATCTCTCTCAAGCAAGATCTAATCTAAGTGCTACCGCTGCGGGCACCAAAGTTTTTTTGCTGGGGGGAGGCGAATATTAGTTATTCTTCTGTAGTTGATATTTATGACAACAGCACCGGTCTCTGGACTACTGCGAATCTATCTGTAGCAAGACAGAATTTAAGTGCTACCGCTGTTGGTACCAAAGTTTTTTTGCTGGTGGGGAGTGGTCCTTCTTCTGTAGTTGATATTTATGACAACAGTACCGGCCTCTGGACAACTGAGAATCTATCTGTTGCAAGAGGCAGTTTAAGTGCTACTGCTGTTGGTGCCAAAGTTTTTTTTGCAGGAGGTAATGGCACTGGTAGTAGAGCTTATTCTGTAGTTGATATTTATGACAACAGCACCGGCCTCTGGACAACTGCAAATCTTTCTCAAGCAAGATATAGTTTAAGTGCTACCGCTGTTGGCACCAAAGTTTTTTTTGCAGGAGGTAATGTTGGTGGTAGTAGTTATTCTTCAGTCGTTGATATTTACGATAACAGCACCGGTCTCTGGACTACTGCGAATCTATCTGTTGCAAGAGCATCTTTAAGTGCTACGGCTGTTGGCACCAAAGTTTTTTTTGCAGGAGGTATTGTTAGCGGTAGTAGTTTTTCTTCTGTAGTTGATATTTATGACAATAGCACCGGCCTTTGGACTACTGCTAATCTGTCTCAGGTAAGAAGGCATTTGAGTGCTACCACTGTTGGCACCAAAGTTTTTTTTTCGGGAGGGACTCAACTTCTGAGTGCGGGCCTTCTTCAGTAGTTGATATTTATGATAACAGCACCGGTCTCTGGGCAACGGAAAATCTCTCTCAAGCAAGAGGTTATTTATGTGCAACCGCTGTTGGTACTAAAGCTCTTTTGCGGGAGGTGGATATTTAAGTAGTGGTGGGTTTATTTATTATTCTGTAGTTGATATTTATGATAATGCAAGTACAGGTATTAATGCTAATAACGACAATAAGGGCATTACTATAAACCCCAATCCAACAACAGGAGTAATAAACATAAATGGAATCAGCAACCTAAAAATTATCGTTTACAGTTCTTTTGGGACAAAGGTGAAAGAATTAACAGGTGATAATAAATCAAATAGTTATCGGATTGACTTGTCCTTATTGGATGCAGGGCTTTACTGCGTTCAGGTACTTAATAGCAGCGGAAATATTGTTTCTAACTCAAAAGTTTTGCGGGAATAGATAAAGCAAAGCTATGTGAGAAGGAATGGAAACGAACATCAAAAAACCTAAAGTGCAGACTTCAACAGTTGTACCTTGAACATGCAGTGGCACGAGCGCATTACATGAGTATTAAACAAGGTAAATCTCCGGTGGAGATTAGAGCCAGCATGTTAGTAAGCAAAAATAATTGTGCATTGAGAACAAGTACAACCGAGTCAAAGCGAACTCATGAGTGCCGTTAAAAGAAATAATGACACGAATAAAAATTGGTGTTTGAAACAAAGAGTTGAACAAGTACGAGCAGTTGTGTTCCTCTGGTTGCCATTGCGCCAAGGCCTGTTACGGCAAGTAGAGAAACCCTTCTTTTGTTTACTTCTCTCACTCACAAACTCGCTCAACCAAGCACTGCATGGTTGCTGACCCTTCTTCCTTAGCACGCACCTTTCTTAATCTCTTTTGTCAAACAACCAACAGTAAAAACCAATTAAGTACTTTTTTTATCTAATATCTTTTGCAACAAGTGTTCCACTAATAGAATCGTGCCAGCCGTTTCCCCAAAAAAATGAAATGAAATCAAATGGTATTAATCTGCACAATGTTCTTTTAAATACTTTACGACTAGTCATTTGTAGCCCATCATCGTTAACCGCTGTTGTTTTTGTAATTAACTTCCCGAACGTTTTTCCATTTGAAAGTTCCGAGAGAAAATAATAACAGAATCTTACGACTAAAAGGAGTAAATAAACTAAATAGTCTCCAACTTCTTCACTTATTATATCAAAGTATAACAAACTTAATAGAATAGTTAATGTAATACAGTAGTAAATAATGGTATCAACAAAAAAATTGAGAAACCGTTGTGAAGCAGAGGCCAGATTTGACAATGGATCAGGTCTGTTTTGATTTACTATGAAAGTATCTAAAGTATCTTTCATTTTAGCGTGGATTATTTTATGCTAATTTCAAATAATTTGTTAATCACACAAGCACCCTGCAATAAAAATAATGGTAATTTGTACAGGTTTCTAACAACTGCAATGGTGAAAATATTTGTCAATTTAAAACTCAACTATTGTCGAGTATTTAATTTTACGCCATGAAGTTTTGGGAAAATGCAAAAACCATTACGCTTAAAATTACCAAGTGGTTTTTTATTTTAAGCATAGGCGGTGTAATTATTTTCAGATTTGTTCCTATACCGTTTACTCCTTTGATGCTTATACGTTGCGCAGAGCAGGCGTTTGATGATAAAAGAGAGGTAAGACTCAAAAAAGATTGGACATCATTGGATGAAATATCGCCATCAATGCCGCTGGCAGTTATTACATCAGAAGACCAGCGTTTTGAAGACCACTTTGGTATAGATATGGAAGCCATACAAAAAGCGCAGAACTATAATGAAAGACATAAAGGAAAAAGGTTAAAAGGCGCAAGTACTATTTCGCAACAGGTTGCCAAAAATGTTTTTCTTTTTCCAACCCGCAACTATATACGTAAAGCATTTGAGTTGTACTTTACTTTTTTAATTGAAGTTTTTTGGAGTAAGGAAAGGATAATGGAAGTATACCTAAACATTATCGAATTGGGCGATGGTATTTATGGAGTGGAGGCAGCATCGCAACATTATTTTAAGAAGCCTGCTGCAAAATTAGATGTGAGAGAAGCAGCAATGTTTGCTGCTATATTACCACTGCCATTAAAATGGTCGCCAGTAAAACCAAATGCCCGTGTGCAAAAGCGGCAGCAGTGGATTTTAAGACACATGCGGTATGTAGATGTAAAAGATTTTAATGGAGTAGATTAAAATGGATCAACATCACAAATAATAATCACATTTTTAAATTCCGTGTCTAACCTGAATTTTTCTATTGACTGCACCATTAAATGTTTTGCTTTTTGAAATGGCAATTGCTTTTCTGTTTTAACCAGAATAGATTTAATAAACATATTTTTTACCTTGCTTACATAAGGTGAAGTAGGACCCAACACCCTGCTGCCAAAAGATTTTTTTAGCTCTTTAGCAAAAGCAGTTGCAGCATTTTCAATCAGGCGCTCGTCTCTGTGTTTTAAAGTAATTTCAATCAATCTGTAAAAAGGCGGATACTGAAAACGTTTTCTCTCCTGGATTTCTTCTGCATAAAATCCCCTATAGTCATTTTGAATTAAATACTTTAAAACCATTTGCTCAGTATCGTAGGTTTGAATAATAACCTTGCCCTGTTCTCCTTTTCTTCCGGCTCTTCCGCTTACCTGCAACATCAACTGAAAACTGCGTTCAAAAGATCTGAAGTCAGGAAAATTAATTAAGCTGTCGGCATTTAAAATACCAACCAAACTTACATTGCCAAAATCAAGCCCTTTGGTAATCATTTGTGTTCCTACCAAAATATGTGTTTCGTGGTTTTCAAAACTTTCTATTATTTGCCGGTACGCATGTTTGGCGCGTGTTGCATCCAAATCAAGCCTTGCAATTTTCTTATCAGGAAAAAATCTGCAACTCATCTTCAATTTTTCTGTACCAAAACCACGCTGGCGTAAATCAGTATCGCCACAATTATTGCAGCGCGATGGGTTTTGCGTAGAGTAACCGCAATAATGACAGCGCAATAAATCAGCACGCTTGTGTAGGTGAGGGGCTACATCGCAATTAACACAATGTGGCACCCACGAACACGGGTTGCATTCAATAATAGGAGCAAAGCCTCTCCGGTTTTGAAACAAAATAATTTGTTTGCCCTTGTCCAATTCAGTTTTTATTTCAGCAAGTAGTGCAGGGCTGAAATGAGATTTCATCAGTTTTCTGATGGAAAGATCTTTTATGTTTACAAGAGAAATATCGGGCATATCAAAATTGCAATAAATGAGGTTGAATTCCACCAAACCGTATTTATCTTCTTAAAAATTGTTGTATGATTCAAACGATGGTGTAGCAGAGCCTAACAAAGTTCGGGCGCCAAATTTTTGTGCAAGCACCATAGCCGTATCGCGTGCATGGTAGCGTGGCGCAGGTTCATGCTGTTTGTACGATTGCTCGTGCTCTTCGTCAACAATTACCAAACCTAAATTGCTGAATGGTAAAAAACTGCCGAGCGGGCGCCAATTATTACTGGTGCCTTTGCATGAGGTTGCAACGAAATTTCTAAAAGTTTATTCCATGTTGCTGCCCTTTCGGTTTCATTAAAGCGCGAATGGTAAACCAATAAATTATCGCCAAAAAATTTTCTGAGCCTCGAAATTATTTGTGTGGTTAATGCAATTTCGGGCAAGAGATAAAGTACTTGTTTGCCTTGCGAAATATATTCCTCAATCAGCTTTATATAAACTTCTGTCTTACCCGATGAGGTAATACCATGCAAGAGAACAGTTTGTTTTTTAGCAAATAACGCTTTGGTTTTTTGCAGTGCTTCCTGTTGTACTAAAGATAACTCGTTGCTGTCTGTTACAGCACCTGTGTAATTATTTTCTTTTTTTTCCTTTACTAACTGAAGTATGTTTTTTTAATAAGTCCGTTTAATACAGCATCAGTTAACCCCGAAGCTTTTAGCAATTTTCCCTTTTCAATTTTTTTATCGGCACTTTGCATTTCTAATTTTAAAAAGTGCATGAGCAAATCCAGTTGCTTAGGCGATTTTTTTTCGAGCACATTCATCTGCTCATGCAAGAAAGATTCTTCGTTTGCATTTTCACTTCTGATTAAAAAAGTAGCCAGCTTAGGCTTTGAACTTCTCTACCACATCTTCTTTAACATAAACAAGATTTTTATTTAACAGGGATTGTACAATATGAAATACATTTTTCTGTCAACCAATCTGCTTATCTCTTTTAATGTTAGTGCTTTTTTATCCTGTAATGTTTCGGTAATAATGTATTCCTGTTCGGTAAGGTGTAAAAAGTTCTCGTTCAGTTCGGTGTTAAGTACTATAGTTGTTTCGCTGTGTAACTTAAGTGCTGATGGTAATGCAGCCGCCATTGTTTCACCTAAAGTGCATAGATAGTACTGGCTAATCCATTGCCACAGTTCTATTTGAAGTGGGGTAACAACAGGGTAATCGTCTATTACTGAAATAATATTTTTTATTTCGTTAAGCCCTGGGTTGTTGTTATGAAGTTGGAGCACAATTCCCGAATAAATTTTTTGCTTGCCTAATTGCACTAGCACTCTTTTGCCAGGCGCAATTGCAGGTGCATATTCATCCGGCACAGCATAGGTTAGCGTTTGATGTAAGTAAAGAGGTAAAATAATATCGGCAAAAAGCCCCGTGCCAGCCATGTTTAATTATTCTTAAAACTAAGCCAGCCTTTTTTGTAAAAGAAATACAATTGAAAAATAACCAACACAAGCATAATAGTAACTATAATAGGGTAACCATAAGGGTGATACAATTCAGGCATGTTCCATTTTAATATTTCACCTGTGTCAGGATCGGTGTAAGAAAAATTCATTCCGTAAACCCCAACAATAAAAGTAAGCGGAATAAATATAGTACTGATAATGGTAAGCACTTTCATTACACCGTTTAGCTTGTTACTTACACTTGACAGATACACATCCATTAAACTTGCAGTTATCTCTTTGTAAGAATCAATTATATCAAGCAATTGAACGCAGTGGTCGTAAGAATCTCTGAAGTAAACTTTAGAATTTTGAGTTATGTGTTTAAAATCTGACCTTAAAATGTCATTCACTTTATCACGTTCGCTCCATACAGTTCTTCTAAAAATAATAAGCTCTCTTTTTATCTGCAGAATTTTATTCATTGATTCGCGTGTTGGGTTTGATAATAGTTCATCTTCCAACTCATCCATTCTATCGCCAATTTTTTCAAGTGCCGGGTAGTAATAATCAATTACGGCATCCATTATTGCATAAGCAAGATAATCGGCAAGCGCGTGGCGTAAATTTCCTTTAGAGTTTTTTATTCTGAATCTTATCGGGTCTAACTTATCCTCGTATTTTTCCTGTACGGTAATAACATAATTGTTACCCAAAAAAACATTTAGCTGGTCATTTATCAAGCCTTCTTCGGATAATTGCAAATGGCGCGATGTAAAAAATAAATGCCCCTCGTATTCTTCGGCTTTTGGCCGCTGGTAAACATTAAAAACATCTTCCATCTCAAGCCTGTGAAAGTTAAAATGCATAGCCAGCTTTTCAAAAAAAATACGATCGCCAAATCCACGAATATCAATCCATTTAACTTTATCGGTGTTTGCATTGTACCATTTCAATAATTCATCAATTGTATGAAATGTTTTCTCCTCATAAGAGTCAGGATTATACGTAATGCATTTTAGCTGAGGTTTTAAAGCATCGGTAGGTATATTAATGCTTCCTGGCTGGGCTCCGGGGCTTGTATGCTTTTTTTTTCTTATTCGCACATTAATGCGAGGCATCTTAGCCATATATTTTCGTTCAATCTGTTTTTATCTTTGGTAAAAATAGGCAGAATAAAGAAATTAGCACCCGCAAAGATTTTATGAAGCCCTGGTACCAGTCGTGGTTTAATTCTCCTTACTATCATTTGTTGTACAAAGAACGAGACAGCAAGGAAGCAGAATTTTTTCTTGATAAACTGATTGACAAGCTTAATTTAAAAACGGGTTGCAGCATAGTTGATATTGCCTGCGGCAGAGGGAGGCATTCTGTTTATTTAAATAAAAAAGGTTTTAATGTTACTGGCATAGACCTTTCGCACGAAAGCATAAAGTATTGCAGGCAATTTGAGAACGAAAAGCTTGAATTTTTTGAGCACGATATGCGAGCGATTTTCAGGATTAATTATTTTGAGGTTGCACTAAACCTGTTTACCAGTTTTGGGTATTTTGAGAAACCACATGATAATTTACTCGCATTAAAGTCGGCATTATCATCATTAAAGAAGGACGGAATATTTGTACTCGACTATTTTAACTCTGAAAAGGTCAAGTCAGCCTTGCCATCGTTGTTCAGTAAAGAACGCAATAACATTCAATTTTCTTTTCAAAAAAAAGTGGTTGATGGAAAAGTGATCAAGTCAATTAATGTAACTGACAACGGACGTGAGTTTTTATTTGCAGAATCTGTTTGGCTTTACAACAAAGAAGATTTTGAAAAGATGCTTGAAAGTTGCGGGCTAAAATTGAAGTTTACTTTTGGCGATTACAACCTCAATGCCTTTGATAAAATGAAATCAGACAGATTGATTTTAGTAACAGAAAAAATTTAATCAGCCCACCCAACTCCCCACAGGTAACCAATGTTAAAAGCCAGGTCACGCATTGGTCTTTCGTCAAAAAGGTTTTTTAGTTCATTGGATTCAGGGAGGTTGCCTGCTCCTAAATTGAACGATACTCCAAAAAAATACTCGCCAAATCCTCCGTCAATACTTCCCCGGGCTCCATACCTTAGTGAAATAGGTATTACCAATAGTTTTTCTTCAATAGGTTTGGTAAGTATCAAAGATGCGATTTCAGGAGGCGTGTTATAGTTTCCACTTAAAGGCTCAAATGTCCAATTAACAAACTTTAATCCTATACCTGATGAAACATAATTTGAACCTTCTCCATTGTCGTCAAAAAAATATTTTGACTGGTAATTTATTTCTTTGTATGTGATATAAGTAGCATATTCGTAGTTATAAAATTAATGTATCCGTTGCCTGCATCATAGTATTCAATATCCCGGCTATGGGTTGATATATCCCCAAAGAGTTTTCCAAGTGAAGTATTAAAATCTAACGAAACAGCTATACGTTCGCCTACATTTTGCTCGTAGCCTATGCCTACAAAACAATTACTCAACATGTTTGTAGGGTCTCCTTCATCAATCTTTGTTTTATAATCGCTTGTATAGCAAAAGGTATTTACTCTTATAGCTTGTGAGTGGGTTAAAGTGGTAAGGATTGTTGTTATAAAAAAAGAAAGTATTAATTTTTTCAGGTGCGTCATTTTTTTAAAAAAGAATTAATCAGCCCAACCAATACCAAAGCTGTACCCTGCAGTAAAATAAATGGTGCTTATACTACTGTTTTTGTTGAAGGCTATAATAATAGGGTCTTTAACTTCTGAACTGGCTCCAATATTTAATCCTGCTCCAATAAATCCATCACCAAACCATCCGTCAATACTTCCGCGCCATCCTAATCTAAGTCCTAAAGGAATAATTAATTTACTCTCCTTTAGTGATAAATCTCCTTCACCACCTTCTTCGTCAGAGTATCCGTAATTAACTTTTTTAAACCCAAGAGTAGAGGCAATGTATCCGCTTCTGTCATCGTTTTCTTTAAAAAGTATTTTGAAATATATTTTAACTCTACATAAGAAACATATAAATTATAACTTTTCGTTGTTGTATATGTTTGCCCGGTCGTTAAGTCAACATAGGGTTCGGGAATAGAAACATAACTTTCAGAATAAATTTTGCCCAAGCTTGAATTTATTTCTGCCGACACCGAAATTCTGTCTCCAACATTTTGCTCATAACCTATTCCCCAATAGAAATCACTGTTATCATCCAGTGAAGATCCTCCTTCATCGTATATGTCGGTAGATTTATTTACCCTGAAGTCGTCACAATAATTATATGTGTTAAAACGAATTGCCTGAGAAAAGCCATTGCTGCCAGCTAACATCATTAGTACTGCAACAGCGTATTTAATGTTCAATTTCATAGTAGTATCTTACTCAAATTTAAGGTTTAAAAATTCAATTACATAATTGGCCGGAATACAAAACCCAAGACCTTCAATTCCTTTGCCCGAAATTTTTAAAGTCGTTATTCCTACAATTTCTCCTTTATCGTTAATCAACGGTCCGCCACTATTACCTGCATTAATACTCACATCGCTTTGAATAAATTTCAGTCCGTTGTTCTCCCTAAAGCCACTTACAATTCCTTTTGTTATTGATTGCCCTAAATCCGTGGCAAGTGGTGTTCCTATAGCCCACACATCATCACCAATTTCAACCATATCGCTGTTTCCGAACGAGAGTGCTTTTAAGTCAGATGCTTCTACCTTTAACAATGCCAGATCATAATCTTTATTTGTTTTTACAACTACTGCATTTAGCTTAACATCGGCATTCAGTTTTACTTTTACATTTTTTCCTGATCCACCACATGATAATTGGTAATGAGGTAACCATCATTAGAAATAATTACACCACTACCAAAACCATCTTTTTGTTCCACAGTAACCACACCGGCAATTGAACCTTTTAAAACTTCCTTACTGCTTTTGTAATTTGGCTTGGCAGGCGTTTTTATATCAAAAACATTTCCCTTTGTTTCTGCAAGGTATTCACGCTCGGCATTTATAAGAAAATCGTATAGTGTGTCGTTCTCCAAAAGGTCTCTTGCATTTTCTGCCATAAGCGCATCTAATATTGAAACGTTGTTTGCCTCTATTCTGAAAAAACTTGTTTTAACAGGAAATTGCGCTATAGATTTTTCTTTATTACTCGTTTTGTAAACATTCCATACACACTCCACCATACTCGACCCTTTATACTTCGAAACATATTTGCCCATAACATTCACCTCTACGTTTTTAATAGTGGGAGTTAAAATAAGCTTGGGTTTAATCAGGCTACCTTTGTCATCATTTAATACTGATATGCGGTTGGCTTCAAGGTACGTGTTTTTCATTCCCGGAATAATTACGTCATCAGTTTCATCGGCATAGCCTATAAGCCTGTTTATGTCTTTGTCGTTTATTTTTTTCTTAGAACCGTTTATCGTACCTATGTATTTTCCATCAGGCACATCAACCACAGGTTTTCCAATAGCAACAATTATTGAACGCTCGCGTTCTTTTAATTTTTTGCGTAAGCGCAGAGTTCCATCAAATTTTTGTACTTCATTTAATGCTCCGCTTTTCATATCAAACGGGCATGGTATGCAAAGCAACATAGCATCTAAAAACAGTAATCCGTTTTTGCTTTTTCTTGTTATACCTATGGTGCTGGTTTCGTATCCTTCTTTAGATACACTAATACTTTTAACACTTGAGGGTAATTTTCGCAAGTCATAAGGTGTTGTTCCTAATTTTTTATTTGCATCATCAAAAATTTCGGCATCACCGGGTTCGGTAACCAGCATTATTGCTTCTTTTTGAGGATACAACACTGAGGCGCAAGACGATAGAAAAAATGCAAAAAGCAGCATTGCTGCAGGTACTTTAAGTTTTAGCATGAAATTTTTAGTTATCAAGTATGTATTTATTCTTTCAAGGACATTTTAGAAAGAAAATCGAGGGCAAATAAAGTGTAAATTACATTTCGGTGCAACTATAATTATGGTAAGGATTTTATAATCACATTTTTTTAGCTTTATTTACCGCCCGAAAATTATTAATCACTTAATCATTATGAAAATAAAAAGCAGTTTTGCTGTAGCAGCTATGATTGCCTTAGGCTTCAACTCATTTTCGCAATCTAAGTACGCTACAACAAAATGGGGGCCTGAACTAAAAGGATCTAAAAGAGGAACTTTAACAGAAACAATTGGTTATGATGAGTCCGGCTATTATGTGCGCGGCACTGAAAAGGGAGACATTTATTTAGAAAAGCTTGACAAGAATCTTAACAGGGTAGCAACCTGGGAGTTTGAAGAAAAAGACCCTGATACGAAAGAGAAATATTCTTTTGAAGGTATAACTTATTTCAACGACAAGCTCTTGTTGTTTAAAACATCGGTAGATAAAAAAACAGATAAGGCAACCTTGTATGTAAACAATGTTAACAAAAAGACAATGGCTGCTACCGGTAAAACAACCAAGTTGATGGAAATGGATTATGAGAAAAAGGGAGGGGGGATAAAGTTTGGTGTGTCAATGGAGGCTGCTATGGCAATGGCAGCGGAAGCCAATACAAAATTTATAATTGTAGAATCACGTGAGAAGCAAAAATTATTAATCATAAGTAATCCTACCCCTACTGACAAAGAAGCAAACGATCGCTTCGGGCTTGTTGTTTTAGATACTGTACTAAATAAGACCTGGACAAAAAACGCAGAGTTGCCCTACAACAATAAATTGTTTCGCACACAAAAGTGGGTAGTTGATGATGCAGGTAATGCTTACGTATTAGGAAAATTGTATAAGGATAAAGTTAAGGAAGTAAAACGCGGTCAGCAAAATTTTAAATACCATATTGTTGCTTTTACCTCTAAAGGTGAAAATAAGGTTGACTATGAAATTAGCATTCCTGAAAAGTTTGTAAACGACATTAATTTTAAAGTGAATGATGCAGGTGATATTGTTTGTGCGGGTTTTTATTCTAAAATGGGTCGCACTTCAGTTGACGGATGTTTTTACACTGTCCTTGATGGGGTATCAAAAAATGTGAAAGTAACTAACGTTAAAGAATTTGATATTGATTTTCTCACCGAAGGTATGAGTGAAAGGCAAGAGAAAAAGGCTCGCGCAAAAGAAGAAAAGGGCAAGGATTTAGAATTGTACCAATATGATATGGACAATATGATACTGCGTGATGATGGCGGTTGTGTTTTGGTTGGAGAACAATATTTTGTAAAAGTTACAACACACTATTCGCAAAACGGCACTACTACTACTTACACGTATTATTATAATGATATAATTGTAATTAATGTAACACCAGAGGGTAAAATAGACTGGGCAACCAAGGTTCCTAAATATCAAAGAACCACCAACGATAATGGAGCATTTTCATCGTATGCTATGGAGGTTACAAAGGATAAAATTGCCTTTGTTTTTAACGACCATAAAGACAATTTGAATCCAACAAAGCAAGGAGACATTAAGAATTTTTCGTTGCGTGATAAAAATGGAATTATTACCATTGCTACTGTTGATAATGCCGGAAAAACAACCAGAGAGTCTCTCTTTAGCGCTGCTGAAACGGATGTATTTATAAGACCAAAAGTTTGTGAGCAGTTTTCTGAAAGTCAAATGTTATTGTTTGGCGAACGAGGTAAGACAGAACAGTTTGCCATCGTTAGTTTCAAATAGAAAAAAACATTTAATTAACTTAACGCTTCGGTTTTTCCGGAGCGTTTTTTTTTGTAATTAATAGTTCACAAGCTGCGGTTGAAATTTCACACAATTAACAATATTTGATTTCTGAAACCCTATACCTTCGTAATCGTATAATTAATATTTATTACACGCTTTTTAGCCACCGCATTTAATGAAGCAACATAACTATAAGTTTCCAAAATCTCCTTTTCCGGAGCAGTTACTCCTGCCCGAATTTTTTGAAAAACAGGTTGCAAAAACTCCTGATTCTATTGCTGTTTATTTTCATAATGATAAATTAACCTATGCCCAGTTAAATGAAAAGGCTAATACACTTGCTCAGCATTTAATTTTAAAAGGAGTAAAACCCGGCAGTTTAGTTGGATTATGTATTGAAAGAAGTTGTGATTTAATTGTTGGTGTACTCGGAATTTTAAAAGCAGGAGCAGGTTATGTTCCTCTTGATCCTGAATATCCGCAAGAGAGATTGCAGTACATGATTGAAACTGCGCAGATGCCTGTATTGGTTACGAACAGTTCTCTTTCAAGAAAACTTCCTGCAAGTGGGGCTGAGAAGATTCAGATTAAGCAAGTTTCAGGTAGCACAACTTTAAACCTCAAACTTCAGACTTCGAACCTCGATATTGCCTACGTTCTTTTTACCAGCGGTAGCACGGGAATGCCTAAAGGTGTTGCTATGCCTCACAAGCCTTTGGTAAATCTAATCACATGGCAGTTAAAAAACACTACCGTTCTTGAAGGCGGAAAAACATTGCAGTTTGCACCCATTAGTTTTGATGTTTCGTTTCAGGAAATATTTTCTACGCTTAGTTGCGGAGGAACATTGGTGATGATTGAAGATGATTTACGGTTAAATGCAGTAAATCTTTTAAATTTTGTTGCCAAAGAAAAAATCAATCGCTTGTTTTTGCCGTTTATTGCCTTGCAGCATTTGTGCGAAGTGGCTGAAAATTTTGATGGCGATTTAAGTTCGTTGAAAGAAGTTATCACAGCCGGTGAGCAATTGCAGTCAACTCAATATATCCGAAACTTTTTTAAAAAAAATAAGCAGTGTGTATTGTGGAATCATTACGGACCTACAGAAGGGCATGTGGTTACTGCATATCAACTTCCTGCAAATCCTGATGAGTGGAGCGCGCTTCCATCCATAGGAAAACCTATAGACAATGCGGAGATTTATATTTTAGATGATAACGGAAATCCGCTTGGCGCAAACCAAGAAGGAGAATTATTTATTGGCGGAGTCAGTGTTGCCAAAGGATATTTAAACCGTGATGATTTAACAAAAGAAAAATTTTTAGAGAATCCGTTTGCAAATTCACAAGGAAAACATTTTTACAAAACAGGCGATTTGGCAAAATATTTACCCGATGGAAATATTGAATACTTAGGAAGAATTGACGGGCAGGTAAAAGTTCGGGGGTATAGAATTGAGTTAGGTGAAATTGAATTAACGCTTGATAAACATGCATCCGTAAAGCAAGCCGTTGTTGTGGCACGAGAAGATGAGCCGGGTGATAAGCGTTTGGTTGCATATTGTCTTCCTCATGATGGAAAAAATATGAATGCAGGCGAGCTGAGAAAATTTTTAGCAGACAAATTACCTGAGTACATGATGCCATCGGCTTTTTGTACAACTGGAAAATTTTCCAAGAACACCATCGGGTAAAATAGACAGGAGAAATTTACCTGCTCCATCAAACAAGCGGCCTGAACTTGGAAATATTTTTGTTGCACCCGAAACTGATTTGCAAAATACGTTTGCAACCGCTTGGAGCAAATTGTTAAAAGTAGAAGGTATTGGCATTAACGATAACTTTTTTGATTTAGGAGGAAACTCTTTACTCGCTTTAAAATTTATTGCAGAACTTAGACAAGAACATAATTTGGATTTGCCGGTGGTAAAAATGTATCAGCATCCTGATATTTTATCGCTCACCAAGTTTTTATCTAATGACAGTTCAGAAAAAGATAATTTTAAAATGATTGAAGAACGTTTTTCTTATAACGTGAAGGGAAAAGTAGAAAGTGTTGAAGACGGCATTGCAGTAATTGGAATGAGTGGGCGGTTTCCAGGAGCTAAAAATGTAGATGAGCTTTGGCAAAATTTATTAGACGGAAAAGAAACAGTTTCGTTTTTCAAGAAAGAAGAATTAGATGCAAGCATACCTGCTGAAGATAAAAATGATTCAAGTTATGTTGCTGTTCGTGGTGTAATTGAAGATGCAGATAAGTTTGATGCTGCTTTTTTTAATATGAACCCGCGACTAGCAGAAGTTACCGACCCGCAGCAGCGTATTTTTTTAGAAGTTGCATGGGAAGCCATTGAAAATGCAGGGTACTCTCCTGATAAATATGATGGACTTATAGGTGTGTTTGCCGGAATGGGCAACAACACATACTATCCTAACAATGTATTTCACAACAAGGAAGCAATAAACCGTGTTGGAACTTTTCAAACAATGACAGCCAATGAAAAGGACTACATCGCAACACGCGTTGCATTTGAATTTAATACAAAAGGACCGGGACTAAGCATTCACACTGCATGTTCCACTTCGTTAACTGCTGTTACACTTGCTTGCGAAAGTTTACTCAACAAAGAATGTGACATGGGACTTGCGGGTGGGATTGCAATTACAGTTCCAATCAACAGTGGGCATATTTACAACGAAGGTGGAATGTTTAGTAAGGACGGGCATACGCGCACCTTTGATGCCGATGCAAACGGAACTGTTTTTAGTGATGGAGTAGGAGTGGTGATGTTGAAACGATATAAAGATGCAGTTAAAGATGGCGATGAAATTTACGCTGTCATTCGTGGCGCAGCCCTGAACAATGATGGAAATGACAAAGCAAGTTTTACCGCACCAAGTGTAGAAGGACAAGCTGCTGTGGTTGCAATGGCACAGGCAAAGGCAGGAATAAATCCCGAAACAATTTCATACATAGAAACGCATGGCACTGCAACACCTCTTGGCGACCCTATAGAAATTGAAGCACTCACACAAGCGTTCAGAAGCAAGACAGATAAAAAACAATTCTGTGCAGTTGGTTCTATTAAATCAAACATCGGACATTTAACTCCTGCTGCAGGTGTGGTAGGATTAATTAAAACATGTCTTGCTTTAAAGCATAAAATACTTCCTGCATCACTCAACTATAAAAAAGCAAATCCTGCAATTGATTTTGCAAACTCACCATTTTTTGTAAACGCAGAAAAGCGTGAATGGAAGAATACTGATGGAAATCCTTTACGTGCCGGTGTAAGTTCTTTTGGCGTGGGCGGAACCAATGCACACGTTGTAGTTGAAGAAGCACCACAAAAAATTGAATCCGGAATTGCCCGGAAAAGACATTTGTTTGTTCTCTCTGCAAAAACAAAAGAGTTGCTTGAAGTACAAACACAAAATTTAAAATCTTTCTTAGAAAAAAATCCGCAAACAAATCTTGCTGATGCTGCTTATACCTTGCAAACAGGAAGAAAATATTTTAATCACTGCAGAATAATTGTAGGCGGTGATGTTGCAGATATTAATTTAACCATTCAACAATCAAATCCTAAAAAAACTTCTTCGCGTGAATTAACATCAGGCAATCCTGAAATAATTTTTATGTTCCCCGGACAAGGTTCACAGTATGTGAACATGGGAAAAAATTTATATGATGATGAAATTGTTTTTAAAGATGCTGTTGATACTTGTTGCAAAATTTTGCAACCACATTTAGGCATTGACTTAAAAACAATTCTCTATCCGAAAGATTCTGAAAAAGAAAAGGCGGAGAAGCAGTTGAAGGAAACAATGTACACGCAACCATCGCTTTTTACAATTGGCTACGCACTTTCAAAATTGTGGATGAGTTGGGGGATACAACCAAAAGGATTTATAGGGCACAGCATTGGCGAATTTG
The DNA here is from genome assembly GCA_016714005.1 of Bacteroidota bacterium. Taxonomy (GTDB): domain Bacteria; phylum Bacteroidota; class Bacteroidia; order AKYH767-A; family OLB10; genus JADJOA01. The sequence goes on from JADJOA010000007.1 coordinate 217,206, forward strand.
TAGGAGCGCACTTAGCTGGAGTATTTTCATTGGAAGATGCATTGATGTTAGTTGCAAATCGTGGACGCATGATGCAGGAACTTCCGCATGGTTCTATGTTGAGTGTACGCATGACTGCAGATGAATTGGAAAAAGAAATTGATAAATCGTGTTCCATTGCGGCTATCAACGGACCATCATTGTGTGTGGTTGCTGGACCAACAGATAAAATTGAAAAGCTGCAAAAGGATTTAGAGGTTAGGAAGTAGTAGCGAAAATGTTGGTTACATCTCATGCATTCCATTCGCCAATGATGGAGCCTATGATGAAACCATTTTTAGTAAAAGTAAAATCTGTTAAACTTAACAAGCCAACAATTCCGTTTGTTTCAACAGCAACTGCAAAATGGATTGCTGACGAAGAAGCAACTAATCCCGAATATTGGAGCAACCATGTTCGTGCAACAGTTCGGTTTGCAGAAGGAATACAAACATTGTGGAATGAAAAGCCACAACGCATTTTATTGGAATGCGGACCGCGTAACACAGCATCAACATTAGCTAAACAACAAGCAAAAGAGCCGACAAAACAAGTTGCCATTTCATCATTAAATGATACTGCCGAAAATTTTGGAGAGTGGGAACAAATTCTTTTTGCACTCGGGCAATTATGGATGAGTGGTGCAACTATTGACTGGAAAAACTTTTATGCACTTGAAAAAGAAGAAAAGTTGCATTACCTACATATCCTTTTGAAAAAAAGAGATTTTGGCTTGAACCTTTAATCACACAACAACCCATTTTTAATTCTCAAACATCAGTTCCTGATTTTAATTATCAATTACCAATATCAGAACCGCAAACAACGAATAATTCAACTATGAATAGAAAAGATATTATCAACTCTGAACTTAAATCCATTTTAGAAGAATCTTCCGGAATGGAATTGGGAAACGATTCAAACGCAACCTTTATTGAGTTGGGGTTAGATTCACTCTTCCTTACCCAGGCTGCGTTAACTATCTCTAAGAAGTACGGAATAAAAATTACGTTCCGTCAATTGAACGAAGAGTTTTCGTCACTCAGTGCATTGTCTTCTCATTTGGATGCAAATTTACCGGCAGATGCTATGCCGGTCGCCAAAACAGCCCAGCCGACTCCTCAGCAAATAGCTATGCCAGCCATGCAGCAACCTGCAACGCCAGCGCATGGAATGAACCCAATGCAACTAATGATGATGCAGCAAATGCAAATGATGCAGATGATGATGCAGAACATGAATCAGCCGCAGCAACAAGTCGCCCCTTCGGTACAGGCGCACATGGAAAAAGCAGTGGAGATAAAATCGCACACCAAAAAAGAAGACATCAGTGAAAACGAAAAAGCAGAATTAGCAAAACCATTTGGCGCCATTGCGCGAATTGAAAAAACTTCGGCAACAGATTTTACTGATGCACAAAATAAATGGTTGAAGAAATTTATTTCTGATTACAACAGCAAAACAAAAAGTTCAAAAAAATATTGTCAGGATTACCGCAGTGTGCTTGCCGACCCGCGTGTGGTTACAGGATTTAAGCCAACACTGAAAGAAATTATTTATCAGATTGTCATCAATAAATGCAAGGGAGTAAAAATGTGGGAGTTGGATGGCAATGAATATGTGGATGTGTTGAATGGTTTTGGTTCAAACTTTTTTGGTTGGGGTAACGATATGCTGATGAACGTGTGGAAAAAACAATTGGAGGAAGGTATTGAACTTGGTCCGCAAACTCCGCTTGCAGGTGAGTGCGCAAAGCTGATGTGTGAGTTGACTGGTTACGACCGTGCAGGATTTTGCAACACAGGCAGCGAGGCTGTACTTGGCGCCATGCGCATTGCACGTACCGTTACAGGAAAAAATTTAATTGTGTGTTTCAACGGTTCGTATCACGGTATCAACGATGAAGTGATTGTGCGCGGAACAAAGAAATTAAAATCGTTTCCTGCAGCAGCAGGGATTATGCCGGAAGCAGTTGAGAATATGCTGGTACTTGATTATGGTACGGAAGAAAGTTTGCAGATTATACGCGAACGTATAGACGAACTGGCTGCCGTGATGATTGAACCTATACAAAGCCGCAGAGCAGATTTTCACCCAAAGGAATTTATTCATGAGGTAAGAAAAATTACGCAACAGAATAATGTACTCATGATTTTGGATGAAGTTATAACCGGTTTCCGTTTACGATTGGGCGGTGCGCAGGAGTATTATGATGTGAAAGCAGATTTGAGTACGTACGGAAAAGTTATTGGCGGTAATATGCCAATTGGTGCCATTGCAGGACGAAAAGAATTTATGGATGCATTGGACGGAGGGCATTGGCAATTTGGAGATAACTCTGTGCCAGAAGTAGGCGTAACCTATTTTGCAGGAACATTTGTGCGTCATCCGTTAGCTATGGCAACCATGAAAGAAGTGTTGTTGCATTTGAAAAGGAAGGCAAGCCGCTTTACGAAAAACTAAATGCAAAAACCCAGCGCTTAGTTGACGAAGTAAATGCACATAGCAAAAAATTAGGTTCGCCATTTAAGTTGGTAACATTTGGCTCACTCTTTAAAGGCAAATGGGAAACCGAACCACAGTACACGGAATTGTTATTTGCATTGATGCGCAACAAAGGCGTTCACATTATGGATGGCTTCCCGTGTTTTTTAACGCTTGCATTTACTGATGCTGATGTTGATTTTGTAATTAGCAGGTACAAAGAAAGTTTGAATGAGTTGTGTGAACTTGGGTTTATTCCGACAGAAAAAAAATCTACTGTTGATGTTTCTTCAAACGGTCATTCTCAAAATGGCAACGGACAACATCCTCCAGTACCCGGAGCAAAATTAGGTAAAGACCAAAATGGAAATCCTGCATGGTTTGTTGCAGACCCCGAGAGGCCGGGGAAGTTTTTGATGGTGAAATAGCAGAAATTCTTCAACAAGAAGAATAGAGTTTTACGATACCACATCCGAAACGTTTACATGTTACGTATCAAGGGCACAACTAACTGGGCAATTTTTGAACTTTGCTACTACTTAGCTCAGTAACTAAAATCAAGTCCAATAAAAAAAGGCTGTCCCAATAGAGGGACAGCCTTTTTTGTAAAGAAAAACTTTAATTATTCAACCACAATTCTAACCACTGAAGTTGTGTTGCTTGAATTAGCTTTAAATGTATATACACCTTTAGCTAAATGGCTAACGTCAAGTTTTCCTGTGTTTAATCCTTCTGTTGTTGAAATAGTTTCAGATATAACTACCCTGCCGCTTAAATCCATCATGCTTACTTCTAAGTTTTCTGACACAAGAGAGTTAAACTCAAAATTCAGAATACTTTGAGCAGGATTTGGATAAACGGTAAACTTACTGTCAACTGTAGTAACAATATTGCTTGCACTAATTCTTGAACAAGCAGCTACGTTAAGTGAAAGAGACCGTGAAGCATTTCCGCAAGCATTAGAAGCTGTTAAAATTACCGATGCAGGACCAGCGTTATCCCAATCTACCGTATAAGTATTGGTAGCCTGACCTGATACATATGTAGCAGTACCGGCAGGTGTTACACTCCAGCTAAGTGAATAAACACCGGTTAAGCTCGATAAGTCTGCACTAAACTGAATACCGGAAGAAGGAGCGCACCATGTACCGGGAACAGATGAAATTAATCCTGGAGTTAATGGAGCACCCTTAACCGTAATGCAACGTGGGCCGCTTGTGCCACAACCATTGGTAGCTGTTACACAAACTTGACCTGTGCTAAATGGAGCGCCTGGCATAGTTGAGCCTACGCTGTTAGAACCTCCTGTAATGCTGCCGGGTGTTGATCCCGCTGGGAATGTCCAGTTAAACGTTGCACCTGCTTGTGGTGGGCATGAGAAGGATGCTGCCTGACCGCATAGTCCGTTTGTAGTAGTAGTAGTAATTGAAGCAGGAACCGATGGTGTACCAATAGAGATTGATTTGGTGCGGGCTGCTGAAGTTACACCACAAACATTGGTATAAGTAACGGATATGTTACCACCGGTAAAACCTGAAGAAAACGAAACATTTATATTATCTGATGTAGATGTGCCTGAAGCATTCGCAGGCAATGTCCAGTTATATGTTCCGCCAACAACACCCGGATTACTTACAGTATAGGTTTGAGATGCTGGGGGACAAACGCTAAACACTCCGCTCATTGGTCCTAATGCTGATGGAGCTGTGCTTACACTTATGCACTTTGTAGCAGAACTTATGCAAGCCGCATTGGCAGTTACACAAATAGAACCTGAAGTAAAGCCAATTGGCAATACTGCAGTAACAGAAGTACTTGCCGAAGTATAAGGAGTTGGGTTACCATCAAAAGTTGTTCCGGCAGGACCTGTCCATGTATAAGATATTGCTCCTGTTATAGGTGCATTGGTTACCGAATAAATTGCAGAGCCGCCCGCACAAACAACCGTTGGGCCAGATGTTGTTGGTACGCTTAAGGTTCCTCTTACCCATTGTACTTTTCTTACCGAAGTACCACATGCATTTGCTGCCTGTACACCTATGTAATAACCCGAAGCACCGCCTGCCAAAGCACCAAATGTTATATTAGCATTGGGTGTGGTATTAGTGTAAGTACTTCCGGCACCATTAAAGTCTGTTCCGGCAGGGCCATCCCAATTATACTTTGTAGCTCCTGAAACTGAAGGCACATTAATATTATTTACCAATGTACCGTTACATGCAAACGCAGGTAAATTAACAATTGGAGGAACTACCACTGAAGCAGATGGAGGACCAGTGCTTATTGCGCCAATGTTAAATGGAACAGTGCCTACACATCCTTTGTCGTCAGTTACTGAGGCGGTACCTGCACCAAAACACATAACACTATTAAAATTACCATCCAAATTAAAGTTAGTACCATCATCATATTGCTGGTAAGGAGTAGTTCCGCCAGAGGCAACCACCACCATTGAACCATCGCAAATTGGTAGGGTAGAACAGCCAACTGGAGACGTGCTTTGTACCACCAATGTTGGGTTAGGATTAACAGTGGCAGCTACTGATGCAGATGCAGTACATAAAAACTGGTTAGTAATAACCACAGTATATGTACCATTATCCTGTGCCGGACTTGCCGATGCAGTAACACTTACATTTTGTTGTGCGCTTGTAAAGCCATTGGCAGCAGTACTGCTCCAGCTATACGTTGATGTTTGACCTCCGGCTAAGTTGTTTGAGCTAAATGCAAGAGGTAAACCTTCACACACCTCTTCGGTAGGGCTTCCGCCACCAATCTGAGGTTGCGGAGCAGGGTTTACTGCTACTGTAACATCTGCAGTTGAAGTGCATCCATTGTTATCAGTAATTACAACCGTATAAACTCCATCATCATTAGCGGCACTGGCACTTGCAGCAACCGTTGGGTTTGCAGTACTTGCAGTAAAACCATTTGCAGCAGTTGTAGTCCAGCTGTAGTTTGTTGGAGTACCTGAACCAAGGTAGGTAGCATTTACACTTAATGAAGCACCTTCACAGGCAGGGTTTGTAGCAGTTGCAAGTGCACCACAAGCCACATTAACTAAATAATCTTCTACTTCACCAAATGCAAATCCTACTTGGCATGGGTCATTATTCATAGCAACAGCACTTACCTCATCCCCTAATTTAATACGAAATGCCGTATTACCTGGTGTTGCTCCAACAGGTACGGTGCAAGTTACTACTGTAACGTTTCCGTTAGCAATGGTTACATCCGCATTACCACATAATTCACCTACATCATTCCAGTCTCCATCCTGGTTAAAATCTCCGTATACATAAATACGATCTTCATCATAAACCTCGGTTATTGGCTGAGTTACAGTAATATTAAATGTACTTCCAATATTTACATTATTAATTGCGCCAAGATTATAATAATTAGAATATAAAGAACCTGCGGTTGGATTACTGAAAGCACCAGATTGCACATTGGTTATATGCTCAAATGCTGCACTTGCTGATGACCCTGCACAATAGCATGGCTGTAATGCTGCCGTAAACGATCTTGAAAGAACCGCACAGCCTGTAGCGTCTCCCTGAGCGTTATATGCTACGATACGCCAATAATAAGTTGTACCGGATATTAATGTACCGGTATTGTAAGTTGTGGCTGCACTATTTTGAACCAATGTTCCCGGGTCTTCAGCCTGAACTAAAGCCTGGTTTGTACCAAAATAAACCCTGTAACCTGTTGGTCCACCGCCACCACTACCGTAAGATAATGTTGCACCGTTCTGACATGCAGTTCCGGCATTTAATGGTAAAAGATAAACGCCACAATTAGGTGGAACAGGGGTTTTATATTGCACTGTAGCTGTTAATCTAAAGTTTGCTCCTCCTGTACTAAAATCAGTTGTAAGGCACCTATTGCTCCAAAATAGAATTGGCCCAATCTTATTGGGTTTTCTGTTTGGTAACCAAAACCTACGTTTACAGTATTTGTTTGACGTATTCCAACGTAATAATTACCGGAAACTACTACATCAGGTAATGAAATAAACACAGTGTCTTGAACAGTATTTTGTGATGGGCTCACATGTAGTATTGTACCGGGAACACCACCAACGCCATCATCATCATAAACAACAACATTGTATGGTTGCGTGTTAGAAGTAAAGATTACTTCAAATCCATTAATCGTATCACTATCCCCAAAGTTATTGGCAGAGGTAAATTTGGCAACAAAATCTCCTGTACCTCCTGTAAATCCAACACCACCTGTTACCGGAGCTAAATATCTATACGAATTAATATCCTTTGATGTGGTTTGCGCCATAGTTGATGTATTATTACTTAAAACATCATCTGCAGGTAATGAAACCTGAACACTGCTAGAACCAAGCGAGGTTGGTGTATAAGCAGGAAAGCTAACAACAGCTGATGCGCCTGATGCCAATGACGGCACAGCGACAGAAGTTGAAAATGTATTTGCACCGGTTATATCCAAATTAGCAGTAGTGGCAGGCATAGTATTTAATCCTCCATTCACAATTCTTGCCGAAATAACATGATTAGTTACATAGCCCACTGGTAAATTGCCCTGTGTATAAATGTTTGTAATTTCCAAATCATTATTGGGCGTTGGCGGACCAAGTCTTGTTTCGGGTCTAAAGTTTGAAGTTGCAACAGTAGCTGCGGGTGTGCCTGGACAAGCAGCTGTTGATTGAGAACCCTTTAAACCACCTACCAATCCTGTAAAGTTACACAAAGTAGTTACAACAGGAATGGTTCCTGTGTAGCAACCCCAATCAAACGCAATATATAAACCACCGCCCGTATAGGTAAATGGGGAGCCACCTGTTAAGCTAATATTTGGTGTAGCGCTGGCTGGAAATGCAGTAGTTGCATTATGCACAACCGTCATTGTAGATATTGCAGTAGACCATGTTGCACTTTTGACATTGGTAACATCGGATGTATTTTCCATGTAAATAACAAGTGGTCCTGAACCTGCAATAGGTGCAGCAGTATAAGTCCATCCAATTCTGCCGGGAACAGATCCATTAACATACCCTGCCGCTGCTAATTCAGTTGCAGTGATAAGATAATGAGTTCTTATTCTTCTCCAAGACACAGATGGCGCACGCCCATTTCCGGATGTACCGCCATCATTTGGTAAAACTGTTATCATTTGTGCCATAACATCAACTGACAACATAATTGCTAGCATTGCTAACGCAATTAATGAGATTTTTGATTTGATTTTCGTCATAATTAATTTGATTTTTAGATTAGAAATATAATTTGATTTTGATTGTTTATTGGTTGTATTTGCCTGAGTGAAAAGAGGCATAAAAGTTTATTGCGACTAACTGTCGTTAACGGCAAAAACAGGTGCGGCTCTTATTGGTAAACTAAATACCATGCGCAAAGTTTTGTTTTAAAAAAGCCTGTGGCTGAAGGTTGCTAAGGAGGCTTTTGGTTTTAAGTGGTTCAAATGTTAGCAATACTTTTTAAATTGTCAAGTAAATGTTAATTTATTTTTTTTAACAAAAAACCCGCCCTTCTTTAATAGGGGCGGGTTTCGGTTACGCCTTTAACGCTTTTATCAGAGATAAAACTCAATTAATTAAAGTACTCTTTCATCCGTTCAAAAAAACTTTTATCGCCCTTGCCGGGGTTGGGTTTAAAATTGGCTGAATCGCGTAATTTCTCCAATACCTTCTTTTCATCACTGCTCAGGTGTTGCGGTGTCCACACATTTATGTTTACCAATAAATCTCCTTTATGATAACTGTTTACCTGTGGCAAGCCTTTGCTTTTTAACCTAAGTACCTTACCGCCTTGCGTGCCCGGCTCTATTTTAATTTTGCCTTACCATCTACAGTAGGTACTTCTACCTGTGTGCCTAAAGCTGCATCGGCAAAAGAAATATATAAATCATACAATAGGTTATTACCATCGCGCTGCAACTCCTCATGCGCAATTTCCTCTATTACCACTATTAAATCTCCGGGTATGCCACCGCGCTCTGCCGCATTACCCTTGCCGCTAACGTTAAGCTGCATACCCTCGGCTACACCTGCTGGTATTTGTATGCTTATGGTTTCCTCTGCCTGCGTTATACCACTGCCACGGCATGTTTTACAATGGTTGGTTATTACCTGGCCCTCGCCATGGCAATTATGGCAAGTGCTGGTAGTTTGCATTTGCCCTAATATTGTATTAGTAACCCTGCGTATGTGCCCCGTGCCTTTGCATACATTACACGTACTAAATGCACTGTTCCCGCCTTGTGCACCGCTTCCATCACAGGTATTGCAGGGTACAGCTTTATTAACCTTTTTTTTTTTTCTATACCATGCGCTACCTCATCAAGCGTAAGCTTAACTTTTTATGCGCAGGTTGGTGCCTTTGTTAACCGCACGCCTGCCGCCTCTTGATCCTCCTCCGCCTCCTCCAAAAAAACTTTCAAAAGGGTTATGTCCGCCAAAAATATCTCCAAACTGGCTGAATATATCTTCCATATTCATATGATGCCCGCCACCGTTGCCGCCACCTGCTGCACCGCCCATGCCCTGGTGCCCAAACTGATCGTAACGCTGGCGCTTTTGCGCATCGCTTAATACTTCATAAGCCTCGGCTGCTTCCTTAAATTTTTCTTCAGCTTCTTTATTGCCGGGGTTTTTGTCGGGGTGATATTTTATTGCCAACTGCCTGTATGCTTTCTTTAGCTCGGTTTCGTTGGCGTTTTTTGCAACTCCAAGTATCTCGTAGTAATCCCTTTTTGCCATTTTCGTTTGTTGCTTTTCTTTCTATAAATCAGTTATTTAGTTAAGATGATGTAAAGTTTGTTTGAGATTTTGAAAATTACCGCTAATTATTAATTATACACTACCACCTTTGCATGACGTATTACCTTATCATTTAAGTAATATCCTTTTTCAACCTCATCCATTACCAATCCTTTTTCCGATTCATTTTCAGTTGGCACATTGGTTATAGCCTCATGCAAATCGGCATCAAAGGCAGTGCCCTTGGCATTCATAGGGGTTAAACCTTTTTGAGTTAGAATGTTATTAAGCTTTGTGTTTATAAGTAGTATGCCTTCTTTAACAGCATTAATGTCTTGTGTAGTTTCAAAAGAACGTATGGCGCGGTCAAAATCATCCAATACGGGTAGGAGGGATGTAATAACATCAGCCCCTGCGCTTTTTATCAGTTCTATACGCTCGCGGGCTGTACGTTTTTTTACATTATCAAACTCGCTGTATAGCCGCAGGTACTTATCATTAGCAATGGCAAGTTCCTGCTGCACAAGTTCTATGGGATTTATGCTGGGCTGCTCGGTTTCGGCAACCGGTATGGGTTGCTCGTTTGGTAAATTGTTTTCGGTGTGTTCGTTTGCGTTTTCGTCAGTGTTTTGGTCTGACTGATTGGCATTTTTTGTTGTGGTATCCATACTATGTGGCGGTTTTTTATTTCTAAATTTATTAAACATGGTGTATGTAAGGGTGCGTCAAAGATATTGCCAAGTATAAACAGGCTGAAATATTGGTAGTGCCTCAGTTTCAAACAGGTCAATTTGTCGTGCCTGACCGATTGAGTATTACCTTTGTGACAAGGCAAAGCCAAAAAGACCCCGCGACCCCAACCAATTGGCAAAATTAATAACTGATTTGTAATGGTGGCTATTATTTTTGATGAGTGCATTGATTACTTTGATTAGTTACAATGGCATCTTCGAACTGTGTATTGATTGCTTTTGCAGGTTACAATTGCATCTTTGACCTGTTACAATCGCCTCTTTGAGTGGTTACAATTGCATCTTTGAGTTGTGTATAGGCTCTTTTGGGGTTACAATTGCATCTTTGAACTGTTACAATTGCATCTTTGAGTGGTTACAATTGCATCTTTGAGTGGTGCATAAGCTCTTTTGGGGTTACAATTGCATCTTTGAACAGTTACAATCGCATCTTTTACCAGTTGCAATTGCATCTTTGACACGTGTAATCGCATCTTAAAGTGGTTGCAAAGGGTATAGAAGTAAGCGGGTAATGGGTGTAAGTAAAGAAAACGGTGTTGAAAGTGAAGAGATTAGAAAATAGATATACTATTTTATAACCTTTGATAAAAATGTGCGTATCAAAGGTAAGAATTAATAATATATAAAGCAAATGACGAAGTCACAAGAAAACAAAAGCACACGTAATTACAATGTAATAGACGTTGCAAATGAGTACCCATTGGTATGGGAAAACCTGCCAGCATTTAAAACAGGCATGGAGAGTTTTATTAGTATTAATGCTGCTATTGACAGCCAGGCTGCCATACAGAAGCAAAACATTACAGGCATAGCCATAGACAAGGAGTTGAAGAAAGAGCAACTTGTGAAGCTGATGCTTATAGTGAGCGGGGAGCACAGGCTTATGCAAGGCAGGAAAAAAACAACGAATTGTATAAGAAAATGTCTTTTACGAATTCGAAATTGATGCGCGAGCGCGATACTAAAATTAAAGGTGCTGCTGATTTGATAGCAGAAACTGCAGAAACACTTGCAGTGGCATTGGTGCCTTTTGGAATTACGGCAGCAATGGTTGATGCACTAAAGGCTTTGGCGGAAGATTACCAAAGAAATTTTTTGAGTAAGCCAGAGACAGCTATTAAAAACAGAAAGACGATAACTGAGAAGACATTGCCACAGTTATTTTTGGATGCAGATACTATACTGAAAGACCAGTTGCTGAAATTGGTGGTGCAGTTTAATGCAGTAAACCCTGATTTTGTAAGTAAGTTTATATATGCAACATTTATAGGCACGGCAGGTGCAAGACATACGAGATTGAGCGTGCTTGTGAACCAAGTATTAGAGAGTGATGCGGTTGAAAGAATTATAAAACCGATAGAGAATGCACTTGTGGTGATAGAGGATACAGGATTGAGCGGTAATACAAATGAAAAGGGTAAGCTGACTATTACTAAGGTGCCGGAGAAGGCAACAACTGTGAAGGTTACTTATAACAATACGACTGTTGAGAAGAAGGTGAAGTTTGAGAGAGGAAAAGCTACGAGGCTGACGGTGGATTTTGAGGAGGTGTTTGTGGTGCCTGAAGCAAAGGTGGAAGAGAAGGTGGTGGTAGGGAAATTATGAGTTATGAAATATGAATTGAGTAAGAAGTATTAAGTATTGAGATGAGGTACCGATAATGAGAAGTTACGAAAGGGGAAACGCTCTGTGCAGAAATGTGCGGGGCGTTTTTTTTGGAGGGTGAGAGCTTGAGATGTCTCGTACAGACATAGGGTGCGCAGGGGTTATGACTCCTGACCCCTAAAGGGGGACGCTTTGTTTTAAGGGGGTGGGTGTGCTTAACCTGACAGGGGCGCAAAATGCTGAATGATGAGTTATGAATTATGAATTGGGTACGAAGTATTGCGTACTAAATAAGGATAGACGCTTTCTGAAAAGGGAGCGTTTTTTTACCCCTGACCCCTGAAGGGGGACGCTTTGTTTTAGGGGGTGGGTGTGCTTAACCTGACAGGGGCGCAAACGCACAAGCTATGCTGGCGACCTGTCAAGTGGATTTGTAACATTAAAAAATTACCAAACCAATAAAAAAGTTATTGCACGAATATTTGATGCCACAGGCATGCAGGTTTATGAGGGGAATTATTACTCAGCGCAGTTTGAAATAAATACAGCATTAACGCCCGGAATTTATATGCTTAAAATGGAAAACGGGGAGCAAACAGGCATAAGCCAAACAAAAAAAATAGTAGTAATTGAATAGTTAACTTTGTAAAACAAATAAGACAATGAAAACAAAAATAAATTTACAAAAATTGTTTGCATTAGTATTACTTCTTGCAAATTATAATAGTATTGCCCAGACGTTGGATTGGGCAAGGCAGATAGGTGGAACAGGAAATGATTTAGGAACATCTTTGACAATTGATGCACAAGGCTACATCTATTTAAGTGGTTTGTTTTCAGATACTGTTGATTTAGATCCTGGGAACAATACGTTTAACACTTTTTCAGTTGATGCTACGGATGGCTTTGTTTCAAAGTTGGATAGTATGGGCAATTTAATTTGGACGAAAGTTATTGCAGGAACGGGGAATCAAACAATCAGTGCCATAAGTTTAGATAATTTAGGGAATGTAATTGTGACAGGATATTTTGAAGATGATGTTGATTTTAACCCAGGGACCGGAACAGCAATTTTAAATTCTTTTGGTAACAACGATATTTTTATTTTGAAATTAAACCCTACTACAGGTGGTTTTGTTTGGGTTAAACAAATTGGAGGAAGTGGGAATGAGGCAACACGTATTGCAGTGAAAACTGACCCACAAGGAAAATTTATTTCTGTGGTTATTTTGAACAAACGGTTGATTTTGATACTGGAACAGGAATATTTAACCTTACATCTGCCGGAGGTTATGATGGCTTTGTTTGCCAGTTAGATTCTTCAGGCAACTTGGGTTGGGTTAAACAGTTTGCTGGAAGTGGTATTTACCAATACCCTCTTTCTTTGGCTATAGATAATACGGGTTCGATTTACATTACCGGAAGTTTTAACGGAGATTTAGATTTAGACCCAGGAATAGGAAACCACCTTGTAAGTGCTACCACAACTGCAATTCTTGACGGAGATATTTTTATTTGTAAACTTGACAACATTGGTAATTTTTTGTGGGGCGCTTCATTTGGCAGCCCAGGAACTGATCAACCAAATAATATTTTAATAGACAACTTCGGAGCTGTTATATTATCTGGAATTTTTACTAATACTATTGATTTTGACTTTGGCTTAGGAATAGCTAGCCTAACCTCCTTTGGCAGTAACGATGTTTTTTTACTAAGGTTAGATGCAAGTGGTGCATTCTTATGGGTTAGGCAATTTGGAGGAGTTGCGAGTGATGTGGGTGGAGGTTTGGAAATTGATGCAAGCGGTAATATATATCTTGCCGGAGCATTTAAAGATTATGCTGACTTTGATCCCGGAGCCTCAGTTTATGGCATAAGTACACAGTTATCCTATTTGTACAATACTTTTTTATGCAAATTGGATAATTCGGGGGCGTTTGTCAATGCAATAAGTTTTTTTGGGCATCAAAACAACCCCTCAAATATTGCAATTGATAGCTATAATAACATAATTATTACTGGCGTATTTGGTTACAATAATAATTATATAGTAGATTTTGATCCGGGTAATGGCATATCAAACTTGGCTAGCAACGGTAATGGAGATTTATATTTAACAAGATTAAACCAAAGTTTAGTTGACATTCAAAATCAACAACCTATTTCTTTAATTAACATTATGGTTTACCCTAACCCAACGCAGGGTATAACCACAGTTGCATTACAAAAAATACAAAAAAGTTTAACCGTAAAAATATACAACAGCACGGGGCAGTTATTGCAAACTGTGGATGGAAGCAACACCAACACATTGCAAATAACACTGCCATATAAAACAGGAATTTATTTTGCAGAGGTAATTACAGATGAAGAGGTGAGGATGGTGAAAGTTGTTAAGGAATGATTGTTTTCAATTAAGAAAGTAAAATCCCCGAAAGCGTTTTAATTTCTTTCGGGGATTTATGTTTTACAGGTAATTACAACAGCGAAAAGTTTGAAATAAATGCAGCATTAACGCCCGGAATTTATATGCTTAAAATAGAAAATGGGGAACAAACAGGCATAAGCCAAACCAAAAAAAATAGTAGTAATTGAATAGTTAACTTTGTAAAACAAATAAGACAATGAAAAAAACACAAATTGTAAAAATAATTATTCTAATGTTTTTATTGTGGGATAATATGCTTAACGCACAAAGTTTAAGTTGGGTAAACAGTTTTGGTGGCATAAACAATGAAACCAGCGGAGTAATAACGTTAGATAATTCGGGTGAATTATATATTGCCGGGACGTTTATGGACACTGTGGATTTTGATCCGGGACCATCTATTTACAACGTTGTTTCACTGGACGATAATGACGCATTTATTCTTAAATTAGATAGTGCTGGAGATTTTGTCTGGATGAAAGCTATTTCAGGTTACGAAACTCAATCAATCAGGCAAATTAGTTTTGATAATATTGGAAATTTGATAGTAACTATAAATTCGGAATCAACGGCTGATTTTGACCCTGGCTTAGGGGTTTATAATTTAACTGCGATTGGAGGAAGCGATTTGTTTGTGTTAAAGTTAAATGCACAAGGTAATTTTGTTTGGGTAAAACAAATGGGAGGATACTCTGATGAATCCATAAACTTTAGTATTACTGATCAATTTAACAATATTTATTTAACGGGTTCCTTTCAAGATACCATAGATTTTGACTCTGGAGTCGGGGTTTACAATCTTGTATCGGCAGGTGGTAGAGACATTTTTGTTTTAAAATTAGACGCCACCGGAAACCTTATTTGGGCAAAGCAACTGGGGGGGTAACGGACCATATCAGGATGGAACAGGATTAGATATTGATAGCAACGGCAATGTATATGTTGCCGGGAGGTTTAACCTGACAATAGATTTAGACCCAGGAACCGGAATTTTTAATTTAACAACAGCAACATCGTTTATACTTGACTCAGACGTTTTTATTTGTAAATTAGATACCGGAGGTAATTTTATTTGGGGTAAGCAATTTGGCAGTACACTTGAGGAGTTTATATCTGATTTAAAATTAGATGGAGCAGGAAATTTATACACTTCAGGCTTTTTTCAGCAAACAATAGATTTTGATCCGGGGGCGGGTGTACATAATTTGACATCGGCAGGTGGGTGGGATTGTTTTATTTTAAAATTAGATACAACAGGTAATTTTGTGTGGGCGAACAAAATTGGCGGAACAAGCAACGACTTCAGTAATATTTCTATTGATAATTTTGGATATATTTATGTTTCCGGTTTCTTTCATGGCAACGTAGATTTTGACCCCGGACTTCCGGTTTATAATATGAGCACTACAAGCATTCATAAAAAGGTGTTTGTAACAAAATGGGATGCGCAGGCAAATTTTGTATGGGCAATAAACATGGGAGGAGCGAGTAATAATGGAATAAGCAAAATGGTATTTGACGGTGCAAATAATATTTATGCCACCGGAGTTTTTGACCAAACCATGAACTGCGACCCATCAGGCGGGCAGCATAACGTAATAAGCAATGGTTTGTATGATGTGTATGTTTTAAAATTAGTACAACCACCAGTAGGCATTAAGGATGAGAGTATCAACAATCAGGAATTATCATTGGCTCCAAATCCGGCAGTTAATTATGTTAGCATAGAAGCAAAAAGTAAGATTAAAAGCGCAAGGTTGCTAACGGTTACTGGCAGCGTTGTAATGGAGCAGTATAATGCAACCGGTGCAAGTGCGGTGTTTGAAGTAGGCGCATTACCTACCGGAATTTATTTTGCAGAAGTGGTAACGGATAAAGGAAGGGTGATGAGAAAGTGGATTAAAGAATAAGGAAAGATTAGAGTTGATTGAGAAAAAAATGAAAGCTAAAATACAGTTACAAAAATGGATAGTAGCATGTTTGCTTCTAATAAGCTATTGTAGTAATGCCCAAATACTAGATTGGGCAGGGCAGATAGGGAACAGCAATTGGAATAATTGTTCAGGAACAGCAGTAGATGAAAACAATAATTTTTATGCAGTAGGTTTTTTTGAAGACACTATTGATTTTGACCCTGGGGCTGGGCAATACAATGTGATATCAACAGGGCAGAATGATGGCTATATTTTAAAATTGGATAGCAATGGAAACTTTGTTTGGCTTAAGACTATTTCGGGTTTAGAAAATCAATCTTGCCTGAGCGTAAAAATTGAAGGTAATCGATTATTTATTGAAGGGGATTTTGATGGTACCGCCACTTTTGACCCCGGGCAGACTAATTACATACTTACTGCAATGAGTAACAGTTACTCGGACATATATGTGATGGAAATGGATACTGCAGGAAGTTTTAAATGGGTAAAACAGTTAATGGGTACGGATGGGATGGGTTTGCGTGACCTGAATTTGGATTACTCCAATAACATTTTACTTACCGGAACTTTTTCAGGAACGGTAGATTTTAATCCTGATATAACAGGTAGTTTCACGCTTACATCGGCTGGAGGGCGAGATGCATTTGTATGCAAATTAGATACAGGTGGTAATTTTATTTGGGCTAAACAGATAGGAGGCACTGGCATCTATCAGGATGGAAATTCAATAGATTTTGATGAATTATATGGCGTTTATGTTACTGGTGAATTTAATGGCACCATAGATTTGGATCCGGGTGCCGGAGTGTTTAGCTTGAGTACGAGTACAACCTCTGTACTTGATGGAGATTTATTTATTTGCAAATTAGACAGTGCTGGCAATTTTATGTGGGGTATGGGTTACGGAACACCACAAGGCGAGTTTTCTAATAAAGTTCTATATGACGGAGCAGGAAATATTTATGTATCAGGAGGATTTTCTAATACCATTGATTTTGATGCAGGAGCCGGTGTTTTTAATATGACTGCTGCTGGAGGAGGAGACATATTTTTACTAAAATTAGATACTGCAGGCAATTTTGTATGGGCAAAGCAATTGGGTAGCGTAAATGGAGAAAACGGCATTGTATCTATAGATAATTTGGGTAATTTATATTGCGCAGGTAGTTTTATTGGCACTATGGATGCAGACCCTGGCAGCGGCATACATAACATAACGGGCAGTACCATTTATTCAAATGCATACATTGTTAAATTGAATGATCAGGGTAATTTTGTGTGGGCAACAGATTTTAATGGTACTTGGACAAACGCTTTATGGGGTTTAGTACATGATAACAGCGGAAATATTTATACACGAGGAGATTTTAACAATGTAGTTGATTGCGACCCCGGTACGGGAACGTATAATCTAACATCAAACGGCAGTTATGATGTGTTTTTTATGCGGCTGAGCCAGCCTATGGTGGGTATTGCTGATCTGAGTCCTGATGCTTTTGGAGGGCAATTAAGGTTAGTTCCTAACCCTGCCAAGGATAAACTTACTATTACAGCCTTAAATTTTACGCCAACCCATAATGCACAATTTATAATAACCGATTTAACAGGAAGAATATTGCAGCAGGAAATATTTACAGGCACAGCAACAGTAAACACTACGGCACTAACACCGGCAGTATATTTTGTGACGGTAAAAGATAAGGAAAGAAGTGTGGTGAGAAGGTTTGTGAAAGCACTATAGTGTGCTGCAAAAGATAACATGAAAAAAATACTTATAACGATAATAATATACGTATTTACAGCAAAGGCAAATGCACAAACCATACTTATGCAAGAAACCTTTGGCAACGGAGCGTTGCCAACCGGGTGGAGTATTGATAGTGCCGGAGTAGCTCCGGTCAACGGTTGGAAGTTTATTAATCCTAATTTTTCTTTTTCAGGAACTGGCATTGATAGTAAATTTGCTTGGATTAATTTAGCAGACCCATATGATCCGGTTTATGATTGTAATTTAACCAGTTCTGCTTTTTTAACTATTGGAGTTAATGACCTTTATATAGGATTTAGTGAGCGTTTTTGGTCATCTGTTGATTCTACTCCTGTTGAGTATGCCAGACAAACTATAGAATTTAGTATAGACAATGGAATGTCATGGCAAAATTTATACTCTAATATTCAATTGCATGGTTATCCATTCGTTAGAAACGTAATTCGATTCCCTGCTTCTGCTATTGGAAATACCTTGGTAAAAGTTAGATTTAATTTTAAGGGAGTAGAAACTGGAGGCTGGGCAATAGACAGCATAGTAATAGCCGACAGCATACCCTGCACCTTGCCTGTTGACACAGGTTTGGCAGTAGCCAGTACTGGCAACTTTGTCTGCCCCGGGCAGCCCTTTCAGTTAAGCATTGCCGCCTTAAGCAGGGGTGCAGGGCAAACCTACCAGTGGCAATCAAAAATTGGAGCAGCATCCTACACAAACATTAGCGGTGCTGTGTACGATACCTTAACATCAACACAAAATCAGGCAACTTATTACCGATGCCAAATTACCTGCCAAAGCCAAACAGACCACAGCGGAGAATTATTGCTTGCCGATAAGCCCGACCAATACACCGTAAAGGGCAAAGGCATTGAAATTTGCCCCGGTGGTAACGATACGCTGGTGCTTACCAATCTTCCGCCCAATCATCCACCATTTGTTTACCAGTGGCAAAGCGCCAATTATCCTTCGGGTACTAATATGAACAACATACCCCTTAACAGCACGGATAGCATATACGTTGTTGATGGCACATTGTGTTCCGCTGCTACCGATTTCAGGTGCATGGTGGGCTGTGCCAGCGGAACCACGGCTACTGCCACCACCATAGAGTCATTATCAATAAATCCTAATACGTTGTGTTACTGTTTGCCTATTCATGGCAACAACTGCCCCTTTAGCGGCTTGTATGTTAATTATGTTGAAGTGCTTGGTACGCCTTTAAGCACCAATCTGTGGTGCGTATTGCAACCTTATCCTCACCCTACGCCCTATCAGTTTATTAGCCCTGGTGCCAACACTACTGCCACACTCTTGCGCAATGCACAATACACACTTGCACTTGGCTTAAGAGATACACAGCAAATGGGTGTAACGTTTGCACCATTTATGTGGATAGACCATAACCGCAACGGATTGTTTGAAGTTACCGAGCAGGACTTTATGGGCTTGCATTTAAGTAACGATACCATCAATTATAATTTTTATGTGCCTGCCACAGCCACACCGGGTTTAACCGGTATGCGCATAAGAGCTTTTTTTTATACCGTTCCGCAAAACCCGTTAAATGCTGCATGTGAAACCGTACAAGGCGGCTCGGCAGTTGATTTTTTAGTAACTATAGATACTACTGTGGGCATTGCCCAAGTAGCGTATGATAAATACAGTTTGTATTTATTTCCTAACCCTGCTAAAGATGTGCTAACCATAACAGCAACAAATTTTGCACCAACAAATAATCCACAACTTATAATTACCGATTTAGCAGGAAGAATTTTGCAGCAGGAAATATTTACAGGCACAGCAACCATAAATACTACGGCACTAACACCGGCAGTATATTTTGTGACGGTAAAAGGTAAAGAAAGAAGTGTGGTGAGAAGGTTTGTGAAAGCACCATAGTGTGCTGCAAAGATAAAATGAAAAAATAGTTATAACGATAATAATATACGTATTTACAACATTGCAAATACAAGCGCAAACCATATTGTTGCAGGAGAGTTTTGCAACTGCAAGTTTACCTGCTTATTCCACCTGTAAGGTGCTCCCAAGCCTTGCGCGTTTGCGCCCCTCACAGGTTACCCATACCCACCCCGTTACAAAATCATGTTTCCCTTTAGGGGTCAGGGGTAAATAAAGTGCACTTTTAATTAGCACAGTTCGTTGAACGCCCTCCCGTAGCCTCAAATGCTCCCGCCTCCTGCCATTTCATCCTTATAGCTTTCAGCTACATCAGCATTACCCTCCCAGCACCTTGGTACCCCCTCTGTTAAAAACCTAAAACCCAAAACCCAACCCCTGCACTACTTTTTTCCCCTATAAAATTATCAAATTTGTAAAATCAAATTACAATCTCATCTTACAATGCATATAAAAATCAAAACCAAACCGACAAAGATTTCCTCCAGCTAAAAGGAAACATACACAGGCTCATGCAAGTGGTTCACAAAGCCGAAAACAAAGACGGAGCCACCATCCCCGGCACCTTCTTAGTTGACCATGGGTCCGATACAGCAAACTTTATTTTCACCTTCAACACGCAGGGTAATATCACCGAAGAAGAAATTTTCGGGCAAAGCTTTCGAACCATCAAAAAATATGACGAACTCGGCAGAAACTTCCAACAAATAAGATACTACCAGGGCAATCTATATTCCACAACCAACTATAAATTCCTTAACCAAACAAGCCAGATTACCCAATCCATTACCAATGATGCTGCCGGCAGGTTACAATCACGCTACATCAACACCTACACCACGGATACGCAACAACAATTGCTGCACGAATCTTACTACGTAGTAAACGGAATAGAAGTGTTAACCCATAAAAGTGAACAAACTTACCACCCCGAATTAATAACCATAAATGGTACCCCCTGGCGCAAAACCCTCTCCAGAATTGAGCATGATAAAGACGGAAAAGTTACGTCAAGCAGCATATTTACTTATAACGAAAAAGGATTGCTTACAGAAAGCGTTTCCACCTACAGTGCTTCACCTCACATGAACAGAAGAGCAACCTACAGGCACAACGAGCAGGGCGATGTTATTGAAACCAACTATTACAATCCTGACGGCACTCTTAAAGATTCTTACGTCACTTCACATCAGTACGACAGTGATGGAAAAAGAATAATCCCCGCAAATAAGCCTGCACCTTACATACATTACCCCGATGCCATTATGCTCTTTAGCGAAGGCGATGAAACAGATGAACACGGTAACTGGATAAAAAAAATTACCAGCTCCCCCGCCAAGTACATCCTCCGCACCATTGCTTATTATGGGCAAGAAAAACAGCTCGAACATCCTCTGCTTAATGTTAAAAACATAACCAAAGAAACCGAACGCGAAATTGATTACCAACGTTATAAATTAGAAGAAAAAGAGGCGCAATGGATTGCCGAAAACCCCAATTCTGCAGGCGATACTTTTCCCTTTTACCGCTATTACACTCTTCGCTTTAAACAAGCGCCCTCTATGATAACCTACCAGGGACCAAGTATTGAAGCACTTGTATTGCTTAAAATGCTCGAGGAAAAATTTGATGTTGACATGGTTCACTCACACGCCACTTCCTGGAACGGATACAACAGCACTCTCCAGCGCTATACCCTAAACTTTCCCCATTACTGGGGGTATATGCTCCACTGCAATGGCATAACCAAACATAAAGCCGAAGAGTTCCTCATTCCTGATTATATGATGGATGATGAAAATGAACATGACAACGAATATGTTTACACCTCCCAGTTTTTACTCCTGCACCCAAGCCGGGTAAGCAATGCCCGTGACGAAATTTTTGAGCAACAACTGGATAATTGCATTTCCGAATGCATACTCCGCACAAAGCCCGATAAGCCTGTCATTAATGTTATTGAAGCAAAAGGCGGAAGCTTGTCTATGGCTGAACATGCCGTTTATGACGATTTTATTATTAAAGACCTTGACATAAACTACGGGCAGGGATTCGAAAAATTTCACACCAGCCTTATGGAGCGCTTTAACAAAAGCACCAAAGGGCTTGTACTTTTTCATGGCGAACCGGGCACCGGCAAAACCTATTACATACGCCATCTCTTACGCAAAATGGTAGCAAGCCGCAAGGTGGTACTTTACATTCCTCCCAATATGGTCGATCACCTTACCGACCCCTCATTTATGACCTTCCTCTCTAACGAGATTAAAGAATGGAGCGAGGATGGCTTATTTTGCGTACTGCTTATTGAAGATGCCGAACCTTTGCTTGCAAAACGACAAGAGGGCGTACGCATACAAGGTGTTACCAACCTCCTTAACATGACTGACGGATTGCTAAACGACATGCTAAACCTCCAAATTATATGCACGTTTAATGTTGACATTAGCAAGTTAGATAGTGCCCTGCTTAGACCCGGGCGTCTCATAGCACGCAAAGAATTTAAACCGCTAAACGAACTTGACGCAAACTTACTTGCCCAGCGCCTGGGCATAAAACATCATTTCGATAAGCCTGCTTCATTAGGCGAAATTTACGCCCTCCAAAAAAACAAAAACACACTCGTGCACGAAGTAGAAGCAAAAAAAAGCAGCTCATCTGCTTTAGATGACTTGTAATACAATCGCACCAATTTGAGAGCGTTCTCCAATCTGAGTCTTAAGGTATTTATTCCTCTTAAGGCATCCGCATAACACAGTTCGGTTAACGCTCTCACACAGTTTGGTAAAAGCTCCCAAGTTCCTGGTAACCAAAACCAATTCCCCTGCACCCAAAACCTCCACCGCACTACCCACTAGCCCTTCCTACACTTCGCTATCCCTAACCCCAAACTAACAACCTCCCGAATCTTCACGACTATCCCTATTTTCGCAAAAAAAATCCCATGTCCACCACCCCCAAACTTGATATAAGCAAATACAAAACCCCCACCGGAACAAACATTTCCTGCAAAGGATGGATACAGGAAGCAGCCCTGCGCATGCTCCTTAATAACCTCGACCCCGATGTAGCCGAGCGCCCTCAAGACTTAATTGTTTACGGTGGCACCGGTAAAGCAGCGCGCAATCCGCAGGCGTTTGAACTTATTATAAAAGCGCTTAAAGATTTAAACAATAACGAAACATTGCTTGTGCAATCGGGCAAACCTGTTGGCATACTTCCCACACACAAAGATGCACCACGTGTAATCATCAGCAACTCGCAGTTGGTGCCGCATTGGGCCAACTGGGATTACTTCCGCCAGTTAGAAGACAAAGGATTAATTATGTATGGACAAATGACTGCCGGTAGCTGGATATATAGGCTCACAGGGCATCGTACAAGGCACCTACGAAACCTTTGGCGAAGTAGCACGCCAGCACTTTGGCGGCTCACTCAAAAACACCCTCAACGTAACAGCAGGTTTAGGTGGCATGGGTGGCGCACAGCCCCTTGCCATCACCATGAATGAAGGCACCTGTCTTGCTGCCGAAATGGAAGAATGGCGTGCCGACAAGAGAATAGAAACACGCTACCTTGACGAAAAATACCACAACCTAGATCAAGCCATAGACCGCGCCCTTCAAGCCAAACAAAATGGCGAAGCCGTAAGTATAGCATACATAGGCAACGCAATTACTATGCTTAAACGTGTGTTAGAACGCAACATCACCCCCGATACACTCACCGATCAAACCAGCGCTCATGACGAACTCGTGGGCTACTTCCCCGAAGGCCTAACAGTTCAGGAAGCAAAAGTGTTACGCGACACTAATCCGCAGGAGTACATCAAACGCTCTAAACAAAGCATGGTAACGCATGTAGAGCTAATGCTGCAATTACAAAAGAAAGGTGCCGTTACCTTCGACTACGGCAACAATATACGTGGCCAGGCATTGGCAATGGGCTTAAACAATGCTTTCGATTTTCCCGGCTTTGTCCCTGCATATATCCGTCCGCTTTTTTGCGAAGGCAAAGGCCCTTTCCGTTGGGCGGCACTAAGCGGAGACCCCCAGGACATTTACACCACCGATAAACTCATACTCGAATTATTTCCCGATAACAAAGGCTTGCACCGTTGGATAAAAATGGCGCAGGAGCGTATTGCTTTCCAGGGATTACCCGCTCGTATTTGTTGGCTGGGTCAGGGCGAGCGCGAAAAAGCAGGACTTGCCTTTAATCAACTGGTTAAAGAAGGAAAAGTAAAAGCCCCCATTGTTATTGGCAGAGACCATTTGGATTGCGGCAGCGTAGCTTCTCCCAACCGCGAAACCGAAGCCATGAAAGATGGCAGCGATGCAATTGCCGATTGGCCCATACTAAATGCGCTTATAAACACTGCTGGTGGTGCAAGCTGGGTTAGCCTGCATCATGGTGGTGGAGTAGGTATTGGCTACAGCATACATGCAGGCATGGTAATAGTTGCTGATGGCACTGATGATGCTGCCATCAGGCTAAAAAGAGTACTGCACAACGACCCCGCTATGGGCGTACTCCGCCATTTAGATGCAGGCTACGATATTGCAGCCGACACAGCCCGCATGCACAGGCTCAATATCAATGAAAGGTTAAAATGATAGAATAGCGTAAGTTAAATTCTTACACTACAGTTTTATCAGCTTTTTAATGATTTGCTTATCACCGTTAACCAACTTTACAAAATAAGTTCCGGCTGCTAAATCATTTAAATCAAACCTGTGTTCGCCCGCAAGCTGATTACCTTCGGTAATAACTTTTACACGCTCACCAAGGATGTTTAGCATGTGTAACTCCACCGTGCTTGCAGCATTTAATTGAAACGAAATAGTAACAGCATCTGATGCTGGGTTAGGAGAAATTACCAAATCGTTTACCGTACCTGTTTCACTTATTCCGGTAAGCCCCACTGTAACGTATTGCGATGATGAACTTGCGCAAGTACCATCAAAAACTGTTAGCGTAACAAGGTATGTTCCGGGCGTTGTGTACGTATGAATAGGGTAAGAGGCAGTAGTTAAAGGAGTGCCATCGCCAAAATCCCACGTGCGTGTAACGTTAGGAGTATAGTTAAAAAAGCCAACAGTCATGCCTCCGCTTATACCGTAAATAAAAGCAGCGCTAACCTGTGTGCCCGGTTGTTGTGTAAGTGTAACTGGCACCGCCACCGTATTGTTGGTTTCATCCTCTTCAATAAAATGATTGAACGGATCAATGGTAGTAACAATATAATAGTTGCCATCACAAATGCCGGGTACTTGTATTGTTTGCCCAAAACCGGCACCATACAAATCGTATCTGCCCACAAAAATTCCCTGACCGTTACTTCCGCATCCGGTTACTACACCAAGGTTTAAGTTCGGAATCATGGCATTGGTAATTTCTATCCCATGACTTACGCACATACTATCCTGGCTATCGCAAGTGCCCATGTTTATCATGCAATAACTTTGTTTCAATGATGAACCAATTATAGGCCACGTTGTTGGGTCAGGGTTAGATGTGGCAACACGTAACGTAAACTCACAAAACTCTTCAGCATGTACATGTCCGTGTGCAGGGTGATAACTTTGGTTACCGGCAGGATAATCGGTATAGGTCATGGCACCACCAGCCGTTGATTTATGATAAACGCGCTGCCTTACTCTTTCTTTAGGAGGCATGCCGTTTGGGCACATTGTAGTAGCACAAGCTACAGGAACCGTATCACAAAAGCACTGACCGGTAGGTTTCATTTCAACCGGACCTGAGCCAATGTTAATCACAGCATTTGACATACTTACACTACCCGTTGCTTCATTCCATCCATCTCTTATTACCTTGGCCGATACAATCAAATCAGGAAATAAATCGCAATCTGTTTGTGTAGTGTCCTTGCATTTGCATGGAGCGGCATTTGTAAGCGCGCACACATTGGTAATAACCGGATCGGGAGGTGGGTTATTGGCGAAGTATAAATTCACACTAAGGAATGTTCCGCTAACGGTCGGAAAGTCATCTAAAATTTCTAAGTTCCAAGTGCCGTTTGGGTTTTGATTGTTGTTAAAAACATTTATAGAATTATCAGGAATATACATTCCTGTAAATGGAGGGTTGCCCAATCCAACAGGTATTGTTGCATTCATTCTAAAAGCGGTATTTAGGTAGTTAGCTCCCATACCTCCATTGTGTAATGAAAGAATACAATTTGTGCCGTTTGGTGATGTAAGTCCAATAGTTAAATCGCTTACCTGGGCATGGCTTACATTAATGGTTACAGAATAGAGTCCGTAGGTGGAATTAATTGAACTTGAAATTCCTGCAACATTAACAGGGTAACTGGTAAGCGTATTATTATCGGGGATAGCAGCAGGTACGGTATTGCAACTAAATGTTTGTGAATAAGCGTTTATAGAAACACAAAACAATAAGGCTGTTAAAATTTTCTTCATGACGTAGTTTTTTAAGTTGCGATAAAACTAACATCTTTTTGCAAACGGAAAATAAAATTCTAAAAAAATAATTCAAGCCCATCGTAAGCACAAAAAACATTGGGTGGTAGTATTTTATTTACCTCTTCGTGCTTACCCAACTGATGGCTTATATGAGTGAGGTATGCAGTTTTTGGTTTAACTTCTTCAATAAGTTGCAATGCTTGCGCAAGATTATAGTGAGATACATGCGGTTCATGCCTTAGGGCATTTATAACAAACACCTCTGATCCTTTTATCTTTCGCTTTTCTTCTTCCGAGATAAAATTAGCATCAGTCAAGTAGGTAAAATCTCCAATTCGGTAACCAAACACAGGTAGCTTGTAGTGCTTTGCTTCAATGGGAGTAAAGGTTAATCCTTCAACAGTAAAAGGCATATTTTCTATAAGATGAAGGTTTATTTCAGGTATGCCCGGGTATTTTTCTTCAGCAAAAACATAAGGGAACTCACGAATCATACCTGCCTGTACCAATGCAGATGCATACACCTCAATTTTTTTTTGAGTACATAATTGTATGCACGTATATCATCCATGCCAGCAATGTGGTCTTTGTGATCGTGTGTAAAAATTAGTCCGTCAAGTGTTTTAATTCCTGCACGTATCATCTGCTGCCTGAAATCAGGACCACTATCTATTACAAAACTTTTTCCCCTTATGTTCAATGTGGATAGAGCAACGTAGCCTCTTGTCTTTTTCATCGGTTGAGTTGCAAACTTCGCATGGGCAGGCAATTACAGGTACGCCCTGCGAAGTTCCAGTTCCCAGAAAAGTAATTTTCATTTTATGCGTTTTCTTCTGTCAGAAACAGTTGGTCTTTATCGCTCACCAATAAATGCTGCTCCTTTAAAAAATTAATAATCTCGGTTAATGCGTTAATCCTGCTTTCAAGTGGAGAAAACTTATTTACCATAACCAAACGTTTTGTTTCAAGCAGGCAATAGTTACTTTTAAAGTTGCCTTTTTCGTAACGAACTTCGTAATTGTTTTCCTTTAAAAAATCCTCTAATTTTTTGAGGTACGCAGGAGTATACTTTATCATAATTACATTAAAATAGATTCTCGCTTCAAATTTAAAAATCATACTCTGGGCAGGCGTTTTTCACGATATATTTTTATTAACAAACCGCGCTTTTGTGCCTGTATAATATAGCCTGCTTTACGTTGGTAAAAAAAATAAAATTGTTTTCTTTGCCCGGCTTTAGGCAGTTATTAGATAAAGTATTAGGCAGGATCCTCTTAGGAGTTTAATTTCCCAATCACCTCAATAACTTAATTAACTAAACCCTCAATAACCAAATTATGTTAATAGGCATTCCAAAAGAAACCAAGCAATACGAAAAGCGTGTTGCACTTACTCCTGATGTTGTTAAGGCATTTGTAAACGGAGGATACAATGTGCAAGTGGAAGCTGGTGCAGGCTCATCGTCTTTTTATACCGATGAAATGTACACCAATGTTGGTGCAAAAATTATTTCAGGTAAAGAGGAGATTTACAAACAATCAGACCTTGTTTTAAAAGTAAATGCTCCATTACCCGATGAGATTGCTATGATGAAACGCGAGGCTGTGTTGGTTTCATTTATGTGGGCAGCTACTAACCCGCAACTTGTTGAAGCGTGTGAAAAAGCGGGCATCAGTTCTTTTAGTATGGATGCTGTACCGCGTATATCGCGTGCGCAAAAAATGGATGCACTTAGTAGTCAGGCAAACCTTGCAGGATACAAGGCTGTGCTTTTATGTGCCGATACCATTGGAAAAATTTTACCAATGATGACAACTGCTGCAGGAACTATACGCCCCAGTAAGGTTGTAATATTTGGTGCAGGCGTAGCAGGCTTGCAGGCTATTGCAACAGCCAAGCGTTTAGGTGCTGTAGTTGAAGTAAGTGATATACGTCCTGAGACAAAAGAACAGGTTGAATCGTTGGGTGGAAAGTTTATTGAGGTTAAAGGGGATGATTCAATAAAGATTGAAGGTGGTTATGTGAAAGGGAGTTTCGGAAGAGTTTTTGAAAAAGCAACAAGAGCTTGTTGCTAAGCATATTAAAGAAGCCGGATATTGTAATTACAACAGCATTAATTCCCGGCAAAAAAGCACCTTTGCTGGTTACAGAGGCAATGGTGAGCAGCATGAAAAACGGAAGCGTAATTCTTGATATGGCTGTTGAACAAGGCGGAAATGTGGTAGGCAGCGAGTTGCATAAAACTGTTATAAAGAACGGAGTAACAATTATTGGCGAGAGCAACATACCAAGTTTGTTACCAATGAATGCAAGCGACCTTTACGCAAAAAATATACAGGCTTTGCTACAACTGCTAACTACCAAAGATGGCTTTAAGTGGGAGATGGAAGAAGATATTACAAAAGGAAGTTTAATTGTACATAAAGGAACTGCGGTACACCCAAGCGTTGCCAAAACTGTTTCTGCATAAAATCAATCAAATAATAAAATAAATTATATGGAAAACATATTGTCTTTTATTGGGAGAATAAGGAAATAATCTACTTCGTTGTTCTTTCAATTTTTGTTGGAGTAGAAGTAATTGGTGGCGTACCCACCGTGTTGCACACTCCTTTAATGAGTGGTGCCAATGCCATACACGGTGTGGTAATTGTTGGAGCCATTTATGTAATGCTAAATGTCGACCTACCGACTATCTGGCATTAACCCTCGGCTTCCTGGCGTACTGCTCGGAACTTTAAATGTAGTGGGTGGGTTTGTGGTTACAGACCGCATGCTTGAAATGTTTAAGAAGAAATAAGTAGTGTTTTAATAAACCACGAACTAAAATTTTATGTCGCAATATATCTTAGAAATCTGCTACCTGATTGGTTCAGTAACCTTCATTATGGGTTTAAAAATGATGGGCAATGCAAAAACGGCACGCAAAGGAAATTTAATTGGCGCTGCCGGAATGACCATTGCAATACTCGGAACTATTTTCTCTTTGATAAAGAAGTATCGGGTATCATTTACGGATTAATATTTGGCGCCATCGCTTTAGGCACCATCATAGGCTGGAGCACTGCAAAGAGTGTTCAAATGACCAAGATGCCTGAGTTGGTTTCAATGTTTAACGGAATGGGTGGTGCTTGTGCTGCTCTCATTTCATTAATAGAACTCAATCACCACTATCATACAGGCGAGGCAGCGCAAACAGGAATGATGATTGCCATTGTTGCCGGTTTAATTATTGGAACGGTTTCTTTTTCGGGGAGTATTATCGCTTACCTTAAACTGAACGGAACTATGAACAAGCCCGTGCGCTTACCGAGCTACAATGTAATAAACACTATTGTGATGATTGGCATGTTTGCTTTTGGCGCATACTTCGTTTACACCGGTGGTAACATGATGCTGGCTTACCTGATGTTTTTTGCTGCTGCGGTTTATGGTATTTTATTTACCGTACCTATTGGTGGTGCCGATATGCCTGTTGTAATTTCATTGCTTAATTCCTTTACCGGACTTGCCGCAGCCTTTGGCGGTTTCCTTTACGATAATAAAGTAATGCTTACCGGTGGAATATTGGTAGGTTCTGCCGGCACGTTGCTTACGCTTGTTATGTGCAAAGCCATGAACCGCCCTTTGAGCAACGTAATATTCGGAGCATTTGGCGGAGGCGGAGAATCCAATGGTGGACCTGATGTAAAAGGTTCAATCAAAGACATGACTGTTTCTGATGCATCTATTCTTTTAAACTATTCTAAGAAAGTGGTAATAGTTCCGGGGTATGGGCTTGCCGTGGCACAGGCACAGCACGTTATACATGAGTTAGAAACATTGCTTGAAGAGAGAGGTGTGGAGGTGAAGTACGCTATACACCCTGTTGCCGGACGTATGCCCGGGCATATGAATGTATTGCTTGCCGAAAGCAATGTAGATTATGGCAAGCTGGTGGAGATGGATGAGATTAACCCCGAACTGGAACACACAGATGTGGTGCTTGTTGTAGGAGCAAATGATGTAGTAAATCCTGCTGCCAAAACAGATCCTTCATCACCTATATATGGTATGCCTATACTTGAAGTGGATAAGGCAAAGAATATTATAGTAAACAAACGCTCTATGAGTGCAGGGTATGCTGGTATAGAAAACCTTTTGTTTTACGATCCTAAAACAAGCATGTTGTTTGGCGATGCCAAAAAAGCTTTAACGCAATTGGTGGCTGAACTTAAGACACTATAAGCAACCTATGTTGTAAAACAAAAGAGGCTGCCTCGCTTTTGAGACAGCCTCTTCATTCATATAAAAATCTGTTCTTACTTATGTACCGAAAACCTGAAGTGGCTTTCCAATCCGCCTTTCTTAACTATCAGCATATAAATGCCGGTGGCATAGTTAGAAAGGTTTATAGATCCTGTGTTACCACCAATGTAAGCTTCTCTTTCTTCCTGCACTAAAATTCTTCCGCTCATATCAGCCACTTTAAGGTATAGCTTCTGTCATCATCACTGCTAAAGGCAAACGTAATTTGGTCTTTAGCCGGATTAGGGTATGCGTTAAGCTGCAATCCGTTATCATTTTCGGCAAGCCTTAATATAGGAGTGGTAAACTGCTGCGATGCACTAAAAGGCGAGTTTGCACCATTGCCGCAAATACTGCGCACGCTAAACTCATACAAAGTGCCGGGTATTAAATTCTTAATGATTTTGGTACCCAAAGAAGCATTAACGGTTACAGTCTTGTAATCTGATGATGCTACAGGCCTGTAACGTATTCTTACATTTTGCATTGCGCTGGTAGCAGCCCATTTAATATCTGCAGAGGTGGCAGTTACGTTTAACACTCTCACGTTAGTTACATCAGCGCAATCATCTAAAGTGGTAAACGCTATTTCGGGCGAGTACTGGCTTTGCACACCACCGCAGTCTGTCATTACGCTCCATACATAGGTAGTGCGCGATTGCAAACCGGTTAACTTATATCCATAACTGGTGCCATTTGTTTGAATAGTTTGGTAAGAGTAAGTGGCAGAACCTGCAACCTTATATCTTATTTTAACGGATGTGGCTGTAGTGCCAAACCAGTTTAACCAGGCGCTAACGTTATTGATATTGGTAGTAATGGTTGAAAGCGGAGTGTAGCCGCAAGGGGTGGTGCTGCCAATGGTTGTAAACTTGTAAATGGCGCTGGTGTTTACATTGCTGCCGCACATAGCCGAAACTTTTACTTCGTAGGTAGTATTGGCTGTTAATTCAGTAGCCAGCACACTGCTTGCATTTTTAACATGCTTAACAGCAGTATAGGTACTGCCTACTTTATTGTAAACCACCTTAAACGAATCGGCAGCAATAGCCGGATTCCATGCAATGGTTGCCTGCCTGTCTAAAATGTTATAAGCGGTTAACATATCGGGTTTGCTGCACGATGCAGTGTTTAACGATGCCACTGTAGTAGTGGTAATATCGCCCACGCATCCGTAATTGTTTACTGCTTTAACAGTATAGTTACCTATAACCAGTACAGTAATGGTTTGCAAGCTGCCGGGCTGTGTTCCACACGCAACTTTTGCCGATGGGTCAAAGGCAGTTAACTGGTAAGCAGTGCCCGGTACAAACGCATAGCTAACCTGTGGTTTGCCGGGGCTTGGCGCTGTCACCACGGTAATGCTAACCGTGCTGCGGTTGCCATATACATCCACTACAGTAACCGAATAGGTTCCGGCTGCTGTTACGTTAATAGATTGTGTGGTTTGTAAACCCGGTGTCCATACATAAGCAGTTCCCTGGTTGGCAGTTAATGTAAGTGTGCTGCCGGGGCAAATTCCATTAGCACCACTTGATGTGGTTATGCTTGCCGCTACACCCACTGGGTTAACAGTTACAATGGTGTTTAGCGAAGTGGCTGAGCAACCTGCCCCGCTAAATACTTTTACATTATAAGTGCCGGATGTGGTAACGGTTATTGATTGAGTTGTTGCACCGGTGCTCCACAGGTAAGAACTTGCGGCATTGGCAGTTAATGTTACCGATCCGCCCTGTACAAAGGTGGTTGCACCACTTGCTGTAATGGTAGCTGTAGGAATGCTGTTAACAGTAACTGAAACAGCACTTGAAGTGGCGCTGCACGATCCGTTGTTTACCGTTACACTGTAGCTTCCGCCCTGTGTTACGGTTATAGTTTTAGTGGTAGCGCCATTGCTCCACAGGTACGATGTTCCGTTAGATGCTGTTAATATTACGCTGCCTCCCTGGCAAAATGTAGTGGCACCGCTTGCAGTAACAGATGCAGTACCGCTGTTGCTTACTGTTACAGCAGTAGCTGCACTGGTAGCAAAACATCCGGCTGCATTGGTAACTTTTACGGTATAGTTTCCTGCTATAGTTACGTTAATTGATTGTGTGGTTGCACCATTACTCCATAAGTAAGCTGCACCTGCACTTGCGGTTAAGGTTACCGAACCACCGGGGCAGAATGTTACCGGGCCATTGGCAGTTATGGTAGCAGTTGGGTTTGCACTTACAGTAACAGCTACAGGGGCTGAAGTTGCAGAGCACGTGCCGTTGTTTACAGTTACAGAGTAATTGCCGGCTTGTGTTGCTGTAATGCTTTTAGTAGTGGCACCGTTACTCCAAAGGTACGATGTGCCTGTGTTGGCAGTTAATGTTACACTGCCTCCTGTACAAATGGTGGTAGAACCACTTGCGGTAATGGTGGCAGTTGGGCTGGTTGTAATGGTTACTGCCATCGGCAATGAAGTTGCAGAACAAGAACCATTATTAACAGTTACCGAATAATTACCTGCCTGTGTGGCTGTAATGCTTTGGGTGGTGGCACCATTGCTCCATAGGTAACTTGTACCTGTGCTTGCAGTTAACACAACGCTTCCGCCTGCGCATATAGCTGTAGGCCCCGATGCTGTAATACTTGCATTGCCTGCGCTTAACACGGTAACGTTAACCGCAGCACTAATGGCTGAGCAGCCGTTGCTGTTGGTTACCCTTACAGTATAACTGCCTGCTGTGTTTACGTTTATAGATGAGGTAGTGGCACCATTGCTCCATAAGTAAGCTGCACCTGCACTGGCAGTTAAGGTTACTGATGAGCCGGGGCATATAGTGGTAGAGCCCGAAGGGGTAATGGTTGCAGAAGGAGCGTTGTTAACGGTTACTGCAGTAGATGCTGATGTTGCTTTGCAGCCGTTGCTACCTGTTACAGTAACGTTATACGAACCCGAAACGGTAGCATTAATGCTTTGTGTGGTTGTTCCGTTGCTCCACAAATATGCCGAGCCGGTTGAGGCAGTTAATGCCACACTTCCGCCCTGGCAAAAAGTGGTTGCACCACCTGCGGTTATGGTTGAAGTTGGTAAAGTCTTTACCACAACTATTACAGGTGCCGATGTAGATTGGCAGGTTCCGTTGGTAACCGTTACCGCATAGTTTCCTTGTTGTGTTACATTAATGTTTTGAGTGGTAGCTCCCGTGCTCCATAAATAAGCCGAGCCGTTAGAGGCAGTTAATGTTACATTACCGCCCTGGCAAAACGTTACCGGGCCACTTGCCGAAATGCTGGCTTGTGTACCACTGTTTACAGTAACAACCGTTGCAGCCGAGGTAGCAGTGCAGCCCTGTGCATTGGTAACCCTTACGGTGTAAGAGCCTGCTGTGTTAACTGTAATTATTTGCGATGTAGAGTTGCCCGGAGTCCATAAGTATGAGTAGCAGTTGGCGCACTTAAAGTTACGCTGCCACCGTTACACAAGCTGGTAGAACTACTGGCTGTAATAGTTGGTATGGCTATTGAGTTAACCGTAACAGCCACCGGACTTGAAGCGCCTGAACAGCCGCCTGTCTGGTTAACAGTTACAGAATAAGAACCTGTTGTATTAACGGTTATAGATTGTGTAGTTGCACCATTGCTCCATAAGTAAGATGAGCCTGCCGATGCAGTAAGCACCACGCTTCCTCCGTTACACAAAGATGTTGGTCCGCTTGCAGATATAGTTGCTGTACCACCCGATCCGCAGGTAGGAGCAGCGGGGTTTAATATTAAAGCAACATTGGTGGTAAGCATAAATTTATCAAACTCAACTTCGGCATTGGCAGGTGTAAATCTTATGGTATGATCACCCGTTGTAGTTACACCTGTAAAAGATACCGGTTGCATATTACATGCATCGTACCTGTACCAGTTCCATACTGTATCAGTAATACATGAAATGGTTTTAGCCGCACCATTGTCTAAACTTACCGTTACTCCTGTAGATGTACCTGACTTACTTCTTGCTCTCACCCACAGGTAATAAGTTTGATTTGATGATGTACGCGGACGGAAAACATATTCAATAGGAGTAAACGATGTAGTGCCTGCAGCGTAGGTTATAGCCGTTGTGTAGTTGGTATAATCTCCTGCTGCTGTTCCGGCAGGTACCGTAGTTTTTAATGAATAGGTAGCGTTGCTGTTATCAAACAATTCGGCTTCTACCGTAAAGTCTTTTGTCCAGTAACTCGGGTGTGTCTTTTCATGCCACTCGTCTAACTGATAAAAGATAGGAGCAGCAGCATTTGTTCTGTCATACACATAAGTAGAACCCTGTCTGCGAACTTTAAATTTCAGGTTATTTCCGTCCAAATTAATTTGAGCAGTTGTCTCATTTGGTGCATCACCTATCATACTGGTGTTGGGTTGTATGGTTCCGGCTATTACATATTTGGCAAGAGATTGGTGCTTACGTGCCGAAACCAATTGCCTTAAATCACCTGTCCAAAACGAATACCCCGGAGCAGAAGATCCGCCTACATAGTAAGCAGGAAAATCGCCATTCATCAGGTTTCCGTTACGCAATAAATCTTCAAAGCGCGATGTAACTGCCTGCGCATACGAAGGCATTACAGCTTGCCACACATAATTCTTTGGGTCAGCAGGTAGTGGCAAACCCGGTCCGTAATTTCCTTGTTCGTTAAAGAACCCGGCATAAAAGAATTCAGCACCAAGTATATTCAGCATCTTAAGTAACCAAGCCATTGTGCTGGGCGCATGTTGTTTTCTTCTATCACATCCCAGCCTGCTGCCACAAACGGAGAAAATAATTTATCCCCTACGGCAAGCTCATGGTATCTGCTGTCAACAATCCACTGCCATCCGTGCCATGCTCCCATCCAGTTACGCCAGTTGTTCGGCTAGCGTGGGTAAAAGTCCGGAGTAGAATAATATTGTCCGTTTATTAAGCTGTTTACTTTACGCGCCTCGCTGTATTTCATCCTGTATTGCGGGAAACCATCTACAGCATATTCTGTAAACTTAGTGTTTGCTAAACCGGGCAATGACATAAACTTATCTCTGTAGGATTGCGTCTCGTTCTCATAAAATTTCCTTCCCTGGAAAGATTGATAATCTAATCCCGATGCAGCTTTAGCAGCAGCCACAGCAGGGTCTGCCGCCAGCGCATTATCCGAGCCCCAGTTAAACACCTCGCCATTTTCATTAATCATTGTTATGGGTCTGGTTAGCGTAGTCAAATACCATTGCAAGTTATTTTTTACTTGTATGCCGTCATTTTCATAAGTAGTTGGCGTAGCGGTTGGTCTCCAGTATTTAAATGATGAAGGGTTACCGCTTGGATCGATAGTTTGTCCGCTTGAGTTTTGTAAATAGTTACTTGAAGCTAAAGATTGACTTCTTATATTGCATGGATTTAACTGCGCTCTTAATGTTATTATGCCCAAACCTAATTGAGGGTTTGCATTTGCAAGCGCTGTCCACGCAGTGCCAAAAGCATCGCCATTAGATTTACCCATTATCATGTAATTAAAATTCTTTGCCATTTCCTCGTTCATACTGGTACTTGTAGTAATGGCTGTTGCATCACTCACCCCTGTCTGAAAGCGGCCGCCCATATAAGCAAGGTCTATCCAGTTAAAGTTCTTTAATAATGTATTACCTGGTTTGTAGCGTGGCAATGGGAAACTCTTAAGCTGTTCAAGGGCCGGTGCGCTAACGTTTGGGTGCCCTGGAGCAAACTCTGTCATGTCCAAAGGACCGGTAATTGCAGAAAGAGGAGGGACAGTGGTTGTATTATTTGTAAAGCTATATGCTTTACCTTGTAATGCTTCCTGGTAATGCTTGTATATTAAAGTCTGAGGAAGAGAAACGTTATAAAAAGCGATCTCATCATACTGCCCATCAAATCTCTCGTAAGTTACCCCTTGGTTTATAAACATGGTAGTATTGCTGCTTGCTGCCACATTTCCGCTTACATTTTTTGAAAAACCCGAAGGACATTCGCCATCAATAAATATTTGTTTTAAACCTTTGTTTTTACTGTATTGGAAAACAATATGATGCCAGTTGCCATCAATTAAATAGCCGTAAGACTTTTTGCCAATTCCATCAAATGGCACTTTTAAATAATCAACTCCCGAACCGGTAGTATTGGTGTAAAACACCCAACCTTCATTACTAATATAACCACCAATGGCGCCATCTAACCTTCTGAAAAATGTCAGGTGAAACTTGGGTCCGGGTTTAATCAGGAATTCAATAGCAAATGCAGTATCAACAACTAAGTTGCCTGCATTAATATTGTTGCTGTTTGTAGGACTTAAAGCAAGCCCTTTTGAAACAACACTGTTTGTTGCCGAATAACCGCAACCATAAGATGTAAAATCAAGGTTGTAGTTATTCATGGAGTCTTTGTTAAAAGTGCTGCCGTTAAATGTCCAATAGTTTCTTGGACTGTATGTTTGGGCATAGGCACCGTCAGTTAAAGAACCAATCAGTAACATCAAATGAATTAACAACAGAAACTTTGTAATCCAATTGATTGATTTTCTTACATCTTTTGTTGTAAGATTTGTTATCGGGCTTGTGGCAGAACCATTGATAACACTGGGTTTGTACATTTTTGTCATGTGGTGTTGAGATAGAATTTTGTTTTTTATTTTCTTCTTTTTGGCACGGTAGTTGAAAACTATCTCCTGCTTGTGGTTGATGTGTTTCCTAAACCGAACGCATCAAAAATATTCCCGCTCCCTGTGATAGGCAGCGGTTTATTTTTTTATATTACATCTGTAAGGTTTTTTCTATCACTAATAAAATTTGCGTTGTTATCACAGCGATTTCCTTGTAAAGCACTTTTTAAACACCTCCTTTAATGCTGTAAGATTTTTTCAAATTGTTGCTTTTTTGTCTTCATAAATTAAAAAAACTGCATTAAAGCCAAGAAACGCTGTTTGTAATTAACCCAAATCTCTCAATCTCTTGTGCCTGTTGCACAACTGTAAAATTATGTGAATAAAAACAAATAATCAAAGGATAAAAATTGCCGGTGTGAAAATATCTTAGCTCTATGCAAGGTAAAAAACAACATACCGAAAAACTGTTTACCAGCTTTAAAATAAGCGACAGGGTACCACGCCAGAACCTATATCGTATCCTCAAAGAGAAATTAGATTTAAAGTTTCTGTACCCAGCCACCACAACTTATTATGGCAAAGAAGGGCAGGCCAGTATAGACCCCGTTGTATTCTTTAAACTCATTTTGGTAGGCTATTTAGAAAACCTGAACAGCGACCGCAAGATTATTGACCATGCCCAAATGCGGTTAGATATTATTTATTTTATTGGTTACGACATAGATGAAGAACTGCCCTGGCACAGCACCCTTTCCGCACGCGGCAGTTGTATGGTCAGGAAATATTTTTGCAACTTTTAAACAAGTATTAAAGCTGTGCATAGACAAAGGCATGGTAAGCGGCCGCAGGCAGGCTGTTGACAGCGCCTACATTAAAGCTAATGCAAGCTTAGATAGTTTGGTTGAAAAAGAAGTGATGGATGATGCACAAACTTACAGCGATGAACTGATGGCTAACGATGAGGATGCTTTAAAAAAAAAGACCATTAGTTACCTTCGCAAAAAGAAAGTAGAACAACACCATGCCTGGAAAGAAAAGGAATACCAACAACAACACAAATTAAGTCAATCAACAAAAGAAAGAACAGATAAAAGGCGCCCCAAGTTTTTAAGCAACCACACCCACTACAGCAACACCGATGCTGATGCGCGCATTAGCGTAAAGCCTGGCAAACCCCGCCAGTTAAACTACACAGCCCAAACCGTGGTTGACACTTCACACCATGTCATTACCCACATTATGGCCGACTACAGTGATAAACGCGACAGCCAAAGCCTTGAGCAGGTCATTAACCAAACAAAAGAAAATTTAGCAGAAAACGGATTACTCTTAGAAGAAGTACTTGCCGACACAGGCTACTCAAGCGGTTCAGCATTAGCGTATTTAGATCAACAAAATATCGCAGGCTATATACCCAACTTTGGGCAGTACAAACCATCACGAGAGGGATTTATCTATAACAAAGAACTTGACCGCTATGAATGCATACAAGAAGGTGGTCACAAAGCCATGCTTCCCTACAAATCAACCAACATGGGTTCATTAGATTATGAAAAGAAAAGCTACCGCAGCTCCAGCAAAGATTGCAAGCACTGCCCGCTAAGAAAAACATGCATAGGTAAAACAGCCGATTACAAAAAATAGAAGACAGCATACACAAGCATTACTACGACAAAATGCACCAGCGCCTGCAAACCAGCTATGCCAAAGGCATGAAAAACTTCGCAGCAGTACTGTAGAACCTGTATTGGGTACATTAATCAACTTCACCGGTATGCGTAGAATTTACACACGTGGCATCAAACAAGCCAACAAGTTTATGCTATGTGCTGCCATTGCTTACAATCTTAAGAAATACATCAGGTTTATAACCAACAAGAGGATAAGTGTGCCCATGCAACTCAAAAAACAAGCGTTACTAACACAACATGGCTTGTTTTTAACAATCTTTTACCTCAAAACACTAATACTGCATTACAATCACAAAAATATTTTTGTGGCGGTGTAATGCATCATAAAATATTACATCACTAAAATATATTATCCGTTTAATAGTGGGGTTGCGCAACGGCTACCCTTGTTTTGCTCAAGTCTGTTTAAAATTTTAGGTTTGCCTTAACAAAATAAATTGCCATGAACTTTTTAGATTTTGAAAAGCCTATTGAAGAACTTTATGATCTTCTTGAAAAAACAAAGCAAAACGAGGCTAAGGGAAAAGTTGACCTCTCTAAAAGTATTGAGGATATGAAAAAGAAAATTGAAGACAAGAAAGGGAAATTTATGGCAATCTTACTCCTTGGCAGCGTGTTCAGTTATCGAGGCATCCTGACAGACCTTATGCTTTAGATTATATAGATGCCATATCAGAAGGAACTTTTATGGAACTGCATGGCGACAGAACAGTAAAGGATGACAAGGCAATGATTGGAGGGTTAGGAATGGTTGACGGAAATAGTGTAATGTTTATTGGTCAACAAAAAGGGAACAATACTAAAATGCGGCAGTACCGAAATTTTGGTATGCCAAACCCCGAAGGATACAGAAAGGCATTGCGCTTAATGAAACTTGCCGAAAAGTTTAATGTACCGGTAATAACTCTAATTGATACTCCAGGTGCTTATCCAGGATTAGAAGCTGAGGAACGCGGGCAAGGTGAGGCCATTGCAAGAAACCTTTATGAAATGTCAATACTAAAAGTTCCGGTAATTTGTGTAATAATAGGTGAAGGAGCTTCTGGAGGTGCATTGGGCATCGGCATTGGGGATAAGGTATATATGCTTGAAAACACATGGTACGCGGTTATCTCTCACGAGTCGTGCTCATCAATACTATGGCGCAATTGGGATAATAAAGAGAAAGCTGCAGAGGCTTTAAAGTTGACTGCAACCGATATGCTCAAACAAAAATTAATTGATAGTATTATTCCAGAACCGCTTGGCGGAGCGCACAATGATACAGCGGCAATTTTTGATAGTGTAAAAAAGAAATTTTATTGAGCTTGAATTTGCTTGAAAAAGTTACTGCCCAACAGAGAATAAATGACCGAATAGATAAGTTCAGTAAAATGGGAGTTGTAGTAGAAAGTTAATTGGTAATAATATGTTTGGGTTAGAGTAGCCACTGTTAATGATGCTGAAGTTTTGAGCAAACTTGCTTCGGAAACTTTTATTGATGCATGGGGTGAGTACAATTCGGAAAAGGATATGCAGCTATTTATCGATCAACATTTTTCTGTTGATTCTTTGCGTGAGCAAATAAAAAATGATGATTGTGTTTTTTAATTGCATCATCCGACCCTGATGATGTAGGTTACCTGAAACTGAAAAAAAGGAAACCCACAAAAACAACTTATAGGTGAAAACGCTGGCGAAGTAGAAAAACTTTATGTTCATAGAAAGTTTCAATCGCAAAGTGCCGGAACGCTTCTACTACAAATTGCAGAGGCTTTTGCTTTGGAAAAGGTTTTGAAGTATTGTGGCTTTCAGTTTGGAAGCCAAACTTAAGAGCCATGTCATTTTATACTCGTATGGGGTTTGAAATGTGCGGTGAGCAAAACTTTATTCTTGGCAATGACGTGCAGGAAGATTACTTAATGAAAAAAAATTTATAATTAAAGCATGGAAGATTCAATTGAAAAACTTCGTTACCCGGTTGGGAAATATTTTCCTGTAACACCAATTACACAAAATCAAATTGAGAGCAATGGAAAAAAACCATTGAAGAATTTCCAACGGCTTTAAAGCAAACGTTAGATAAGTTTTCCGAAAAGGATTTTAATACAGCTTACCGCCCAGATGGTTGGACGGGTAATCAAGTGGTACATCATTTGGCTGACAGTCACATGAACAGTATAATTAGATTTAAATTGGGATTAACCGAGAATAATCCTGTCATTAAACCTTATATTGAAAATCTTTGGGCTGAGCATAGCGATGTAAAAAACTTACCTGCATCTGTTTCTGTAAAAATATTAGAAGGAGTTCATGAGCGATGGTTTGTACTTTTAAACTCTTTTACCGAAAATGATTGGAAAAGAACAATACATCATCCTGAAAAAAATAAAAACATGACACTTGATTATTTACTGGGTATGTATGATTGGCATTGCCATCATCATCTTGCTCATCTAAAATTGATAAAGAGTTAAATCAATTTACCTTTTTATTAAAAGGGTGGCTGATTAAAATGATGTTGAAAAAAAATGCCCTTATGTTTCCTAATTTAAATAACAACACCTACTTTCATTCCGCATATCTAAAAACCCAAGCAACATGCTAAAAAAATTACTTTACACTTTGGTGTTTGTATCAATTGCCAAAGTTGGTTTATCTCAATGCGTTATTGCACCTATTACCACTCCGGGTATTTACCTGACACCACTTCAATCTCCCGCCTGCTACTGCAGGCACAGCTTACGGAACCGACATACAGGTACGTGTGTTTGAAGATACTGTTGTGGCTGGCACTACCGTTATTGTTACCGATATTACTGTTAATAGTGTGGTTGGTTTGCCATCGGGCTTCTCTTACACATGTAGTCCGGCTAACTGTGTTTTTCCGGGTAATGGCAATGGCTGTATTTGGTTAAGTGGTAATCCATCAGCAGCCCAGATTGGTACGTATAATCTTACCGTTAATGTTACCCTTCATGGAGTTGTAGGCGGTTTTATTCCGGTGTCTCAAGCCTCAACTGTTAATGGTTACCGAATAGTAGTTAATCCGGCACCGGCATTAACACCTGATTTTACTTCGGCTGATGCTCATTATGTGCCACCCAAAATGTTGTATTTAGTAACACCACAACCGGAGGTGCTACTTCTTACTTTTGGACGTTTCCGGGGGGGACACCATCTACATCTACCTCAGCAAACCCAACCTGTGCAGTATTTAGTAAAGGAAGTTATGATGTAACCTTAAAGCCACCAATGCTAACGGAACAAACACAATAACCAAACCTGCATTTGTTTTAATAGACTCATTAAGTGTTGCCGCTGTTACACCTGCTGCCAACAGTAACATTTGCAGTGGGCAAAGTATTTTGTTGGCATCGCAATCAACACATCCTTCTTTTAGTTATCAATGGGAAAAGAATAACGTAAACATAAGCGGAGCAACTAGTGCTACTTACAGTGCTACACAACAGGCAACCTACCGAGTAAAAGTTACCAACGGATTAGGATGCACCAAACGCTCTGCAAATAAAACGGTGTTTGTGTCATCACCTGTTGCGCCAATTTCTGCAACGGGTTCTACAACCTTTTGTAGTGGCGGTAATGTACAGTTGCAAACTGCCGGGTCGCTAACCCATACATTTCAATGGTTAAAAAATAATATTGTCATTGCCGGTGCCAATGCTCCAATATACAATGCATCATCGTGGGGTAATTATCGTGTAAGAGTAACAGATGCTAACGGATGCAACAACACATCGGCAGTAATTCGGTTATTGTACATCAAAATCCAAA
Organism: Bacteroidota bacterium; assembly: GCA_016714005.1. Classification (GTDB taxonomy): domain Bacteria; phylum Bacteroidota; class Bacteroidia; order AKYH767-A; family OLB10; genus JADJOA01. The sequence continues at coordinate 259,678 of JADJOA010000007.1, forward strand.
TGTAACTATAACTGCAAACGGGTACTTACTTTTTGTGCGGGGCAAAGTGTAACATTTACCGTGCCTTTGCAAACCCAATGTAAATTACCAGTGGCTGCAAAATGGCAACCCGTTAACTGGCGGCACTTCTTATACTGCAACAGCAAGCGGTTCTTATAAAGTTACTGCTGTTAATACAACCACCTTTTGTACCAATACAAGTTCGCCCAAAATGTTGTTGTAAATTGCCGCCTAGCTGGTAATACTTCTTCAAACGATATTCAAAATTTTCTGTCAGTGCTTATCCTAATCCTGCCAATAGTCAATCACACATTTATTTAGAATTACCTGAAAGTAATATTGTTGCTATGCAAATGTTTGATATAACAGGCAGAAAAATTGCAAACCTATTTGATGGATTAATTGAGGCAGGAGCAAAAGAAATTTTAGTCGAAACAAATTCCTTTCCATCAGGTGTTTATTTTGTGTCGATAAATGCCGGAAGCCAAAAGCAGGTTATTAAATTAGTTATTGATCACCGGTAATTGTATTTATTTTCAACACTCCGAAAGCCATAAGCTTTCGGAGTGTTTTTTCAAAGGCAGTTAAAAAGCTTATAGGAAAAGTTAACTGATTAATATCTGACAACTAAATTCTAAACAAAAATATATGGATCGTTTTTTTGGATTAATAGGTATAGTCGCCATTTTGGGTTTATCATACCTTATGTCAAACAACCGTAAGGCAATTAACAAACGTGTGGTTTTTAGCGGGCTTGCATTGCAGTTGGGGCTGGCGCTGTTTATTTTAAAAACATCTGTTGGACAACTTATATTTCAAAAGCTTGCCGATTTTATAACACTCATTCTTGACTTTGCTATAAAAGGTGGCGAGTTTGTGTTTGGCGCATTGGTAAAAAAAGAAATTATGGATCAGATATTTGGTCCTGCCAACTCATTTATATTTATGTTTAAGATAATGCCAACCATCATTTTTGTGGCAGTGTTAGTAAGCATAGCCTACCACGTTGGCTTGATGCAACGCATTGTTTCTGTTTTTGCAAAAGGAATGAAATGGATAATGAATGTAAGCGGTGCTGAAGCATTGTCAAACGTTTCAAGCGCATT